>NC_016641.1:1762500-3202798 GCF_000235585.1 Paenibacillus terrae HPL-003
GCTAAGGTCCCCAAGTGTGTGTTAAGTGGGAAAGGATGTGGAGTTGCACAGACAACCAGGATGTTGGCTTAGAAGCAGCCACCATTGAAAGAGTGCGTAATAGCTCACTGGTCGAGTGACTCTGCGCCGAAAATGTAACGGGGCTAAACACGCCACCGAAGCTATGGCTTGATATTTAGGTATCAGGGGTAGGGGAGCGTTGAATGCGGGTTGAAGGTGTACCGGAAGGAGCGCTGGACTGCATTCAAGTGAGAATGCCGGTATGAGTAACGAAAAGATCTGTGAGAATCAGATCCGCCGAAAGCCTAAGGGTTCCTGAGGAAGGTTCGTCCGCTCAGGGTAAGTCGGGACCTAAGGCGAGGCCGAAAGGCGTAGTCGAAGGACAACAGGTCGAAATTCCTGTACCACCGTAATCCGCTATGAGCGATGGGGTGACGCAGTAGGGTAGTGACGCGGACTGATGGATGTCCGTCTAAGCAGTGAGGCTGGTGTGTAGGCAAATCCGCACATCGTTAAGGCTGGGCTGTGATGGGGAGCGAAAATTGTAGTAGCGAAGGTCATGATCTCAGACTGCCAAGAAAAGCCTCTAGCCAGGAGAAGGTGCCCGTACCGCAAACCGACACAGGTAGGCGAGAAGAGAATTCTAAGGCGCGCGGAAGAACTCTCGTTAAGGAACTCGGCAAAATGACCCCGTAACTTCGGGAGAAGGGGTGCCTCGGTAGGGTGAATAGCCCGAGGGGGCCGCAGTGAAAAGGCCCAAGCGACTGTTTAGCAAAAACACAGGTCTGTGCGAAGCCGCAAGGCGAAGTATACGGGCTGACGCCTGCCCGGTGCTGGAAGGTTAAGGGGAGTGGTAAGCCTTAGGGCGAAGCTATGAACCGAAGCCCCAGTAAACGGCGGCCGTAACTATAACGGTCCTAAGGTAGCGAAATTCCTTGTCAGGTAAATTCTGACCCGCACGAATGGCGTAACGACTTGGGCGCTGTCTCAACGAGAGATCCGGTGAAATTTTAATACCTGTGAAGATGCAGGTTACCCGCGACAAGACGGAAAGACCCCATGGAGCTTTACTGCAGCTTGATATTGAATTTGGGTACGATCTGTACAGGATAGGTGGGAGCCTAAGAGACTTGAGCGCCAGCTTGAGAGGAGGCATCCTTGGGATACCACCCTGATCGTATCTAGGTTCTAACTTAGTACCGTGATCCGGTACGAGGACAGTGTCAGGTGGGCAGTTTGACTGGGGCGGTCGCCTCCTAAAGAGTAACGGAGGCGCCCCAAGGTTCCCTCAGAATGGTTGGAAATCATTCGAAGAGTGCAAAGGCAGAAGGGAGCTTGACTGCGAGACCAACAAGTCGAGCAGGGACGAAAGTCGGGCTTAGTGATCCGGTGGTACCGCATGGAAGGGCCATCGCTCAACGGATAAAAGCTACCCTGGGGATAACAGGCTTATCTCCCCCAAGAGTCCACATCGACGGGGAGGTTTGGCACCTCGATGTCGGCTCATCGCATCCTGGGGCTGAAGTAGGTCCCAAGGGTTGGGCTGTTCGCCCATTAAAGCGGTACGCGAGCTGGGTTCAGAACGTCGTGAGACAGTTCGGTCCCTATCTGTCGTGGGCGTAGGAAATTTGAGAGGAGCTGTCCTTAGTACGAGAGGACCGGGATGGACGTACCGCTGGTGTACCAGTTGTTCCGCCAGGAGCACCGCTGGGTAGCTATGTACGGAAGGGATAAGCGCTGAAAGCATCTAAGCGTGAAGCCCCCCTCAAGATGAGATTTCCCAGTATGTAAGACCCCTTGAAGACGACGAGGTAGATAGGTTGGGGGTGGAAGTGCAGTAATGCATGGAGCTGACCAATACTAATCGGTCGAGGGCTTATCCTAAGAATAAAACGCAAATCGAGTTTCGGATCCAGTTTTCAGGGTGTAACACCTTGAAATTACGCTTGGTATTCTAATTCACTATGGTGATGTATAGAATAACGCGCGGAATTTTTGCTAAGTTAGTCCATTTACATGGAGAGATACCCAAGTGGCTATAAGGGGACCCTCTGCTAAGGGGTTAGACTGCGAAAGTGGTGCGAGGGTTCGAATCCCTCTCTCTCCGCCATTTAGGACAAGCTAGCAAAATATTATGTTATGGCGGTGTAGCTCAGCTGGCTAGAGCGTACGGTTCATACCCGTGAGGTCGGGGGTTCGATCCCCTCCGCCGCTACCATACATACCCAGGAGGCTTAGCTCAGCTGGGAGAGCATCTGCCTTACAAGCAGAGGGTCGGGGGTTCGAGCCCCTCAGCCTCCACCATTGTGCCGGTGTAGCTCAACTGGTAGAGCAACTGACTTGTAATCAGTAGGTTGGGGGTTCAAGTCCTCTCGCCGGCACCATTTTTGAAAAATTCAGGGAACTGTGGTGTAGAGGCCTAACATGCCTGCCTGTCACGCAGGAGATCGCGGGTTCGAATCCCGTCAGTTCCGCCATTTTTCAATATGATAGTTTTACGTACTAAAGTGGGAAGGGGGATCCCTCCGCACTTTATTTTTTTGTTGATGGATATGGCTCGGTAGCTCAGTCGGTAGAGCAGAGGACTGAAAATCCTCGTGTCGGCGGTTCGATTCCGTCCCGAGCCACCTTTATATGGAGGATTAGCGAAGTGGCCAAACGCATCAGACTGTAAATCTGCTCCCTTACGGGTTCGGTGGTTCGAATCCATCATCCTCCACCAGTTTTATGAGCCATTAGCTCAGTTGGTAGAGCACCTGACTTTTAATCAGGGTGTCGAAGGTTCGAGTCCTTCATGGCTCATCGAAAGTCATCAACTACAAGTTGATGACTTTTTTTGTATGCATATTTGCATGGATTTAGGTTATGTTTCTTACTAACTTTTTTATTTTAAGGTATCGACAGGTTATAATAGGTTCATTATGTTCGCTTAGAGGTTATTCTAAAAAAAGTGAAGTGGTGATCGCGTGGCTTTGGATACGGAATGGATACAGCAACAGCTTCAGAATATTATTCAAGCACCTTTTACTATACTGCCTTGGTGTCCGGAAATGATTGCAGAAGGTCAGTCAGCAGAATCGGCTGTACCGGATAAGTCATTTGTACGTGATAGCAAAATATATTTCCCGTTCCGTGTGGTAGCAGGCGAATCGGCTGCCTTTGCGGTAGAGGCGAAGCATTTGACGGATCGGGAACGGAAGCTGATTGAGGCGCTACTCTGGAACATGGAGCAATTCTGGCAGGATGGGACGGGGACGCAACAGCCCGATAACCCGGTTTATGCTGAGGAAGAGCGAATGAAGCGTTTTGGACAATGGCTCATACAGCAGGCTGGCAACCTACAGAATGAAGAAGAGGTTCCTGATGAGTTGGGGCTTCGGGATTCGTTGTTGGCGTATATGGTTCCCATTGTACTGACTGGTGAAGGAACACAGGGGGGCGCTATTGCCTACAGTCAGCTACATCGATTGTTAGCCAGTTATTTTGGAGGGAATGTGCTGCTTACTCCACTGGATGAACAGTCTTGGCTGATTATGGCTAAAAAGGAGCTACTGTTGGGAACAGAAGACGACCGGGATAAAGATGTAGAAACCAGGGATGCGGATTTTACGGAATCGCTGGAGGAGGTTCTTACGGCTTTCAGCCTGGGTTTATACGAGCTTATCGCAAATGAGTGGGTAGGTGTATTTCATTTGGCGGTATCCAAACCGTCTATACTATTGAAAAGTCTTCCCAAAGAGCTGAATTTATTATGGGAGACGATCCATCTTGGTAAAATTTTTCATGTAACAGAGCATATCCACTTTTCATGGGAGTTGCATTTGGAGAGGTTATTAAACCGTATTCCGAAGGAGCAACGCGTGCAATTTTTGGAGCAGGTTATGCGGTCGTCCGTCATGTTGGAGGACGCTGAGACGATGGCTACATTGGATATCTTTTTTCAATTGGATTGTAATGTGAGTGAGACGGCTAAGCGCCTTTATGTACATCGGAATACGTTGATTTACCGTTTGGACAAAATTAAACAGGAGACGGGATTGGATGTGCGTACGTTTAATGATGCGGTTTTGGTCAAGCTTTTTCTACTATTGTACAAAGTGACAAAAAGGAAATAGCATTTTTGTGCAGTTTGCGAATAGCTACGAAGTGGGTACTAGGGTAAGATACAAGTAAGAAATGTATTCGATTTCAAAACTTGATCTTGGGGAGGCAAAAGCTATGGCTGGTGTACGCTTAGAGCATATTTTCAAAAAATACCCGGGTGCAGATAAAGCTACGGTTGTTGATGTCAATTTGGACATTCAAGATAAAGAATTCCTCGTATTGGTCGGTCCTTCCGGTTGTGGTAAATCTACTACGCTCCGTATGATCGCTGGTCTGGAAGAAATCTCGGACGGCAAATTGTACATTGGAGATCGTGTTGTGAACGATGTAGCTCCAAAGGATCGCGATATTGCGATGGTTTTCCAATCCTATGCCTTGTATCCGCATATGAACGTATACCAAAACATGGCTTTTGGTCTGAAACTTCGCAAGGTGAAGAAAGAAGAAATTGATAAGCGTGTACGTGAGGCGGCTAAAATCCTTGATATCGAGCATCTACTGGATCGCAAGCCGAAAGCGCTATCAGGTGGTCAACGTCAGCGTGTGGCCTTGGGACGTGCGATTGTACGTGACCCGCAAGTGTTCTTGATGGATGAGCCATTGTCCAATCTGGATGCCAAACTGCGTGGTCAGATGCGTGCGGAAATCACGAAGCTGGCTAAACGTCTGGAAACGACCGTTATCTACGTAACGCATGACCAGGTCGAAGCGATGACGATGGGTGACCGGATTGTTGTTATGAAGGATGGTATTATTCAACAAGCCGCATCCCCGGATGAGCTGTACAACCGTCCAGTAAATCTGTTCGTAGCTGGTTTTATCGGCTCTCCTACGATGAACTTCATCACAGGTAAGCTGGCTGAGAAGGACGGCGCACTGCATTTCACTGCACCGGGTCTGGATCTGTTCGTTCCTGAAGGTAAGGGACAGATTTTGAAAACCAAAGGTTATGTCGGTAAAGAAGTTATTCTGGGCATCCGTCCTGAGGATATTCATGAAGAGCCCGTATTTTTGGAGGCTTCTCCGAATACGATCTTTACGTCCACTGTGGATGTTACCGAAAATCTCGGTCATGAAATGCTGTTGTACCTGAGTGGCGCAGGAAATGAAACGATTATTGCCCGTGTAGACGGGCGCTCCAATACTCGTGATGGTGTTAAAGCGAAGTTGGCTGTTGATATGAACAAGGTTCATATTTTTGATAAGGAATCGGAATTGAGCGTTCTGGTTGGTGAATAAGTTTAATCAATAGAAGAGAGCCGCAGTTTCCCGGCCGGGGAAAGGCGGCTCTTTTTGTATATCCCATACAGCTTCCAGCTTCGGCATTGCATTCATTGGAAAATTCCGATACGATGGGTACATTGGTATGGGTCTATGTAGGTTCAGGCATGGTTTGTTGGAGTAAATGAAGGCGAACATTGGACAAATCCAACTGCATGAACACAGGTAGCCCGAAATCATGTTAAAAAGGTGAGGCTTGGGCTGGCACAGGATGAGCTGGCAGTGGGCTGTATGGTTGATAGGGTGACGCTACATAAATAAGATTACGTATAGAATCTGGTCATGCAGGATGAAGGGGAGAATACGATGGCTAAGAAGGTAAAGGTATCTGAGCTTGTACAGCAATTTCAAATGGAGGTTATTTCCGGTGAGAAAGGTCTGCGTAGGCTGATCACGGTGGATGATTTGAATCGTCCGGGGTTGGAGATGGCTGGGTATTTTGAATACCACACACAGGAGCGGGTGCAGCTTTTGGGAAGGTCTGAGCTGGCTTTTCTCGGTATGCTTCCTCCTGAGGAAAGAAAGGATCGGATGCAGCGTCTATGTACGGAGCTGACTCCGTGTATCATCATCACACGTGGTCTGGAAGTACCTGTAGAACTGGTGGAGGCCAGTGCTGAACGGGATACCCCTGTATTGCGTACTAATATGGCCACGACGATTTTATCAAGCCGCATTACGGGTTTTCTTGAAAGAAAGCTGGCTCCTACCGCCACCATTCATGGTGTGTTGTGTGATGTGTATGGTGTAGGTATGCTCATTACGGGCAGTAGCGGAATTGGTAAAAGTGAAACAGCGCTGGAACTGGTTAAACGGGGGCATCGTCTGGTAGCAGATGATGCAGTGGAAATTCGGCAAACGTCCGATTTTCAGTTGCATGGTACGGCGCCGGAACTGATTCGTCACTTGCTGGAAATTCGCGGCGTGGGCATCATTAATGTGATGACGCTGTTTGGTGCAGGTGCAGTTCGTAACAACAAGCGGATTACGCTGGTTGTCCGTCTGGAGGCATGGCAGCAGGACAAGCAGTATGACCGTCTTGGTTTGGATGAAGAAACGACACGTATTATTGACACGGATGTTCCGCTCGTTACGATTCCAGTTCGTCCGGGCCGAAATTTGGCCGTTATTATTGAGGTGGCCGCAATGAACTATCGTTTGAAACAGATGGGCGTGAACGCGGCTCTGCAATTTACGAACAAGCTGACTGCTACAATTTCTGAAGATATGGAAGATATGGATTAAGGTTCAGTCGTTTGCAAGGAAGAACAAGGAGTGAGAAAAACATATGTCAACGGCAACATTACTGCTGAATCCGATTGCTTTCTCAATCGGGGCAATTAAGGTCCATTGGTACGGGCTTATTTTGGGGCTGGCGGCACTTGTGGGTTTATATCTCGCCATTCGTGAAGGTAAAAGATTTGGCATTCCGCAGGAATTTTTTATGGATATGCTGCTGCTGGGTGTTCCTTCGGCTATTATTGGAGCGCGTATTTATTATGTAGCCTTCAAATGGGAAGACTATCGAGATAATCTATGGGATGTTTTCAAAATCTGGAATGGCGGTATTGCGATCTACGGCGCATTGATCGGCGCGATTATATGCGCAGTCATCTATTTTCGCTATAAGGGTTATAATTTCTGGCGGATTGCCGATATTTGTGCGCCAGGTCTGCTGATCGGTCAAGCGATTGGCCGCTGGGGTAATTTTGTCAATCAGGAAGCCTACGGTGGACCGACGGAAGAAAGCTTTTTGCGGAATCAACTGCATCTGCCGGATTTCATTGTGAATCAAATGAACGTTAACGGGGTGTTTCACCATCCTACATTCCTGTATGAATCCCTATGGAGTATTGTAGGTGTGATTCTGCTACTCGTCATTCGACGCATGAAATTTGTACGTGCAGGCGAAATGTTTGCATTTTACTTCATTTGGTACTCGATTGGCCGTTTTTTCATCGAGCGTGTACGGACGGATAGTTTGGCTTTTCAGGGACCGGATTGGCTGGCTTCTTTTGTGAATGCTTTGTGGTCTCCTATGGTATGGCTGGGGTTTGAGCCAGGGCATCTAGATCCGAGTTACGGTAATGTACGGATCTCGCAACTGCTCCCTATTTTCATTGTTGTAGCCGCTGTGATTTTCATCGTGGTTCGTCGTCGTAAAGGGGCATCTGTCCCGAAATATAGCGATCCGATTGTCTCCAGCAAGATAGGAGTCGATCAGGTACCTGACGTGACGCCGGAACAGGCTTCCCGCCCGGGTCAAGATACGATTCCTCCGACAACGCCTGCGCCGGATAAGCTACACAAGGAAGGCACGGACGAGGACAAGAAGGAGCATCTATGATAAATACGATTTTATTCGACCTGGACGGAACGATTATGGATACGAATGAGCTGATTATCAGCACATTTCTGCACATTTTGAATCACCCGGACGCTGACCCGCTGACGCGGGAGCATATTATCCCTCATATGGGCGGAACGCTGGATGACCAGCTTCGTACCTTTTCGGGATTAAAGGATGTGTCTGAGCTGGTTAAAGGCTATCGTGCTTATAACTTGCTCCATCACGACCAAATGGTGAAGCCTTTTCCGTATGTCATCGAGGTTATTCAGGAGTTGCGTGCGCGAGGAATTAAGCTGGGGGTTGTGACGACTAAAATACGATCCTCTACGATTCGTGTGCTTGATCTGTTCGATCTGACCTCGTCTATGGACTATATTGTGACGGTGGACGACGTAGAGCATCCGAAACCACACGCAGAACCTGTGCTTAAGGCGCTGGCTGGCTTGAACGCCAAAGCAGAGCATACGTTGATGGTTGGAGACAGTTCCTTTGATATTCTATCGGCACAAGCTGCAAGCGTGAAATCGGCGGGTGTAGCCTGGTCGCTCAAGGGTGAGGAAGCTCTACGGGGATATGGGCCGGATTACATTTTGCATGATATGCGGGATTTACTGAAGCTGGAGTTTCAAGGTGTCGATGTATCGTGAGGAAGGTTGACCGCTATCCCGTGGAAGGTCCCAATGCGCTGTGGCAGATTTACCGGACGGTAAGCCGCTGGAAAGGGATTAAAAACTTTATTTTTATACAGATCGCCCGGTATTGTCCCGTGCTTTCCTGGAAGAATGTCATTTACCGCAGAGTGCTTGGGATGAAGGTAGGGCAGCATACGGCCTTTGGCCTGATGGTGATGGTGGATGTTTTTTTTCCGGAGCATATTACGATAGGGGACAATTCGGTGATCGGATATAACACGACCATTCTGGCGCATGAATATCTCATACAGGAGTATCGCATTGGTAAGGTAATGATCGGGAATAACGTGTTGATTGGTGCGAATGCGACGATCTTGCCGGGTGTCACTATCGGAGATGGGGCGGTAGTCGCCGCCGGGACGGTTGTGCACAAGGACGTGCCGGCCGGAGCGTTTGTGGGTGGTAATCCACTGCGTGAATTGAGAAGATCGGATACGAATAGTGGTAAATAGAGTAATTAGAAGGTCCCTTGAGTATAAAGGGGCCTTTTTGGATTGTTTTTCTTTAAAAGTAGGACAACTACGTTTGGGTTCTAGCCCTCTAATTAATTTTTGTAGCTTATTAGAGGAGGAGATGATCCATCAAAGTTACCCGTTATTTTGAATAACATATCGCGTTGTTTCAAAGAAGCTTTTAGCAGAATCAAGGAAAGAGGGGTTATAGGAGTAAGTTGATCTAATCAATGATTCTGCAAGTATTGGTATGCAATATACTCTGTTGGTTCATTGATGATATTATATTTATTCTCAAAAAATGTAATGACTCTAGTTTTATCTGCTAAGTATGGAATGGATGTACCTGGAATTAATAAATGGGAAGCCCACTTTTTTTGCTTACTAAGAAATAACCATTTTGGAGCATCGTATATAATAACCAGCTTATTCTTGGCAACGCGATCAATCAGTTCACATAAAGCTTTATGCATAGCGGAATGGTAGGAGAGGCAGATCACGATACCTGAGTTTTGGGAAGATTGCTGCTTAATGATGTCCAGGGTGCTTTGCATATGCTGATTTTCTTTCTTTTTTTGGTTCCATAGAAGTACCCCAAGCAGTACGAATAAAAGCAGATTTAGGCCACTAAACCATAGAATCATAATGTTCCCTCTTCTCGTTGAATTTCATTCGTGCCAGTTCCATCACAAACCCTATGCTGACTGTCAGCAGAATTAGGTTTGTCGCGAGAAATATATTGGTACTTCTCGTAACCAAAAGATCTACAAGTAAAATCAGAATAATAGCGATGTTCCGCATAATTGGGGTACGGTTCAGCCATTTCATCTCTCCGAAGCACGCACATGTCGTAACACCCGTTCGCATTCTTTTACGTATTGTAAACACGCTGAAAAAAAGCATGAGGAGAATACATGCCCACTCTTTGAAACCATCCAGTATACCGGCCGCAAAAGACACAAACAATATGCCCTCAGCAGTAAGAACCGCATAAGCAGCGAGTTGAACAAGCTTCATGGAACGGACTACCTGATAGGAATAAATTTCGTATTTGAAACCTTCTATTTCACCAATTTTGGCATAAAAAGATGTGAAAAAAAGCACAGCAATGATCATATCACAAATTAAGGCGATAGTTTCTGACATATAGATGCTCCTTTAAGAAAAGTCACCTTTATTTATAGGATTATGAAGCCTCAGCTAGCCTAATCATCAATGGATACCATGTCACTTCTTCTTCATCAATAAAACACTTGATTCGAATGTTGCCGGATTGCACGATTACAAGAGACAACTCCAGTTGGGCATCTACACCAGGAATCATATCCAAGTCTCGATAATTACGTAATACCAGACGGCTTGTCGTACCGATTATTTTGTCCTGCTCATCGTAGATGCGAAGCTGCATATCGAGTGATTCTCTCGACGGAAAGTCTGAAATTTTGACGAGAACATGTAACTTCAGTACAAAAGGGAGAACTGGAATATGGACGTGATTGAGGATCGTCCCAAGTGTGTGGCCTTTCGCTTGTTTATTGTTTTGAATTTGATCACAGATGATTATTTGTGCATTCATTATTCTCACCTCCTGATGATAAAGGAAGAAGGGGAAATATCCCTTCTTCCTAAGGTAATAAGTTATTACTAACAACAACCGATCAGTTCATCACAAGGATGGTAGTCACTATCTCCTTCACACCAAATCATAAATTTTTGATACATTTGTTTAGGAGATTGTACTCCATTTGCATAACATGCACTGATTACACATGAAGCACTACCTGAGCGATATTTACCTAATAAACCTTTTGCGCCGCAACCACAAGCCATAGTTTCTCACCTCCCTTCGTAGAAAAAAATTTTATACGTTGGAAATTAATTGGGCAGCTCCAACTGCGTCATAAGCGACACCTTTACAAATCACTTTATGCTGGTTTGTAACGAGCATAAATGGCATCTGAATGATATTAAACCAATTTTCCATTTCACTCTGATCCATATGAAAAACGGGAAAATTCCATTTAAAATATTCAATCATATCGCGGTGATCGTCATCATCTCCGGTGGAGAATAGCATCAACTGATAATCGCTATGCTCCTGCTGGATTTGCGATAAATGCGGCAACAAATCAATACAGAATGAACAGTACATCGAGATAAATATCATAATAGAGGGCTTATCTAATTCATCAAGTTGGCATAGTTCCCCTGTAAAAGCTTGTATTTCTTGAGAAGGAAGTGATGATCCCACAGGCAATCCCACATCTTCTTTCTTCTTATTGGTACTTGTACCCATATTGTTATACCTCCAGAACGATTATTCACTCGTACCATTCTCTCTGTTGTTCCCACATCATTTGGTATGGTCCGGTGCCGATAATTAACTCCTGATGTGTTCCTTCTTCAGCAATTCCCCCATCCTGCATGACAATGATGTGATCAGCTTGTCTGGCTATACCAATCCGATGCGAAATAAGTAGAACCGTCTTATCATAACAGTGAGCAAGAATCTGATTCATCAGGTTCACCTCGCTCATGGGATCGAGCGCCGCTGTAGGCTCATCCAGCACAATCACTTCATCTTTATCTCGAATAAAAATTCGAGATAAAGCAAGTTTTTGCCACTGTCCACCTGACAAATTGACCGAATCATCATCCAAATTACCCAGTTTTGTATCAATACCTTTGGGGAACTCATCTAATAATCCAAGATTCTCTAAAATATGTTCAATACGCTCCGAATTATGGAGTTGGCCTATATTACCGACTGCCACATTTTCCCGTACATCTGTTGTATATTTAATGAAATCCTGAAATACAGCGCTCGTTTTCTGCCACATATCTTCTCTGTTGATTTGCTCTATACCCACATCATCTATAAAAACGACATGGGGAGGCACTTTGTAAAGACCCAACAGTACTTTAATGAGTGTGGACTTGCCCGATCCGTTGGCCCCAACAATAGCAATCTTTTTCCCTTTTGGAATACGTAATGAAATGTGAGATAAAGCTGGCTTCTCCCGATTCGGATAATAAAATGTAAGATCATTTACCTTAATTTCTTGATGAAAAAAAAACGGGGATGAACCTGTTTCTTGGGTAGAGATGCTCTGTCTTTGAACGAGCTCTTTGTTGTTTTCTAGCTGTTCAATATGGTTTGCGCTCTCCATTAAGGTAGAGAGTCCTTGGAATAAAGCAGCAATATTATTTTCTGTCATAGATAGCGCCATTGTAATAGTTACATAATCGCCTATGGTTAAGCGTTGATTGGCAATTAGAACAGCAATGATGATTAGAATGACAGAATAATTCAAAGTCGATAATAATTGCCCCACCCGGTACCTATTTATGTTCAGCTTCTCTAGTTTTAGCTCCAGCATATTCACTTTTTTCTTAGCTGTTTCCCAACTTTCTTTGAAATGGTTGACGAGTCTGTATAACATCATTTCTTTTTGATGTTGGGTTTCTGTTAAGAGGAAAAAGTAATAGTAGTGCTCCCGCGTTTTTTTTTGTATTTCCTGATTCAGTAGTACTCTGTGTCGAACGGAACTTAATTCGACTGCTCCTCTAATAATACCTATGATGACAGCCATTAGACCCAATAATATAAAAGAAGAAGATAATAAATAAAATCCTAGAATTGAAGTGATAATCTGCTGTGTTAGTTGAATTGTCCCTAAATATGAATTGTAATATTGACCGCTTGCATAGCTCCAATACAAAAAATCAGATTTAAACTTGGGATGTTCCTTATCAAGTAGTTCAGTCTGGGCAACAATATGAATTAAATCAGCTTGAGATCTTTGAGCAAAGTTAATGCTTAACTGGAGATTTTTATATCTTGAAAAAGTGTCCAATATTAACTTGAAAATTTGTAATCCCGCAATCATCATAATCGTTTGAATAACAATGCTGATGCTTTGGCTTTGAAATTGATTTACCAACATTCCAGTCAAATAAATATTGATATTAGATTGGATCGAATTAAATATATACACGGCTAAGGAGAATAGGACAATAGGCTTGTTAAATTGAAATACTTTGATGAAAGAAATTTTGGAGTATTTTAAAGTTTTGAATAGCTGATTCATTTTTTGTCGTTGTTACTTGCATAGACAGCCAGTAAAGAATAGGCTACCTGCTGCATTTCTGTATCCGTACCGATGACTCCAGCACCGGTAACTTGTCCCATTTTATTTAACACTAGGGCATACGGTACAGAGTTTACCTGCGTCTGAGGTTTCAATCTGCCCAAATCACATGGGTACAAGTGAGCTTTACCAAGAAACGGTTTAGTATGTTCAGCAAATTGTTCCTCTGAGGTTTCATAGAAGATTCCATAATCAAACTGAGGAAACTCTTCTATGAAATCTTCCATCACTTCCATATGGCAAGCGCTACAGTAGGAACTCATAAAGAACAAAACAGAGCCTGAGTCAACTTGTTTAATCCAATCTAAAGAGACAGGTTTTGCTTTGCTGAATAAAATTAATTCTGTAGGAAAATAGCCACCAAGCGTATAAACAGAGGATGCTCCTTTTAAAAACCTACGGTGATCACGTTCTTTCTCATCTACTACTTGGTCAATTTCATTAACTGTCCTCACTTTGCAACAGCTCCTGTATTTTTTATATTTTCATTTAACAACTGCGCTCTTTTTTTGTCAAATAAAAGAAAAATAAATATTAATTTATATTTTCATATAAAATTTCTGATATATATAGCGTTTTAGGGTTAATCATGTTTTTTTTCTGAAAATAATATATTTTTTTTGGGAAAAAATCAGAAAATATAAACTTTATTTCTCTTAATCAAAAGCAATTTTAAAAATGATAAATTATATTGTCGACAGAATAGTTCCTAAGACACACTTCATTAATTTCTAAATTATCAAATAAAATGTTAAAAATATATGGATGAATAAAAAAGATTAACATCAGACAAAAGATAGTCAATGGACATCCATGGTCATAGGCGAGAGGGATATAGCTCTGGCTATGTCTAGTTACTCGGTTGGTTGGGCAAGTTTTGTGGAGTATCCACTTATAAAAATGGGCTGTCCCGTTCGGTTGACGTTGACAAGCAGGCCGTGATAATATATCGAATATACTTTAGTTTGTTAGCACTTTACCATGATAAAGATATTGCGAAATCATGAGGTGATAGAGAATGACCAAGCCAAAAGGATTTGAAATCCCTGTAGGGGTTCGAGATTACCTTCCGCGTGCGGTGTCGAAGCTGCGGGCGATTGAATTGAATGTACTCGAATGTATGGAGCGTTGGGGCTACCGTCAGATTATGACGCCTACGATGGAATATTACGATACGGTGGGTGTGGCTAGTTCTACTTCGGATCGGAAGCTGTTCAAGCTGCTCAATAACCGCGGAACTACGCTGGTGCTGCGATCTGATATGACCGCGCCGATTGCGCGTGTGGTATCGTCGCTGTTGAAGGAAGAGGAAGTACCACTCCGGCTTTCCTATCACGCAAATGTATTTCGGGCGATTGAGGAAGAGGTGGGAAGAGAAGCGGAGTTTTTCCAGACGGGTGTGGAGCTGGTAGGCGATGACTCGCCCGAGGCTGATGCGGAGGTCGTGGCACTGGCGATTGCATCATTGCAGGCGGCAGGGGTGTCCTCTTTTAAAATTGCTATGGGGCATGTGGGATTCCTGAACGGTCTGTTTGAGGAAATCATTCCGGGTCGCCAGGCTGAACAACAAGCGCTAAAGGAACTGTTATTGAACCGTGATGTGGTGGGCTACCGGACAGCGATTGAAGCTTTGGGTTTGCCTACCGAACATCGGGATAAGCTGGAGGCTATTCTCCGGCTTCGCGGGGGCAAAGAAATTTGCGAGCAGGCTACCCGTCTTAGCGTCGAGCAGCAGACGATTCAATCCATTGCGCATCTGTGCGAGGTCTGGGAAGTGCTGGAGAGTTACGGCGTGTCTGAGCATGTGCTAATTGACCTTACTATGATCGGAGACTTTTCATATTATACAGGAATGACTTTTGAGGGCTACGCGGCAGAGATCGGATTCCCCGTATGTAATGGAGGGCGTTATGACAATCTGCTACAGCAGTTTGGTCGTTCCGTTCCTGCCACGGGATTCGCGTTGAAGACGAACCGGATCGTTGACGGTGTGGACGGTATCCAGATCGAGGCGAAGCGCCCGGTCCTCATTCGTTATGATGAGCAGGGACGCAGAGAGGCGTTATCCGCCGCGGCACAGCTTCGAGGAGCAGGACGGACGGTCGTTACAGGACTGGCGGGTGGCCCAGAGGATCGCCGCCGCGAGCAGCAGGATTTGTACGCAGAGGTTTATAGCTATACAGCAGGAGAAAGACAACCGGTACAAGGGAGGGAATTGCCATGACGGAGACGTTGAAGGTAGCCATGCCGAAGGGCCGGATTTATAAGCAGGCTTCTGAGCTGTTTCGTCGAGCGGGGGTTCCTATTCCAGTAGATGTGGATGATACGCGCAAGCTGGTTATTCCACTGCCTGAACTGGGAATGGAGTTTATTATGGCGAAGCCGGTTGACGTTCCCACGTATGTGGAGTACGGAGCTGCGGATATCGGCATTGTAGGCAAGGATGTTTTGCTGGAAGAGAACAAGGATGTGTATGAGCTGCTTGATCTGGGGATTGCCCGTTGCCGAATGTCGGTCATTGCTTTGCCGGATTGGCAGCCGGGTATTCGTCAGCGGGTGGCTACGAAGTATCCGAATGTGGCTTCCCAGTATTTTCGGGAGCAAGGCCAGCAGGTGGAGGTTATCAAGCTGAACGGTTCTATCGAGCTGGCACCATTAATCGGCTTGGCAGACCGAATTGTCGATATGGTGGAAACAGGGCAGACCTTGAGAGAGAACGGATTGGTCGAGCAGATCAGTATTTTGGATATTACGAGTCGGCTGATTGCCAACCGGGTCAGCTATCGGATGAAAAATGGCCCGATTCAGGCGCTGTGTGATCGATTGCATCAGGTGATTCCAGCTACGGTGGCACCGCAGGACTGAGGAATAGGCTATCGTTAGGAGAAATATTCTGCAAGCTGCAAGTAAGGGGGAATGGACAAATGAAGATCGTTTCAGCCCGTGATTTCAATCTCCAGCGCGAGGTCGATTACGGTACACCTGATCAAAATGAAGCCGTTCGTGCGATTATCCGTTCGGTACGGCAGGAGGGAGATGCTGCTGTCCTGCGGTATACAGAATCGTTCGACGGTGTATCGCTGACGGCGGAGCAGCTCCGTGTGACGGAGGAAGAATTGAAGGCGGCATATGACAAGGTGGAGCCTTCTTTTTTGCAGGCGATTCAGGAGGCGGCGGACAATATCCGTGCTTTTCATACGAAGCAAAAACGTAATTCGTGGATGGATTTGCAGCCGGACGGCAGCTTGCTGGGTCAGATCATCCGACCGTTGAAGCGTGTAGGCGTGTATGTTCCGGGCGGTAAAGCGGCTTATCCGTCCTCGGTGCTGATGAATGTGATTCCGGCTCAGGTGGCCGGTGTACCGGAGATCGTCATGGTGACACCCCCGGCAACAGGCGGCAAGGCGGGAATTGATCCGTATACACTGGTTGCTGCGGCAGAGGCGGGCGTGACAGAAATGTACCGGGTTGGTGGAGCGCAGGCCATCGCGTCTCTCGCTTACGGGACAGATAGCATTGAACCCGTCGATAAAATTTGCGGACCCGGCAACATTTATGTAGCGCTGGCGAAGCGCGAGGTGTACGGATCGGTGGATATTGACAGTATTGCGGGACCGAGTGAAATTGTCGTGTTGGCTGACGATACAGCGAATGCCTCTTATGTAGCGGCTGACCTGCTCTCGCAGGCAGAGCATGACGAAATGGCTTCGGCCATTCTGGTTACGCCCTCGCAACGCCTGGCAGAAGAAGTGTCAGCGGAGGTACAGCGCCAATTGGCAGAGCTGCCGCGCAGAGATATTGCTGCTGCATCGGTTGAGGCTTATGGAGCAATTATTGTCGTGGACACTTTGCATGAGGGGATCCAGATTGTGAACAAACTTGCCCCGGAGCATTTGGAAATCATGACAGAGAATCCGATGGAACATGTGGGTCTGATCGAAAATGCGGGAGCGATTTTCCTGGGTGCGTACAGCTCGGAGCCGGTAGGGGATTATTTTGCTGGTCCTAACCACATTATTCCGACCAATGGAACCGCACGGTTCTCTTCCCCGGTCGATATTGATGATTTTATCAAGAAGTCGAGTATGATCTATTACAGCAAGGAAGCGCTGCTGCGCAATGGAGAGACGATTATGCAGCTTGCCCGCCATGAAGGTCTGGAAGGTCACGCAAGGGCGATACAGGTTCGATTGGACAATGAGAAGAAGGCGGTGGATGATGATGGGGAATGAAAATAATGGAGCAGGACGTACAGGCAGCGTCAGCCGGAAGACGAACGAAACGGATATTCAGCTATCTTTTGCGGTAGACGGCACAGGGCAAGCCGAAATTGAGACAGATGTCCCTTTTCTGAATCATATGCTGGATTTGTTCACCAAGCACGGACAGTTTGACCTGAACGTACAGGCCAGAGGGGATGTTGACATCGACGATCACCATACTGTAGAGGACATTGGTATCTGTCTGGGGCAAACCTTGTTGGAATCGTTAGGTGATAAAAAAGGAATCAAGCGTTATGCCAGCGTTTTTGTACCGATGGATGAAGCGCTCGCGCAAGTCGTCATTGATCTAAGTAACCGACCGCATTTTGAGTATCGTGCAGAGTATCCGTCACAGCAGGTAGGGAGCTTTTCGACGGAGCTGGTGCATGAATTTCTGTGGAAATTCGCGCTGGAGGCTCGTCTGACGCTGCACGTCATCGTTCACTACGGGCAAAATACCCACCATATGATCGAGGCGGTATTCAAGGCACTGGGACGTGCGCTGGATGAAGCGACATCCATTGATCCACGGGTGACGGGAGTGCCTTCGACGAAGGGAGTGCTGTAGTCCATGTCCATTGCCATTGTGGATTACGGCAGAGGCAATCTGCATAGTGTGAGCAAGGCGGTTGAACGTCTCGGCTATGAGGCTGTAGTAACAGGAGATGCAAAAGTGATTCGTTCCGCCAGCGGTGTGATTTTGCCAGGTGTAGGGGCGTTCGGAGACGCTATGGAGCATTTGCGTTCCAGCGGCTTGGACCGAGTCATTCAGGAGGTTGCGAGCGCCGGACAGCCGTTGCTTGGCGTTTGCTTGGGGATGCAGTTGTTGTTCACTCGTGGCGAAGAATATGGCAGTCATGAGGGGCTGGATATTTTGCCGGGAAAAGTCGTGCGCTTTGCTCCTGATCTGGGCGTGAAGGTGCCGCATATGGGCTGGAATCGTCTGCACATGACGCAGCCGGAACATCCATTGTTGCAAGGCTTGGAGGAAGGGCATGTGTATTTTGTGCATTCTTATCATGCCAAGCCGGAGGTAGAAAGCGATTTGCTGGCGGTGACCGATTACGGCGGGCCGGTAACAGCTATCGTAGGCAGAGGCCATGTATACGGTATGCAGTTCCATCCAGAGAAGAGTGGGGACATGGGAATGCGACTGCTTCGTCAGTTTTTGGAACTGGCGGAGGCGGAAAAGCGAGCGTAATTACACATAGGTATTTTTGAATAGCTCACAAGGGGGTCATACTTTGTTCACGATATATCCGGCGATTGATATTCGCGATGGCAAATGTGTACGTTTGGTGCAGGGGGATTACAGCCAGGAGACGATATACAATGAAAATCCGGTGGAGGTGGCCCGGGAATGGGAGCGCTTGGGCGGCTCCTACATTCATTTGGTCGATCTGGACGGTGCTAAAGCGGGTCAACCTGTGAACGATGAGCTGATCGGACGCATCGCATCTACGGTGCAAGTACCCGTACAGGTGGGCGGCGGTTTGCGCACGCGCGAGCATGTAGAGCGCCTGTTGTCACTGGGCGTGAGCCGCGTGATTTTGGGTACGGCGGCGATTGAGGACCGTGCTTTTACGGAAGCGGTGTTGGCTACGTATGGTGATCGGATCGCCATCGGTCTGGATGCGCGAAATGGCTATGTAGCGACGCGAGGGTGGCTCGAAACCTCAGAGGTTCGTGCAGATGAACTGGCGGCTGAGCTGGCCTCCAAGGGCGCAGAAACGTTTATTTTTACGGATATTTCCCGCGATGGAATGATGCAGGGTCCGAATGTGGAGGCGATCGTGGCGCTTGCGAAAAGCAGTGGACGCACCGTGATTGCATCCGGCGGTGTCAGCAAGATGGACGATCTGATTACGTTAAGTGCCTATGCGCAAAAAGGTGTAGGCGGCGCTATTGTGGGTAAGGCGTTGTATACAGGCAGCATTGATTTACAGGTCGCCGTACAAGCCGTAGCAAAGGCATAGGGGGATAGGCATGCTGGCTAAACGTATTATTCCCTGCTTGGACGTAAAGGATGGCAGGGTGGTTAAGGGCGTCAATTTTGTGAACTTACGCGATGCAGGCGATCCGGTAGAGCTGGCGGCGCTTTATGACCAGGAAGGCGCAGACGAAATCATATTTCTGGATATTTCTGCTTCGGTTGAAGGTCGCGCCACCATGGAAGAGGTGGTTCGTCAGACAGCGGGGGAAATTGCAATTCCCTTCACCGTGGGCGGCGGGATATCGCATGTCGATGATATGAAGCGCATCCTGCGTGCAGGGGCTGATAAAATCGGCATTAATACGGCGGCCGTTCGTAACCCTCAGCTGATTGCGGAGGGTGCGCGCAGCTTTGGCTCACAATGCATCGTAGTCGCGATTGATGCCAAGTACAATGAGGCTTGGGGCGAATGGGAAGTGTATACGCACGGAGGCCGCACGCCATCCGGCATTCGGGCCTTGGCCTGGGCCAAGGAGGCTGAACGGCTAGGGGCAGGCGAAATTTTGTTGACCAGCATGAATGCGGACGGAACCAAGGATGGTTTTGACCTGCCATTGACCTCTGCGGTGTCGGATACCGTGGGTATTCCAGTCATTGCTTCCGGTGGAGCTGGCAAGCAGGAGCATTTTTATGACGTGTTTACGGTGGGTAAAGCAGATGCCGGATTAGCGGCAACGATTTTTCACTATAAAGAAATAGGAATCCCCGAGCTAAAACGGGATTTGAAGCGTAGAGGAGTGGAGATACGATGAGCAACGAATTGAACCAGCAGCTATCTCTGGAACAGGTATTGGATAATATCCGCTGGAATGAAGCAGGGCTTGTCTCGGCGATTGTGCAGGATGATGCTACGCTACAAGTATTGACGCTGGCCTATATGAATCGAGAATCGCTGAAGCTTTCTCTGGAATCGGGAGAGACTTGGTTTTGGTCTCGTTCCAGACAGGAGCTGTGGCACAAGGGGGCAACCTCGGGGAATACGCAAAAAATCACCTCCATCCAGTTGGATTGTGACGGTGACGCTCTGCTTGTACGTGTAATTCCGAATGGTCCTGTTTGTCATACCGGAGCGACGAGCTGCTTTTTCCGTGATATTTCCGCGCCAGGAACAGTTATAGCTCCTGCTACGGGAAATGCCGGGGGCCAGGCGTTGGTGGCGACTCAACCAGGCACGACTCATGCTGCAACAAACCGCTTTGAGGTGCTTGCCCAGTTGGAAGCAATCATTAGGGAGCGGGAAGTGACACGTCCTGAAGGGGCCTATACGACCTACCTTTTTGACAAAGGCGTGGATAAGATTCTGAAAAAGGTTGGCGAAGAAGCATCCGAGACGATCATTGCTGCCAAGAATAAAGATAATGAGGAGCTGCGTCTGGAGGTCAGCGATCTGATCTATCACTTGCTGGTACTGTTACAGGAGCGCAAACTACCGTTGGATGATGTACTGGCTGAGCTGAACCGCCGCCATGAGCGTCCCCGTCGTGATTAAAATGGGTGTTGTAGCGCTGGAAGAGGGGAGTGCCTCATGAAAATTGACTATCATACGCATCATGCCCGCTGCGGTCATGCGATAGGAAATCTGGAAGAGTATGTGCAGCAGGGTATTCGGCTGGGGCTGGATCAGCTCGGCCTGTCCGATCACATGCCGTTACTGCATGTAAATCCGGCCGACTATTACCCGGAGATGGCGATGCCAATGGAAGAGCTGCCCCGGTATGTGGAAGAATGTCTCGAATTAAAAGAACACTATAAGGGACAGATTGACATTCGTGTCGGCTTGGAAGGCGACTACATCGAGGGTTGGGAACGGGAAATCGAAGACATCATCACCGCATATCCGTGGGATTATGTGATTGGTTCTGTACATTTTCTCGGGGAGTGGGATGTCACGGATTTCCGTCAGGTACACCATTGGGAAGGCAAAAATGTGCTGGAGGTGTACCGGACTTATTATGATGCGGTTTCCAAAGCGGCAGCTACCGGTTTGTACGACATCTTGGGGCATCTGGATGTCATTAAGCGTTTCGGCCACTATCCGAAGCCAGAAGAAGCGGAGGAGCTGCGTGAGCTGGAGCGCTCTACACTCTCGGCCGTTGCCCGCAGCGGGCGGGCAATCGAGCTGAATGCATCGGGGCTATCCAAGCCCTGTGCAGAGATGTTCCCGAGCCGCCGCATGCTGGAGGAGGCGTTGGCGCTAGGTATCCCGCTCACCGTAGGCTCGGATGCCCATGATCCGGCGAAGCTGTCCGAGCATCTGGAGAAGGCGCGCGCGCTTCTGCATGAGGTCGGATATCGTGAGCTTGCCGTATTCCTGCAGCGTGAGCGCTCGTCGGTGCCGTTGACACTTTGATGTCTAAGTTCAGCCTAATATATATCCCGATGTCCAGCCGAACGCTGCCTTTTTACACATGAAGGCGCGTGCGGCTATTTGGCGTATTCACTCATTTTCCAGCGGCTGGGCCAGAGCTTGGTTCAGTTTTTTGGGATGAGGCATACCCTACTGTCAAGTCTTTTTAAAGTTGTGGTATACTGAAGGGTATGAACATGCCAGTTACAGTTAAAGGAGGTGCCTTTGTTATTTATGAAAGGGAAACATCTGCGAGCTTCGGGACCTAGCCCTAAAATTATTGTTTTGCGTTTCGACGCATCTTTCTTTTTTGAGAAAGCTGTGCGCTCGCTTGATCGCAATCATTATGACAAGGCATTGAAATATTTTCGCAAAGCCGTTGAATATGAACCGGATAATTCGGTGAATCATTGCAATATGGCGGGTATATTATCAGAGATGGGGGATTATGCAGGTTCAAATGAGATCCTGTCCTCTGTTCTAAGCGATGTAGATCCGTCGATGACAGAGTGTTACTTCTATATGGCGAATAATTACGCCAATATGGAGCAGTTTGAAGAAGCGGAGAAAGCCTTGGTCACGTATTTGGAGGAGGACGAAGAAGGACAGTTTCTCGATGAAGCCGAGGAAATGATGGAGCTGCTTTATTATGAGCTGGACCGTCCAACCAAGCTGAACCGCATTAAGGCCCGGCAGGGAGTGGTCGAGCATGATCAGGCCCGTGTCTTGCTGGAGGAAGGGAAGTTTGCTCAGGCGGCCCAATTGCTTAAGCAAATTTCAGAGGAACAGCCGGACATGTTCGCTGCGCGGAACAATCTGGCGCTGGCGTATTACTACATGGGACTATTTCAAAATGCGAAGACTACCATTCTTCGAGTGCTGGAGGATGAACCGGGTAATTTGCATGCGCTGTGCAACCTGGCGATCTTTTATCAGCATGAGGGCGGCGGCCCGGAATTGGATCGTCTGATTCAAACGTTGACGGTTACCATACCATTTCAGGAGGAGCAGGTATTCAAGCTGGCTACTACGATGGGGATTCTCGGACGTCATGAGGAGGCCTACAGACATTTTCGCAGGTTGCTCCAAGGTGACGGGGAGAATAATGACGACCCCTCCCTGTACCATTATACGGCGGTGGCTGCCAGCAATACGGGAAGATATACGGAAGCCCGGCGGTTGTGGGGTCATCTGCAAAAGCAGGATGATTCCTCGGAAGTTCCGCGGTTCTTCCTGTCCCGGCTGGAGGAACTCCAGCAGGAGGGTACACCGCTGCAAGTGCTCAGCTACCATTACCATCTCCCCTTTGAAGAACAATTCCGCATGTGGGAGAAGTTCGGAGCTGACCAGGTGCCTGACAGTATGAAGCGGGACCCGCTAATCCGGTCTTCCTTCTTCTGGGCGTTACGCCACGGCGATCGAGCGACCCAGCTTCAAGTCATTCAGGCGCTAAGCCTGATCGGTGACGATGAGGTGCGGCAGGCATTGGAATCCTTCGTAGAAGACCCGGATCAGGAAGGCGAGTTGAAACGGCGCGCCTTGCAGGTACTGCAAGAGTTGACGGAGCCGCCAGTTAAGGACATACAGGAGACAAATCAGGAAACGGAGCGACTTCTGCGACCAGAGTCAGAGAAGGCTCACCACGTATCCGAAGATGAGGTGTCTGCCCATTCAACTGTCCATCCGGAATGGCAGGCAGTGTTGGATAAGGTACTTGCCGTTATGAGCAAGCCGTCCGATCCAGTCATGCAGCGCGACTTGAGGTCGCTTTGGCTGGAATATCTGGATCGGCTTGCCCCGGAAGTGCCGATTGTTCAGCATACTGAGGGATGGGCAGCGGCGCTGGAATACTTGACAGCCAAAATGAATCATCATTCGGTGACCTATCAGGAGGTAGCTGACCGTTATGGTATTTCCGTATCGACCGTAAGCCGCTATGCACGCCAGATTGACAGCGTGTGCGGTATCAAGCAGAAGATGAAACAGCCGCTCTCCACGTTTAAAAAGCAGGTCTGAGACCTGCTACAAACACCACTTAGAAGGAGGCAACAAACGTATGTATAAATCCATAATTATTGGTACAGGTCCTGCAGGCTACACAGCAGCTATTTATTTGGCGCGCGCGAACATGAATCCACTGATCATTGAGGGAATGCAGCCCGGCGGGCAGCTTACCACAACGACTGAAATTGAAAATTTTCCGGGTTTTGAGCAAGGCATCCTCGGACCTGAGTTGATGGATAACATGCGCAAGCAGGCCGAACGCTTTGGCGCTGAATTTACTTCCGGCTGGGTAGAGGAAGTGGATTTCAGCAAGCGCCCTTTTAAAGTGAAGGTAGAGGGAAAAGGCATCATTGAGGCGGAGTCGGTAATTATTGCTACAGGAGCGTCCGCCAGATATCTTGGTATTCCGGGTGAGCAGGACAATGTGGGACGCGGAGTCAGTACTTGCGCGACCTGCGACGGCTTCTTTTTCCGTGGGAAAAAAATCATTGTAGTGGGTGGCGGCGATTCAGCCATGGAGGAGGCGAGCTTCCTGACCCGGTTTGCTTCCAGCGTAACCTTGGTTCACCGTCGCGATGAGCTGCGGGCGTCTAAAATTATGCAGGATCGCGCACGGGAAAATGAAAAAGTACATTGGTCGTTAAACCGGACTCCTGTGGAGGTCGTAACGGGAGAGACGGGATTAAAGGGCTTGAAGGTACACAATAATGAGACGAATCAGGATGAGCTGATCGAGGCAGATGGTGTGTTCGTGGCAATCGGACATACGCCTAATACGGGCTTCCTGAATGGTCAAATCAGCACAGACGATCATGGCTATATTCAAGTGAAACCAGGAACGACAGAAACGAACATTCCCGGGGTATTTGCCTGCGGGGACGTGCAGGATAACCGTTATCGTCAAGCCATTACGGCTGCGGGAACGGGCTGCATGGCGGCTATGGATTGCGAGAAATATCTCGAAGGCAGCTCTGTTCATGACTGGAGCGAAACACTGGATCAATAAAGAAAGCTACAGGATACAATTATGCTAAGGTGAGGGCGATGGTTAGGCCCAGTTAAGCCGTGCCTTAGATTCAGGAAGAGGAAGCCTGCTGCATCTGCACAGGCTTTCTCCTTTTTATGGATGATGAGACCTGAAGTTCTGCTAATCCTGCGCTTTCCAACAGGGAAGTGTCCTTGACCGTAACGGGGGCTTCAATTATAGTTGGAACGTAGGTAACTATTATAAGTCAAGATTTTAATCATATATTTCATACACAGTTTTTAAGTAAACATAAAGGTGGCTTGGAACATGTCAGAAAGTATCTATGTGGGTGTCGATTTGGGCGGTACAGCAATCAAGGTAGGCATTTGTAATGAAGACGGGCAGCTTTTGCACACATACGAAGGACCAACGGAAACAACTAAGGGCGTAGACGTTGTGATCAGCAATATCGAAAAATATGTGCGGCACATTGTTGAGCAATCTCCCTATGAATGGGATCAACTGAAGGGTGTCGGAGCGGGCGTTGCTGGTTTTACGAATGTTCGCGAAGGTATTATAGTCCTCGCCCCCAATATTGGCTTTCGTGACGTACCGATTCGTGCGCTGTTGGAGGAACGGATTGGCAAGCCTGTGAAAATAGACAACGATGCTAACGTCGCTGCACTTGGCGAAGCTTGGGCCGGGGCGGGCAAAGGCATAGAAAACTGCGTATGCTATACCCTGGGTACGGGTGTTGGTGGTGGTATTATTATTAATGGTAAAATATATCAAGGTTTTTCAGGCATGGCTGGAGAAATTGGTCATATGAGCGTCGTACCGGATCTGGAAGCCATTCAGTGTGGATGTGGCCAAATGGGTTGTCTGGAAACCGTATCTTCCGCAACGGGCATTATCCGCATGGCAAATGACGCTGTGGAACGTGGAGATCGGACTTCCCTGGCGCTGGAAGATCAAATCGCTGCCAAGGAAGTATTTGATGCAGCCAAGGCCGGGGATGAGGTCGCGCTGCGTATCGTGAAGCGGGCTGCCTTTTATTTAGGGAAATCTATGGCAGCGGTTGCCACCGTGCTAAACCCGGAGCTGTTTATTGTAGGCGGTGGTGTTTCCAAAGCGGGTGATTTCTTGTTCGAAGAGATGCGTCTGGTATATGCCCAACTGGCACCTGAGCCGCTCCAGCAAGGGGTATCTATTGTTCCGGCAGTGCTTGGCAATGACGCAGGTATCGTAGGGGCAGCCGGTTTGCTACTGCGCTCCTGATCCATAGGTTACTGACATAGAGTGATGAAGCAAAAGGAGAGGGAAGTCCATATGACAGACAACCTAAAAAACGCTGCGCCGTGGGCAACACTCATTATTATTACGGGAATGTCAGGCGCAGGGAAGACCATTGCAGTGCAAAGCCTGGAAGATCTGGGCTTCTTCTGCGTTGATAATTTACCGCCTGTGCTGATTCCCAAGTTTGCTGAATTAATCGAGCAGTCCAACGGTAAGATAGGCAAAGTGGCGCTGGTGATTGACTTGCGTGGACGAGAATTTTTTACGGCTTTGTCGGAATCATTAAACTATATTAAGGATCATTTTACAATTCATTGTGAAATTTTATTCCTGAATGCCAATGACGGTGTTCTCGTACAGCGATACAAGGAAAGCCGTCGCCGCCACCCGCTTGCTCCGGATGGTATGCCTCTGGACGGAATACGACTGGAGCGCAAAATGCTGGAGGAACTGAAAAACTCAGCAACACAGGTCATTGATACAAGTGTGATGAAGCCTGCAACCTTAAAGGCGCGAATTATTTCCCGATTTTCTCATCTGGAGAGCAGCATGCTTTCCGTAAACATTACCTCGTTCGGCTTCAAATATGGTATTCCCATTGATGCCGATCTTATATTCGACGTGCGTTTCCTGCCCAATCCTCACTATGTGGACCAATTGCGGCCACATACCGGACAGGATAGTGATGTGTATGATTATGTTATGAAATGGCCTGAGACTCAGGCATTTCTGACCAAGCTGCTGGATATGTTACATTTTTTGATTCCGCAATACCGCAAGGAAGGCAAGAGCCAGGTCATTATCGGTATCGGCTGTACCGGCGGTAAGCATCGTTCTGTCGCGATATCTGAATATTTAGGAAAAATGCTGGGTGCCAGTGAAACAGAATCAGTTTCTGTTTCACATCGGGATGCTGAACGCGACCGGCATTAATGAGGTGAAAACATGAACGAGACCGGATCACAACGGGAGCGCCCTCGTATTGTTGTTATGGGTGGCGGAACCGGCTTGTCCGTCATGCTGCGGGGGTTGAAACAAAAGCCACTGGATATTACGGCTATTGTTACAGTCGCTGACGATGGCGGAAGCTCCGGGATATTGCGCAGTGAGCTGCAAATGCCCCCTCCGGGGGATATTCGAAATGTACTGACTGCACTGGCTGATGTAGAGCCGGTGATGTCCGATATGCTGAAATATCGTTTCGGCGCAGGATCAGGCTTGGCAGGCCATAGTTTGGGCAACCTGATTTTGGCGGCGATGACCGATATATCGGGAGATTTTGTGACGGCGGTGCGTGAGCTTAGCCGTGTATTTGCTGTACGGGGGCGTGTGCTGCCGGCGGCTGAAGAAGGCGTTGTGCTGAGTGCCGAAATGGAGGATGGCACGGTGGTTACTGGTGAATCCAAAATCCCGGAAGCGGGCGGCAGAATCAAACGTGTTTTTCTTGAACCGACTCACGTGGAGCCGTTGCCTGAGGCTGTGGAGGCCATTAATGAGGCCGATGCAATCCTGATTGGTCCTGGCAGTCTGTACACCAGCATTTTGCCTAATCTGCTCGTACCGAAGCTTGCAGAGGCTGTGGTGAAATCAGACGCTATCAAAATATTCGTCTGCAACGTTATGACTCAGCCGGGCGAAACGGATGGATATACTGTGGGAGATCACTTGCAGGCTATTTATGAGCATATAGGGCATCATTTGTTTGATTATGTAATCGTCAATAATGGAGAAATTCCGCCCCAAGTACAGGAAATGTATGCCGAGCAGGGAGCCAAGCCAGTTCAAATAGACATGGGAGAACTGACTGACCGAGGATACAAAGTGGTGGCAGATACGCTTGTTCTGTTCCGCACCTATTTACGGCACGATGCCGACAAACTGAGCCAGCACATTTACCAACTGGTACAAAACTGGATATTAAGAAGGAGGTGAGTCCCTTGTCCTTTGCGGCACAAACAAAAAAAGAGCTTACGATGATCGAAAGCCAGCCCTGCTGTGAAAAAGCAGAACTATCTGCGCTCATACGTATGCTCGGGTCCGTACAACTGTCCAATAAAAGGGTGATATTGGATGTGTCCACAGAAAATGCCGCGATTGCAAGGCGGATTTACTCCTTGATCAAAAAGCATTTTCAAGTTCATATCGAGCTGCTTGTAAGAAAAAAGATGCGCCTGAAAAAAAATAACGTGTACATTGTCCGCATTCCAAGTGGTGTACAAGAGCTGTTGAAGGATCTTTACATCGTATCAGAAGGGTTCTTGTTCACGGACGGGATTAATCGGGATATCATTCGGAAAAACTGTTGTAAGCGGGCTTATTTGCGTGGCGCTTTTATGGCAGGTGGTTCTGTCAACAATCCGGAGGGATCGTCTTACCATCTGGAGATTTCCTCGATGTATGAGGAGCATTGCCAGGCGCTGGTCGATCTGGCGAATGAGTTTCATCTGAATGCCCGCTGCATTGAGCGAAAAAAAGGCTTTATTCTCTACATCAAGGAAGGCGAAAAGATCATTGAGCTACTCAGCATCATTGGGGCGCATCAGGCTTTGTTCAAATTTGAGGATGTCCGCATCATGCGTGATATGCGCAATTCCGTGAACCGGATTGTTAATTGTGAAACGGCTAATCTGAACAAGACGATTGGAGCTGCTGTCCGGCAAATTGAGAATATCAAGCTGCTGGAGAGGGAAGTCGGCCTGGATACGCTGCCAGATAAGTTGCGCGAGGTGGCAGAAATACGTCTCGCTCATCCTGATTTGAATTTGAAAGAAGTCGGGGAAATGCTCAAAGGGGTCGTGAGTAAATCGGGTGTAAATCATCGACTTCGCAAAATTGACGAGATGGCTGACAAAATCAGGGGAGAAAACGGCCTGATTCCTTAAAAGGAGTGCCTGTGGGGCTTCAGCCCCGGTTTTTTTAGTTTTTTTTCTAGTGTCTGTCCCAGGTTAATGTTATAATGTGATAAATAAAATGGAGTAAGTAGTGTCCAGATTTATTTGATGAGGGGGTAAGCTGACATGTCAAAACATCCGGTAGTCGTACGCTTGAAAACAGGACTGCACGCCAGACCTGCTGCGTTGTTCGTACAGGAAGCGAATAAATATTCATCTGAGATTTTTGTGGAAAAAGAAGACAAAAAGGTTAATGCCAAGAGTATCATGGGTATTATGAGCCTTGCCATCAGTACAGGTACTGAAATTTACATTAGTGCTGAAGGTGCGGACGCCGAGCAGGCTGTAAACGCTTTAGTAAGTCTGGTTAGTAAGGTAGAGCTGGAAAATCAATAAACAAACATCTGCTTTGTGATATGGTATACGCTCTTAGTGAAAAGCCCCTTTGGGGCTTTTTTTGTACCCGAAAAAACAGAGTGGGCAATCCCCCGTCGGGCTGCTCCAATGTGGTCTTTTTGAATACCTGCGCAGTGTTTAGCCCAAGCTACAAGTAATTTACATTCTGTGATGGTACTCTATTTCGAAAATGTGTCACCTAACTGCAACCTTTTCCCTTTGTTTCCGTCTGGAAGGTACACACATCATCAAGAAAAGAGGACGATTAAGATGAAACATTGGACAAAAGCTGCAAATACAGCAGTTCTGGCAGGAGCATTATTGGCAGGAGTAGTAGCAGGGGGATTATGGACAGGAGCAGATCGCGCCTATGCCGCGTCAGCATCTACGACGGTAAGCAGTGTAATTAATGTGAGTGGCAGCGGGGAAGTATTGGTTAAGCCCGATATTGCCTATCTATCCATCGGCGTACAATCTGAAGGAAATACAGCAGCCGCTGCCCAAAAAGCCAACGCAGCTAAAATAAGTAAGGTCACACAACTGCTGAAAGAAAAGTGGAGCATCAGTGCAGACGACATTCAGACGAGCCAGTTCTACGTGCAGCCTAACTATACCTATGACGAAAAACAAGGACAGAAGCTCAAAGGCTACATTGCCAACCATACGCTTTCCGTCAAGTACCGTGATTTGGATAAAATCGGTCAGTTACTGGATGAGGCTACACAGTCTGGAGCGAACAACGTGGATAATGTGCGTTTTTCGGTAGAAAACTCTTCAGCTTATGAGGAAGAAGCGATTGCTAAGGCGTTGGGAAATGCTCAATCTAAAGCCAATGCTGTAGCCAAGGCAACCAAACGTGGGCTTGGAACTCTCTTGAACGTAACGGTAGATGGGGGAGATGCCCAAATCTTCACACAACGTGAGGCTGCTATGAGCAAGGCACTTTTGGACACCAGTGGTGGAACAGAGATACAATCCGGTCAAGTGAGTGTGAAAGTCCAAGTGTCGGCACAATACGAATTGAACTAGCGTAGAGATTATAACGAAGCCACAAGCGCCCTGCTTTATTTGCAGGATGGCTTGCTGGCTTTTTTTATATGTCGAAACTATTTTGTAATGAGTCTGTAACAGCTGGCGCCTACTAGATGTACAGATTGAGATCGGAGAGTGTACAGATTGTAAACTACGAACATAGGGGGATAGATATAATAAGTAAAGTAATCAATACACATAGGATATACACATCTATAACAGGAGGAAAATTTAATATGAACAAGCATACAAAAAAATGGGGCTCCGCACTGCTGGCAGCGGGAATTTTAGTAGGAGTCGCAGTTTTTCCTGTTTCCTATATTGAGGCAGCATCGACCAAACAGCTAGCTACATCACAGCAACCGGGAATCTCCATCCAATGGAACGGTAAAACATTGGCGACCAAAGGAGTCCAGGTAAACGGAAGCACACTCATTCCAGTAGCAGCACTGCGCGACAGCTTAGGAATTCCGGTGAGCTATGATACCAAAACAGCGACCTATACCGTAGGCAGCGGGTACAATAAGCTTTACATCATGTCCTCTTCCTCCGATGGTCCCTATGTCAATGTCAATGGAATAAGCACACGCAACATGGATGGCAAACAGATCGCCGGGAAGCTGTACATTCCTATGAGACTACTGAAAGATTATTTGGGCATCGATGCTCAGTGGAATGCAGCTCAGAAAACCGTAACATTGAGTAAAAGCCAGCTAAATCCGATTACGATTACGTCCCAATCTCTTCCGGCTTCGAGTGATGCAAAGGTGTCCTACAAGGTTAAGTATCCGCAAATCAGTGGTAGCCAGCTTAATCCTGAAGCTCAGCAGGCCATTAACGGTGTACTTAAAAAACGAGGGGAGGAAATACTGGCAGCAGGCAAAAAGCAAGTGGCTGAGGGTGAGCCTACAGTTGAAAGACCGTATGCCTTTGCTAATGATTTTGCCGTTTCCTATAACAAAGACGGTATTTTGAGTGTGATTATGCAGGATTACTTCGATACGGCGGGTGCTCATGGTATGACGGCCCGTAAAGGATATACGTTCTCACTCGCTGATGGAAAATTGCTGCAATTGTCTGACGTGCTGAAGGCCAATCCTAATTACAAACAGTTTCTTAATAGCGACCTGAAGAAAAAAATTAATGGTTCAATGGTGAATGAAGGCGGCTTTGGTGGCTTCAAGGACATTGCGGCTAATCCGAATTTTTATGTAACGAATAGCGGTGTGACGATTGTATTTGATTTGTATGAATATGGACCTTATGCGTACGGTATTCCTGAGTTCACTTATTCGTTTGGTCAATTGTTGCCTCAAGGCAGCAAGCCTTTTGCAGGACAGAAAGAATAGTAAACGAAAAAGCTGCCTATCGGATACGAACATCCGGGGCAGCTTTTTTCGTTGACCAGCTATTCAGAGGCAATAATTCGTTCTCTTATACACCTTCTGTAGAGGAGCTAGTTAGCACTTTATCAATAATACCGTATTCCTTGGCATCATCTGCGGACATGAAATAGTCACGGTCTGTGTCTTTTTCAATGCGCTCCAGTGGTTGGCCAGTGCGATCTGCGAGAATGCGGTTCAATTTGTCGCGCATTTTCAGAATGCGGCGGGCGCGGATTTCAATATCCGTTGCCTGACCTTGTGCACCACCCAGCGGCTGATGAATCATAATTTCGCTGTTTGGCAAAGCAAAACGTTTGCCCTTGGCACCTGCGTTCAACAAGAACGCACCCATAGAAGCGGCCATACCTACACAAATTGTTGACACATCAGGTTTAATGTATTGCATTGTATCGAAAATCGCCATACCAGCTGTAATGGAACCGCCAGGGCTGTTAACATACAAGTGAATGTCTTTTTCAGGATCTTCGGCAGCCAAAAACAGCATTTGCGCAATAATAGAGTTGGCTACAACGTCATTGACGTCCGAGCCCAACAAAATAATGCGATCCTTCAACAGTCTGGAATAAATGTCATAGGCGCGTTCGCCGCGGTTACTTTGTTCTACTACCATAGGAACATAGCTCACGTCAAAAAACCTCCCTTTAATATCGTTAATGGATTTGGTGGACATGCCGATTACACGTCCCTATTTATAAACTGTTGCCGTATTAACCACATGATAAACAATTTCAAACAAAAAGTCAAAGAAAGTCAAACTTATGGTCAAAAAAAAGAGCCCTCTGCGCTCTTATTGGTTAAAACAGTATATAGAAGCATTTAAACATTCATATAAAATGGCGCGCCCGCGAGGAATCGAACCTCGATCTCAGGCTCCGGAGGCCTACGTCATATCCGTTGGACCACGGGCGCACAGCTAATTGGAAACAAAGATGATTATATGATATACAGCATTGAATTGCAAGCTTTTATTACGTGCGCATATTCACATAAAAAGTTGAGAAATATAGGTTCAGATAGACTTGCATGTGGAGCAAATATTGGGTAAGATATACGTGGGACTTAAAAAGTTAACCCGGGACGTTTTAAGACCAGTCAGTGATATAGCATTAGAGACAGAACTTAGAAGTGTGCGGGAGTGGAAAGCATGCGAAAGATATTAGAAATACAGAAGCAGCTTCTGCCCGACCTCATGGATGTTTTGAAAAAAAGGTACACAATCCTGCATCAGATTATGCTGTCCGATGTTATTGGACGCAGAACGCTGGCGGCTTCACTGAACATGACCGAGCGCGTGTTGCGCGCTGAAACCGATCTTCTTAAAGCCCAAGGGCTGATTGAGATTGAGAGTGTGGGCATGAAGGTGAGCAAAGCAGGACTGGATCTGCTGGAACAGCTGGAGCCGATTGCGAACAACTTGTTCGGCCTGTCCCAATTGGAGGATCAGATTCGTCAAGCCTATGGCTTGAGGAAGGTGGTTGTCGTTCCAGGGGATTCGGATGCTTCTCCTTTAACGAAGCAGGAGCTGGGCCGTGCTGGGGCAAAAGCGCTGCTGAGTGTTATGGACGACGAGGATGTGGTCGCCGTAACAGGTGGCACGACGATTGCCGACGTGGCGGACCAACTGACACTACCTGCTAATGGCCCACTTAAGGGCGGATGGTTCGTACCGGCACGTGGGGGTTTGGGAGAAAGCATGGAAATGCAGGCGAACACCATTGCTTCCACAATGGCTCGCAAGGTCGGCTCACAATACCGTCTGCTCCATGTACCGGATTTGCTCAGCAATCATGCTTACAACTCCTTGCTTGAGGATACGAACATTCAGGATATATTGAGCCTGATTCGAGAGAGTCGTATTATCATTCACGGGATAGGCAATGCCATAGCGATGGCCCACAGACGCAAGCTTGACCCCGAAACTTTTGCCCAGATCAGCAATGAGGGCGCGGTTGCCGAATCGTTTGGCTATTATTTCAACGAAGATGGCGTCGTTGTTCATAGAATGCTGACGCTTGGACTCCGCTTGGAGGACATCAGGCGTACGGAGACGGTGCTAGGTGTAGCTGGGGGCAAGAGCAAGGCAGCTGCTATTCATGCGGTGCTGCGTTTCGGGCAAGAAGATATTCTTGTCACCGACGAAGGCGCTGCTGTCGAGATTGTAAGCCGTTATTTAAAAGGTTAATATAGATTTATGAATTGTGTTGTCTTGACGGGCTTTCGGGTCTGTCTTGAATATATAAACTAAACTAAACGAACTTTGGGAGGAACTCACTCATGACAGTTAAAGTTGGTATTAACGGTTTCGGACGTATTGGACGCCTTGCTTTCCGCCGGATTCAAAACGTGGAAGGTATTGAAGTAGTAGCAATCAATGACTTGACAGATTCCAAAATGCTGGCACATCTGTTGAAATATGATACAACACAAGGTACTTTCCAAGGAGAAGTAGAAGTACACGATGGCTTCTTCAAAGTTAACGGTAAAGAAGTTAAAGTTTTGGCTAACCGCAACCCTGAAGAACTGCCTTGGGGAGACCTGGGCGTAGATATCGTTCTGGAATGCACAGGTTTCTTCACAACTAAAGAAGCTGCTGAGAAACATTTGAAAGGCGGCGCTAAAAAAGTTGTTATCTCCGCTCCAGCTACTGGCGACATGAAAACTGTCGTTTACAACGTAAACCATGAAATTCTGGACGGTACTGAAACTGTAATCTCCGGTGCTTCTTGCACAACGAACTGCCTGGCTCCTATGGCTAAAACACTGCAAGACAAATTTGGTATCGTTGAAGGCCTGATGACTACAATTCATGCTTACACTGGCGACCAAAACACTTTGGATGCTCCGCATGCTAAAGGCGACTTCCGTCGTGCTCGCGCTGCAGCTGAAAACATCATTCCTAACACAACTGGTGCTGCTAAAGCCATCGGTCTGGTAATTCCTGAACTGAAAGGTAAACTGGATGGCGCGGCTCAACGTGTACCAGTAGCAACTGGTTCCCTGACTGAGCTGGTAACTGTTCTGGAGAAAAACGTAACTGTTGAAGAAATCAACGCTGCGATGAAAGAAGCTTCCGATCCTGAAACTTACGGCTACACTGAAGACGAGATCGTTTCTTCCGACATCAAAGGTATCACTTTCGGTTCTTTGTTTGATGCAACTCAAACTAAAGTTCTGACTGTTGGCGACAAACAACTGGTGAAAACTGTAGCTTGGTATGACAATGAAATGTCCTACACTGCACAATTGATCCGTACGTTGGAATACTTCGCTAAATTGGCTAAATAAGAATTTTCTTATCGAGCAACATCATAGAGCGGAAACAGCAGTTATTGTTTCCGCTCTTTATATATCAAAATGTGCCTTAAATTCCTGTTTCGTAAAATTAAAAGGGTGCGGAGGAATATGGAGATGAACAAAAAGAGCGTACGTGATATAGAACTGAATGGAAAACGGGTGTTTGTTCGTGTGGATTTTAACGTTCCGGTTGAGGACGGTAAAATTACGGATGACAAGCGTATTCGTGAAACCTTGCCAACAATTAACTACCTGATTGAAAAAGGTGCAAAAGTTATTTTGGCGAGTCATTTTGGACGTCCAAAAGGCCAGGTCGTTGAATCCATGCGTCTGACTCCTGTTGGCGTGCGTTTGTCTGAATTGCTCAAAAAGCCTGTTGTTAAAGTGGACGAAGCAGTTGGTGAGGCTGTTAAAGCAAAAGTGGCTGAACTGCAAAACGGCGACGTGTTGTTGCTTGAAAATGTACGCTTCTATCCAGGAGAAGAGAAAAATGATCCTGAACTGGCAAAGCAATTTGCTGAGCTGGCTGACATTTTCGTAAATGACGCTTTTGGTGCAGCACACCGTGCTCATGCTTCCACAGAAGGTATCGCGCATCTTCTTCCGGCTGTTTCCGGCTTGCTGATGGAGAAAGAATTGTCCGTCATTGGTAAAGCTCTTTCAAACCCAGATCGTCCTTTTACAGCCATTATCGGCGGTTCCAAAGTAAAAGACAAAATCGACGTGATTGACAACCTGCTGAACATTGCAGATAACGTAATTATTGGCGGCGGTTTGGCTTATACATTTTTTAAAGCTCAAGGTCATGAAGTGGGTCAATCCCTGCTGGATGAATCCAAACTGGACGTAGCTCTTGGATTTATCGAAAAAGCGAAGAAGCTCGGCAAGAATTTCTATCTTCCAGTAGATATCGTTATTTCTGACGATTTCAGCGCTACAGCGAACACTAACATTGTGGACATCGACGGTATTCCTGCAGATTGGGAAGGCGTGGATATCGGACCGAAAACTCGTAAAATCTATGCAGATGTTATCAAAAACTCCAAATTGGTTGTTTGGAATGGACCAATGGGTGTATTTGAAATCGAACCTTTCGCTGGCGGTACTCGTGAAGTAGCGGAAGCTTGCGCAACAACAGAAGCTTATACCATCATTGGTGGCGGCGATTCTGCAGCAGCGGCTGAGAAATTCCATCTGGCTGACAAAATGGATCATATCTCTACTGGCGGCGGTGCATCCCTTGAATTTATGGAAGGCAAAGCACTTCCGGGTGTTGTTGCACTCAACGATAAGTAATCCAACGCACTGCGCGTAATAAATGCTTTAGGGCACCTAATAGTTAGGAGTTGAAACCATTGAGAACACCGATTATCGCGGGTAACTGGAAGATGTTTAAAACCGTACCAGAAGCTAAAACTTTCATCGAAGAGATCAAAGGCAAAGCAGAGGTTGCAGGAGTGGAAAGCGTAATCTGCGCTCCATTTACGAATCTTCCTGCTCTGGTTGAAGCAGTAAAAGGCACATCTATCAAAATCGGCGCACAAAACCTGCACTTTGCAGAAGACGGCGCATTTACAGGTGAAATCAGCGGCGGGATGCTGAAAGATCTGGGCGTAGACTATGTTGTGATCGGACACTCCGAGCGTCGTGAATATTTTAACGAAACAGACGAAACGGTGAACAAAAAGGTTCATGCGGCATTCCGCCACGGCCTGACTCCGATCGTATGTGTAGGCGAAAAGCTGGAGGACCGTGAAGCCGATCAAACCAAAGAGGTTGTAAAAGTACAAACTGTAGCAGCTTTTGCTGGTTTGGCTAAAGATCAGGCTGCACAAGTGGTTGTTGCTTATGAGCCAATCTGGGCAATCGGAACAGGTAAATCATCCACTTCGCAGGATGCGAATGAAGTGATTTCCTACATCCGCAGTCTTCTGAAAGAACTGTACGATGAAAATACAGCAAATGCTGTACGGATTCAGTATGGTGGCAGCGTCAAACCTGAAAATGTGGCCGAGTACATGGGCCAAAGCGACATCGACGGCGCACTCGTAGGCGGCGCTAGTCTTCAACCAGCGTCTTACATCGCGCTTGTTGAGGGGGCGAAGTAAGATGACAGTACCAAAACCGGTAGCCTTAATTATTATGGACGGATTCGGACTGCGCGAAACTGTGGAAGGCAACGCAGTTGCACAGGCTAACAAACCGAATTACGACCGGTATTTAAAACAGTATCCGCATGCAACGCTGACAGCTTCTGGTGAAGCGGTGGGTCTGCCGGAAGGTCAAATGGGTAACTCCGAAGTAGGTCATTTGAACATCGGCGCAGGCCGAATTGTATATCAAGACTTGACTCGTATTTCGAAGTCCATTCGCGAAGGTGAATTCTTCGATAACGAAACATTGGTTAAAGCAGTTCAGCACGCCAAAAAGAACAACACCAAACTTCACCTGTACGGACTTCTGTCCGACGGCGGCGTGCATAGCCATATCAGCCATCTGTTCGCTATGCTGGACCTGGCGAAAAAAGAAGGATTAACAGAAGTATACATTCATGCTTTCATGGATGGACGCGACGTTATGCCTGACAGCGGCGTGGGCTTCATGCAGCAGCTGATCGCTAAAATTCAGGAAGTGGGCATTGGCCAAATTGCGACCGTACAAGGACGCTATTATGCTATGGACCGCGACAAACGTTGGGAACGTGTAGAGAAATCTTACCGTGCAATCGTGTACGGCGAAGGTCCTCAATATACAGATCCAATGGAAGCATTGAAAGAATCGTATGAAAAATCAGTATTCGATGAATTTGTGGAGCCAACTGTTATTGTGAAGGCCGACGGAAGCCCTGTGGGACTGGTCGAAAGCAATGATTCTGTTATCTTCCTGAATTTCCGTCCTGACCGTGCGATTCAATTGTCTCAGGTATTCACGAATGCGGATTTCCGTGGCTTTGATCGTGGACCCAAATTGCCTAAAGATCTGCACTTTGTTTGCCTGACGTTGTTCAGTGAAACGGTTGAAGGCTTCGTAGCCTACGAACCGAAAAACCTGGATAACACTTTCGGCGAAGTTTTGGTGCAGAACAACAAAAAGCAATTGCGTATTGCCGAGACCGAAAAATATCCGCACGTTACTTTCTTTTTCAGTGGCGGACGCGATGTGGAGCTGCCTGGCGAAACTCGTATTTTGATCAATTCGCCTAAAGTGGCTACATATGACTTGCAGCCGGAAATGAGTGCGTACGAGGTTGCGGATGCAGCTGTTAAGGAAATCGAAGCAGACAAGCATGATGCGATCATCCTGAATTTTGCTAACCCTGATATGGTGGGACACTCCGGTATGTTGGAGCCAACGATCAAGGCAGTAGAAACGACGGATGAAGTGGTTGGACGCGTTGTAGACGCAGTTAAAGCTAAGGGCGGCGTTGTTATCATTATCGCTGACCATGGTAACGCGGATATGGAAATTGACGAGCAGGGACGTCCGTTCACAGCTCACACGACCAATCCGGTTCCGTTCATTTTGACTGATGAAAATATCGTTTTGCGTGAGCATGGAATACTGGCTGACGTAGCTCCGACGCTTCTGGATTTGATGCAGCTTCCGCAGCCTGCGGAAATGACAGGAAAATCTATGATTGCATCCCGCAAGTAAGCTTGATTTAATAAGTATAGGCTTGACCAACAAATCATGATCGACAAAGGAGATTAAGTACAAATGACTATTATTTCTGACGTGTACGCTCGCGAAGTCCTCGACTCCCGTGGTAACCCTACTGTTGAAGTTGAAGTATATCTGGAATCCGGTGCTATCGGTAGTGCCATCGTTCCTTCCGGTGCCTCTACTGGCGCTCATGAAGCTGTAGAGCTTCGTGATAACGACAAATCCCGTTACCTGGGTAAAGGCGTTCTGCAAGCTGTTAAAAACGTGAACGAAATCATCGCTCCTGAAGTGATCGGCTTGGATGCTGTAAACCAAGTGGAAATTGACACATTGATGATCAAACTTGATGGAACACATAACAAAGGTAAATTGGGTGCAAACGCGATTCTGGCTGTATCCATGGCTGTAGCTCGCGCTGCTGCCGAAGCTCTGGGGCTGCCACTGTACACTTACCTGGGCGGATTCAATGCTAAACAATTGCCAGTACCAATGATGAACATTGTTAACGGTGGCGCACATGCCGACAACAACGTTGACGTACAAGAATTCATGGTTCTGCCTGTAGGTGCTCCTACTTTCAAAGAAGCTTTGCGTGTTGGTGCAGAAATCTTCCACAACCTGAAATCCGTACTGAATTCCAAAGGTTTGAACACAGCTGTTGGTGATGAAGGCGGTTTTGCTCCTAACTTCAAATCCAATGAAGAAGCTCTATCCACTATTATCGAAGCGATCGAAAAAGCTGGTTACAAACCAGGCGTTGACGTATTCCTCGGTATGGACGTTGCTTCCACTGAGTTCTACAAAGATGGAAAATACACACTGGAAGGCGAAGGTAAATCCTTCACTTCTGCTGAGTTCGTTGACCTGCTTGCTTCTTGGGTTGACAAATACCCAATCATCACCATCGAAGATGGTTGCTCCGAAGATGACTGGGAAGGTTGGAAATTGCTCACTGAAAAACTGGGCAACAAAATCCAATTGGTTGGTGACGACCTGTTCGTAACTAACACAGAGCGTCTGGCTAAAGGTATCGAAGAAAACATCGGTAACTCCATCCTGATCAAAGTAAACCAAATCGGTACGCTGACTGAAACATTCGACGCTATCGAGTTGGCTAAACGTGCAGGATACACAGCTGTAATCTCTCACCGTTCCGGTGAGTCCGAAGACAGCACCATTGCTGATATCGCTGTTGCAACAAATGCAGGCCAAATTAAAACAGGTGCGCCTTCCCGTACTGACCGTATCGCGAAGTACAACCAATTGCTCCGCATTGAGGATCAACTGGGTGAACTGGCTCAATACCACGGCCTGAAATCTTTCTACAACCTGAAAAAATAATATTACGCAAAGATGCTGACGGTGTTTAGGCTGCTGTGATTCAAAAACACGGAGTCTGAGGCCCGAAGCCCTTTACGTAATTACAAAACAGATCTGTTCGCTAACGTGAGCAGGTCTGTTTTTTTGTTTTTGCCTATGTGATGTCGGTTATACTCTTCTGTAAGGCTTAATGAAGTGGCTCGGTATAGCTGGTTGTTATCTACTGGAAGTTGTGGTAGAATGAAAATAGTGTTTTGCGTTAATTTCCGGCTATTCATAACATGGTATGATCATGTTTTCATAAAAGAGGCTGTGTTGTTTTGCAAAACGGATGTATTAGCTCAGGAGGTGGGATTTTTCATGGAAATCTTTTTGAAAGTGCTGCTCGTTGTGTTCTCGATTGCTGTTATTGCGGTTGTTTTACTGCAAAAGGGGAAAAGCGCAGGTTTGTCCGGTGCCATCTCTGGCGGTGCTGAGCATCTGTTCGGCAAGACAAAAGCTCGCGGTATGGATTTGATTTTGCAGCGCGTGACTGCTGTTTTGGGTGCGGGCTTTATGATCGTTTCTGTTTTAGTTGCATTTTTTGCAAAATAAGCTAAATAATAACCTTAAGCCTTCGTTTCACGGGAAACGGGGGCTTTTTGGATTTTAGACAGGCAGGGATGCCGTCGATTAAATTCGTGTATACTAGGGTATGAGTATATAAAGAGCCTTGTATCAGGAGCAAGGAACATGCGGATTATTACTGAAAATTAAAGGTCACCCGAGGTGGACGATATTATGATAACAGAGCAACAATTACTTGATTTTATGCGCGAGACCGCATACAAACCGATGACTTACCAGGAGCTTGAGCAGCATTTTGAAATTAAGGACGCAGCGGATTTTCGCGAATTTCTTAAGCTTTTGAACGCGCTGGAGGAGGATGGTAAAATTCTGCTGACCCGCACGAACCGCTATGGTGTGCCGGAGCGGATGGATTTGCAGCGCGGACGTTTGCAGGCTCATGCCAAGGGATTTGCTTTTCTAATCCCGGAAGACCGGGAGCACCCGGATGTGTACATTCATGCTAATGACTTGAAGAGTGCAATGAATGGAGACACGGTACTGGTAAGAGTGACGTCGAAGGGACCTTCGGGTGGCCGTTTGGAAGGCGAAGTTGTGCGGATCGTGAAGCGCGCAGTGCTACAGGTGGTAGGGGTGTTTCAGAGCCACGAAGCTTACGGTTTTGTTTTGCCGGATGATAAGCGCATTAACCGGGATATTTTTATTCCAAAAGACAGCTCCAACGGAGCCGTAAACGGTCAAAAGGTCGTTGTGCGCATTGTGAGCTATCCGGAAGGACGAGCTGCGGCGGAAGGTGAAGTATTGGAGGTGCTGGGTCACAAGGATGATCCGGGCGTCGATATTCTGTCGGTCATTCGCAAGCATCAGCTTCCAGAAGCTTTTCCTGATGAAGTGACAGAGGAAGCAGAAAAGGCTCCCGATGCGATTACGGAAGAAGAAATCGTGCGTCAGGGGCGGCGCGATCTGCGCGATAAAACGATTGTTACGATTGATGGCGAGGATGCCAAGGATTTGGATGATGCGGTTAATGTAGAGCGTCTGCCGAACGGTAACTACCGTCTGGGAGTTCATATTGCCGATGTAGGGTATTATGTGCGTGAGAGTTCCAAGCTGGATCAGGAGGCGTATAACCGCGGTTGTAGTGTGTATCTGGTCGACCGTGTTATTCCTATGCTTCCGCATCGGCTTTCGAACGGGATTTGTTCCTTGAATCCGCAGGTGGATCGGCTGACTTTGTCCTGTGAGATGGAATTCAATGAGCATATGAAGGTCGTAAAACATGATGTTTTCACCAGTGTCATTAAAACGAAGGAACGAATGACGTACACCAACGTTCGCAAAATCCTCGAAGAGGAAGATGCTGAACTGATGGAACGGTACAAGGATCTGGTGGAAGACTTCCGTACGATGAAGGAACTGGCATTGAAGCTGCGAGCTAACCGGATGCGCCGGGGCGCGGTTGATTTTGATTTTGATGAAGCAAAAGTGATTGTGAATGATGAAGGCAAGGCCGTAGACATCGTTAAAAGAGAGCGTACCATTGCCGAGCAGATCATTGAAGAGTTCATGCTGGCAGCCAATGAAACGGTAGCCGAGCATTTTCACTGGCTCAAAGTGCCGTTCTTGTATCGGATTCATGAGGACCCGGACCCGGAGAAGCTGCAAAACTTTATGGCTTTTGCGGCCAATTTTGGGCATCAGATCAAAGGTCGGGGGAATTCTATTCACCCGCGTGCGCTGCAAACGTTGCTGGAAGATATTCAGGGCACGAAGGAGCAAACGGTGCTTAGCACCATGATGCTACGTTCGATGAAGCAGGCGAAGTATGATGCGGAGTCGACAGGACATTTTGGACTGGCTGCGGAGTATTATTCTCATTTTACATCGCCGATTCGCCGTTACCCTGACTTGGTCATTCACCGTGTCATTCGTGAGGTATTGGAAAATGGCGGGGCTTTAACAGCCGAGCGCCAGGAGTATTTGACTGCACGGATGCCAGATATTGCGCAGCAATCTTCAGAACGTGAACGTGTGGCTGTGGATGCAGAGCGTGATACGGAGCAGATGAAAAAGGCTGAATACATGCTGGACAAGGTCGGCGAGGAATTCGAGGGAATCATCAGCAGCGTAACCAGCTTTGGTATGTTCATTGAGCTGGACAATACGGTGGAAGGTCTGACGCGCCTGAGTGCGCTTACGGACGACTATTATCATTTTGACGAGCAGCATATGGCGTTGATCGGTGAACGTACCTCCAAGGTGTTCCGCATCGGAGATGAGGTTAAGGTTCGCGTCGCGCGTGTCAATATGGAAGATTACACGATTGATTTTGAACTCGTCGATATGAAGCAGCGGCAACGCCGTGAGCGCACGGGTGGTTCAAAGCCGGGCGTTGGCTTTGCGCGTGGCGGTGAGGGCAGAGGTAAAGGAAAGCCCCATGAAGGGCGCGATCGTAAGCGTGGCAAGGACAAGGCTGGCAGAGAGCGTAAAGGCGGTCGTGATGCTGCCGGAAAGCCTAAAGAAGCTGGCTCAAGCGCTGGAGGTATTAGTACCGCAGGTCGCACAGGCCGTAGCGGCGGAAACGGAGCAGGAGCGGGTTCAGCCAGCGGTTTCGGTTTTGGCAGCGGCAAGGGCGGTTACAACTCGCCAGCATCAAGTGCAGGTAAACGTAAGAAGAAGACGTCAGCCAGCGGTATTTTTATCGGTGGAACAGTTACACCAGGCAGTGATGCCAGCCCAAGCGGTGACGGCGCTGCACGTCGTAAGCGGAAGAGCAAAGGCAGTGGTGGTGGCGGTAATAGCACCGCTGGATTTGTCCGGAAAAAGAAGAAGTAAGTGGCGTTGGCTTGCTTGTTAGATAGTTGGACCTTTTGAGTCAATGTAAGCTGATTTGAGGCTTGGGTTTAGAGGCGGTTTCTGTCTGATGTTCTGGACGGAGGCCGCTTCGTTTTTAAGACTTGACCTTTCTTGCTTTTACCGTCTGAATTTTGTTACAATATATTTCTAAGCTGCTCATTTGTAACTGTTGAATTCAAGGGCTGGAGATTTCCTTTTACGGAATAGATTACATTAGGAACAAGGAGTGGTATTCATGGGTAAGAAGGCAGACGGGAAAGTGCTCGCCCAGAACAAAAAAGCTTCCCATGACTATTTTATCGAGGACACCTACGAGGCGGGCATGGTGTTAACGGGAACCGAAATTAAGTCTTTACGTAATGGCCGCTCTAATATCAGTGATGCGTTTGCCACTATTCGTAATGCTGAAATTCATATCCATAACATGCATATTAGTCCTTTTGAACAAGGCAATCGTAACAATCCAACCGATCCAACGCGTACACGTAAGCTACTGCTGCACAAAGAACAGATTCGTAAGCTTATTGGTCTGTCCAAACAGGAAGGCTACACGATTGTGCCGTTAAAGATTTATGTTCGCAATGGTTATGCCAAGCTGCTGCTTGGACTTGGTAGAGGTAAAAAGCAATACGACAAACGTGATGCTGCGGCTAAACGTGATGCTCAGCGTGATATCCAACGCGCTCTGCGTGAGAAGCAGAAAATTGCGAGATAACTTAGCGTAGCTTGAGTCGGAAGACGAAGTGAAGCCACCATATGATTAGGCTGAAGCTAGAGTTCGCCATTGTTACTTGAATTATTAGGTTTGGTACAAATTACGTGGATAAGTTACTTGTTCCTGTAATGGTGCTATTTTATAGAGCTTAAATGGCTTCATTCCGTTTCGTTATGATGTGTAATATGGTATACTAATGAAGTAGTAAGTTAATATTTTTGTACTTCTGAGTTTGTTCGACTGTTGAATCTCAGGATTCAGCTTCCGATATAGTATCATGCATGCTTATGCTCCGGTATTTCCGGATTTATCCGTGGAGCCCTTTTATAATGAGGGGGCGTTTATGGATTCGACGGGGATAGTTCGAGCATGAGTAGCGGGTAGTGGGGACGCGTCCGCTTCATCAACGCTAAAGCCTATTAAACGGCAAACAACAAAACAACTACGCTTTCGCAGCCTAAGAAACTGTGTGCGTGCTTCTACTCAGCATCGTCCATGTGACTGGGATAGGGGCTAACAAATAGTGGAATACGCTGTCTCATCTCCGCCTGCGGTGAGCTGAAGAAGACAATCAGGCTGACCCGAAGGGAATCCGGTGACGGGGAGTCTCTAGGGTGACATCAAAACTGTCACTACACCCGTAGAAGCTTATGTGTCGTTATCTTCGGACAGGGGTTCGACTCCCCTCGCCTCCATTTAAAAAACCCGCTCAGTGAGCGGGTTTTTGCTTTTTATGGAGTTAAAATGTAGACGAAATGTAGACATGAAATTATTAAGGGTCGAATTGTACTTGGACTTGTAGACATTATGTCTACAAACTTGGATTATAATAAATTTATACATTGGATGAGATGGTGATCGGCGATTTCGTATTGACATAAGCGCATGAGATGTAGAAGAAATGAAACAGTAGGAAACCATAGCCCCAGTCAGCTAAACGTTCCTCTGTTGAATGTCCAGCCTAACATTTGTTTTAGGAGAATTGGAGTAAGAGTAGCAGAATCACACAGACATGCTTTTACTCTTCTAAAGGATACACGGGATATCTGGCGTAGGGGAAGCGTGTGAGATGTGTATCCATCTGCTCTTGGATGAGAGTTGCAAGAGCGCGTTTTTCTTTTTCCGTGAAGGTTACGTTGACATGGTTTTCGCTCCATTTCTACATGAGAATAGCGGAAGTATGGACATTCACATGCCCGTACTGTCGTTTTTTTTGTTGGTAAGATTAATTTACAAGGAGAAGGGATCATCTTCTTTTGCACTCTGCATGAACAGGATGCGCTGCTCCGGTGTAAGGAACGGGTCTTCTAGCGCGATGTAATAAGGATCGGCTAACTCATTCACCCAACGCAAGGCATCTGCAATTTCCCCGCCATGAAATACAGGGTTGTCTGACAGTGCTTCATCCTCTTTTGCAATATCTACAACTCCACTATCCTGGTCTATCGTCACAAACAGATTCGTACCATCCACGTATCTGTTTGTTCCACTCTGATCAGTTGTTCTGATAATCACACGTACAAAAAAGGCCTGTTTGGAATTGAGAACTTCATGCTCTTCCAAACAGGCGGGTAGGAACTGTTTTTGATTGTGAATGAATGATCTTAGTGACACCGCCGTGATCCAGGTATTTCCGTACGATTCTGGATCATTGATAATATCCCCGTTGTATTCAATGACCTCTTTTAGCTTGTTCAGTATGTTGTCCTCATTTGCATTTAAACTTCTGCTTGTTCTTTTAGCCATTGTTCGGCCTACTTGTGGTGAATTCCGACTTGTGTGAACAGGGTGATGATATAGTCGTTGGTGTTCATGACGGCGATTTTGTAGATTTGGGTGTTGCTGAGGTCGTACAACTCGACGTATTCAGGGCAACTACCGAAAAGTCCGTCTTCTTCTCGTCTAAAACCTACGAGGCTAAGATCGTGTAGGTTATCCCCTGCTTCTAGTATGAAGATAGGGCCGGAAGGCTGGAGGGAGAAATACGGATCATCTTTGTTATGGAATGAGTCGCGAAGCTGAGTGAAGTATTCTTGGATGTGTTTTAAGAAAGTGAGGGGAAGCGAAGAGTATTGCAGTGAGTCGATGTCTTGCTGGGTCTGTATGATGCGCACAACGTAACCTCCTAAAATAAAATAAGGCTTCACCGATAACAGGAAGCCTTTCAAAGTAATAATATCTATTTTCATTTAAGGCCAAGACGGTTTTAGGGTACTTCATATATTCATTCGTTAGCTATGTTAATTCAAAATAACAGAATAGATGGGGCTTTATGTAAATAAAAGCTTTATTCTATCCGATACATACATAAGAATGGTTTGCTGTTAAAAATAACCTCTTAAACTCAGAATCTGAATGGTGTGATAGCTACGAACACATGTAAACACAAGGTAGCTGGCGAACGTGCCTTGTGCCGCTGGAAAGGAGATATGAAAGCATTTGGACGTACTGCAAAACGGAATAGGATATGAAAGTCTACGCTTATACGGTCCCTTTCAACCTCAGCATATGGAACAATTGCGAATTACCAGGGCCGTTAACGATCATGCATACCTGTATGTGAGCGGCATGCTGTCGGAAGAACAGGGAGCCTCGTGTGTTGGACAGGACATGGAGCAGGAACCGATTGTCATACGTCAGTTGGATGAGCAAGGACAGTCGATCAGAAGATTGTTTCACGGGCTGGTTACACGCATGTCCGTACACTGTATAAGGGGAGTATATACTTTTGAACTGGAGGCGGCCTCGCATTCCTACCAAATGGATATCAAGACGAAAAGACGCTCCTATCAGGACATACATCGTACCTATGATGATCTGGTCACTACAATGATTCGGAAGTACATGTATGGAGATGCGATTGATACGGTAACCAACTATGCCGAGTTAGGTACTTTTGTTTTACAATATGAAGAAACCGACTGGGCCTTTTTAAAGCGCCTTGTCTCTCGCTTTGGTTCGGTGCTTGTGCCGGAGATCACGGCTGCTTCACCTAAGGTTTTCTTTGGAATGCCAGAAGGCAAGCAGTACAAGGTGGAACGAGATGTATTTTACAGGGTACGAAAAACGTTTCATGAGTTAGATACAGGAAAACCAGGGGAACGTGCTGGCGCGTATGTCACCTATACGATTGAAAATCTGCAATACTATGCGCTGGGTGACTTGATTACGTTACCCATCGGACAAGGCAAAGAGCTGGTTGTTGTTCGGGCAGTGACAGAGTTAAAGGACGGTCTACTCCAAACTCGTTATGATCTCCAAGTCGAACAGGATATCCACTATGCTCGGTATGAAAATGATCAAGCTATCGGGATTTCGCTCACGGGAACGGTGCTGAAGGTACAACAGGATTTCGTACAACTTCAACTGGAAATAGATCCGAAGCAAGACCCAGCTAAAGCTTGTTGGTTTCCCGTAGCCACCCGTTATGTAGCGGAAGAGCATAGCGGCTGGTACGACATGCCTGAAGTTGGGGAACAGGTGGAATTGTATCTGCCTACACACTGTGAACAGGAAGCCTATGTGACCGATTCCTTGCGACAGCATCGCCACGCCAATGGACAGCCAGATGTGAAGGCATGGAAACACGTACAAGGTAGCGGCATAGAAATGTCTGCGCAGGAGCTGATCCTGTCCACTTCCGATGGGTTTTCGATTACACTACATGAGGATACGGGTATATCCGTCAACAGTCCGGGAAATGTACAGATTCAAGGCGGTCATGTGAAGCTGGATGCAGGTCAGGAACTATCACTGGAAGCTGGAACCGCAATATATTTAAAAGGTGGAGCCAGCAGTATGGTGCTGGATGGTGAGACGGACACCAAAGCTCCAGTGATTTATCAGGAAGGTACGGTAAAAGCTCCAGTTTTCGTAGCTGACCTTCCTCCTGTACCTGAGCCGCCGTTAATGAATATTAAGGCGTATGAGGCCGCACAATCTAAAGCAGCCAACGCTTCTTCCAGTAGTACGGCTCCTGCTCTTACGGCAAAGGTTACAAGTCCAGCGGCGCTTCAACAGGCCAACGCATTGCTGGGTACAGTATCCAAGCTATTAGGTTCCATTCCAGCAGTCGGGAAAGTAGCCAATGTGATGTTGAATACATCGGGTGGACTAGCAAGTAAAGTGGCGGCAACGGTTTTACAAGTATCCGCAGCAATCCCTGTTCGGAGCAAAGGAACGCCTACCTTGGGAGCGTCTAAGGAAACGGGTGTACATCCGTTGAAACATTTGGCAGGACTGGCGCTTCAAGGATTGATTAGTCAGTATGAGCATGAGCAAGCGAAACAAGCCTATTATAGCAAGTGGATTTTAGGTAAAGTATATACGAGTGCACGTCATATAGCACATTCCGGTGGCCCATTAGAGTTGGTTCGAAACTTGCTGAAAGAATCGAATGCTATGACTCATGCATATCAGCAAATTCCCGCCGAGTTGAGACAACGCTGGAGGGCGAACTACGACAGTTACATGGCTCAACAGCCGAAGCCGAAGCAAGAGGATGAATCTCAGTCATGGTGGGATCTTATGGCGGCAGTCCAGCTCCAGAATGCGGAAAATGAAGCCATTATGGCGAAGCAGATGGCGAACGAGTTGGAGTATGCCGCAGATGTGGGTGGAGAAGTTGTATTAGGAGCAGCAGCTGCGGTTGTAGAAGATTATTCGTTTGGATTAATGAATAAGGAATATACTTCAGATCATCCGATGGCGCGTAAAACAGGTGAAGTGATCGGACATTCTTTGACAACTGTAGCCGGAGCCGTAGAAACGGTTGGTGCTGTGACGGAAGGATTCTTAGGTGGTTTGGTAACAGCTTCAGGAGTAGGGGCACCTGTAGGCGTCCTTGCTATGGCACAATCTGTCGTTTTGGGAGCACATGGGACGGCGGTAACGTATACCGGAGCATCCAATAGTGTGGAAAGTGCTAAGGACCTTTATCGAATGTCTAAAAGCGAGGGTCCAAATAGTTCAACGCCGTCTAAACCTTCTAGTGGAAAGCCAGGTAAGAGTGAAGGAACACCTGCTTCGCAGAAACCAAGCAAAATCAACGAGAAGCCTCCCGGAGCTAAGGGGACGGGTAATGCTAAGCCAACCAAAGGTGAATTCGTTGGGAACATAAATGAGTTAAAACCGGCAGAGAAAAAAGTAGCAAATGATTTAATAGAAGAAGGGAGAAAGGTTGAACGGATTCCAGAGTCTACAATACATGGAGAAAAAACGCCAGATTTCAAAGTAGATGGGGTTTTAACTGAACTTAAATCTTTGCAGAATCCTAATGTTAATACTGGAGTTGGGAGAATAAAGGATGGATTTAAGCAACATGCGGAAAAAGTCATAATTGATGCTAGAGAAGCAGGGCTTACAAAAGAACAAGCGAAGCAAATTATTGATCGAGCTAAAGGGACTTATACTGATAGGAATATTCCGGGAAAAGTGGAAATATGGACAAATGAAGGGAAAGTTATAAACTAGGGGGAAGGTTAATATGGCTAGATTATTGTGCAAATGTGGAGAATATTTATCTACAGTAGAGGCTCCCAACGACGTTCAACTTCATGTTTATACTGATAAGGAATGGGATGATATTATAAACATGGGGGATTTAATTGATCCCCTTTCGATACCCGATCCCAAAAATGAAGTGTGGCACTGCACTAATTGTGGAAGAATTTATGTCTTTAATGAGGATAATACAGTTAAAAGGATTTATTCATTAGAAGAGGACACTGAGAAGTGAAAGTTGAAATAAAACAGGGTTTAAAGCTTAACAATGTGATTGCAAGAACCAATACCTAAAATCTAAAGCCCCTAATGGAAAAAGAAGGACGTTCAAACGTCCAGAAACGGCCTTAGGGGCTGTTTTCACATTGATACTATGATCTGTGGGTTAGTAAAAAGCACGGACAGAGTATACCCCTTTTTTCTTACTGTAGGGATTGCCTAGGAATGAGGAGAATACAATTTATATAAGACGGATTGTAATATGAAGTGCGACACCTGCTGGAAATAAATAAAAAAGGGCCCATGGCCAGATTCGTGTAGAATGAAAGTTCCTACACCCACATTCACACAAGGAGAATCCACGATGAGCTACTCACATCTTAGCATAAATCGAACGAAGCAAGCTAGAAATCCTGCATCAGCAGGGGAAAAGTTCAAGAGCCATCGCTGAGGAACTAGGGCGACATCATGCGACCATTTGCCGGGAAATCCGTCGGAACGCTGAGCTAGAGTCCTACGATGCACAGCGCTCCCAACATGCTTACGAGCAACGCCGCAGAGCCTCTGTACTCCAAGGTAAATGGACAGAGGAACAAGCGGTAGAACTCGAAGAGAAGTTGCATGCGACGTGGTCACCTGAGCAGATCGTAGAGCGTTTCAGAGCAGAAGGCCGGCCCATCGTGTGCTGCAAAACCATCTATCGCTGGCTCTATGCTGGCCGCCTTGCCCAAGCAGACGTGAAGGTACTACGGCACAAAGGTAAACGGTAACAACCTGCTGAAAAACGAGGGAAGTTTGCCGTGGGTAAGTCGATTTCCGAACGCCCCAAGGAGGTGCGTTCCCGAGACACCTTTGGACACTGGGAGCTAGATACGGTGGTGTCTGGTCGTGGGAAAAGCAAAGGCTGTGTGGCAACCTTCATTGAACGGAAAACCCGTATGTACACCGCGATTCAAATGCCCGATCGCACGGCATTGTCGATGGAAATTGCCTTTGGTGTAGCGGCTTCCCAGTACCCTGTTGGGGCGTTTCAAACAGCGACTGCAGATCGAGGTAAAGAGTTCGCCTGTTACGCGAACCTGGAAACCACACATGGCGTGCAGATCTACTTTGCTGACCCATACTCTTCCTGGCAAAGAGGGTCGAATGAGAATGCGAACGGTTTGCTTCGAGAGTTCTTTCCTAAAGGCACAGACTTTGCCCAAGTATCCGATGTAGCTTTGGAGCGTTCGCTTGATTTAATCAACCATCGCCCCCGAAAATGTCTGGGGTGGAAAACCGCTCACGAATCTTTCACACAGGAACTGTCGCACTTGGCTTGACAATCCGTCATAATATATAAGGATTGGATATGTAAATAGTCCATATAAGCTATAATTGTGTCTAGTCTAATGAAAGCATGACATACTACGGAGACTTGCTTAGAAGTACTAGGAGGAATACAGAATGGCGAGATAGTCAGGGAAAACCAATACAATGTTTGCGGTATTAGACATTCTGAGTCTGGGTCCTCATACCGGCTATGATATAAAACAACATATGGAGCAGAGTACTAACTACTTTTGGAATGAGAACTATGGTCAGATCTATCCTAGCTTGGCAGAGCTATTGGATCGAAAAGACATTGCAGTCGAGGTTATTCGTCAGAACGGAAAGCTTGCATATTTTCGAAGAGCTGGAATGTTGACTGGTCAATGTAGAGCATAAAGACCATAATCACCATAATCACAAGTAAATCCATATGTAATGAATAATTAGGGAGCGGGCTGGAGTATTTAGCTGTCGATGAACTTTTTGATCTCAGGAGCTTCCGGCTGGTGTTGTGGTCCTGAAAGCAAGAAAGCAGTTGTCGCAGACTTTCCTCTGTGATGGCTGCTTTTTCCGTTACATGCTGAGACTCTATCAGCTTCGTTTCTAGTTCGATCTTTTGCTGCTCCAGTGATGACAACTTTCCAAGAATGGTAGGATTGTTCAGACTCCTCAGGACCATCTTCAGAATCTGTATGGGATTGAAGTCTCACCCACGCTCATTTCCAATGTCACTTAAATCAGTCTTGTGATTTTTTGTGAAATGCGTAATGTATAGAATAAAAAGTGTTGAAATGAATTCCGAGGGGGAGCTATGTATCAAAAGGGGGCAATATCGCAAGGCCATCGGAATCGGCCTGATTTTTTCACTTTCTATTGTGTTGTTCGTTACTATTTATTTGCAAACGATACCGAATCAGGACATACCGCCTGCGAAGCGGGGAGTGCTGGATTTGTCGAATTGGGATTTCCACAAGCAGGGATGGGTTAACCTGGATGGAGAGTGGGAATTTTATGAAGGCGAATTATTGGAGCCTGCCGATTTTCGCCAAGGGACGCGTGCGGAGGTCTCATATTTATCCGTACCTGGCACGTGGAAAGGAAAATCAGCGAATGGCGGTATGAACCGAACGGGGTATGGCACGTACCGGTTGAAAGTGCTGATTAAAGATACGGATGAAGTTTTAGGTTTAAAAATAAGGAGTATTCGCCTTTCCCATCGATTGTTCATTAACGGCAAGTTAGAAGGCGAAAGTGGGCGCCCAGCAGTCGATATCAAGGCGCATCAACCTGGAAATACGCCCTACAGCGCGTTTTTTCACACGGACGCCAAAGAAATTGACATTGTAATTCAAGTGTCTAACTACGTATTTGTCACCGGTGGTATTGCTGGCTCGATCCCATTCGGATTGGCTGAAGATGTGACGAAGCTAAACAGTATACAGATCGGCACCGATATCGGAATTATATTGATTCTTGGCATGTTTGGTGTGTATCATCTCAGCTTCTTCCTGCTAGGGCGAAGAGAGAAAACATATTGGCTCAGCGGGCTGTATTTGCTGCTGCTTTTATTGGAAAAAGCACTTTTTGGCGAAAAGATTTTACAGAGGGTACTGCCTGGCCTCCCTTTTGATATGGTTTACAAGCTGCTGGATTTAAGCGAATTTGTCGGCGCTGTGGTGCTCATCCTGTTTTTCAGCTCAGTTGAAGCCCGCCTCATGTCGTCTCGGATGATGAAGCTGATACTGACTCCGTTAGCCCTATATATTACGGCGGTTATCGTGTTGCCTTATCGTGTGCATATCCAGGGAAAATACATTTTCTTTTTTTACTTAATTATCGTTTTCCTATACATTATTGGCAGAATGGCGTATCTGTACATTCAAAGTCAAGGCGGCTCATCTGATCGGAAGGAATTAATGCTTTTTATTGGCGGAAGCGTTTCGATGATGATCTTTTTGGTGGACGGAAGCCTCTATTCGGAGAATATGGTTTCGACGGATCTGCTGGGAAAACTCGGAGTCGTTTGTTTCATCATCATCATGAATATCCTGCTCGTGGTTCGATTCTCGAATGCTTATGAGAAGACGGAGCTCCTTTCCTATCAATTGACGGTTTCCAATGAGCTCAAGGACGAGTTTTTGATGAACACATCTCACGAGCTCAAGACTCCATTGCATGGCATTCTGAATATGACGTCTTATTTGCTGGATGATGAGGAAAAAAATCTGTCGCCGAAGCAAAAACGGAATCTTTCGCTGATCAAGGATACATCTATCAAGCTGTCCATGCTCATTCACGATTTAGTCGATGTTACCCGTTTGAGGCACGGGGAACTGAGTCTGCATCCGACCGCTGTGGATGCCAGAATGGTAACACAGATTGTATTCGATGTACTGCAATTTGAGCTTTTGGGCAAAGTTGTGCAACTGGATAATCAAGTCGATCCCGATGTCTGGGTGCAAGCGGACGAGAATCGGCTGCGTCAAATCATGTACAATCTGGTCAGCAATGCCGTTAAGCATACAGACAAAGGGTCGATCAAGGTGGTGTCGAGCGTTGCCAAGGGAACTGTTACGATTTCTGTCGAGGATACTGGAACAGGGATTCCGAAGGATAAACATACTGTAATTTTCGAATATTTTGAGCAGCTTGACGGGCCGCTGCCTAAGGATGGATATACAGGAATGGGCGTTGGTTTGTATATTAGCCGCAAGTTGGTCGAACGCATGGGTGGAGAAATTTGGGTGGGTTGGTCGGAGGTCGGTCAAGGCACACGCATGACGTTTACATTGCCAGGCACTGTCGAAGTACCGGCTAATCGTGAAACGGCACATGCGTTGGAAGAGCAGCAGCGATACGCCGATAAGGATCAGGAGCTGAATATTTGGAATGGACACGAGCATACCGTAATGATTGTTGACGATGAAGCCTCCAATATCCACACCTTGTTGAATATTTTGAAACGGCATCGCTACAATGTCGTTACCGCTTTCTCGGCAAAAGAAGCATTGGAGAAAATAGAAGAGTACCCGCAAATCGATCTTGTCATTCTCGATGTGATGATGCCGGGGATTTCGGGCATTGAGTTGTGTCAAAGACTGCGCAGCAGTTACTCCATTCTCGACCTGCCCATTTTGTTCGCAACGGTTAAGGATACGCCGCAAGACATCGCGCTCGGCTTCAGGGCCGGGGCGAACGATTATTTGACCAAGCCGTTTGAGGGGGAAACGCTCATTGCCAGAATCCAAACCCTGATCGCTGTGAAAACATCACTCCAAGAAGCAATTCGCAATGAGCAGGCGTTCCATCAAGCGCAGATTAAACCGCATTTTCTCTACAACGCCTTGAGCAGTGTTATTTCATTTTGCTATACGGACGGGGAAAAAGCTGCGTACTTGTTATCGATGCTCAGCCAGTACTTGCGCTACATCCTGGACATGGATTCTTCCACGCAGTTCGTCCCTCTCTACCAGGAAATGGAGCTGATCCAGGCGTATGTTGAGATTGAGAAAGCCCGTTTCGGAGAGAGGTTCGACTACGACTTTCACTACGATAAACGTATAGAACATTTGGAAATTCCCCCTTTATGCATCCAGCCTTTTGTCGAGAATGCGATTCGGCACGGTTTGTTCGAGAAGGAAGGACACGGCAAGGTGACGCTTGCGATCAATGAGGGAAACGGTTATATCCGGGTGGTAGTCGAAGATGACGGTGTCGGCATATCGGATGATCTACTGTACCGCATGTCCACAGGAGACCTGCAGGATTGCGGCATCGGCATTCATAATATCCGCAAGCGTCTGGACTCTCTCCCAGGGGCAACGCTAAACATCAGCTCTGATATGGGAAGAGGAACTAAAATAACGATGTATTTGCCTGTAAGGAATAACGAAATGACCGGTTCGGGTAAACGGAGGAGGAGCGGGGTTGTTTAATGTGGTCATCGTGGAGGACGAAATACCGATTTTGAATTTAATGAAACATGTTATCGGGCAAAACCCGTACTTTACGATCATAGGTGCTTTTACAAGCTCGCTTGAGGCGCTGGCCAGCCTGCCTGAGCTTCGGCCGGACGTTGCTTTCCTCGATGTGGAAATGCCAAAGATGAATGGGCTGGAGCTCGCGGAGAACATCTACGAAGCGTCGGAGCAGACAAAAATCATCTTCACGACGGCTTATAAGCATTATGCGTTGGATGCATTTAAGGTTTATGCCTTCGACTATATTTTGAAGCCTGTGACACCCGTGGCGATTGAGCGGGTCGCAAACCGGCTGGTCAAGCTGCATCGGCCTGTCGGCGATGCTAAACAACAGGTGGGGCCGCCCTCCATTCGGTGCTTCGGAGGATTCGAGGTCCGAAGTCCGAGGGGGTTGCTAATCCGCTTTCCGACACGCAAGACGGAGGAGTTATTCGCTTATTTCCTCTGCCATCCGGGCCAGAATCTCAACAAGTGGCGGTTGGCGGATTTGTTGTGGCCAGATAGTAGCGAGGACCGAGCGTCACATAATTTGCACAACACGATGTATCGTTTAAAGAAACTGTTGAAAGAGCAAGAGATCGGCATGGAGATTCAGAAAACGAACGAAGGATACATGCTGGAACCATCGGATCGAACATACGATGTACTGGAATATGAGCGGTACGACTTTTCTCTTGCGGAAGGGGTTCAGGATGCGGCGCAAGCGGAACAAGTATGCTCGCTCTACAAAGGTCCGCTGCTGGAGAGAAAAGATTACTTCTGGAAGGCTCCGTTGGAGGAAGTATTCCGCAAACAGTACACATCGCTTGTACGCAGTTTGGTCCAGCAGGATCTCGCCAGGGAGGATTGGAAAAAAGCGGAGCAGAGAATTGACGGTTATTTGACCATGTATCCCCTGCATGAGGAGATGAATCAGACTTTGCTGAGCATCTATGCAAGCAGGGGGGACAAGGAGAAAATCCTCAAGCATTACGCGCAGCTCGAGGCTTCTTATCGCAGGGAGCTGGGGCTGGAGCCGCCGCAGGAGCTGAGAAGCCAGAAGGCGTCATATTTGGAGTAGGGCCCGCCGAAAACTGAATATTGGATTCATAAGAAAGTGGTTATTCCCAGTAGAAAAATCTATCGGGGATAGCCTCTTTTTTTGATTTATCGACAGCATTCGTGGTTTTGTGAGAATTTTGTGAGAACGGTGTGATAAAATGCATTGCAACGGGAGGGAGAGGCAGTATGGGGGAGTGATTTAAGCGAACTGTCGGGAGCTATGGAAAATCAGATCAGGACGGGCAGCAACATGTAAATAGCGACGGTAGTAATATATAGTGATCAGGAGGAAAAAATGTTTAGAAAAGAAAAAATGAAGCTTGCGGCAGCGGTAGCTATTCTATGTATGGTTTCAACTTTGTTAGGTAATTTTAATGCCGCTTCTGCGGCTACTACTGACATATTAAAGAAAGCCTATATTACAAGCTTCAATACTGGCAAAGTTGATGTGGTGGATTTGGAAAGCGGTACGGTGGAATTGGGCAAAATTACGGTCGGGAGTGAGCCTAATAGCGCAGCGTTCAACCCGAACGGTACCCAGGTTTTTGTGACCAACAGAACGAGTGGAACTGTTTCGGTGATTAATCCGGCTACTGATACGGTGGTCGGCACAATAACAGTGGGCTCACAACCTCACGGAGTAGCCTTTAACTCGGATGGCAGTAAAGCTTATGTAGCTAATATGAGCAGCAACACACTGTCAGTAATCAATACAGCAACGCTTACAGTTACGGGTACAATAAGTGTATTATCAAGTCCTGTAGCAATGGTAGTGGTAGGCCAGAAGCTTTATCTGACTCAGGCTGGCGCTAACAAAGTAGCAGTCGTGGATTTTACCAACGATACGATTACCAGTCAAATTACGGTGGGAGCCCGCCCGTATGGTCTTTCGGTTAATCCTGCGGGTACCAAGATTTATGTAGCTAGTCAAGGGAACAATACAGTTTCTGTCATCAACGTTGTGGACAACACGGTGGAAGCAACTGTCCCTGTGGGCAGCAATCCATCGGCTACTGAGGTGTCTCCCGACGGGAGCAGGGTTTACGTGGCTAATAGTGGCTCTGGAACTGTTTCGGTAATCAATACCGCTAGTAATACAGTGGAAAGCACCGTAGCGGTTGGTTCTAATCCCTATGTGGTCGGTATCTCGGCTGATGGCAGTAAAGCCTTTACGGTCAATTATAGCAGCAGCAATATGAGCGTAATCAGAACATCTGATAATCAGGTAATTCAGACAATAAATTTAAGCAATGGTCCATTTATGGTCGGTACCTTCATGGTTTCTACGGCTGTGGCTGCTGGCCAGAACCCTCCTGTTTCTTCAGATGCCACACTAAGCTCGCTGAATTTAAGCGGCATTACGCTCGATCAAACGGTAACTGGAAGTGTGTACGCCTATACTGCAACTGTGCCTAACGATGTTTCTGTCACGACAGCCACGTATACAACTACTAATAGCCACGCGACAGCGGCTTTTCAGCTTAATGGGGCTCCAGTTAACAATCCGATTAATCTAAGTGTGGGGTCTAATGTCATTAGCATTGTAGTGACTGCACAGGATGGAACGGCGAAAAGCTATACGGTAACTGTTACACGGGCTGGTTCAAATCATGCTGACTTAAGCTCGCTGAATTTAAGCGGCATTACGCTCGATCAAACGGTAAGTGAAAGTGTGTACGCCTACACCGCAACTGTGCCTAACGATATTTCTGTCACGACAGCTACGTATACAACTACTGATAGCCACGCGACGGCTGCTTTACAGCTCAATGGGACTCCAGTTAACAATCCGATTAATCTAAGTGTGGGGTCAAATATCATTAGCTTTGTAGTGACTGCACAGGATGGAACGACGAAAAGCTATACGGTCAATGTCACACGGGCTCCCCAGTTGGTTACTGCTATCACAGTGTCCGGCGCTAGTGGAACAATGTCCGTTGGAGACTCTCTTCAATTTAGGGCAAATGTAACTCCTGACAATGCAACGGATAAAACCTTTAGCTGGTCGGTAATTCCTGGTACAGGGGAAGCGACGATCAATGCTGATGGTGTACTCGTTGCAACTCAAGCTGGTACTATTACAATTCAGGCAGTTGCTCATGATGGATCAGGCGTTGTAGGAACGAAGGTCATTACGATCGACAAACGTTCTTCTAGCCGTGGTGGTAGTTCTACTACAACTGACACTAATCTGACTCCTGCACCTGTACCGACTCCTGAACCGGCTCCTGCACCTGTACCGGCTCCGACACCTGATCCTGCAAAGGATGTGTTCAAGTCAGATGTAGTGAAGGGTGACGTCAATGTTATTAAGAACATTGAGACTCGGATTCAGGAAGCTAAAAAAACTCCGGTTACAGTAACTCTTTCGGACACTAAAGGGCACTGGGCTGAAAAGACTATCGCTACTTTCGTAAAGCTGCATGTAATTGAAGGTTACAGCGATGGTAAGTTCAAGCCGGATGGTAAGATTACACGCGCTGAATTTGCAGTGATTCTGAGTGGTGCGTTCGATATCAAAGGTGGCAACAATGCTAGTGTTGCATTGAAGGACGTTGGTAGTCACTGGGCAAAAGACGCAATCAAGAAACTTGTAGAGGCAGGGGTAATCAGCGGATATGAGGACGGTACATTCAAGCCGGATAACACGATTACCCGGGAGGAAATGGTTGTTCTTTTATTCCGCATTTTAAACCTTAACAACGTATCGAAGGACACCACCAAAGGCAATTTCGATGACCTGGAGGGTTCTTATGCAGCAAACGAGATCAAAGCTGAAGCACAAGCAGGTATCATCAGCGGCAGAGCAGTTGGAAAGTTTGATGCCAAGAGCAACGCCACACGTGCAGAAGCTCTGCAGATCATCCTGAATGCGCTGAAGCTCAACCCGCAATTGAAGACGCTGTTGGATTCACTTAACTAATACCGTTTCTCCTAATAAAAGGGTCAAGTGTATTTTGCACTTGGCTCTTTTATTTTTGTGCGCCTACCCAAGCTAGGCACAACTAGCCGATGAGAGTCCGGTCGAGGTAAGAGCCAAGTCGCCTCGTAGCTGACAGGCAACTGGTAGAGAGATCCAAAGGTTGAAGCCCTAGGCCGTAGTGAAACGGGGCTACCCGAACTCGCGAGCCAGTCGGCCAGAGATGGGGCAAGGTCGAGTCTGCACTGTGGAGACGGAGGTGTAAGAGGTCGGCTACTTGATCATTTTTGGAGTAGGGTGAGAAACGGAATACTGGATTAACAAGATAATGACTATTCCCGGTAAAAGAATCTATGAGGGGATAGTTTCTTTTTCTTGTTTTTTCGACAGCATTCGCGGTTTTGTGAGAATTTTGTGAGAACGGTTTGATAAAATGCTTTGCAATGGGGAGGGAGAGGCAATATGGGCGAGTGAATCAAGCGATACTGTTGCGAGTTCTGGCAAATCGAGCGTTTCAGTCACGATTTATAATCAGGATGAGCAGCAACACGTAAATAGCGACGGTAAATAGTACGGGAAATATATAGCGGATTTTGGCAATCATCGAATATAGAAAGCGGGGGCGTCCCCATCCCGCAATGAAGACGGTATTGTCCAGCCAATGCATGAATCAAGTGTTAGCAAGCAGAGATCCTGCAACGGAAAGAGCAGGTAGGAACGTTAGGCATTTGGACAAATAGTCGGTTTTACTCCTCTTGGAGTTGTAGCAGAAGCGTTGAGGCGATTGAAAACTCGTATGAACTTCATCATAGAATATAACGAGAGGCGAGTGAAAGAAGCAGATGATTAGACGGTGTATTTCTTCATTATTGGTATTATTTCTTATTGCAGGAGTGACCCCTGTACATGCAGCCGCTACTAACCTGGCGTTAAATAAAACGGCAACAGCTAGCAGTTTATGGGACGTCGCCGGTACTCCTGCAAGTAATGCAGTCGACGGTAATCCACGTAGTGAGTGGGGACCTGCAACCGCAAGCGGTTCTCCTTGGCTTAAGGTTGACTTAGGCTCGGTAACACAATTTAATAGTTATATGGTACAGACATTGTCAGATCGGTACAACAGTGCGATCACATTAGAAACAAGCAATGATGATACAACTTGGACTGTATTGGATACAGTATCCGGAAATACAGGTGTAATTATCAATAAAACATTGCCTCGAGTTGTCAGTGCAAGATATGTGAAGGTTACGATTAATTCGTGGTCTTTTTTTCCTGACATTACAGAATTCCAACTATACAATACCACGCTGGATGCGCCAACCGACGTTGCAGCTACAGCAAGTGATGAGCAAGTAACGTTAAACTGGAGCAGCGTGTTGGATGCAACGAGCTATAAAGTGTATCAAGGAACATCGCCAGGTATATACGATGCAGTTCCGGTTGCGACAGTCAACGGTACGACTACAACAGTAACAGGGCTGACCAACGGTACAACTTATTACTTTACGGTTAGGTCTAGCAACGAACACGGGGATAGCTCTGCCTCGAAAGAAGTGAGCGCAAAGCCACATATTAACCCGCCTGCAGCACCAGGAGGACTCACAGCGACAGCTGGTAACGGACAAGTAGCGTTAAGCTGGAACAGTGTTGCCGGAGCTGTCACCTACGATGTTTACAAAGGAACAACATTGGGGTCCTACGAGTCAATCCCGGTTGCGACCGTGAGCGGGGCGACCTACACCTACACGGAAACAGGTTTAACGAACGGTGTGACGTATTTTTTTGTAGTCAAGGCAAGCAATGCAGGGGGCAGCAGCGACAACTCCAATGAAGCGAGTGCAACGCCGCAAGTTCCAGTACCTGGAGTGCCGGTATTGCTGCCCGCCACAGCGGGAGATTCGCGAGTAAGTCTTACTTGGAATCCGATGATCGATTCCACGGGGTACAAAATATTCAAAAGTACGACTTCCGGGGCTTATGGGTCAGAAGAAACCACGGTAAGTGGTTCGGTATACAGCTATGATGTAACAGGATTGGCGAATGGCACCACATACTATTTTGTCGTACAAGCAACGAATCCAGCAGGAGATAGCGCAGCTTCCAATGAAGTGAGCGAAACGCCCAAAACCGTTCCGTCATCGCCAACGGATGTAACGGTAACAGCAGGCGATAAACAAGCGATCATCAGCTTCAATATCCCTGTCGAAAATGGAGGAAGCCCAATAACACGCTACGAGGTCACAGCCTCACCAGGGAATATCACTGCAATAGGGACGGCAAGCCCGATCACGGTAACGGGGCTGTCCAATGGCACTACGTATACGTTTACGGTGAAAGCTGAAAATGGTGCAGGTAGCAGTACAGCTTCCTCTGTCTCCAAGGAAGTCACGCCAACAACGCCATCCAGAAACAGAGATAAATCAGTAACGGATACATCATCTGCATCATCTGCATCTTCTACATCGACTATATCGTCAACACAGACCACGTCGCCTACTCCGGCACCAACTCCTGAGCCTGCGCAGCCTACTGTTGATGTATTCAAGAGCAGCATTGTTAATGTAGCAAGCTCAGTTAAGGCTATTGAGTCCAAGGTAGCGGAAGCTAAGCAAGCTAATGTCAAGATTGAACTAGCTGACATTAAAGGGCACTGGGCTGAAAAAGCGATCGATACGTTCGTGAAACTGCAGTTTATCAAAGGTTATGGGGATGGACAGTTCAAACCTAATGGCAATATTACACGTGCGGAGTTCGCAATGCTTGTCTCTCGTGTATTCGATATTAGCGTCGATGCTGACCATTCCGCTCCTATGAGCGATATCAGCAGTCACTGGGCTAAGGAAGCTATTGAGAAGCTCGCCAGCGCAGGGGTAATTGGTGGGTATGGCGACGGAACCTTCAAACCGAACCAAACGATTAGCCGTGAAGAAATAGTTATCATCCTATCCCGTATTGTGAACTTGAGTAGTGTGAATAAAGATGATTCCAAAGGTAACTTTACAGATTTATCGAGTGCGAGCTCCTATGCAACGAACGCAATTAAGGATGTCGCAGAAGCGGGTATTATCACTGGCAAGAGCGATGGCGTATTTGATCCACAGGGCAATGCCACTCGCGCTGAGGCTCTGACAATTATTCTGAATGCATTAAGCCTTCATCCACAAGTTAAGAATCTCGTGGGTTCCTTGGACTAATATCTTACCTGATATAATTCATATGTAACAGCGGAGCTATATGACAAAGGTTATCCTGCAACAGTTGAAAAGGGCTGTTGCAAGATAACCTTTTGTTTTAGCTGCTGATATGATGTTGCCTATAATTATATCTTTATACCAAGATAAATAAATTAAAGATATAAGCGATCAAGAAAATTTTAAATATGGAGGTATAGATATGATTACAATTTTAAAAAGAATTAATCAGCTTGCCCAAAAAGCAAAAGAAGTGGGGTTAACTGAAATTGAAAAAACGGAACAAACCGATAATTGATTTTTAAAAATCAGATGCTCGCGACTTTCAGCAAATATGGTTGCATGAACATGATTCGTTGTTCCGGCGTTAGAAATGGGTCTTCCAGCCCAATGCAACACGGATCGTCCAACTCATTCACCCAACGTAAGGAACTGGCACCATCCCCACCATGAAACACAGAGTTGTCCGACAGCACTTCTTCTTCCTTAGCAACGGTTCCCGTATCACCATCTATCGTCACGCAAAGGTTCGTACCATCCACATATCCTATGGGTCCCATTCTGTTCGGTTGTTTTCAAGATGACTCGCACCAAAAAGGCCTGCTCAGGCTGAGCATATCAGGCTCTTCAAAACAGGCGGGTAAGAACTGTTTTCGATTGTGGAATGAACTACGAAGCTGAGTGAAGTGTTCCTGGATGTATCCCAAAAAGGCAGGGGGAAGCGAGGAGACATGTAAAAAGTCCATGTCCTGTTGGGTCTGTATGATGTGTATGATGAAACCTTCTAAAAGAAAATAAGGCTTACCTATGGAAGCGGCCTTTCAAAGTAATAATATCTGCTTTCTTGGCAAAGACGGATTTAGTGTGATCGTAAGTCCGTTCCTATTCACTCTTCTTGTTCGTATTAATTTCAGAAAAATACATTGAAGATAACGCATGCGATGGTTCTTTCTGTAAACAAAAACTCTATTCTGGCCGATACATACATAAGATGGGTTATTGTTAAATATGCCCTCTTATTTTCATATTTTGAAGTAAACTCTCATCTTTTTAAGAAGAAGGGACTACCCCTATGAACTATATGGACGAGCATATTCTAAGTCTCAAAAATAAGCTTAATCATGATGTTGCATCTAATAATGTAAATACGAGCCTATCTCAAACTGCTGTAACCGATCAGGACAAATTCGTTTCTGAGAAAAATTCGGCATTACGGTTGGGTGATGAGCTCATTACGTTGGAATGGAGAGTGATTTTGGACGGACAAATGGAGATTAGCGTCCCGAAATCTTTTAGCCTGATGCCACTAGAGCAAGCCAAATTTAAATATCCATCGGAACATCGTCCGGAGGTCATTTATACCTCGGAAGATGGAACGGCGAATATTACCTTTAATCCGACAGAAACCACTTTGGCAGTCGAGGGGCTTCCCGAGTTTGTGGAGCAAATGGCGGACGTTCTGCGCTCTGTACAACCGATTCGTAATTGGATAGGTACTGAAATGATCGTGAATCCTTCCGGGCTGTCCATCGGGATGATCCGTTTTATAGCTGCAGGCGTGGATACGAATTTGTACAACGAAATCCTGCTGTTCATCCATGCAGGACAGGTGATGATGGGTACGTTTAACTGTATGGAATCGGACATGGAGGTATGGCTGCCTGTAGCGGAAAATACAGCACAATCGCTCCATAGAGTGCCGTTGCCCTTACATCCTACGTTTGAGAAAGGAGCGGATTCGTTATGAGTCTGGGCTACGATAATATCCAAATCCATCCCTACGAGCTGGTCGAGCTGGAGCAGCTTACCCTCACGAAGAAAATCAACGAGCATACCCGGCTCTATTTTACAGGGATCATCCCGGAAGACATGCAGGACAGCTATGTGGAAACGACGGAAAAGAACACCGTCATCCAGGTGAGCCAGCGGGATGAATCGGGCGAAAGCAAGCCGCTGTTCAGCGGGATTGCCCTATCGGTCGAAGTGAAGGTCGTGCGGGACGTGTACTATCTGGAAGTGGAGGCGATTTCCCATACCTACCGGATGGATATCCAGCAGCGTACTCGTTCTTTTCAATATACCAAAATGACCATTCCTCAGATGCTGGGGCAGATCGGCAAGGACTACGAAGGGCTGGATGTGATTGATGGAGCGACAGGTGGAGAGCAAATCGGACGACTGGCCATCCAGTATCAGGAGACGGACTGGGCTTTTTTAAGACGCATGGCTTCCCGTTATCACACGAGCCTGATGCCTGTGGCCCGTTTTGACAGTCCAAAATTTTATTTTGGCATTGAGGATAGCCCGGCACAGGTGGTGCTGGATCATACTCGTTATACGGTGCGCAAGCAGATGTTGCCTTTCCGCTACTTTCAGGAGAATGAGCAGGCAAAGGTGACGGAAAATGACTTTATTTTCTATGAGGTAGAGACGGACGAGGTACTGGATCTGGGCGCCCAGATGACATTTCAGGGACATGCTCTGTTTGTCATTGAGGCTTATACGGAAATGAGACAGGGGTTGCTGCGGCATCAATATGTGCTTGCCTCGTACAAGGGCTTACGGCAGAAAAGCTACTATCAGGAAATGCTGGCGGGCGCTTCGTTAAGCGGAGTGGTCGTGGATGTGCGTCAGGATCAGGTACGTATCCATCTGGATTGCGACGAGAAGCAGGCGGTCGATCAGGCGCATTGGTTTAACTATTCGACGGTGTATAGCGGCGGGGGACATACCGGCTGGTACGTGATGCCGGAAAAAGGAGACCCAGTTTCACTCTATTTTCCGGGCAGCCGTGAAGAGGATGGGGTTGCGGGAAGTGCGGTCCGACGTGCAGGCAGAGGGAGCGGACACAACAAGTTTTCCAATCCGCAGATGAAAATATGGCGGACACCCCATGGCAAGGAGATTCGTTTGGGGCCGGATGAACTGGTCGTGACGGGCAAAGATGGTGCTATTTTTATCAAGCTGGACGACAAGGAAGGCATTCATATCGTAAGCAGCAAGCAGGTAAGTATCTCAGCGGGTGGCAATTTGAGTCTATCTGCTGGGAAAACGATGAGTTTGTCCGCAGGCAGTGAGCTGCGTATGGATTGCAACGGCAGTCATATTCAATTGAGCGGATCAGCGGACATGAAGGGCAGTGAAGTGAAGTCGAATTAGGCTGTAGTGCGGAGGCTGAATGGCAGCAGCATGATGATATGAAATAGGAAGAGCTTTAGGTGGTGGATGAAAGCAAATGGAGAAGCCTATATATGAGCTAGACCCGCAGCAGCAGCAAGTCATCTTAAATCAAGCGTGGTTCCTGATCCGCAGAGACTGGGCGCTGAAGTTCAAGGTGACGCAAGAGCAACGGATTCAAGCCTGTGTAGAGGAATTTCGGGGATATTGCCGGGACATTCGGCAAGAGCAGCTTCAAGGAAGAAAAGGAAAGATCGGTTATATCACGTACTCCATGCTACGTACCACATGGTTGGAGGAGCGGCCTACCTATCTGGTGGAGGCAGCGAACGCTTTATGGGTACTTGATTCTAAACCGATCCGAAGCGAATGGGATACAAGCTGGACATATTCCTATTGGACCGATTTGCAACAAAAATTGCGAAGGGAGGTAGAGAAGCAGCATGTTTCTCTACCGGAGCTTGAATGGGAGCAGGTCATGCTGGAGGCAGCGGTACATATTCATGTGCTCGTTGTGAATATGATGCGTTTGGCGATAAAAAAGGCGGTGTGCTTACCGGAGTTTCAGGAGCTGGAGCGGGAAGAGATATTCGAGATTCGTGTGGGGGAATATATGGACCACAGTGTATCGGTGTATCGAGAAGATCGCAGAGCCATGGAGGCGAATGAGATTCGGTCGTGGTTGGAGGAAAAAGAAGAACATGTGTACAGCAATCAGGCGTTGACCCAAGTTCAACTGTCGGATGGAGATTATAGTCAGTTGGATTTCCGCTATACGGCTTTTCGCCAAATCGAGATGGAACATAGTCGCTTGCATGGCTGTGTCTTGGTTGGAACGGTGTGGCAGGAAAGTCAGCTAAATGGAATCGACTTGACATACAGCTTGCTTCATGGAGCCGATTTTAGCGGATGCTCGATGAAAGGGGCGATATTGGATGTCGTTATGGGCAACGCCGGATATGGATCAGATGATTCTTTAGATTGGGAGCCATTGGGTTTTGCTGGCGTAGATTTCACAGGGGCGAGCTTGCAGGGGGCTCGTTTTCAAGATGCACAGCTGCGAGGAGCTGTATTTCAAGATGCCCTGCTGCAAAAAGCGTCCTTGAATGGAGCAGATCTAACGGATGCCTGCTTTACCGGAGCGGATGTGTCAGGTGCCTCCTTTAAAGGGGCTTGTTTGATCGGGGCTGATTTTACGGACGCCATTGTACAAGGAGTCATTTTTACCGATGAACAGCGTAGAGGAGCCATTGGTTTGGAATGGGCAACTCTTGAGGCTTCCCTTTCATATGGAGAGCCGTCTGCATCTGCACAGGTGAGGGATGCCGTGACTAAAAGGGAGTGGCTGCATTGAGATATTTTCGACTGATGATGGATGAGCGGGTAAAACATCGGGTAGAGCCTGCCGCGCTATCTCCCTTGCAAGTAGAAGACATCCTGACGGAGACCCCCGGACAGGAACAGCAGGATGATCCTCTTTTTCTGGCTGTACATACCGATTCACGAACGGTGTACCCAGATTTTTTGGAATTTCCTCTGCCGCTGGTGTCGGATCGGATGAAAGCATTATTGGAGAAATATATGCCGGGACTGGAATGGAGAGCGGCCATCCTTACCGATTTCCAGCAGGCCAGACAGGAGGTGTACTGGGTGCTTCGTCCGCCGATGGTGGACCTTTTGTCCTCACAAACGGAATGGTACCCCAATGATACGTTGAAGCGTTTGATACTGAGACAGGGGGAGATGGAGCCGCCTGTTTTTCGGATTGAGGGACTGATCGAACCCCATATCTATATCCATTTGGCTGTGGCGGAAAGCCTGCTGCGTCGATCTTTTACAGGCATTCGAGTACAACGAATCGAGATGGAGCACTAAGGAGGATAGAGCAACATGGAAGAAGCTCAAGTGAACCCGGGAACGGGTGCGAAAAAAAGCTATGTCGTGGCAGGAGCGATCTTAAGTTGTAGTTATGGCACGCAACCTACCCGTTTGAAAAGACCTTTTAGCCATGGCGTCTACGTTAAAAATAAAGCACAAATGAACATTGGAGATTGCGTGCCTGGAGTGAACATCAAGTCTTTTGGGAACTGCTCCAGTCTATTAAATCCAGCCGTGCAGGCTAGTGAGATGGTGGACATCTATGGCGTGAAGAAAGCCCCGTGTGTTCCGGTCCTGACCATGCCGTGGCTGAACGGGAAAAGTGACGTGAAGATCGAGGGCCAGCCCGCCTTGACACAGAACTGTACCCATCAGTGTCTGTATTGTGGTCATATCCAAATTGAAAATGATGGGCAGGAGCTGGATTAGGGTCTGTTTTAAAGCCGCTAGGTTTCGGAAGCGATCTCGCGGCTTTATGCCGCCTGAAAGGAGACGTGAACTCACTTGAGCGTATTGCAAAACGGAATCGGGTATGAAAGTCTGCGTTTCTACGGTTCCTTTCAGCCTTTACATATAGAAAAGCTTCAAATTACAAGAGCCATCAACGATCACGCGTATCTGACGGTAAGCGGCATGCTGTCGGAAGAACAGGGCGCCGCATGTATTGGACAGAACATGGAGGATGAACCGATCGTCATCCGCCAATTGGATGAGCAAGGACAATCGCTAAGACGATTGTTCCATGGCATCGTTACGCGTCTATCGGTGCATTGCACTCGGGGCGTGTATACTTTTGAACTGGAGGCAGCTTCACATTCGTACCAGATGGATATCAAGCTGAAAAATCGATCCTATCAGGATATTCATCGTACCTATGATGATCTGGTCACAACGATGGTTCGAAAATACCAATACGGAGATGCCATTGATACCGTCACGAATTATGCCAAACTGGACACTTTTATTTTACAATATGAGGAGACGGATTGGGCGTTTTTAAAGCGCCTTGCCTCTCGCTTTGGGTCGGTGCTGGTGCCGGAGGTAACGGCTGCTTCGCCCAAGGTTTTTTTCGGGATGCCGGAAGGCAAACCGTATAAGGTGGAACGGGATGTATTTTACCGGGTACGGAAAACGTTTCATGAGCTAGATGAGGGAAAGCCGGGAGAACGCGCAGGTTCGTATGTGACTTATGTGATCGAAAGTTTGCTTTATGTGGCGCTAGGAGATCTCATTACGTTACCGATTGGATCAGGAAAAGAACTGGTTGTCGTTCGGGCGGTGACACGTTTAGAGAACGGTTTGTTGCTCACTCGTTACGATCTCCAGGCTGAACAGGATATTCGCTATGCCCGTTTTGAGAACGATAAGGCTACGGGAATTACATTGACGGGTAGTGTGTTAAAGGTACAGCAAGACTTTGTACAGCTCCAACTGGATATCGACCGTAAACAAGACCCGGCTAAAGCATGCTGGTTTCCGGTGGCGACTTGCTATGTAGCGGAAGAACACAGCGGCTGGTATGATATGCCGGAGATCGGGGAGCGTGTGGAGCTTTACTTGCCGACGAGCCGGGAACATGAAGCGTATGTGACGGATTCGCTACGGCAGCAGCGACACGCAACGAGACAGCCAGACGTCAAAGTATGGAGACATGCGCAAGGAAGTGGCGTGGACATGTCGGAGCAAGAGCTAACGCTGTCCACCTCGGGAGCATTTTCCATTACACTCCATGAAGGGAGTGGTATAACCGTCAGCAGTCCGGGAAATGTGCAGATTCAAGGCAGTCATGTGAAGCTGGATGCTGGTCAGGAGCTGTCACTTGAGGCGGGAAGTGCATTGTATCTAAAGGGCGGCGCCAGCAGTATGGTGCTGGATGGCGAAACGGATACCAAGGCTCCAGTGATTCATCAGGAGGGTACGGTGAAGGCTCCAGTGTTCGTCATGGACCTTCCTCCCGTACCGGAACCGCCGCTGATGAATATTAAGGCATATGAAGCAGCACAATCCGCAGCCGCGAAGGCTTCATCCAACAGCACAGCAAAGACGCCGACCGCGAAGATCACGAGCCCGGCAGCTCAAAAAAAAGCCGATGCGTTGCTGGGTACGGTGTCCAAGCTGTTAGGCTCCATTCCGTTGATGGGAGTAGTGGCGGGAGTTGCGGTGGGAGCAGCAGCGCTAATCGGACCTATGGGAATAGCAGCGGGTTCGATTCTGCTCGCAACCGCAGCTATTCCTGTTCGCAGCATAGGAACGAGTCGTGCTGGAGGCGGAGGTGCTAAAGGTAGTTTGCACCCGCTGAAATATTTGGCTGGTTTAGCACTTGAAGGACTCATCAGTCAGTATGAGCACGAGCAAGCCAGAGATGCCTATTATAGCAAGTGGATACTGGGGAAGGTGCTTACAAGTGCGCGTGCGTTAGGGTTACCCACTTCATTGGAGGGCTTAGTACCCTACATACGGCATGCAGCTCAGCTTGCAAATGAAGTGGCACATTCATACCAACAGATTCCTGCGGACTTAAGACAACGCTGGAGGGCGAACTACGACAGTTACATGGCTCAGCAGCCGAAGCCGAAGCAAGAAGAAAAAGAGCAGTCATGGTGGGAGCTTATGGCGGCAGTCCAGGTCCAGAATGCGGAAAATGAAGCCATTATGGCGAAGCAGATGGCGAACGAGTTGGAGTATGCCGCAGATGTGAGTGGAGAAGTTATATTAGGAGCAGCAGCAGCGGTTGTAGAAGATTATTCGTTTGGATTAATGAATAAGGAATATACTTCAGATCATCCGAAGGCGCGTAAAACAGGTGAAGTGATTGGACATGCCTTGGCAACTGTAGCCGGAGCCGTAGAAACGGTTGGTGCTGTGACAGAAGGATTTTTAGGTGGTTTGGTAACAGCTTCAGGAGTAGGGGCACCTGTAGGCGTCCTTGCTATGGCACAATCTGTCGTTTTGGGAGCACATGGGACGGCGGTAACGTATACCGGAGCATCCAATAGTGTGGAAAGTACTAAGGATCTTTATCGAATGTTTGAAAGCGAGGGGCCAAGTCCTAATAGCTCAACGCCGTCTAAGGCTTCTAGTGCGAAGTCAGGAAAGAGTGAAGGAACACCTTCCTCGCAGAAACCAAGCAAGCCAAACGAGAAGCTACCCGAAACTAAGGGGACAGGTGAAGTTCCGAAGAGAACATATGAGCCTAGTCCCAAACATGACCCCCAAAGTGGGTGGGGAAGTCCAAACCCAATTCCAGATGCTGAAACAGGGCAAAAGTTATTGGATACAGCATACTCATCATCAAAAAATAAGCAGCTTTACAATATTCATGAGGGGAAACTTGTTAAATTTCAACCAGATGGCGAAACGGGCTGGCATCCATATGAAGTTACGAACCCTGCTAAGGAAGTACCTGCCGATGTATTAAGACAGTTCCTAAAAGACGGTAAGATTACGAAAGTGGAGTACAATAAGCTATTAAAGAATAAGTGAGGTGCGTCATTCTGAGGACATTTGGAGATAAAAATACTTTTGCTATCCAATATGAATTTGTAGGTAATCCTTTTAATGAAAACAGTTTGAATGGTGAAACATGGGGAAGATTTGAATTCTTTGTTTATGGAAGAGATGTTTGCCAATATAAGAGAGAGGACATTGTAACACCCTTTCAATGGAACTTGATTTATATTGTTGAATGGTTTAGCGAAAATCTTAAGCATATATTGAGTGATGAAGCATTTCCTCTTCCTGTTGAAGGACAAAACTCTCTTGAAATTATAGATAATTGTTTGTTGTTTGAGTCAGATAATGACGATGAATTTGATGAATGGTTCGATACAAAGCAAGAATGGGAGTTTAAACACTCATGGTTTTCAAATAGAGCAGGCTCATTTTTGCCGGATGTATTTTTCAGAAGAGTTATCGGTAAAATAGAGATTGCTTGGAATAATGAATCAATGTACTCATCGGAAGGAATTTCTTTTATCAATCCAATTGGAGTTGAATATGTACCACTCGGCATATTTGAACCCACTATCAAAAATTTCATCGAAGATTTCTTGGATAATCTTCTGCTAAATTCTAAAAACAAATGTGACGCCGAAGAAGTTTATCAAAAAATAAAGAAATTAATCAAATAGTTAGTTCTTCTTTGGGAAGCTACCCAGTGCTGAATGAACCCATCATTCAATAGGTCAATTATGGTCAGGTACCACCATGATTGACCTTTTTTCATTTTCTCAAAGGTTTTTCAAAATCTTTCGCAGTGGAAAGTGTTAAAGATCTGTATCGAATGTCTAAAAGCGAGGAACCACATAGTTCGACGCTGTCTAAGCCTTCTAGTGCGAAGCCAGGAAAGAGCGAAGGACCATCTTCCTCGCAGAAACCAAGTAAACCAAACGAGAAGCCGACCGGGACTAAGGGGACCGGACAAGCTAAGTATTCTACAAATAATTTACCGAAAGATCCTAAGGAATTAATTAATAATGGCTGGAAAGATACAACGCCAGAGGGAATGATGAAGAATACTAGCTCGCGAGAGTATATTGACCCTGCTACAGGAATGAAAATTAGGTTTGATCCTGAGAAACCAGGAGCAAATGGTTTTGAGGGGAAAGACCATTATCATATTCACAACCCAAATAGTACAGGGAAAAATGATTATTACCTTGATGTTAGTGGTAATCCGGTAGCAAAAGGCTCGAAAGCATCTCACATTATACCTTAGATTAGGAGAGAAAAATGAAACCATCAGAATTTATTAAAGCATATACTCTTTTTGATAGCCTTGTAGAGGAATTAGAATATGATGAAGTCAAGAAGCAATTAAGGATGACTTTAGAATTGTGTCAGTGGAAGCAATCTTTCTATGTTGAAACTGAACCAGAAATGCAGCTTGGAATATTAATTTTCTCTGATGTCACATTTTACAAAACGGAGCCTCGATTATTTAATTTGGACAGTAGTGAAATACTAGAGGTTGATTTACTCCCATTTGATGGTGAAGATGAGCGTATTAAAATAGTTCTTAATGGTTTGGATGATGTAATTGTACTAAACATTCAATCTAGCGAGGTTAAGTGGAGAGAAATAAAAAAGGAGGATGGACAATAGTTAGGAGTTTACAACGTAACAGCAAGGTCGTACAATACAACCAACAAACCAAACACTAAAAATTTAACAAACTTGATAAACATTCAAAAGCTCTTTCCAACTTGAACCATGAGTAGGAATGAGCTTTTTTTGTATGCTCAAAATCAAAGTCTGTATGATACGCATGATGAAACCTCCTAGAAGAAAATAAGGGCACCCGAATAGAGGACCTATCAGAGTAATAATATCTGCTTTCTTCTTTGGCAAAGACGGATTCAGTTCGATCCGTAGTCTGTTTCCGTTCATCCTCTTTTCCATATTAATTCAGAACATACATTGAAAATAACGCATAGGATGGTTCTTTCTGTAAACAAAATCTCTATTCTGGCCGATACATACATAAGATGGGTTATTGTTAAATATGCCGTCTTACTTTCGTATTTTGAAGTAAACTCTCATCTTTTTAAGAAGAAGGGACTATCCCTATGAAAACTATATGGACGAGCATATCCTAAGTCTCAAAAATAAGCTTGATCATGATGTTGCATCTAATAACGTAAATACGAGCCTATCTTAAGCTGCTGTACCATTCATATGATTACACGGGGGGAGGTGAATCGAGAAACTTGACGGCTTTTTGATAACGGTTCAATGGTGTATGCAACAAATCAAACTTGGGAGGAATGGAAATGAAAAAGAGGATTACAAATGTAATGAGTATTGTTTTATTGTTTTCTCTTGTAATATCTTTATTAGGATTGCAAAGTACTACAACTTATGCTGCCGGTCTTTCGATCATCGGTGGTGGAGGCTGGAATGAAACTGCGTATGTAAAATGGTCACCTGAAAGCAATGCGGAGGGGTATAATGTATATGTTAAACCTGTAAACGCGTCAGATTCTTACTATCGACAAATTGATAGTGAACTGATCCGGAAATACCCTTCCTATTGGAGAGCTGATGCTGTAGGTCTTGCAGCTGGAGATTATGTAATGAAAGTTGAAGCCAGGCTAACAGACGGTTCAACGGTCAGTGCTGTTTCAGATAATCTATCCGTAGCGTCACATGACAGATCTGGATTTGCCTTCTCATCAGACTCGCTATATGGCACGGGCTCGGGTGCTTATAATGAAGACGGAACACTTAAGAATGGTGCCCAAGTTCTGTATGTAACATCCAAGACTGCACAAACAGTGACCCTCGATGTGAAAACCAACAGCTCAGGTCGTGTTCAAACGGGTGTTGGTCTGGGCGAGATTTTGGCATTAAGACAAAAAGGCTATGATACAACACCGCTTGCAATCAGATTTATTGGAAAAGTTACAGAAGATGACATGAAAGGACAACTTAATAGCAGTGGATATCTTGAAGTAAAAGGCAAAAAAAATTATTCGGAAATGAATATGACGCTTGAAGGTATCGGGGACGATGCTTATGCTTACGGATGGGGAATACTTCTTAGATATGTCGGAAATGTGGAAGTCAGAAACCTGGGTGTGATGTTGTTCCCTGACGACGGTATTTCAATGGATACAGGAAACGCCAATGTTTGGGTGCATAATAATGATATATTCTATGGATCTGCAGGAGGAGATGCTGACCAAGCAAAGGGCGATGGTTCCACAGACCTTAAAAAAGGATCGACCTATATTACAATCTCTTATAATCACTACTGGGATTCAGGAAAAGCGGCTCTGGTCGGCTTAAGTGAATCGTCAGAATTCTTTGCCACCTTCCACCATAACTGGTTTGATCATTCAGACTCCCGTCATCCACGTATAAGAGTGGCATCTGTGCATATATATAATAACTTCTTTGATGGAATCTCAAAATATGGTGTCGGTGTTACAATGGGAGCTTCAGCCTTTGTAGAATCTAATTATTTTAGACATGCTAAATACCCAATGCTGAGTTCCTTGCAAGGTACGGATGCTTTAGGGGAAGGTATATTTTCAGGCGAAAACGGAGGTGTGATTAAGGCCTACAACAATAGTATAGTTGATGCTGCCAGTCTGATTTATGCCAACTCCAATAACGGGACAGCTCCGGCCAATAAAAACTCCTTTGATGCGTACTTAGCTTCGTCGAGAAATGAAACCGTACCAAGCTCATACAAAGCATTAAAAGGAGGGACAGCTTATAACAACTTTGATACAAGCGTCGATACTGGAGTGAATGGTGCTGACATTGATAACGTAAGCGATGTTGGACAAATTGTTACTGCAAAAGCTGGACGCCTGAATAACGGAGACTTTACATGGAAATTTGATAATTCTATTGATGACACGTCATATGTACTCAATTCAGCTCTAATGGCTAAAATAAGAAGCTACACAACTCAACTTGTATCTGTAGGGGGAAATTCAGTCCCAACGGAGCCTACACCGACTCCTATTCCGGAACCAACCCCGGGTCCAGTTCCAGAACCAACACCAGAGCCAGCGCCAACGCCTATTCCGGAACCGACACCAGAACCAACCCCGACTCCTGTTCCGGTACCAACACCTGGAGAACAAGTTCATAACTTCACCATAGCTGGAACCAATAGCGACTTCTTTGATATTAAAGGGAATCTTTCGGCAAACAAGGGAACTGTGGAGTATAGTGGTTTGACTCTAACTCAAAGTTTAAAAATCGAGAGCTCAACCAGTATTGGTTTTACCACTACGGAAGCTTCAACATTAACATTAGTGTTTAATTCAGCAGACGGAACAAAAATCAAGGTTGATGGAACCAGTTATTCAATGACTGATGGTATTGTCAGCGTATCACTTGCTCCTGGCGCACATACCATTACAAAAGATACCCCTGCAAATCTTTATTACATGGAATTGGAATAGATTATCTCTGATGAGTTTTGGCTTTGTTGCCAATGCAAAACACCTCCAAGATTGTCTCCATATCTAGCGATATGGTTGCACTCTCTTGAAGGTGTTTTAATTTGTCTCACGTTATGGGATCAGTCTCCTTTACCCCGGCAGAATTTTTTTCATAACCTGTTTTAACTCCGCTACTATAAGAAAGTTGACAATCACTAATAAGAGTCACGAACTCACCTTTCCCAGATGTACAGGACTCCATGCCTCGGCCTGGCTGGGATATTCCCAAGCGGCAAAGAAGGTTGCGATATTTTCAGCGATCCATACCAGACGACCACCAACGAATGTCAATCCAAAAAATGGTGGGTGAAAAAATTCAAATAAATCGCTGCTGCAAGAAGTACGACTACCCAAAACGCCGGACACTTAACCAACCCACCTTTAATCTCCTCGACGCCTGACAAAGTTCCAAGCCCGGAACGTACCATCCACCACTGAGGTGAAAATAACGACAGGAAACAAACACGATAAGGCTTGCACCCAACCAAAACTTGTTTTAGTGCTTTCATTTTCCATCTCATCGATATTCTTTTGAATAAGTATTGACACGGATAAAAAAATATTATATCTTTATATCAAGATAAATAAATTAAAGATATAAGTGATCAAGAAAATTTTAAATATGGAGGTATAGATATGATTACAATTTTAAAAAGAATTAATCAGCTTGCCCAAAAAGCAAAAGAAGTGGGGTTAACTGAAATTGAAAAAACGGAACAAACCGATCTTCGCAAAGAATACCTTCAAATCTTTCGGGGTTCTGTAAAAAGCATCCTCCTGAATGCTACTATATATGATCCGCATGGAGATGATGTTACTCCTGAAAAGCTGAAAAAAGAACAGGCTCAAATCGTTAAACAATGAGTTTAATTTTGCTGAATATCTTTAACTTTAAATTCTTTAAACAAATACAATATGGAGAGTGATTTTTATGTTGGCAAGTGGATTGTTACTGATACGTTTGGTGGTTGGATTGTTATTTGTGGGGCACGGAGCTCAGAAGCTTTTTGGCTGGTTTGGCGGCTATGGTCCAAAGGGTACCGGCGGTTGGATGGAATCGATCGGAATTAAGCCCGGAGTATTCATGGCAGTTTCCGCTGGGTTGATGGAATTGCTGGGAGGAGCCCTATTTACTTTAGGACTACTCACTCCATTGGCTGCATTGCTCATTACGTTGACTATGCTCGGGGCGATTTTCAAAGTACACGCTCAAAACGGGATTTGGGCAACAGCTAATGGCTATGAATATCCGCTAGTGCTTATTGCAGTCGTAATCGGCATTGCTTTGATAGGTGCAGGCTCATATTCCATTGATGCAATACTTCAATAAAAATTTATCCCCTATTCGTCCTATGTATCTCTAACTACTTAGACGAATAGGGGTTAACTTTTTGTTGTATGGTTATTCTGTCGAAGTTTTTTTTCGTGCGTCTCCATTCGTTGCTTTCTCAGTGAAAAAGTAAAGCAAAGCTAACAGCGGCAGGGCGACTCCAATGAGAGAACTTAAGTTCCAACCTCCTTGCGCATAAGACCAACCGCCTAACGATGATCCAATGGCACCGCCTACGAAAAAAATAGACATGAAGAGTCCGTTCAGACGCCCCCGTGCTTCACTTCCCAAGGAGTAAATCACACGCTGCCCAAGTACAAGATTTCCCGATACGGCCATATCCAGTGTAATCGCTGAAACAAAGAGCAGTATGAGAGCAACTGTCGAATGGTTTTGAAAAAGATAGATTAGCAAAAAAGACAAGGCGGCAATGAGCATGGCTAGCCCGGTTAGCAATCTGCTCCAGCCTTTATCAGCCAATCTCCCGGCAATCGGAGCTGCTACTGCACCGCCCACGCCTACTAAAGCAAACAATGCAATACCTTGCTGGGACATTCCGAAATCATCCGCTAATCGTAGAGGAACGACAGTCCAAAATAGGCTGAAGGCTCCAAATAGACAGGCTTGATAGAGGGCACGTCGGCGCAATATAGGCGTTTGTTTTAAAAGAGTGCCTAGAGAGAAAATCAATTTACTGTAAGATACCGTAGGCGAGGGCTTGCGCTCAGGAAGAGCTCGCGAGAGCAGAACCGTCAACAGCGTCACGACAATCGCTGACAAAATAAATACGGCTTGCCACCCCCAGATGCTGGTTATAAAGCTTGCTATCGGTCGTGCAAACATAATGCCTAGCAACAGTCCGCTCATTACATTCCCGACAACGCGGCCACGCTGTTCTTCAGACGCTAAGTAGGTGGCATATGGCACCAGTATTTGAGCTACCACCGATCCAATTCCAATGAACAGAGATGCGGTCAGGAACAACGGCGCATTGGGGGCGAATGCTGCTGCGAGCAATGCACCGACTGTAATCACTAACGATACGACCATGAGGCGTCGATTTTCAATAATGTCGCTGAGCGGTACGATAAACAGTAATCCTACAACATAACCGACTTGAGTTAAAGTGACAATGAAGCCCGCTGTTGTGGAAGAAAGGCCCATAGCAACATGGATAGGCCCTACAAGGGTTTGAGCATAATAAAGATTGGCAACGATAAGGCCGCAGGCGGCTGCCAACAGAAACATCATCCAATTTGAAATACGGTTACTTTCTATGGCTTGTTGTTCTCTTTGCATGATAATCCTCCTCATGATTGTTTAGTATTTGTGCAACAACACTCATTATTTCAGTGCTGCCAGAAAAAATAAATACTGAACGTATAGTTCATTAATTCGATAATTAAATAATATACTGAACGTTTGGTTTTGTAAATAGGTAAATTCGTTTTATTTTTACTCGATATTTGATATACTGAACGTACAGTTTATTTTTTGTGTTTACATACATCTATTAGAAAGGGGGCATTCCAGTGCAGAGTAAAAGAGGACGACCGCGTAATGTCGAGACGCAAAAGTCTATCCTTACCGCTTCCTATGATCTACTGTTGGAGCATGGCTTTGGAGCGGTCACGGTAGAAAAAATTGCTGAGCGAGCCCAAGTTAGCAAAGCGACCATTTATAAATGGTGGCCTAACAAGGCTGCCGTGGTAATGGATGGCTTTTTATCAGCTTCCATAGCAAGATTACCTGTGCCTGACACGGGTTCTGTATTAAGTGATATTCTCATTCATGCCACGAATTTAACACGGTTCTTGACAAGTCGGGAGGGTAAAATCATCACGGAGTTAATAGGTGAAGGGCAGCTAGATTCAGGAGTGTCAGAGGCATACCGGACCCGATATTTCCATCCTCGACGGCTTGAGGCCAGGCTTCTTATGGAGCGAGGGATTGAGCGTGGGGAATTGAAGAAAAATCTCGATATTGAATTAAGCACAGATCTCATTTATGGACCAATTTTTTATCGATTGCTGGTAACTGGTGACCCATTAGACGATTCCTATGTGCAGCAATTAGTAATGAATGCGTTCGAAGGAATTAGCTTGGAATGAATCAAGAATAGAGAAGCAAAGAGGATGTCTCAATATTTGGATTTTCGAATTTTGAGTTGTCGGAAGAGGAAAAAAAGTGATTCCGGCGTTCAGCAGTGAGGACGGATATGGGGGCAGGACCCCAAAACATATGAAGAGCTATAACACGGAAGGATATACTCCTCTCCATGTGATCAGCCCGCTCAGAGAGTGGGCTTTTTCTGTTTCATGAGTAAGGTTGTAGACTAGACACCCAAATGTGAGGGAAATGAACCCCTTTTTTCCGAATTTGATGTATTATATGGTAGGAATGCAGTCTTTTCGAAGGGAGACCATGATGGGGATTCTGTCGAGATTTAGGGATATTATGAAAATGAATGTTAACGCCTTATTAAATAAGGTGGAAGATACGGAAAAGGCAATTGACGATTGCATGCAGAACTTGAACATCGACCTGGGCAGAGTGAAAGCGGAAACCGCTTCGGTGTTGGCGGATGAGAGAAGAGCGAAAAGAGCATTGGATGAATGCAGAACGGAGATCAAAAAGCTTCAGGATTATGCTATTAAGGCAGTGGAAGCTGGCAATGATGAGGACGCTCGAAAGTTTCTGGAGAGAAAGGTAATGCAGGTGGAGAAACTAGGACAATTAGAAGCCTCTTATGACTTAGCTTCTTCAAACTCCGCAAGTATGAAACAAATGCAGGATAAGCTAGTGTCCGATATGGGCCAGTTGGAAGCACGGCGCATCAATCTAAAAGGGAAGATGGCGGCTGCCAAAGCACAGCAATCATTGAACGCCATGGGTGGCAAGGATTCCGTTTTTGAAGCCATGGAAGAGAAGGTTAATCGGGCTTATGATGAAGCGATGGCCATAGCCGAGCTTAGAGCAGGGACGAAGGACGATCTGGATGATTTATTCGCACAATATGAGAAGAGTACGAATGCGGAAGATGAGCTGGCTGCAATTAAAGAAAAAATAAACAATAAGCAACCATAACAGTTTCTACAAGATAGAGGTGAGCAGATGCCAGTTATTGAATACAAATGTCCAAACTGCGGTAGTGGCATGGTCTTTGACAGTGAAACAGGAATGTTATCTTGCCACAGTTGCGGAAGAAGGGACAATATCGAGTATTTTCCGGATCCTTTGGCGAATCAAGTTTTTTTAGAAGACGAGGCCAAGGAGTATCATTGCACCAGCTGTGGAGCAGTCATTATGACTGAAGTGGAGACAAGCGCGACGGTATGCAGCTTTTGCGGTTCAGCGGTTGTTCTTGGCGATCGACTGACAGGGGGACTGGCTCCGGCGCTGGTCATTCCTTTTTCGATCAGTAAGGAAGAAGCCATACAAGCTTTTCGAAAATGGTGCAAGAATGGTCGTCTGACGCCGAACCGGTTCATGACAGCAGATCGAATCAAGGGAATCACCGGGATGTATGTGCCCTTCTGGTTATATGAATTACATAATAAAATTGAGGTACAGGGTCAGGGTACCAAGGTGAGAACCTATACGAGCGGGGATTACGAGTATAAGGAAACGCAGCATTTTGATGTATATCGGAAAATCCGCCTGAATTATGTGAAGGTTCCGATTGATGCTGCGGAGAAAATGAACGACGAGCTGATGGATAAATTAGAGCCTTTTCCTTACGATCAGCTAAAACCTTTTAAAACGCCATATCTGGCGGGCTATATTGCGGAGAAGTACAGTTATAACGAAGAGGAGCTTTTCCCGCGAGTGAAAGACAAAGTGAAGGAATACATTGATTCTTATATTCAATCTACGGTGTCAGAGTACACGGCCGTGAACTATACGGAAAAGCAAATTGATACTATATTAAAGCAAGCGGATTATGTCCTGCTTCCAGTATGGGTTATACATTATGATTACAATCAATTGGAGCATACGTTTGCCATGAACGGTCAGACGGGTAAAGTAGTCGGCAAGCCTCCGATTAGCAAGTTCAAGGTGACGGCCTGGTTTGCAGGTATTTTCGGCATTTCCCTCTTTTCATTGAGGCTAATCACTTGGTTGATCATGGGGGGCGGATTTTATTGAAAAGACATAGAGCGATTGTGGTCGTTTTGTTGTTCTTTGCTGTTTTTCTAGCTGTTCCGATGGAAATGAAGGGTGAAGCGGTTACAACAGAAATGAAGCCACTGATTTATGATGAAGCAGGACTGCTTAATCAGGAAGAGTATGATGTGTTGAACACTATGGCTAATCAATACGGAGCGGAAAGAGAAACGGACATTATTATTTATACTACCCTCAATCCCGACAATATGGATGTTATGAAATTGACGCAGGATTTTTATGATGACCATGGTCCTGGGTATGACAGATCTCATGGGAACGCGGTCATATTAACGATGGATATGATGAATAGGGAGATATATTTGGCTGGCTTTTACAAAGCGGAGCGGTATTTGGATGACGACAGACTTGATAAAATACGTGACCAGATCAGCCCGGATCTGACGAATGGCAACTATGGGCTTGCATTCCAAAAGTATATTCTGAGTGCGCATAGATATTTGGCCATCCGTCCAGGGGTGAATCCAGACAGTATATTTTTTAAAGGCTGGCTTCATTTGGCGGTTGCACTGGGATTGGCGGCGATTATCGTAGGCAAGATGGTTTCCAATTCTGGCGGTCGGGTTACGGTAAATCGGCAGACCTACGAGGATGCAAGCACTTCAGGAGTTTTGGAGCATCGGGATCTGTACCTTCACACAACGACTACGAAGCGGAAGATTGAGAAGAGCAGCAGTAGCAGTAGCTCAGGCGGTGGTGGGGGAACCACCAGTGGCGGTCATTCGCATAGCGGCAGCAGAGGATCATTTTAACTGAAGGGATGGATGCAGAGTGGGGTTCTTTAGAAATCAATTTGCGAATGTTGTAGAATGGGAAGAATTCAGAGATGATATGATTTTTTGGAAGTGGAGCAATCGTGAGATTAAAAAAGGCAGCAAGCTGATTATCCGCTCCGGTCAAGACGCAATTTTCGTAAATAACGGCAAGATCGAAGGGATTTTCGAGAATGAAGGATCTTACAATATAGATTCTGAGATTATCCCGTTCCTGTCCACGCTAAAAGGGTTTAAATTTGGCTTTAACAGCGGCATGAGGGTGGAGGTTTTGTTCGTTAATACGAAGGAGTTCACTGTCAAATGGGGGACGCAGAATCCGGTATTGATCCCGACTCCCCAGCTTCCGGGCGGTATGCCTATTCGTGCCAATGGCACATTTAATTTTAAAGTGGACGATTATGTTACGCTCATAGATAAGATCGCCGGGATGAAGGAAAGTTATCTGGTTGAGGATGTTAAAATCCGGATTACTTCGGTGCTAGATCAGTTGTTAATGAAGTGGATCAGCAGAGAAGGGAAGGACATGTTTAATTTGCAAGTGAACGCCTCCGATATATCGAAGGGTATTCAAGAAGACCTAGATATGCAAGTGATGGACAACGGCATGACGATTACAGGCTTTCACGTGATGAGCTTCAATTATCCTCAAGAAATTCAGGATATGATTACGAAGACGGCTTCTCATGAAATGATCGGTAATTTGCAAAAGTATCAACAGGTGACGATGACGGATGGTATTGCATCTGGCAACGTAAAAGGCGGTGGAGCGGCTTCGGATATGGCGAGTATGATGATGGGGATGAATCTAGCGAATGAAATGATGAAAAATGTGAACCCCAACCCAAAGCCTTCGGCCGAGTCTCAAGCTGAATCTCCTGCTCCTTCTGGAGACCATAAAAAGCCCAATTTCTGTCCTAACTGCGGTACCAAAAACGAAGGAGCTAACTTCTGCCCGAATTGTGGACAGAAATTGAGCGTGTAGCCCTTGGGGTGGTTAGTCTCAAAAAGTAATGGATCATTTTTCGTGAAGAAAAGAGTGAGTTTCGAGGTTTAGATTGGCCCCGAAGCTCACTCTTTTTGCTTCCTATTCCCCGTGTCTGCTTGTTAGTCCAACAGTATTTTCGTAAAATGCACCCTCCCGCAACTGGTCTACAAATTCCTGCAACCACATGTAGTACCGCTCTGCGTGCTGGAGCTTATGCAGGTCCTGCAAAGCTTTCTCCCTCTCTTCAGGCAGGGTTGCTTCCGCCAGAATGATTTTGGATAGTCCTGGAATCGCTTCTTGAAGACTTTCCTCCATCACATCAATTTCCCTTTGCAGCTTAGCTCCGAAGAAGTTCTGAAAGGTGCGAAAAAAGTCGGTCTCCGCCCAATAAAGGTCCTTTCGTTCCTGTTTTTCCTCCAATTTATATATCATTTGCGATTCGGTAAGAGAACGTACAGCGTAACTCATATTACTCTTGCTCATGTTCATAGACGTCTTCATCTCTTCCAGCGTCATAGGCCTATCTTCGAAATACATGATGCCATACAACTGACCAAATGAATGATTGACCCCGTACAAATCCATCGTATTGGCAATTGCAGCAATAACTTTCTCCCTCAATTCACTCCGGCAAGGCAACGCTGAATGATTCTGATCCTCCATAACCTCTTTACCCACAATCTCACCTCTACTATAAGGATGGGATTTCCTTTTAATTCTTCATATTTTACATGACTCCCGTTATTTTAACATAACCCGGAATTAAATTTTTCAAATGTATTGTACAATTATTTTTGTACATAAGAGAAAAAAGGAACGTTTCGAAGTGTTTTCGCATCAATGTAAAACAAAACTTGAACCATAAGGAGTGTGCGAGGTGCGTGTGAGACTATGGAGGGAGACAGAAGCGATTCTTTTCACCCTACCTGCTTTGATCCCGCTGCTGGTTTTTTGGCTGGGACCACTAGGATACATTGTTTATCTGAGTTTTACAGACTGGGATTTTATGAGTCCGGAAAAACTGTTTGTTGGTTTGGATAATTACACCTATCTGTTAACGAATTCTGAATTTTATCAGTCTCTGAAAGTGACTCTGTTATTTGGCCTTGGGAGTGTTATACCAACGATTGTTGGTGGACTGGCGCTAGCTCTTTTAATGAACAGAAATATTAAATCGTCTGGTCTGTTTCGGACATTGCTGTTCTCACCCTGGGTCACGCCAACCGTAGCCGTCTCCATTGCATGGTCATGGATTTTCGAGCCCCGGGTAGGCCTCGCGAATCTTTTGCTCGGCTGGCTCGGAGTTTCCCCGATTGGCTGGCTTCAAGATCCGAATTGGGCACTTGTAGCTGTCCTGATCGTCACGCTGTGGAAATCAATGGGTTGGTCGATGGTATTTTACCTGGTAGCATTGCGTAACCTGCCATCCGATTTGCTGGAAGCGGCGTCGATCGACGGGGCAGGCAATTGGGACCAATTCAGGAGTATCACCTTGCCGTTGATTTCGCCAACAACGTTCTTCCTGTCCATCATCCTTACGATTCAGTCGCTTCAGGCCTACGACCAGATTAATGTGATGACACAGGGGGGGCCGGCTGGGGCAACAAGGACACTGCTTTACATGTATTATCAGTCTGCGTTTGAATCATTCAATGTAGGCGAAGCTTCTAGCATTGCCGTCGTTATTATTCTGATTTGCGTATTGCTATCAGGGATATCCTTCCTGCTTGGCCGACGCCTGGTGCACTATTGATGAATATGACAACTCTAAGTAAAGTCATCCGTTACCTGCTGCTTGGCATGATCAGTCTGACTATGGCATTTCCTTTCTATTGGATGGTCATCAGCGGTTTCAAGACCAATGACGAGATATGGCAGTTCCCGCCAACGTTCTGGCCGGAAATGTTCCGCTGGAGCAATTATATGGATGCATGGAATTCTGCCCCCTTTGCTCGCTACATGCTGAACAGTACGTTTGTAGCAGTGGCGATCTGTCTGTTGCAGATTGTTAATTCCAGCATGATGGCCTATGCACTCACCCATATGCGCTTTCGCATGAAAGGCGTACTCACTGGACTGATTCTGGTAGGCTACATGATTCCGAGTACAGCCGTCTATCTGCCCAGCTATCTGGTTCTCAGCGAGCTTAAACTGCTGGATTCCTATACGGGATTGATCGTAACCAACTGTGTCAGTGTGTTCTCCATTTTCCTGATCCGGCAGGCATTCCTGCAGGTGTCTCACGAACTGGTGGAAGCTGGACAGTTGGATGGAGCTTCTCACTTCCGTATTTTGTGGACCATTATAGCGCCGCTGGTTCGCTCGACCTTTGCCGTGATGGTATTGATTACATTCATCGACCAGTACAACAACTATTTCTGGCCGACGCTCATTACCAAGGACCCGAATTTGCAATTAGTATCGGCTGGTCTGCGCAGCTTTTTTGTTGAAGGAGGGGCCTATGGACTGGCATGGCCGCAGATTATGGCTGCCAGTGCATTCACCATCGCACCGCTTCTTATCATATTCATGTTTACCCAGAAAACGATCATGCAGAGTGTGAACATGACTGCTGGCGTAAACAAAAATTGATTTTTACAACACATTATATAGGAGGAATCACAATGGAGTTAGGTCAAGCACGTATGAAATGGAAGGAAAAAATAAAGCTCGGATGGAGAGGCGGCATGTCACTAGTACTGGCTGCAAGTTTTGCCTTAATTACAGCGTGTGGTCCCTCAACCGCTGGTGGTCCAACCCATTCAGGTTCGGCTGCGAGTGGAGCTGATTCCACATCAAAGGGTCCAGTCGAGATTGAGTTCTGGTATGGTCTGGGCGGGAAACTGGGAGATAACATGAAGAAAAGAATCGACGCCTTCAATAAATCGCAGAGCGAAGTCATTGTCAAAGGAATTGTACAAGCTGATTACACCGAGACGGAAAGGAAGCTCCAGGCAGCTATTGCATCCAAAAAGGTACCTGCGGCTGTACTGAGTTCTAATATCGAATGGGCTCGCAAAGGCTATTTTGCTCCAATGGATGAGATGATCGCAGCCGATCAAAGCTTCGACAAAGAGGATTTTATTCAGACCTTCCTGAAACAGGGGCAGGTAGATGGGAAGCAATATTTCTTGCCAATGTACGGAACGACGCAGCTCATGTATTACCGTAAGGACGCGCTGAAGCAACATGGTATTGATCCAGCCAGTCTGACGACTTGGGAAGCCCTGGCCGATGCAGCAGCGAAGATGAGCAAGCGTGAGAATGGCCAGACAACCTTCTATGGCTGGGAGCCGATGTGGGGCAGCGATAACATGATCGACGCTGTGCTTAGCAAGGGCGGGAAAATCCTGAGTGATGACGGCAAGACGGTGATGATTGATTCACCGGAATGGATTGAGACCTGGGATCTGTTTCGCAAATGGATTCATGAGGACAAGATCATGGGTATTCACTCTGGCGGTCAAGGTTGGGAGTACTGGTACAAAACGATTGATGATGTCATGAAAAATAAAGCAGCAGGCTACACCGGTTCCAGTGGTGATCAGGGCGACCTGGACTTTAATGTCGTGGCAGCCATGGAACAGCCGGGCTGGAAGGGCATAGGTCAAGGCAAACCTGTAGCAAGTGCATTAATGGCAGGTATCCCCGCTGAAGCAAGTCCGGAACAGCAAAAGGCAGCGTATAAGTGGCTGACATATTTTTCTAAAACGTCGAATACAGCTTCCTGGTCCATGGACACTGGTTATATTGCGGTTCGGAAGTCTGCTCAGGAAGACCCTGAATTCAAAAAGTTCAGTGAGAAGAACCCGCAGATCAAAATTCCGCTCCAGCAGGCTTCTCATGCTTCTGCTCCGTTCCAGGATCCGACCGGAGGCAAGATCAATGATGCACTGAAGGATGCAGCTGATCAAGTACAGATTAATAAAGTTCCTGCTGAGCAGGCTCTGAAGGAAGCCAAGGAGAAGGCCCAGAAGGAACTGGATCGGATAAAATAAGATCACCTCGGGAGAGCGGTGCAGACATGTACCGCTTTTCTGATCCAGTACGATAGCAGACAAGGAGTGTGAAATATGCCTGAATTAAACTTTGGGAGCCTGTCTCCCCCAATAGAGGCCATTCTGTTTGACAAGGATGGGACCTTGCTTGATTTTACAGCCATGTGGGGCTTCTGGACAGTTTGTGTGATGGAGAACTTTAGGGAGCGGCTTGTTGCTCGTGGACTTCGATTCGCTAAAGATGAAATCCCTCATATATGGGGAACGTTCCATGATGAGCAAGGTGGAATGATAGGCTATGATGTACGGGGACCACTCGCCATGGGGACCATGGAAGAGGTTCGTGCGGTGCTGACGTGGCACGGGTATCGTGCAGGCTTGAGCTGGGCGGAAGCCAAAGTCAACGTAAATGAATGTTTTTTACAAGCAGAATATGCAATAAGCAAGGAACGTCCTGTTCGACCGCTGCCTGGAGTACGTATGTTTCTTGAGCTATGCCGCAACCACGGAATGAAGATGGGGGTTGTGACGGCCGATGAGACGGATAGTGCGCTACGGCATCTGGAATGGATGGGGATTGACTCTTTTTTTACGGTGGTTGTGGGTACGGATCAGGTTAAACGGGGAAAGCCGTTTCCTGATATGCTCCTGCTGGCTTGTGAGCATCTCGGTATTCCAGTTGCACGATCTATGGTCATCGGAGATACAGATGGTGATATGGAGATGGCGCGCTCAGCGGGAGCGGCTTGGAAGGTCGCCGTTGGAAGCCCTGAACATATACAACTTGCCGATCTTACGGTGCGTTCGTTCCATGAACTGCTGGAAGTCGGGGTGAGCCGATGACGAGTCATTCTTATGTAGGATGGGTTCTGCTTGCGCTGGCGATTGGATTGGAACTGAGTGGCACCATTTTAATGAAAGTATCGAATGGTTTTGCTCGGTTGTGGCCTTCTATCCTCATGTTTGCCTGTTACGGAGCGAGTTTCACCCTGCTGAATTTCGCTGTGAAATATATGCCTCTTGGTGTCGCTTATGCAATCTGGTCAGGGGTAGGAATTACGCTGATTACTCTCGCAGGACATTTCTTTTTCGGAGAGACTATGAAGGCGATATCGCTCGTCTGGATGGGTTTCATCCTGATCGGTATTATTGGACTGAAATGGAGTTGATTTCCGATGGAAAATACAATTAAACCAGAACAACCGCTTGCCTGCTTTCAGGTCATTACTGATACGCATGTTACTGATCGTGCAGATCATATCCACAACCGTCATCTGGAGAAAGCACTGGCGGACATCACCATATATAGCAGTGGCAGCAGTGGGATTATGCATGTGGGCGATTTGACGGATCGCGGGCTACCGGAGGAATACAGGCAGTTGCACCGAATATTGAGTATTTATCAGGAATCCTTGCCCGAGATACGATATACCGTAGGCAATCACGATATTGGGGCTATCCTATGGCAAGATCCGCCATTGGATTTGACCACAATGACCGAAGATGAAGTAGAGTGGGTTCTGGAGCATCAGGCGGCTACGGCTAAAGGAGAACCCGGCAGTACTGAGGAATCTGTTTTACCTTCCAGGCTATGGGAGAAACGATTGAACGAATTTGCAGTAGCCACAGGCATGAAAGGATCGTATCATGATCACTGGATTAACGGTTATCATTATATCTTTTTGGGGACAGAGCAGCCTCATCCGAAAAATTGTGACATGTCTGCTGAACAACTGGAATGGCTGGAAACGAAGCTGTCCGAAGATGCATCTCCTGATCGACCGATCTTTGTATTTCTGCATCAACCGCTAATAGATACAGTGGCAGGTTCGATGAAGGAGCAAGGCTGGTTTGGAGTGAATCAGGATGCAGAGTTGAAGGCCGTCCTGAGTCATTATCCTCAAGTGTTCCTGTTCTCAGGGCATACCCACTGGCAACTGGAGGCGAAGCGTACGATGTACGATGGTGGCGATCAGATGCCAACGATGTTTAATGCCGCTTCCGTAGGTTACCTGTGGACGGATCAGGATGAGCATCTTGAGGGTAGCCAGGGTCTGCATGTCGACGTGTATCATGATCGAGTTGTCGTTAAGGGACGTGATTTTGTGACGGGAACGTGGATTGAGAATGCAGAGTATGTAGTTCAATTGCCAAAAATTCACTCTAACAAGGGTTGATCCATCTGAAAACCGCTCACTGAGCGGTTTTTTTGTCACATCCGACTGCGTATTAGAGCTTCATGTACATTTCTAACTAACCGTGGATTGAAAAATATACGCAGGATGAGGTACTATAGCTATATAGTACGTATTTATATTAATTAATTAGTTATTACATTAATAAAATTTATGAAATTGATGTAAAGGAGTAACAAAGATGACCAAATTCCAAGATCAAATCATTGCGCGGTACAAGTTTGATGATGCAGGGAACGTCGGCAAGGATAGCTCAGGGCAAGGCAATGACGGGGTTGCCTCCGGCACGGGTACACCCACGATCTCCAATGTTGGCGGAAGAACGGCTTTGACGCTTGAAGGAGGTCCCAACGGGACATCTTATATCCGGCTTCCTTCCGATTTGTTTAAAGATGTAAGCGATAACACGGGTGTCACAATGACTGCTTGGGTCAACTTTGGCAGATTCACAGATATGTGGGAACGTGTCTTTGACTTTGGCAATTCCCATACAGGACCCTATATGTTCATGACACGAAACCTGCGCGGAACGCTTTTTGCCGAGGCAGATTTGTCCGTAGACCCGGGAAGAGGCTTTGTCAGGGATGAGTGGATGCACGTGGCCATGTCCATAACAGGCACAGAAGGTGGCACATTAAGCAGTGCAGGACCGATGGTATATGTGAACGGCGAAGTCGTAGCGGACGGTTCCATCAGCCAAACTTCCAGCGGCAACTATGCCAAGCTGCGCAAATGGTTTGAAACGTTTACAGACTCGTCCAACTACAGCAACAATTTTATCGGTCGTTCCCAGCATGCAGCGGATGTGGACTTTTCCGGTTCCTTATCGGACTTCCGGATTTATAAAGCAGGCTTGTCCGCGGACGAAGTTATTGAGGTCATGTGCGATTCGTTGACAGACGAAGAGGTTGTGAAGCTGGCCCGCGACAAGTATTTGTCCTTCCCAACGGCGATTGTCACCAAGGACTTGTCTTTGCCAACGGTCCTGATGGGCGGACGAGTAAAAGTGACCTGGAAATCCAGCCACCCTGAGACATTCTCTGACGATGGCCAGGTGCAGGCGATTACCTCCGCGCAGGGGGTAACAGTCACAGCTCTCTTGACGAGAGGTCACAGCCGGATTGAAGAAAGCTTTGAGATCTCGGTTCTTCCGGAACATCTGCCTCCGTATACGTTGAACATTCATGGGGACAAGGAAATACTGGATATCAGCGAAGTGATGTACGGCTTGTTCTACGAAGATATCAATAACGCAGCGGATGGCGGAATTTATGCGGAGCTTGTTCAAAATCGTTCCTTTGAATCCTTCGAGTTCGACACGTATTCCCATGCTTCAGGCGAATGCGGCTGCTCTACTGGACGGAACCGTAATCCGCTGTTTGCCTGGTCCGGTGATACGGATAAGATGGCCCCGCAGCATAGTGGCGGTTTAAATGGGTTTTTGGGTGTAAAGGACAAAGAAGTGAACGCTTATTATGTGACGGTAACGGATGGTGCGACCATTCGGAACAAAGGCTTTGCCGATTCCAATCAACATTGTGCCATGTCCATCGAAGAGGGAGCCAAATATGATTTTACCATCTGGGCGAAGACTGATTCGGCGGGCACCATTACACTGCAATTACAGGATTCGAATGAACAGGCGATTAGCGATTCGGTAACCGTACAGGTGGAGGGCGGCAACACGTGGAAGAAGTACGGCGTCGATTCCAAGCTTGTGTTGACAGGCTCAGCTACGGCTTTGGGGCAACTAGCGCTTACGTTTGCAGGGGATATTTCCATTGATATGGTTTCCTTATTCCCACAGGATGTGTGGGGTGCAGGGGAGGAGGCGCGATCCCTATCGGCACACGCCAACTTCCAAGGGAATCCCAACTACAGGCTGAGAAAGGACCTGGTTCAGGCGCTGGTCGATATGCATCCGAAGTTCCTGCGTTTTCCAGGAGGTTGTATCTCTGAGGGTTCGTTTATATGGGAAAATGTATACGACTGGAAGGAATCCATTGGCGATATCGAGCTGCGCAAGGAAAACTTTAATGTATGGGGCTATATGATGACCATGGGCCTTGGTTATATGGAGTATTTCCAGTTGGCAGAAGACCTGAATGCGGCCCCGCTTCCGGTTATGGCCTGCGGCGTGCTTTGCCAGGCCCGTTCGGATTATGCTCATCCGGCTGGAGGCGCATTAAGAGAATACTATATCAAGAACTTTACAGATCTGATCGACTTTGCGATTAGTGTGGACTTTGAGCACAATGAATGGGCTGCCATGCGTAAAAAAATGGGCCATGCAGCTCCGTTCGATCTACATTATTTGGGAGTAGGGAACGAAAACTGGGGTACAGAATTCTTTGCCAACTTTGAAGTGTTCAAAACGTCTATTGATGCGTACATGGAGGAAAATTATCCGGGCTATGAGCTGCATATTATCTCCACGGTTGGTGCTCAAGCAGATGATGATGCATATCAGCAGGGCTGGAAGTTCCTGAGTGGCAATATCACAGGTTCGGCCAAGGTTGCTTTTGCAGATGGTAGCCAAGTGATAGAGGAAACGGTGACTTGGTATGAGAAGCAAAAAAATTACATGGACACCATTGCAGATGAGCACTACTATCGTTCCAACGAGTACCTGTTGAATAACGCGGACCGATATAATTATTACTACAGAGCGTATAACGCAGACGGCAGCATAGACTGGAAGGAAACGTCCAAGGTGTTCGTGGGTGAGTATGCGTCTACGGATAAAAATACATTGGCAGGTGCAGTAGCCGAAGCAGCGGTGATGACGGGCTTCGAAAATAATGCCGATGTCGTTCGGTTGGCTGCCTATGCGCCGCTGTTTAACAAAGTGCTGACGGACGGAACCTACAGATGGACCCCGGACTGCATCTGGTTCGATGACGAAACGGTGTGGTTTACGCCGAACTACTATGTACAGCAAATGTATGCTAAATATTTGGGCAATAAAGTATTGGCGACCTCTTTTTCCACCTACAAAAACGGCAAGCCGATAGACCTCATTCCTCAGGGTGGAATTGAGATTGCGACAGGCAACGCCGAAGTGATCGTCAAGCGTGTGACTGTCACTTCCAACAAGGACGGCTGCGTGCTGCTGGATCAGGACTTTTCCCAGGAGTTGAATCCGGCTTGGCAGGTCATTCCGGGTTCCGTGGGATCTACTGTGGAGGCAGGCAAGGGACTTGTTCTCCAAGCTCAAGACAGCGGTCTGAACGGCTTGTACATTTTGAACGACCAATGGACGAATTATAAGGTGGAGGTTGTGGCTTCCCGCATTTCTGGCACGGACGGTTTTTATGTGGGTGCAGGTCTTACGGATATTTCCGCAGAGAAAAAGAATGTTGTTGAATACGCTATTGGCTATGGCGGCAAGGCTACCGGCGTGAAAGTCTACAAGCAAGGTGTAGAAGGCTACACTATGGGTGACTACTCTTCCAGTACGGCGGCAGGCAACCTGAGAGCGGCCAGCTATGAAGAGCTTGCTAACCATACGGATTACACCATCACAGTGAATTACGGCGGTGAAACGGGCAACAGTCTAATCTGCTCTTACACCGACGGAGTGACAACCAGCAAAGCGCTGGACTACAAGCTGGAAGCTTACAACAGAGACGTGTTCAACTCGGTGACCAAGGATGCTGAGCATGTATATGTGAAGCTTGTGAATGCCGACAACGTGGATAAAACGACGCAGCTGAGCCTTCAGGAATTGAGTGTGGAGTCCAGCGCCAAGCTGATTACGCTAACCGGCGATTCCTCGCTGGTTCATGTGCCAAACGTGAATAAAAAGAATGATGAGAAGGTTGTGCCTACTGAGCAGCAGATTTCGCTCCATAATAATTCGATCCTTCTGCAATTACCGGCCAATTCGGTGAATGTGCTGGTGCTGGATCTTAAAGCATAGGCAAGCCGAGGCACGTGATCGTGTGTAGAAAATTTGAAAAACCCGCTCACTGAGCGGGTTTTCTTTGGATGAAGTTAGTGTTCGAGGGAAGTGGGGTATTAGGCTAATCTCAATAGGAATGAAAGCGGTAGCCTGGGGAAAAGACGCTATATCCAAATATCATTGGTTGCTGTTAATTCGGATTCAGTCCCGCCAGTGTTAACTACCCCTCTAGGCTCCACCAGCATGATATGGCATTCCTTTTCAGCGAAAGGCTTGTGCTCGACACCCCTTGGGACAATAAACATCTCGCCCTGGGAAATTTTCACCTGACCATCGCGGAAATCAATGAACATCTCCCCTTCGATCACGATAAACACCTCGTCGGTATCTTGATGTTCGTGCCATACAAAATCCCCAACAATCTTGACGAGCTTAAATTGATAGTCATTCATTTCCCCAATAACTTTCGGAGACCAATGATCATTGAACTTAGATAATTTCTCATTTAGGGTAATAGGTTGGTAATGGATACTAATCCCTCCGATTCTTTTACTTTCATTCTACCATTAACAAGGGTTGAGTAGTATGAAGATAATATTCATCAGTCGGTATGGGTATCCTTCCAATATTTCCTTAGACAATTAGGATGTCGAGCATAACTTTCTGACTACCGCGCTCTTCTGTTCACCAATTCACGCGGGTTGATGCCATCGTCTATGGTTAGCGGGATGCGTGCACCCTTGGCGATTTGCTCCCAAGGTACCATTTTAAAGTTCTGATTCAGCTTTTTGCCGTTTTGAAGATTTTCATCATCTTGTACAACGAAGATACCGTGCGGGAAATTCTTGCCTAATCCATAGCCAAGAACATCAATACCGTCTGTAACAGAGGTACCGTCGATTGTAGGGCTGGCGCTGATCGTAAAGTTGCTTATATAAGCATTGTCGCTTTGTCGTTCATAGATCGCATAGCTGCTGTTTCCTTGGCTGGAGGCGATGAGATACCCCTTGCCGTCTTTGCCGTAATACAATGTAAGTCCCTCTATATCATCCTGAAGTCTACGCCCGTCTGCAACATCCACACGTCGTAGCGGCTCGGAGGAACCGTCTGGCTCGGCATCATATTTCCAAATGGCGTGATCCTCCTCAGCGATGTAGACCGTGCCATATTCATCATCAGCCACCATGCCCTCGGATTGCGTAGCGAGCTTGAACTGGCGAACAAGCTTGCCGTTAATTCTGCCGCTTCCGTTGTCATTCAGCTCATATTGTTCAAATTCACCCTCTTTGCCCAAAACGAGTGCGTAAAACTTATCTGTCTTGAGGCTATGGTACAAGCTGAATCCGTACACTTCTTTCATAGATGATTTAATAGGCTGATCAACCACGTTGGTTAACGTTCCTGATACCCCGTCAATGGCAAAGATATCAACGGTGTTGTTGGTGCGATTGGTTGCTCCTGCAATATCCATCTTTTTGCCGCCCAGTGTAAAACCGTACCGGATATCCACATTGTTCATTTTGCCGACCTTATCGTTCTGTAATTGCTTGCCTTGCAGATCATAGACCAAAATTCCGCCGCCTTTATTGGTCGCTACAAGTCTGCTTTTCTCCGGGTCGGTCGGATTCAGCCAGATCGCAGGATCGTCGGCAGCGTCATCTCCATCCTCCACGGCTTCTGTCTCGGCAGTAGGGGTAACCTTATAGGTAGGAACAGCGTCTTTGGGATCAGTATATTTGCTGTTTTCTGCTTCAAGCGTGGTAAGGAGTTTTGTAGGAAGATAAATATTTCCACCGACCATCTTAATTTCACGATCTGCTTCCCCCGCTTGGCCAGCTAGGCGATATTGCTTCTCACCGACCGTAAAGGTTCCGACGATACCATTTTTCAGCTTCACTAAAGCAGACTTGTCGTCACTGTCCCATGTAATTACTGCCCCCATTTTGTCTGCCTGTGCTCTCAGTGATGCATACCCGGATGGCTGAACCTCTGCCGCACTGGTCATTCCGGTAGGTGATACCAAAACCCCTGTCAAAATCGTCCATAAAGCTAGTTTACTTGCCTTTATATGTATACCCCTTTTCATGAAGTAGAATCTTATAACTGATTTAGTGTAAAGGAGCAATATAAGAAGAGTACGCTGAAAATGTAAAGGAGATATAATCCATTTAATTAGCTGGCTTCCAGTATTGTTGTCTATAATTTTTGGGTGACATCCCGAACTTTTCTTTAAAGCATTTGGAAAAATAGCTGGCTTGGGAGAACCCGGTTTCCTCTGTAATTTGTTGGACGGACCAGTCGGTCTGCAGCAAAAGACTGCGCCCCTGATCCAGTCGGTAATCCATTAAATATTCAAGCGGCGTACGCTGGAAAGCGACCTTCATACATCTGGCGAGATAGTTTTGATGTACATGAAAATGAGCCTCCAAGTCTTTATTGGTGATCGTATTTTTGTAATTCTGTTTTAAGTATATTTCAATCTGCTCTGCTAACTTGGAGGAGCTGCTTTTATAATTTTCATCATATTCCAAACTCTGAAAAATATTCACAAACGTCTGTTGGGCCTCCCATAGGGCCAGCTTTCTAGGCTTTAAAGTAGAGGATAATAAGTAGTCTAATTTAGAAAATAGCTCATGAGGATTCACCACTTTTTGAATTTTAGGCAAATGAATGGTTGTATGTTCGGAATGAAAATGCAACTCGGGTATGGGTGAGCTTGGTGTGATCAGATTGGGTGAAGCTTGCGCGCACCACATACTATTGGTTTGAAAATGGAACCAGTAAAAGGAGGTTTGTTCTGTACATGCCTCAATGGGGAAATGGTGCTTATCCGGTTCAAGAATGAGTGCGTAATTTTCAGTTATCTCCCACACTTCATCCTCTTCGCCAATGTGCAGCAGTCCTTCTTTGATGATAATAACGTCAAAATAGCCTAAGTTATAACGATTCGGGTGCCAGTCCCCTTTTTGGTAGGTAGTAAAATTCCCCTCAATGAAATAAGGCAATGGAGGGACAAGGAAAGATAGAAAGTTTGTTTTGCTCATGGAAGTCAGCTCCTTTGTGTGTGAAATCGTATAACTTTTAGTTAAAGATCGCGATTTTTTTTATAAATTCAGGTTGATAAAATAAGGACTGTAGCAAGGGAAGCCCAGTTAGCTTGGCCGGGTATTTATCATTACTTTATCCTTATTTTTTCAAAAATGAAAGCGTTCTATTGCGGGAAGGGATGTTTATCCAATGAAAACAGCTAAGCCAGTAAAACATGTCGTCGTTGAGGATTCATTTTGGAAAAAGTATAAGCAGGTTGTGGCGGAAGAGGTCATTCCTTATCAGTGGAAAGCATTAAATGATGAGTTGCCAGATACAGAACCCAGTCATGCGATTGAAAACTTTAAAATTGCGGCTGGTGAATCAAGCGGGGAGTATTATGGAACCGTTTTCCAAGATAGTGATATTGCAAAATGGCTAGAAACGGTGGCCTTTAGTTTAAGGGATCATCCGAACCCTGCGCTTGAGGAACGGGCGGATGAAGTAATTGCGCTGTTGGGAAGAGCTCAAGCTGAAGATGGATATTTGAACACGTATTATTTGCTGAAAGAGCCCAACAATCGTTGGACCAACTTACGCGATAACCATGAGCTATATTGTGCGGGACATTTTATAGAAGCGGCGGTTGCTTATTACGAAACGACAGGCAAAACGCAGTTTCTTCACATTATGGAGAAATACGTGAACCTGATTCAGCAGATTTTTGGTACGGAAGAGGGGAAACGAAAAGGCTACCCTGGGCATGAAGAAATTGAACTGGCCTTAATCAAATTATACGACGTAACTGCAAAGGATCAATATCTTAAATTAGCGCAATATTTTATCGAGCAGCGAGGGCAGCACCCGATTTACTTTGAAGAGGAACGAGAAAACAGAATACAAATTCAAACAGAGCCTACCTGGAATGACGATAACAACATTAATTTTGGCTTAGGCTTCGAGTACCAGCAGGCACACAAGCCTGTCCGGGAACAAACTGAGGCTGTTGGTCATGCCGTAAGAGCGGTGTATCTGTATATTGCAATGGCAGACTTGGCTGCGAAGACAGGAGATGCCTCCCTTTTACAAGCCTGTGAAACCCTGTGGGACGATGTTACGAGCCGAAAAATGTACATTACCGCTGGCATCGGATCTTCTGTAAACGCGGAAGCGTTCACTTGCAATCATGATCTTCCGAATGACAGCATGTACTGTGAAACCTGTGCTTCTGTAGGGCTGGCCTTTTGGGCCAATCGTATGCTGCGCTTAGCACCAGACCGGAAATATGCCGATGTGCTGGAACGTGCGCTGTACAATGGAACAATTAGTGGGATGGATCTGGATGGCAAACGGTTTTTCTACGTAAATCCATTGGAAGTTAATCCTTTTCAAAAATCCAGAAAAGATCAGGAGCACGTAAAAACAGAACGGCAAAAATGGTTCTTCTGTGCGTGCTGTCCGCCCAATTTGGCCCGCATGATCGCATCGGTCGAAGACAATATGTACACCCAAACCGAGGATACGTTGTATACACATCTGTATATTGCAGGCAAGGTGAATCTGACTTTATCCGGTCAAGAGGTTGAAATCACACAAACTCATCGCTATCCATGGAACGCGGATTTGAGCTTTTCGATTCATGTAGCAGAACCGACTTCCTTTACATGGGCGCTACGGATTCCAGGCTGGTGCAAACATGCCGAGGTACAGGTGAATGGAGAAGCCATTTCATTAGACCATCTGGAAAAAGGCTATGTAGAAATTCAGCGCATTTGGAATGACGGTGATGTGGTTTCCTTGCATTTGGCTATGCCCGCTGAACGGATTCGAAGCAATCCGCTTGTCTCCATGAATCAGCAGCAAGTCGCTCTCCAACGCGGTCCAATCGTGTTTTGTCTGGAAGAAGTGGATAATGGGGCAAATTTGGCAGGATTAAGATTGCCGAAGGATAGTCTCATTACGGAAGAGTTTAGCGAGAGCCTGCTGGGTGGCATTGTAAAGCTGACGACAGAGGGTTATCGGATGAAAAGCTCAACTGCATTATATAGCTCGGAGCCCCCTGAATTGGTTTCTCAACAAATCACCGCCATTCCTTACTACGCCTGGTGCAATCGGGGCAAAGGGGAAATGCGTGTATGGGTTTATGAATCATAATTCATTCGCATGGGGAGAGAAAAAATCATGAGCACGAGAATTGTGAGTACGGAACCACCCGAAAAAGCAGCCAGTACCGTTCCTTTTCATCGTAAAATCAGCTATTCATTAACGGATACGGCGGGCAATCTTTTATACTGTGTTATTTCCAGCTATCTATTATATTTTTATACCGATGTGTTTGGTCTTTCTATTGGGATTGCCGGGACGCTGCTATTTATCACCCGCTTTATAGATGCCATTGATGCCCCGATCTGGGGCATCCTGATTGACCGGACCAAGTCAAAATACGGGCAGAGTAGACCTTATTTTCTATGGTTATGTATCCCGTTTGCGGTGTTTATGGTTCTTACGTTCACGACACCCAACTGGAGTGAGTCTGGAAAAATTGCGTACGCGGCGATCACTTATATCATAGCCGGCATCCTGTATACAGGGATTAGTACGCCAATTACCTCCATACTCCCTAACTTGAGCACCAACTCTAACGAGCGCGTCGTATTGAACTCCTTCCGCATGGTCGGGGGAAATGTGGGCTTCTTCATAGCTACGACGTTTACGTTGCCTCTGGTGGCCTTCTTTGGACAGGGGAATGACCAAAAAGGTTTTTCGTTAACGCTCGTTTTATTTGGAATCATGGCCGTTATCATGTTCTTGATAGCGTTTGCCGATTTGCGAGAAAATGCAGCGGTTAAAACCAAGTCGGTTCCTATTGCTAAAAGCTTTACAGCCATCAAACGAAACTGGCCCTGGATGCTCGTCGTAGCTGCTAACCTGTGCTATTGGATTGGCTTGAATATCCGTTCAGCAACGCTTATCTTTTATCTGCAATACAATCTGGATAGCAAAGACTTAGTTCCTTTAATCAACGGATTGACCTCTTTACAATTGATCTCGATGGTTCTGATTCCGTTTTTCGCCAGAAAATTAAGTAAAAATAGCATCATGATTATCGGATTGATCCTGGCTGCACTGGGGCAGGTTGTGATATTAATGGGAAGTACGGACTTAACCCTCATTATTATTGGTTGGATTATTGGTGCGTTAGGATCGGGCTTTGCATGTTCTATGCCGTTTGCGATGTTATCAGATACAGTCGATTACGGGGAATGGAAAAATGGCATTCGGGCAAGTGGTTTCCTGACCTCCATTGGAAGCGCATTCTGTATTAAAGCGGGTAGCGGAATCGGCGGATTGTTGCCAGCATGGATCATGGGCAGCACGGGTTACATCGCTGGGAAAGTTCAAACCCCTACTGCGTTGTCTGGCATTCAGTTCAGCTTTATCTGGCTGCCGTTTATTATTTTCCTGATCGGCATCATTCCTATGTTCTTCTATAAAAAATTCGAGAAGAACGAAGCTTCCATTCAACAGGATTTAATTGCGAGAAGATAATTTTAATTCCACCTGAAAACCTGTTCACTGAGCTGAGCAGGTTTTTGTGTTTTTTTCTATTTTAAATGTGAGCAAAACCATTGACAGGATTTTCTTTTGGGGTGATACTTCTATGTAGAGAAAAGTGTACGAAATTAAGAACTAGGTGCGTCTAGCCTTGCAACTTTATACATTTTCCTGCAATGAGAGCTCTTCTGTTGAAGGGTTTTTTTCAATTTGATAAAAAGAATGTGATGATATGAGTCAACTGAGTGTCAGAATAAGAACACATGGCTTTCTGAATAAGTATTTTTCGGGCGAGTCTATTGATTATCGACAGATTATTGCTTTATTTATTCCTCTATTGATCGATCAGGCTTTTATTGTGGGTCTTAATTTGGTGAATACGGCAATGATTAGCTCATCGGGTATGGCGGCGGTCAGCGCGGTGAATATGATTGATTCACTGAATATTTTTCTGATTAATGTGTTTGTTGCCGTGTCCACCGGGGGTACGGTTGTCGTTGCGCAGTATAAGGGGAGCGGTAACGACCTTATGGTCTCTAAGGCCGCATCCGGCACCATTTCCTCCGTTTCCTTGCTGGCCTTAGCTATCAGTCTGTTTATGATCGTGTTGTACAATCCGATTTTAAGTGTTCTGTTTGGCTCCGCCTCGCCGGATGTATTAGCTAACGGCAAGGTGTATCTGCTGGGAAGCTGTATGTCTTTCGTTGGGATTGCAGTAGTTGAGGCGGTGTGTGGAGCGCTGAGGGGTATAGGGAAGACGAGGGCATCGCTGGCACTTTCTCTTATCATGAACCTTTCTTACGTTCTTTTAAATGTAGTGTTCATTAATGTATTGGACATGGGTGTGCTGGGTATGACGATTGCTGCCAATGTGTCCAGATACGCAGGGGCAGTTTGTGCATTGATCTTTTTGGTCAGGATAGATGATGACTTGCGTGTTCAGCTTAGAGATATGCTTTATTTTAATATATCCATGCTTAAAAAGATTCTGTTCATCGGGCTTCCATTTGCAGCGGAGCAGATGTTTTTCAATGGGGGTAAAATTCTAACCCAAATTTTCATTGTGAGCCTGGGAACGAATGCGTTGGCGACGAATGCTATTTGCTCATCACTGGCTAACGTGTTCCAAATTCCTGCGAATGCCCTGGCTCTTACGATTGTGACTGTGGTCGGTCAATGTATGGGACGTCGAAATGTCGAGGATGCCAGAAAGTTTACCAAATCATTTATTTGGTTGTCGTCTTTTTCTTTTATTGTCATGGGCCTCATTCTCATGCCTTTGTTCAAGCCAATGGTGGGTCTGTTTCATCCGCCTGCTGAAATCGTAGATGACATTTTCATCGTCATACTGATGAATACGTTGGCCCAGATCCCGCTGTGGTCCATCGCCTTTATCACACCCTCTGCGCTTAGGGCGGCAGGTGATTCGAAATTTACGTCCCTCACCTCGATGCTGTCCATGTGGTTGTGCCGGGTGGTGCTTGGGTATATTTTGGGCATCGTCTTCAATCTGGGGATTGTCGGTGTCTGGCTGGCTATGGATATTGAATGGGGCGTGCGGGGTATCGTTTTCCTTTGGCGCTTCCGAGGGAATAAATGGGTTCAACATCGTCTGATCGACTGAATAGGTCCACTCCTGTAAAATTGACTTCTGGATGAAGCATTTTATAGGAGTGGATTTTTTTGAAATTAAGTTTGACAAGAAATGATGGAATGATTAAATTTAACTGGGATTTAAATTGACATCAGGGGTGTATCATTTGGAAGAACATGATTTAACGAAAAACCAACCTACAGTAGTTCCGGGAGAGTATGCGACTCATGGCAGCTATCGTCGACCGGAACCGGATAAGATGGCAGTATTATCAGGAACATACGGAGTCTCTATTTTTTTCAGAAGATGGGCGGCCTGGATGATTGACTTCATCCTTATCGTTTTCGGATATGGAGGACTGGTTTATTTTGCAGCGAAAAAGGTAGCTGTTGCGGAAAGTCCAAATATCGTCATGGTAGTCGGCATCTTCCTAATTGGCTCCTTCTGCTATTATCTGTTACTGGAAGGACTTACAGGCTATACGCTGGGCAAGTTTCTACTTCGTATTCAAGTTGTAAATGGGGAAGGAAGATCGCCGGGCATTGTTAAATCGTTGATCCGTACCCTCATACAACTGGTGGATATGAATCCGCTGCTTTTCTGGGGGCTGCCTGCTGGTATATGTGTGCTGGCGACACCCAAAAAGCAACGGCTTGGTGATATGGCTGCAAATACATATGTTGTTAAGGTGCGGGATCTGAGAGCTGTGGGAAGAAAGAAAACCGGGATTTTTGCAGGGGCGATCATCCTGATGACGATCATTTCGGCCATCCTTGCTGTATCCCTTATTTCTTCTCTCATCACACAAATAACCAAGCCCGAAGTTTTCGTCAGTAAGGATGATCAGTTTGGGGTTACGGCTCCTTGGAGCTGGTCACGGGATGATACGATGAATGAGGAAGCGGACATCTCCATTAAGAATGAGTTTACAGAAAGATACTTGATTGTGTTGTCTGAACCGAAAAGCGATTTTGACAGCAGTATGACTCTTCAAGAGTATAAACAGATCGTTCAGGATCATATAGAGTCAGGACTTAAGATCCCACAATCGGGGAGCGCTTCTGACATCGTGGTGAATGGATACCCAGCCATCGAATTTACCCTCAAAGGAGAAGTGGAAGACGTTCCAATTATGTATAACGTAACCACGATTGAAACACCTTCACATTATCATCAAGTGCTAGCTTGGACCTACGCTTCCCGTTACGGCCGGGCAGAGAAGGAACTGAGCAAGATTAGAGACAGCTTCCGCGAAATGAACATCAAAACGGAGTAGGCGGAATAGTGCTGTACAAGCGAAGCGGTCGCTTTCAAAGCTTTCCGTAGGAAAGCTCGCTTCGGAAGCCTCACCGCCTGCGTAGTGGCGCTATAGTAGATTTATATAAATCATTTTATCCTACAATAGAATGTCTGATCACTCGCAATCCGGCAACTTTCGCTACCTTGCCTTGCGGGTGAGCTGTGAATCGGATCGTAACTTCATCTTTTTGGCTCGTTACGGGTTGAGGAAGCTCGTAGACGAAGGTTTCAAATTTGTTCATTTCCTCGGACTCCAGCTTGCCTTCTCCTAAAGTCTGCCCATCTGCGGTGATATCAAAGTCACGATGAATGCGATCCGAATCTTTCAGATATGTCACCGCTAATTGGACAGGCTCATCCGGAAGGACCTTCATCACAAAAGAAAACCAGCCCCCAGGCCATGTATCGCGATATTTACGGTTATAGATGGAGCCCAGACTCACATGCTCACCCGTAAAGGCATGATCCCGTTCCGGCTGCATTTCGGCAGGCTGCATAACATCTACAGTAAGCCGTTCGAGCTGCAACTGATACGCTAACGCAGTGCGGTATTCCTCCTCTGTTGATGCCCATTCTTCCTTGGAAAAGAGGTCCCAATAGACGGTATATGAACGATCATACATCTGATAAAACGGACGAAGCTGCAAGTCTCCGATATAGCCCAAGTCGTTCATACGGAATGTATTAGGCTCATTCCCGTCAGCAATCAGCTTCGTTGTCAATGAGTCGGCCGCTCCGATCAGAACAGACGCAAGCAGACGTTCCTCGTTGGACTTCGGTGTGACAGGGCCAAGGTCTCCAGCCAGCACAAGCGGGCCGTACATAAAAGCAATTCGGCGCGGATTGTCCGGCATTTCCTCGATTCTCACTGTCATAGGAATGTCGTACTCGATCGTATCCGCATCGTTCCATTCCCGTTCAATTACAACGTAGCTGGTAGGACAAGCCTCTGTGGCATACTCTTCCCCGTTGATTTTAATCATCATACCTTGCTCCGCCCAATGTGGGCATCTGAGCTTGATCGTGAACAATTTGGGCTCCTTGCTGATGACGCGCAGCGTTCCCCGACCATTTTGCGGAAAGAGAGTTTCTTGTTTTAACTGTACATCCATCTCCTCCCACGTCACGGTAGAAGGGACATATTGATTAACATAGATCGTTTCTGGCGTGTGAAAATAAATCGCAGTGCCGTACATGGAGTGGCTTTCCATCCCGGACCCGACACAGCATGTAAAATCGTCATATTGAGAATTGAAGGACTTGTGTCCACCCATTTCCAGTGATACAAAGTAGCACACACGCCCATCGACAGGCTGCTGTGAAGCCAGAATATGATTGAACATCGCTCGTTCATAGTAGTCGGCATAGGCTGCGTAGGCGTCCCATTCGAACATATGTCTTGTTAATTTCAGCATGTTGTAGGTGTTGCAGGTTTCGCAGGTGCCTTCGCCCAAACGGTCATTCAGCTTCCCCGGTTCACCAAAATGCTCATTATAGCTATTGCCGCCAATGACGTAGGAATGCTTATGAACCACCCGCTCCCAGAAAAAGCGGGAGAGATCCGCATATTGCGGTTTTCCGGTCATTTCATATTGCCTTGCAGCGCCAATGATTTTGGGAATCTGCGTATTGGCATGTCGCCCTGCCAGTGTATCCCGGCTGTCTGCAAGGTCATTCAGCACCTCTCCATGATAAAAGCGTTCCGCCAGCCTCAAGAAGCGCTCCTCCCCGGAATGTTCCGCCAAATCGGTCAGCACCTCGTTCATGCCGCCAAATTCGCAATGAAGCACCTGTTGCACCTGATCATCGTTCAGACCCTTGAATACATCCTCCAGCCAATCGCCGAGCTTGATTTCCATCTGCAAAGCCTTGGGATGACGCGCGAGCAGATGGGCATCGCGCAAGCCTGCGAAGAGTTTATGCATGGTGTATAGCGGCACCCAGCCTCCATTCAGATCAAAGCCTTGCGAGCGTATATCTCCAGCCTTCACTTCCTCGAAAAGCTCTTTCCCACGCGGAATGCCGGAAATGTATCCGTTTCCATGATTGTTTTGGCATATTTCCAGTTCATTAACCACATAGTTCACTCGCTCCAGCAGTCTTTCGTCACCTGTGGAGGCAAACATCAGCGCACAGCCGGACAGGTAGTGACCGAGTGTATGTCCGCTGATGCCACGCGCTTCCCAGCCTTCATAGTGAGCCGCTTTGGGCTCCAGCCCTGCATATTCACGAAAGCGCGATAATAAACGGTCGGGTTCCAAACTCAGCAGATAGGCTGCGTTCAGTTCCATCGCATGGTAAAGTGGGCCGGAATCAATGCTTACTTTATGCAAGTCAAAAGCTTTTGCTTTCAAAATCATCGCTCCTTAGCTAAGATGAAAGTGTATATTTCTCCACTACATTAGCATTGCCATCGCGGTATGTCAGTAGCTTAACCATACAATGGGTGGACAAATCCGAACATGAACCTAAAGAGGCGATAAAATGACTTATCTGAAAGTAAACGTGGATACACCCGTTCAGCTTATCTCAGCAGGTGAGTTTATTTCCGAGGTGCCCTGGAAGCATATGAGTCGTTCTATAGAGAACTTCGAGCTGATCCTTGGCGTCCATAAGAAAGTATATATACGAGAAGAACAGGAGCATTTTGAGATCGGGGAAGGAGATATTGTGTTGCTTTATCCCGGTCGTACACATAGAGGGTATCAAGAATCGTTGCCGGGAGTTACATTTTACTGGTTTCATTTCGATGTTCCCACGCCCCCAAATGTATTATCTAATGAAGAAATGAAGCAGGAGACCCGTGTGATGGATGCTCATTTGCAGCGCCATGGCTTTGTACGGGATATCTATATACCGCAATGTGTACGCGCAGGCAATGGAGACCGGATTCATATTATCGTCAATCAGATTCTGCACGTAGCCAATTCGCACTATCTTACGTATCACAGTGCGAATTATTTGTTCACCTCGCTGCTGATTGAGATATCTGAGCTGGCTCTCAGCCGCTTGACCTCCAGTCCTGCCAGCCCACAGGGGAATGTGAGCTTCAACAAGATTATCGAGTGGACCCGTATTCATGCGGAAGAACCCATAACAGTGACGGATTTAGCTCGAAAATTTAACTACAACAAGGATTATATATCCCGTTTGTTCAAGCAAAATACAGGTATGCGCCCCTTGGAGTTCATTCACAGCATCCGTATCAATAAAGCCAAGGAACTGATTTCCCGTACAGATATGAGCATTAAGCAGGTTGCAGAAGAAGCGGGATATACGGATGAAAAGTATTTTATGCGTCAGTTTAAAAAAATAGTGAATATGACCCCTTCGCAGTACCGGAATGCTTATCACAAAACATTTATGAACAAAGTCTAACGAGAAGCTAAAGCGCCTTGTGCGCTTTTTTTTCTTTTCCATTCCCAAAAATTAACTCTAATGCATTTCCGCTTGGATAGGGAAATTTTATAGGTAAAACATTAGGAAAGAGTCGGCTAGAATGAACTTGTAAGCGTTTCACTTGTAGATAGAAGGGAGGAGAGACATCCACCATGATTACTAGAGAACAGATTTATCTGGATGAGAAGCTGGAGACAAAATCGGCTGTATTTGAATTTATTGCCCAAGAGGCTGAGAAGCTGGGTGTCACCGTCCATAGAGAACAGTTGGTGCAGGATTTGTGGGAAAGGGAGAAGGTATATTCAACAGGCCTTCAGGATCAGTTTGCCATACCTCATACGCAGAGCGAAGCAGTCACAAGACCAGCAGTTCTGGTTATCCGATTACAAGATAGTATTGATTGGGCATCTCATGATGGTAAGCCTGTCCAGTATATTTTCAGTATTTTGGTGCCCAAAGGCTCCGTGGATGTATCCCATTTGCAAATTATTTCTTCACTCGCAACCTTGCTATTGGAGGATTCCTTCAAAGAGGCGGTAGCCGGTGCCAAGAGCGGCGACGATGTGTATCATTTGCTCGAACAATATACAGAAGGGTTGGTGTCATAAAAATGAAAATTGTAGGCGTTACATCGTGTATTGCAGGTTTGGCTCATACCCCGATGGCGGCAAAAGCACTGGAAAAAGCAGCAGCACAGCTCGGTCATAACATTAAAGTGGAACAGCAGGGTGCGCTAGGACAGGTGAACAAGCTTACGGAGGAAGAGATTGCAGCAGCGGATTTTGTATTGATTGCTTCGGACCAGACGGTTAAGGAAGCGGAGCGTTTTGAGGATAAACGAATCGTTCGTGTCAAAATCGGTCATGCAGTCAACAATGCGGAAGCGGTTCTCACCAAAGCGGTGGAAGCCATCTCGGCTCAAAAATAAGGCTAAGGCGGCAAAACTGAAAAGCAGCAGCGTAGCTGTCTTGATTAACAACCGATTAGCCTTTGGAAAACAGTAGTATTCAAGATAGGAGAGAACATGATGAAAAAATGGCTGAGTGAAGCTAGAAAGCATCTAATGACAGGCATTTCCTACCTTTTGCCGGTTATTATTGCAGGTTCCCTGATTGTTGCGGTGTGTAAAATTATTGGACTGACGATGGGGGTCACGGACTTCGGCCCCTATGCCGATAAAAGTGGATTTCTTCATATTTTATACTTGATGGAAAATGTCGGCTGGCGCGGAATTGGGCTGCTGAACATGGTGCTGGCCGGATATATCGCCTATTCGATTGCCGATAAGCCTGCGCTAGCTGCGGGGCTGATCGGTGGCGTACTGGCACAGGAAACGAACGCCGGTTTTCTGGGTGCGCTCGTTGCCGGGTTCTTTGCCGGATACCTCACTCTGTGGGTGAAAAACAAAGTGAAAATCACAGGCCCAGCCGCTGGTTCTGTTCCGCTGATTATTCTACCGCTTATTACAGTGGGCTTAACGGGGATTCTCATGTCCGTCATCCTGGGTGGACCGCTCAGTGCGATTAACGAAGGGCTGGTTAACTGGATCAAGCATATGAGTGAAAGCGGAACCAGCACCCTCGTGCTTGCCCTGATTTTGGGAGCCATGATCGGGTTCGACCTTGGCGGTCCTGTCAATAAAGCAGCCTGGATGGCGGGAAATGCGTTATTCCTGTCGGGTGTATATTTGCCCAATATTTTCGTAAACATTGCTATCTGTATTCCACCCTTGGGCTATGGACTTGCGACTCTGATTCTGAAACGCCGTTTTTCCAAAACGTATCGTGAAGCTGGAAAAGGCTCAGTCATCATGGGCGTTATCGGAATTACCGAAGGTGCGATTCCCTTTACGCTGCGCAACCCTGCCAAGCTGATTCCGTTGAACATGATTGCCTGTGCGGCAGGTGCGGCATTGACAGCTTTGTTGGGCGCACATGTCATTATGCCTCCAATCGGCGGTTTGTATGGCGCGATATCTGTAGGTACTCCGTTTGCATATCTGGCTGGAGGAATCACTGGGGCGCTAATTATTGTGGCAGGAACTTTGCTCGTCAACTTCCGTGAGGAAGAGCAGCAAGCTGAGACGAAGCAAGCGTCCGTTAAGAAAAACGGAGAAGATATTGAACTGGTGTTCGACTGATTTCACTAGATAAGTTGAATTCAAAAATGCACATCAAAACGAAGTAGGCGGAATGGTGCTGTACAAGCGAGGCGGTCGCTTTAAAAGCTTTCCGTAGGAAAGCTCGCTTCGAAAGCATCACCTCCCCGGATTTCTACTCTGATTATCGGCTTTATTCCAGAAATCTGGGGGCGGTGGCGATGGGAAGCACTATCCGCCTGCGTAGTGGCACAATATGGAACTTTTAAGCTCAGCTTATATAAATAGAAGATAGACAGCATGGAGGGAGATCAGGATATGAGCCGTACAAAAGTGCATGTCATTCCACATACTCACTGGGATCGGGAGTGGTATTTTACCACTTCCAGATCCAAAGTTTACTTGGTAAAGCATGTGAAAGAAGTGCTGGATGCGTTAGAAAATAGGGATGGTTTTAAATATTATCTTTTGGATGCTCAAGGGTCCCTGTTGGATGATTACATCAAATGGTGCCCTGAAGATGAGGAACGCATTCGCCGTCTTGTGACTGACAAGCGCCTGATGACCGGGCCGTGGTATACACAAACGGATCAGCTAGTCATTTCCGGTGAATCCATGGTTCGCAATCTGTATTATGGCATGGAGACAGCGCAGAAATATGGTCATGCGATGAAGGTCGGTTATGTGCCGGATGCTTTCGGTCAATCGGCGCAGATGCCGCAGATTTATCAGGAGTTCGGCATTCGGCATTTTCTGTTCTGGCGCGGTGTGGCAGACAATACAAATCCGAAAACTGAATTTTTGTGGAAGGGCTCGGATGGGAGTCAGGTGTTTGCGGTTCAAATCCCGTTCGGGTACTACTATGGCGGCAATATTCCAGAGGAACCCGGAGAACTTGAGGCATATCTGGACAGCCAAATCGGTACGCTGGAGGAAAAAGCGTCCACTCGTCATGTTTATTTTCCAAACGGCTTCGACCAAGCACCTGTACGCCTGAATCTGCCGGAGCTGATCCGCAAGTTCAACGAGCTTGACCCGGAACGAGAATATGTGATGAATGAGCCGGAGCGTTTCCTTGAAGAAATTGAAAAGGACAGCAGTGATCTTCCTGTGCTGGAAGGAGAGCTGATGGAAGCGAAGCATATGCGTATCCATAAGTCGATCTTTTCTACGCGTGCTGACCTCAAGCAGCAAAATAACTATATTGAAAATTTAATCGTAAATACGCTGGAGCCTGTGCTGTCGATCAGTCATGCACTGGGGCATGATTACCCGCATTACATCGTGAAGGATATCTGGAAGCTGATGTTTGAAAATGCGGCCCACGACAGCATCGGTGGCTGCAATAGTGACACGACGAACCGGGATGTAGCTTTTCGCTACAAACAGGCGCGGGATATCGCGGAAAATCTACTGGAGCTGCATAAACGCCTGATTGCTTCAAAGATTAAACAGGAAGAGACATTCGCCTTTACCATCTTTAACACATTGCCTTATCCGCGTAAGGGCGTTACAGAGATGGATGCTTACTTACCGGAAGGAAGCTTTGTGATTCGGGATACGAACGGTCAGCAGCTTCCGTATACGATTACCGAAAAAGTGGAACAGACGGATTACGTGCTCGGTCAGCATATTGATCTGAATCCGAGCAAAAAGGTGTACCTGCCTGAGCGTGTATTCCGTGCCAAGCTGCTGGTAGAGCTTCAGGAAGTGCCTGCTATGGGATATACGCAGATTGTATTTGATTTCAGTTCGACCGGGGATGCCATGGCAGAGCGCAGCAACGGGAACTGTATTGAAAATGAATTTTATAGCGTAGCTGTACAGAAGAACGGGGCATTGAGCATTACGGATAAAATCTCGGGGCGTGTGTACGCGGATCAGATGGTGTTTGAGGAAAATGGGGATGACGGAGACTCCTATAACTATTCTCCGCCGGAACGTGACCTTACGGTTTCTTCGCTCGGTGCTGATGTGGAGGCTATCACCTCTAAAAGTCCGGTAGCCGAGGAGTTGTCCCTTCGGATGAAGCTGAAGGTTCCGTACGATTTGAATGAACGCGCCGCTGCTTTGACTTCTGCTGTGCTACCACTACAGGCATCGGTTTCCCTGCGGAAAGGTGAACGCCTGATACGATTCTCGGTGGATGTGGATAATCAGGTGCTGAGTCACCGTTTGCGAGTGCTATTCGATACAGGGATTGCCTCCAGGCTATCGATTGCCGATCAGCCGTTCGGGGTCATTGCCCGTCCGACGACACTGGAGGAAGTAGAGGTATGGGAACGGGAACTGTGGACGGAGAAACCGATCACGATTGAGGCCCTGCAAAGCTACGCTGCGCTGAGCGATGGTTCCCGCGGAGTAGCGGTGCTGACCGGAGGAGTAAGGGAATATGAGGTCATTGGCGAAGCACATGATACAATAGCGCTGACGTTATTCCGCACCTTCGGGTTTATGGGTAAGGAAAATCTGTTGTATCGCCCGGGACGCGCTTCGGGAGAAAAGATCGTAGAAACGCCGGATGCACAGCTCATTGGCGATCTTTCATTCACTTTTGCCCTGCATGTGCATGAGTCTGGTTTTGATGAAGCAGATGTAGCTAAAGCGGCCAAGGAATATTTAACGCCATTGACCAGCTACCAGTTGTCTGACTTCCTGAATGGCCGTTTAATTTTCGCCTTCCGTGACGAAGAAAGAATATTCGAGCAAAACTACAGCCTGCTATCCTTTAGCGAGGATTCGAATGTGATCCTGAGTGCATTCAAGAAAGCAGAGCATAATGATGGATATATTGTGCGTGTATTTAATCCTTATTTGGAGAAGAATGCAATCGGACGCGTCACATTCGGTGAATCGGCCCACTACGAGCTGGCTTCGCTGGATGAGCGCTCCAAGGGAGAAGTGCTGGCCTCGTCCGATGCGGACGGTGCACAATTGCCGGAATTGGAGCATTGCAAGCTGTTGACGGTACTGGTAACCCCGGAATCGAAGTAACATAGAAGCAAAATACGGCTTATCGGAAAGGAGGTCTTGAATCTACATGATTTTTCCCTACAAACGCTTGAAAAAGCTGTACCAGCTCGTCAGTGGAAATGATCAAGGCTGGTCTTGGACCACCAAAGCGCTCGCTGAGCGGCTGGAGGTGACAGAGCGGACCATCCGCGATGATCTTAAGAAGCTGGACAGTATGCTGAATGAATATGGAGCATATCTGGAATCCAAGAGGGGTAGCGGCTATACGATCAGGGTTGATGATCGTGAGAAATACCATTTTTTTGCGGATGAAAGTCAGGAAGAAACAGAAGTAAGTCAGCGGCTACCGGGGGCTCCGGAAGAGCGCATACGGTATGAACTGTTCAAGCTGCTGAATGCGAGGGAATACGTGAAGATGGAAGATCTCGCCGATGAGCTGTATATTAGCCGGGCGACCATGAATAATGATTTTAAAATCATTCGGCGGATTCTGGATGATTATGGTCTCACTCTGCGCACTAAGCCGGGATATGGCGTGAAGGTGGTCGGGGAAGAGAAAAGTATCCGTTACTGTCTTGCTGAGTATGCCGATGTACGTGATGAAGAAGGACAACGCAGCGGTATGCCTTTGGAACAGCAACAGCTGTTTCAGGGGCTGGATTTACCGCGAATCCGTGCAATTATTTTGAAGCATCTGCGGCCCAACGGCATCAAGATGGCGGATTTGGCGTTGAAAGACCTGATCACCCATCTGGCGGTTATGGTACTGCGAGTGAAGGAAGGGCATGGATTGGAGCGCTTTGAAAAGGTGGCAGGCGGTCAGCGGGATATTGAACTGGCTACCACCATTCTGAGTGAGATGGAAGAGGCTTTTGGCATAACCTGTCCTTTAGGGGAGCTGGATTATGTCCTGCTGCACATCGTCAGCAAAAAGATGGCCGAAACCGAGTGGGAGCGTCTCCAGTCTGACCGTCTCTTCTTAGCTGTGCGCGAGATGCTGACTTTTGTCTACGAGCGCTTCACCTATGATTTGCGTGACGATGAACGGCTATCCCGGGACTTGTTTGTGCATCTGAAACCGATGCTGACTCGGCTGGAGCATGGCATGAACATGCGTAATCCGTTGCTTGGGCATATCCGCAAATACTATCCACTAGCCTATGAAATCACGGTCGGTGCGGTAAAAGAACTGCAAAAATCGTTCCCGTATGACATCAACGATAACGAAATCGGTTATTTGGCGCTTCATATTGGAGCTGCTTTGGAACGCAAATACAATATTCCACATCGGCGTCGTAAAACCGTGTTGCTGGTGTGCGGCTCCGGCTACGGAACCGCCCGGATTCTGGAATCCAGACTGCGTTCCCTGTTTGCCGAGCTGGACGTATCCCGGGTGGTCTCACTTCGGGAATACGAGGAGATGCCTAGCGTCGATGAGGACCTAATTGTATCCACGATCCACTTGCAGCAGCATAAGGATAAACCTTCGGCGGTGATCAGTCCGATTCCTTCGGAACGGGATATGGAGACGATCACGCGGATGGTGCGTGCCAGCGATGAGGAGCAGGAAATTTCACTGCTGCGGTATTTTGACAAGGACTTGTTTATGACCCGATCCGATCAGCCGGACAAAGATACCCTGATTGAAGAAATGAGCGGTATGTTGAAGCACGGAGGAGTTGTGACCGACAAGTTTCTGCCAGCAGTCATGGAGAGGGAGAAGCTGGGATCTACTGCACTGGATCGAGGTATGGCGATTCCCCATCCTCTGGAGCTTAGCTCTAACCGGACGGTCGTAAGCGTATGTCTGCTGGAAAAGCCGATCCAATGGGATGCCAACCATGAGGTCCATGTTGTATTCCTGCTTTCGATCTGTAAAGAGGATTACGAGCAGGCGATGGGGATTTACGATCTGTTTGTAGAACTGATCCGTCAGGAAGAAACGCTAGAACGACTAAAGCATTGCCACTCCTTTGACGCCTTTATGCTGATCGCCCGTCAGGTGCTTGCAGTCAAGAGCAATGATTACCATTGAGGAATGACCAGTCTGTAGTCCCACTATATGAGGCAATAAAAAAAGAGATCATTCGCGATCTCTTTTTTCGGTTCACACATGTAGTTTGGATGCATGGAGCTCGATTAATAAAGCTAGCTGATCCAACGAAAATTTATGATTAACCATATCTACAGTAAAGTCTTCGGCTGCTTTCTGATCCATTTTAAACTGAAAGCCATTGTAGCGCAAAAAAATGAGTAATGCAGTAAAAGCTGTTCGCTTGTTTGCATTATGAAAAGGATGGTTTTGCCCTAGGGATTCGAATAATGCAGCGGCTTTGCTGAATATTGTGGGGTACGCATCTTCACTAAAAGCTGATGATTGAGGACGTAGAACAGCAGACTCAAGTAGACTGGTATCTTTGACGCCGATTTGTTCGCCTTTACTGTATCTTTCAATCATAGCGACATTAATAGCTATAACTTCTTGAATGGTTAAGAAACGAATGCTGCTCATCTATCCTTAAGTCCTTTAAGGGTTTCGTCATATGAATCCATTACTTGAGAAAGATTTTCAAGAAAATCATCACTTAACCCTGAGGGCAGAGTTATTTTGTTCGATTTTCGTATAATGATTTGTCCGCTCTTGTGATCTACTTCAACCTGAACTGTATCTCCTTGGCCCAGTCCGAGCTGCTTAATGGCTTCTGTCATAGTAATCCCTAAGCTATTTCCGAATTTAGTAATTTTACGTTCCATTCCAATCACCTTACCCATCTCTTTATCCTCCTTATTATACTATTCAACTGTTATAACAATTATACATGGTTTCATGGTATATAAACATATACTTTTTAATTCAACTTATATCTGCTAGAGAAATAGCTTGTCAGGCTGTGATTTGGTAATCTGAGGTAAGGGTTTAATTGGTTGCAGGCTATGTTATTACTTCATGAAAAAGGGGCGAGCGAGATGCTACAACCACCATTAAGGGATGAACTGACTCGAATACTGGAAGGGCATTCACTGGATGAAGAATTAAAAGAAGAGATTCATCAGGAAGCCCAAGCTGCTATACAATTTCATGTGGAGCATGAGGAAAATTACGAACACATTGGAAATAGTCGGATCGCCGGCTACCCGGATTTGCCACCCTCGATCGAGTGGCCGTGTGATTCAGACGGAGAATATTATACGTTTATTGCTCAAATCAATTTGGGTGAAATGCCTTTTTCCCCATACGAGGGGTTGCCTCATCAGGGTATACTTTACTTTTTTCTTGGGCTGGATGAGCCCGCCTATGATATTGACCATAAAATCTTTTACTATAATGGCGACAGTAGCGTTTTGCAGAAAACATTGCCACCGACCGGGAAGGTTGAAGTATGTGCTGAGAACAGGGGTTTCACATCTTATGCAATTTCTTTTCAGCCGATTGTTACCCTTCGGTCGGAGGGTGAGCTAGGAGATGTTCTTGTAGATCAGTATGAAGAGCTGTATGAGCTTGTTTGTGAACAAAGTGACACGGTGTGGGGTCAGCATCAATCTTTTGCCGGGAACACCCTGCGGGATGCTTATCTACGCCGAAACGGGCTAGAGGGTCTTCTGTTTAACTGGCATAAGAGTGAGAGTCAGATTCATAAGGAAATCGAGCAAGCTATGCATAGGGGAAGTACGGATTATGCGGAGCATTTACGATCCGAAGTGCTGCCTCAGCTGCAAGAATATCAGACGAATCGGGAAAAGCACGATCAGGCTTCAGCGAATTGGCATGTTCTGCTCTCGGTCTCTTCTTTGGACGAGGTTGGTATGTGCTGGTGGGACGCAGGGTATTTGGAGTTTTTTATAGATCAAAGGGACTTGAAGAACCTTGATTTCACGCGAACGTATGTCAATCTTGCTACGAGCTAGCTAAAGTTCTAGACTAGGGAAATAAAGTATTAAACTGACGTTGCTTCATTAAGGTAACGGGCAGGTTAGTTGAAGGAGGAGTTTCAACATTCTCATAGAAGTTTTTTTAACTAGAGGTTCCAAAGAAGGAGGTATCGGATAGGAACATGATTAAAAATGATGATGAGTTCAATGGTTTATTATCAAGAGGAATTCAGGTGAAGTTACATACGGTTTTAAAAGTAATATTGAGAAAGGAAGTGTATTGGAGGAATTTTTAAAGCAAATGGGCCATAATGCTGAAAAGATAGAGGGTAACTGGAGAATGGTTGATAAAGATTATGCTAAAAAGATCTTAATTTATGTTCTTTCGAAAAACATAACCCATGATATTGATTTGAAGACAAAACTGATACAGAGGAGATCAATGAAATTTTAAAAAAGCTCTGACCGCACGAATGCAGAATCAGAACTTCCTTCTCAGCTGACTTCAACAGCCGTTTTTATTATCCAGTGAACAATGTTCTCCTGCGGTATTTTGTACTAAGTTTGTGCGAGCCAGGCGTTCTTCAAGCTCATCGATGCCCATAGCACCACCAAGTGAGATTAACTCATTCCCATTACGGAGAAGTAGGGTAGGAAAGCTATTTACCCCGAGATGAATTACTTTGACGAAATCTGCGCGTGCTGCAGTAATTGCCACTGGATCATTTAAGAGTTCAAGGACTGCATTTGGATTAATATTGTTAGCCAGAGCAATTTTACGATAAGTTTCTGGATCACTGAGGCTCAAACCCTCGTAGTAGAATGCTTGTTGCATGGCGGAGGCAAGATATATGGCGCGATCTGGCGCCAGGGAACGCAAAGCATTAAATCCGATTGCGGACGACTCAGAATCCATAACGAAACTGCCATCTCTTAGAACTTCCTGGTAACCTGTTCCAAACTCGACACCAGTAAGTTGACTGATCCGCTTATTTGCTTCTGGAATATGAGGGAATGAACCAATTGAATGACTTCGATCACTAATAAATAGACCACCGCTCAAAACCGTAAGTGGCAATTCGGGGTGATTTTCATGCAGACTGCGGATCGTTCTGAAAACCCATAAGACCATCCACAATAGGCATCCCATGCATAGATAAGCTCTTTGTCAGTAGTCATGACGACTCCTTTCCAAATCAATTTTTGCTGACCCGCTCACCAACAACTGCAAAGCGTTTATTTTGGTGTTGAGGTTTTTCAATTTCATCAAGCATTGCAATGGCATAATCGGAATAACTGATATAACTTTCTCCAGCTGCATTCAAAATGACATGATCAGAACCTACCTGATATGAACCTGTCTTTTTACCTTCTGGGTCAAAAATTCCCCCAGGGCTAAGATATGTCCATTGTATATCGTTTGTATCTTGTAAATCCTGAAGGTTCTTCCACGTGTTAGTTGCTGTTGGTGAATATGCCAGTTAAAGAATTAAGGAGGGGTGGAGCAATTTCAATCAGTAGTCGTTTCTCAGTAGGAATTCACATTCTATCGTTGCTTGAGGTAAATAAGTTAGGGTTAATTCGTCGGAGTCTATAGCCAACAGCGTGAATACTAATCCTGTCGTTATAAGAAGAATCATGGGTATGCTTAAAAGTGCTAGTTTGGTTAAAATTAAACCTGGAATTGCAGGGGCTGAGTTAGCTCGGAGATTGTCTGATATCACCTTGTTTGATGTATATAAAGCCGTGAATGTGGAGGGCGCAGGAAACAGTCAAATATTATCTTGAAACTTATATACAGATGATTCTTGAGAGGAAGACTTAAGATTATGAATAATCGTTGATTTGCCCAAGCAAAGTCTTAAATGTTGTTTTTTGTCGAAACATATGCTATATTAGCGATGTAAACGTTTATATAAGACTCAAACAACATCATATATGATTCAATTTGGCGTGTTACTGTTCGGCAGGCAAGGCTTAAATTGGGTGGTTTGTATATCTAATATACCCGCCCTATTTAGGCCTTTTTTTATGCATAATTTTAGGGGTGAGGTGTTTTTATGAATTACAAAGAAACCGCTAGGGCTATTCTTGAAAATGTAGGCGGACAAGAAAATATCAATGATTTTCTCCATTGCTCCACCAGGCTAAGAATCAATCTGAAAAATCCCGAAAAAGCAAAGACCGAAAAAATTAAAGCGATGGAAGGTGTAATGGGGGCAGTATATAGTGGGGGACAATATCAAGTCATTATCGGCAATGACGTAAGTTATGTTTATAATGAACTTAAGCAAATGGCTAATATAAGTACAGACGAAAGCATACAACCAAACAAGAAAAGAGATCTGAGCTTCAAAGGTTTGTTCGAGAGTTTTGCCGGCTTAATTACGGGGATTTTTCAACCCATCATTCCGGCCATTGCAGCGTCGGGGATGCTCAAGGCTTTGCTCTTACTGTTCACATCCCTTGGTATATTAACGAAAGATAGTCAGTTGTACTCATTACTGCTTTTTATCGCTGACGCGGCTTTTTATTTCCTGCCTGTTTTGCTGGCATACTCGAGCGCACAAAAATTCAAAACCAATCCTTATATCGCAGCCACACTGGCGGGAGTTTTATTACATCCAAAATTGATTACACTGCTTGCAGGAGAAGTCCCGGTCCAAATTGCTGGTATTCCTGTTCCTAACATCAGTTATGCGTCTAGTGTTTTGCCAATCATTCTAACGGTTTGGCTCATGTCTTATGTCGAAAAATTTGCTGAGAAAGTATCCCCTGGTCCAGTTAAGATATTCCTTAAACCTTTGATTGTCATTCTTGTGATGGCACCTCTGGCTCTTACAATTTTGGGACCTCTCGGCAATTATCTGGGTCAAGGATTGTCTGACGGACTATTCTGGATACAAGGCAAAATTGGTTGGTTAACCGTTGTTATTTTGTCTGTGTTCCTTCCATTTATCGTAATGTTCGGAATGCACAAGGTGTTTTATCCTGTCATTTTTGCAGCTATGGTTTCACCCGGATACGAAACGTTAATTCATAGTGCTATGCTTTCTTCTAACATGGCTCAAGGTGCCGGAGCACTTGCCGTCTGGTTCTTGGCTAAAGACAAAAAACTGAAGCAGGTTGCCTTGCCGGCAGGTATATCTGGATTGTTCGGGATTACAGAACCAGCGCTCTACGGGGTTCATCTGCGGCTAAAACGTACTTTGGTAGCTTGTATGATCGGAGCAGGCTCGGCAGGACTCTTTGCCGGTCTGGTCAACCTGAAGGCCTATGCAGCGGTAGGACCAGGTATTGCTTCCTTACCGATGTTTATCGGGGCTGAGAATAATTTCACCTATGCGCTTATTACGATGGCTATTTCCATCATTGTTACTCCAATTGCCGTATATTTCATCGGCTTTAACGATCCCGCAGCAGAAGGCAAAACCAAGGGGGCGGCTGGTGAATCCGTTCAGGCGGAGACTACTCAACCAACGTCTAAGAAAGAGAAACTGCATTCGCGACTGGTCGTGTTCTCCCCGATTGAAGGAGAGGCGATTCCATTAAAAGACGTGAACGATGAAGCGTTCTCCCAAGAAGCGATGGGAAAAGGAATGGCCATTAAACCATCCAAAGGAGAAGTAGTGGCTCCATTCGATGGAACAGTTGAAACGGTGTTTCGGACGAAGCACTCCATCGGTTTGAAATCGGTAGAAGGGATTGAAATCCTGATTCACATCGGTATAGATACGGTCAAATTAAAGGGGCAGCATTTCAATGTAGTTGTTCAAGAGGGAGACACGGTGAAACACGGGCAACTCCTTATCGAGTTTGATATGAAAGCCATTGAGAAAGCAGGCTACGACACTACAACACCCGTTATTATAACAAACAGTGGTGATTATCTTGAAATCCTTGGATATGAGCAATCAGGAAAAATAGGAGCTGAGACGCCACTTATAACCATTTTGTAATATTATAGGGTGGAGATCACCCTGAAAAATAGAGGAGTATGGATATGAGAGTAGTTAAGGTTCTCAATACAAGTATTGTTCTGGCCAAGCGTAATGACAATAAAGAGGTTATCGCGATGGGCAAGGGAATCGGATTCAGAAGCAGACCCGGGGACATCATTGACGAAAATGAGATTGAGAAGGTATATGTCGTTGAGAATGAAGGCATGTCCTCGGATATGACGGCTCTGATGAAAGAAACGCCAAAAGAGTATTTAATATTGGCAGACGAAATCATATCCTATGCAAAACAACTATTATCAAGGGATCTCAGTGAAAATCTATACTTTTCTTTAACAGACCATCTTCATATGGCAGCCAAGCGATTCAAATCCAACATTACGATACAAAATCGAATGTTATGGGAGGTTCAAAAGTTTTACCCTCAAGAATTTCTCATTGGGAAGCAGGCATTGACGTTTATAAAAGATAGAATTGGACTGGATTTGCCAGAAGAGGAGGCAGCCAATATCGCCTTCCATCTGGTCAATGCGCAACAAACCGATCAGAACATGAGTCAGGTTATGATTATGACCAACACCGTGAAAGATATTCTTAACATCATTCGCATTCATTACGGGATTGAACTGGACACGTTAAGCATTAACTATTCACGCTTTTTGACTCATCTACAGTTTTTTGTTCAGCGATTATTGGAGAACACGATGCTCGAATCCAAGGACGATGAATTGCTTGAACGAATCTCCAGCAAATATCCGGAGGAGAGCAACTGTGTTTCGAAGATCAACAATTATATTGGTGCCAAATTTGAACGATTTATGTCCAACGAGGAGAGATTATACCTCATCATTCACATTAGCCGTGTGATGGATAGAACGGATTAACAGGAGGATGATTTCATGAATACAACCAGAACTTTTTCAGAAGGATTTTTATGGGGCGGAGCGATTGCAGCGAATCAGGCTGAAGGTGCCTGGAACGTTGCAGGAAAAGGCATTTCTACCGCCGATCTGGCTATGAATAAGAAAAATATAAGTAAAGGTGACTACAAAAAGCAAAACGCTGTGAGCTCGGAGCAGCTGAAAGCGGCCCTTCAGGATCAATCTACAGTGAATTATCCCAAACGAAGAGGAATTGGCTTTTATCATCGCTATCCAGAGGACTTGGCATTAATGGGTGAGATGGGAATCAAAACGTTACGAACTTCCATTGCGTGGACTCGGATTTTCCCAAATGGGAATGAAACAAATCCAAACGAAGAAGGTTTGCTTTTCTACGATCGCCTCTTTGATGAGATGATTAAAAATGGCATTGAGCCCCTGGTTACTTTGTCTCACTATGAGATGCCGATGTATCTTGTCGATCATTATGGGGGATGGACATCCAGAGAAGTTGTCGATTTCTTTGTACGCTTCTGCACAACGGTCTTCAACCGATATAGAGATAAAGTCAAGTATTGGATTACTTTTAATGAAATTGACGGCATCGTTCGCCATCCATTTACTAATGGTGGAATTGTTCCGGATCGCTTCGAGAATGTAGAGCGGGCAGTTTACCAATCGCTTCATCATCAATTTGTTGCGAGTGCTTATGCTGTAAAGCTTTGTCATGAGATCATTCCGGATGCCCAAATAGGTTGTATGCTGACAAGTTTGCTGCACTATCCTCATACGTGCAATCCGCTTGACGTATTGGCTGCTCATAAAAATAATCAATTCAATCTGTTCTTTACCGATGTTCAGGTACGCGGCGCTTATCCAGGTTACATCGAGAGATATTTTAAAGAGCAGGGCATTGTTATTGAAAAAGTTGAAGGCGACAGCGAGTTGCTGAAAGAGTATACGGCCGACTTCATATCGTTCAGCTATTATAATTCGTTTGTGGCCAGTGCGGATAGTGAGGGACTGGAAACGGTGAGCGGCAACACGATGGGAGGCGTTAAGAACCCCTACCTGCCTGTCAGTGATTGGGGATGGCAGATTGACCCTATTGGTTTGAGACTGGCGCTTAACAATCTGTACAGTCGTTACCAAATTCCTTTGTTTATTGTAGAAAATGGACTGGGTGCTTACGATACAGTTGAAGAAGATGGTACAATCAGTGATCATTATCGCATTGAATACTTGCGTTCTCATATCGAACAAATGCATGAAGCTTTGTTGGATGGAGTTGAAATCATGGGCTATACCGTGTGGGGAATCATCGACCTGATCAGCTATTCATCTTCTGAAATGGAAAAACGTTACGGTCTGATCTATGTAGATCAAGATAATGACGGGAATGGCACTTTGGAGCGAAAAAGGAAGGAAAGCTTCTTCTGGTATAAGAATCTGATTTCCAACAATGGACTATAAACTTAAATGGCAGAAGGGTGAACTACGGTTCACCTTTTTTCTTAACAACCTTGTTGTCGAAGGAGAAGAGCATATTCCTAATTACCGATCAGTCTTCTTCTCATTAATTCATTACGCTAACGGGAAACGTTAACTAAACATTAAGGAGTAGTATGCCATTTGGCAGCTGCTCCTTTTTCATTAAACCAACGGGTAGGAGGGTTAGAATTAATGACCGATATAGGAGTGGTTATTATGAAACGTGGGGGAGTAAAAATGCCAAATAGTATGTGTTTAAGGTGTCAACTTGCAAATAATATAATTGAGACGAACACTGTTTATAAGAACAATTACGTTACTTGCATTCTGGATATCGCACCATTAAATGAGGGCATGTTCTCATACTTCCTAAAAAACATTACCACGAAGTCGATGATTTGGACGAAATTACTGCCAACGAGAATATGAAGGCATCTATAATGCTAAAAAAGATTGATAGTAACACAATTCCATCCTGATGGGATAACCATCATTCAAAATGGTGGTAAATTTAATGATTTGTCACATTATCATATGCATTTCCTTCCCGCTATGATTCTGATAGTTTGCTTGGTTGGAACCCTCCGACACCACGAATGTAAATGGGCGTTTAAACGAAACCGGAGAAAAGTTGGTGAATTAATAAACTAGCTGTAATTACGCTATCGGGAAATGTTAGTTCAATAGAACAATGACAATCTAGGACTTTATTTTCTGCTGACAGTATGATTGGAATGATAAAATACAAAAGCCCTTCCAGCTTTAGCTTCTCATGAGGGAAGCTGTGGAAGGGCTTTTGTTGTATCTACTTGTCTATACGGTGAACGTGCTTATTTATACTCGTTGCACGGTAAATTCGAATTCTAGCTTTTGATCAGCTGCAATTTGGTATTCTTCATGTACCGGTGCTCCCCAGCTATCGTCGCCGCCTACGCCCATTTGCTTGCCAGCTACGGTGACAACGGTGTAATACACGTTGGGCAGCTCATACAAATGGTATGCACTTTCCAGCTCAAACGCTGTGTACGGTGAAATGTTGCATTCCACAGGCGCGGTTGCAGGTGCAGTAATGCGAATACCTCGCTGAGAATCGTCGGTAATATCGACACGGCGCACGCCTGTACGGTTGCCGGATTCCTGCGGTACGACATACCCGGATACGTTATCCGCAGCTTCGTTACGGAATACGCCAAGTCTTGCGCCGAAGGCCCGGTCGATGTAATTCTCCTCCGGTCCCATCGCGTACCAGTCCAGATGGCGGTAGTCCGCCGGAACCTTGAACGAAAGGGCAAAGATCGGTAGGTTAGGCAGCCCCGATACACCTTCATAAGTCGATTTTACGTTCAGACTGCCTTCTGCGAAGACGGTGTAGGCTACGGTTACCTGTACGTCTGCATGAATGCTTAGTGTATAGCGGAACGTAACGGTTACGCCATCAGTTTGCTCCTCCGTGACTTCAATCCCCACACATTTACGCGTCAGGCTTGCAGCGAACCAGCCACCGGCTTCAAAGCCCAGTGCGGTTCCCCGATCATTGTCTGTGGTCGCACGCCAGAACAATGGGGCAGGAGGCGTAGCAATCATCTCGCGTCCGGCGTAGCGAAGTGAAGTCAGGCTGCCTGCTCCTTTGGAGAACATCATGCTGAAATCTGCACCGTGAACGCCAATGTTAACATCGCCATGCACCACTCGTAAAGCACCGCCCGTAGGGATCTTCAGCGGATTTGGATCTTCCACGATGAAAATATGCTGTCCGAAGGCTACTTCATATCCAGCCTCCGCCCAGAGCGTAGCTTCTTTCAAGACCAGAGACGTGTGAATAACATATTCACCAGGCGCGTCTACTCCAACCGTATCTACCAGCGTCAACGGAATATGAGCTTCTGTCTGTGCCGCTACATCCACACGAGTCACATTCCGTGAGATTTCGTGGCCTTCATGAAGCAGGCTGTATACCAGCTCGTAGTCATCCGTTCCCTCGAACAGATTTTCATTGCGAATCGTCACACCGTTGCGATCCGGGGTCAGCTTCAGATTTTGGTACAGGAATTTGACCTCCTGCATCTTCGGTGAAACCTTCCGGTCCGCATAGACAATTCCGTCCGTACAGAAGCCATAGTCTGTGGGCCGGTCGTCAAAGTCGCCGCCGATCGCGAGGTACTCGCGTCCATAGCGATCTTTTTTCATGACAGCCTGATCAATGTAATCCCAAATAAAACCGCCCTGATACAGCTCGTATTTGTTCTCCAGCTCTGTATACTTGTGAATACCGCCTACAGAATTACCCATCGCATGCATGTATTCGCAACTGATATACGGCTTTTGCGGATTGTCGTTCAAATACTGCTCGATATCTGCGGGTTTGGCGTACATCCGGCTCTCCATATCGCTGGCATCATCATAGGTGCGGTTGTGGAATACGCCTTCGTAGTGCACCAGACGGCTCGGATCGGTGGCTCGGAAATAGTTGGCTACATTGCGTAGCACTTCACCTGCATAGGACTCATTGCCGCAGGACCAGATCAGAATGGACGGATGGTTTTTATCCCGTTCCAGCATGGAAATGGCGCGATCCATCACGATATCCTGCCACTCAGGAAGATTGGCTGGAATATTCCATGAAGGCTCGACTGCGCCAAGCTTTTGCCAGGAGCCGTGTGTTTCCAGGTTCATTTCGTCGATCACATACACCCCGTACTCATCACACAGCTCATACCACAGGGTCTGATTCGGATAGTGAGAGGTGCGAACAGCGTTCATATTGTTTTGCTTGAGCGTGCGAATATCCCATAGCATATCTTCACGAGAAATCGCACGTCCAGTGCGGGCGTTGAATTCATGGCGGTTTACGCCCTTGAAGACGATACGCTTGCCGTTCAGATGCATCACCTTGTTGATCAGCTCGAATTTGCGGAAGCCGATCTTCTGCGGAATGACCTCCACCAGTGTCCCGTCCGGCTTGTGAATTTGGATGAACAACGTGTACAAGTAAGGCTTTTCGGCGCTCCAGCGCTGGACTTGATTCAGTGTTGCCGACAGCGAAGCCTTGCCATCTGTAAAATCCGCCTTCAGAGAAGCTACAATCTGGCCCGCGGCATCTTTGACATCGACGGCTGCATAGGCTGCTACTGCCTTTTCCAAGGTCAGCTCCAGCTCCAGAAGGCCCTGCGTGTACGAGGCGTCTAGATCGGCTTTGGCATGCAGATCACGTACGTGAACAGATGGGATGGTGTACAGATATACGTCTCTGAAGATACCGGAAAAACGCCAGAAATCCTGATCCTCCAGCCATGCTCCTGTACTTCTCTGATATACCTCAACCGCCAGCTTGTTTTCGCCTGCTTGCAGGAACGGTGTCAGTTCAAAATCGGACGGTGTAAAGCTATCCTCGCTGTACCCGACAAATTGCCCATTCAACCACACATAGAAAGCCGACTCGACGCCCTGAAAAGAAATGAACACAGGCTGACCGTCAGAAGTCATATTTTCCGGCAAAACAAAGCTTTTGATATAGCTCCCGACCGGGTTGTGATCTTCTGGAATATGGGGTGGGCGAACGTCCGAATGTCCGTCCCACGGATACATCGTATTCACGTACTGCATTTGGCCGAAGCCTTGCGTCTGAATATGACCCGGTACCTGAATGTCGCTCCAGCCGCCGTATTCGAAATCAGGAGCATGGAACTCCACCGGACGGCTGGATGGGTTCGTTGCATAGTTGAACTTCCAGCTACCGTTCAGGCTATGACGCCAAGCCATATCGGCATGACGCTCCGCTTCCTGAAGCGTAGCGTAATATTTGTGATCGGAATAGGCGGGTAGCCGATGGACAGCAAATTTGGTTACGTCAGTCAGCCAGTCCAGACTAGGGGTATGGATGGTCAAGGCGAACACTCCTTATTTTTAGATTAAAATGAAATGAAGATATTACGCAGTAATCTGTTATTTTACCGAGCCAACCATGCCCGCTACAAAGTGCTTCTGCATCAGGAAGAATACCAGTGCAGTCGGCAACGTGGACAGGACGATAGCGATCATAATCACGCCGTAATCTGGTGCATAGCTGGAGCCGAGGTTCGAAATCAACAACGGAATCGTTTGATTTTCCGGCGTTTGCAACACGATCAGAGGCCAGAGATAGTTATTCCAGCTCGACATGAACGTGATGATCGCGGCAGCGGCATAGGTTGTTTTCATCGTAGGCATATACACCCGGAAGAACAGACCCAGCTCGGACAATCCGTCCATACGACCGGCTTCCAGCAAGTCCTTCGGAAACATCTTGGTACTTTGACGGAAAAAGAAGATCAGGAACGCCGTAGTCACCGTTGGAATGACGACAGACGAAAGTGTATCAATACCGATCCAAGGTATCACATTGGAGATACTGCCGAACATCCGGTAAAGCGGGATCATGATCGCCGCAAACGGAATCATCATCGACATCAGCAGGATATTGAAAACAACGTCTTTGGCTTTACTTCTGTAAATTTCAAAGCCATAGCCGGCCAGTGATGCAATCAGCATAGCCAGCAGCGTAGTTGAGATTGAGACTTTTGCAGAATTACTTAGTGCGGTAACGATGTCTACTTTTTCGAGCAGATTGTGCATGTTATCCATTAGATGAGAGCCGGGCAGGAGCTTGCCCTTCGTCACATCGACCGACAGGTTCGTGGAGCTGGATAGCATCCAGAGGAACGGGAAAATCGAAACGAACGACACAATGATCAGAAAGGCATACGTAAATAATCTTTTCGTTTTCATCATTTTTTCTCACCTGCCACTTTGAACTGGATGATCGACAAGATAATGATCATAATGACGATGGAGTAGGATACGGTCGCCGCATAACCAAAGTCGGATGAATACTTGAAGGACAGGTTGTAGATATATTGCGAAATAGAAGATGTCGCGTTCCCCGGTCCACCCTTGGTAATATTCATGATTTCATCAAAGAGCTGGAGTGTACCAATGGTCGATGTAATCGAGGTGAACAGGATAATCGGCTTAAGCAGTGGAACTGTAATGTTGAAAAACTGTCGAATAGGGGAAGCACCGTCAATACGGGCTGCTTCATAGATGGAGCTGTCAATATTCTGGAGACCGGACAAGTAAAAGATCATATTATAGCCGGTCCAGCGCCATGTGATCGCGATGATAATCGTAACTTTGGCCCAGAAGGGGTCTGTAATCCATTGGATCGGCGTGCCAATCACGTGCAGATTCAGCAATAAGGAGTTTACCAGACCGTCAGCCGAAAACAAATACTTGAACACAACGGAATAGGCTACCAGCGATGTAATACAAGGCAAGAAGATGGCTGTGCGGAAAAAGCCCTTGAATTTCAGATTTTTATCATTTAGCAATACCGAAATGAACAGAGCCAGAATCACCATCAATGGCACCTGGAAAATTAAATAGATAAATGTATTCTTCACAGCGGTTATAAACATTTTATCGGTGAACAGACGCTTGTAGTTATCAATGCCGTTGAAGGTGAGATTAGACCCTGTACCCGTCTTAAAGGACAAGATAAGCGCCTGAATCATCGGGTAGAAATAAAAGGCTGCAATCATGATCACTGCGATGGATATGAACAACCATCCTGTCATACCTGCTTTGAGACGTGTTGTAGTCATTTTGGGTGCGGCTGTCTTCATAACCATATCAACTCCCTATGCAGCATTAAAACCTTGAACTCGCAAGCCCAAGGTTTTAAGTGCTTATCGTTTTATTGTTTAGCCTTGGCTAGATGGACTGTCTTATTTAAGCTGTGCTTCTGCTTGTCCTTGAGCATCTTTCAGAACTGCGTCTACATCTTTGCCGTTCAGGTAGTTTTGAATTTCAACGGTCATGATGTCCTCAATGGCATAAGTGTGCAGGCCATAATTGACTTTTGGAACTTGTTTGGTCCATTCTGCGAATTTCTTGAAGACTTTGTCGCCACCGAAGTACGGATCTGCCTCGTCATAAGCTTTACCGCTGGAAGCTGCGTTTAATGAACCGACAATTCCGATTTTGCTCAGCATATCTTGATACAGCTCTGGATCTGAACCGAATGTTTCTTTCAGGAAATCAGCAGCGGTATCTTGACCATCCGAGTTGAGGACATACCAGGAGCTGCCGCCGAGGCTGGAAGCATTCACAGATTCAGGTACATTTTTTAATTTAGGGAAGGGAACAACGGCCCATTTACCCGATTGCGAAGCTTCTGCCTTGATTGAAGGCGTAATCCAGTTACCTGTTGGTACGGAAGCAACTGCACCGCTATTGAAGGCTGCCAGGAATTGACTCCAGTCGGCATTCATTTTAACAATGTTCGCATCGAACAAGGATTTGTAGGTCAAGAGCGCTTCTTTCAGAGCTGTATTACCTGCCAGATTTGGTGTTTTACCGTCTTCTTTCAGGTACCATGAACCTGCGGATTGGATCATACCACGGATCAGACCGAGGTCGTTTGGATCTTGAGTCAACATGTCTTTACCTGTTTTTTGTTTTACGGCTTTACCGATTTCAATGAATTTGTCCCAATCAATGTTGGTCAGGTCAGCTACTTTGTAGCCAGCTTGTTCCAAATAATCCGTTCTTACATACAGACCCATAACACCGGAGTCGAATGGAACACCGTATTGCTTGCCGTTGTAGCTGGTCGGTCCGATTTTATAATCGGCGAAGTCGGATGCTTTGATCGAGCTGCTCATATCATGGAAGGAATCAGGATAGGCTTGCAGGAAGTTTTGTGCCCGGTAATCCTCGATCAGAACCACGTTAGGCAATCCTTTGGTAGAACCGGAGTTGAGACCGGCATTCATTTTTTGCACGATATCATTTTGAGCATATTCAACAATGTTTACGTTTACATCAGGATGTTTGGCAACGTAGCGATCTTTTGCCAGCTTCAGGGCCGCGATATTGAAGTTCGGGTCCCAAGCCCAGACCGTAATTTCTTTCTTGCCCGAATCCGTGGTGGTCGCGGCTTTCTCGGAATTGCTGGAACATGCAGATAGCAAGATCAAGCTTGCGATCAGCAGAAGGAAAGTCATTTTTTTCATTTCGTTCAACCCCTACTCTTTTTTTATAATCATTTGAAACGTATTGAAAGCGGTTACCTTGTTTATGAATCTAGTTTATCATCCTTGCTTTGCGGGCAGTTAGGAATATCTTTATACGGATTTGTCTTATTATTATGATTTATCAAAAAAGGCACCGCTTACATTTGTTCTTTTTTTGGATTTAGGTACTTTTTATAGGCTGAGTTTGAAATTAGATGGCGTGCCACTACGCGGTCGGATGGTGCTTCCCATCGCTGTTGTATCCAGATTTCTTTATTCAAATTATATAAGGTTGAAATCCGGATACAAAGGCGACCGCTACGCTTGTACAGCACCATTCCGCCCACTCCGTTCTTGTTCCACCTTCTTTGTCTTAAGTTCAGCCTATATTTTTTATGAGATAGGAGGGGCGGGTTTTACGATCAATGGCAGTGTCAATTTCACTTTGGTGCCCTCGCCTTTTTTGCTGGAGATGGTCACGCCATACTCTTCTCCATATAGAAGGGTAATGCGGTTGTGTACATTCTGGACGCCGATGCCAGTAAACAGTTGGCGCTTGCTCTTAGGATTGGGTAGTCCATCCTTTGCTGTATGCCCGTCCAAATCCATACCGTCCCCATCGTCGACCACCTCACAGATCAATGTATCGTCCGTTTTGGACACCAGTATATAGATGTGACCCGCAGTTTTCTCATTAAATGCATGGAAAAAAGAATTTTCGATAAAAGGCTGAATAATTAGCTTGGGCACATGGTACTCCAGACAATCCGGCGATACAAAATAATTCACCTGTACCCGCTGCCCGTAGCGAACATGGTTAATGAACACATAATTTTGCATGTTGGCCATTTCTTGCTCGATGGTGATCGTTTCGCTCACATTGCTGATTGTATTTTGCAGTAGGGAAATGAGCGCATTGATCGTCTCGGCGGCGGTTTCCTTGTTTCCTTTGAGCACCAGCATTTTGATCGAAGCCAGTGTATTGTACAGAAAATGTGGATTGATCTGCCGTTGCAGTGCAGCCAGCTCTGCATTCCGTTGTCCTTTTTGCGTCTCCAGCAGCTTACGAATATAGTCATTCAGCTCATCCAGCATGTAATTGTAGGCATGACTCAACTGTCTGACCTCATAGCTGCCCGTTACCGGGAGATAGTTATCAAAATTTTTCTCGCGGACCGTCGACATTTGCTTAACCAGCCGAGTCAAAGAACGAATCAAACGCCGGGAGATCAGAAAAACGATCAACAAAGCAATCAGCACGATGCCAATGCAGATCAATACAACAGATTTAACGTCAATAATTTGCCCAATTGCGGTTTGCCTGTCGATCATGTTAACCAGGTAAAAATCATACGAAGGAATATAGTTGGAAAGGAGGATACTTTCCTTGTTCATCACGTTTGCATTAATGTAATTTAGCCCTTGCTCATTGATTTTTGTCGCATAGCCCAGCAGCTCACGGGAGTGTTGCCCGATCAAGTCCTGACGGTTGCTCGACACAATGAGCCCCGATTTGTCCAAAATAAGTACATCATTGCCGTTGCTTGTGAAGTTGTTATAGAAGCGGCGGAATTCGGGCTCGCGAATGGCAATGTAGATCATGCCATACAACGTACCGCTAGTCCGCTCCATAAATGCCTTGGAGGCGATAATATAGGGTGTGGGTTTATGTCCAGTATTATTCATTTGCTGACGAAGCAGATCAGTATCCAACTGATACATAAGCCGTGTCGGCTGTGCCGCGCTTCGGGCTGTAACTAAACTGTTCCTGAGCTCCTCCGCAGTTACCGGCCAGTAGGACGAGTCGGAATAGAAGCTTCGGCCGTTCATGCCCGTTATGGCGACACTGACATCATAGGCGTCGACATTTGATTTAATCTGCTTCATTTGTTGTGCCATACCGAAGTAGATGCGTGCCGAGTTAATGGAATCGGATTGGCCGCCTGTCAGGTAGTTTTTGACCGTCCCGTTTTCCGAAGCATGGGTTACGGCATTCACAATCGAGTCATTGAAGGACTCAAAGCTGGATTGAATCTGGCTGAGTACCTTGGCATTCGTAATACTGAATGTCTCGGCAAAGAGTCGTTCAGACATTCGAATCGTCACCAAAGAGGTCAGCAAGGACACCGCGGTGATGCTGACCACCATAACGACAAATATTTTAAAGAACAGACCTTGATATTTAATTTTATGCATATACCTTTTCATACTCAATCTCTTTTCTGCTGCAAATATGCGCTTGCTCTCTAATGGAGATGCTCCCGGCGGTATTGACTGGGGGAGTAAGCCGTTACCTTTTTGAACACTTTGGTAAAATAGCTGGGGTCCGAATAGCCGACGGCGCTGCTAATCTCCGAAATGGACATCGTACCCGACCGCAGTAGCTCCGCAGCCTTTTCAACCCGAATTTTGTTCAAATACTCGCTGAAGCCCTCTGTATGATGCGCTGTAAAATAGCTCGACAAATACGAGGGATTAAAATGAAAATATTGACCGAGTGTCGTCAAATTGAGCGTCTCAGCGTGATGCTCCTCGATATATTCCAGCAGCTTCTTCATGCTCGCACTGCTTCCTTGCTGCGTATTAGCCAAAATCTGCATGTTCGCTTCCTCTAAAAAGGTCTCCAGCAATCGCACAGCTTCATGGACATGAGGTGCATCATTTATGGCTTTGAAATAGGAGTATTTTGTCGCATCCAGCTCTTTCATATCATACCCCTGATTCCCGAGCAAAATGGTAATGTTAAACACGATGTTTCCAAGAAGCGATTTGAATTCAAAAGCGGTGGACGTATAGTTGCCGGACATGGCAGCTACATAAGATCTTAAGTCCTGAAAGGCCGTTTCAAAATGCTCGCGCTTCATCTCTTCTGTGAACTGCTTTAAGTTAAACGAGCTGTTCACCTGAACAGGCTTGGGAAGTTCGTCTTCCATCAGGAGCGCAGTTCCCGGAAAGTAAAAGCGATAGCTGAGCAGCTTTGGCAGTTCCTCCTGATAGACCTCGCTAATCTGATTAAAATCATCAAATAGACGGCTGACCCCCCAGCCCGTCTGTGGCTCGACTTGCTTCGACTCCTGAGCTACTTCCCTGACCGCAGCCATCCAGGAGTGTAATTCACGCGGATCAAGATTGGCTAAAAAAACAGCCGCATTTGCAGCAGACGGCAGTTGCCGCAACACCAATTGTTCACAGGCAGTTGTCACTCGATCGGTGAGCTTGGAAAATAGGTCCGAGGCAGGGAGGGAGAGGCCTTTCCCCTGTGGTTCCGCCTGTTCGACGCCTATGAGTGCAAAACGAGCATACGGAAAATCCTGTTTCAGCAGTTCCATATCATAGTCGATGCTATAGCCGGAAATGAGCTTTTCTATCACATGATCCATCGTAATTCGATTATCCCCGGCATCTGCCTGATACTGAATAGACGGAATTTTGCGGGCCGTTCTCTGGAGCACTTGCAGCAGCTCATCCGTGTCCAGCTTGGGCTTCAAAATATAGTCAGCAACACCTTGCTGGAAGGTGGATCGCACGTAATTAAACTCGCCGTAGCTACTGAGCACAATGACCTCAATATCAGGATAGCTCTGTCTGACAATACGCGTCAGTTCCTCGCCATCCATGATAGGCATCACGATATCCGTAATGACAATATGCGGGCGCAAAGTTTCAATCAGCTCTAACGCTTCTTTTCCATTAGAAGCCTCGCCTACAATGCGAAATCCATACTGTTCCCACGATAAATGATGCTTGATCCCTTGTCGTACCAATATCTCATCATCTACTATCAAAATATTGCATAGCTCTTTCATGGCAGCACTCTCCGTAATTATACCTATTCAAAAAAAGACCTCCATAAGGCGGACGTCACATCATTTGAGGCACATAATTGATAACGCTTCCAAGTTGACTCAAATATAAAGTATTTAATCCTTACATGCTAACATAAACTACAGGTGTAATCCAAAGATATCTCAAATTAAGCCCTTCTTTTCATATCGGTTGCCGGGCCATTGAATATTATATGGAGAATAAGCCGTATATATGGAAAAAAGAAACGGAAAAGCAGGTTTGCTTTTCCGTTTCTTTCTATTAATAGGCTCAATCTATCCGTTGCTCATGCATCGTTCATCGTTTACGTAGTTCGAGTAATCGGTTTTTTCAGGAATACCCCGTATGAAATCGCTCCCATAACAAGCAAGGATGCTCCCAGTAAAAATACATTATTAAAGCTTCCGGTTGTATCCAAAATGTATCCGGTTGCAATTGGTGCTAGAGCAGCACCCAGAAAACCGCCAAAGTTTTGGATGGCGCCCAGGGATGCCACCTGTTCCCCCGGAGCAATATCGGCTGCCAATGTCCAAATAACGCCTGAAGGCAACTGGGAAGCAAAGTAACCGACAGAGAGAAGTGCAATGCTGACAACTGTATTGTCTATAAAAGGAATCGGCGCTACAGATGTCGCCGCCAAAATGGCACCACCAACAATAGGTATCTTACGTGAGGTCACAGGAGCAACCCCCTTGCGGATGAAATAGTCGGAAATAAAACCACCAAGCAGTACGCCAATAATGCCTGCAACAAATGGAATGGATGCAATCCACCCGGTTTCTTTCAGCGTGAAGCCCTGTTCCTTCTCCAGATAGCTTGGCAACCAGGTCAGGTATACCCAGATTGTGAACATGATACCGAAATTACCGATGATCATAAACCAAGTGCTGGAATTCTTGAAAAGAGAAGACCATTTGGCTGTTGGCGCCTGTGTTTCTGATTGTGCCGCATTTGATTCCGCAGCAGGAACTACGTCTGCAGCCATATCGTTTTGAGTGATGGCCTGCTTTTCGGCAAAAGTCGGATCGCGGTAAACTTTCAGCCAGATCAGCATAATAATCAAACCCATTGCGCCGACGAAGATAAACATGCCTCTCCAAGTCATGGTCAGCATAAGAACAGTCAGCAGGGGCGGAGCAATAGCATTGGCAATTTGCGAGCCCGTATTAATAATAGAGGTTGGAAGGCCTCTCTCACTTTTAGCGAACCATCTTTCGGTCACTTTAAGTCCTGATGTGAAGAATGGAGATTCCGACACACCGAGCAGCATACGCATTGCATACAGCAGAGAATAGGTATTTACAAAAGCACTGATAATGGTTGCGACCGACCACAGTCCAGAAGCCCATGTGAACATTTTCTTTGGACCGAAGCGGTCAACAAGCCATCCTGCCGGAAGATTAGCCAAAGCATAAGGCCAGAGAAAGGCGGACAGCAGCAGACCCATCTGTGTAGAGGATAGTCCAAATTCCGCTGCGATGGTCGTATTCGCGATACTTAAATTCGATCGGTCCAGATAGTTGACGACGGCCCCAAGCAGAAGCATCAAAATAATGCCCCAGCGCAGACCTGCCTTTTTGGGTTTTCCTGTGGATGTTATATGGTTATTCCCGATTTTGTTCATGAAAGCTCACGCTCCTTGATCCAGGCTGTTTATTAAAAAGGCTGATGCCAAATTAAAAATATGTCATTCAAATCACAATTGTATGCGTTTACATTTCCTCTAATCATCAAATTCATTTCGATGATTCCTTAGCTCTGTTGATATGGGCGATTCACAACGATGGGTTCGAAGCTTTCCGGAAAATTCGAAAGTCAGCTATTGATCGTTGTGATGCCGCATATCTTGCCTAATGTGGTCTATACAGGCTTAGCCAATCGATATCTTATATGGAACGTGCCGCCGCAACGGCCTCCAGAAATTCCTTGGCAGCCGCCGTAACTTTACTGTAATCTCCGTCTTTTTGCGCAGCCTTGGTGATATAGCTTCCTACGCCAGCTCCGATGCAGCCAGCTTGTAACCATTCCTGCACATTTTGCGGAGTGACTCCTCCAGTAGGGGCGATGGGAGCTTGAGGAAGTGGGGCGATAACCGATTTTACATATTGTGGACCTAACCCTTCGGCCGGGAAAAGTTTAACAATGTCCGCCCCGGCTTCCAACGTCTCCAATACTTCCGTCGGGGTAAAAGCACCACTAATGGTCACGGCCTGATAACGGTTGGCCATTTTGATCATTTCGGGGTTGAGTTGCGGACTTACCAGAAGCTCTGCTCCCGCTAGAATAGCCGCTCTTGCCGTTTCTGCATCCAATATGGTTCCAGCGCCGACAAGAACGTCTTCTTCACGATACTTTTCTGCCAGTGTTTGAATGACATGAAGCGCATTCGGCACACTCATTGTGATTTCCAGCGCCTTAATACCGCCTTTTACGGCTGCTTCTGCTACAGCCAAAGCCTCTTGTTCGTTGTCCAAACGAATGATCAACACAATGCCTGTGTCCGCTATTTTCTTGAGATTATTGAACTTCTTCCACATCATCTTATCCTCCTAATCGTTATACAGACTTTCACCACGGTATCCCAACTGGCTGGAGAGCTTTAGCGCTGTTTCCTTGACTAGCTTGACGATCATACCCTCGCGCTCCGGTGTCATGGTAGAGTACATACTCGCCACACTAATCGCTGCCACCGGTTGATTCCATTGGTCATATATCGCAGAACCGATGCAATACATTTCCAGATTGTCTTCCCGGTCATCAATGGAGTAGCCACGCGTCCGAATTTCCGTCATATCCTGCAAAATTTCTTGTAACGTTACCTTTGAGTATTGTGTTTTGGCCGGAATTTCTCCGTCTACTCCCAGAATAAACTGGATTTTTTCCGTTGGTAACGCTGCCAAAAGTGCTTTACCGATTCCTGTGGTGTGTATGAATCTTCGTGAGCCTAGCTTTGCTGTCGGCCTCATAACAGAGTAATTTTCCGCCTTATCCAGATACACGATCTGCCCTTTATCCTCGACTCCCAGAAAAACAGTGCTGCCCGTCTGTCTGTTCAGCTCCTGTAACAGCGGTCTGGCCAGATGGGGGATGCCCATATTGGATAAATAAGCTATACCGGTTTCAAAGGCGCCAATGCCCAAACGATAGGTCTTCAGGCGCGGATCATCCAGCTCAATAAAGTTTTTATAGAGTAATGTCTGCACCAGTTCGAAGGCGCTGCTTTTGGGCAACCCCAGCGTCTTGCAAATTTCGTTCAGTGTCAGCGGGGAACTGCTATTAGATAACAGGACCAGAAGATCGACAACCCTTTCGGCTGATTTATTCAGCTTAAAATTTTCCATGCAATCTCCTTCATTCAATTACTGTTCGTATATGCGAACCATGTTCATTATTTCGAACTTGGGTTTATTATAGTACAGCCCCACAAGAGAGATCAATAACCTTTACAAAATATTTTATTTATTCCGATATGGGATTGAATTTCTTATGAAAACGTTATAATCTAAATAAAAAATAAATTCAATACTACGAATTTAGTTCGTATATGCGAACAAAGTGGGATTTTGAGCAGCTCCTGGATGTGTACCGTACGGGTGTTGCTACCCTATCAATTGGAACCGTATACATTTAAGGATTTAATTCATGAAAATGTGCAAAAATCCTGAAATACAGATTGCGGGTTATAAGGAGGAATTACGGATGCAACCTACAGCTATATTTTTAATCGGGGCTGCCAGTTCAGGTAAATCTACGATAGGTAAGCTCATTGCTACAGAATATCATTTTGCTTATTTGGATAAAGATATCATCTGTAATAAGTTCACCGGTCTACTGCTGGAGTCCAAAGGATACTCGCCGCATGAGCGGGACGGCAACACTTTTTATAGCGATACGATCATGCCGCTTGAATATCAGACTTTGCTGGACTTAGCCAATGATAACCTTCAATTGGGGAGATCCGTCGTTCTGGATGCACCGTTTCTCGGTTATTTTTCTAACAAAGATTACATTCGGGAATTAAAAGAAAAATACGACTGGCATCATGTCAGACCGCTTGTATTACAGGTGGACGTGGATTTTGACACATTAAAAGAGAGGATGAAAGCCCGTGGATTGGAGCGGGATGAATGGAAATTTGCCCATTGGGATGCTTTTGTGGAAGGAATCCGTGCCAGAAGGTGTCTATGGGAAGATATTGAGATCCGGCATTTTGATAATAGCCCTGCTGAAGTAGATAAGAACAGGCTGCACAATACACTTTCCTTCAAAAAGACAACAACCTCTTTGTAATTCAGGTTTGGTGAAAATAAAAGAAGCGCCCCTCGGAGTGAAAGTCATAGTGAGCTTCCTCCAAAGGGCGCTTTCTCCTTTTATGCAGTTCCCCACGTCCGATCTCCTGCCAAATATTTTTCAGTCAAAATAGATAGCAGTTGAATGCCAACCTCATTATGGCCTCCCTCAGGGAGGATCAGGTCCGCGTATTTCTTGGAGGGCTCAATAAATGCTTCATGCATAGGCTTGACCGTACTCAAATAGTGATCGTGGATCGACTGGATGGTGCGGCCTCGTTCCTCAATATCCCGAAGTACCCGGCGAAGTATGCGCACATCCGGATCGGTGTCGACAAATACCTTGATGTCGAGCAGTTGACGGAGCTTTTCGTCAGACAGTACGTGCAGTCCTTCCAGCATGACAATATGATTCGGCAGAAGCTCTACCGTTTCGTCTGTAGAACGCGCATGAACCGTGAAGTCATACACTGGCGCTTGCGTCGCTTGTCCTTCTTTCAGACAATGAAGATGCTCAATAAGCAATTCGTTGTCAAAGGCAAACGGATGATCATAATTGACCAAAGCACGTTCAGCATAGCTCAGATGTGAATGGTCTTTATAGTAGTTATCCTGAGATATGAAAGTCACTTTGTTTGATCCCAGACGTTCAACGACAGCGCGTGCTACCGTCGATTTACCGGAACCTGTACCGCCGGCAATACCAATAATAAGCATGGCGTTTCACTTACCCTTCCCTGAATATATCCCGATACAACTCAAGTATTGTAGCACAACACGCACTTTTTTTCATCAATGCAGAGCATTGTATTTCTTCCATTTTCGTATCTTGGCTCTGAATGTTTTAAAGGGTGCCACTGAGTTGATGTGAATCCATCTAGCCATGGGCCACTTCGGATTACTGCCTGTCCACTTATAATTCGGTGCAGGCATAATGACGTCTTTTCCTTCCTTTTCGTCCCTGTCCCATGACATGACAAGATGAAGCCATCCAAGCTGGTAGGCAATGATTTCTGTGGGTGTTTTATCTACTTCAGATATCCGGATATCCTTTTGGTTCTCGTCAACCTCTTTGTATTCACCGTCTAACAGTAAGTAGGAGGCATGAATCGCTTCTTTTAACTCGGCTTTGGAAGCGTAGTGGTAGCTGGGCATCTAATCACTCCTATAGATTCTATTCAATATCCACCTCTTCAAATGTATCACTTTAAACATGACAACCTTATGGCTTATTCAAAAAAAAGTTTTTTGTGGTTTTATGAAAGGGCATTTGGTATATTCACGAAAAAGGATGCAAAATTAATAGAGAATTTAAACCAAAAGATAAGTAATTCGACATATTTTAATATTATTTTATAAGTCTATAATTATTAGTGAATTGCGCTAGTTATGTTGGTTGGGTCTTATCAATTTATCTGAAAAGGAGACTGTTACATGAAGTCGAGTTTGTTGAAAAAATGTGCAAGTGTAATGTTGAGCAGTACGATGGTTCTGTCTTTATCGTTACCGTTACTAGGTCATGCACATGCGGATGGGAATTTACAGGTAAGTGATGATTTTGAACAAGGGGAAGCTCAAGGCTGGACAGCAGATTCAGGGAACTGGTCCGTTGTCGCGGACGGGAATGGCTCTACATACCAGCAATCTAGTCGAAGCGAAAGCTATTCTGTTAAAGGTAATGCATCTTGGACGAACTATAGCGTACAAGCAGATGTATATGTAGATGATTTTAATGGCTCCAATCGGGTATATGTTGCAGGCAGATACACAGATTCCAAGAACTTCTATGCTGCATCTTTATACAACAAGAAGGGTGGAGCACTTGAAATTCGCAAAAAGGTAAACGGTTCTATGAAGACACTGGCTACCAATAACAAATACAAACTGGACACCAATACCTGGTACAAAGTGAAGCTGGAGCTGTCCGGTTCGGAAATTAAGATGTATGTCAATGATCAACTGGAGCTGACCGCAACAGATTCCAGCCTTGCTTCGGGAGCCATTGGTTTGGTAACCTCCAAGGCGGTTGCCCAGTTCGATAATGTTATCGTATCCGGCGCTTCAACTGAAACAGATACAGGTACAACACCTGCGAATCCAACACCAGGTACAGATAAACCAACTCCTGGGGTAGATAAAAACGTAACCTCCAATAATAACTTTAATTTGGCTGGCTTCTCCTATGGTAATCCAGGTGGCGGGGAAATTAAGGAAACCGATGCCAATTACAAAAAAGTTTACAACGCTGTAGATCTCAACGAAGCACTTAAGAAAGGTACTAAAGTGAAGGTTATTGAGATTATGAACGATCTCGACCTCGGCTGGAATGAACTCCCTAGTGCTGCCAAGGTGATGCCTTTTAGTGCCAACAACCCTGTGCTGACAAATCCTGTTCTGAAGAAAACAGGTGTGAGCAAAATCTATATAGAAAACTTGAGTGGAATCACGATTTTCTCGGCAAATGGCGCTAAAATCAAACATGCCGGCTTTGTTATCAAAAGAAGCTCTAATTTGATTTTCCGTAACCTCGAATTTGATGAGCTTTGGGAGTGGGATGAAGCAACCAAAGGGAATTATGACAAAAATGACTGGGATTATATCACGGTTGAAGGCCAAAGCTCCAAAGTATGGATTGACCATTGTACATTCAACAAAGCATATGATGGCTTGGTAGATGTGAAAAAAGGCAGTAACGGAGTCACCATTTCCTGGTCCTTGTTCAAAGGAGATGACCGCAGCTCCAATAGCTGGGTGACCCAACAGGTTAACGCTATGGAAGCAGACAAATCTTCCTACCCTATGTACGCTTATTTGAGAAGCAGTGCAGTAGGCTTGAGTAAAGAAGATATCATTGATATCGCAGCAGGACAAAAGAAAGCGCATCTGATCGGTGCTACTGAAATGGCTGCCGACAATGCCGATTTGGAAGTTACGTTGCACCATAACTACTACAAGGATATTCAAGACCGTATGCCTCGTTTGCGTGCTGGTAATGCCCATGCCTATAACATCGTTATGGACGATGCCGGATTGGCTAGAGCCAAGAGCAGAATTACTTCTGACATGGCTAAAGCGATTGCTGCCAAAGGATACCATTTTGACGTCGTGGGTAATGGTGCGATTTCAACTGAGAATGGCGCGGTATTGCTTGAAAAATCATATTTAATTGATGTATTTTCTCCAGTTCGTAATAATCAAAAAGACCCTAAAAAAGATGACTACACTGGCAAAATCAAAGCAGAAGATGTTATCTTCTCTGACAACGGTAAAGTATTTAGAGGGGGCAGCGACGATGCAAACAGCCCGTTAGCTCCGTATCCTGCGAAGGCCAAGGATTTCTCCTGGAATGGATTCACAAAATTGCCATACAGCTATACAGCCGAAAATCCTGAAAACCTGGTTGCTCAATTGCAGGGCAAAGATGGAGCAGGTGCAGGCAAGCTGAACTGGCCGAGTGAAAACTGGCTTAAAACAGTATACAAGGCAGTTGCTTCAAAGGGTACAAAAACGGTGGAAGATTCCGAATAAATATATTGGAAAAATAGCTTTGGAATAAGAAGCGGCCAGGACAGATATACTCTGCTCCTGGCTGCTTCTTTTCGTATACATTTTCAGGACGCATGCGGCAAGCTCTTAACCGATGACGACAAACGAGGACACACCAGCAGGTACCGATCTGACCCGGAACAACGTTCCATCGTCTCTAAAGGTACGCAGAACAAAAGGCTGGTTCGTAGGTGTGCGTACATTGTTGAATCGGACGGTGCCGAAACTATCGAAATTAGCAGCTTGCACAAAGCTTCCATCTGTACGCCGGAGGACTGCAAAAAATCCCGTTGTAATAAAAGGTACTCCGTCATTACGAGCCCAGATGACGGTAAACCGACTAAAGGTTTGTGTAGGACTCACATTGCGATATTTCGTAACAGGAACCTTTCTGCCCGTAGACTTCAAGGTTTGAGGAGGACGAATGGCCACTTCATATCAACTCCTTTGTTGTGATGTGATAGTAGATGCACACAAAGGAGTTTCGGACCGTGCTATAAACTACTTTTCAAAAAAAATAGATTTATAGTTCTCATCACGCCCAGTTGCGACGTAGTGTAAAGAGTTCTTTTAGCGCGTCTGTCGACAGCTCGGTAATCCAGCCCTCAGTGCTGGAAATGATTTGATCGCTAAGCTGCTGCTTGCTCTCTAGCATTTCATCAATGCGTTCCTCCAGAGTTCCAAGGGAGATGAACTTGTGCACCTGTACGTCTTTCGTTTGTCCCATCCGGTAGGCGCGATCTGTGGCCTGATTTTCAACAGCCGGATTCCACCAGCGATCGAAGTGAAAAACGTGGTTGGCAGCTGTCAGATTCAGACCCACCCCTCCGGCCTTGAGCGACAAAATAAATACGGACGGCTGCTCGTCTGGCAGCAGTGTGTGAGATTGGAACTGATCAATCATCCGGTCACGGGCCGTTTTGGACGTACTGCCGTTGAGGTAGAGCACTGGCTCTTGCAGCTCTTGAGCGATCACCTGCTGGAGCATTCGACCCATGCCAATATACTGCGTGAAAATAAGGCAGCGCTCACCTTCCTCCCGCAGCTCCTTGACCATGGCCAGAATACGCTCCAGCTTGGATGAACGGCTGATGACTGCTTCGAAATCGGGCTGACTATAGCCGGAAACCGTGGCATCCAGGGCGGCTTCTTTGGTTAAGAGAGCAGGATGATCACAAAGCTGCTTCAACTGGGTAAGGGCAGATAATATAGCGCCTTTTCGCTCAATCCCCTCCAGCTTCTGCATCCGTTCCATGAGTTCTTTGACAATTTGGTCATAGAGCGCTCCCTGCTCGGAGGTGAGGTGAATGTACGTTTTCATCTCATTCTTCTCGGGCAAATCAAGCTGTATAGCCGGATCTTTCTTCTTGCGTCGCAGCATGAAGGGCTGAACCAGTTTTTGCAGGTCTACCGTTCGTTGCTCGTTATGTTCTTTCTCAATGGCATTGATGAACCGATTGCTGAAGGCGCGTGCGCTGCCCAGATAACCGGGATTGATAAAATCATAAATCGACCATAGCTCGGACAGCCGATTTTCGATAGGCGTCCCGGTTAGCGCTATACGATGCCGAGCAGGGAAGCTGCGAACAGCACTGGATTGCTTGGTTTGCGCATTTTTAATGTTCTGCGCTTCATCCAGGCAAACCGAGTCCCAGGTTATGCTTTGCAGCAGCTCTTGATCAAGGGTTGCTGTCGCAAAGGATGTCAGGATGACGTCGGCTTGCTCGACTTCTTCGTGGAACAATTCCCCCTGATCCCGCTTGCTTCCATAGTGGAGCATGACCTTCAATGAAGGGGCAAATCGGCTGAGTTCCTTCTGCCAGTTGCCCAGCACCGAAGTCGGGCAAATCAGTAGCGAACTGGAGCGAACGCCCGTCTCTGCGGCGATGTCCTGTAGATGTAGCAAATAGGCAATAAACTGCACCGTTTTGCCAAGCCCCATATCATCGGCAAGACAGGCGCCCAGTCCAAAGCGTCGTAAAAAGGCAAGCCACGCGTATCCATCCCGCTGATACGTCCGCAGCTCGGCTCGCAATCCGTCCGGCACCTCCAGTGCGGGCCATTCCGATTGCCGCCCAAGCTGGCTAATCAGCTTCAGCAGGTGCCCGTTCAGCTCAACCTCCAGTCGGAAGCGTGCCGCATCCTCCGGCTGTTCTCCCGTAGCGTCGCTCTCCGTCTCATCGGCGTTGCCGAGCAGGTGTAGCTGTAGGATGTCCTGAAACGACAATCCCTGAGTGCTGTCGATCCCGGCCATGGCCCGACGGATTTGCGCCAGCAGCGCGGGATCGAGTGCGATCCATTGCCCGCGGAAGCGCACCAGCCGCTCGTTGCGGGCCACCAGTTCGGCGAACTCTGACTCGCTCAGATCAGCATCGCCAATGGCAACACGCCAATCGAACTGGACAATCGAGTCCAGTCCGAACAGCGAGCCGCCCTTCGCGCGCTCGCTCCCACCTTCGCCCGGGCGAACCTTGGCCCGCAGCTTCGGCTTCTTACGGGTGGCTGCTTCCCACCAAGCGGGCAGCAGCACCTGCCAACCGCCTTCCAGCAAGCGATGGCTGTCGGTCGTTAGGAATTGCCACGCCGCCTCGTCGGAGAGCGGGCGATCCAGCACGTCATCGCGGCTTCCAGTCCGCTGCCCGGCGGGCAAAATTGCGGTCAAGCGCTCCAGCCATCCGGCTGAGCGCTCACGCACATGGGCCGTCCACGCATCGGGCCACAGGCCGGACGCATGCCCATCATCGGCGAGCTGTACAGGCACCAGCAGCGCTGGGTCCTGCTTGTCCTGCAACACAAGCTTGAGCTGCCACGACGACTCGTCGTTCTCTGGCTCTGGCTCCAGCAGTTGCAGAAGCGGCCGGAAGGGCGCGGTATCGGCCTTCCAGCCGATAGCGATAAGCCATGCCCGCGCATCCAGACCTGTCGCGGCCGGGCGGTTTTGGGAGAAGAGAATGGGGTATTCTCTTCGCAAATCGGCGGCTTCCGCCTCGGTGCCGTACCAGCGTTGAAACACGGCGGCCGAGAACGCCGCAGCCAGCCCTTCGTGCTCGTCCTTCTCCAAGCTGTTAAGCAGGGAAATCTCTGCCAGATCAGCGTTTTCCAGCTTTTTCTCCGACTCTAATACCTCTAGCGCCCCCGGTGCCTCCAGTGCTTCCGCATCCCAAATCCATTGCAGCTTTCCCGCCTGAAATGCTGTGAAGCTGGGTACATAAGAATTCGCTTCAATGGAATGGGCAAGTAGAGGGATCAACCGAAGCCACGGGGCATTGTCCTCGTCCCAGATCCATTCGATGTGCTCCAGCAAATTGGGTTCTGCCAGAAAAGGAATCACCTGCTCCGAGGGCAGGAGAATAATATCCGTGTCCTGAACGTGTTGAATCTCCAGCTCGGTGCCATAGAAAGAAGCCTCGTGCCAGGCAAACAAACGCTGCTTCAACATTTGACCGGAAATGCTGTAGTTCATGGAGGAATCGCCATAAATAAGTGCGTCTCCATAGGTGGTTAACTGGATGTGTACCGTAATTGTCTCCGTATATTGGCTCATGATAACAATTTCCCTTTCCGCAATTCCTCCTGTAGCGCCCGCAGGCGGCTATGGCGGCTGGTGAAGGTCGTGAAGAACAGCTCCCAGCGCGGCTCTTGCTTCATTTTTTTGTATAGCTTGAACAGCCGCTTCAACAGCTTGACTGCCGCTTTGTAGCTGGATCTGTTTTTTTCCAGCACATATCGTTCCACCGCCTGGTGGTAAAAGGGTAGCAGCAGCTCAGGCGCGTTCTTTTCAATGGGCTGCAACACGCTCACCCGGAAACTCAAAGGTTCGCTGCGCATACTTAACTGGTAGTCAATCCATTGCCGCCATCTGTCATGGGCAAGCAGTGCTTCTTCATACATTCCCCCGGCAAAAGGGAGCATTCCGACCAGTGTGTCCCACATTTCCTGTTCCGCTTCTGGAAGGTGCTGCAAAACCATATCCCAATCGTTCATATAATCGTGCAAATGATCGTCCCGATGACTGTGAAGTAAGGGACCGATATGCCGTAGTCCGTCCTTGAGGCGTGACCATTCCTCAGCTTCACGTAAGGCATGTAAGAACAAAAGCAGTTGGCTGGAAGAGATTTTTAGCGGAAAAGCCTTTTCGGCCTCCTCAAGCAGCGCCCAAGCTTGTTCATCCTGCGACTGGTAAAAATACATCCAGCTTTGGGCCAGCATCCAGGGAAGCTGGGCCAACGTTGTGCCAAGCTCACCCTCAGCCGCCCGTAAATGCTGTAATTCCTCCGCATATATGCTGGAAGTGGAATCTTTCTGCTGGGGACGCATCCAGTTTAGCCAAAATCGGTAATACGCGTCTGAAAAATAAGTGCCGCTACGCGATTCTGTCAGCATTTTTCGGCGTAAATAGGCCAAGGTCTCTGCCATGCGTGCTTCTTGCATCGGTTCATCTGTTAGGGCAAGCTCGCTCTCAAAATCACGCTCGATAGCTTCTTTAAGCTCATCTGCGGCGATTTGCGTGTAATACCCCATATAGGAATGAGTGGGATAACCCGGCATGGGTGCCTGAGGGACCAGTTTTTCCAGCACACGCAGATGAGCGTGCAGTCCGTACAACTGTTGCATGCCGGGTGAAAGTGGCGGCTTCACAGCATATATCGAAGCTAGAGCGCTTTGGACATATTGGGAATTTTGCGTATTCATGTGGATAAGGGAGATGCACTGATCGAACAGGTCATGCCATTCCGAGACAGGCATATCCGATATGCGGCTTGCTGTTTTGCTGAGCGTGTTCCTGGCAGTCTGCTTGCGATCTGGTGAAGGAGCGGACCGGGAAGCAGGCGCGGTGGTGCGCACGTCAGATTGGACAGCCAGCCGGGTGAAGCCCGTTGAATGGGCGTTCACCAACGCATGTACGGAACGCTCCTGCACATTCGCATAATTCAGCAGTACGGCGATCATATGCTTGCAGTTCTTATGAACCGGACATGTACATCGGCTGGCAGCAAAAGCGCTCAAGTGGAGATCCACCTCGTAAAGCTCGCTTCCATCTACGACCGAAACGATATGGTCGGCGTCAGACATTGTAAATTCTTTTACCTTTCCTTGCTTGAAATATTGAAAGCCGCGTTTAATCGTCACGTCATTAAAATGGTCAGCTACGTTTTGGATAAGCTGCTGCCACTGTATATCATCCATAAGATAGGTTGGTTTTTTCATATGCATTAGTCTCCTAAGAGAGAATAGTCAATCCGATGACAGCTTAACTCTTCCATTATATCAGTTCAGGACAGTAAATTGAGGTGGAGGGAGCAGATGGAAAGTGTATTATAAATATAAAATAAATATTACTAATAATTTAGTGTTGATGATCCTGTTTAGGGATTGCTTCTAGTGAATCTAAATCAGTGGTGTTATTTGATAAACTTGTTTATAAGAGGAGGGGAAATATGTCATTTTTGTATAGCTACGATATTCACCTGCCCAGCCAGCTTGATCCTAACCGCACGTATCCGACCATTTTTACACTGCACGGTAAAGGGTCCAATGAACAAGACATGTACGGAGTTGTGGAGCCGCTGTCGGAGGAATTTATTATCATCGGCATTCGAGGAGATCTACCTATGGGCGGGGGATTTCAATATTATGAGCTGAAAAGTCTGGGCAATCCGCTGCGCGAGCAGTTTGATCGGGCTATCGAGCAGCTTCAGGCATTCGTACAATATGCCACAGATAAGTATCCGGTTGATCCTGGCAAACGGTATTTCCTCGGGTTCAGTCAGGGCGCGATTTTGTCGATGTCGCTTGCACTTACGCTGGGCAACCCATTGAAGGGGATTGTGGCGATGAACGGCTATGTGCCTGATTTTGTGAAAACGGAATACGCGCTGCAAAGCACGGAGGACGTATCCGTATTTATTTCCCATGGCGAATACGATTCCGTATTTCCAGTGAGAATCGGCCATGAGACGGCGGCGTATTTCCAGACCCGAACTTCTCACTGCACATTCAAAACATACCCGACAGACCACGGTGTCTCACCCGACAACCAGCGGGATGTGCTCCAATGGCTGCGTGAGGATGCTACTTTACATTAGCTTGATTGCGATACAAAGTACCTGAAAATGATATACTAATGTCAAATAACATATTATATGATGCCCGATTATGGACAATTTGTCTTACTTCAAATACAGGATATTTTAATGGAGGTGTCTGAGATGCGATGGGAAGAAGTTAAAGAACGTTTTCCCAATGAATGGGTCGTACTTGAGGCAACCAAAGCCTATTCAAAGGATGGTCTGCGTTTCATTGAAGAAATGACCGTAATTGATACATTCGATGATTCGACTAATGCTTTTAAGCGGTATAATGAGCTGCACAGAGTAGATCCTCAGCGTGAGTATTGTTTTTTCCACACCTCTCGTGCCAAGGTTACGGCAAAAGAACGCTATGTGGGGATCAGGGGGCCTAGACGAACATTACAGAAATATATGAGCTTCCCTTTGTCAAGGTCAAAGTAACATTTAGGGGAGAAGAGTTAACTTTAAGCAAAATGCTGCTAGATACTGGTTCTGCCAGCACGCTTCTGAATGCAGATATAGTACGAGAAATAGGAATGGTTCCAGAAGGAAATGATGATGTTGATATTATACGAGGCGTGGGTGGTGTAGAATATGTCTACACTAAATTTCTGGATTCCATTACACTCGAAGAATCGACACTCAAGAATTTTCAGGTGGAAATTGGAAGTATGGATTATGGTATGCAGATTGATGGGATACTGGGCTTTAATTTCCTCAAATTGGTTGGAGCCGTTATTGATGCTAAAGCAATGGAAGTAAGAGTTTGTATGTCAAAGACGAAATAAAAAGACTGGTGGATCAGTCCACCAGCCAACCAATTCACTTTTATAAGGCATCCGTTTGTACAAACTCGCTAAAATGATCCTCCAACATCCTCAAAGACAGCTCGGCGGTTGTAGCGACCATCATATCGGCTCCTTGCATTTGCAAGGGCGTGCCTACACCGACTGCGAACATTCCTGCACTCTTGATCGCTTGTATGCCCGCCTGAGCGTCCTCTATACCGATACAGTCGGCAGGCTGAACACCCAGATTTGCGGCCCCGGTGAGGAAAATTTCCGGATCAGGTTTGCCATGCCGAATGGCGGTAACATCCACCACACTGTCAAAATAGTGCGTCAGCTCCAGCCGCTCCAGGATAAACGCTGCATTTTTGCTCGCGGAGGCCAACGCAATCCCAATCCTGGCGTCGCGTAACTCCGTCAGAAGTGCATGGATGCCTGGTAGTACGTCTGCCGGAGTCACAGCCGAGATGAGCCGTTGGTACTCGGTGTTTTTTCGTGCGGCCAGTTCTCGCTTGTCTTCGTATGAATACGCTTCGGATCGGTTGCCACGCCCCAATATTTTGTCGAGTGACTCTGTGCGGCTGATTCCTTTGAGCTGCTCATTAAATTCCCGATCAAAAGGAATGCCCAACGTCGCCGCCAAGCTGCCCCATGCCTGAAAATGATATTCGGCGGTATCTGTAATCACGCCGTCCAAGTCAAAAATCACTGCCTTCATGTGCTTCCCCCCTTGTCTGCCCGTATTATGAAACACTGTTCGTCATTAACGGCTGCCCATGGGTAATGTGCGTTGGCTGTCCATACAGCTCCAGCGTCAGGGGGGCTCCGTCCAACAGCGTAATGATCACTTCATCTTTCTGCACAAGAATACTCAGCAAGCGACCGCGATAGTTGATTTTAAACGTATATTTGCTCCAGCCCTGAGGTAGGAAGGGGGAAAAGCTCAACGTTTCACGATACGTTCTCATCCCGGCAAAACCCTGCACAATCGCCAGCCAGCTTCCTGTCATGGAAGTAATATGCAGTCCGTCCTCGGTATCGTTATTATAATTATCCAGATCCAGACGAGCCGTCCGTTGATACATCTCGACTGCTTTATCCTCCATTTTGAGCTCGGCAGCCAGCACGGCGTGAATGGACGGAGACAGACTGGATTCATGAACGGTCATCGGCTCATAAAATGCAAAATGGCGTTCTTTTTCCTCCAGCGTGAACTGATCTCCGAAGAAATACAGACCCTGTAGCACATCCGCCTGCTTGATGAAGCAGGAACGGAGGATTTTATCCCATGACCATTTCTGATTTAGCGGCAGATTACTCGGATCGAGGGAGGATACAGGCTGCAAATCCTTATCCAGAAAGGTATCGTGCTGTACAAATATGCCCCGTTCCTCATCGTAGGGATAGTACATGCGGTTGATGATATCCTGCCAATGCCCAAGCTCATCCGCGGTAACAGCCAGCTTCTCTGATTTCTCTGCCGGAATTTGAGGCAAGACCGATAACGTATATTTTAAAACCCACGCAGCCAATGTATTGGTATACCAATTGTTATTGACGTTGTTTTCGTATTCGTTCGGTCCGGTAACCCCGTGGATCATATACTGCTGATGGCGATGGGAAAAATGAACCCGGTCGGCCCAGAAGCGGCTGATTTCGACGAGTACATCGATTCCGTAGTCCTGCAAATAGGCCAAGTCGCCCGTATAGTTGGTGTAATTGTAAATGGCATACGCAATGGCCCCGTTACGGTGAATTTCCTCGAAGGTAATTTCCCATTCGTTGTGACACTCCACACCCGTAAAGGTGACCATAGGATACAATGCCCCCCGCAGTCCTTGCTGGGCTGCGTTATGCTTGGCACCCTCCAGTTGATGATAGCGGTATAGCAGCAGGTTTTTAGTTACGTCGGGATCTGCCAGCGCCAAATACATGGGTACAGCGTACGCCTCCGTATCCCAATACGTGGCACCGCCATATTTTTCACCCGTAAAGCCCTTGGGGCCAATGTTCAGGCGTGCATCTTCACCGTAGTACGTAGAGAATAGCTGGAAAATGTTAAAACGTATTCCCTGCTGGGCCTCCGTGTCCCCTTCGATTTCAACATCCGCTTTGTCCCAACGTCCGTCCCAAGCGGCGATATGCTCCTGCTTAAGCAGCGCGTATCCTTTGTTCACAGCTTCCACGGCGATGCGTTCAGCTTGTGGAATCAGCGCATCCTTTTCCATGTCACGTGAGGTGGTGACGGCTACGATTTTTTGCAGATGAGCACTGTCACCTGGAGCAACGGTATATTGATAGTGGCGTGCAGCATACAAAAAGCCCTCTTCCGTCGTTTGCTGATCTTGTCCTGCGGTCACAATGCCCATGGTAGCGTTTACGGTAAAACGCGGAATACCAAACGGATTATCTATCGTCGTGGTGGACAGGCTGACGAATTGTTCCTGAACCTCGCGTGCTTCCTCCAGCCAGAACACCTCATCATAGTTAGTGTCCTCATTTCTCGTATTACCGTCCAAATAAGGAACAAGCTCAATCGTTAGAGGCTGCACGCCTATATTGGTTGCCCTGTAATCAATCAGGCATAGTTCACGAGTGGTGATGCTTAGAAAACGTTCCGTGGTGATACGAACCTGACCGTTCACGGTACAGGCGCGCCGCAGGATACCCTGCTTCATGTCCAGTTCCTGCACAAAATCACTGATGTGTGCCGTAAATAAATCCACTTCCTGCTGGTTTATGATCAGACCGATGCCGATAAAATTCATGGCATTGATAACCTTGCCAAAATACTCGGGATAGCCGTTTTTCCACCAGCCAACCTTTGTTTTGTCGGGGAACCAGACACCAGAGATATAAGTTCCTTGATGATGATCACCTGAATAGGCTTCTTCAAAATTGCCGCGCATGCCCATATAACCGTTGCCTATGGACATGATGCTTTCTTGTAATCGCATGTGTGTTGTATGTAGAGTGTGGGTTGTCAGCTTCCAGTTATCTACGTCAAATAATCGGTTATAAACCATGATTGCGTACCCCTCTCGGAAAATGAATTCGTTGTTTTAACGAAATCAGTATATGAGCGAGTTCAGTATATAGTGCAACCGATTGCCCTGTCAACGCAAAAAACTGATTTTATGGATGTCCACAAAATCAGTTTTTGGTTCATTCCTCGGAGGATGGCAGCTTCTGACTGGATTCGCGTTCTACGATCCGGTGGGGAACGATGATATGTTTGGTCAGTTCCTTGGGGTCTTCGATTTTTTCGATCAGACTTTTGGCCGCCTGATAACCAAGGGTGAAGATATCAATATCTACGGAAGTAAGAGGGGGGTTCATCAGCTCAGCCAGCATCAGATTGTTAAAGCTCACCATGGAGAGCTGTTCCGGCATGGACACGCCCAGTTGAGACAGAAATTTCTGTACAGCCATCGCTACAAGGTCGTCATTGACGATCATAGCGGTAGGCGGCGGGGAAACCTGCAATAGCGTCCGTATGTCCTCCAGGGTAAAAGGCTCCCTGACAACGTACTCGTCCGGTAGAGGCAAATGGGCCTCCCGCAGCGCATCCTGATAGCCCCTGAGTCTTTCGGTATTCACAGTGCGTTCATGATCTCCGCCAACATAAGCAATACGCTGATGATTCAGATGGATCAAATAAGTGACCACGTCCTTGGCGGCCTGGTAGTTATCGTTGTCCACATGAGTGGTTTCACTGATAAATTGCTGAGGCTTGCCAATTACAGTGTAGGGTATTTTTTCTCTATGAAAATACTCCACGATTTTATCCTCTTGCTTGGAATACAGGACAATATAGCCGTCAACTCGTCCGGTTCGCGTCATTAGCTTCACGCGGGATAGCAATTCATCGCTCGTTTTTCCTGTGACAATCGACAGTGTATAGTTATGCTCATTTACCCATTCGCTGATCCCACGAAGGCTTTCCGGAAAGAACGGGTTTTGAAAGATCGCCACATCCGATTCAGGCATAATAATGCCAATCGACTGTGTGACACGGTTAGCCAAACTTTGGGCTGAATAATTGGGCTCATAGCCAAGCGCCTTCATTTCTTTGCGGACACGTGCCTTGGTGGCCTCGCTGATTTTGGGGCTGTCTTGAATGACGCGGGACACGGTGGAAGTAGCAACATTGGCACGCTTTGCGACATCTTTGATGGTTACTGCCATCGTCTTCTTCTCCTTTTGCTATCTCAAGCAGGAAATATTATGTTCTATCATACGATATTGGCTTAAAATCAACAAATTCGCGGCTTTTTTCCGAGAAGTATGCTGCCAATACTCAAGATATTTACATTCAGGGTATTGCCAATAGAAAGCGATATCATTATAATAATCGTGCAACCGATTGCATATTATTTACGAGGTAACAAACAACGCTGTACATACTATATGGATGGAGATTGATGGAGAAATGAAAAAACTTCTATCATTTGATTTTTGGCAAAAGCTTGGGAAAGCACTGCTTGTGGTTGTCGCCGTCATGCCAGCGGCCGGAATTATGATTTCGCTCGGTAAAGTGGTGGCAATGCTGGCTGGTGATGTTCATGTCTGGTTGACCGTCGGCGGGGTCATGGAAAATTTGGGTTGGGGCATCATTAACAATTTACACATTCTGTTTGCAGTGGCGATCGGCGGTTCCTGGGCTAAGGAACGGGCGGGCGGGGCTTTTGCCGCCTTAATTGCTTTTATCCTTATTAATATTTCAACAGGAACAATTTTGGGCGTCTCCTCGAAGATGCTGACGCAGGAGGGGGCAACCACTCACACTCTCTTTGGTGTGACCATTCCGGTCAGTGGCTATTTTACCTCTGTTTTGGGGGCACCTGCACTCAATATGGGTGTGTTTGTCGGTATTATTGCCGGGTTCGTCGGGGCAGTTGTCTTTAACAAGTACTATAATTACCGCAAGCTGCCGGATGCTTTGGCCTTTTTTAACGGTAAGCGTTTTGTCCCTTTTGTCGTGATTTTATGGTCTGTCATCGTCAGTGTGATCATGTCTGCTATCTGGCCATTTATCCAGGGAGGGATTAACCAGTTTGGTGTTTGGTTGGCGACCTCGGGGGAATCGGCTCCTTTTGTAGCGCCATTTGTCTATGGTACACTGGAAAGACTGTTGATTCCCTTCGGGCTTCACCATATGCTTACGGTCCCTATTAACTATACTCAACTTGGTGGCGTTTACACGACGCTTACAGGTTCCGGGGCAGGAAGCGTCGTTGCCGGGCAAGATCCGCTGTGGCTGGCTTGGGCAAGTGACCTGAGTGCGCTTCGTGGTACCGATCCGACAGCCTACAATAGCTTGTTGGAAGGCGTGACGCCTGCCCGCTTCAAGGTAGGACAAATGATTGGCGGAGCAGGAATCCTTATGGGACTGGCGGTGGCGATGTATCGCCGTGTAGACAAGGATAAGCGGAGCAAATACAAGTCGATGATTTTTTCAGCCGCCGCTGCTGTCTTTTTGACAGGGGTAACGGAGCCACTGGAATTTATGTTTATGTTCGTAGCGCCTGTACTGTACGTCGTTTATGCTATTCTTACCGGAATTGCGTTCGGAATGGCGGACATTATACATTTGCGTTTACATTCGTTTGGTATGATTGAACTGCTGACTCGATTACCGTTGTCTATAAATGCTGGTTTGGTGCAGGACATTATCAATTTCGTGCTGACTTGTGTTGTATTTGCAGTGGTGACTTATTTTATCGCTTATTTTATGATCGGCAAATTCCAGATGGCTACACCGGGGCGGCTGGGGAATTATACAGATGAGGAGCCTCAGGAGGCTGCCGAAGCAGGAACTACGGAAACAGAGGGTGTGGCGGCTGCTTTAACGCGGAATCAACTGGCTGCTGCTTCAGCGCAAAATCAACTGGCTACGGACATCATCAAAACGCTTGGGGGTGAGCAGAACATTGTCGAGGTCGATGCTTGCATGACCCGTCTGCGTGTGACGGTCAAAGATACGGATGCTGTCGGGGACGAAAAAACATGGAAAGCACTGGGCGCTCTGGGCTTAATTAAAGTAGATAACGGGGTACAGGCGGTTTACGGACCGAAGGCCGATGTGCTCAAATCAGATATACAAGACATACTCAACAGGTGATTACTTTGAAATTGTTAACCTTAAATGTACATGCTTGGATGGAAGAAAATCAGCTTGAAAAGCTAAAACAACTGGCTGCTTTTATTCATGAGCAGCAGTTCGATATCATTGCTTTGCAGGAAGTGAACCAGTCTATGGACGAGGCTCCTTTATCGCCGGACGATTTAGGCGCTTACTATAGTGCTGATCCTGAGGTGGTCATTAAGCGTGATAATTACGCTTATGTGCTGAACGGGTTATTGTCCAATACTTATTATTGGACGTGGGCCCCCGCACATATTGGCTTTGCCAAATACGATGAGGGCTTGGCGATTTTGTCCAAAACACCGATTACAGACACGGTGAACGAATATGTTTCCTCGCTACGGGACTATGACAACTACCGCTCGCGTAAAATTGTGGGCGTGCAAACTGTGGTGGATGGAGTGTCGGCATGGCTTGTGAGCGGGCACTACAACTGGTGGAACGATGAGGAATCCTTCCGTGGACTATGGGACCGTACAACGGAGGTATTGAACCCTTTTGCACCGACGCCTGTTTTTATGATGGGGGATTTCAACAATGCGGCCGAAGTGCGCGGGGAAGGGTATGACTATGTATTGCAATCCGGCTGGTCAGATACCTATCCGAACGCAACGGTACGTGATGAAGGCCACACAGTCATCAAAGCCATTGCAGGCTGGGAAAGTAACGCCGAACCGCTGCGCATTGACTATATTTTTTCTAATAAGCCCGTACAGGTTCAATCTTCAACCGTCGTGTTGAACGGAAAAACGGGATCCGTCGTATCCGATCATTTCGGGGTTGCAGTTGAATTGGAACTGTAATTATAGGTAAAGGAACAGGCTGCCTGCTTATGCAAGTGGCCTTTTTCTTGAGGATTTTAACTTTAACCGAATGAAGTACTGGATAACAATAGCCATAAGAACCAATATCATATTGTAATAAAAAGGGGCATTTATGTTAAAGCGTTCAATGAGTATGCCTGCAATGATTGGAGAGACAATGGCCCCTAATTCCGAAAATGATACGACATTGCCGATAAATGAACTTCTATTTTCCTCAGGAATGGCATCCCCCAGTTGGGAGTAAAAAGAATCCAGATAACTGGCTCCGCCAATGCCTCCGATGAACATCCCCAAGTATACGATCCATGGATCCTTGAACCAAAGAAACAAGGCTATTTCCACCATGATCAGCAATAGCCCGATGATACTGAGCATTAAGCGATCTTTGAGCAGATCGGAACCTTTGCCAATAAAGGGTGCCGATACAAACGTCGATACCCCGATGATTGTAAAAGCCAAGCTGATTTCTACAGGGCTCCAATGGAGCTTGTAGGTTGCATACACCGAGAAGTACGTTAAAAATATAGCGAATGCACTCATTTCAAGGAAATGAACAGCGGAATAGAGCACTAGCTGTTTCGTTAGCGTGGTTTTTCTTTTCGATTCCTGAAGGGGTTCGTGCTGCTGCCGAGGTTGAGAGGTGGAACTGGAGAACGTCATTCTGGAGACGGCAACGAAGGATATACAAGAAAAAATAGCGACGAAATAGAACGGAACAGCTAAAGTAAAATAGGAAACAATGATTCCACTCATGATAGGTCCCAAAATCGTACCTGCACCTTCGCTGCTGCTGATATATCCATTGAGGATGCCTCGATTCTCTGTGGTACTGATCTGGTTAATGGTGACTCTTACAAAGACGGTTAATCCTATCGCCACCAAGCCTTGAAGGAGTCTAAGGATGGATAGAATGAAGAAGCTTTCTGCAACCGGGAACAAGAGCATACAAATGATTTCAGCGAAGAGTAAGCTCAGTCCCAAGCGCTTTGCGCCAACCTTTTCATAAATTCGTCCTGCCAAGCCTCCACCTAGAAATCTTCCCACATAAAATAGAGAAAATAAAATACTCATGCTGAGTGCGGTTATGTTGAACTGTTCTACATAAATAGCAAAGAGTGGGAGGATCATACTCCCACTCATGTTAGCAATCAGGCTAATGATAATCATATAGACGATATCACGGTTTAAATATAAGCGCCTCTTCATATCCTCGAAACCTCTCTTTGATTATGCATAATGGAGGTGATTCTCCCTAGGATACGCAGGTGTGTTCCTCATTGTGCCTGAATTCCCAAGGGTGTAGTTTCCCTTTAAGCGGGAAAGCCCCCTCCAGGCGGCGGCCAAGCTCCATAAATACGGCGCAGCAGCACGATTTCGCCCAAATGATATGAGTTGTGGGAAGCGATATTCCGCAGCAGTCCCGCTTTTGTTTCACCGGGGAAATGGGCCAGCGAATCATCCAACTGTGCGGTTTCGGCAATCTTTACAGCCTGATCTACGCCCTGTAAAAATTCGTTGATGACAGCTTGCCATGCTTCTTCACTTTGTGGTCCGGCTTCTTCCGGCCAGCTTTCCATCACATTGCCTGGAAGCTGGGGCTTCCGGCCTTCCAAATGCTCCAGCATAAATCGCTGCCAGTAGCTCATATGCTTCAACAGTTGATAAATGCTGTAGGGCATTTCTGCATTTTTCTTACCTGCTAGTTCGACATCGATGTCCGGCAAAGCCCGAGCCACTCGGATATGTCCACGTTCACCGACCAGCGATTTAACCAGTGCTTGACCGAATAATTGGTTTGCATCTGACATGAATTGATCATCCCTTCTATGGAGAGTATGTTCCTAGCATGTTCTCATTTTACGATTATACAATTAAATTTTTGGAAATGAAAATTATAGCATGGTTTGCGAGAGAGAAGAATTTTCAAAAAAATAATTGATAATTATTCTCAATGCAGTTACAATAAAATTGTTTCATGAGAAACGAAAAATCATAAGTCATTATGATTTTTTATTTAAGCGCGAAAATGTTAAAGGGGAGCTTTTCGTACCTTATATTGTTTCTTTCGAAACAAAATTAAGATATAATGAACGGAGTGATACGCCAAAGGAGTGACTATCGGTTTGTATGGAAAAAGCCACAACCATTCAGCACGTCTATGACCTGCTTATCAAAACGAACCATCAGCTGGAGCAGTATCAGCAGAGAGAGAGCATGTCTATTCTGGAAGAAGTCCACGAGCATTTTGACGGGGTTGCTTCGCTCAAACTGACTGATGTTCACGTCATTGACTGTATTGGAAGGCATGAGCCCATTAATGTTACGACATTAGCGGATCGGATTGAGTTGAGCAAAGGTACAGTTTCGAAAGTCAGCACCAAACTGCTCAAGGAAGGCTGGATTCGCAGAACCCAGCTTAACGACAACAAAAAAGAGATTTATTTTCGTCTAACCCCGTTGGGTAAAAAGCTTTTTCTTGTGCATGAGCGGCTTCACAATAAAGTACAGCATCAGTTGCTTCAATTTCTAGATCGTTACAGTACGGAGGAATTAAATGTCTTGAAACGCTTGTTGTCCGATGGTGTCGGTTTCTTTGGTGCAATGGAACGCCAGGACAAGGGTGTGGAACCAAAAGACTAGAAGATCATCAGCATTTTTTAACCAAATGGCATCTGCGTAACCCTCCTCATGTGGTGGACACATGAGGGATATGCAGGTGCCTTTTCAATGTAACAACCTTTTGGCCTCCATATAGAACACCTGTACAAATTTTTTCGTATTAATACGGGCTTGGGACAGTGAGGGCTCCACATTGTTTTGCAGCTCCAGCATTTTTTTGCGGATTTCTGTAAAATCAAAAAATTTGGACGCATAATTTTCAAATTTTGGGTGGGTGTAATCCGTCAATCCGAGCGACACGATATGGCTTAGTGTCTGGAAAATAGCGCGGCGGACGCGTTGCTCAGATGCCTTGATTTCCTTACTCAGCTCTGCCGCAGAAGCCGAGCTTCCCAGCCGTTTCAAGGCTACATTCGCGAAGATATCCTTCAATGGCGGGAACAGATAGGGGGATAGGTTACCCGTATCTTCCTCATACTGATCCAGATATTCCAGCATGTCCAGCAAATCCATACTGCCCGCTTCGCCGATCATTCCCATTTCGGAGAGCAGAAACTGCCCGGAAGTTGTGATGCTTTTGGTCGATTCTACCGTTGTCGATGGTCCTTTCGATGTGAACATCGATAGTCCCTGTAGCGTGCGCTGGATATCCGTGATCGATTGCTGCATACGCAAACGTTCGGACACCTTATGAATCACCGCAATAATCTCCAGCCGATTCAAGGGCTTGGCAATGTAGTATTCAATACCGAGCGAGTAGGCCTCGCCGATCATGTTTTTGGATTCAATACGGGAAATCATAATGATTTTGCCGCTGAAATGATCACCGAGAGCACGCACCGTCTGAATGCCATCACGAATCGGCATCAGCAAATCAATGAGCAATACATCAATCTGGCTAAGCTCCAATAAATCGCTGTTCACATAGGAACCGTCCTCCGCTTCCCCGATAACCTCACCGAGACCTTCATCTTCAATAATGTCTGCCAGCATAGAACGAATTCCCTGATCGTCATCTACAATATAAAAACGCATCCGGGCTATCTTCCTTTCTCCGTCAGTTTCCGTAAAGGCAATGTGACTGTAAAAGTGGTCTGTACCCTATCTGTGTGTTCTTCTTCCTGTTGCAGCACAATCGTTCCTTCGAGGCTCTCCGCGACCTCGCGCACATAAAACAATCCCATGCCAGTCGAAGGCTGTCCTTCATCATCATACTTGGTTGTATACCCCGGTGTGAAGACCATTTCCCGTTTGCGCTGAGGAATCCCGGGGCCGTTGTCCGTGACACTAAAGGCCACCGTGTCCTCTTTTCCCGGTAGAAACCGAATGGAAACGTCAATCCTTCCGCTGTCCTTCATCGCTTCAACCGCATTGGCTGTCAGGTTATTAATAAGTGTCAAAACCGTATAAACATGCAACTTGGGCAGCAAAGAGTCAACATTCAGGGTGAAATGAATAGACTTGTCCAGCGCTTGTGCATATTTGTGATTCGTTCGGACGATCAGCTCCCCAAGCTCGCGAGAAGGCATGTAATGCACTCCGCTTTCTGCATCAATCAGCTTGGACAGCCCGGCATAAATCCGCTGACTGTCTTTTTTGATTTCATGAACCTGTCCGGAAATACGAAGCGCCTGTCTGGCGTAGCGGTCCCTGTCTTCCAAGGACTCAGCCTGCTGCAACTCCCGGTACAGCTCGTAGCTTTCACGGGTGATTTGCTCGGTGTGCGACAGGGTTTTGCCGAGCTGCACGGACTCCTCATACAGATCCGATACCAGGAGTAGAATCCGCTCAGTCTGCTGTCTTTGGGCCTCTTCATGCTGAACGGACTGCTTCAGGCGAATGATATTATAGAACCCGAGCACGAAGAAGCTGCGGATCATGGCGATAAGCACCACCTTGCCCATCTTGACGATGTCCCAGAATTCCCCGTCAATGCTCCGTCGGACGCTAAGTTCCGCCACGCTTGCCGCAACCTCTATACCCACGGAGAGGATGCCTACCCGGAGAGCGCGGTAAGGCTCGGCATTAATGTTAAGGACCTGAAAGAGCAGGCCGTAGACCATGTAATAAAAAAAGGTAGGCCCGTGCATGGTCACCAGCTCTCCGAAGGAAGGACCGGGAAGGGTGAAATAACTGAGTGAGATGCGAAAGGCCACCACGGCTAAGCCAGTAAGCAGTCCCGATACAGCGGGCGGAATATGACGAATGGATAACAGAAAGAAAAAAAATACAGGCGTGCCGAAGCTGAGACGAAATGTATTAGAGAACGGGTGAATATTTAGCTCGCCCGCCAACGGTACGAACACAAGCATAAGCAGGAAAAGGAGGATATTCAGCTTCATAATTATTCACCTCCTGTGTATTCGATCAAAAAGGCAATGTGAGATAAATTCACAATCCAACATTAAAGTGGTGAATTTATTGAAAAAAAACAAATACAGGTGTAGATAATTGTCGGTTTTTATAGATCAGACTGTAGTATAAATAACACCATTTGAATATTAAGTACAGCATACTGAAAAAATATACAAATAGGGGGGAGACACAAAGTGAAAAAGATTAATTTGACGATCCAAATCTTTATCGGACTGGCTTTAGGTATTATTATTGGTGCCTTATTTTACGGCAATTCAGGGGTGGAAGTCTACTTAAAGCCGATCGGCGATATTTTTATCCGGTTGATTAAGATGATTGTCGTGCCTATTGTGATCTCAACTCTCATTATCGGCGTAGCCGGCGTCGGAGATATGAAAAAATTGGGTAAACTCGGTGGAAAGTCTATTCTTTACTTTGAAATTGTAACGACGATTGCCATCCTTTTCGGACTGCTCGTTGCCAATCTGGTTCGGCCCGGAGACGGCGTGGATATGTCTCATCTGGCCAAGACCGATATTCATAACTATGTGGAGACAGCAGAAAAGACAGGCCACAGCTTTATGGATACGATTGTGCATATTGTACCTACTAATATTATTCAGTCGTTGGGCGAAGGGGATATGCTGGCCATTATCTTCTTCTCCGTATTGTTCGGACTAGGGGTAGCGGCGATTGGTGACAAGGGCAAGCCTGTATTGGGTTTCTTCGAAGGTGTAGCTGACGCCATGTTCTGGGTAACCAATCAGGTGATGCGCCTGGCTCCTTTTGGTGTATTTGCACTGATCGGAACGACAGTAGCCAAGTTTGGACTGGCTTCGTTGTGGCCGTTGCTCAAGCTCGTCTTGTCCGTGTACGGCTCCATGCTGTTATTCATTGTGATTGTTTTTGGAATTATTGCCAAGCTTTGCGGTACCCGTCTTTGGACGATGGTTAAAATTTTGAAAAGCGAGCTGCTGCTGGCTTACTCGACCGCCAGTTCGGAAAGCGTCCTGCCCAAGATCATGGAGAAGATGGAGAAGTTCGGTTGTCCTAAAGGGATTACTTCCTTCGTCATTCCGATTGGATATTCCTTTAATCTGGACGGTTCCACCTTGTATCAGGCACTGGCTGCGGTTTTCATTGCCCAAATGTACGGCATTGACCTGCCAATCACTACACAAATCACACTGGTAATAGTGCTGATTATTTCTTCCAAGGGCATTGCAGGCGTGCCGGGCGCTTCCTTTGTAGTTTTGCTCGCTACACTGGGATCAGTGAACCTTCCGCTGGAAGGCTTGGCCTTTATCGCTGGTATTGATCGTATTCTCGATATGGCGCGTACGGTAGTCAATGTATTAGGCAACTCGCTTGCCGCCGTAGTCATGTCCAAATGGGAAGGGGAATACGATAAGGAAAAAGGCGAGGAATACGCTGCTTCTTTAAAATAAGATTGAATGAATTGAATATTCGCCAAAAAGAACACTCTTGCAGAGTAAGTGCAAGAGTGTTCTTTTCATTTCCACAGGTGTTATATATATCCAACATTCGACTTTTTTTGATATTTTATTTATGAAAATTTGGGCATATGGTCTTAAAAAATGGTTCTTTTTACCTAATTAAATTCAATTTTATTTATAATGATTATTGATAATATTCCGATATAAAATATACCGTTTCAAACATTGGCTCAGAAGGGAAGATCCTATAATGCTTTTCAAAAAAAACGAGACTCAATCATTTGCTCCTTTAGTGGAAGAAAGCCGCAAATTGTCGCAAAGAATTCAGCAGAAGGACTATTCTGCCGCAATACAACTATCCTCTGCGTCTGCTGAGGCTCAAGAAATCGCAAACAATGTCAACCAAGCGCTTGAATCCATCAAGAATGAGGCTCAACACACCGATATTCGTCTGAAGCTCGTCACCAAGGCGATTGAAGTCGGCTTATGGGATATGGAGGTTATTGCAGGTGATCCCGTGAATCCAAACAATACGTTCACATGGACAGATGAATTCCGCTCCATGCTGGGGTATCAGAGCGAAAAAGATTTCCCCAATGTATTGGATAGCTGGGCATCCCGGTTACATCCGGAGGATTATGACTGGGCATTGGCAGCGTTGGCAGATCATTTGCTGGATCATACCGGAAAAACTCCTTATGACATTCAGTATCGCTTAAAGCTGAAGCATGGCGAATACCGTTGGTTCCGCGCGACTGGAACGACCATTCGAGATCAGCAAGGAGTGCCACTGCGAATCGCAGGCGTTTTGTTGGATGTGCATGACCAAAAGATCAAGTCCGAGGAGCTGGAGGGCATGGTTACAAGGTATGACCTTGTTAACCGTGTATTATTCGAAGCTCCATACGACATCATCCTGGTTGACGGAGATTTAGAGAATCCAAATAGTGAATTTTGGTGGTCACCGCAATTCCGCAACACGCTGGGCTTTAGTAATGAGCAAGACTTCCCGAGTGTGCTTAGTAGCTGGAGCTCACGCTTGCATCCAGATGACGTTGAAATAGCGTTTAAAGCGTTGGCCGACCATTTGAATGATCTCTCAGATCGTACTCCTTATGAAGTAACTTGCCGCTTGCAGAATAAAAATGGCGAATATCGCTGGTATTATAACAGTGGGAGAAGCATACGTGACAGTAAGGGAGTGCCGATTCGCATGGCAGGTACCATCCGTGATGTAACGTTGGAGAAGCAAAAGCAAGCCGTTGCGGATGAATTGACCCTCAAAATACAGCATCTCTCGGATTCCATCTCGGAAATGGTGAATGGTGTCAACTCGGTTAGTAATCAGGCGCAGGAGCTGGCTACCGCTCAAGAGCAATCGACTGAGGCGGCTAACCAGGCTAAAGTCAGCGCAGAGGAGACACAAAACATTTCTAACTTCATTAAAGAGATTGCCAATCAAACGAATCTGCTTGGGTTGAATGCGGCTATCGAGGCATCCCGTGCGGGTGAACAGGGTCGCGGCTTTGCCGTAGTTGCTGATGAAGTAAGGAAGCTTGCCATTCACAGCGCCGATGCGACCGGAAATATTGAGACCAGCCTGGATGAAATGAAAAAACTCATCGAGCAAATTTTGCATAATATCGGCAACATGTCTACGCTGACACAGACACAAGCCGCATTAACACAGCAAGTCAATGCATCCACAGATGAAATCAACAGCATGTCCAAAGCATTGCTGGATTTTGCGAGAACTATGTAAGTAACATTGTAAGTAACATTCTTCTAAGCGTTGGTAAGAATTAGGCCGGGCGTAGTCCTGGTCTCTTTACTGATTTTGGAAAATGGATTATAATCCTCAAGAGTGACTCCGAAAGTTACAACTTACAACGATTTTGCGTGGAAAAGAGGAATACGCTTGAGCTTGATAAGTTCAATATTGGTGGGAATTGTTGCTCTGGAGCATGTGTACATTTTAATATTGGAAATGTTTTTGTGGACGACTCCACGGGCGATGCGCACGTTCGGCACCTCCAAGGAGCTGGCGGAAGTAACCAAGTCTCTGGCGGCAAATCAGGGATTGTATAACGGCTTTTTGGCTGCTGGATTGGTGTGGGGCTTGTACTACCCGGACGCTGTGATCGGCTGGCAAATTCAGCTGTTCTTTGTCATTTGCGTGGTGGTAGCTGCGGTGTATGGTGCATTGACGTCCAATAAGTCTATTTTATTGAAACAAGGGTTACCCGCCATACTGGCATTAATCAGTTTGCTGGTCTTCTGAAAGACACCCTAAACGGGTGTTTTTTTGCTAAATTCGATCACATAATGTCTGAATTCCTAATGACAAGGGGAATAGGTAGTTTTTAATTGATTGTAAATCCGATTATTCCGATTTATAATTTTTTTTATTACACACTTAGAGAACTCGGAGGCTAGAGACATGCGTCGTAATTGGACTGGTGTATTTGTATTAATCATATTAATGTTGGTGGTAAGTGCCTGCTCTGGCGGGAATCCCGGTTCTTCGTCTGCGACAAACGAAAGTGCAGCGAATACGAATGCTACAACAGCGGATAACGGGCAACCAAAGGATGGCGGCAGTCTGATCATCGGTGTACAAGCCGATCCGGTGGTGCTGAACCCGAACTATGCGGGGGATCGGGTGAGTCTGACGATAGATCAGGCGATATTCGCGCCTTTGTTTCAGGTGAATAATGGCAAGAAGACATTCTATTTGGCAGATAGCCTGACTCCTTCGACGGACAAGCTGACGTACACGCTGAAGCTGAAAAAGAATCTGACTTGGCATGATGGTCAAAAGCTGACGGCTGACGATGTGGTTTTCACGATTAATAAAATTTTGGACGAGAAGCAGCACAGCTTTTTGAGAAGTAATTTTATGATCAACGGCAAGCCGGTTCAGGTGAGCAAGGTTGATGATACAACGGTGGATTTCAAGCTTCCGCAGGCAGCTCCTGCTTTTGAAGCGGCGCTGGTACAGGTATCCCCGATTCCGAAGCATATTTTCGAGAACGAAGCGGATATTGAGAAAAGCACGAAAAACAACACTCCAGTCGGTTCCGGCCCGTTCAAGTTTAAAGAATACAAAACCGGTGAGTACGTGACGCTGGAACGGTTTGATAACTATTTTGGTGGCAAGCCGCATCTGGACTCTGTGACGTACCGAATCGTGAAGGATTCGAATGCTGCGAGCTTGGCGCTCCAGAATGGCGAAATCAATGTGAACTATCTGGACCCGCAAAACGTGGATACGATTAAGGCGACCGATAAGTTCGATATTTACCCTTATAGTGAAGGCCGCTTGGCTTACCTGATGTTTAATGAAAACAGCGATACCAAGCAGCTGAATAAAAAAGAAGTACGTCAGGCGCTCTCATACGCGCTGAATCAGGATGAGTTGATTCAGGTATCTTATGGCTCCAAGGATTATGCGGATACTGCGAAGTCTGCACTGACACAGGACGTGCTGTATCACACGAATGATGTTCCATTTTTCAATAATGATGTGAACAAGGCGAAGGAACTACTGAAATCGGCTGGAGCTGAAGGACTGAAACTGCGCATTATTATTCCGGGCGGTAATAAGGTGCAAGAGGCACAAGCGCTGTACATTCAGCAGAAGTTGAAGGACATCGGCGTTCAGTTGGATGTAAACAGCATGGATTCCTCGGCTTGGTCGCAAAAATTCGTCGATACGAATGCCAAGGACTTCGATCTGGCGATCAGCGGCTATATCATGGGTTATGACCCGGATGCGTACCGTATCTTGTACAGCACCGGATCGTCCTCCAACTATTCGCATTATTCCAACAAAGAAGTGGATAAGTTGATGGAAGAAGGCGCGGCGGAGTCGGATACGACCAAACGTGGAGAAATCTACAAAAAGGTACAGGAGATTTTGGCTGATGATGCAGTTATCTACCCGATTGCTTATACCAAAACGATTGTAGCATTCGACAAGCAGTATGGCGGCATTGATCAGGCTGTGCTGAAACCGGTCGTAATTTTCGAAGATTTGTCCAAAATTTATCACAAATAAGACAGGGTTTTCAAAAAATAAGCTGGGAGAACCAGCTTATTTTTTTCGAGAACAGCAAGGGGAAGAGAAACGTATGAGACAACTCATCGCCAGAAGATTGCTGCAAGTTATACCGATGCTATTTTTCGTATCCATCGTCTGCTTCGGCCTGATCAAGCTGGCTCCAGGTGATCCGGTTCTCTCTTTTGTTACACCGAATATGCATCTGGAAGATATCGAACGTATGAGGCACAGCTTGGGGCTGGATCAGCCTGCTTATGTGCAGTACATGTTATGGCTCAAAAAAAGTCTCACAGGTGATTTGGGCTACTCGCTGATTAATCACCAGCCTGTACTGGATCAAATTCTGGATCGTCTCCCAGCTACCGCTGGATTAATGGGCGCATCCATCATACTGGCTGTTCTGATTGCGATTCCACTCGGCTTGACGGCTGCGGCCAACCGGAACCGCTGGATCGACAAGCTGATTAACCTGATGTCGTACATCGGGATTTCTGTACCGCTGTTTTGGCTCGGCATTTTGCTTATTTATTTGTTTGCTATTTATCTGCATTGGCTTCCAAGTACGGGGATGCGGACCATTGGAACGGACTCGGCGCTCGATGTGATCAAGCATGGGATTTTACCGTGTTTTGTACTGGCCTTCGGGTTTTTATCTGTGTATGTGAGGTATATCCGTTCCAGTACAATAACGCAGCTCAAGGAAGAATATGTGCAGATTCAATATGCGTTCGGGTCTGGAAAACGACTGGTTTTATTTCGGCATGTGCTCAAGCATGTGCTGTTGCCTATCATTACGCTGCTCGGTATGTCGGTTGCAGATCTGGTAGCCGGAGCCATTGTGACCGAGACGGTATTTTCCTGGCCGGGCATTGGCTCGCTGGGCATGACGGCGGTAAAAGGGATGGATTATCCCGTTATCATGGGCATTACACTGTTTTCCGCCCTGCTGCTGATCCTGGGCAATCTGCTAGCGGATATTTTATACAGCATCGCGGACCCGAGAATTAAATCAACGAGGTGAACTCATGAATCGGAGCAAATGGCGCAACATCGGGATCGAGCTGATGACGAGCAAAATGGGTGCCGCAGCCCTCATTATATTGATCGTATTCTCGCTGGGGGCAATCTTCGCTTTTTTGTCGCCGCAGGACCCGAACAAGCTGAACGTGCTGGAACGACTCCAACCGCCAGGAGCGGTACACTGGTTTGGAACGGATGACTACGGCCGAGACTATTTTACAAGGGCGCTGTACGGCGGTCGTGTATCTTTGCTGGTGGGCTTCGCATCCATGATTATTGCGACCAGTATTGGCGCAGTAGTAGGCATTGTAAGCGGCTATTTCGGCGGATGGATTGATAATTTGCTCATGCGGATTTTGGAGCTGATCATGTCGATTCCGTCTTTTTTGGTTATTTTGCTGTTGAGTGTGTTTTTGAAGCCGGGCGTCGGCAATATTATTGTCATTATCGCTCTGCTGATGTGGATGAATATTGCCCGGGTGGTTCGGGCAGAGACGATGACGTTGCGGGAACGGGAATATGTGCTGTACGCCAAAGCTTCGGGACAAAGTACGTTTGGCATTATTCTCAAGCACATCGTTCCCAACCTGATTCCGGTGATTATCGTAGGGGCGACGAATAATATCGCTTCAGCCATTATGATGGAATCATCACTGAGCTTCCTCGGCTTTGGTGTGCAACTGCCGAACGCTACTTGGGGCAGTATGCTGAATAATGCCCAAGGATATATTGCACAGGCGCCATATATGGCGTTATTTCCGGGGCTGCTTATTTTATTGACCGTACTGAGCTTTAATGTTTTGGGGGATGTGCTGCGTGTAGGCTTTGAACCCAAGCTGGTGAAACGATGATTCACAGCTACAAGACCCATTACAAATGGCTCCAGGAGCGACGGAAAGGAGCGAAAATACAATGACTGAACATCTGCTGTCTGTCGACCAACTGGAGGTTTCCTTTTTCACTCGTGAGGGGGAGAATCAGGCGGTTCGAGGGGTTAGCTTTCATATTGATGCTGGAGAAACGATAGGAATCGTAGGAGAATCCGGTAGCGGTAAAAGCGTTACAGCCAAAGCCATCATGTCCATGATTGCCCCGCCGGGCAAACGGCTGAATGGCGATATCCGCTACCGGGGAGAAAGTCTGACGGCTCTAGCGGAAAAGCAATGGCGCAAAATACGCGGGAACCAGATTGCGATGGTCTTTCAGGACCCGATGACCTCGCTGAACCCGGTCAAGAAGGTCGGCTATCATCTGGTCGAGGTGATACGCAGACACCGGGGACTGAGCAAGGAGGCGGCTACGAAAGCCGCAGTGGAATTGCTGCGACAGGTGGGGATTACCGAGCCGGAGCACCGGATGAACCAATACCCGCATCAATTCAGCGGGGGGATGCGTCAGCGGGTAATGATCGCGATGGCGCTGTCGTGCAGCCCGGAGCTGCTGATTGCTGACGAGCCGACCACAGCGCTGGACGTGACGATCCAGGCGCAAATTCTGGAGCTGCTCAAGACGTTGAAGCAGCAATCCGACATGGCGATTGCCCTGATCACCCATGATTTGGGCGTCGTCGCCCAGGTGTGCAGCCGTGTCATCGTGATGTACGGCGGCATGGTGATGGAGGAGGGGCGCGTGGACGATATCTTTTATCGTCCGGCCCACCCGTATACGCAGGGCCTACTGCGCTCTGTACCGCAGCGCACGAACGGCTTCCGCGAGCGGCTGGTGCCGATTGAGGGCACGCCGCCGGACCTGCTGGACCCGCCGTCCGGCTGTCCGTTCATGGAACGGTGCCCTCATGCCTTTGCCCGCTGTGTAGAGCGGCCACCAATGGTGGAGCTTCGCCCGGATCAGCGGGCGGCCTGCTGGCTGAACGGGCCGGACGCTGTGCCTGCCGGAGTTTACGAGACGCCCGAAGCGGGCCATGCGGAAGGGAGGGGTTAACGTGAGTGAAGCGAGCAATGCAATGGGCGAAAGTCAGCCCTTGGTGGAGGTACACCAGCTTAAGAAGCATTTTGTAACAGCCAAGGATCTGTTAGGGCGCAGCTCCGAGGTGCTCAAGGCAGTTGACGGCGTGAGCTTCCAGATCAAGCGTGGTGAGACGTTCGGACTGGTCGGCGAGTCGGGCAGCGGTAAATCGACGGTTGGACGCTGCCTGACGCGGTTATACGATTATACGGAAGGCATGGTGCGCTTTGACGGTCAGGATATTTCCAAACTGAACGATAAGCAGCTCAAGCCGCTGCGTCGGCGCATTCAGAGCATTTTTCAGGACCCGTATTCCTCTCTTAATCCGGGTATGAACGTGCTTGAACTGATTGGCGAGCCGATGGACATCCATAGATTGCATCAAGGAAGTGAGCGTAAAGACGCAGTTGTGGCTTTACTTGAAAAGGTAGGGTTGAAGCGGGAGCATTTGTACCGCTACTCGCATGAGTTCAGTGGCGGACAACGCCAGCGTATTTCTATCGCGCGTGCTTTATCCGTGAATCCCGAGTTCATCGTCTGCGATGAGCCAATCTCAGCGCTGGATGTGTCTATCCAGGCGCAGGTCATTAACACGCTGGAGGATCTCCAGCAGGAATTCGGGCTGACGTATCTGTTCATCGCCCATGATTTGTCGATGGTGCGGCATATTTCAGATCGGATCGGAGTAATGTACCATGGACGATTGGTAGAGGTAGCTGATGCAGATGAGCTGTATGAGCAGCCGGCTCACCCTTATACGCAGGCGCTGTTGTCCTCCATTCCCGTGCCTGACCCGAGAGCGGTCGGAGAGCGGGACGGTTTTGGGGAGGGGATCGCCCAACCAAACGGTTCTTTGGCATGGGACAAGGACGGTGAGAGTGCCACTGAGCTGCGTGAAATCAGCCCTGGCCATTATGTAGCGTACCCGGTTAACCGTTAGGTTAAGGCTGGTGTACGATGTACGTGATCAACAAGGAGGCGAAAAACGATGACTGAATCGACGAAAAGAGTACGTATTTCCCAATGGGACGCGCTCATGCTGGAATCTTTACGCGCATTAGGCTGGTCTGATGAGGAGCTAATCCGTCGGGTGCAGCACAATGAACTGCCGTCGGATGGACAGTCCGATTTTGATTATGCAGAGCTTGCCACTGGGCTGGCGTCCAAAGAGCCGGAGATTTTTGCAAGCGCCGTAGCTGACGGATATCAGATCAAGTACAACACGATACGGGGCATCCGTTCATGGATTGCCGCTGCGTTTGGGCGGGAGCCTGAGCTGTCACTGGAGGAAGGAAGCGAAGCCGTTACGACCGAACTGACGCAAGCCCAGTATGACCGGCTGGAGCGTGTGCTGTCGCTTGGTTGGTCGATACAGGAATTACTTCCTGCGACTGGTGATGTTGCGGGATTGTACCGGATTGTGCCTGCTGCCCAGATCAAAAGGTAATTTTGTAGGGTTCGTTCTGCAAAATCAAGAGAAGTGGAAGGCCGTAATTAAATGTTACCATAAGATATAACCTTTCTGGATAATACTTTTTTTCGTTTTTATTAGAAACTAATTGGGCCGATACGAGAGTGTCTAAGTCGATCTAGGTGCCGCGGTTTAGACGCTCTCGCTCTTACCCACCTACGGAGCAAGGTTAAAGGTTGAGAATCGGATTTAGAAGGTATGAGGGATTGTGTGCACTACGCTATTCATAATGCCTATGTGCGGTATCTAGAAAGGCATAGTTCGTTTTGATTTATTTTTGTTCATCAGGGATATCAATAAAGAAATTTGTTGGATCAACTGGTTTTTGTCCTAGGTTTATTTCCTTCCCATTATTATCAATGAAACTGTAACTGATTTCTCCAATGGTTGCCATGAAGTTAAAATGGGCTACTCGATTTTGAATCGTAGGTTTCTGACCATCTTGTTCTAACAATTTATAAGGCAAAAATGATAGACCATTGCTTTCCTTTTTGGTTGAGTCAGAGTGTGCCGTCCATATTAATTCAACCCGATCGTTGTTAATTTTATAGTAAGAAATTACATCCATTTCCTGAATGAAAAACGAATCTGATTTGCCTTCAGGAAAATAATAGTCTGTGTTCAGATTTTCGTACCCTTTGGGTGTAAATTCTTTCAAGTTGCTAACTTTAGGAAGTTTGATTGCTGCTCCTCTGGATACATTAAGCTTATCCGATGTATATTTGTTTTTTATTTCATTGCTTGCCTTTGCTACATAGACCGTTTGGGATTTTGGATTCCAGGAGACATACGCACCGGATGAATCGGCTATAAATCGCAGAGGGACCATAACCCGTCCGTTTCTCAAAGTTGTGGCAACAGGCAATGTTATTTTTTTTGAACCAATGGTTGTATTTTTTTGTCCAACTTTCAAAATTGTTTTTTTACCGCTACGGTCTATTACTACTGTCTTAGTAGTATTATTCCATGCAATGGATACCCCAGGTAAATTTTGAACAGCATTTAATGGAACCATCGTAGTCCCATGAGATTGATAAGCATCTTCAGAGGGTATACTTGAATTATTTACGATAACATGTGCCGAAGAAGCTCGTGCTGCTCCCGTACCTAAAGTAAGGCTCAAAATAGATATACATGCAATTTTTAAGACGAAGTTCATTGTTTGTACCTCCGTAAATGTATTTGTTGTTATAGATGAATAAAAAAAGAGAAAAGTTGCATCTATTTCATATTTATTCCATAAAATGGATTGAATGAACCGATTCCGTGATTCTTCTTACTGGTGATGATCCCTATTCTTATAGTATCTACCACGCTTGCTTTGCTCCTGATCTTTCTTTGAACCAATACAACCCCGGCAAGCAAAAAACAGGAAGCTCTTATTCATGAGCTACCTGTTTTTTTGAATTTTATTTTATGCTGGATCTAATTTTGTACTCAATGGAGCATAGTTGAATTATCCCCTACACTTATATAGGAGTTGGGCGCTGTAACTACACAATCTGAACATAAATTTTTTTCTGGATCAAGAAAAAAAACCTGCTTTATCCGATATTTATTCGGAATTGTGTACAAGGCACGAGAAGAGTCGAATTAAGGAGTATATTCGATTGTACAATTAACATCGACCACAGCAAAAGTGAAATAAGCTGTCTCCGGTAGAGCGACCGAAGCAGCTTATTGCCAAGGATTCTTTGTTTTTTGCGATAAGCTCAAGGAGTTTAGTTTTCATGCTCTGGACGGCATCTTTTTTTGGCATAAGGATAAATTTACTTAATCGTTTAATATCCTGATCGAAATATTGAAAAAAATTGCATTCATGGCTTATATGTCGGATTTGGTTTGGGCAAGCTGTACTAATTTCTATACAGAGATAAAATTCTTATATTAGCAAAAAATAATTTTGATTTATTTTGTAACTATTTCCAATTTACTGGCGAAATCCACTGAAATTCCGTGAAGGATCTGGGCGATATGGGGAAGCTACTAAAGACTAATTGTATGCTGGCATGGGGGCAAGCTTGAGGGGGTTCTGTTGCTAAAAGGGACGGGATAAAGTTTGGCCGACACAAAAAAATCAAGTCTGGAGTATACTCAGGTTTACGAAAAATGGAAAGCTGGTGATCTTATCGGAGTCGCAGCCATGAATGAATTGGGCATGCCGAAGACAACCTTTTACCGATACGTAGCCGAGTATGAAACGCATTGTAAAAACGGATCAAACCGATGGAATAGTTACATGTGTGTTTATTTTATGGAATATGAATACAAATATTGTATAATAATTGTAAACCAGTGAGGGGAGAAAACTATGCTAAAGACTTATTATCCAATTATCCTTATTTGGGTAGGTTTCTTGGCCACCTTAACGCTGCGAATTGTATATCATCCATCAATTTTTATTTATGATTGGTTAATGGGCTCATACGCTATTCGCTTAGTTGGTAGGACGATATACCAAAAATACCAGGATAATCAGAGGACCAGTATTATAACTGATACGATTGTAGAAGTGATTATGGTTATAATTTCATTCGGAGTTATCATTTTTATCTTTATGTCACAAGAAACATGGATGCATAAGTTGCTTTTTCTAATCGGAGAATCCTATTTCCTCATTTACAGCGGCATAACTTTTAAAGAAATCATAAAAAAAGGGCGGAATTGATCGAGGCCACTGAAAAAGTCTCTGCAATAAAATACGAGAAAAAAACGAGCCTCTAGAATCGCTTCTAAGGCTCGTTTCGCGTTCCGGGAATCATATTTGACCCCCTAAAAATGTTGAATTTCTAAAAATTAAGTGGTTTTTCAGTGGCCTTGAATTGATCCGCCCCTTTTTTTATGATTAACTGCTTAGACTGCTTCATAGGAGACTGTCGTATAGTAAGTGTAGTATCCCATTGTCGGGCCTTCATGCCATTCCATCCAAATTGTTGATACTACTTTGAATCGGGTGTATTGTCTGGGATTATCGACTAGATTTTGCAACAAACCTACAAAATTCTGTCTTTCAGTATAGGTGTTAATATCCTTAAGAAGCGCTGCACCAGCTACAACTGTAGTAATTGCCCCCAACCATGCTACAATCACAGGTGGAATTTTTGCTTTAAGGGCGTTAGAACAAAGTTTATAACCAAATGCACCAATTGCGTATCCTAATGTCGAAGCGGATTTTCCAGCATATTGTTCGATCATTTCCTTTAATTGATCTTTTGAAAGATAGGTTGCGTGTTGAGAATGAACTTGTGCCATAATTTATTACCTCCCGATTTTTTATAAGAGAACTGATAGAGTCGCTGACATCTAAATGGCTCCACATTTTTTTGATATCAGTCTTCAATTCCCTTTCATTTATGTAGGTGATTTAAGGCTGCAAGTTACAACCAAATCATGGAAATGGCGAAGACATAAATTTTTCTGATTCATGTACTTTGCTCGATTATCCCCTACACTTATATAGGAGTTGGGGGCTGTAACTACACAACCTGAACATAAATTTTTTCTGGATCAAGAAAATTCCCCTCTATGCAAGAAGAGTTGAGGAGTATACCCCAACCTCGACCACAGCAAAACTAAATAAGCTGCTCCCGGTAGGGCACCGGAAGCAACTTATCGCCAAGGCCTTTTTATTTTTTCATGATGAACTCAAGAAGTTCTGTTTTCATACTCTGGATGGCATCCTCTTTTTGCATACGAATAAATTTACTTAATCGCTTAATATCTTGATCGAAATATTGAAAAATTGCATTCATGGCCTCTACATCGGATTTTGTTTGGACAAGTGCTACTAATTTCATAAACTCATCATCTGACATAAATCGTGAAGCGCCTTCTTTTTCCATTTGTTCACCGCCTGTTGTGTAATATGGAGTTCCCTGGCAACTTGGACTTCCGTTTTATCTTTTATGTAAATTTCATAGATGACTTTTTTGCTTACCTCTGACCTTAATCTATTAATATATGATTGCACCATTAATTTGTTATCAGACTCTTCGGAAAAAGAGGATTGAAAGAGATTAGGCTTGGATTCTAAAGAAATTTCACGTTTTCGGTCGCGTTTTGTACGATATTGCATTCGCCAAGCAATTCTGTAAAGCTCACGTCGATAATCTTCAATAGCACCCATCGGAAATTTCCTCCTTATATTCATATGCGTACACATAAGGTAGGGAGTTATCAAAATCAATATAACAACCAATTTATAGAATCAACTTTCTTTTTTTAGCGAATATAATATAATTTTGAATTATTTTGGAACTATTTGAGATTTCCTTGAAGAAGCTGCTGAAATTCCGTGAAGGATCCAGGCGATATGGGGAAGCTGTTGGAGGATCGATTCCTTAGTATTGCTGGCATGGGGAGCCGAACAGGAACGGAAAAAGAACTGTGCCCGGCAAGCGTAAGGGATCGCTGTTGCTAAAAAAGAATGGGTGAAGTTTGTAAGGCCTAGTAGACAGAACGGGCCAGAATTTATCCGGATGTACGATAAGTGAAAATAAGGGGGCATTTATGGTAGTCGAATTCACACGTGGACTAGACATGGGAAAAACGAGTTTTTGTGATATAGTTTTCATACATACTGAGATAAGAGAGTTGAGGTGCAGCATGACAACACTACAAATTGTCGATCCAGTCGTCAATCCTGAGTTACGCGCGTTTCAGGCAGGCGCTGAGGATCAGGAGCAGGTACAGGAGTTAATTCTAGAGACTGCCAGATGGCTGCACAGCAAGGGTTCCACTCAATGGGGCAACTTATTGAAAGGAAAGGATGATCATAATCTGGGAGGAGCTATTTCGCGCGGAGAAGTGATCATTTTCCGAACATCAGAGGGGCACCTCTTGTCAGGCTCCATGATTTTGCAACAGCAGCCCAGTCCGTGGGACCGTAAGTTGTGGGGATTAAATGAAGCGGATTCCGAGCGAGGAACGGCAATATACCTGCACCGTTTGGTTGTGGATCGCCATAATACCGGGAAGGGACTAGGCCGCGAACTGGTGCAATGGATTGAAAAGGGAATCCGTTTCACAGGCAAGGACCGAATCCGATTAGACTGTATTGCGGGGAATGACAAGCTTAGCCAGTTTTACAGACAATGCGGCTACACGCATATAGGTGAAACGGGTGGCTATAATATTTTTGAAAAGATGCTAACAGAGGTATAGGAAAATAAAGCCTGAACTGAGTACAGGGGCTGTCCCGGAGGTCATCAAAGATGACGGTGGGGCGGCCTTTTTTGCTTTTTTAGAATCACCCCACATGATCCCAATATACGGCTAACCACGGATTAAAGTGTTTTATAAATGGATTTCATCACCATTTAAAACGTCATAAACAAATATTATAAATATATATTACGTATTATATATTGAAATAACCGCTTACTTTGTGTTACAACTTTAAGTAGAACTATAGATCAGTTCAGGCATGGTATCTCTATAAGTGGAGGGAATGAATTCAATGCTGAAAAGAGTGTACTCATTTAACGAAGGCAAGTTGGGGATGAAAGCGCTACTAGGAGGAAAAGGCGCCAATCTCGCGGAAATGACGACACTGGGTCTTCCGATCCCTCCCGGCTTTACAGTGACTACCGAGGCGTGTCGAGCCTACTTTACTTCCGGCGGCAAGCTCCCGGAGGGTTTGTTGGGAGAAATCGTCATTGCCCTGCACGACGTTGAGGAAGCCCAGTCGGCTATATTCGGAGATACGGAGCGGCCTTTGCTGGTATCTGTTCGTTCAGGCTCGGTAACCTCAATGCCCGGTATGATGGACACGATTCTGAATCTGGGCTTGAATGATGAAACCGTGCGTGGATTGGCTGAGCAGACGGGTAATGAAACCTTCGCCTATGACTGTTACCGCAGATTTATTCAAATGTTTGGCGAAGTGGTGCTGGGTATCGAATCCAATCATTTTGACCAGCTTCAGGAGCAGAGCAAGCAGACCCATGGGCGTGGCAGTGACCAGGAGGTTAGCGCGGAAGAATGGAAGGAACTGATCGCACAGTATAAAGAGCTTGTCAAGCAGCAGAGCGGACAGCCGTTCCCACAGGATGTGTATCAGCAATTGCAATTGGCAGTAGAGGCTGTGTTTCGAAGTTGGAACAATATGCGTGCCAAGGTGTACCGGAAGGCTTATGGCATTCCGGATGAACAAGGAACAGCAGTGAACATTCAGGCCATGGTGTTTGGCAACCTCGGCAACGACAGTGGAACTGGGGTGCTCTTCACCCGCAATCCCTCCACAGGTGTGAATGAACTGTACGGCGAGTATATGGTAAATGCTCAGGGAGAGGACGTCGTGGCAGGAATAAGAACGCCCAATCCAATTCCTCAACTTTTGGAAGAGCAGCCGCTAGTCTATGGTCGTCTGGAAGAGCTAGCTTCCTTGTTAGAGCGTCATTACCGAGATATGCAGGATATCGAATTCACGATTGAAAAAGGACATCTGTATCTGCTGCAAACGCGAAGCGGCAAAAGAACAGCGCAGGCGGCTGTAAAAATAGCTGTAGATCTGGTGGAGGAAGGGATCATCAGCAAAGAGGAGGCTATCCAACGGATCGAACCGTCCCACATGGATCAACTGCTGCATCGCTCCATTAATACTTCCACACCGCTGGTGGCGATTGCCCAAGGGCTGCCTGCCTCGCCCGGCGCAGCGAGTGGGCGCATTGTATTCGATGCGGATACAGCAGAGAACTGGACGAAGGATGGACAGAAGGTCATTCTGGTCAGTGTGGAGACCTCGCCCGACGATGTTCACGGGATCATTGCCGCCGAAGGCGTGCTGACAAGTCGAGGGGGGATGACCAGCCATGCCGCTGTGGTTGCGAGAGGCATGGGTAAACCCTGCATTTGCGGCTGTGACGTGCTGAGCATTGATCTGGACAGTCGGAGTGTCAGCATCGGTAACCTGACCTTTCAGGAAGGGGAAAATATTTCGATCGATTCGACCTCTGGGCAGGTGTACCAAGGCAGTTTGTCGCTCAACGAGCCAGTCATTACACCGGAGCTGCTGAAGCTGCTGGAGATTGCGGATGAAATTCGGACGTTGAAGGTCTACACCAATGCGGATACGCCACTCGACGCCGCCAAAGCTCGGGAATTTGGAGCTGAGGGCATCGGACTGTGCCGGACAGAGCATATGTTTTTCTCGGGCCAACGGCTGCCTATCGTTCAGGCGATGATTTTGGCCGAAGATCAGGAGGAGCGGGTTCTTCATTTGAATCGTCTGCTGCAAATGCAACAATCCGACTTTGAGGCTATGTTTAGTGCGATGGATGGTTTACCGATGACCATCCGCCTGCTGGACCCGCCGTTGCACGAGTTTCTGCCGAATCTGGAGCAGCTTCAGGAGCAACAGCGGGAGCTTGAGCTTTCCGGCGGCCATGTGGAGGAGCTTCAACGTCTTAAAAGCACTATCTCCAAGGTGCACGACCTGCGGGAGATTAACCCTATGCTGGGATTGCGCGGTGTCCGGCTGGGCATTCTGTTTCCGGAGATATACGATATGCAGGTTGAAGCGATCTTTAAGGCCGCGGAAGCAGCACTGCGCGGGGGCGTGGATGTGAGACCAGGGATTATGATTCCACTGGTCGGCCATTCGAATGAACTCAAGCAGATGAGAGAACTGGTCGATGAGGTGGCAGCTCAGGTGCTTAGCGAAGAGTTTAAGTGGTTCAGGTATCGGGTGGGCACCATGATTGAGGTGCCAAGAGCCGCCCTGCTGGCAGACAGCGTGGCCCAGTACGCCGACTTTTTCTCCTTTGGAACCAATGATCTGACACAAATGACCTTTGGTTACAGCCGGGATGATGCCGAAGGTAAATTCCTCGGCTCCTATATGGAGCAGAATATTCTCGAAAGCAATCCTTTTCAGGTGTTGGATCAGGATGGCGTAGGCAAGCTGATCGAATGGGCAGTTGCCAAAGGCAGGTCAAAAAAGCCTTTTCTGGAGACAGGTATCTGTGGTGAGCATGGCGGGGATAGTGAGTCTATTCTCTTTTGTCACCGCAGTGGACTGGACTATGTCAGTTGCTCACCCTACCGGGTGCCATTTGCTCGCATTGCCGCCGCCCAAGCCGCCTTGCTTGTCAGAGCAGAGCAGCCTGAGGGAGCGTTGTCCGCTTTGTAGCTGATGCAATTCAATAGTACATTGTGTAAAACGAAGAAGGCAGCCTTGATCCACAGGCTGCCTTCTTCGCTTTAGATTATATTTTACTCACATATAGGAGAAAGTCCTGTCAGGAAGAAAAAATTTTAGATATACATGAAAAATGGGGATATCGCGTCTCTTCCTTCTACATATGATGATAGGGAAAGTTTTTGTAAGCGCTTCAAATCAGAGTGACATACAACTATGCGAAGCTACAGGAGGCGGTTAAGATGGACAATTACATGAGCTGGATAAAAATTGGTTTTTTTCTCAGCGTTCTGTTTTTACTTGCAGCGGCATGCACTACCTCTCCCAAGCTGGAAAACACGAAAGGGAAAAAAGTCCGGCTGACCATGCAAGTCTGGGGGAATCCTGCGGAGGTGAAGGTGTACCAGCGGGCACTGGATGCATTTGAACAGGAAAACCCGAATATTGAGGTTAAGCTGGTGTCTGTACCGGGAGACCCATATGAGCAAAAGCTGTTGACACAGCTTCAGGGAAGCCGCGGGCCGGACGTGTTTTATTCGTATGAGCCGACGATTGCGCGTTTGATTGGAGCGAAGCAGGTGCAGCCTTTGGGCGAATTTTTAAAAAGTGATGCCAGTGATGTAAAAGCCGAGGATTTTCCAGAAGGATTATGGGGCCCGGCGAAGCGTGATGGGGAAATCTATGGGGTCACTCCCGACTTGAATCCAATGGTGATGTACTACAACAAGAAGGTCTTTAAGGATGCCGGTGTGAAGACACCGCAGGAATACTACGACGAAGGAAAGTGGAATTGGGATGCGTTTGAGGAAGTTACATCGAAGCTGAAAGCTGCCGGAAAACAGGGCTATATTGCAGAAAACTGGTGGGCTCACTGGTATTCATGGGTGTGGTCGAATGGCGGCCGGATTTTTGATGAACAAGGCGAGTATGTACTGGATCACAATGAAAAGGGCAAGGAAGCCTTCCGCTTCATGTACGATATGGTGAACAAGGGAAATGTGGTATATCTCGGCTCACTTCCCAAAGGGCAGGGGGCTGACGCCATGTTCATGTCCAACCAGGTCGGTATGCTGGCGGCGGGAAGATGGCTGGAGCCCTTGCTTAGCCAGAATAAAAGCCTCGACTTTGATTATATTTACTGGCCTTCCAACACGGGCAAAAATGAACCTGTCGCCATTCCGGTTGCTTACGTAGCCGTAAACAAAAACAGTCCGCATCTGCAAGAGGCCATGAAGCTGGCCGCATTCTACGTCTCGGTGAAGGGGCAGGAGGCGCGACTGATTGAAGGTGGGAATGCCATGGGTACGCTTGCCGCCGCAGATGAGAGCATTATGAAAAAAGCGATGATTGAGCATTCCAACTATTTGACCGAAGGACGTGACAGAGGGCATGTGCATGGCTCTGCACTGGCCTATGATGCTCAGATACCAGGATTAAACTCGGATATCACGGAGACGATTGACCTGATGTTCCTGGGCAAGCAGGATGCCGCGGCAACGATTGAGAAGCTGAATCAGATCATATCCAAGGCGGTCAAGTAGGCACGGAATAAGGTCAATGACCGGGGAGGAAGGTGACCAGATGCAGAAAAAGCATCAAGCGCTGTGGGGCTGCCTTTTCATTGGCCCCCAGCTTCTTGGTCTGTTATGCTTTTGCTAAAAATTGTTTTCCAGGTTCTGATTAGTTACTCCTTAAAAGGTCAGAATTTCGCCTTAAAAACAAGCAAGGAATTCGAGTCGTCCATGGAAGAATTGCCCGTCCCCGTCATAGAATCACATATCCGGAAAATGGGGAATCGGGTACCTATCATTTTTGGATAGAGTAGTGAAGCAAAAAAAACGGAGCGAGTGTTTATTATCATAGCAGAGTCCATGATAAATTGTGTTCGTCAAAGTGATGCAGCTTGAGGTATACTCAGATGATGTATTGCCGTGAATATTATGAATCATCAGAAAGGCATGCCCAAATGAATGGAGGGTGCCGCGAAACAGCTAATGTATGGCTGATTTGCGACACCCTCTTTTAGTTGTCCGGACGGAAATGTACTCGTATTTCATGCTGTTTACGTCATCAACATACTATCTACGCCAGTCCATTGAAATTTCTTCTGTACTATTTGATAATCTAGACACAACAGAAGAAACGATTGACTCATATTCAAAACTACGAAAGGAGAATGCGAGTGAAATAGACTTTTACGTTATGACGTACTGGCAATCACTTAGGGCGAGGTGCGGCTGGCCCAAGCCCAATTGAGCAGAGCCAATTCAGCACTACTTCATGCAGCACGTTGATGTTGTCTACCTGACAGTGTTCTAATCCGCCAAGTCGTCTATCCTCTATCGGGAAGAACGTCTTGTTTTTCGAACCCGCTTGCTCATAATTTTTCAAGGCTTGTGTCAGCGGATTTGGCTGAACCAATATCTCTTCCGCTCCGTGCATTACAAGAAGCGGACATTCTATCTGGTGGAGCACGCCCTCAAGATCATAGGCAAAACGCGGATTACCCGCAAAGTCCTCCAAGCTTTTTGCCCCCAGAATTCTCATGCCATGTGCGGCCAGACTCGGTGGCATCCATTTAAGCATTGCATCCCAATCAAAGGCGTGCGTACCGCCGTCGGAGATGACGGCAGCAATCCTGTGATCGAACGAAGCGAATCGCAAAGAGTCGTAAGCCGCAAAACTCTCACCGTGCACGATAATCTTATCGGGATCGACTTCCGGCCGCGTTAGAAGAAAGTCGATTGCTCGGGAATGGAAAGCCTCGCTGTCCGCTCGTCTTCCTTTTCCCTTTTCGTACAGCGAGAGGCCGGTGCCAGGCTGGTCATAGACCAGAAAGTTATATCCACACGAAATAAAAGCGGGACCTAGCCAGAAATAGTTTTCAATTGACCACTCGTCGCCACCGTTGAGAGCAAAAAGAGTCGGCTTCGGACCTTTTATCCAGGAAGGGGAGAAGAAGTAACCATCCAGCTTGACATTTTCGTAATCGACTTGGATCTTCTCCGGTTGGACATCGAAGTACTTTCCGGCAGCTTCGAAGAGTTCATTTACTTTCTTAAATACACGGATTTTCTCGGTGTCATCATCCATCACCGCATATTCCGCAATTCTGTAGTAATTGCAGGCACGAATGTAGCAGTTTCGTGCTGTATACCAATTTCCAGCCGTTTCGGCCTCCTTGCCGTGTCTTTCCAATGCCTGAGCCGTTATGAGCCATTCCCTGTGCCACGTGTCCTTGTCATCGGGGTCGATTTTTTTGCAGGCCTCGTAGATCTCGGTGACGTCCGTAGCACCGAGGCTTGCCATACCTAGAGCTTTGGTGACTTGGTATGACATCATGTAGTGATTGGGCCAACGGCTGAATTCAATTGACATTGTAATATCCTCCTTTTCCAGTTCTAGTTATTGTAGTTTTTTTACTACAAGTAATTTTTACAACACAAAGATAAAGCTTCTTTAAAAGAAAAATAAATGTTTGTAAAGAGAATATAAAAAATTATAAAACACTGAAAAAATAAAAATGGCTGCTGCCTGGGTGTTCACAGCTGGCAGCAGCCTTTAACTCCTGTAGTAAAAGAAAATGTGCAAAAATAAAATCAGTGTTGTGCGGCCAAGGGAAGGCTGAATCTTATTCCCAAACCGCCATATTCGGAAGGGTAGGCGCCAATTTCGCCCCTATGATGTTCAATAATGGATTTACAGCTTGCAAGACCCAGCCCCAGCCCGCCCTTTTGGATTTGCCGCGATTTATCCACAGTGAAAAATTTGAGGAACAGAGAAGATATATCCTTATCCGGCACTCCAATTCCATTATCCTCGATTTGAAAAAAGGCATACTGTCCTAGCGGGTATCCGGTCATATACACTTTCAGCTTATTTTTCCCTCCATATCTTACAGCATTGCTAAAGAGGTTGCCGAAAACCCGACGTATCATCGGTTCATTGACCATCAGCAATATATTTTCCGTGAATGAATGGCGGCAAGTAAGCTCGTTGTCAAGTCCCGCCAACTCATACTCATATTCAAGAGCAATGTTTTCAAATAATTTTGATGCTTTTACAGGTTTAGCTACCATAGATTCCAACTCCAGTTTTTCTTTGGTGAAGCTGGAGAAATCATTGATGAGTTCGACCATATATCCTGACTTCTTTTGAATCAAATCATAATATTCCTGCTTTTCAGTTTCTGGTAAATCCTTGTGCGTAGCCAGCAGTTCAGTAAAACCATTAATAGATGTCAAGGGTGTTTTCAAGTCGTGGGCAATTGCCGCGATCATATCGATCTGCTCTTTGTGCGCGAGTTGAAGCCGATGCTCCATCTTATTGAAGTGTTTATAAAGTTCTCCGATCTCGTCATTACTTCTCAGAGCTAGCGGAGGCAGTGGATGTACAATATTTACTTCTTCAAGCCTGGTATTCAGAAGCTGAATGGGTTTCTCTATGCAAAAATGAATATAGATAATCAGAATAATAAATATGAAACAGGCAATTGCAAATATGGGCAGGAGCAATGCTATATATCGCGAGTCCAGCAATGAACTGCGTATAGGGGAATATACTGCAAAGACAAGCTTCAGGTACATTCCAATCGAAAACATGAATATTATAAACATCAGCAGGAACAAAAGAGGAAGCTTTATTTTCAGTTTCATACTATTGCTCTCTTTCCGTGTATTTATATCCTATGCCCCATATTGTTTTAATAAAGTCATATTCAGGACCAAGTTTCTTACGGATATTTTTTATATGAACCGTTACGGTATTTATTTCTCCGTATTCGTCTCCCCAGACGCTTTCATATATCTGCTCACGAGTCAATACATTATTGGGGTGGCGCATGAGGATAGACAGAATCTGAAATTCCTTCGTTGATAAGTCGAGCTTCCTGCTATTCAGGAATGCTTCAAACGTCTTATCGTTCAAAATGAGCGGAGAATCCGCCTTTTCGTTACTGGGACTAAGTTCATCCCACTCTTTAAAAAGCCTGTCCACTTTTCTGAAGTGAGCCTTTATCCTGGAGACAAGCTCCTGAATACTGAAAGGTTTGGTCATGTAATCGTCTGCTCCTATTTCGAGCCCGACGATTTTATCAATGTCCTTATCACGCGCACTTAAAAACAGAATTGGAACATTATAAGAATTTCGGATACTTCTGCAGACATCAAGTCCATCCATATCAGGCATCACTATATCAAGAACGATGAAATCAATGTGATTTTCTTCCAATGCAGATAAGGCTTCTTTCCCAGAATATGCCGAAAATATTGCAAATTGCTCGTATCTTAAACTCTTTGTAATGAGTTTTACGATTTCTTCATCGTCGTCTACAACTAATATCGTTTTTAGCATATTTATACCTCCCAGCCGCTTTAAGTGGACTGAATTTATAAAACAAGAGCCGCATGGACTTCTCGCATTGAAAAAAGTCGCGCTCAAAGCGTCTCTCCAGTCCCGGATAAGCTGGAAAAAGAGCTTGAGCAACGACCTGGGCAATGCTGGCTTTAACAAGCTGGCATGCTCTTCAATAGCGGTCGAGCTATGCACATATTCCAGCTTGAAGGCCTGCACATAGCTTTTGACGTAATGTCCGGGAGTGTGTCTAATCAAAAGACAGTGTGAAAAGGCTGAAAACCATCACAAGTTTTGGTTTTCAGCCTTTTCCGATAAAGTCCATCCGAGCTACGCACTCCACATGACTTGAGTGTCGGTCTGTTGAAACACGAATATATACTGCACATCTCATAGTTACGCCACCTCTTCACTATGAGATGTATTGGCGTTGCCATCATTATATATTAAGCCGTCCTGATGTTCCATAATTCTGTCAATCTCAGCATCAATCAACGGCATAAAAAGTGTTAGGAAAGAATCTTTACCTAATGTAGGTTCTTTCAATTTTCATATTGCATCGCCCCTACTCTTAGTAATGGTTTTATGTAGGAAAAAAGGTATTGCGTAATATCTTAGTTCGTTACCGTGTTGCTTTACAACCCAACCGTCATCCAGAAATTTGGCAACGTGTTTCAAAAGGAATAGCAAAGTCATCCCCTAAATATGATGTTCTCGGGTTTTACTGGTTATATGTCATGGAATCCTATGCAGGGATAAAAATGGAAGTCGCGTGAAGTCATTACGATAGCACCTGATACACACATATTAAAAGCCAGAGTAAAATTGGGGCTAAAGTCTCTCCTATCGCCAAATCGGGTAATGGTTCGCCTTCGCTCGAAGGACACACCTTTGACGAAATCGGTGAGTTACTTAGCCGTGCGCGTCTTACGGAAGAACAGCGTCATCGGTTAGCAAGCTACAAAAAATATCTTAAATCGAAGTCTTCATCATTGTCCAAAAGCAAATTATTGAAGGCATCACCTTGATGGGAATTAAGGAGTAGGGAAATTTCTCTGCTCCTTTTTGCGTTCTTTTCGATACTGTAACGGGGTATACCCGGTGCATTGCTTGAATACACGACCAAAGTGAGCGATGCTGTCAAAGCCCGTTCTTTCAGCAATGGCGGTCACTTTCCAGTTCGTTTCTCTCAGATACGCTCGTGCTTGCTGGACCCGGACATCCTGAAGATACTCTATTAAGGTGAAGCCTGTGGTCTGCTTGAAAATACGGCACAAATACGTACTGCTGATATAAAAATGCCTTGCCAGTTGATCCAGGGTCAGCCTCTCCGCATAGTGGGCATGCAGGTATTCGATGACCGCATATACTCGCTGCTGCTTCTCGCTGCGTTCCGGCGCAATGGTGTCGGGGGTGGAGGATTGTATGCGGCCGATTCGAATAAGCAGTTGGAGTAGCAAGCTTTGGAGATACAGATGGCGGTATGCATGGTCTTGATGGTATTCATCCAGCATTTGCTGGAACAGATGCTCCAAATCGCGCTGTTCCTCTGAGGAAGGACGAAGCAGAAAGCTTTTCTCCGGCAGGAGGGGCTGCTTCTGGTCGCTGAACGGGGCGTCAGGCATCGACGTGGTAACAAACGCTTCATCAAAATTGATCAAAATCCGCTCATGGCTACCGTTGCCCTTGTTGCTCGTGCGGTGAAAATCGTGTTTGTTGATCCAGATCAGATCGCCTTTCTGTAGAGCGTATACCCGCTGATTAATGTAATAGTAGCGCTCTCCTGCCAGCAGATAATAGATTTCATGTGCTTGGTGAACATGGTCAGCGGACATGCTGAACGGCTCTGTCCGCAGCGCCTGCTCGATGGCAAAACGGGGTGTGGCGATCACATCAACGGTCTCCTTTACAAGGGAATTCAAGTGGATAATATATGTATACTTTAAGGATAAATTCACAATAAATGCGAAGAATTCGCTCTTTCTTATACTATAAAATAAAAGCAATTCATGCAAAGGGTGTGAGCCAATTGGCTAAAATCAAATATGCACTTGTGGGCACTGGAGGCAGAGCCGAATTTTTTTACGGTGAAGTTGTTACCGCTTTCAAAGATACCTCGGAGCTGATCGCGTTCTGTGACGTCAATCAGACGAGAATGGATTATGCCAATCGGCTGTTGCAGGAGAAATACGACCATGAGCCGATTCCGACCTATAAAGCCCATGAATTTGAGCGAATGATTGCGGAAACAAAGCCGGATATCGTCATTGTCACGACCATTGACCGGGTGCACCATCGATATATTATTCGGGCGATGGAGCTGGGCTGTGATGTCATTTCCGAGAAGCCGATGACGGTGGATGAGGACAAATGCCAGGATATTTTGGATGCCATAGACCGCACGGGACGCAAGCTGCGCGTCACCTTTAACTACCGCTATGCGCCCCATAATACGAAAATTCGCGAGGTGATCATGGACGGGACGCTGGGTGAGGTGCTGTCCGTCAACTTTGAATGGCTGCTGAATACGCAGCATGGCGCGGATTATTTCCGTCGCTGGCACCGGGATAAGCGCAACAGTGGCGGTCTGCTGGTGCATAAATCGACGCATCATTTCGATCTGATGAACTTTTGGCTCGGCTCCAAGCCGGAGACGGTATATGCGATGGGTGATCTGAAATTTTATGGACGGGAAAATGCGGAACAGCGCGGTGTGACTGAGTTCTACCAACGTGCGTACGGCAGCAAGGCGGCGGAAGATGACCCATTTGCGCTGCATCTGGACCGTAACGAACACCTGAAAAGCATGTATTTGGATGCCGAGCATGAGGATGGCTATGTGCGGGATCAAAGCGTATTTGGCGACAATATTAGCATTGAGGATACGCTTAGTGTCATGGTGAAGTACAAGAACAAGGCTGTGATGAACTATTCGCTGAATGCTTACATGCCTTGGGAGGGCTTCATCATCGTGTTCAACGGCACCAAGGGGCGGATGGAGGTTCGGGTATCCGAGCAATCCTACGTTAATTCCGGGGGCAGTAAGGCAGACGAGGGGGCTTTAAAGGAAAAAACCATCACGATCTATCCCCACTTTGCAGCACCTTATGAAGTGGAAGTAGAGGAAGGCGTGGGTGGTCATGGTGGTGGTGATCCGGTCATGCTGCGGGATATTTTTGATCAGCCGGCAGATGATCGGTTTCACCGCGCAGCCTCACATATAGATGGAGCTTGGTCCATTTTAACGGGCATTGCCGCCAACCGATCTATTCGTACAGGGCAGCCGATAAAGGTGGATGAGCTGGTGCGTTTGTAAAGACTGGCAACAACTATAATAACCAGGAAGCCCCCTGTTTTCCTTATGGACAGAGGGCTTCCTGGTTATTTTACTGTCAGCGGCGGCAGAGTTTCTGTTAACTGTTGTATGGCACTTTACTTCATTATTTATTCGCAGTCAGTTTACGGGCTCCCAGCTGTTGCACAGGACGATGGTTATCGGGAAAAAGGGTAGCGAACTGGCTGATTTGGTCGGCCGACATTTCGAGAGGCTGTCCCAGCACGGTCCAGTTCACATGCTCTGTGCATGGCGGAGTGGTCAGAGATCCGTTATAGCGAACCGAATGCAGGTCTTTCGGCAGAAGAGTAGCGAGATTCAGTTCTCCCTCCAGAGCTTCTTCCTGGGAAACGTCTTTCGGCAGCTTGGACCAAATACCGTTGAAAGCTTTGTTTTCCTTGCCACTTTGAATAAGGACGCCTAAGACCGCTGTATTGCCGCTGTCGCTCTGATGAACAAAATGAAGCTCCATATCGGCATTTTTACCATCTATTTGGTGTTCGCTGGGATGATGGAAGTGAAACTGCTTTAAAGTGAATTTAGTACCGTCCAGTACAATATAATTGCCGGGGCTGGCTGCATTGATTTGAACGGTGTGTCCATTATTCAGAATGGATACTTTCGTATTGATGTAGTGAACCTGTAGCGGCTGCTGCGTTTGCGAAGCTTTTATTCGAGTATGCTCTATGTTGACAGGGGATTGTTCGTGGCCGTTACCACAAACGGCGAAATCCTTTTCCAGCTCTCCCCAATGCTCAGGGCCCTCATCCCCCCCATAGGACCAGTGCGGATTTTTCTGAACAACCGCATGGATGCTGCTAGTCGGTGAAGATGAAGTGTTAGTGGATTTAGAAGTGGCGGGCTGAGAATTACATCCGGTTGCCGACACAACCAAGAAAATAGCAAACAAGCTGGACAAGCAACCTCTCCAGTTTTTTTTCATTGTGCATTATCCTTCTTCCAAAGTAGAGTATGTGAAACTTTTTACATTGTAAATTATTGTACAAAGTTCCATCAAGGGTACAAGGACTTAGGAAGAAGGAAAGGGTGGGCTCTTTTTTACAGCTTGTTCAGAATGTTATCCTCCAAAACAGCAGATTTATCCCCGTACTCTTTAATAATATGCTTTTCTCCCCAGGCACATAGAGAATCCAAAATGCCTTTCAGACTACATCCATATTCACTAAGCTCGTACTCCACTTTGGGAGGCACCTGATTGTAGCTAATCCGATTGACGATGCCGTCTTCCTCTAATTCCCGAAGCTGCTGCGTCAGCATTTTTTGTGTAATAGAAGGCATGATGCGCTTCAATTCGCTTGTCCGCATTTTCCCATGTGTCAAATGACACAGGATCACACACTTCCATTTCCCCCCGATAACCTCTAAAGTCGCCTCAACCGAGATATTGTATTTTTTCTGACCCAATGCCGATCCCTCCGTGTGTTTCACTGTTTGTTTAGGGTACTTTTTGGTACCTATATCACTAAAAAGTACGTACTGTTCATATTAGCTTGAATAACTCATAATAACATCTGCTGGTCGAAGATTTCTATAGGATAGGAGTGAAACACATGTCGCCAGACTCAAAACGAAGTATTTGGCCATTACTGGCTTTAGCCGTAAGCGCCTTTGCGATTGGGACAACCGAATTCATCAGTGTGGGGCTGCTGCCCTTGATCGCTGAGGACTTGCACATATCCGTAACCATGTCTGCCTTAACCGTCACGTTGTACGCATTAGGGGTAACCATCGGGGCGCCGGTCCTGACCTCGTTAACATCAAGTGTTCCCCGTAAAACGCTGCTGCTGTGGATCATGATTGTATTTATTGCAGGCAACAGCCTGGCTGCGTTCTCCGGTGGAATTGTCATGCTGCTGATTGCACGCGTAATCTCGGCATTCTCCCATGGGGTGTTCATGTCCATCGGCTCCACCATCGCAGCCGATCTTGTGCCCAATGACCGCCGGGCCAGTGCCATTTCCATTATGTTCTCCGGGCTGACCGTAGCCACGGTCACGGGCGTACCCTTGGGGACCTTTATCGGGCAGCAATGGGGGTGGCGGGCTGCCTTCATAGCGATTGTGATCGTCGGTGTGGTGGCACTCATTGCGAATCTGATTTTGCTGCCATCCACTCTGCGAAAGGGGAACAGAACCCCTTTCCGCGAGCAAGTCAAACTGGTTACCAATGGCCGCTTGCTGCTTGCATTTATCATTACAGCCTTGGGGTATGGAGGCACGTTTGTGGTGTTTACTTATTTATCTCCATTACTTCACGACATAACCGGATTTAAGCAAAGTACGGTAACGTTTATTCTTTTGCTGTATGGAATCGCGATTGCTATTGGGAATGTTATAGGTGGAAAAGCTGCTAATCGCAAGCCGCTTTCAGCTTTATTGTGCATGTTCCTGATTCAAGCTATTGTCCTGCTCGTCCTGCTGTTCACCGCTCCTTTTAAAACCGCCGGACTGATTACGATTTTCTTCATGGGATTGCTTGCGTTTATGAACGTGCCCGGCCTACAGGTATATGTGGTGATGTTGGCTGAACGTTTTGCCCCCAAAGCCGTAGATGTCGCTTCCGCCGTCAATATCGCGGCCTTCAACGCCGGGATCGCGATTGGAGCTTATGTAGGTGGAATCGTGACTGATTCATGGGGTCTCATTCATACGACTTGGATCGGGGCGATTATGGTTTTCGCTGCGGTTCTTCTCACAGGCTGGAGTCGCACGCTGGAAAAAAGGGATACGGCTGCTGCTTAAATGGAATATTTATCACCATCCGACTGCGTAGTGGCACGATAAGAAACTTTTAGTTCAGCTTATATAGTAGATAATTTAGGAAGGAAGATAAACAATGACTCAAAACTTACAAAGCACAACGACACTGCACAACGGAGTTCACATGCCCTGGTTCGGAATCGGGGTATTTAAAGTGGAGGAAGGCTCGGAGCTGGTTGGTGCCATTAAAGCGGCTGTAAAGCATGGTTATCGAAGTATAGATACAGCCGCAGCTTATGCTAACGAAAGTAGTGTAGGACATGCCATCCGGGAGGCTCTTCAGGAAAATAACCTGTCCAGAGAAGACCTGTTCGTAACGTCCAAAGTGTGGAATGCCGATCTGGGATATGAAGAGACACGGACAGCCTATGAAGCAAGCCTGGACAAGCTGGGTCTGGACTATCTGGATCTGTACCTCATTCATTGGCCGGTTCAAGGGAAGTATAAAGAAGCCTGGAGAGCTTTGGAGTCCTTGTATAAGGAAGGGCGGATCAAGGCTATCGGAGTCAGCAACTTCCAGATTCATCATTTGGAAGACCTTATGAAGGATGCTGAAATCACGCCAATGGTGAATCAGGTGGAATTTCATCCACAACTAACACAAGCCGAGCTGTTGCAATTCTGTCAAAAGAACAACATTCAAATGGAAGCCTGGTCCCCGTTAATGCAAGGCCAATTGCTTGATCATGCAGTGCTGCAAGACATAGCGACCAAGTATGGCAAATCGGTGGCGCAAGTGATTTTGCGCTGGGATGTGCAGCAGGGAGTTGTTACCATTCCCAAGTCTACCAAGGAGCATCGGATTGTCGAAAATGCTGACATTTTTGATTTTGAATTAACGCAAGAGGATATGGATCGAATTCAGGCGTTGAATGCGAATCATCGGGTAGGTCCCGATCCAGATAACTTTGATTTTTAAATTCTATTTCCAAGATACGCCGTTCCTTTCTTCAATGAAGGGAGCGGTGTTTTTTGTCCATGATGGGTCTGGAGCCACAGTAATCCACTCCCGCCATATGGTATTATAGGGGTATGATAAAAGAGACGTTTTGGAAGCTTGTGAATATGAAACAATCCGGGGGACCTCATGAATAAGACGATTGCAGATATAGCCCGAATGGCTGGCGTGGCCAAGAGCACGGTATCCCGTTTTTTGAACGGCGGGGCTGTTAGCGTGGATACGAGACGTAAAATTGAAAAGGTGGTCAAAGCCACGGGTTATGTGCCCAATACATTTGCCCAGAGCCTGAAAGCGAAGCGGACTAACATTATCGGAACTGTTGTGCCGCGTCTGGATTCCTTTGCGACATCCCATACGCTGATGGGTATAGATGAAGAGCTGCGGGCCCAGCATTACCAGATGCTGATCTCCAATACGAGCCAGGATGTAAAGCGTGAAATAGAAGCCCTTTATGAGCTGGGACGACAAAAGATTTCCGGTATCATTTTGCTGGCTGCTCAAATTACGGACGAGCATCTGACGGCGATTCGTGACATTCGTATTCCGGTTTTGTTGGTGGGCCAGCAGCACGAGCAGATTCATAGTCTTATCCATGATGACTACCGAGCGGGATATGATATTGGCGCGTATGTTCTGTCCCAGGGCCACCGTGAAATTGCCTACGTCGGCGTTACGGAAAAGGATGTCGCTGTCGGTGTGCGGCGCAAGGAGGGCTTTAAGCAGGCTGTTCGGGATGCATTGCCCCATCAAGCTCATATGGACGATGTGAAGCAACTGGAGCGAGCTGCCGGGTACGATATCAGATACTATGAAACCGGATTTAAAATGTCCGATGCACGGGTGGCTGCGTCTGCGATTTTAGATGGATTTAAGCCGTCGTTAATGGTGTGTGCTACGGATAATATAGCGCTTGGCGTGATCAACGCGGCGTATTCCAGAGGGATTGCCATTCCGTCGGAATTGTCGGTGACGGGCTTCGGGGGATACGATATTACAGAGGTGATTCATCCTGCGCTAACAACTGTGCAATATCCTTACATGGAAGCAGGACGCGTAGCGGCGCAAAATATTGTACGGCTGGTAGAACACAAACCGGTAGAGAAAGTGACTGTTATGAATTATTCTCTTGTAGAGAGAGAAAGCGTTGACAAACGCTGAACAGGTGGATTATAATTTCTTCGAAACCGGTTCCACTGCACTTGGGCACAAGTGCAGTGGAACCGGTTGCAAATCCATGGATGAGTATATTTTTTTAATCATATAGGAACCGGTTCCTATATATTATTTTTTTTCATTAAATTGGAACCGGTTCCTGAAACGAAAGTTTTAATAAGAATGAGGTACACCTATGAAAATGACAAAAGAACAAAAGTATCGACTAATTGAGCAGGCAGAGCCCGGTGAAATAGCCAACTTGGAGAAAAAGGTGGAGCAATGTCACTGGCGGCAGGAGTTTCATATTCAGCCACCGACAGGCTTGCTCAATGATCCGAATGGCTTTTCTTATTATCAGGGTGAATACCATTTGTTCTATCAATGGTTCCCGCTTGGAACCGATCATGGAATGAAATACTGGTATCATTTGAAATCCAGAGATTTGGTCACATGGGACGACGCAGGCATCGGTATCGCACCGGGCGATTACTTTGATTCACATGGTGTTTATTCAGGTAGCGCGATGGAGCATGAGGGCAAGCTGTATATGCTGTATACGGGAAATACACGTGACGGGGATTGGATCAGACATCCTTATCAATGTATGGCGGTTATGGATGAGAGCGGTCTCATTACAAAATGGGAGCATCCCGTTATTCCGAACGTGCCGGAAGGTTACACGGATCATTTTCGTGATCCCAAGCTGTGGAAGGACGGGGACAGCTTTTACTGTGTGATCGGTGCCCAGAGAGCGAATTTAACAGGCTGCACCGTCCTTTATCGGTCAACCGACCTTCATACGTGGTGGTTTGAGGGAGAACTGCGCACCGGGCTAAAGACGTTTGGCTACATGTGGGAATGCCCGGATTATTTTGAATTGGACGGCTCGGGTGTATTGGTATTTTCTCCTCAGGGCCTGGAGCCTTCCGGGGATGAGAATCACAATATTTATCAGTCGGGTTACGTGATCGGCAAGCCGCTGGATACCGAGACCAGAATATTGGAGCATGGGGCATTCCGCGAGCTGGACCGTGGCTTTGACTTCTATGCTCCGCAGACGATGGTTGACCCACAGGGGCGGCGTATCATGGTGGCGTGGATGGGATTACCGGATATCGATTATCCGACAGATCCGAACGGCTGGGCGCATTGCCTGACGCTGCCGAGGGAGCTTACCCTTCATGAGGGTAAACTCATACAAAGGCCGATACCTGAGCTGACTACGCTGCGTAGAAAGCGTGAGGAGCGGGTAGCCGACATATTAACGTCGGAGAGCAAAACCTATACGGGCTTCAAGGGCACGGCCTACGAGCTGATTTGTGAGTTTGATCTGTTGAGCGCCAAAGCGTGCGGTATTGAATTCCGCGCAAGTGCGACCGAGAAAACGGTGATCCGATATGATGCCGTCAGCCGCAAACTTGTGATGGACCGTTCGCAATCGGGTGAGCCTGTCGCTGCTTCGTATGGTGAGATAAGACAGTGCGCAGTGAATGGGGACCGTATCAAGCTTCATTTGTTTGTAGACACGTCTTCAGTTGAGATTTTCGTCAACGATGGGGAAGAGGTGTTCACCAGTCGTATTTTTCCGCACCCAGAGAGTGACGAAATACACTTTTTTGCTGACAAGGGAGAGGCTCTCTTCCAAGCGGTAAAATGGGATTTTACATGAGTAGGCTAAATCATCAAGTGGATCGTTAATCATCAATAACATAACGGAATGAACGAGAGGATGAACATCATGACGGAGAACCGGGAAATAGCCAAAGAAGTGATTCAAGCAATCGGTGGGAAGGATAATATTGCGTCCTTTGCTCACTGTGCGACACGCCTGCGGATTATGGTGCATGACAAGGAGAAGATTGATCAGAAAAAGGTCGAAGAAATCGACAAGGTCAAAGGAGCTTTTTTTAACTCGGGTCAGTATCAGATAATTTTTGGTACAGGTACGGTCAATCGGATTTTCGAAGAAGTCGAGAAGCTCGGAGTGACCGGATCATCTAAAGAAGAAGTGAAGAGTCAGGCGAAAAAGGAAGGCAACGTCTTCCAACGCTCCATTCGTACCTTTGGTGACGTATTTGTACCAATCATTCCGGTGCTGGTTGCTACGGGGCTGTTCATGGGACTGCGCGGCTTGCTTACCCAGCCGCAAATTCTGGCCCTGTTCGGCATGACACCGCAGGATATTTCACCGAATTTTCTATTGTTTACCCAAGTATTGACGGATACGGCTTTTGCTTTTCTACCTGCGCTGGTCGCGTGGTCAGCCTTTAGAGTATTCGGCGGTAGCCCGGTGCTCGGTATCGTTCTCGGTTTGATGCTGGTGAACCCGGCCTTGCCCAACGCTTACGGTGTTGCGGACGGCTCAGCTCATCCCTTGACGATGTTCGGATTCATCCCTGTGGTGGGTTATCAGGGCTCGGTATTGCCAGCCTTCTTCGTGGGTTTAATCGGAGCCAAGCTGGAGCGGGGGCTGCGCAAAAGGGTACCCGAAGCGCTGGATCTGATTCTCACGCCGTTTTTAACACTGTTGATCATGATTATACTGGGGCTGTTTGCCATCGGTCCGGTTTTCCATTCTCTTGAAGAGTGGGTACTGCAAGGAACGACGTTTGTACTGGATTTGCCTTTCGGTATCGCAGGGATTGTCATCGGCTTTTTGCATCAAATTGTCGTCGTTACGGGTGTGCATCATATATTTAATTTTCTGGAAATTCAACTGCTTGAAAAGACTGGCGTAAACGCATTCAACGCGATCATTACCTGCGCCATGGCTGCTCAAGGTGCCGCTTGTCTGGCGGTTGGGCTGAAAACGAAGAATGCCAAGCTGAAAGCACTAGCACTTCCTTCCTCACTGTCTGCTTTTCTTGGGATTACCGAGCCGGCTATTTTCGGTATCAACCTGAGATATATGAAGCCTTTCGTTATGGGGCTGATCGGCGGCGCGGTCGGCGGCTTTATTGCTTCGATCTTCCATTTGGCTGCTACGGGCATGGCCATTACCGTTATTCCGGGCACGTTGCTTTACATGAACCATCAGCTTCCACTTTACATTTTAGCGAACTTGGCTGCTATGGCTGTAGCGTTTGTTCTGACCTGGATGTTTGGCTATAACGATAAAATGCTGGAGGAAGTCAAAACAGCGGGCTCTTCCAATTAACACAGCCTAGGTGGCAAGAGGAATGTGGGTTTGGATTAAAAAAGCAATTATTTAAACGGATAGGAACAAAAATCCCCGCCGACCAATTAAGGTTAGCGGGGATTTTTGTTCCTATCCGTTTAAGCACCTCCAATGGTAACGTAAGGCTGAATACTATAGTGGTGGTTAAGGGCTTGATCCGGCACAGTAACAATAAACAAAAAGTTAGCCGCGATGATCAGCAGTACCATTTTTTTTAACATTGTTCATCCACACCTTTTCAATAAGATTTAAAAATGCTGCTTTAGTTTCTGGAACCGCATAATCCTGAAAGTATAAAAAAAGACCCATACAATTTATAAAATAAGTCTCATTATTTAGTTTATGATAACTTATTATTGAATACATCAAATGTTTAAAGCCATCAATGTAAGAACCTCGATGTAAATCATAATAAGCTAATTCGTAACCAAACCACGCGATATAGTCCGGTATCACCTGTTGAGTATACATATCATCGGATGGAGGCTGTTCAGAAAACGAATTAATCTCCGTTTCAAACCGTTGAAGTATTTCATCCACGTCCAATTCAAATCGGTTTGCTGCAATTATAACATTCAACAATTTGGAGATTTCCTCTTGTTCATTAGAGCCTGATGTTGCTGCAATATATTCAACATAATCTTGAAGCACACTTATATCTCCTGACAACAGCTTATATACGTAAGTATTACCTTCCGCCCAATGTTGAAACAAACCGATCCAGTGTCGGGTATCCTCGTCCGTCTCCTTGACCCAATCTAAATTAGCGTAGGCGTATGTATATTGTAAAGCTTGTTGATAATCGCCTTGGGCTTCGCAGACACTTGCGCATAGTAAATCGGCATAGGTGATGTACACAAACATGGGACGACTTAACTTCTTAGTAGATTCATTACGCTCTCGGCTCTTCTGTTGGTGTTTCAAAGTATATTGGATTTCCGCTTTATCTCTCATTTTTCTCGCCATTTCATCGACCTTGTCCCATTTACGCAAAGACCTGTACACGTTAGCTAAATCCTTCAATGCGTCAAGCTGATCTATTTCATCTAGGCGCTCAACGAAAGCCTCAAATACCGCTGCTGCTCTGAGATTTTTGCTTTGATCGTCTCCAATCTGAATCGTGAATATACGGTATTGACAGATTGCCAAGCGTTCGGAGTGCTGGTATTTCTCCGCCTCTGCTACATTCTCATAGAGCAGCAACGCAGCAGCATGTCGTCCTTGTGCTAATAGCGTTTCTGCAATGTCAAATAGTTTAGGTGAATAGAGTAGATTGTCCATGATTTGTCTAACGATTCGACTGATCGCATCCAGCTTGTCCAGTTCTGCACAACGATATAGCAACCGCTCAATTCGACGCATATTGGGGGAGCGTTCGATGATGTAGTTTTCTACATATAAGTCGTAGAAGTAGCCTTCCGGTAAACCCATAGCCTCAGTGATTCGGTCAAGCTGGTTAACAGATATAGGACTATTACCAGTTACAATGCCACTTACTATCCCCCTATTAATGCCTGCAATATGCCCAAACTCGGTCATGCTTAAATCTTGTTGTTTTAGATATTTTTCCAATTCAGCTCTTATCGTAGGTGTGATTGCCATACATAAACCACCCTTCACATAAAAATGCCATAATTTTATATTCTTGCATTCTATTGTTCTCCAAAATTAACCATCTGTCAATATATTATGCAACTAATGTATAAAGGTAAAGTTTGGAATATTAATGCATATGGAAATGGAAAGGAAGAGCGATGGAAGCGGAGAGTAAGAGGGAAAAACGCACTCCATACAGAGCGCGACTTGTGAGTGAAGCGCTGGGGCATCGGTAATTGATTTCAATCCACGCACTCCACATGGAGTGCGACCTTGATCGTGAGCGTGAATTGCGTAAAGAAGGTTTATTTCAATCCACGCACTCACATGGAGTGCGACGGCACTGATCCCGCTCATGGCCGTTATCTTGGAAATTTCAATCCACGCACTCATATAGAGTGCGACGTTAACCTTTTCAGATAGTTCAGGGTACATATCAATTTCAATCCACGCACTCATATAGAGTGCGACAATGTAGCTTCAGCTGTCAGCACCCCACGCGTAAATTTCAATCCACGCACTCATATAGAGTGCGACGCCGTGCGGATAGTCAGCCGAGAACCCAACGATTTCAATCCACGCACTCATATAGAGTGCGACCTTTAAGACGACTATTTATATTATTCAGTTCATCCTATTTCAATCCACGCACTCATATAGAGTGCGACTGACGAGATCGTTGCGTACTTATCCGGAGAGTGGCCGATTTCAATCCACGCACTCATATAGAGTGCGACAGCGGAAATGTAGTGATTTATACCCTAATGGTATCAATATCATACATTTTCGCAATAAACGATGCCGAAAAGGCTTGAATCAAGCATTGACATTCACTCATTACAACCGATTCAAGCCTTTTTCGACAAATTTCGAGGTGCGAAGGAACCGGGGTTTTTATGTGAGCTTCACATTCGCACTTTATAAAATGAGGTATTTGTTGTCTATCCAGTTGAATCCAACATACATTTAAATACGGAGTTTCGCAACCTTTTCCGCCTTCTCTTTCCACTGTACAAGTCACGCCTAAACGATCGAAGATCGTTCATCCAGAAACTCGGACGGCGAGCAGCCTGTAAGCCGTTTGAATATCCGATGAAAATAGGAAACATCACTATACCCCACATACTCTGAAATTTCACGAATCGTCAGCCGGGACTCGGTCAGCATGTAGATGGCGGTTTTAATACGTTGCGTATGTACATGCTCGCTGATGGTTTGGCGTGTTACCTCGCGCAGCAGTGTGGCTGCATAGTTGGGCGTTTTACGAATGGCGTCGCCAAGCTCCTCTTTCGTCACCTTTTCCCGATAGTGATTCTGAATATACTGCTTCATATGCTCCACATGCTTCTCTTTATCGCAAGAAATGTCACCCTTGTCCCATTCCTGATTGATATAAATCATCGCTTCGGTCAGCAAGCAGTCAGCCATCATTGCATAGTAGCTCGGACGCTCAGTCCATTGGTAGTACACCGATTTGATCCGTTCATGCAGCATATCGTAGCATCCGAGCTTGATCAGCAACGGCTGGTCTGTATTCAGCAGGGGAAGTGCGTGGTTCGTACATGTTTTGCGGCAATGTATCACATACTTGGTATGAAAAAGTGTAGGAATGCTCTTGCCGTAGTAAGGCAAATGTCCGGGTAGAATCAGCGCTTCTCCCTTGCCGAGAATAAACTTGCAACCGTTCACCCAATATACACATTTTCCAAAGGTAACCAAAATGAACAGTAAGTCATCGTCGCTGCTATTCGGGCCAGCCTTTTCGTACCAGTCTATACCATGGTCCTGTCGCATGTCCGTCATTGTAATCACGAGGCTCACCCTCCGATGTCTTAAACAATTATTGTACTGTAGTACATTCATCATACTATAGTTCATAGTCTTGGCGCACGGGTACAGGTAAAATAGAACTATAGAAGTTAATAGATAGAGAGTAGAAGTGGGATAGAAATCAGACAGTAAAGACATTCAGTAAAGACATTCAGGAGGATGACATTACTATGCTTAAAACGAAAATTATCTGTACTATGGGACCTGCCTGCGACTCCATTCATTTGTTAAAAGAAATGATCCAGGCCGGTATGACAGTAGCCCGCTTGAACATGGCTCACGGGGAGCTGGAAGATCACGTTAAACGTATTGAGAATGTGCGGCAGGCTGCGAAGGAACTGAACACCTTTATTCCCGTCATGATGGATATCAAGGGACCGGAAATACGGATTGGCAAGCTGAAAGAAGCGTCCTGTCTGCTGAAGCCAGGTAGCCAGCTTATTTTGACCACGGAAGAAATTTTGGGGGACGAGCACCGTATTTCGGTCAACTACCCGGATATGCCGAAGGATATCAAAGCAGGCGACCGTATTCTCATTGATGATGGTTTGGTTGATCTGACTGTAACTTCCATTCAGGAAACAGAAATGATTTGTAATATCGTAAGCGGCGGTATTTTGAAACCGAGAAAAGGTGTGAATCTGCCAGGGATTCATACGACCCTTCCGGGCGTAACAGAGCGCGATGTGAAGCACATCCAATTTGGGGTGGAGCAGCGTATTGAGCTTATTGCGGCTTCTTTTGTGCGTAAAGGCGATGATATTCGTGAAATCCGCGAGATTTTGAAGGGACATAACGCCGAGCATGTACAAATTTATTCTAAAATTGAAAATGCCGAAGGTATGGAAAACCTGGATGATATTATCAAGGCTTCGGACGGTATTATGGTAGCCCGTGGTGATCTGGGCGTCGAAGTGCCGATTCAGGACGTACCTGTGATGCAAAAAGAAATGATCGACAAGTGTAACCTGGTAGGCAAGCCGGTAATCGTGGCCACACACATGCTGGAATCCATGCAGGTAAACCCGCGTCCGACGAGAGCCGAAGTTAGTGACGTGTTTAACGCCGTTATGCAAGGAGCCGATGTGGTTATGCTGTCGGGCGAATCTGCTGCGGGTAAATACCCTGTAGAATCTGTACGGACAATGGCTGCTGTAGCTGCCAGAGCTGAATCTCAGTTTGATTATCAGGAGCAGTTCGATAAGCGCAGAGCACGTCAAAGCACGAACATTACCGAGGTCATCAGTCAAGGTGCGGTTAGTTCGTCCCTGGAGCTGGACGCCAAAGCGATCATTACGTCTACGGCCAGTGGCTTTACTGCCCGTATGGTGTCCAAATATCGTCCGAAGGCTCCAATTATTGCAGTTACCCCGAACAATACGGTATTCGCTAAAATTTGTCTGTTGTCCGGTGTATTCCCGGTTAAGGGCGATAAAGTTGCAACGACGGATGAAATGTTCGAATCTGCTATCCGCAACGCCCTGAATGCAGGATATATTCAAAAAGGCGACACCGTTGTCGTGTCGGCAGGAGTTCCTGTCGCCGAGGCCGGTGCCACTAACCTGATTAGAGTACATCAAATATAAGCGTAGATCCAGACAGCAGAAAGGCGCTGATCCCCAACGGGCTCAGCGCCTTTTTTACATACTATCGTGGGCAAGTTATAGCCCAAACACACTCTTGGCAACGACCTGCGTCAACTCTGCCTTATGGGCTTGGTACTGTTCAGAGGTAATACTCTTGTTGGCCAGCCGTTGCTCCAACTGCTCCGTCAACTGAGCCACCTGCAAATCAACGATAGCTTGAGCGTCCCGTTCATTATATTGTGCAATATCCGCCAAGGTTTGACCGTTATACAGCGCATCATACAATTGCTCATCCGAGGATACACCCAGTGTTTCCAGCAGCTCATCATCCTTGGAAGCTTCACTATCCTGTACCTGAGGGGCTCTTTCTGGAGAGAGTGCAGAAGCATTGGCCCGACTTCCCCATGTAGAGGACTGCCCAATAGATAACGCCAGCAACAAGGTGCAGATGACCATTATTCGTTTTCGATTCATAAGTGTAAAGTCTCCTTTTGATTTCTTTAAAATTCTGACAGGGTGGAACGGTATATGGATATCCAACGGGAGTAATATTCACGCTTTTAGCCCATCTGGCTTTTATGTAGTTACCAGATTCTTAAATACATCATACACGCCCAATATTAGCGCCAGCTTAATACTCGTTTAAAATAAACTAAAAGAGCTATCCTTCGGACCCTGTTTTTTTCTTTGACCAGATTTTTCGTATCCCATGCATACAGAGCAGCAGTAGAGGCAGAAAAAGGCCCATAGAATCCCAGGATTGCTGGTATGGGACATTTGGGTATATGATCACCGACAGCGGCAGAACAAATGGGTCCAACTCCCTTCTCCAGCATCGGTTGGGCGTTCTCCAGCTTGATATTGGATACGATTAAAACGACAAAAGCTGTATACAGCAAAATGAACAAGGGTAGCAATAGTTCAGCAGAACGGGCTACCGTTTCCAGTCCCAGGCGCACGCCCATCAATACAATGAGCGCAAAGAGGATGTTGACTGCTTGCATCGGCGTTTCTGGCATCATTTGAGTAGTCAAAAAATTCCCCACATCATACAACACCGCAGCAGGACCCCCCAGACCGGCGCCCACTCCGACGAGTGCTCCGATCCATGCATCCTGTTTAGCAGTAGCGGCCATAACGGAAGGGATGACGAGAATTGCAGTGCCGATTGTAAATAATATCGTTAAGATCAACAATTGCCGTGAGGAGATTTTGACTTGCTTAGGCACCATCTTCACCTCTATCTTCATGTTTATCATCCGGCCTGTTGTTCTTTTTTGTCCCCAACCTTTTCAGGGCATGTATACTGAGCAGCAGTAAAGGAAAAAACAGCCCGAGCGATAGTGAATAAGGAATCCACGTCTTGGTATCATAGGCTTGTTGATAAGGGACATTCGGATATACGATGATCGACATGACGACTAGAAGAATGCCGAGAGGAAGCACTAACTGTCGGTCGTTTTTCAAGTGAAAGATTTGGGCTATTGCTGTCACAGTGGAATGCATATACACTGTGATCCTGAAAAAGAGCGAAATAAACCACATGGTAGCCATGATCGCTTCGATGCGCTGTAGAAAATGGCCGATGCTAATTTTTTTGGCTAACGCATAGCTTGGATATATATTTCTTGCCGTTAGATCAGGACCTAATACCAAAATAGCTAATGCAACGACCACGACCAACATGAATCCGCCAATCAGGCTTCCTGTGAAAATAGCTTTACGGGCTTGATCGAAACGATTGACAGAAGCCGGGAAGATCATGAGCAGAACGATGTGAGGCAGAAAAGCTGTGCTGACAAAGGACAGGGCAGCAGACCAAATAGGCCCCACTCCAGCCTCCAGTACAGGTTGAACGTTTTCCAATTTAACATTGGATACTACCAAAACCGTCAAAGAAATGTAAAGCAGAATAAATAACGGAAACATCAGTTCAGCAGAACGAGCTATCACTTCCAGTCCCAGCCGGACAGCCAACAATATAATAAGCGCAAAAAGGATGTTTACCGCTGGCATCGGTGTTTCCGGTATCATTTGAGTGGTCATAAAATTCCCAAGGTAGAATAAAACGGCAACAGGAGCATTGATGAAAAATGTGGCGAAAAACAGAAGACCGACGGCTTTACCCAGCCACTTTCCGAGCAGGGCTTCCATCATTCCAATCAGGGTCATCTGTGGATACAGCGCCGCAAGCTTGATGTACAAATACAAGATGAGAAGCCCGGCCCCGACCCCGACAAGCGCGGCAATCCACGCGTCCTGCTTGGCTACCAGCGCCATGCCTGATGGGATGATGAGGATTGCGCTCCCAACCGTATATAAAGTCGTCAAGATCATAAGTTGACGTGCTGAGATATTGATCTGCCCGGGCACCAATTTCACCTCGTTTTATTTTATTAGACCGATATGGGTTAGGAAATCGCTGAATGGTCTATACACGGCTGTGATCCAATCCAGAGGAGTAGGAATAAACCCACTTAATGCCTTGGCGCTGCTGAGTCCGACCCCAAGAAGGAGCAGGATGGAAAACAGCCAAAGCTCTTTTTTCAACCCTTTTTTCCGCATGTACGGGACCTCAAACATGATGATTGCAGCAGCGACCAGCAATATGCCCAGAACGTTCGCTATTTTAGGCAGCATCTTTTAACACCTTCTTTGGTAGGTTACTCCTTCATATCATTCAGGAATGAGCTGCCAATCGTGCCCAAGCGCCGAATTTTGAAATCGACCTTGATATCTACGGGTAATTCTGCGAGATGCTCACGATCCCAATTTTTTTTCAGTGAATTCCAGGTCTTCGGATTAGCGCGGTGAATGGCTTCACCGAAACCGAAAATGTCAGATTTATACGATTTTTGAGCTTTTCTAACGGCTGATTTCATAATCTCCTCGATCTTTTCTTCCTCTTTCTTCTCCAACTCATAAATTGTGCTCACCTTGGTCAAATCCAGGCCCTGACACTCGACTTCCCCCACGTTGGCCTCAACCTGCATTTTAACTTTGATCCGGGGCTCTCCTCTGTTAACGCTGCCTTTTATGGCGGTTTGGGTCCGAATGATCTCTGTGACAACTTTGCCGCCTTGGGGACAGGCAACAAAGCCGACAGAGCTTTGCACTTTGCCGAGAATGAAGTTGTAGCCCCTGCTTTCAGTTTCGTTTAACCATCCGATTAACTTGTCTTTTCTGAATACAGCAAGTCCTGAATACTGTAAGCGGGCAGGAGGGGCGATCGTTTGGACGTTTTTGTTTGATTCTCCCATTTCTGTATTTCCAATAATCTGAAGTCCTGTCAAGATAGGCTGCATTCCTTCACTGGTGAGAGCTGTAATCAATTCATCCAAGGTTACCGTCATACTGGGCGACCAGTTTCTTTCCGATGTTTCCAGGGCGGAGTAAAGGTCATTCGCCGGAATCGGGTCCAGGGGTGTCATAATTTTCAGTGTGTCCTCTGCACTGGTGCCCTTTGATACCACAATATAAAAATCGGTGCGGAACTGATGATCCCTGGAGAGTAAATCCAGAGCTTTTGCTATCCCCTCCCTCGCTATCGACTCACCGATTACGCAGATGCGCAGGTGAGAAAAATACATTTTTCGGGGACTAATCGTCGTTATTTTCCGGATTGCTTCAAACACAGTGTCAGCTTCCGCTGTGTACAACGTGGCTGGAGCCCCACCGGCTGCTCCTTTTTTGGCTGCTGCTTCTCCGGGGTTCACAACTTGGACGGAGACACGGAATTGATCTCCATGTTTATCGATCCCCATGCCGACGGCGATAGCAAGCTCATTCAGCTCCTTGCGGTTCCAACAGCCTGTCAGAAGCAGGACGAGTGTAAGAATCAGGAACAGAAATGCCGCCTTCCGTTTCATGATTGTTTACTCCTTTCCGTCTTTCCCTGTCTTCTTCGCTTTATTCCCGTGGTTTTCGAGGCGGGGTACTGTTTCGGCGATTCACATTTTTTTGATCAATCAGCCGGGGACGTGTAATCAACATCCAGTGAGGAAGCCGAAAGATGGTATCCTTGGTGTCCGACGGTATTAAAGGGGCAAAAGGAGCCATATAGGGAACGCCAAACGAACGAAGGCTGCACATATGCAGGATGAGGGCAATGCCACCCACGATAATCCCGAATAGTCCGAATGAAGCAGCAAGCCCCATCAAAGGGAATCGCAGCATACGGAAAGCAATGGACATATTATAGGCAGGCAGAACGAAGCTGGAAATCGCAGTAATGGATACGACAATGACCATCGCCGCTGATATGATCCCGGCCTGGACTGCTGCTTGTCCGATGACGAGCGTGCCCACGATGGAGACGGCTGCCCCGATATACTTTGGCATGCGGACGCCGGCTTCCCGTAATATTTCAAAAGTCAGTTCCATCATGAGCGCTTCGATAAAGGCGGGAAAAGGAACGGACTCCCGCTGTGCCGCCAGACCAATCAGCAGTGAGGTTGGCAGCATTTCCTGATGAAACGTAGTGATGGCAACATATAAGGACGGACCAAGCAGGGAAATGAAGACCCCGGTGTAACGAAGAACCCGGATGAAACTGCTGATGTCCGCACGCTGATAATAATCCTCCGCCGCATGTAGAAAGGAAACAAACAGCGCGGGTACGACAAGCACAAATGGGGTTCCATCCACCAGGATCGCGATCTTCCCTTCCAGCAGTTCGGCGGCGATGACGTCTGGGCGTTCGGAGTTGTATACTGTCGGAAAAGGGGTAAATGTTTCGTCCTGAATTAACTCCTCGATATATCCGCTTTCAAGAATGCCGTCTACATCAATGCGATTCAGTCGTTCATGCACTTCTTCGACCAATTTATGGTTCACGATTCCCTTGATATACATGACTGCGACATCGGTTTGGGTCACACGGCCGATTTTTTTTGTTTCCAGCCATAAATTCGGATCTTTTATCTTACGCCGGATCAAGGCCGTATTCGTGCGCAGTGTTTCAGAGAATCCTTCTCGCGGCCCACGGACGACATTTTCCGAGGCTGGCTCGGTGACCCCACGATCCCTCCATCCTCGTGCGCTGGCAATGATTCCTTGCGTCTCACCGTCAATCAAAATGATCGCATCACCGGACAGCAGAGCGTTATATAAGGTTTCAAAGTCAGTAACATCCCGGATGTCACCAATGGTCAGGGCGTAATCTTCTAAAATTTGCAGGACATGGGAGGAGGTTTGAATACCACGCTCCACGTCCCTGGACAAGCTGCTATCCAGCATCATCGACTCCATGATGAAGTCAGAGACTACGTTTTTATCCGCCAAACCGTCGGTATAGAGGATAGCAATGGTCTGACCGCCATCTTTACCGATACGAACTTCTCTGATGATGATGTCGGTGCTGTTGCCGAGTACTTGTCTGATCCGCTGAAGATTTGGCCCGATATTTGCACTGAGCTGCTCTTCTGAATGTGCAGAATGACTATTGCTGTGCTGGACGGGGGGCTTTTTAAACTTGTTGTGGATGCTTCTTTTCCGAAAACGCATGAACGTTCTCCCTTTCCTTGCGGATGCTTTTTTATCCAGTATGGGCGCAGCGGGCTTCTGATAAACTTACGATTGGAATTTCGATGGGTAGAAGGGGAATATGAAAAAACCTCTTCCACAAGAGTGAAAGAGGTCTTAGACATCTGCAACTATTACAATTTAGGATTTTTCCCGTATTTATTTTCTGCGGGTTGACTGTCTTGGCATAAGAATACAATCAGGATAATAGAACCGACAAGAGGGATTAAACTGATCAACATCCACCATCCGGTTCTGCCTGTGTCGTGCAGTCTACGGGCTATAACGGCCAGAGACGGCAAGAGGACAGCCAAAGAATAAAGGTACGTCAGGATCGGAGTTAAGCCCACAAGACCATCAATCAGACTGATAATAAAAGTCGCGATCGCACTGAACAGAACAAACATCCAGTATTCTGTACGTCGTGCTCTACCTTGAAATCCTACATAGTTTTGTAACACTTTTAAATACCATTGCATATATTTTCACCTCCTCATAAAAATTAAAGGTTTTACTTTAAAGTAATTCAAAATTGTTCTTTTAGGTATATCGGCAGGAAAGATATAGAATTTTACTTGTAAAATTATGGTTTTAAAATGAATGTACACGCAATACATTTAAGCTAATGAATTGTTGTTAAAAGAGATTATAGTCACTCCTATCTTATGAATCTTAGCCGTTCTATTTGACACTATTTGTATTCTCTGAAGCCGTGTAAGTTGGCGCTACAAGGTTTTCGCGGTACACTGATTGTAATTGAACTGTTCTGGGAGGAGATCGTCTGATGTCCAAAGCAGACCATATGTTATCCATTATCTGGATGCTAAAGCAGCGTAGACGAACCGCAGGCGAATTAGCGGAAGCGCTAGAGATCAGCGTTCGTTCGGTATACCGCTATATAGATGCGCTGTGCGTCAGTGGAGTTCCAGTTATTTCCGATGCCGGACCCGGCGGTGGCTACAGCCTGCCTGAGAACTTTGCCGAAGCACCACTGTTTTTCGACGCTGAAGAGCAGAAGGCGCTTGTCCAAGCCGCCGCCTTTGCCCGCGGGACAGGATATCCATATGTCAAAGCTCTTGACCGCGCGCTGGATAAGCTGAAGCGTTACAGCAACGACCGACAAATCGAACGGATGCAGCACCATGAGCGCGGGATTGAAACGCTCCATGCGCCTAATGCGGCGATGGCGGAACATCTGCAAGAGCTTGAATCGGCTACTGCGAGTGGAGACACCCTACACATGGAATACCGCAAGGCAAATGAAGAAACAATCTTGTCACGTTCCATTGATCCTTATGGGCTTGTACTTTGGAAAGGGCAGTGGTACACCATCGCTTATTGCCATCAGCGACAGGAAATTCGTAGCTTCCGTGCTGATAGAATTGCCGGACTCCGGCGTAGCGGCGCAAGGTTCGTACGCCCTGCCGATTTCTCTGCTCGCGATTTTCTCCTGCAGAGCTTGCTTCCCGCCCAGGATACAGCGGAGGACCTGGTTTCCGTCGTGATTGAGTCTTCCGAGGGGATATTAAATGATCTTTGCAGCCACTGGCTATTCGGACATACTTTGGAGCAGCGAGAGAAGGGATGGGCCCGGTTCCTGCTGGATGAGAGTTCATTATTCACCTACGTCCCTTATTTCTTACTGCCTTATGGGAAAACGCTGCATATTCGGGAGCCTGCGGCGTTGAAAGACCGGCTGGTAGCTGTAGCCTTTGAAATGGCTCGCCATTACGAAAATTAATTTTATCTCAAGGGGAACACTGACTGTAGCTGTCAGTGTCTTTTTTGTATAGTGTAAGCAAGCCTAATGAAAGTACAACCATATTATGAGGAGGAATAAGGCATGAAAGAGCTGAAATATGAAATCTACATTGGGGGAACCCCTAAACAGGTATGGGACAGTCTAATCTCCCCGGAGTATGTGCAGCAAATCTATTATGGAAGCATTATTCGTTCCAGTTTCAAGGAGGGGGAACTCTTGGAGTATGTCGGACCAGGCGCTGAGGGTGAAGAAACCGTTCATGTGTACGGGACGCTACTGGAGTATGATCCCTTGAAGGCCCTGCGTTTTACACATAAGGCAGGCCCCTCTTACCTGAAAGGGAGAGAAAACTATGAATCCCGGATTTCTTGGCTGTTGGAACCGATGGGCCAATGCACGAAGCTGTCTCTTATCCATGATGAGTGGCATCCTGACGATCCTTCTTATGAAGCCAGTGACAATGCCTGGTGGCATATCTTGAGCAATACGAAAACCTTGGTGGAGACTGGCCGCACGCTCGATTTCGGAAGCCCCAACTAACAAAAACAACATGTATTCCAATTGCTGCATTCAATAAATACAATAGATTTATATATAAAGCCAGGATGCACTAAACCTGGCTTTTTTGTGCGAGCGTTTAGCTGAATTTAACTCATGTGGAACCATTGATATGATTAATAATATTATTAAATAATTCATAAAAATATAAAATTACATATTGAATTTCCCATATCCATTGCATAATATAGAGGTACGGATAACCGTCAGGCTTAAAACCTGTATTCTTACCAGAAGGAAATATATTTTCGATCCATAATTGAAAGCGCTTTTATCAGATATGCTCAAAAATGAGAGGAGATTAGTTAATGAAACGATTATTTTTCCGTAAAGTAATGGCAGTTTCTCTGGCGAGTGCGCTGCTGCTTCCTGCCTCTTTTGCAGGCGCGGAGCAAACGCTCCACCCGGGTACAGATGAGGTTCAAATCCCGGGACAGATTACCCTACAAGATCAAAACCAAGAGAACATTTCCATTCAAAGCAAAAAGACTGTTTCTTTCAAGGAAACTTCCGTACATGATCCATCCATTCTGAAAGTGAAAGATACATTTTACATTTTTGGTTCGCATCTTGCGGCTGCCAAGTCCAAGGACCTGATGAATTGGGATACGATTGCCACAGGAGTAGCGAATGGTAATGTATTGATTCCCAACGTCAAAGAGGAATTAAAAGAAGCGCTGGATTGGGCGCAGACAGACACGCTGTGGGCTGCGGATGTTATTCAACTGGCCGATGGCAAGTTTTACATGTACTATAACGCCTGCAAGGGTGACTCTCCGCGTTCAGCCATGGGTCTAGCAGTTGCCGATAAAATTGAAGGGCCTTATAAGAATAAAGGCATTTTCCTGAAATCCGGCATGTGGGGCCAACCGAGTGAGGATGGAACGGTCTATGACGCAACCAAGCATCCAAATGTCGTGGACCCGGACACTTTTTATGATAAGAACGGCAAGCTGTGGATGGTATACGGCTCCTACTCAGGAGGCATTTTTATTCTGAAAATGGATGAAAAAACAGGGAAGCCGCTGCCTGGACAAGGCTACGGAAAAAAGCTGACAGGCGGTAACCATGCCCGTATGGAAGGGCCGTACATACAGTACAGTCCGCAAACGGACTATTATTACTTGTTCCTGTCTTATGGGGGCTTATCGGCAGATGGGGGATACAACCTTCGTGTGGCTCGATCCAAAACACCGGATGGTCCTTTTTACGATGCTGAGGGCAACGACATGATCAAGGTCAAGGCGAATCCTGATAAGCCTCTTTTTGATGACGCTTCCATTGAACCATACGGTGTCAAGCTGATAGGGAACTACCTGATTCCAAGGGGAATCGGTGATCCGGGTACAGGACTGGGTACAGGCTATGTTTCACCTGGACACAACTCGGCTTATTACGATCCCAAAACGAAAAAGTATTTTCTGATTTTTCACTCCCGTTTCCCGGGCAGAGGCGAACAGTTTGAAGTGCGGGTGCATGAAATGTTCATGAACGCTGATAGTTGGCCTGTAGTTGCTCCTTATCGTTATTCTGGGGATGAGGATTCACTGAAAAAGTTGTCGGACAAGGATGTCCTCGGTCAATACTCGTATGTAAATCACGGGAAAGAAATCTCGGCCAATATTAAGCAAGCCGTGACCGTCAGTTTGGAAAGCGGCGGCAAACTGTCCGACGGCGCGAGCGGTACATGGAAGCTTGGTACAGGTAATCAACTGGAGATTACGGCGGATGGCACGAAGTACAAAGGTGTATTCCTGCGGCATCTTGATCCAGATACGGGGACTAAGACACTTGCTTTCACTGCTTTGTCCTCCAAGGGTGTTGCGGTCTGGGGTACGTTGAAGCCTGAGCAGAAGGCCAGCAAAATTGTGGCCGCGGTGCAGAAAGATTTGAGCTTGGGCGATACGAGCAACGTTTTTTATAATCTGACACTACCTACTCAGGGAACACAAGATACCACCATTTCGTGGGAGTCCTCACGTCCTGAGAACATTTCCGTGACAGGTGAAGTGTACCGTCCAGAAGCGGGCTCCCAGCCTGCAACGGTCACATTGACGGCGACCATAAAAAAAGACAAAGCAACAGCGAAGAAAAGCTTTATAGCCACGGTTCCCGAGCAGGCTCAGGGTCCACAGCTCGCACACTATGCATGGAGTGAGGATCAAGGACCGCGGGTCGTGGACAGCACATACAACAACTATGATGGCAAGGCATTTGGGGGAGCCACATGGGACAAAGATGGGAAATCCGGCGGAGCTCTTGTTTTGAATGGCAAGGATGGTTACGTGCAGCTACCAGGAATGGTAACGGATGCCGAGGACTTTACCTTTTCCGCGTGGGTAAACTGGAAGGGCGGTGCCGCCTGGCAGCGGATTTTTGACTTTGGAAATGGACAGAGCCGCCATATGTTCCTGACTCCATCCCAAGGAAGCGGAGTGCTACAGTTTACGATCCATGAAGGTACGGATCAAAGCTTGCTTTCGAAAGCACCGCTGCCATTGAACCAATGGACACATGTAGCGGTTACACTGGAGGGGAACACCGGGAAGCTGTATGTAAACGGTGAAGAGGTAACTTTTAATGATAGCGTTTCCTTTAACCCGAGAGAACTGCTGACGAGCGAGGCTTATCTCGGTAAAAGCCGCTTTGCTGCGGATGCTAACTTTAATGGCAGTCTGGATGAAGTTCAATTGTATAACAAAGCGCTTACAATAGATGAAATTAAGGCATTGGCAGGTCTTTGATGCTGGTAGAACAATAACGTAACAGAGTAGATGCAGGAGACGGGCTAATTATATAGAAAAAGTTCGTTTCCTGCATAATGTTTTGTATATTTATTTTTCATTTGCTGGTATAATAAGAAACAGTTGCGGATATACTGTTTTAAGTAGGCGTTGATGAATGATTTTTGCCTCATGAATACGGCTTAGAAACGTAAATAGAGGACAAGAGCACTCTGCATAATTTAAATTCCCCAGTGCTTGCGTTTTCAATACACTTATGGTAATATGAGTATATTGAAATTGTGACCTGAGATTCGCATATTGTAGAGGGTTATTGTTTTAGGTTGAAATAACCTTGTACAATATGTGAATTTTTATTTGTAAAAAATAAAGGTCATATAAATATATTTTGGAGGTAATTCCATGCAAACAGGTACAGTTAAATGGTTTAACGCAGAAAAAGGTTTTGGTTTCATCGAGGTTGAAGGTGGAAGCGACGTATTCGTACATTTCTCCGCAATCCAAGGCGACGGCTTCAAATCTTTGGACGAAGGCCAACGCGTAGAATTCAACGTAGTTGAAGGAAACCGTGGACCACAAGCTGAGAACGTTGTAAAACTGTAATTTAAAATTACAGCCTACTTCAGATGCCCCGAACATAGCGTTTGGGGCATTTGTTTTTATCTGTTCACAGGGCCGTTTTTGAACTGATTACATCTTATCGCTTTATAAATCATGAAGAAAGAGGGATGTTTATGTACAATTCACGGAAAAAGCCAATGGATGAGATTCCTGAGGAAATTACAACTGTCTGGAATTGCGCTAGCGATACGTGCAACGGATGGATGCGGGATAACTTCGCTTTTTCTGTCGAGCCGACATGCCCCATTTGCGGTTCTGCCATGGTGAAGGGCGAGAAAAAGCTGGCCGTTTTGAATAATACGAGCTTTAATCATACCAAACAATCCTAATTGGATATATGTTTGTAGTGAAGGATGCCCCATAGCCGCTAACGGCGCTGCGGCGTCTTTTTTGCTTTTTGGAGAATGCACCGCAAGGTGCTATTTTTTTTGCATATATGAATGTCTTGGTTCTCCGATTATGGCATGGGGGAAGGTTGAGATAGTATGCTCAGTAAGGTGGAATTAAATTCGGGGAGCGCATCGTAAAATACAGCATGACCGCTTCGTTCAAAAGGAATAAGCCTCGATCCGGCAATTCCTTTTTGGGTTTCGATTGCCAACGGGAAAGGGCAGACCTGATCAAGCTTTCCGTGTAAAATCCAGGTAGGTACACGGATATATGGCAGATCCGGGCGTAAATCAGAATCTCGCAGTGAATATAAAGTGAAAGCCATGCTGTGGACAGAGGATGCAAAGCCTTGGTCACGTATCCAGTCGCGTAAGCTCTGGCTGACAGGGTTGGCAAACAATAGTTCGCCAAATGAAGTGACCAGTTGCGGTCGATCTGTATAAGCTTGCTTGATGAGCTTATCCACCTCCGTGACCGGAGTGCCTTGAGGAAAGTCGCTGGATTGAGTGAAACGGGGCGTAGCTGCTCCAAGAAGAATAAGCTGAGTGACTCCAAATCCTTGGTACCTGCTCATATAGCGTACGACAACAGCTCCCCCCATGGAAAAACCAATCAGCCGCACCTGTCTTAGCTGGAGCGACTGAATGACAGCTAGCAGATCGTCCGCAAGCCGATCATAGTTATAGCCTTGCCACGGTCGATCTGACTTGCCGAATCCCCGAAGATCCACCTGAATACAGCGGTACCCGTAAGAAGGAAGCAGGGCCGCCTGATATTCGTACATTCGATGATCCAACGGCCAGCCGTGTACCATCAGAACGGGGATGCCTTCTCCTGTATCTTCTACATACAGCTTGACGCCACGTTCCACCTCAACATAATATCCCATTGCGTTCACCCCTTTGAGTCACGAAAATTCGTTCTTTCTCACATATATGTACCCGGGGCTTAGCTCATTCGGAAAAGGGGTGGCAGCAGTCGCGATTTGAACATATTTATTGTTAAAAAATGTATGTCATCCCGCATAACGATAAGATATAATGATGGGACGAAATAGCAACGGGAGAGTGGAACAATGACACCATCAAGAACTTTAAAATGGATTACAGGCGGTATAGAGATATTTTTAGCTATTCCTGTTTTGGGCGGACTAATCGTCTTAAACTCTGCGTATACCGTGTTGTTTATTATGATGATTTTCCATATCATTACATTAGTGCTGTCGGTGATAAACAAGGAGGCCTATTATGGATCTATCTTAGGGATCGTGACCTCTGTTGTCGGATGGATTCCGATCGTGGGATGGTTGATGCATTTGCTTTCAGGTATATTTTTGATGGTTACAGCAGCTCAAGAGCCGCGTGATCAAGATCGTCATCGTAATTATTATGATAATTATCGCTACTAGGTTTAATATCCTCTCGATTTCAAAACCATGCTTTTTATAGAGCTTATGGCCTTCACAACAAATTCCTGCTGGTTATTTTCATTTCAGACTCCTTTTTTTATTTAGTTCACCACATATTTACTGATGTAAACGAACCATGAGCCTGTCCCTTGCTGCTGTATGACAGCAAAGGACAGGCTCATGGTTTTCCCGATCCGTACAGGGAAGCCGGATGGAAATGTATTGATATACCATGGAGTGGCTATGTCAGAGTAACAAATGATTCTTAGGAATGCGGCTTATCAAGAACAGCTTTTGGAAGCCTGGAGCCTTAGCTACTTCTGCTTTGTAGAGGTTTTAGCTGCCTCTTTTTTAGCAGGAGCCTTGCTGGGATCGGCTTTACTTCCGTCTACTGGTGGCTTGGACGGTTTAACGCCGTTCACCATATCTGTAATCATCTGCTTCAGATTAGAGACACGCTGGTTATATTCGGCGGCTGTAATCTTGCCGTTTTGTTTTTCCGAAGACAGCTTTGCTTTCATGTCAGAAACCACCACATCAATAACGGAATTCACGCTCACACCTTGTGCTTTGGCAATCGTTGCAAGGGATTTGCCTGCTTTCAACTGTGTTTCCAACTGGCTGGAGGACAATTTCAATAATTTCAGGAGAGCCTTGTTTTCCGCAAAGTTTCCTCCTGCAATTTTAGGGCCATTAGCATCGCCGGGATTTCCCTTAGGTGCCTGTGCTTTGTCTGCAGTGGGAGCCTTCTCAGGTGTAGTTGAAGCAGCATGGACTGCACCTGTGGAGTACAGTGCACTGCCTCCTAAAAATGCTAATGCCATCGTTCCAGCCAAAATTGCTTTCCTGGTGTTCTTCATCTTCATTTTCCACCTTTCGGTTAGGGTGTATTTGGTACGAGATTTATCATAAGATATGAACTTGAATGCTGTCTGAGCGCAAGCTGAGCATTTGCTGAATAGGTTTTATTTTGGACGGCATGACTAAAATTTTAACTAAACAGATACTTGTATTATGTGTATTAAGTGATATAATACACTATATGCACGATAGATGCAGCGGATTAGGGGGGAAAACCCATGGAAGAGCAAAGGGTTGGCTCGCTTCGGTTTTTAATTGATTTTAGCCAGCCATTATATGAACAAATATTAAATCAGGTACGAAGCTCCATTGCCAAAGGGGAGATTGAAATGGGAAGCAAAATGCCGTCCGTTCGTGATCTGGCACAGGAATTGCGTATGAATCCGAATACTGTGATGCGGGCGTATCAGGAGCTGGAGCGGGATGGACTGACCGAGAAGCGGCGCGGCTTGGGAACCTATGTTACATCGTCCAGTGAGCGGGTAGACAGCTTTCGGGAACAACTGGCCCTGACGTATATAGATCAGTTCCTGGGACAGATGAGCAGTCTGGGGCTGTCATGGGAGGATGTACAGCGGTATATAGGAAGCAAACAGAACGGGAAAGATGAGAAAGGAGGCGAAAGGACATGACGGAATCTATTGTGGTTGCGAGTCATCTGACAAAGCAATATGAAGGTAAAAAAGCGCTGGACCACTTGGATGTCGTCATTCCGGCGGGACGCATTGTAGGGGTGCTTGGACCCAATGGTTGCGGGAAGTCCAGCTTATTTCGGGCGATCACCGGATTAATTCAACCGGATGGAGGCAGTCTTGAGGTGCTGGGGCAAAAGCCCGGCTGGGAAACCAACCGTGGCATATCCTACCTGCCTGACCGGGCTCGCTGGTACCCCAATCATACGGTGCAGCAGACACTGGAGTGGGGACAGTCCTTTTTGCCTGGCTTTAATATGAAGGATGCGCATAAGCTTGCCGATTATATGGACGTGGAGCTGGAGCTGAAAATGACTGGGCTGAGTCGCGGACAGGAGGCACGTGTGCTGCTGATTCTGTGTCTGGCGCGTGAGGTTCCGCTTATGATCCTGGATGAACCCTTTGCTGGCATTGATGTCCTCTCCAGAGAGGCGATTGTAGCAGGTATTATTGATTATTTGGAGGATCGGCAGCAATCCATACTCATGAGTACGCATGATATTCAGGAAGTGGAAGGCTTATTTGATTACACTGTCATGATGGACCGGGGACGGGTGATATGGTCCGGTGATTCAGATGATCTACGTGGAGAGCATGGATCACTGAATCAGGTGTTTCGCAATTTGTACAAAAAGGAGTGGAAGGCGTGAATTCATCAGGGCTGTTCAAAGATTTGATACGCCATGAATTTCGAAATAAAGGAAGCTGGAGAAAGCAGAGCCGCAATCGACTGCCCAGATCGTGGAGACTTGTATATTTCTCACTATTTCTAATTGCGGCGTTCGTTATTTCCTTGTATTTCGCGCTTCACAACCAGCTCGAATTGACGAGGCTGTGGTATGTCACTCTGGGCTTGCCGTACATGATCATTTTCATGGGTGTGGGAAGTCTGAGAAGAGAATGGGAGAATGATACCTATGGCTGGTGGCTGACCCTCCCCTATCCGCGTATGTGGCTGATTAGCGCCAAATGGATTGCTGCTATTTTACAAGCCTTGGTCGTGATATTGTTCCTGTTTGTGGTAGGTTCTCTGTACGCGCTGTTCATCTCATCAACCATCCAGCCTTATACGTTTGCGGATGCAGCGTCCTTTATTATAGCTGGATTGAACTGGTTTGTGATGATTATCGCTTTCACACCGTTTGTTATTGCGCTGGGTTTGCTGACAGCGAGTACCCGATACAGTACCTTGCGGCCGATTAGCCCGATACTGTGGATTCTTTTGATGGGTGGCGGGAGTGTCTTTTATTGGTCAGGCGATCAGGGGCTTTATGAGCAGTTTGACCATGTTCAGACAGGACAATGGTTTCCTTTTACCTGGCATTTCCCGGTTGCGGTGTTGATCAGCTGGGTTGCTGCCTATGTGTTAATCCGTTTGAACGCTTATTTGCTGGAGAAAAAACTGTCAATTTAGCAAACGATCCAATGATATATATAGGAAAGGAGTTTCACCATGGCGACGATATTCATCTATGCATTTTTGGCTGTTTTGGTGGGGCTGATGATCTGGTTGAGAACCAAAAGGAGAGGGGGGCCGGTAAAAGGAAACGGAGTTCGTCTTTTGCTTCCCTTGTTTATCGCATTCCCACTCATGATGATGTCTGTGTATCAATTGATGCATATTCCCGGCCAAACGCATGCGCTTCCCGCCTTTTGGGAGCTACTGGCTGCCGGGCTGTTAGGTGCGGTGTTTGGTTACGTCATTCTGCTGCATACGGCATATGAGAGACGGGACGACGGACACATTTATCCCAAGCCGAACAAATATTTTAAATATATTATTATTGCCATTATCTTGATTCGCATTATTTTGACCCAGTATCTCAGCAGCTTGGGCACGAGTGAGATTAGTATGCTGGCGATTACGATGGCGGTCGTCTATATCTCCATCTGGCGGATTGGGAGCTTCATTAAGTTTCGGAGAACGTTATCGGTAAAAATGATATAAATCGTGGAAAGAAGCGGGTTTTCTGTTCAAAAGCGTTCATTCGCTTGGTGATAGAACCCGTTTCTTTGTGGCTTCATCATAAATTCATCTGTAAGGCCATAAACATACATTGTTATTAACCTCTGTATCCTTTATTCTAAGGTTGTAGCTTGCTGTTTAACGGGCTGCAAGTATAAAAGTTTGAAAGGAGGGAGCATTGAGGTTTCAAAAGAATCCATTGGAGTTTAAAGGATAGGGTAAGATGTTGTAAATTCTTTTTTTCGCGGTAACCTGTAACTGTATTAGTTACATAAAAGAAGATTGTTTTCCATATTATTTTATGAGAAGAGAGGAGCTTACATTCATGAAAAAACATACGGTTACCGCTGCACTTGCCGGCCTGCTCGTGCTATCTTCTGCTGTACCGGCCTTAGCTGCCGAGGTAAAACCCGCTACAGGTATTCAGGTTTGGGTAGATGGCAAGAAAGAGGCTTACAAGATCGCTCCTGTCGTGCAAAATCAGCAGGTCTTGATTCCTTTGAGACAATTGGCTTCCAGTTTGGGGATTCCGCTGGATTCCAAGCATATTACGTTCAATACGGCGCGTCAAAGCACGACCATTCGTTATGACCAGGCGACGGTTGTACTGGTGTCAGGCAATCCGGAAGCGCAAATCAACGGGATTAAGGTACCGCTGTCCACCTCGCCCATCTTGACCAAACAAGGGGTGACTTATGTTCCGGTAGATGTGGTGAAAGAAGCGTGGGGCAAGCAAGTAACTTGGGACCCGGCCAGCCAAACCGTGCAAATCGGGATAAGCAATAAGGATAAGGTCGTTGAAATCCTGAAAAGCTTTGAAACAGGAGATACGAAAGCGGCCGAAACTTGGGTTAGCAAGGATCAATATATCCAGCATAATCTTAGCTTTGCCAACGGTAGAGAGGGCTTGATCGAAGGTATTAAACAAATGAAAGGAGCCAATACACAGGTTGATATCCAAAGAATCATTCAGGATGGAGACTATGTAGCCGTTCATTATAAGGAAACGGATGATGGCAAACCAAGCGTATTGTTTGATATTTTTCGGTTCGACAAGAACGGTAAGATTGTTGAGCATTGGGACAACAGCCAGGAGCTGGCTCCAGCCAATCCGAGCGGCCGTACGATGATTGACGGAACGACAGAAATCACAGATCTTAACAAAACCGAAGCAAACAAAGCGTTAATTCGTAAGTTTGTGGATGATGTTCTGGTGGGTAAGAACCGCGCTGCACTGGAAAGCTACTATAACGGGGATCATTACATTCAGCATAATCCTTTCTTCGGGGATGGCGTAGCCAATCTGAAACAAGCATTTCCTGCTGTGAGTACCACAGGAACCACTTCTGGATACGATAAGGTTCACATGATCATTGGAGAAGGGAATTTCGTACTGGTTGTGAGTGAAGCAAAAACGCCTCAAGGTACTTTCGGCGCTGTCTACGATCTGTTCCGGGTGGAGAACGGCAAAGTAGCAGAGCATTGGGATGTAGTTCAGGACATTCCGTCTAAATCTGAGTGGAAAAACACGAACGGCAAGTTTTAAAAACGGCATTCATGGCATGACTGATCCTGAAGGTGATTCCCTAACTACCCTATCCCTGCTAAAATGATGGAAACATGATAAGTGGGGATGGGATGATGGGGAGTTTTAAACAGCGGGTAGGCTGTCTACATGCGCATCACTCGAACATTGCCTATGTGGAACGGGCTTTTGCTCCTTATGAGGTGGAACTGAAGCATTTTGTGGACCCTGCGCTCATGTACAGAGTTTCATCTGATCCAGACTTCTCGGTGGTGGATGCCAGTCGAAAGGTAGAAGAGCAACTGGAATGGATGGCTCAAAGCGGCATAGATGTTATTTTGATTACATGCACGAATTATATAGTCTTCGCGGAAAAGATTGAATTGACGATGCCTACACCCGTGATAACGCTGGATGAGCCCTTTTTCCATGAGATATGCGATGATCCGTTGCCACAAACCTTGGTATTTACGAATCCGGCTACGGTAGAGGGGACAATGAAACGTCTTTCTCATATAGCAGCCCTGTTAGATAAGCCAGATATCTCTTCGTTGATAGAGGTCAAGGTGGTGGAGCACGCTTTTGAGCTGATTATGCAAGGTCGCAAAGACGAATATATGGAAGTGCTGGTCCGTTCATTGCATGAACTGAGAGAGGCTGAACCAGACAGAACGCTGGCTGTGGCGCAATTATCTATGGTTGATGCTGCATTGCAGGTGGAACTGGAGACGGGTCAGGCGATTGGCAATCCCTTACGGTCGTTGATGAATTTGCTTGAGGATTTGTTAGGTTAAAAGATGAGCATGACCAAAAGAACTTCCAACCCGTATTCCGGGGCAATGGAAGTTCTTTTTTTGTAGGATAGCGTGTGATTGGAGGTGCTTCTACGGTGTTCATTATAAGGTATTCTGTTGATCTGGAGTGCTTCATACTGCGCCTGCTGATTCTCTTTGGACGAGCGTAACGTATAGCCGTTCATGCTCCACGTCTTCCCCCGCTATGATTTTGAGAACTTGTTCGGCAGCTACTGCGCCCCATTTACGTTTGGAATAATCAATGGTCGTCAGATGGGGCTGAATATATTGTGCCAGCTCGATATTATCAAAGCCGACGATATGAATGTCCTTACCAATTGTAAGCTTTGACTGAGCCATTCGATTGTAAAAGCCTACTGCCATCTCATCATTGAGGCAGAATACCGCGAGGGGTCCAGAATCCGGGCTGACATGTTGCTGTAAAATGATTTCGGCCGCCTGTTCGCCGCCCGATTTTTCAAAATCGCCGCCAATCTCGATCATTTCGGCGGTGCCGCTGCGCTCGATCGTCTGTTTGACCGCCTGCATCCGCTGCCATGAATCATAAGAGCCGTCCGGCCCGGTGACAACATACAGCTTGCGGTGCCCCATTTCCAGCAGATGTTCTACCGCGAGAGCGGCACCTGCTTTGTTATCCAGCAGTACCTGATTAATGTTAGGATGATTCAGCTCACGGTCCAGTACGACAATTTTATGCCCGCGCTCGGCGTAATTCAGCAGTTCCTGACTATCGAACGTCTGATCCAGTATGATGGCTCCATCAATCATGCGCTCCGGCAGCATTCGGTGAGACTGCTTGCCGCTGCATACGATGAGGTCATAGTCTTTTCGGTTCAAAATTCCCTTGATGCCGTACAACAAATCTCCATAGACATCTCCACGGAAATCGGTCAGGAAGACGCCGATAATTTTGGTTTCCCTTTTTTTGAGATTACGTGCGGCGGCATTCGGCACATAGTTAAGCTCTTTGGCAATAGCTAAAATACGTGCGCAGGTCTCTTCCGTTACCTTATCACTGCCGTTCAATGCGTATGAAACGGTAGATATGGAAACGCCCGCCTGTTTGGCGATATCTTTAATGCTGACCACATCGTTTCCTCCTTTTCGCCAGTCTTATACTTGCTATTGTATATCTGATTATTAAACTTGTATTTATTTCGAATATCGTAACTGGGACGTGCAAGCAGCAAAGGGCGATCCCGCAAGATCGCCATCGCTTTGTTGCCTCAATACCTGTTTATAAAATAATCTCCAGACGGTGTGCACCTTCATGTTCTGCTAGCGCCTGCTCGAAATTCTTGCGTTTGATGCGCAGGGCACCTGAACGGTAGCGATTGTCGTCGGCTGGCTCACTCTCCAGTGGTGTTCCGTTCAATACCGCACGGCTTTGCACACCGCTGCTATGCTCTTGCAGCATGCGGTAGACGAAGGTAACGGGTTTCCCGGCAAAAGAAAATTCAAATTCCAGTCCGTCAAGATCATCCGGCAGTACAGGGTCCAGGATCAGGTCTTCGCCCGACTGACGGATGCCAAGGACGTTCGATATGAGCTGATTCATATAGATCCCCGGACCGCTGGAGTAGATTCTCCAGCCGCCTTTGACTGGAACGGCTCCTTCACGCAGTTCATCAAACCGCTCTTGTGCTTCGTAGCGGGTATTAAATTTTCCGTCCGAGCTGCTGAAATACGCGTTGCTCTGACGCCATTCGGCGTTCGGTACAGACGCGCGAATGCCGACCGGGTTGATGAGCTTCAGGCTGTGCCAGGCGTCATCTTTGCGACCGAGCTTGGCCATTGCTTCCGCGAAGCGGATATGGGCATGCACATATTGCAGTCCGACCTCGCGTCCGAAGTTGGCCGCTTGCTCTGCGCGCTTGAAGTGCGAGCTCACACCGCCATCGTACTGTGCAGGGCGGTTCATCAGACGCACACCATCCGGGCACAGGAACTGCTCACGGATGAGCTGCTCATGAGCCAATGCTTGCTCCGGCGTGAGCAGCTGGCTGATCATGCTGCGTGTCATTGGCAGCAAACGGTAGTGAATCCCCGTCTCCGTATCGGACGGATGGAGCATCAGCTTGGGCTGTCCGGGCTCTTCCATATACACGAAGCCCGGGATAATACCGCTCTCCAGCATGTAGCGGTTAAAGTCCTTGCGGATGCCTTCGGCCATCTGGTGCAGATCGCGTGCGATCTCGGCGGCCCCACTTACGACGCCTGCCGGGGCTTGCTCCAGTGCAGCAGCAAAGTTGCTAACCACCTGATAGGTGAGTGCAACGGTCCAACTGCTCGCCATGTATTGCTTTAGTTGAGCGTTGGCTGGCTGGAGCGTGTCATCCCAATCGCCGTCGCCGTAGGCCGACAAATGTGTATTATGAAGGAAATTCGCCCGAATATATTCGATTTCCTTCATCGCATGTTCCATGAGGGTCGCGGTCTGTTTTGTATAATCAAAAGTATGTCGGTTGGTGTAGGGTGCATATTCTTCCAGAATACTGTAGTCCCGGGTAGCGGTCAAATAATCTCCCAGTACCTTGAGCGGCCAGACGATAATATCGCCATGACTTTCTTCTTGTTGAACGCGAGTATAGTTGTCGAACATAAACCATTGCGGCCAGTTTCCGCTATCCTCGTACTGATGGCTGAACACGGTCAGTAGAATGGAACGGACTTCGTCAAACTTTTGCACGGCTGAAAAATATTCCACCGGCCCCTGACAGACATCGCGTGTTCCCCAAGCTGCACCACCGTATTGCTCCAGACCATGAGGCACGGAGTAGTGAACAAGCATATTGTGGGTATACCACCAGGCCACCGCATTTACACGGAATAGCTCGCTGGTTTCATGTCCGCTACGCGTCAGATGGAAACCGTTCATCAGTTCGGAAAAATATTGCCGATAGCGCTCGCGCTCAGCTTCAAAAGAGGCATCTCGTTCCGCATGTGCTTGACCTTTTTCGGACGGATGGCCATGCAGCCAACCTTGTACGGTGCAGGTCCATTCGCTGCTGTCGCCCAGCTCCAGCACGACCAGAGATGCATCAGGGGAAGCTGTACCCTGTAGCAGCGTGTGAGCGTCGCTCACTTGCTGTAGCAGAGCGCCTTGTACCTGCATTCGGTATACTAGGTCCGGATAGGTTTCGGCGCTCAGGGAAGCTTGATCTGCGCGGAAGAGCAGGTCCTCACCGTCCCGTTCCATATGAAACGGAAGCTCATATTCGTTCACATGCATGGACATTTGCTGAGTCACGAGGAACGGATAGGCATTGCCGCTTGCCGAGCGCACGTGAAGCCGTACTTCTGGCGTATCGGCGTTTGTATGGTTTGTAATGATGAGCGTATCGTCAGCAGTTTTGTAATACCAGCGCACATAGTTAAAGCCAATCTCGAACAGGGAAGGCATCGTGAGCAGATGGTATCTCCCGTGGATTCCGACATAGATACGCTGACCAGATGTTTTTGGAATATTGAGTGCATTACGCGCGTTTGTGATCATTTTATTGAAATTCGTGTTGCCAATTACAAGCTGGGAATTGAACACCCCGTACATATAGGAGGTGGTTGTAATGGTCTCTTCCTTACCTCCTGCGTAATGCCCGCCCATTAAAATATGCCCATGGGGACGCTCTACAAGAAGCTCTTTTGATTTGAGTACGACATGTTCGTAGCTGTCCGTGAAAAAGGAGAGCAACGTGTCGCCGTCCCGTTCTTCTTCCTGCCGTTTCGGGAAGAGCTGATCCAGCTCGGCTGCGGTCATATCCAGCGTGCGCAGCGGCTCCCCGATGTTCTGGGCTGGAGCCACACGCCCAGTTTGGAGATGGCTTGTGGCGTGTGACGGGATAGCGGTCCCGGAGGCAGTCTCCATAATAGTCGCTACTTCTTCGCGTGCTTTCGTCACCAGTTCCTGGTACTCCAGCTTTGTAACGGCTGCCGGATGATTCGGCTGGAACAGGCCGTAAAAGGTAAAGTGTGCCTCCCCGGCCAGCTTTACCCGCTCGGATTGCAGCGCTGTATAAGCAAATTCATACTGATACACTTCATTGGCAAGCGAATCGCGGCGCAGTGCCTCTGGCTCGTTCGTTTCTTTGTACGAAAGCCCAAAGAATTGAAATCCGTCCGTCGAGTAACCGACGGTGCGGGTCAACGAGCCTTGCTGGATGTAAGGGAACGCCTGATTTTGCGGCTGATTTTGACGGGAGCAGACCGTATAGCCTCTTTGTTCGTCATGGTAGACGGTATGGTCGATATATTGAGACAGATAAGCTTCATTACTGCGTACAGCCGCTGTATCTGCAATGCCGATATCCTGACCGTACACGATATCAGCTTCCACGTCATCGCCCTGTAGAGTTACATCCCAGAACCATACTCCGAGACCGCTTAGTGTGAATGTCACCTGATAGCCGACACCTGATGTGAAGCCTTCCCAAATAATCTGTTGATCCGTTTGTCGTACTACTCCGGGTGAACGGACTCCGAGCAGGGGAGTGATGCTGACGCCGGACGGACGGTACAGTCGTAAGTACAGGTTGTTCAGGGAGCCGTCGACAGAATGGGTCAGCAGTTGATTGATCATGGTTGAGCCATGGGCGATTTTGTATATATCACCGCTGCTCAAGAAGGTGAAGGACAGGTCTCCAACCCGTAGCAAAATATTTTGATCCAGACTTGTATTCATCAAAGGTTACGCCTCACTTTCCTGTTTCTTTCACTAACCGAAAACGTCCTTCTGTAGTATCTCGGCTGTTAGGTCCTGTAAAGACGGCGAATTCACCGCTGTCACTATCAAAGCTCAGGTCTGCATGGTGATAGCGCAACTGAGGCTCGATCAATGCAAATTCCACTTCCCGGCTTTCGCCCGGGGCAAGTAGAACCTTGCGGAAATCTTTCAGCTCTTTCATCGGGCGAACCGTATCTCCGCTGATATCGCGGACATAGAATTGAACTGTTTCCTCGACAGGACGTGTTCCTGTGTTCGTTACCCGTACCTTCACTGCCAATGCTTGACCGGGAGTGAGGGTGTTGCTGGAAAGCTGTATGCTATCATAGGCTACTGTTGTATAGCTTAAGCCATAGCCAAACGGGAATAAAGGTTCGTTCGGTACGTCTAGGTATTGGGAGACGTAGCGTTCCTTTGTATTCGGATCCAACTGCGGACGACCTGTATTAAAATGATTGTAGTACACAGGGACCTGCCCCACCGATTGCGGAAAGGACATCGTCAGGCGACCTGTTGGTTCGGCATCGCCGTACAGCAGATCGGCAATAGCCGCGCCGCCTTCACCGCCGGGGAACCAGGCTTCCAGTACGGCGTCTGCTTCTTCAATAACACCGTGCAGATCCAGGGGACGACCGTTGAACAGCACGGCTACCATAGGCTTGTTCAGCGTTTTCAAGCGTTTCATCAGTTCCAGTTGGGCTTGTGGCAGGCGAATATCCGAGCGGCTGCCCGCTTCGCCACTCATATCCGAGCGCTCGCCGAGCGCCAGTACGATAACCTCTGCTTGGCTGGCAGTTTGCAGCGCTTCTGCATATTGTTCCTCGGATATTTCATCTATAGAGCATCCAGTCGCTACCGAGAGCAGCGAGGAGGATATTTTTGATTTGAATCCGTCAATGACTTGAACAGCCTCTTCTTGCGAACCACTCCACGACCAAGAGCCGAGAATATCACCGCTCTCTGCAAAAGGACCGATCAGTGCGATATGCTGACTGCGATTCAGTGGAAGAACGGAATCGTTTTTGAGCAGTACGCATGATTTGATCGCCAATTCCTTGGCAACCGCCCGGTGAGCTTCGCAGAACACAACTTCACGTTCCCGCTCTGGGTCTGCGCCACGCAGCGGATTGTCGAACAAGCCCAGCTTTTGCTTAAGCTTCAACACACGCATGACCGCTTCATCGACGAGCGCTTCATCCAGCTGCCCGCTGCGAACCAGCTCAGGCAGATGCCCGTTATAACAGGAGGTCATCATTTCAATGTCTACGCCCGCCAGCAGTGCTTTCTGTGCTGCCTCACGCTCATCTTCGGCAATGCCGTGGGGAATAAGCTCCTTGATGGCGGCCCAATCCGAGATGAGCACGCCGTCAAAGCCCCACTCGTCGCGAAGCAAATCGCGCATCAGGCGCTTGTTGCCCGTTGCAGCTACACCTTCTACGGTATTGAAGGAGGTCATCACCATCTCGCAGCCTTCATCTAACGCAGCTTTGTAGGAAGGGAGATAATACTCGCGCAACTGCCATGCGGACAGATCGACAGTATTGTAATCCCGTCCGCCTTCGCCTGCCCCGTATGCGGCAAAATGCTTCACGCACGCCGCCACCCGGTCTGTATCGTTTGTCAGGTCTTTGCCTTGAAAGCCGCGTACGAAAGCGCGGGCAAATACACTGTTGAGGTAAGGGTCTTCCCCTGTAGATTCCATTACACGGCCCCAGCGCGGGTCACGTACCAAGTCCACCATCGGGGCAAAGGTGACATGAACACCGGACACAGAAGCTTCTCTGGCAGCAATGGTAGCGCTCTCTTCTGCGAGCTGCACATTCCATGAACAGCCAATAGCCAACGGTATGGGAAAAATCGTTTTGAAGCCATGTACAATGTCTGCCATAATTAGAAGCGGAATGCCCAGACGGTTTTTGCTTAGATATGCTTGTTGAACACGAATAGCTTCCTCGGCTCCTGCGATGCCTAGCACCGATCCGACGTTACGGACCGTTTCTTCTGTGATCCCCAGAGATTCCATAGGTCCGGTAATTTGGCCGTCCGTTTCTGCATCCTCAAAAAAGACTCCCACGAGTTGGAGCAGTTGATCGACTTTTTCTTCAAGCGTCATATTTTGCAGATAGGAATTCAGTTGTTGTTCCATCATATAATCCTCCGTAAGCTGCTATAGTTGCAGCTTTCTTTTTCAGATCCATGAGATTTTTTTGTTGAGAATGATTCAAAGAAGCGACGAATAGGCTAATATTTTCATAAAAGCTTAGTATCCTGTCGTATTATTAATCGAAACGTTTCTATTATTGAACTCAGTTGGATTATATACGCTTTCAAATAGAGAGTCAAATCGAAATGGAGGGCCGTTTTACCGATAAAACAATGATTTATAGATGAAATGGAAGGGAATTGGGCATAATTCTAGACGAATAAAAAATAATATCCCTATTGAATACGGTTTCAATTTGTTTTATAATGACTATCGAAACGTTTCTATTGATGAGTATGGTCCTTAGGCTTTCCACATATTTTCTATAACGGCAGGCTTTGATTGGCTTTAAACACTGTATGCTTTAATGTGTGTAATTGAATCGGCTATCATATTTGAATGATCGGTGAGCCGGTCATCTCGGGAGGAATTTGTATGATGAAAAGAACGTTAGGGATCATTTTGGCAAGCACCTTATTATTGGGGGGCGCGTTGGCAGGCTGTTCGTCCAAGGATGAATCATCCGGCAAGGATGCGAATGGAAAAACGACGATTACCCTATGGGGCATGGGAGCAGAAGGTAAGCTGCTGCCTGAGATTGTAAAGGATTTTGAAAAGGAAAATCCTGATATTCATGTAGATGTGCAGGCACTGCCTTGGGATAACGCTCACGATAAGCTGCTGACAGCAGTTGCTTCCAAATCCGGTCCGGATGTGGTTCAATTGGGTACATCATGGGTTCCGGAACTTGCATCTGCGGGTGCATTGACGGACATCACTCCTTATATCAGTAAATATTCTGAGCTGAAATCGAAGAATTTCTTCCCGGGTGCTGTGGATACGGCAAAATTTGACGGGAAACCTGTAGGCGTTCCTTGGTATACCGAAACGAAGATTTTGTTCTACCGTTCAGATCTATTAAAGCAAGTTGGATATAATGAAGCACCTAAAACGTGGGAAGAACTTTCTGACGCTGCTCAAAAGCTGGCAGCGCGTGGCAAAGGGAAATATGGTATTGCCATTAATGCGAAGGAGCAGTCTCTGGGCTTTATGTTCGCTCTTCAGAACGGCTCCAAGCTGATCGATGAGCAGGGCAATCCGCTGTTCAACCAGCCACCGTTTGTAGAAGCTGTGAAGTATTTGAACACCTTTTTCCAAAACGGCTCCAATGCCCTAGATCTTGGGATAGATTCCGTTCAGGGATTGCAAGGTGATGGTATCGTTCCTATGTTTATCAGCGGTCCTTTCATGATTAGAGAAATCAAGAGCAAAGCACCTGAGCTGGATGGAAAATGGAATATAGCCGAGCTTCCTGGCAAAGAAAACAACCTGTCTGTTTTGGGCGGGTCGAACCTTTCAATTATGCAGTTTAGCAAACACCCAGAGGAATCGGCCAAATTCCTGGCTTACATGAGTAAACCGGAAACGCAGCTGAAATGGATGGAACTGTCCAGTACCTTGCCTGCTGCTACCAAGTCATGGGAAGATGCAAAACTGAAGAATGATCCGATGCTTCAAACGATTCGTAAACAGCTTGATCATTCCGCAGCATTACCGCAACTGGCAGCATGGGAAGAGGTTTCTCAGCAATTCATCAAGAGCTTCGAACGCATTTACCGTGGTCAAGCCGACGTACAGAAGGAAATGGACGACTTTAACCAGCAAGCTGCAAGTATTATGAAAAAATAATGATCCGTATCCGTCATTGTCAAAGGGAGTGAAGGCATGAAAGGAAGCTCGCAGAAGCTTGCGCCATACTTGTTTATCGGTCCCTCCATCATTCTGCTGACGCTGTTTTCGCTGTTGCCGATTTTACTGGCACTCGTGATCAGCTTTACAGATATGGATTTGTCAGGGCTAGTAAATTATGATCATATTCGATTTTTAGGACTGGAAAATTACAAGAATGTGCTAATAGACCCTTCTTTTCTAAAGTCTATTGGGAACACTCTATTTTTCGTCATCATCGGGGTTCCTTTAGTGCTATTGTTTTCACTCAGCATTGCGATCCTGATCAACATGGGTAAATCACGTGCTTTCAAAGTTTTCCGCGTGGTGTTCTATCTGCCGTCCGTCACGAACGTGGTGGCGGTAGCGGTGGTCTGGAGTTATTTGTATAATCCGACCCTCGGGCTATTCAACTATGTACTGGGCATGATGAATCTGGATCCGGTTCCATGGCTGACCGATCCTACGATGGCGAAAATTTCACTTATTTTATTGGCTGTTTGGCGGGGAATAGGCTTAAATATGATTATTTTCATTGCTGCCATTAAAGGGATTCCGGGTTCCTACTATGAAGCGGCTCAGCTTGATGGGGCCAATACATGGCAACAAATTCGTTATATTACCCTTCCGCAGCTTCGCTATGCTATTTTCTTCGTGTCCATTACGACGATGATCGGCTGGCTGCAATTTTTCGAGGAACCGTTCGTCATGACCAAAGGAAAACCGCTTGACGGCACGCTATCAGCATCCCTGTTTATATACAATAACGGTTTCCAATTTAGTAAATTCGGTTATGCCGCGGCGGGATCGTTCATTCTGTTCTTTGCGATCATCGCGGTGACGCTGATTCAGTTCCGTTTGCAAAATAAAGCGGAGTCCTGATAGAGAGAGGTGATGAACGTGAAAACAGCTGTTCAGCAAGCCCACGCCAATTCGCGCAGTGGAGAGAAAACATTTCAATGGTTCGTGGCGATTCTCCTGACCGTGGGAGGTCTGTTGATGGTGCTGCCTTTTGCGTGGATGATTTTATCCTCCTTTAAGACGGAGAGCGAGGTAACCCAAATTCCTCCAACCATCTGGCCGCAGCATTTCACATTGGACAATTTTAAAACACTATTTGATAGCATGGCTTTTGGCACCTATCTGACGAATACGCTGGTGATTGTATTAGCTTCCTTTTTCGGATTATTCCTGAACGCCATGGCAGGCTACGGGTTTGCCAAATTCAAATTTAAAGGTAAAGGTTTCCTGTTCTATTTGGTGCTGGCCACGATGATGGTTCCGGGGCAGGTGACGATGATTCCTGTGTATTTGATTTTGAACCAGATGGGATTAACCAACACCATGATGGGGATTGTACTTCCTGGCTTGGTAGGTGCCTTCGCCATCTTCCTGTTCCGGCAGTTCATGTCCGATATTCCGGAAGAACTGCTGGAGGCAACGCGCCTTGATGGTGCAGGGGAGTTTCGTACTTTCCTGCAAATCGTACTGCCTATCTCAACACCGATTTTGGCCGTACAGGCCATTCTGACCTTTATCGGCGGTTGGAACAGCTTCCTGTGGCCGCTCATTATTGCGAACGATGAGAAGCTGTATACGTTGTCCGTGGGACTATCGTTGCTCAAAGGCCAAAATGAGAGCCAGTTCGCGCTCCAGATGGCAGGCTCGACCTTCATGGTCGTACCGATTATGATCATATTCATTGTTTTCCAGAAGTATATTATCGAGAATTATACGATTTCGGGCATTAAGTAGTAGTTGTAGCGGCGGATTGATAAAAAAATAAAAAAACGGAGGACTTTCTGGTTTAAGCCAAGAAGTCCTCCGTTTTTTTGTGTTATAGAAAAAGAGAAAATAATCCTGATCAGCTCATATTTATTCTTAGAGAGCTGCATCAGGATGTTGTTTATATCAGGGGAAACAGGGCCCGACAAATCATATTATACTTTTATTAGATTCAATTGAAAATATTTCAAAAATAATACGTTCACAAATTTTATGCAATTATTTTAAAAAAAGTATAGAAGTCCAATGGAAAACTAATTATATTGGAAAAGAAATGAAAAATATATAAAAAATGAGGTGAGTCAAATTGTTCGATCCTGTTAACCAAGCAGCTGAAGGAAGTGTTTCTCCTATGACGTGTGTTTTGTGTGATACACGTGATCGTTGTGTAGGTTGTGATGCTACCGATTGGTATTGTAGCAAAGAAAGTGGTCATTGGTGTACTAATAATGATAGTGATTAATTGAAGTAAAACTCGCAACGATAGGGCTTTCAAACACAGGTAGTCAATTAGGAGGTCTGGGAACTAATCTCTTGGACTTCCTCCTATTTTGTAACTTTGAGAGGATGATTAATAGTGATTAGTGCTCCATTTGAAAAAAATCCCGTCAAAATCATAGAACAAAATGAAAAGTTATACTTATACAATATAAAAACAAATGGGCTTTTTCAGATTGATGATGTCGTAGTAGATATATGTAATAGCGAAGGTAAGGAAATTGAAGAAATATATGAATTACTTAAGCATCGTTCTAGTAGAGAAGAGGTAGATAGGTTATTAGCCAGTCTGGAGGAAGCATCGGTTATATATAATAAAGATTTGTCCATTCAAAAGGAATGCAAAAGTTGCAATGATGAGCAAGTAAGTCTATCATCTATAATCCTTATGCTGGTTCAAGAGTGTAATCTAAGATGCTCTTACTGTTATGGAGGAGACGGGGAATATAATGATCGAGGACGGATGGACACAGAGACCGCATTAAAAGCAGTTGATTATCTGTTTAATCATTCTGGCGAAGAAAAAGAACTGAATATTTGCTTTTTTGGAGGGGAGCCACTTCTGAACATTGAAGTTATTAAAGAAGTTGTAGCCTACACTAAGCTAAAACAAGAAAAATCAAATAAACGTGTTACATACAGTATGACAACGAACGGCACCTTGATTTCCAAAGAAATTGAAAACTTCTTATTAGATCATCATGTTTCTATTCAGATAAGTCTAGATGGTGATCAAATGACGCACGATTTCAATCGATATTATCAGAACAGAAAAGGTACCTATGAAATCATTTTAGATAGAACAGAAAGTTTAAGAAAAAAAGGTGTTATAACAGCAAGAGCTACGATTTCACCAGTACAATTGGATATAACACGTACACTTACACATTTAATGGGGATGGGTATTCGCCATGTTGCGATGTATCCTGCAGTCGAGATGCTTAGTGAGGAAGACTTTGAGAAGTATGCACAAGAATTCACCAAATTGGTTGTGCACTTTGAATCTTTGCTTCAGGCTAAAAAATATGGGGAAGCACGTCAAATATCGAACATTCTAAAATACTTGAAGATGATTCATTCTTCTTCTAAGCGAGATTATTTTTGTGGGGCGGTCTCGCATATGCTTGCCGTTGATGTGCATGGTAATCTTTATCCTTGTCAACGATTTGTTAATGAAAAGAATTATTCTTTAGGGAATGTAAGAGAAGGGGTGGATGTAAGAAAGAAGAGTGGCATGCTTAGTGAGATGCGTTTAGAGAAGAGAACTGTATGCGGAGAATGTTGGGCTAAGAACCTATGTGGTGGAGGTTGTCCTCAAGAAAATATGGTGCTTAGTGGTTCGATTAATGAGCCAGTGGATAGATATTGTAATTTTACTCGCAGTGCAATAATGGATTGTATGAAATTGTATTTACGATTAACTAAAGAAGACAAGAAAAACCTGTTCTCTGCTAAGCGGCAGCAAGAACAACTATTGGAGGATGTGTCATTTGACTATTGATATTCGAGGTTTATGTAAGTCATATGGTTCTCACCAAGTGCTTAACGAGCTTCATTTTCACATTGATAATGGTATATTCGGACTGCTCGGAGACAATGGGGCAGGTAAGACCACTTTAATGAAAATTCTTGCCACTTTACTTGGATTCGACCGAGGGGAAGTTGAAATATTCGGTCATTCTTTGAAAAAAGAACCGGATGCTATTCGTTCTTTACTGGGGTACTTGCCACAGCATTTTGATTTTTTTCCAAATGTAACGATTATGGAATCTATGAACTATTTTGCGGCTTTAAAAGGTATTCAAGGTAAGCGTCATATTCAAGAGGAGACATCACAGCGATTAATTGAGGTGGGACTTATCGATCAAGTTCATAAAAAAATAAAACAGCTGTCTGGGGGAATGAAGCAGCGCTTAGGAATTGCCCAAGCTATGTTAGGACAGCCTAAGTTGTTAATTGTTGATGAGCCGACGGTTGGACTGGACCCCAAAGAACGAATTGCTTTTCGAAACTTGCTTCAGAATTATGGAGAAGACCGGATTATATTGTTATCTACTCATATTGTTCCTGACGTTTCGAGTACATGTGATAAACTACTCATTTTAAAGGAAGGCCGTTGTCTGTATCAAGGGGCTATAGACGATATGATTCGAACTGTTGAAGGTAAAGTATGGTTGGCTGATGTTGGTAAGCGTCAATTGGAACAATTAAGCCAACAAGCTCGAATCACCTCCATTGTGCGGAAGGAAGGAAGAATTCAGGCTCGCTTATTGTGTAACCGCCCTCCAGATTGCTGTACAGAAGTCACACCCGAAACGGCTAATCTTGAGGATGCGTATCTGTACATTTCCGATCCGGAGGAGAGTTAACAGAATGGGACAAGTAACCAGAGCCCTGGTTCAATTTGAAGTTTTGCTTATGAAGAAAAGTGTAGTGTTTTTTATAGCACTAACGTTCTCTAGTTTGTTAATTCCTTTATTTTTATATCTGGGAGCAGGGAATAAGAATAACGAGTTATGGATATTTTTGCATCATGGACAAATGTTCTTTACCATATTACTAATGCCGTTAATGTATTCTGTTCTTTATGATGGCGAGAAGCAAAAAATGATCTCTTCTGTTATTATGCCTAAATTGCATACAGGAGCTCAATATTTTTATTGTAAGAGTTGTGTATTATGGGGAGTGGTTTGCTTATTTCAGTTTGTCGCTTTAGCTATGATTTGCGTAGTTCAATGGACGACTCATGGTAAGGCTCCATTCTTGACACTGTTTCCTCTAACAGCAGCGAGTGTGGCAACTATAGGTTTTTCTGTTCAAGTCACCGTCATATTGAACCTGCTATTACGCAAACAACTGTATGTGAATATTATAATGCTTGTCTATCTTTTAACCAGTATTACTATTAATTTGCCCTACATATCCATCTGGTTTAATCCAGATTGGATTACTTCTAACTTTTTCACATGGTCGTTTACTTTCGGACGAATATTCCTATTTTTACTTGCGTGGGTATTGATGAAAGTCAGTAATCATCTATGGATGGCGAGGGTACAAGAATGAATGGAATTATAGCTCGTTTCTGGCTGCAACTCTTACTCCGAAGAGAACAAGCAGTGACCTTGCTCGTTTCCTTAAGTGTGGTTATTTTATTCAATTTATTTATGCATGAAGGTATCGCAATAACTTATAGTGTTAATTTGTTGTTTGTGGCTTTCTTTTCTTTGCAGATTGCGAGTATACATAAACGTAATCATACAGAACCGTTCTTATATATTTCTGTTTTACCTACTTATCGTCTAATCACTTACCAGTTTTATATTTCCTTAATACTTACGTTTCCTCTTTTGCTCATGATGTCAGGACTTTTATGGAAATCATTCGCTGATGTATCATTATGGAATTTGCTGCTTATTGTTCTTTCTTCCGTTATATTTGCAATAATGTCAGGGATTTTTGTGGGACAGATAGTGAAACATTTTGGGCTTGCTTTTACTATATTAATTTCTGTTTATCTTCCTATGGGTTTAATGGCTTGGTCTTATAATGAGAAGTTCCGATATATTTCACCTATAGTGAATATATTCAACCCCTATATGATCAACTGGCGAAATCTCATTGGACTCTTAGGTTGTAGTTTATTATTTTACGGATTAGGCACATTGTTATCCAGTCGGCGCGGAGGCGGCAAAAAGTCTTTAATTCCTTGGATCAGTACGGTCCTGGCCTGTTGTCTACTACTCGGTGTGTGGGGATATGAAGGCATGTTTAATCAGAAGATGCGCGCTACAACATTTCAAATGGTTAAAGTAGGACAAACACAAGTAGAGTATAAGGGGATTAGCTCGTATCAGGCGAAGCAATTTGCTACCCTCTTTGAAACGCTGTATCAAGTGGCTAAGAAAAAGGAGACACACCCGGTTCGCTATACCTTGGAAATCACCCGAATACACTCCATGTCATCGTTCGAGCCGAAAATAATAGTGCAAAATCATAATAAACTTCAAATCAATATTTATTCAAATAAGCTTTTAGAGTTCAATTTCGGGATGGATTGGGCGAGTAAGTGGATTGATTACATTTTGCCGCAATCACCCCACTTGTCCAATGAGCAAGTTGAAGCTTTTAGGCACATCAAAAGTGACATTGTTCTGGAAGTTCGCAGAAGAAATCCCGCGCATGTCTATACACTTCAGGGCGACTGAGAGCTAAATTAGCGAGATTTCGTGAAGAACCGATAATAGTAGATATAAAAGAAAGGGATGGAATGAATGGAACGTGAGGCAGACCATTTGAATATAAGAGCTATATTTCATTCATTCCAATATTGGCCGAAGTTATCTAAATTATTATGGAGTACAGAACCTATGTATTTTATTATCATCATTATTGGTTACCTTCTAAAAGGAATACTCCCGATTGCCAACCTTCTTTCCATACAGTATTTGGTTTCTGAAATAGAGACTAGATCATTATCGCATACGCTTCAAATAAGCGCAGTGTTCCCCTTAATTCTCGTGATGTTTTGTGGTCTGCTCATTTCAAGTTTAATTGAGTATTCTGATAAACTATTCCAGATCGCTCTGATAAATCAATTGCAAACATTAATAGTATTACAAACATCAACATTTAATCTTGCGGATTTTGAAAATCCGCAAGTACATAATCAACTCAAAAGAGTACAGAATGACTCGATAGATAGGCCTATCCAGATCTATAAAGAACTCATTAATTTCTTAAGTTCCATGGTCACGTTATGCTCTAGCATTGCCATTTTAATAGCGTTCAGATGGTGGATTTTACTCATTCTCATCGTTTCCCCACTAGCATCCTTTTATTCTTTACTGAGGTTCACACAAATCCAATATGTAGCCAAGAAGAAACGGGCTCCTTTACAACGCAAATCCAGGTATATAAATTACTTGTTAACTAATGAAAAGTCTTTTAAAGAAATCGTATTGTATCAACTTAGTGATTACTTTACAGCAAAATATAAGAGCATTTTTGATATTTTCTATAAAGAGGATAAGTATTTAGCAAAAAAACGTATCAATTTATATTTGTCTTTTCAAGTAATAAGTACATTATTTATAGCCATTGCTTTGATAATGATCATACAAATATCATGGCAAGAAAAATTACTTGTTGGCAGTATTTATGCATTAGTTCAAGCAGTATTATTAACTAATCAAAATATAAATACGGTATCTCAAGGGTTGATTTCATTGTGTGATCATAATCTGTATCTAGATGAATTATTCGCTTTTTTTAACATAAATCATAAACAAGAGAATTCTGGTATGCTGCTAAGAGAATCAGGTGTACGAGCTGATGCAACAATAGAATGCATAGAATTTAAAAATGTTTCATTTGCCTACCCAGATCAAAAAGAATTAGCTCTCAAAGATGTAAGCTTTAAAATGAAGCGTGGAGAATCCCTTGCTCTAGTTGGCAGAAACGGGTCAGGAAAGACAACAGTAATAAAACTTTTAACGGGATTATATGAAGATTTTAAAGGAGATATTTTAATCAATTCTATCTCAATCCGGAATTATAACAAAGAAACGCTTTACGACAGAATAGGCGTTATATTTCAAGATTTTGTTCAATTCGATTTTTCAGTAAGAGAAAATATAGGCTTTGGCAGTATAGGACATCTTGAGCTTGATGCTAGGATATGGGAATCGGCGCAACTTACAGGAGTAGATAAGGTAATACGAGATTTGCCTAATCAATTGGAACAACAGCTAGGAAGGAATTTTGAAGGAGGCATACAGCTTTCTGGAGGGCAATGGCAAAAAATAGCGATATCCAGGGCGCTCTTCAAAGATGCTGACGTTTATGTATTAGATGAGCCTAGTTCATTTCTTGATCCAGAATCAGAAAAACAAGTATTTCGACAATTTCAAAATTTTATTAATGATAGACTGTGCCTCTACATCTCTCATCGCTATACCTCTGTTTTATATGCAGATAAAATTTTAGTTCTGGACAAGGGCCAGATTGTAGAAGAAGGAACCCACCAAGAACTAATTAAAAGTCGAGGGCTTTACTATGACTTATTTTCTGATGAAATTAATACATTCCAAGAAGCGCTAGTTACTAATGATGCACGCTAACTGTGTATAGAGATTCTGCCAAACAGTTGGATTGCGAACAATAATGTTTTTACCTTACGAGAAGTATACTATGTAGAGTATCTCGTGAATACTAATCAAAGTCACAATACAAACAGCGGAGCTTCTCTTTGAAAGAGGGGCTCCGCTGTTTTTGCTTTACATAGACATATTTATATATGAGTTAGACAATATTGATGGGATAATGTACGAATTTTTCTTTTCAGTCTGTAGATACGAGTCGTTGTAGCCGTAACCGAAATATTATATTTGACAGCGAGGAAGGGTACAGGCAGTTGTCGACAAAAGTAGTCCTGATAGAGCGTATATTCGTTTTTTGAAAGCTGCATCAGTATGTTAACGATAACCTTATCTTCCATATTTACGAGATTAAATATGATTTTTGCCATTCTTGAAAATTGGAATTGATGTATATGATTGGAACATACGAAAATCATTTATCTTTTTATCCGTCCAAAGGGGGCTTGAACAAATGCCGACCACGATGGTTATCGACTGTTGCAAAGAGGATCAGTACAGAGGTAGTTCCAGATGCTTTTACAGAAAAATTTGTGAACTTTATCTGAGTGAGGTATATCGTTTCTGTATGCATTTAATCAAGAATCAGTCTTGCTTTAAATTTATGGCAGAAGAATGTACACAAGATACTTTTGTAGCAGCAAGGCAGCAATTGGTCAAGCTCAAACATCACCCCAATGTAAAAGGTTGTCTGTACCTTACGGCTAAAAATCTCATATATAAATCATTTAGGTGCTACTATACACAAAAAAAGCATGAAACTACGCTTGAATGTGAGAAGATATGTAGTTTTTCAAATTCGGTAGAGGAGGAGTGGGAGAATCGAAGGCTAAGGACTATTATGTTCAGATATACTTCCGGATGTTTCATTATAGAAAGCCGTCTGCAGGCATGCCACTGGAGGCGCATCATGGGGGACCGTGCGTGCCGGGCGTCCAACGCCTGTTTGCCGATGTAAATGGAAATCTGTATCCGTGTGAGCGGGTAAGCGAGCAGTCTGAGGTGGTTCAGATTGGAAATGTAGGTTCAGGCTTTGATGTGGATAAAATCAGTCAAATATTAAATGTTGGCACCATTACGGAAGATGCCTGTAAAATTTGCTGGAATTTCCGCTTCTGTACGCTATGCGTCGCTGTGGCAGACGATTTGCACACATTATCCAGAGAAATGAAGCTGAACCACTGTTCTGTAGTGAAAAATGATGTAAGACATACTTTACTGGACTTTTGCATGCTGAATGAGCTTGGATACGATTTTTCTGATGATACGATAGCCCTTGTGAGAAATTTAAATTTATTGGGCAGATACAGTGAGGTCGCACTTATTTCCTTTAAGGGATCGGGCATGATCGGGAAGGATGCCTGTGTAGCCGATAAGGGAACGGCTACGGGGCTCACGGTGAAACCGGAGTCTTGTCTGGAGCAAGAGCTGGAGCAGTGCGATGACGTCTTGTTGGTGCGTTCGAATTTTAAACTGGACATCACGGAGCTCTATCTGCCACTGATTATTAAGGCCATGAAGCTCGGGAAAAAAGTAATGTGTAATTTCATTTTACCGGATGAATGCATGAATATCATCGATCAGTATCGGAATCATGAAAGCAAGCTCACGTTAAAAAATACATTCGATATATTTACCAAGGGACTTACTGCCCCGGACCCGGCTTCGGTATTCACGATTTCTTTACGCCAGTCATTTTTATACTGGGCTTAAATGAGCGGACAAACAAGCTTGGACTCCAGTTTGCTGTTCGACAGAAGCTTGAGGCGGCAGGATATCGGATTTCCCAGATGACGTCGAACGGGTGCGGGGAACTGGTCGGTGCTCATTCCTTTCCGCAATTTATGCTGGAGAGTGGGCTGACGGAGACCCAGAAGATTATTATGTTCAATCGTTTTCTGAAAAAAATAGAGCAAAGCGAGAAGCCTGATCTTATACTCGTAGGCATTCCGGGAGGGGTAGTACCATATAACAATACCTTCACGAATTATTTTGGTATTACATCTTTTCTGGCATCAAGGGCTGTCGTACCTGACGGTCTGATCTGCTGTCTTCATTATGATGAGTACAACACTCAGTATCTGGAGCATGTGCAAAAGTATCTTGAAAATCGTTTTTCTTCATCTTTATTGGGATATGCCTTGTGTAACAATGTATTTGACAGCTATTCTTCCTCTACTGTGAATATGCAATATTCTTCTGTGGATAGCCGATTTGTCGAAGAGAAGAAGCGGGAGTTTTCTGATTATCCTGTACCCATAATGAACCTGTCCAATGATGACGACATCGGAAAGATGGCTGATCATATTTTGAATTATTTTTCAAGTGAGCAGAATCTTATTAAGTTGTAACGGAGGAGAGAACATGAATGGAACGCAGGATGTTGTGGAGTTGGAACTGGAAAATATCTTTTTGAAACTTTTTGAAATCAGGCTAAATGAGGTAGACATCGGCGCTCCACTGCTTGGTTCGGGAATGAGACTACTTCCGCGTGATTTGGTATACCTCTTCTTTGAAGTAGAAAAAAGCTTTGCTATTCAGATTTCACAGGAACGAATATCGGAGGGCTGTTTCCTTACATATGATCGTTTGCTGGAGACTGTAAGGGAATGTATAAACGAACAGAGGAGTTGAATATTTTGTGAAATATCTGAATAAATAGTAGACAATGGCCGATATAATAATAGAAATAACTTTTTTTAGGATATAAATATATGAATTGGAGGTTTCGGGATGAATGTATCCATTGCGTCATCTCATCGAGGGTCGTCTTTTACGGCAAATCACAATCGTTCGGGATCCGCTCAGAATGATCGAACAGAAAGGAATAGTATAGCAAGGCCGCAGAACAAGGTGCTTGAACGACTGATGGAGCAAAAACAAAATCTGATTGATAGGCGTTCTGATTACTTGAGTAATGCGGTCAAGCGAGGAGCCAGTCCAGATAATATAAAAGCTGACCTTGAGGAAATGGATAAGCAGATTCAACAAATGGACGAGGCTATTCAGAAACAGACGCTTGAAGAACGACGCAAGGCTTTAGGTACAGATGAGGAGAGCAAAAAAGAGATTGAAAAGGGATTGGCAGAGAAAACAGAGCAATATAATCCCAAGACAGCTGAAGAGCAAAAACAGAGTTTTTTCACATACACGATGAAGGGTATTGTCTCTGCAAACAATGAGCTGAAGATGGCGAAAGTAACCAAAATGGCTCAAATCACATTGCAAAGCGAGGCGAAGGGGTGGGAGAACAGCGACCCTGCAAAATCTGCGGCCTTGCGAGAGAAGGCAGAGGGGCTTAATAGCAAAATCCTGGATATAGCCGGAGCTGTCAATGAGCATATTACCGAAGCGCTGCAAAGGGAACAACCGATTACCCGTGAAGATAATCAAAGTGATGAGGAAAAACAGCGTGTAGAGGCAGAGGGAGTGTGGACTGAGCAAGAGCTCAATGCTTACTCGGATTCGGCTAAAGGAAAGACAGAAGCGGTCGGCACGAATGTTAATACTGTAGCTTAACACATTCCTGTCTTCCCTAATTTCTGCTTGATAGACTAGGAAGACAAAGTAGCGGCGGTCGTTTCTTGGCACTGTAGTGATTAGTGGCAATCCTCAAAATAGTTTCCGTGGTGATACACGGAAACTATTTTATTATCGGGGGAAACGGGGAGTGGGAAGAGTGAATTCTAAGATTCATGTAGCGATTATTGACGACGGAGTTACTGCGGAAGTCTTCAATACAAATATGTTGTATGATATTGAAATGGTCTCTTCATTACCAATTCATTTTCAAACATCCACAAGTGCTGCCCAAGACAAGCCCCTGGAAGACGAACGACAGAATACGTACATGATGAACCATGGGACATTATGTGCAGGTATTGTACAAGCCTATTTTCCGAATGCAGTGATAAGTAGTGTTAAAATATTGAAACAAAGGAAAGGAAATGCTGATCAACTTTGTGCTGCCCTGCGCTGGTGTGTAAAACACGGGGTACAGGTAGCCAATATCAGTCTGGGAAGTACCGATTTTCGGGATCGTACCTTATTGCGGGAAGTGGTGAATGAAGTTGCGGCCGCAGGGCTTATTATGGTAAGTGCCGCACACAATGGCGGTTTTCTCACTTATCCTGCTTCCTTCAGCAATGTGATTGGAGTAGAATGTGACCGAAGCGGGAACCTTGCTGCAGGTCAATACAGGTATAACCTTGAGGCGGCCTTCGGTGGTGGAATTGAATTCACGGCTTTTGCTAGACATGCCCTTACAGACGTGTTAGGAGGGACAGTGTTGTGCCCTAACAGCAACAGCTATGCAGCCCCGCTAATCACGGCACAGGTATGTATGTTATTGCAGAGCTCTAAGTGTATTTATTCTATAGAGTTGCTTAAGAACGAATTGCAGGAACATAGCTGTAATCTGGTGCAAGCCTCCCGTTTACCAGTGCAACGGTACAGAAATCCAGATTGGATTCAGTGTGCGTTTGTATTTAAAGCAGGTGCTGCTACCTGTACAGTGGCACCGTATTATTTTCAGATTCAACGTGAAATTCTGATCTCCTCTCAAGAGGCTGTTCCTGTGATCAAAGCGGTGCTCGTGCAGGAGCATGAGCAACAGCGGACAACCATAGAGGTTGGGAAATACATAGAGCAAACGGAGAGTATAACCGATACCCTCATTTTATTGGGGCACATGGATGCGGTTACCCTTCGGCAAGTGAGTCAATTGGCTATTCAGTACGGTAAGCATGTGGTTTATGCAGGTGAATGGCAGTGCGATATCCCCACGATGGGCTTTTTCTCCCGTCAATTGCGCTTATGGCATGGAGAGGTCGGCCTACAGAGAGAACTGGAGAAGTATAAGGAAGGAAAGTCTCTTGAAATTCCGTTTGTCGCTATTTATTATGACGGGGAAATGGACATATTTTATTTTCTGCATTTGCTGAAAATGTCTTTTGTCCGGGATGGATATCATTGTTGGGTTGCAATGGATCAGTCCAGAGCTGTATTGCATGATATGGAATACATTTGCTTTTCTCGTACTGTAAATAGAATGGAGGAGCTTGTATGCTGTTGTAATAAGACCGCCTCCATGGCTCATGCGGATGTTGTTATTCTTTGTCTGGAGGCCCGTCAGGGTTTGGATGGGTTGAGGAAACAGAACTCACCGGATACAGAGCTGGAGCTTTGGTTGCAAACAACTGAAGGATCAGAAGCTATCCGAATTTCTATAGTAAGTAATAATAAACTTCTGGAGAAAAGGACGCTCCAAGGTTTAAATGTGGAGGCTATAGACGCTCTGTATAAATATATAGAGTATGTGCTGGTCAATTAATATATGATTATCAGAATTAAGGGGATGTTTAGTTCTCATATCAAAATAACTACAGGTTAAATAAAAAGAGAGCACCAGCCTAAAGGTACTCTCAGTCAATTAACATTCCTATTATTTGGGTAATATTTTCTATAATTGAATGGATTTAATTTCTTGTTCAGTTAATCCGGTAGCCTTTGCAATAGTTGCTATGTCCAGACCCATGGAAAGCATATTTTTGGCGATATTCTTTTTCTCATCTTCTTTACCTTTGGTTAAACCTTTCTCCAAACCTTTCGCCATACCGACAGATTCTGCTCTATCGAGCATGGACGCTTCATCGTGTAGGTATTTCTGCCGAGCTTCATACAAACGTCTTGCTTCCGAATCTTGACTCAAAAATTGCAGCGTGTCCATGGCTTTTTCCAATCCTGGTTCGTTCATTTTTAAAACCTCCCATTTGGATGGATCTGCGCCTTTGAGAAACAACAGCCAGTTGATAAGCTCTTCTTTTCCGAATGATACTGTTTTGGGGGTTCACAACATAATCTTAGGGTAAAAACCAACCTAGGATGTGTATTCCATGAACGATAGCTCATTTTCCCCCCGAACCTTTGAAAAACCTAATTTTCTGATACTCCTTGTGGATGAGGAACGGTATCCTGCCGTTTATGAAAACCAGGAAATCAAAGAATGGAGCAGACAAAATCTTATTACGCAAGGACTCTTGAGGTCTCACGGGCTGGAGTTTCATAGGCATTATATTGGAAGTGCTGCATGTAGCCCCAGCAGGACAACCTTGTTTACCGGCCATTATCCGTCACTCCATGGTGTAACTCAGACAGATGGGGTGGCCAAGGGGGCATTCGACTCCGATATGTTCTGGCTGGATAGAAACACAGTGCCTACGATGGGAGATTACTTTCGCGCAGCCGGATACCAAACTTATTATAAAGGAAAATGGCATATATCCGATGAGGATATTATCATGCCGGGTACGCACAAAGCCCTCCCTAGCTATCATCCGCTGACGGGAGTACCCGACAGAAAACGGGAAGCCATATATGATCGAGCCGACCGCTTGGATAACTTCGGCTTTTCGGGGTGGATCGGTCCGGAGCCGCATGGGAGAAACCCACGAAATTCCGGTTCTTCCGCCGCTTTCGGTTTAAGTGGGAGAGACGAGGTGTATGCTGCGGATACCGCCCAGCTTATTGAAGCCCTCGACCGCCAGAAAGAACATGACAACCATACCAAGCCTTGGTTAGTCGTAGCTTCATTTGTGAATCCGCATGATATTGTATTATATGGAGCTATTACTGCGCAGTTGCCTATGTTTCGATTTGAGGTGGAACCGATGCCAGCAGTCGCGCCTCCTCCAACTATCAACGAATGGCTGGCTACAAAGCCACGCTGTCAAGCAAGCTATCGGGATATTTACCCTAGAGCGTTACAGCCCATTATTGATCAGCCCTTTTACCGAAAGCTGTACTATCAGTTGCAAAAAAATGCAGACCATCAGATGCTTAAGGTATTTGAAGCACTGACCCGTTCTTCTTTTTACGATAATACCATTGTGATTTTTACATCCGATCATGGAGATCTGCTAGGTGCTCATGGCAATCTTCATCAAAAATTTTACTGTGCCTACGAAGAGATTGTGCATGTGCCTTTAGTTATCCATAACAAACATCTGTTTCCTCAATATAAAAGCGAACACACTCTGACAAACCACGTAGATCTCCTGCCTACCTTGCTTGGACTAGCGAATGCTGACAGCACTGCGATCCAGAGCAGCCTGCAAAACAGCTTTAGCGAAGCCCGTCCCTTGGTGGGACGTAATCTTACTCCTGTTATCCGAGGCCAGAACCCAAGTGAAATAGCTGACCAGCCGGTTTATTTTATGACCGACGACGATGTGACCCGAGGCCAGCGGCAGATCAATATACTGGGAGAGGCATATCCGTCTGTTGTTCAGCCCAATCATATCGAGACGGTCATTACGACCCTGCAAAGAGAGGGTGTTAAGGAGTTGTGGAAGTTTACCCGCTATTTTGACAGTACTCAATTCTGGAGTCAACCAGGGGTGAGGGATGTTTCGATGCGACCAGTGGGTGATCATACATGCGGACAATACTCTCAATGGGCTACACAGGTCAAAACAAAACCGGCTCGTGACGAATATGAATTGTATAACCTGACCAACGACCCTTTGGAAACATGTAACCTTGCCCATCCCGCATTTGCAACGCAGCAGACCAGAAGCGTTCAACAACAGATGATGCACTTACTGGAGGAGCAACGTAAACAAAAGCGTTTATATCCCGCTCAATCAGGCATATGGTGAAAAATAACGCGTTTCCTCTTTTGTATCTGGCTACAATGTCACAATACGAATAGCGGAGCCCCTCTTTGAAAGAGGGGCTCCGCTATTTTGGGTTCACATGGACATGTTTACGAATTTTTCTTTTCAATCTGTAGATGCGAGCCGTTATAGCCGCAACGGAAATATTATATTTGACAGCGAGAAAGGGCACAGGTGGATCAGCATCAGGCTGACATTACTTTACGTATCCAACGTATACAAGGGCAGGTTTTCCGGTAAAGCCGCCGGGCGCAGGCATGTGCTCTGCATCGGATAGAATGTCTGCTCATCGGAGGAATCATGGAACGCCCACATTGCCTCCAGCACATGGTAGGCCAGTTCACCGCTAGCGCGGTGAGGTCGTCCGCTGCGGACAGCGTACGCCATATCGGCAACACCAATGCCCCGTGTGTTCTCCTGGTAGCCCGGCAGCAGCGGAGCCTCTGTCCATTCCTGCTCGCCCAGCAGCCTGTAGCGAACCGGCCCTCCGAACGTGTTCGGGTCAGGCACCTGCAGCGTGCCAAGAGTGCCATATACCTCGATCGGTGGCAGGGAACTTCCACCAAAGATGTCAAAGCTGGTAATCAACGTGCCGACAGCCCCCTGCTCGAAGCGTAGCAATCCGGCCACATGGGTCGGAATGTCGACCGGGATGGTCTGGCCTCTCTTTTTCTCACTTGTAATCGTTCGCTGGTCTAGCGCCTTGCCTGTCATGCCGGAGATGGTGGCAATCGGACCAAGCAATTGCACCAGAGCCGTCAAATAATAAGGGCCCATATCAAACATCGGGCCGCCGCCCACAGCATAATAAAATTCAGGATCGGGATGCCAATGTTCATGTCCACGGCTCATCATGAAGGCCGTAGCGGCTACCGGCCTGCCAATGACCCCGTCCTCAATCAGCTTCAATGACGTCTGAATGCCGGAGCCAAAGAAGGTCTCTGGTGCGCAGCCGACAAGCAGTCCCTTGCGGCGGGCCAGCTCCAAGACAGCCTGACCCTGCTCACGGGTGACCGCAAGCGGCTTCTCCACATAGACATGCTTGCCTGCTTCAAGAGCTCTGAGGCACACGTCGGCGTGAACGGCCGGAATGGTCAGATTAATGATGAGCTCGATCTCCGGATCAGCCAGGATCTCATCGACCGTATATACGTTCGGAACGTTGTACGCTGCCGCCTGCTCCTTAGCCCGGCCCTGATCCAGATCCGCTACTGCGGACAGCCCCAGAATGTCGAAGCGATGGCAATTTTCCATGTAAATTCCGCTGATTTTACCACAACCGATAATGCCCACCTTCATTTTCTTCATACCTGGACTCCCTTCACCTTCAAAAAATGGATAATGGCATATTCCTTACTACATCCGACACATCCTGTTCACGCTATCGCTGCTGGTTGTCTGCCATGCCCGTATAAGCATCTGCCAGGGAGCTGCCCCGGGCAGCCACCGTCTGTTTGCCTGCCGCAGCCCACAGGAACCCGCTGCGCATCATCTCGGTCACTTGAGGCATATCCATGATATCCGCGTGATGTCCCAGCGAATTGTAGAAGACGCGGCCGTTCCCCCAGCGCTTCGTCCATACAACGGGCATATCCACCGGCCCATTGGCCGAATGTGGTCCCGGTACGACCGGGAAGCGCGTGGTTGCCAGCACTTCAACCACCGGGTCTACGTGGAGGTAGTACTGCTCACTTTTGATCTGAAAATCCTCAATATGGTCCAGCAGCGGGCTGGAGCCGCGCTTTATGTTCACCATATACTCCACCCCGTCATTGCCGGGATGTGCAACCCATTGCCCGCCTGTCATGAACTGCCAATCCACATTGTTACGGAAGGCGTCACACATGCCGCCATGGCAGCCTGCCAGGCCTACGCCGCTCTGAACGGCTGCCGAGACATTATTGACCAGTTCCTGCTCAATCTGTCCCATGGTCCACAATGGAACGATCAGGTCCAGGCCAAGCAGCTTCTCCGCATCCTGGTAGGCTTCAAGGGTATTAGACACCTCCACCTCGAACTGCTCTTCCTTCAGAATCCGTTCAGAAATAGCCGCCACCTGCTCCGGCTCATGTCCGTCCCATCCGCCCCATACAATAAGTGCCTTGCTCATCTGTAATTCACTCACCTTTCGGAATGTGATGTTATATTACATTTCTTCAATGGATACCCAGCGGCGCTCCTCTATGGATCGTTCCACCGCTTCAAGCACGGCCTGACAAGCGACACCGTCGTGGAAGTTCGGCACAGGCTGTCGTCCCTCGGAGATGGCATTCATCAGCTCAAGCATCTCGTGGGTGAAGGTATGCTCGAAGCCGATCGTATGTCCCGCAGGCCACCAGGCCTCGGAGTACTTGTGTGCCGGATCGGTGGCGAGCACGCGGCGGAAGCCCTGTACGTCCTCCTCATCTTGCGTAAAATACACTTCCAGTTCGTTCATCCGTTCAAAGTCAAACCGTACACTGCCCAGACTACCGTTGATCTCGAATGAATTGGTGCTCCGGTGTCCGGCTGCAAACCGTGTGGCCTCGAAGCTGCCTAGCGCACCTCCGGCGAAGCGTGCCAGGAACAGCGTGGCATCATCGACCGTCACTTCTCCCATCGGCTCATTCGCCCCGGCGCTGCCCTTGGCGCTCAATCCGGTCATCTCCGAAGCCAGCGGGCGCTGCTTGATGAACGTCTCGCTCATGCCAATCACTTCATGGAACTCGCCGACCAAGAACCGGGCGAGATCAATCAGATGGGCGCCAAGATCACCATGAGAGCCAGAACCGGCCACTTCCTTTTGCAGCCGCCATACCAGCGGGAAGGACGGGTTCATGATCCAGTCTTGAAGGAAAAAGGCACGGAAATGATAGATTTTCCCCAGGCGACCGCTTTCGATTAGCAGCTTCGCCAATTGGACAGCCGGAGAGAAGCGGTAGTTGAAGCCGATCATATGTTTGACTCCCGCTTCCTCCGCTGCCTGCAGCATGTCACGGGAATCCGCCAGCGATAGCGCAAGCGGCTTCTCACAGAACAGATGCTTGCCATGGAGGGCAGCCTCAACGACAATTTCCTTATGGGCATTACTCGGGGCGTTGATGTCAATGAGATCAATATCGTCACGTTTCACCAGATCACGCCAATCGGTAACACTTTCGGTCCAGCCGAACTGGCTTGCAGCCGCCTGAACCCCCTGTTCATTGCGTCCACAGATGACGGACATCTCTGGCTGTAGCGGGGCACCCGGGAAGAACATGGGCAGGCTACGGTAAGCGTTGCTGTGAGCCTTGCCCATAAATTTGTAGCCAACCATTCCGATACGAAGCCGATTAGACATGTCGTTATCCTCCTTATGGGTCTGAAGTTCCAGCGTATTGTTGACGAATGCGGTTACTGACGAATGGATGATGCCCTGATAATCAACTCCGTGGACAGAAGCTCTCTTATCGAGGCGGACCCGGTCAGTTCCAAGGCTGAAATGCGGTCCAGAGGATCCGGTATAAGCTTCAAGGCCGCAAGCTCCCCCATCTCATAAAAAGGAACGCGGACACTGCTCAGCGGCGGAACGGCCATCTCCGCCACATCCGAATCGTCATAGCCCACGAACGCCGGGAATCGGTCAACTCCCAGTCCGAGCTCGCGCAGACCCTGCATCACCCCGATGGCCATCCGGTCGTTCGCCGCAAATATGGCATCAATATCATTCAGCCTGCCTGCGATGGTAGCCGACGCTTCGAGCCCGCTTCGACGGCTGTAATTGCCCTCCAGAAGCAACTCGCGATCATATTCAATACCGGCGTCCTGAAGCGCGGTGCGGTATCCCTTCAATCGCTCTGTACTGTTGGAATAAATATCCGGGCCGTTGAGAAAGGCAATCTGCTTGCACCCCTGCTCAATGAGGTGACTTACAGCCGCCCGGCTTCCCTCCACATGGTCTGCATCCACTTCACAGAACGATTGTCCTGCAAAATGGTGATTCATGACGCAGAACGGACGCCCTTCTTCCTGAAGTCTCTTCAGCGCTTCCAACTCATCGGGGTCATCCCTGGCTCCAAGGATGATACAGGCATCGATCTTTTGCTGGCGGAAAAGAGCGCTGTAATCCATCTTTTCCCCAGGCTTTCGGAACAATAGTAGCAGATCGAGCCCGTTGTCCCTGGCCTTGCTTCCGATGCCGCTCAGCATCTCGGAGAAAAAATAGGCTGAGAACAGGTGCGCCTTTGGTACATAAGGCATAACCACGCCAAGATGGCCGCTCTTGCTTCGAGCAAAGTTGCGGGCCAGCGCGCTGGGAACATATCCAAGCTGATTGGCGGCGTCTTGAACCCTTCTCCGGGTCTCTTCCTTGATGGGACCGGTCGCATTCAATACCCGCGACACCGTCGCTTCAGACACGCCGGCGAGCTCTGCTACTTCCTTGCGCGATGCGATATTGCCCACCTCCAGTCATTTTGTGTACGCGCGTACATTTTCTCATGCAGCCCTGCCTCTGTCAATCCCACTTTCTTTAGTAAAATTTTAATCGTATCTGTACAACTAAACAATTTAAATAGTAGTTATTTGCTAAACGTAACCAAATGCTTATCGTTTATTAATATTGTTAATAAATACATTAAGTATTTAATAATAACATTGACCATGATATTTATGGTGTGTTATATTAAATTCGTAAATAAAACGGCTTGTTAGTCTTAGAGGTACAACGGATTTTATTTTCGCATTCAGAGAGGATGGTTTAGGTGGCAGCAGCTGTAAAAGCAAAAATGATTGTAGACAAGTCATTTCGTATTGCTGAAGTCGATAAACGCATTTATGGTTCTTTTGTAGAGCATCTCGGGCGTGCTGTATATGGCGGTATTTATGAGCCTACTCATTCAACTAGTGATGAAAGCGGTTTCCGTAATGATGTAAAAGAGCTGGTGAAACAGCTTGATGTGCCTATTATACGTTATCCGGGCGGCAATTTTGTATCGGGTTACAATTGGGAAGATGGTGTCGGTCCTGTCGCGTCCAGACCTAGACAGCTAGAGCTGGCGTGGAGAACGGTCGAGCCGAATGAAGTGGGCACGAACGAATTTTTCAAATGGGCGAAAGATATCGGCTCAGAGGTTATGATGGCGGTTAATCTGGGTACGCGCGGGATTGATGCGGCACGTAATCTGGTGGAATATTGTAACCATCCGGGCGGTTCCTACTGGAGTGATCTACGCCGCAGTCACGGTGTAGAGCAACCGCACAAGATTAAAACCTGGTGTCTCGGCAACGAAATGGATGGACCATGGCAGATCGGACACAAGACAGCGGAAGAGTATGGTCGCCTTGCGGTAGAGTCCGCAAAAGCAATGAGGCTGATTGACCCTGACATTGAGCTTGTATCTTGCGGCAGTTCCAGTTCGACAATGCCGACGTTCCCTGAATGGGAAGCGACGACGCTGGATCATACCTATGAGGTAGCCGACTATATTTCTCTGCATCAATACTATGGCAACCACGACAATGATACGGCCAATTATTTGGCACGTTCCATGGATATGGACCATTTTATCCATACAGTTATTTCGACCTGTGACTATATCAAAGCGAAGAAGCGCAGCAAGAAAAAAATGATGCTTAGCTTCGATGAATGGAATGTGTGGTACCATTCCAACGATGCGGACAGCAAAATTGATCCGTGGTCTGTGGCACCGCCTCAGCTTGAGGATATTTACAACTTTGAGGATGCACTGCTGGTGGGAAGCATGCTTATTACGTTCCTGCGTCATGCTGACCGTGTAAAAATGGCTTGTCTTGCCCAACTGGTCAACGTCATTGCGCCAATCATGACTGAAAATAACGGAAAAGCGTGGAAACAGACGATTTTCTATCCATATCTGCATGCATCCCGTTATGGTCGCGGTGTATCGTTGATGCCCGTGGTAGACTCGGAAAAATACGATTCCAAGGATTTCACAGACATTCCTTACCTGGATAGCGCTGTGGTTTATGATGAAGAGGGAGACGCTCTGACCGTCTTTGCGGTAAACCGTCACTTGTCCGAGTCGCTGGAGTTGACGGTGGATGTGCGTAGCTTCGAAGGCTATCGCATTGTGGAGCATACGGTGTTGGAGCATGACGATCTCAAAGCGACCAACAGTCCGGCAGGAGAAAAGGTTACGCCTCACGACGGTGGTAATGCCAAGCTCGACGATGGCATCGTAAAAGCTCATTTGGGCAAAGCCTCGTGGAACGTAATCCGTCTCGCCAAGTCTCATTAATTCTTTTTCTGCAAAAGGTACAGCTTGGCTGTACCTGAAAAAGCCCGCATTCTCTCTTGTATCGGTATACAGGAGCAGTCATGCGGGCTTTTTGTATAAAATGAGCCATTTGTCCCTCAGCAGATATAACGATACAAGAACAGGCTGATTTTTAAATAAATATTATTTTAATTACTAAATTTAACTAAGCAAAGATGATGCTTATTAACTATACTCTCGTATTACATACATTTTTATGAAGTTAATTAGACCCAGCTCCGATTAGCCAAGGTGAAAAAAGACCCTATTATAGCATTGTCAACGTATTGATATCGGAAATGCAGGTGTGCAATCCGTCTGTAATCCACGCTATAATTCACATGATGGTTTATTCAAAAGCCAAGGATTTCCGTAGCATTTATAGAAAGGAATGATCTGTATGAGTCAAACGGACGAATATCGTTTTCAGGTGAACTTGGGCGGTATGATTGATATTTTGGCCAATCATTTATATAGCAGTCCACGCGTGTTTATACGTGAGGTACTGCAAAATGCAACAGACGCAATTACGGCTCGCAAGGAGCTAGGGGAGACTGCTGCTGAAAGTAAAAGCTTTGAAGGTAAAGTGACCGTGGAGTTATCCGGTTCCGGTGAGCAGCAGGTTTTGATGATTCAGGATAACGGCATTGGACTGACAGAAGAGGATATTCACCGCTTTCTGTCGATCATTGGCCAGTCTTCGAAGAAGGGGACGGATTTACTGGCCTCGGAGACATCATTTATCGGACGATTTGGAATCGGGTTGCTGTCTTGCTTTATGGTGAGCGACGAAATTGTGGTGCTGACGCGCTCGGTACAGGAAGGCGTCTCCATGGAATGGAGAGGAAAACCGGACGGAACGTATACGATCCGTCGATTGGAAACTGAGTTGCCTGTAGGCACGCAAATTTATTTGCGCTGCAAGCCGGGGAGCGAGTTTTATTATGAGCCAGCGCAGGTGGAGGAGTCTCTATTCTATTATGGGGCGTTGCTGCCGTATCCGGTCATGCTGTCTGTAGATGGGGGGACCAAGCGCGTCAATCTTCCATCTACCAGTTGGATGCAGGACCCGGAACAATTGCGCAGTCGTCGCAGTGAGGTGCTGGACTTGGGCTATCGCCTGATGGGTGAGCGCTTTGGCGATTTTATTCCACTGCGGACGGCATCAGGCAGAACAGGCGGGATTGCATTCATTTTGCCGCGTAGTATTAATCTCAACAGCAAGCGGCTGCATCGGGTGTATCTGAAGCATATGCTGGTGTCCGACAAAGCAGAAAATGTATTGCCGGAGTGGGCTTTTTTCATTAAAAGTCTGATCTGGACAGATGAATTGCAGCCGACGGCATCACGTGAGTATTTTTATGAAAATGAGCAGCTTGATGGTGTTCGCTCTGAACTGGGAACCTGTATTCGGCAAGAGCTGCTACGCATGGCGGAGTATGAGCCAGACCGCTTGCAGCATTGGATTCGTTTGCATGAGCTTTCCATGAAGGCGCTCGCGGTGGAGGATGATGAATTTCTGCGGATTATGCACCGCTGGTTTTCCTTTGAAAGTACATTTGGGCGGCGGGAGCTGAGTGAATTGATCCGCGAGGCGGGTGGGCGTCCGCTCCATTACACATCGACGGTTGATGAGTATCGTCAGATTACCCATGTGGCGGCGGCGCAATCCATGCTGGTGATCAATGGCGGCTATATTTACGATACGGAAATTTTGGAAAAGCTGCATTGGATCGACCCTGCCCTGCAAACCGAGCGGCTTAGTCCTGAGGATGTATCCATGTCGTTTACCGGATTGACGCAGGAAGAACGAGAGCAGTATTACAGCGTGCTGCGCGTCATGGATGTTGCTTTGCAACCGATGCGCTGCCGCACTGAATTGAAGCGTTTTGAGCCTGCTAGCTTGCCTGTGCTGTATACCATTTCGCAGGATGCGCTAACCTTGCGCTCCATGGAAAACACTGTCGAAGAAACAACCGCACTTTTTTCTAATGTACTCGATAGTCTGAAAGCGGGGGTTCAGCAGAATGCGGGCTACTCAACCTTATATTTTAATCTAAACAATCCGGTGGTGGCGCGTATTTTGGAGGCTACCGATACACTGATGATTACGGCTGCAACGGAAATGATGTATGTGAATGCACTTATGATGGGCCATTATCCGATGAATCGGAGTGAGCTGGGGCTGATGAATCGGAGTGTGCTGCATTTTATCAATTGGGGATTGGGGAACGGACAAAATACGTAATTGCGTAATTACAGGAGGCTAGCCGAATGGAAGATACGATATATGATTTGATGGAACAGGCGCAGGATCTGCCCGGAGGGGCGGCCAAGCTGGCGATTTTGGAGGAAGCGGCCCGCTTGGCGGATGCTTCCGGGTTGAAGGAACTCGCCTACGAAGTCCGGGGAGAGATTGTGGACTGCGCTATTTTTAATGGATATCCGTTGAAGGCGCTGATCGCTTTTTCGTGGCAACTGGGTCAATTTGATCAAAAACCCGACGAATATGATGAGCAAGAGTTGTTGTGGACTTACAAATGGATTCTCGGCAAGGTGTGCAGCTTTCCCAATATACCGAAAGCCCAGGTGGAGAATCTTGTGGAGGATATGCGCAAACGTTATGCCGAATACGGGTATAATGAGCGTCCGTATCACTACTATAAGTTTCGTATCGCGATGGATATGGGGAGACTGGATGAAGCACGCCAGTATCTGGATACCTTTCGTACGATTGAACGGGATAGCATGAGTGATTGTGAAGCCTGCGAGCAGAGCCAGATCGTGCGGTTTTACTATTTGACCGGAGAGGACGAGCAGGCGCTTGCCGTGGCCAAACCGATTTTGTCGGGACGGATGACATGTGCGGAAGTACCGCATGTGACGCTCTCACAGGTGCTATTGCCGCTTTATCGTCAAGGGGAAGCAGACAAGGCGAAGGATCATCATCGTAATGGGTATCGCCTGGTTCGGGATGATCGTGATTTTCTGAAAACCATAGCGGAGCATATCGAGTATTTGGCGGTTGCGGACCCGGTTAAGGGAATTGAAGTGGTAGAGCGTCATTTGCATATGGCGCTGGATTATGAGAGCGGGCTGGAGCAAATGTATTTTTACGCGGCAATGGTAGGTCTGCTGCAAAGGCTGGACACTTCGGGGAAAAGTCGATTGGTTCGGCTGCCTGCTTCTTTGGAGTGGGGCAAAGAGGAGCGTACGTTGACAGAAATTATTGCATATTTCAGACCACTGGCAGAGTCGGCGGCAGCGGCGTTTGATCGACGGAACGGGAATACGTTTTATACCAATTGGATTGGGGAAATTGTTCAAACGCCATAGAAGAAGGGGCACCAGAATGAACATTTTATACAGCCCAAACAATGATCAGGTATAATGTCCTGTGAAATGACAGGAGGGGTTATGTTGTGACTGTAACCGGGAAAGTTATTAATTTTGCACATCGCGGTGCCTCGGGTGTATGCCCTGAAAATACGATGGCGGCGTTTCGCCACGCTTTGGAGCTGGGGGCCACCGGCATAGAGACGGATGTGCAGCGTACCCGGGATGGGCATTTGGTGCTCATTCACGATGAATCGCTGGAACGCACGACAGGTTCCACGCTGGATGTACGTGATATTACGCTGGAAGAACTGAATGGGTTAGATGCAGGCGGCTGGTTTGATGAGAAATTCCGGGGTGAGCGGGTGCCGTTGCTGGATGAGCTGCTGGAGCTGGCGCAGGCTTCCGATGCAATCATTAATCTGGAATTAAAAAATAGTATTTACCTCTATCCTGGTATGGAGGAAGAGGTGATTGCTGCTGTACGACGTTTCAGCTTAGAGGAGCGGGTGATTATCTCCAGCTTCAATCATGAATCACTGGCGCTCTGTGCGCAATTGGCCCCTGAGATCAAGACGGGAGCGCTGTATATTGAGATTATGGTACGTCCATCGGAGTATGCCAGACAATTCGGGGCCACAGCACTGCATGCTTACAAGCATTCCGTCACACCAGAAGGGGTATCTGAGGCACTGGCAGCGGGTATGGTCTACCATCCGTGGACAGTAAATGAGCCGGAAGAAATGCAGCGATTACTGGAGGACGGGGTGAGCGGCATCATCACGGACTACCCTGATCGGTTGGCGCACCTATTGGCTGTCCGCTCTTCCTAAGCCGAAGGCAGAGCGGAACTGCAGTGAAAAGACTCTCCTGTAAGCACTCGTTTTTACGAGGCGAAGGAGAGTCTTTTTTGGGCTTGAGCCCAAGAACATGTCAACAGGATGATCTTGTTCCTTTCTATTTGACGCCGAGCCGCATACGATAGCTGAACAGGATATTCAATGTTCTGTCCTGAAAATGATCTTCTACGAGCTTCACAAAGCGGGCCAAATCTTCATCAAGCGCTCGATTGCCGAGTTTGAATAGCGTTTGTATACCGCCTTGACTAAGAACAAGCCCTATATAACGAGCTGCGTCACACTGCTCATGGTTATGGAAGACAATCTCCTGAGTATATCGGAATTGTCCGCTGCTGCGCAGATTAGCCAGATGCTGATCCTTGCTCCATTTATGGGCTTGCTGCTCTACAGGTGCTTCCCGCTTCAAAATTTCATCTGCTTCGGCGATTAGCTGTGCATAAGCTTGTTCTATCTCCCATTGCAGCACCGGAGGCCAATCGCAGTCAAAGGCGGCGAATACCCCGCCTTGAGCCAGGACTCTGCCCGCTTCCCTGAGCGTGCTGACAGGGTCCATCCAGTGAAAGGATTGAGAGCAGGTGATGACGTCTACAGTTCCATCCTCAAAGGGCAGGTTGTTGGAGAACCCGCTTTTGAAGGAGATGCTGTCTGCCGTTGTCGCTCCTGCTGTCTCTAGCTTACGTTGCGCTTTTCCTCTCATGTCCGGGTTGGGTTCAATGCCGACAATTTGCCGGGCCGCGTCTTTCCAAATGAAAGTTGAAAGCCCTGTCCCACAGCCAATATCAGCCACAAGCTCCACTTTTCGTTCCAGATAACGGGTAATGATCTCGACAACGAGCGACGGTGCTTCTGGCCGGTGTTGGTCGTAGTCATCGGCAAAGCCGTTGAAACGGTCTACATTACTTTGTAAATTCCCCTCAGGTATCATATAGACTTTTTCCTCCCTGATTTCGGCGGACAGCCGAGCCTATTCCCATGGCACTGTACTTTTACATTGTACAGGTTTATGTGTTTATCCTTCCACTCTCGTGGTTTCACAACATGGATTGGATATTAGAATATGCACAGAAGGAGGAAATAGGTCGGAATTCTTTTTCTAATCTTATCTGGATGCCAGCGCCCACTCGTGCATTATGGAGTCAAGCATTGGACGAAGCTCCTCACGTTGCATACCCATGTGAAGCACAGCTTCCAGGTATCCGGCCTTATCACCAATGTCGTATCGCGTGCCTTCCAGCTCGAGCGCCAGCAGTTGATTTTGCAATGCCACCTGATGAAGGGCGTCAGTCAGTTGATATTCGCCGCCCGCCCCAGTGGACAGATTCTCCAATATTGAGAAAATGGAAGGCTCCAATACATAGCGCCCAATGACCGCCTGCCGTGAAGGGGCTTTTGCAGGGGATGGTTTTTCAACAAGTCCGCCGACTTCATGAATAAGACCCTTCTGATGGATGGAGTCAATAATGCCGTATTTACTTACATCCTGCTCTTCCACTGTGCGTACGCCGACCACTTGCTTGCCAGTCGCTTCGTAGACATCCATCATTTGGCGAATCGCCGGAGTGGAGGAATCCATAATATCATCGCCCAGCAACACAGCGAATGGCTCGTCACCAATAAACTGACGGGCACAACGTACCGCATGTCCTAAACCGAGGGGTTCTTTTTGGCGGATATAGTGAATGACCGCCTTACCCCCGATGCTTTGAACCTCACGCAGAAGATCATACTTGCCTTTGCTCTCCAGCACTTGTTCCAATTCCACGGACTTGTCAAAGTGATCCTCGATAGCTTTTTTATTACGTCCGGTCACGATAATGATGCTTTCAATCCCGGATTTGATAGCCTCTTCAACAATATATTGAATAGCTGGCTTGTCGACAATCGGAAGCATTTCTTTAGGTAAAGCTTTAGTAGCGGGTAAAAAACGAGTTCCTAATCCGGCGGCTGGAATAACGGCTTTTGTAATTTTTCTCATAGAGATTCACTTTCCTTTCGGGATGGGGAACCGAATACCCAGTATCGGCTCCCGATATAATTGATGACCATTCCGACTGCGGTGGCGATCAGCTTGCATACGGCAAGCGGTAGTACGGTTCCACTGTGAAGCATTTGCAATAATAAGGAGGTCAGTCCCAATACGATCAGGTTGATGACGATAAATTTAGGCAATTGACGTTTGTGAGTATCGGGTGCTGGTTGTTTGTTGAATGTCCATTTGCTGTTCAAAATGTAACTGTTGGCAGTGCCGCAGCTGTATGAAATGATCTGCGACAACACAACTGGAACTCCGGCCCAAGCCAGCAGCATGAAAATGATATAATCTACGCCCGTATTCACCAGTCCTACCATGCCAAAACGGATCATAGGGAGTAGCTGGGCCATGCGGCTTTTCATAGGTTACGCTCCGTGACCGGATTTAGGTCTGGTATATACCGCGCTGTTGCCGCGTACTGTGCGGCTGGCGGATATTAGGCTGTCACGGGAACCTTGCATGTACAGGGATTCACGTTGTTCAGGGGCCTTCATGGCATGGGTAGGGCCGTTTTCGTATTGTCCACCCAGATGTTCGCGAACAATGTAGAGCGGGCGGGCTTTGGTTTCGTCATAAATCCGTCCAACATATTCACCCATAATACCGAGAATGATCAGGATCACTCCGTCAAAAATCAGGCTGATGCTAATCATGGACGACCAGCCCTTCATGACATAGGAATCGGTGAAAAAGTTGAGAAACAATACGTACATCAGATACAGGAAGCCGGACATGGACAGGAGTGCGCCGATATAACCTGCCAGCTTGAGCGGTTTAATGGAAAAGGATGTGATTCCGTCCAGACTGAGCTTGATCATGCGTTTCAGCGGATACTTGGTTTCACCCGCGAGCCGCTCATCGCGCTCATATTCAACAGCCGTCTGCTTGAAGCCGATCCAGCTAACGAGTCCACGGACAAACCGATTATTTTCCGGCAGCCGTTTCAATTCGTCTATTACCTTGCGATCCATCAGGCGGAAATCGCCAGTGTCTACCGGGATATTAATATCCGTCGATGCTTTCAGTACACGGTAGAAGAGGCTGGCAGACCACTTTTTGAAGCGAGTTTCGCCATTGCGTTTCAGCCGTTTGGCGTAGACTACCTCATAGCCTTCCTTCCACTTATTGGCCATCTCTACGATCAGTTCAGGCGGGTCCTGGAGGTCGGCGTCAATAACGACGACCGCCTCTCCCACCGCATAATCCATCCCGGCGGTAATTGCTAGCTGATGACCGAAATTACGGGAGAAATCAATCAATACTATGGTATCGTCTCTGAGACTGAATTCCTTGATCAACTGGACGCTGCGGTCCGAACTGCCGTCATTTACGAATATCAGCTCGTAGGGCTCGCCCATCGAGCCCATGACTTGCTTCAGCCGCCGATAGGTTTCGGTAATGACGGCTTCCTCGTTGTACATCGGAATAACTATGGAATAACGGATTTGTTCACTCATCAGTAGTTCCTCCTCGTTTATAATGTGATTTCGTATAAAGTACCGCTTCCGCCACGTTCGTCTCCGCCAGGTCCACCTTGACCATCCTGAGCGTTCGAGTTGCTGTTCGTGATGTCGCTTCCGCTGTCGGATGCTTTGGCACTGGTACTGGTTTCGCCAGTTGTTGTTTTCCATTCGTCTGTAGGAATCACTTTGCCATGCTCTTTGATCCATGCAGTGACTTCGGAGTTACCGCTATCCGGTCCACCGCCGCCTCCACCGTTGATCATGAAGTATTTCACCTGACCGCTTTCCACCAGCGCTTTGATCTTATCGACGGTATACACCGGATCGGAGGATACAAAGCCGTTCATAATAATCACTTTTTGTCCTGCTTCAATCATGTAAGGAGCGGCTGTTGAATAATTGCTTGCTGCGAAAAGGTAGGTTTCACCTGTGTTATGCTTTTGCAAATAGTTCAACGTTTTTTGGTCTAGGCTTTGGCTACCGTTTGGTCCACCCATTCCTCTGGAGCGGGTAGAAGATCTCTGTTCCCTGTCTCTGCTTGTTCCTGTGCTTGAAGTATTACCATCAGAGCTGGATTGCTCTGCATTGTTGGTTTGGCCTCGGTTGCCAAAATTACCTCCTGGCATTCCGCCACCGCCTCCACCGCCGCCAAATTGAGAAGGTCCAGCTTGTGGAATCATGCTGTTCCCTCCGTAGGTGATCGGTGTCAATGCCCAGTACACAGGGCCGATAAACATAGCGAGTACACTTGCAATGATGGCATATCTCGTGAACTTCTCCGATTCCAATCGTGCTACTACCAGAAGCGCCGTGCCGATGATCCCCAGGATCAATACGGCGATGGACCAGCCACTGCCAATGGTGTCGTTGTAATTTTGCAGGACAAACCAGCTAAATACCGAGGTTGCCAGTACCGCTGCGGGTAACAGCCAGGAGAGCCAGCCGGAACGCTCACGATATTGCTCCCATAATTCCACGAATCCGGCTCCGAAGAGCGCTGCAATTGGTGGTGCGAGCATAATCAGGTAATAATGATGGAAGAAACCGGCTACGCTGAAAAATGCAGCTACGGGAATCAGCCAGGCCAGCCAGAAGATGACCTCTTTGTGTTTTTGCGTGATATTACGGCGTCGAATGCCTGCAAGCAAACCGATTGAAGCAATCAATGCGAATGGAAGCAGCCAGCTGGCTTGACCTGACAGGGCAGATTGGAACAACCGTAAAGGTCCCTTTTCACCCGTGCCGAACATGCCACCACCGGAATTTCCACCCGGTCCACCACCCGGTCCACCCTGACCACCGCCTTGATCGTTGCCTCCAAATCCGCCCGGTGGCATTTGGCCACCTGTACCGGATCCACCTGGTGCCATGTTATGGGTAGCAGCGTCGCCAGTTGCTGTAGTAGCGTCCGATGATGCAGCGGTCTGAGCTTGATCGGAGTTTGTATTGCTATTATTCGTTGAAGCGTTTTGTTTCCACTCCGAGCGTTGACCGCCACCAGTGCCGCCGCCTGTTCCCCGATCTCCTGTTAGACGGGACAGACCGTTATAGCCAAAGGCCAGATTTAGTACGGAGTTCGTACCGCTGCTTCCCATATAAGGGCGTTGGTCTGCCGGAGTGGAGTCGACCACAACTGCCCAAGAGAGCGACACGGCCATGAGAACGACTGCCGATGCTGCCAGTGTTATCGCTTTTCGCTTCCAGTTAAACTTGGAGGCCAGCAGGTAGAAGAGTCCCAAAGCGGGAACAATCATATAGGCTTGAAGCATTTTTTCGTTAAAGGCGATACCTACGACTGCGAAAGCCCAGAGGATCGGTCCCATTTTGTGGTTTCTAATGCCTCTGAACAGCAACCATGTGGCGAGCAGCAGTGTGAAAACCAGCATCGCGTCGATGTTATTGGTGCGGCTGACCGCTACTGCAATTGGTGTCGTTGCCATGGCGAAGGCGGCCAATCGAGCGGCCATCGTACCGAAGCTCGGTTTCACGAGCAGGTAAACGAGCAGTACCGATCCGACTTGCGCCAGCGCTTGCGGCAGAATAACGCTCCAGCCGTGAAGCCCGAATATATAGGCGCTCGCGGTCTGAATCCAGAACACGACAGGCGGTTTGTCTACCGTTACCGATCCGGCAGAATCAAGTGAGGCGAAGAAGAAGTTGTGAAAGTTCTCTAGCATGCTTGCTACGGCCGTCGTGTAGTAGGTGTTAACATATTTGTCTTGCCAGATGTTGTATCCGTTCAAAATGGCGGATATCAGCATAATGATGATGAGGGGGACGTCCGCCCTGTTCTTGAACCATTTCTTAATCATGTACATTCCACTCCCTGTGAAAATTCTTTGTATTTATTCCGTTGTTCTAGCCGCTATCTTCAGGACTGTGGAATGATCAGCCACTTCCGATCTTGGGCCCGGTGAACTACCGGCTTGCTATTATCATGCCTGACGTAGCTGAAATGGTTATGAGCGCTCCCTGAATGTTAGCTGAAAGCTGGATAGGGATGCTTTTTTTATGTAAATATTCAGGTATATTAGATACAAGTGAAAATGAATCGATCTTTTATTAAGAAAAAAAGTGGGGTCATGAAAGGGAAGATAAGCGATGAATCCGATACACGGGGTTAAAATTATGCTAGCGGACGATGAGCCGCACATTTTGCAATTTTTGGAGCTTGGGCTGATTAATGAAGGCTATGAGGTCAAAACAGCTGAGAACGGCAGTGATGCACTGGATTTAGCAAAAGAATTTCGCCCGCATGTTGCGGTGCTGGATGTTATGATGCCTGAAATGAATGGCTTTGAGGTATGTCAAAGTCTCAAGGAGACAGAGGATAACATTGCAGTCATTATGCTGACAGCCAAGGATGATGTGGATGATCGGGTAAAAGGATTAAAACTGGGCGCGGACGATTATGTCGTGAAGCCCTTTAGTTTTAATGAACTGCTGGCCCGGATTGAAGCGCGTCTGCGCAATCAGTTTCCCGATCTGCTCGGAGAAGTGGTTCACGGACCCTTTCAGGTGGATGATCGACGAAAGGAAATTCGCTACCAAAATCAGGTACTGGAGCTGTCGCCTACCGAATATGAACTATTGAAGTTTTTGGTGTTGAATCACGGGATTGTCCTTAGTAAAAGTCGAATCCTGGATCGAGTGTGGGGGTATGATTTTGGGGGCGAGGACAATATTGTCGAGGTGTATATTCGCTCCTTACGTGAAAAGCTCAAAGACAAGGAGCATCGGGTCATTCGTACGCTGCGTGGTGTTGGGTACCGGGTGGACTTGCTATGAAGGCGGCGGGGAAAAGCCGGAGAAGAACTGCGCTCCGTTCTCTCCGCTCCCAGCTTTTGGCCAGAACGTTACTTATTGTGGCGCTGCTGCTCGTCTTGATCGGATTTTTACAATATTTCCTGATGAAAGATTTTCTGTATCGCAGTCGGGCGGATGCGATGGGTACGCAGTTAGGCTCAATTCCTGCCGATTTATTGATTAAAGATTGGCAGGAGAAGAGCGGAAGCTCCACCCCCAAAGAAGGAACCAATCGGAAGGATAACCGACCGAGGCCGTTTCTGTTTTGGCCGGATATGTCGCTTGCTTCCATAGATACAGCTGGAACCTTTACGAGCCAGTCTAACGAAAATGGACTTACGCCACCGAGGCTCACCACTCAGCAGTATATTTCGATGCAGCAAAGCAAGCGCATGCGTTATGGCTATCAATTGCTCACGGATGCCCAAGGGAACGAGCAACTGGTCGTATTCCGTCCGCTCGGTCCTCCTGACCACTCGAATGGGCTGCTTCAAATGGGTGTATCTACAACTTCCATGCATGAGCAGCTGATTAACCAGTTGCGTACCTTCATTTTGCTATCTCTGATTGCACTTGCCATTGGTCTGGCACTCATGCTTCCAGTGCTGCGGCGCACCTTGGTGCCCCTTTCGAGGATGGTTGAGGCGGTCAAACGCATTGATGCGGGTAATCTGGCCGAGCGCTTTGACGCAGAGCAGGGGCAGTATGAGGTGGACCGTTTGGCGGTATCCTTTAACGGGATGCTGGAACGGCTGGAGCATTCTTTTGCTGCCGAGCGTGAGTTGCAGATGCAGATGAGACGGTTTATTGCGGATGCTTCCCATGAACTGCGCACCCCGCTCACGTCAATTCACGGTTTTTTGGAGGTGCTGCTTCGTGGAGCGGCATCTAATCCTAAGCAGCTTCAATCTGCATTGGAGAGTATGTATGGTGAATCCAAGCGGATGAACAAGCTTGTCTCCGATTTATTGTTGCTGGCTAAGCTGGACCGGACGCCCGAATTGAAGCTGGAAGATATGTCGCTGGATACATTGCTGCTGGAAATGAAGCCGCAGCTTCTTATGCTGGCGGGCAAGCGAAGAGTGATTTTTGATATGACGGCGGGTGTGCGAGTGCTTGCTGAGGGGGATAAAATCAAGCAGGTAGTGCTCAATCTGTTCCATAATGCTGTTCAGCATACAGATAGGGAGAGAGGTGTGATCCATGTAAACTTGTCTGCCGGGAAGAAGCTGGCGGATATTCAGATTCGTGATAACGGGCCGGGCATGAGTAAAGAGCAGTTGGAGCGGATTTTTGAACGCTTTTACCGTGGAGATGAGTCACGTACGCGCAGCTCGGGTGGAGCTGGTCTTGGTCTGGCGATTACACAGTCTATTGTGGAAGCACACGGCGGAAAAATCACCGCTGCAAGTACGCCGGGAGAAGGTAGCGTATTCAAGGTCGCGCTGCCGTTAGCGGGGACGGTATAGCATAAAAGCAGCCCCCCGAACCGTGACGTTGTCTATAACGCGGCTCGGGAGGCTGTTGGGTTAGTTAATCAATGCAGCCTTTTGTAAAAGCACATGCAGCACCTTGGCAGATGCCTCACGCGTTGTAGGTGCATTCGGCTGGAAGTAGGAGGAACCTTTGATGGTTTCCCCGTTGATAATACCTGCTGCGCTTACTTTTTCAATGCTATCCTTGGCATAACCTGCAAAAGATGAAGCATCATGATATGGTGTACGCGCAGGACCATCGACAGATGCTTTGATCTGGAGCAGGTCTACTGTCTTGCTCAGCACGACAGCAATTTCCTGACGACTGATGTTGGCATTCGGATCGAACTTGTCGCCGCTGCGACCTGTGATCAACCCGGCCTCATAAGCGGCTGCGACATCGCCGGCATACCAGCTACCTGCTGGAATATCGCCGAATGGTGCGGCAGTACCCGGTGTCAGGCCAAGAGCCCGAGTTACCATTGCAGCAAATTCCGCACGTGTCACGTTCTTCTTCGGTGAGAAGGCCGTGTCTGTGGTGCCGTTGATCAGCAGCTTGTTGGCAAGCGACTGAATCTCGGATTGAGCATACGACGATGAAATATCTTCAAAGCTAACGGGACGAGTCGCCGCTGCATACGTCGAGAAGCCCGGACGGTTTACCTTGACGACTGTAGATCCATCTGCCTGCTTCGTAAAGACGGATGGAACCGGATAGACATTTCCGTTAGCCGTATAGAGAACACCGGCAGTATTGGACTCAATTTGGCCGGGCACGGTAAAGGAGCGGCTAATGAACTGTCCCGGCGCAACCTTAAGTGGTTCGCTCTTGCCGACAGTGACAACATTAGCTTCAAACCCTACAGGGGTGCCAATCACAGTTGAGCCTTTCAGCTTGCTCGTAAATGTGTTGCTTTCCTGTGCCTGGCTGCTAATTACAACTTCAATGCCTGCACCCGCAGGAGCATTTTTCAGTGCGGATATTGGCAAAGCCAGGGAAGATCCTGTGTTGCTCACAATCAGGCTGCTTCCTGCCGCAGCCTTGCCCAGTGTTGTCAGTTGGGCGGAAGTCAGCGCTGCTTTGGTCGTTTGACCCGCTTGGCTGCTGGCCGACAGGACAATGGCTATTGGGCTGGAGCCTGCTGCCGTCACAGTAGCCTGCAAATCTGCATCGGTTACAGTCAGTGACTGTACATTGTTGTTAACCTCAACAGTTGTGGCTACCGCTTTTACCGCCTGTCCTTGCTTCACTACGGATTGAAGTGAAGGTGCAGATGGAGCGACAGGGGTGGATGTGGTGGTTGAAGCGGAAGGTGTAGTATTACTTCTGCCGCCACCTCCACCTGCACTTCCACCTCCGCCATTGCCGGAGGCAGCGCTGTTGTCGACACGAATAGCTTTCATAGCGGTAAAGAATTTCGGCCCGTCAGTATTGGTCACGACTTCGCCTTTTGCGTTTAATTCCGGCGAATTAACCTCCAGCTTATACACACCGTCCTTTAAATGCTGAATAACGGGCTGACCGCTGGCATCCAGGACAGGTTTTCCGTTGGCATCAAATTCGACGTAACTTCCGTCAATGCCCTTAAAGGAGTATGCACCTTGCTTGAGACGAGCGTTAACTCCTTGCTCCGTGGGAGTTGTAATTCCTGTAATAAGACCAATCAACTTGTCATCTATGCCGTATACATAGAGCGCTATTTGGTTCGTTTTATCCGTGGTCAGGCGGAACGCAAGATCTGTTGAGCGTTGAGCACCTGTACGGTTTGGATAAATAATTGGGTTGGTTATACTCAGGTCCTGCAAGCCGAGGCCTGTGGTCGGATTTTCATTGCCGACATGAACGACGAACGGCAGATGCAATGTAGGCAGTCCGGCGCTTTTCAGGATGACTTCTCCTTCATATACACCTGTAGCTGCACCCGAATTTGGCTGTACGGACAGGAAGAACGGTTGGGATTTACCCGCTTCTGCCGAGATTGTCCCATTCGTGCCGACACCTTGCAACTGAACAGCGATGTTGCTCACGGCAGGCGTGGCAACTGGCTTGGCAGGGTCAGAGGTTACATTATCATGCAAAGTGTAGCTGGCTTCATACTGTACGCTATTAGCGGACAGGTTTTTGAGCTGAAGCTGAATTTGCTTCGCATCACTGCCTGGTTTTAACACCCCGAAGCTGGCGGAAGGATTGTAGTTCACGACCTCCTGCCGATTGAAGTTCTTATCGAGAATCGTAATCTTTTCAACAGTTTCCAGCAGGGCTGGTGTCTGAATCGCATTAGCGATGTTTACAAGACCTGCACCTTGGGAATACACATCGTATTGGATATGATTCTCATCGTAAAGCGTATCCGATGTGTTCGCCAGAGCAGCGCGGATATCGAACGGTGTCCAGTTTGGATGCTGTTGCTTCAGCAGTACAGCAAGTCCGGCTACATGCGGAGAAGCCATACTGGTTCCGTTGCTGCGCTTGTAAGCCTGTTTATAAGAGGCATCCGGATAGAACTTGGCGAAGGCAGGATAAGTTGACAAAATGCCGACCCCCGGTGCACTCACATCTGGCTTGATGCTGAGCAGCTCATCGCCGTTCGGCCCACGGGAACTGAATCCAGCAATCGTATTGCCTGTATTATCTGTGCGAATATAATTTTCACCAAAGGAGACAGTGAACTTCTCGCCTGCGCTGTCCACGATTTGTCTAGCCAGCGCGCGACCTTCCTTGCCTTTCATATCAAAGGTTGGAATATAATCAAAGTTGTCGCCCTGGTTAGCGTTTACGTAGCTATCTAGACTCGGAATGGAGTCTGTCAAATCAGCCTGCGTGATGTCAGTCGTTTTTGCTTTCCCGTTAAAAATGATTACGGCTTTTGCGCCGTTCTCTTTTGCATTTGCGATTTTATCGACGAATGCCAGGTTTCCGCGTGAAACGAGGACAATTTTTCCTGCTACATCTTTTCCTTCAAAATCATCAGGCTGTCCCAAATTTGCGTATACAAGTTCATAAGGGGCAGTTCCCAGAATCGAAGCAAAATCCTCATTGCCTGTCTCCCAGCCCATCAGATTAAACCCGTAATGCGCATAAGCATCGGCGGTTACTGTTTTCTTCAATTCACCATTCGCTTCCCAGTAGGAGTCACGGGTAACTGAAGCTGTGCCCGAGAAGCTTTTGCTTGGCGAAGTGGCCGCACCGACGGAAATCGCCAGCTGCGATGTTGCAGGGGAGCCCATTGAATAATAATAATTCCCGTTTTGTGCCGCATTACCGTTTGCAATAACCGCAACTACACCGGAAAGCACAGCATTATTAATAGCAATGGAGTCCGGTGAGTTTGGGTCCTTCTCGGAGTCCGAGCCGAGAGACAGGTTAATCACGTTCATGCCATCCTTAACAGCACGTTCAATACCGTCGATGACCTGTGCGGAGGAACCGGAGGAGCGCCCAGTCTTCGTATTGCGTCCAAGCACCTTATACACGTATAAGTCCGATTTATAGGCAATACCCTTTTGTACAATATCCGCCGTTTTATTAGCGGCCTGGCCGGCAATCGTACCGGATACGTGCGTACCGTGTGTTGTTCCGGCAAAACCTGTGCCGTACGGGTCATTCTCTTTTTCAAGGAAAGGCTCCTCGTAAGGATCGTTGTCCTGCTCAAAAGAGTCATACCCACCTTTGTAAGCTGCTTTCAAATCCGGGTGCTCATAATCGATCCCGGTATCAATAACCCCGACCTTAATTCCTTCGCCTGTCAGACCTTTAGCCCAGGCTTCAGGAACACCAATCTGATCCAGCGGTGCGTTATCATACGTTGCTTCGCTGGCGGTGAGTGTCAGCGGGTCCTGTACGGGGATGGAATAATACGTTTTGTTTTCGTGGATGGATTTTACACCTGGCAGCTTTGCCAGTTCCGGAATTTTATTGGCTGGCAGCGTAATCTCCAAGCCGTTAAGTACCGTATTGTACTGGTAATTCACTTGGAGCGGAATACCGTTCTGTGCTGCTTTGTCTACGAACGTTGTTTGCTCATTGACGATAGCGGATTCCGCTTTTTGCTCGGATCGTGCTGTGAAAGTCTGGTTACCCGACCGTGCCGCATATTGGTCCACGGCTAGTGGCTCACCATCCAGCTGCACGATGACTCTGACCTGCTGGGAGGAAGTGGTACTCAGCTCGGGCGAAATGAACGCCGGGGTTGCTTCGGAAGTCAAAGCTTCCTGTGCTTGTAAAAATGAACTGGTTTGCTGGTCTACGGTAGCAGCAGAACTGATAGACGGTAGAGACAAGCTTACCATCAAGGCAAGAGCGAGTGTTACGACAGGAATTTTTTTCGAAATGATCGGATTTTTCAAAGATTTCCCTCTTTTCAATCAAAATATGATTTGTTTACATACTAGGATTTGAAGTCACTGCCGAAGTTCTCACGCCTCCCTCAAGATTCAAATGAAAGAATTGACCACTGGTGACTAACTTGCCAGTTTTGAGGCATATCTTACCATATTGGTGGGATATATTACTATATGTTTTTTATATTTTTAGAAGAAATAAGGTTAACTTCACGTGCACATTCCATGGAAATGTTATGAATTTAATAGATTATTTTTGAAATCATTCAAAGGGGAATGGGAGAAAACGAGATTTAATGATATAATCTGCATTGGAATTGTTGATATTTTAAGAGGATGTAAAATGCTTAGTGCAAAGGAGTCGATTATGTTGGCAAAAACATTGATTTTCGGGCATAAAAATCCGGATACGGATACGATTTGCTCAGCTATTGCTTATGCAGACTTGAAAACTAAACTGGGTGCGGACGTGGAGCCGGTTCGTCTGGGTGAGGTAAACGGGGAAACGCAGTATGCACTGGATTATTTCAAAGTGAGTGCGCCGCGTCTGGTTAAACAGGTTGCTGAGGAAACAGACAGCGTCATTCTGGTCGATCATAATGAACGCCAGCAAAGCGCGAATGACATTGACAAAGTGCGTGTAACTGAAGTCATTGACCATCACCGGATCGCTAACTTTGAAACAAGCCAGCCGTTGTACTTCCGCGCTGAGCCTGTAGGCTGCACAGCCACGATTTTGAACAAGCTGTACAAGGAAAACGGGATAGCGGTTCCGAAAGAAATCGCAGGTCTGATGCTGTCCGCGATCATTTCCGATTCCCTGTTGTTCAAATCCCCAACCTGCACGGACCAAGACGTAGCTGCTGCTCGTGAACTGGCTGAAATCGCTGGTGTGGATGCAGATAGCTATGGCTTTGACTTGCTGAAAGCAGGAGCTGATCTGAGCGGTCACTCGATTGAACAGCTGGTGAGTCTGGATGCAAAGGAATTCCAGATGAACGGACGCAAAGTGGAAATTGCGCAAGTGAACGCGGTAGACGTGAACGATGTGCTGTCCCGTCAATCTGAGCTGGAAGCAGCGCTGTCCCAAACAATTGCAGCTAAAAATCTGGATCTGTTCCTGTTCGTCGTAACGGATATTGTGAACAGTGATTCCATTGGTATTGCGCTGGGAAGCCAAAAACAAGCAGTCGAAAAGGCCTATAATGTACAGCTTGAAGACAACAAAGCCGTTCTGAAAGGTGTCGTATCCCGCAAATCGCAGATCGTACCTGTACTGACAGACGCTTTTAACAGTCTGTAATTCGGAAGCCGGCTATAATCCGAAAAGAAGCCTCCTGAATCCAGCTACATTAAAGTAGCGGAAGCAGGGGCTTCTTTTTTATTTCTTCAATTCTTCTGTATCCTTTTACAGTCTACATTTACATCCTTTAAATAAAACAGCATAATGATCTATTGTACTGTAAGTACTTTTTCAACCTATACTTATCTTAAGGAGAGTGTAACTGTGGGAGAAACCTGCGTTCCTACTGGAGTTGAACTAAAAAACACCGGTTTTGGATATACGTTGTCATTGGTAGATGGCAAATATAAAATGATCATCATGTATTGGCTGTCTGAAAATAAGGTTATGCGGTTTAACCAGCTCAAGCGAAGTATAGGCGGCATCTCCTTCAAAACACTGAGCGTCATGTTGAAGGAGCTTGAAGCAGAAGGTCTCATTCTTCGTAAAGAATTTCCTCAAATCCCTCCCAAAGTGGAATATTCATTAACTGAACGGGGTCTTTCTCTCATTCCATTGTTAGATATGATGTGCCAGTGGGGAGAGAAAAACATGCCAACTTTGGAGACTATACAGCAGTAGACAGAGGTATCTGACTTAATATGAGAAGAAGTAGTTCCTAAACAAGGAAATACTTCTTTTATTGTTTTTCAAAGCGATCCGATGATTAAAGGTTGTCAACAAAGTTCAAATAATCCTGTACGCTGTTCTCCAATTTATTGGCAATCGGCTCATTTTCTTTACCTGGTTCATTTTCGCCAGGCTTTTTTTCCGTACCATAAAATGCAAAGTACGAACGATAATCTGCATTGCAGTATAGGAAGGTTGTTTCAAAAGGTGCTAACAGATGTTCAAGGGTATAACGATATCTTCCCTCTTCACTATAATCTTCTTTTCTAACTCCGGCAGATACAGCTAGAGCCACTTTGCGATTCTTTAATTTATTACCTCCATTGGAGCCATACGCCCAACCATAAGCCAACACATCGTCGAGCCACTTTTTGAGGAGAGGTGGGCAATTAAACCAATAGATCGGAAACTGCAAAACAAGATTGCCATGAGCTTCAATGAGTTGCTGTTCTTTGTCTGCATCAATGTTTCCGTCAGGGTAAACCTCATGCAATTCATGTACAGTGTACTTTTCTGGATATTGTTTAAGCTCTTCCACCCACCGCTTGTTAATAACGGAGGTTTCCAGGCTGGGGTGTGTTACGATTACTAGAGTTTTCAAAGAATTGTCCTCCTTAGTACGATTTAACTCTGATTATAGAATTCATGCTATTCATTTGTAAGTATGCACTTTTAGTATAGATACTTTCGTCAAGGTAAGTACCTCCATCAAATCACCTAGTTAAAACAAAAAAGCCGCCATTATGGCGACTTCTTAAGCATATATGTTCTTGTGCGAAGCCACCTCTTTAGAGTATGAGATGGCTTGAAATCAGACGCCTCCACCATTTCTGCCAGCGGATATGCGAGCAAGCTTGACGAGCAGTTTTTGTCTCAGTCTTCGTGCCATTTTTCTTCTCCCTCTCTGGGATCGGTTAGACGCGAACCTTTCACATCTTCAAATGCAGACCGTACGCGTGACAGGTAGGTTTGAAACTCGCAGATTTCCGATTCGCTAAAGTCCGACATCAGGCGTGAGGCCAGTCCAATAAAAAAAGGGTCCATTTGATTGATTTTCCCTCTTCCTTTATCGTTCAACGATACAAATATGCCTCGCTTGTCATTCGGATCATCGTATTTGTTAATATATCCATCTTGTTCAAGGGAAATGACCATGGAACTGATCGCTGCCCGGCTTACACCCATCTTCTCAGCCAAAGCAGAAGGAGATGACATTTCGTCTCTTTGCGCAGAAAGCACACAAAGCGCTATATATTGCCCATAGGAGAGCCCGAATTCACGTGAACGTTTCTCCATGCCTTTACGAATTTCATACGTTATTGAAAATAGCTCGACCAAAACACCAATTGGTTTATTGCCACCTGGGAACAGATTATAGGCCAGTTGACGAATTTCGGAGTCCAAGAAAAAGAACATGCGATCCACCTCGATGTAGTTAATTAGTTAACTGTAATTTAATTAACCACTGGTTGCAATGATTTATATAAACTTTATTTTGCTTTTTTTAAATTTATCTGCACAACTTATCATCACCAAGGTCCGATGCACTGCTCTACGTCCTGATTTACAAAAGCCTGTATAGAGGGCTGGCGAAGGGTACGCCCTTCCTGCCATCGCCACTCACTGTATTGAACCTTGGCGGTATACATAGGCTGTACCATATTGCATCCCGATGACGATCCGGCTCATTGACAAAAGGCCGCACGGAAATGGTGTGCGGCATCAGCCGCACGAGGATTAGTAAATACATGTACATAAATAACGCGTTGTACATTAAGGCGTGAATTATGTACACTAACTTACTTGAGTATTTGATTTATTGTGCATTCATTTTTATCAACATCAATAATAGTTTGAATACTGGGATGTCTCATAGTTCCACCGGAAGTAAACTCAAGATATTCAACCTTCACGGTTAACTCTGGTTTTACCCAGATAACATCTTTGGATTTCTCAGGATCATTTGAGAATGGACATTTTGTTGAAACAATTTTATTCGTTTGTTCAGTGAGGAATGCCCAATCATGTCGTGTTAATTTCCCTGTACCTGCACTACCGATATAGATAAAGTCATCTTCATCGGTATATAGACCTAATAAAAGTGAATTTACAATATGGTTACTTCGCGTTATTCCACCTACAACAGCAAAAAGATCATTCACAATTTTATGCTTTCTCCATCGAGCATCTTTACCATTTATTCTGTATTTACTGGATATATCCTTATAGACTACACCTTCCATTTGATATTGACCCATAAGATTAAAAAGAGCTGTTCCATCGCTGAAGTTTTGTACAATTTGTATATTATTTCTCGGTACGATAATTTGATCGAGCAGTTGTTGTCTAAACTCTAATGATTTATCAGTAACCCAGGTACCGTTGTAAAACAAGATGTCAAAAATCATATAGGTTACAGGGGTTATGTTTAAGGAATGCTTTATACTTTGTTCTTGTTTCAAACGATCCCTTTTCATAACTTCATGAAAGGAAGGCTTAGTGTTGTCAAAGGCAATGACCTCTCCATCAAGAATGACAGAACCAGCTTTGCAGAAGGAGTTAGTGTCAAGTAATTCAGGATACTGCAGCGTACGTTCATTCAATTTTCGATTGAATAATCGAGATTCATTCCCATCACAGTAGTGTAAAATTCTTACCCCATCCCATTTTACTTGGGCTACCCAGTTGGTTCCTGATGGAAGATTCTGCATCCTGGCTGGTTCAAATGGAATGATTGGCTCTAGTTCCATATCTTATCCCGCCCCCTTATATTCCTAAATTTCATCCTTTCCATTTCCAGAAATTTTAGTGTGAGCATTGTTATATTTTTATGGCTAAAGCCATTGAATCTCAAAGAAATATTAAAAAGTAATAAAATAAAGGACTACCACTTCAGTGAAATAGTCCTTCTGTATTTCAAGTTAGGAAGAAGGTAACATTAGATCGATTAGATCTATTGCTAAAGATTATGACCCACTCACGCCTTTATATATTTTAAAGGTCCTTCCGAAGACCAGTTTAATGATGTAAGTCTGTTCACGTACTTATGCATCAAATCATAATTCTCTTCCACGATCATTAACACATTTGGTTAGAACTTTCGCTCCGAACGGGCAGGATAGGATATAACAACGTTGGTTGTAACAATATAAAGCTTATGTATAAGTTGAATACAACGGATGTATCAATTGTTCAGATGGATGAAGAGGGGCAGTATCTTGGATTAAGGAAGAACCGTAATCAGCTTCTTAAAGATTGAATGGGGAGGGAAGGCTAGAAGTTCAAGTAGCAGGATGTTCCATGAAATATGTAAATAGTTTAGCAATTAAATAGATTTGCTTCTTAAAAAAGTTTTCGTAATCTTGCTGTTCAAAGGTCGGTAGCTGAGGCATTCGATATCTTCCCTCTTGTTGGACGTGCGCACCATCACGGCATCCTCCTTCACTCCATGACCGTTGGGGTTGATCGAAATGTCCGAAATATGTCAGTCGTAGTCTGGATTTCACCTTTTGTTATTATAAATAATGACCTAAAATGATCATATCATCTCACCTATGAAAGGAGCAATACAAATGAAACGTGACCACACCCTCAACGGAAGGACCGAACACATGACCGATACCGCTGCCAAAGCGATCCGCTCCTGGCTGGGCATCCCCTACGCCAGCGCAGAACGCTTCCGCCGACCTATTTTGCTGCCGTTCAACCCGGCCCTGCCATACGACCAGAAGGGAGCCGCCCCGCTGCAAGCCGGCGACCATAGCTGGTTGGAGGCCGACAACGGATTCAGCGAGGACTGCCTGAACCTCAACGTCTGGGCACCCGAAGACGCTGGCGACGAACCGCTCCCCGTGATCGTCTACATCTTCGGCGGCGGCTTCGAACGCGGCGCGAACACCCAGACCACCTCGAACGCCTCAGGTCTCGCCGCGACCGGCCGCGCCATCGGGGTGTCCCTGAACTACCGGCTCGGCCCGTTCGGCTGGCTCTCGCTCTCCCAGTACGGTGGCGCGTTCGCGGACGCCACCAACCTCGGCCTGCAGGACATCATCACCGCGCTCAAATGGGTGCAGGAGAACATCGCCCGCTTCGGTGGCGACCCTCAGAACGTCACCGTCACCGGCCACAGCGCCGGCGCATACTCCACGATCGGGCTCCTCGCTGCTCCGGCGGCCGACGGCCTCTACCAGCGCCTCGCTGCGTTCTCCGGCGGCGCATCCCGGATCGTTCCGGCCTGGTGGGCCGAAGAACTAGCGATCACGTTTTTGAACGAACTCGGCATCGCGGACGATCTCGAACAACTGCTCACCCTGGATGGGAAGCTCCTCGCCGAGACGCTCATCAAGGTCAGCCCGCGCGACATCGGCGACCGACACGGCATCGATAACACGACTATTGGCATCGTGAACGACCACTCTCAGACCGGGGCTGTTCTCGCTGACACGCCGCTGCGTGTCCTCGAATCTGGACGTCACCGCGACGTCGACATTCTCTTTAGCACAGCGACGAATGAAGCGGACTGGTGGGTCATCAACGCGACCGAGAAGTTCGACCCGGGCAGCATCGACAACCTCGTCGACGAGCTAGTAACGAAGTCGCGGATCCCCCGAAGCCGTGCCCGGCGCATCGTCGCCGCCTACGATGTCAACGGACGCACTCCGGTCGAGGTTCGCGGGGCGCTCTTCACCGACTACTTCTTTACCCTACCCGCCGTCCGTGCTGCACTCGCCCACGCCGCCGCAGGCGGCAACGCCCACCTGCTCACCGTTGGCCCTGTCGAGGGTGCGCCAGCCGTACACGGCACGGAGATGTACGGCATCGTCGGCCAGCAACGCCCCCGACATAGCGACGAGCAAGCTATCCGGGATACTTTTGTCCGCGACGCCCTCCTTGACTTCGCTGCAGGCAACCTCGACCGGCTTTGGAACTCCGTGACCACGGAACCCACCTCACGTGGCATCGGCAACCCATCATACGACCCCACCGCCCATGCGGCCGAAGTCCTGCGTATCTTCGAGGGCATCGAACGGACCTGAGCTGCCCCAAGCGCGCACGGGGTCGGCACCAATCCAACTCACTTAGCAGCGCCGGCGGCCCCGCCGGCAGCACGTGAGAACAGCTTCATGACCAGGAAATTGACCATGACCACCAGCACCGGGATAAGGAAATAGTTGGCCAGTTGACGCAGCCAGGAATTGAAGAAGCCGGCTGTCGCCTAGAGGCTCAGGACCGCTGGCGGCGTGCCGGGGATAGCGGCGGACGGGTGAGTAACACGTAGGCAACCTGCCTGTAAGATCGGGATAACTATCGGAAACGATAGCTAAGATTTGGTCCAGGACCGATCTGTACAAATCGAGTTGTTACGGGAATTGGAGTTCCACAAATCACTGCCATTTACGACTGCGCGACCGTTGCTCGGCAATATAATGTACCAGTTATCGCAGATGGTGGAATTAAATATTCTGGAGAAATCACTAAAGCGATAGCCGCAGGTGCTCGACGCGGTGATGCTAGGGAGTATGCTGGCAGGAACAGAAGAAACGCCCGGCGAATTTGAAATCTATCAAGGACGGAGCTATAAAAGTTATCGTGGAATGGGGTCCATTAGTGCTATGAAAATCGGTAGCAAAGATCGTTATTTTCAAGATGATGACAAAAAGCTTGTGCCTGAAGGGATTGAAGGACGGGTTGCCTGAAACGATAGCTCAATAAAATCAAGGAGGCAGCCAATCAATATGATTGGATGACTTTGTTCAACTAATGGATAGTTTAGTACAATTAAAACCGTATTCAACTCCTCATTTTGGGAAAAATAAAATATCCTAAATACGAGGTGCTTGCATTTGATAAAGTTGATTTTGATATTCATTTTAGCGCTTGGGTTAATTTCGCTAATCGAAACTCCAGCTTTGGGCGAAGAAACTCTGCCAGTAACAGACACAACTCAATGCTCGTTAATTCAGCAGGCATTGATAATCAAATTGAATCCTCTAAATCTATTCCGTTTTGTCTTTTTCCTATTTTTGATTGATTTTATGTTTCCTGAAAGGCGTATACCCACCTGAATACAGTGATCCCGCCTGAAATCCCAGGGATTTCGCAAAAAGCAGCGGATCACATTCTTTTTGCTGTTCCATTAAATTCAACATAATTTGGGCACATGCCCGGGCATCATCGAGCGCATTATGGTGATTTAAACGAATTCCGAAATGGTTAGAGATGATGTTTAATTTATGGGAGGATAGCTCTTGTAGCAGCTTTTTCCCAATTCTGTACGTACATAGATATTGTATCTCTGGATAGCTTTTTTCAGCGGCATCGAGACAATACCTCAGAACGCTTATATCAAAAACAGCATTATGTGCAATAATAATTTCTCCAGATACTAGTGGTTCAATGGTTGTCCATAGTTCTCCAAATATAGGTTGCTTCTCAACCATAGAAGGTGTAATACCATGGATGGCAATATTCATTCGATTAAAAGGCTGTTGTGGATCAATTAGCCATTCATATTCACCAGTTACAATCCCATCTCTAACTTGAACTAAACCCAGAGAGCATGCACTCGATCGGTTTAAGTTTGCGGTTTCAAAATCAATTGCTGTAAAATTCAACTGTTCATTCTCCTTTATCTTCCTATACCTTAAAAGTAGGATAGGACCCGCCTATTCAAATACTTTTCCTTTTAAGGGATAAACCTTATCGGAAGAAATGAATATCATTTCTTCCGGAAAAAACTTTTTAAAATACTTCTCCACTCTAAGATGAATATCCATTTGATACCATCCAGACAACTCGTTCTCTTTAAACAAAAATGGCATGCCTAAGCGCTCGGAACGTTTCCCCCTTGTTCCATCTCCAATGTTAAGTGTGTCGATGTAGATGCGATCAACGATAGACTCCAGTGTTTTAGGAAAATCGGGTGTGAATGGAAGTACCGGCGAAATGGAAGCTTGGGTAGCGATGCCTACGTTATTCACTTCTTTTAATGCCTTCAAGCGCAACTTAATACCCGGAGCATGGGGAACGAACAATCGTTTCATATCTTCCCGATCTGTTTCTATAGTCATGGAGACAAGGACCTCACATTTTTGATTTAGTTCAAGTAATAGATTAAGATCCCTTACGACAAGAGGACTTCGTGTTTGTATCTGAAGGAAATCTGGAGGATGTTTGACCATTTCCTCTAAAATAGAGCGTGTTAGCCCCGTCTTCCGTTCCAGTGGTTGATAGGGATCTGTTGCAGTAGACATAAAAAGATTAATGGGTTTATTTCTTCGGCGGAGACTGACCACCTCATTCCGATAATTATCGGCTGCATTTGTTTTGATGCTAACCCATTCTCCCCAGGGAGTATCACTGTACCTTTGAGTAGGCATTTCTCTAACGTAGCAATACCTACATCCAAAAGCACAACCACTATAAGGATTTAATGAATGTGTGAAACCAACAGTGGAATCTCCTTTCATTTCAGTTAAGATTTTTTTTGCTGTTATGCTATTAACCTGCATGTTAGCCTCCCTTATTTTGGGTGCTGATACTCAATTAAATTGAAGAGCTATCGGATCAATCACTCCGAGTAAATTTAATGTAGTGATAATATGTGCTGCTTTGCTGCGACACTAACGTAACTTTAATTCAACTAATTAAGTTAAGAACATACCACTAAGATCCCATAACCCTATAACCCTACTAATCATTGGTTTTAATGTATCTCACATTAGGATTAGATGTTACTTCTACACACTACCGATTTTGTTTTGTCCCAATATTATGATATGATCATTTTAGGTCATTTAACAGGTTCAATGAAGGCAAAAATGCGAAAAATATTGACACTTTACGGACATTTCGATTTAACAAATACTCTTAAAGGAGGTTCGTGTAATCGTTCATCCATTCAATCAGGAAAATAATATAAGGCCTCTTAAATATAAACCCGTGTTTTCTCATCCATACGATCTGGAGATTTTCAGTGTATCTTCTCTCAAAAAGCGAACTCCAGAGGATAGTATGCAAATCACTTATCGTTATGAATTTTATATGCTCATTTGTGTCACCGAAGGAACGTGTACTCAATGGATCGATTTTGAACCCATCCCTTGTAAGGAAGGAATACTGATAGCAGTAACACCAGGACAAGTCCATAATTTTGGACATGATGAAAATTGGGACGGATGGGTTATTCTATTCCGCGAAGAATTCCTTCTTCCTACTTCACTTACGATGAATGAACTGAATTTAACGTTGGATATCGAAAGAACGCCTAATAGTTTAACTTTGAATAATACAGAGTTGCATCGAGCAATCACTTTAATAGAGCAAATGATTCAAGACTCTATAATTCAAGGAGCCAAAGAGGATGTTCATATGTTGTTGCGCTATCAGCTTTATGCATTCATAACTTGGCTCAACATTATTCATAAACAAAAAAATATCCCTACTACTTCTCAGTTCTCGCAAAAATTTTTAAAATTTCAAGAATTAGTAGAGAAGAATTATGCCAAATTAAATCATGTTAGTGACTATGCTGCCCTTTTAAATTGCACAGAAAAAACTTTAACACGGGTTACAGTCGCAACTGTTGGAATAAGTGCTAAAGCTTTCATATCAGCTCGAATTACTCTCGAGGCTAAGCGTTTACTAATGCATACGGATTACTTGATTAGCGACATTGCAGAAATGCTTAACTTTCAAGAAACTACTCACTTTAGTAAATTTTTCAAACGGGAAACTGGCTATACGCCTGTAGAATTCCGAAAGCAGAACGTTTAATTATATATGCTTGTTTCTAAAAGGACTTGGTTTAACCCATTTAGAGTTTTTAGGAAACATATTTATCCTATAAAAGGGAGTGATACTGTGATACAAGGAACGTTATTTGATAATGAACATGATCGACCATTGCCCAATCGTGTGCGTCCTCAATCGTTGGAAGACTTTATAGGCCAAAAACATTTACTTGGCCCTGGAAAAGTTCTGCAAGATATGATCAAGAATGATCAAGTGTCTTCTATGATATTTTGGGGTCCTCCAGGTGTTGGTAAAACAACGCTAGCTAAAATCATTGCCAATCAAACCAAGTCTAAGTTTATTGATTTTAGTGCTGTAACTAGCGGTATTAAAGATATCCGAAATGTAATGAAGGAGGCTGAGGGAAACAGGCAATTAGGGGAGAAAACCCTCCTATTCATCGATGAAATTCATCGCTTCAATAAAGCACAACAGGATGCTTTTCTTCCGTATGTGGAAAAAGGAAGCATTATTCTCATCGGTGCGACAACCGAAAATCCATCGTTTGAAGTTAACTCAGCCTTACTATCTCGGAGCAAAGTATTTGTCCTTCATCAATTAAGCAGTGAAGATATTGTTGAGTTGTTAGAAAAAGCGATTTTGGATCCTAAAGGATACGGAGATCAAAAGATCGGTTTTGAAGACGGCGTACTATCTGCTATCGCAGAATATTCAAATGGCGATGCCAGGGTGGCATTAAACACCTTAGAAATGGCTGTGCTAAATGGAGAGAAACAAGGTGAAGCTATTGAAATTAGCAAAGAAGGGCTGCTTCAAATTATTCATCGAAAATCACTATTGTATGACAAAGATGGAGAAGAGCACTACAATATCATTTCAGCATTGCATAAATCCATGCGAAATAGCGATGTGAATGCATCTATTTATTGGTTGTCTCGAATGTTGGAATCAGGTGAAGATCCTTTATTTATCGCTCGTAGGCTAGTTAGGTTTGCAAGTGAGGACGTGGGTTTGGCAGACAATAGGGCATTGGAAATCACTGTTTCGGTATTCCAGGCATGTCAATTTATAGGGATGCCTGAGTGTGATGTTCATCTAACACAAGCCGTTATTTATCTGACCCTGGCTCCCAAATCGAATTCAGCTTACTTGGCTTATCGCTATGCGAAAAAAGACGCCTTACACTCCATGAGTGAACCTGTTCCTTTGCAACTTCGGAACGCTCCAACGAAGCTTATGAAAGAGCTAAATTATGGCAAAGGGTATCAGTATGCCCATGACACAGAAGAAAAGCTAACAAGAATGCAGACCATGCCAGACTCCCTGATCGGACGTGAATATTACCATCCGACAACACAGGGATCTGAATCTAAAATTAAACAAAGGATGGAAGAAATTGCAGCATGGTACAAGCAGAACAACAATCAAAAATAATAACTTTATAAATAGGAGAAAATCAAAATGAAATTAGAAGAAATCGTAGAATACTGTTTGTCTTATCCAGCCTCATATGAGGATCATCCTTTTGGAGACGGTTGGACAGCCATACGCCACAAAGGAAATGAGAAGATCTTTGCGTTAACTTGAAATGTGATCCTGATCAATCTGAATTCCTTCGAAACGCATTTGAAGAAGTTAAGCCCGGATATCATATGAGTAAAGAACATTGGAATACGATCATCTTAGATGGAAACCTTCCGGAGGATGATCTTCACGATATGCTAAAACATAACTTTGACCTAACGAACCCAAACGTAAAGTGAAAAAATAACTTATATAGATACGTAATTCAATGTAGGAACAATGCAATGTGTGTTTCTAAAGGTGGGAAATCAAACAAACAGCGACAGTTCCTCTTTAAAAGATTCGTGAGCGATCTTCCAACCCAATGAATTAGGCAGGCATCATGCCACTATTTGCCGGGAACTTCGTCGAAACCATGCGAAGAAGCCTTACTGTGCCGAGGAATCTCAGGAAAGCTATATCCAAAGGCGTAAGTCTTGCATCCCTGTTGGAAAATGGACACTGCTGCAATCGACCCTTATCGAAGAAAAGCTTCGAGCTACGTGGTCTCCCGAGCAGATCGTAGCGCGGCTCCGTCAGGAGGGACAGTCTATGGTTTGCTTCAAAACCATCTATCGTTGGCTGTACACAGGCTGTTTGGTGAAAGGCATGTCTACTGTTTTACGTCATACAAAGGATAGAATAGGTATTAATCGGAGTAAGGGGTGTACTGTCCAAGTTCAAATAGGGGCTAAATAGACACCAAAAAAAGAGCGGGCTATCTTTTCGATAACCTGCTCTTTTTCTTGATTTTTAGCCTTGCGCCTTAACTTAATGACATTGGTTTAATGGAACGCCTTTTTATGCACCTATTGTCATTGAATAGTCCTTCATGTTAAACGAACAATCGTTAAGCATTATTACATGATACATATTTCGAGTGGTATCCGGCGAGTCTAGCGGCCATGATGCACCCGCGCAGAAGCACTAACTGAATCTCGGTCAGATCACCAGCACGCGTTTGGCTATGCGCGTAGCGGCTGTGACTTTGTTGTGACGCGCCGCTATTTGAACTTGACGAGATCCTGGAAGATCAGTTCAGCCCAGGTATTGCCCCTGGCCTGGACGAGCGAGCCGCCATCCTTGAGCGGTCCTAGCGCAATCGGCGCGAAACCGAGTTGTTCGGCCAGAACCGCGACCGGCGCCACCGCATTTTCGTCGTCGCTTGACAAAAACACGACGCGGCTGCCGCCATTCACGCTCGGATCAGCGGCCAGAACGGCAGCGGGCAGATGGTTAAAGCCCTTTACGAACCTGGCGCCGGTAAACGCTTTGGCGACAACTGCGGACGACGGCTGACCATCCAGGTCTTCAACGGGAGCATTCGTATTTGTCGCGTCGATGATCGTCTTGCCCTGCCAGGTTGTGATCTGCTTCGCGACTTCGCGATGTTCCCAAAACGGAACCGCCAGGAAGATCGTGTCGGACGCGATTGCATCCTGCAGCGTCCTAGGGACAACGGTGGGGCCGATCGCTCGTGCCTGCTGCATCAACGTCACGGGAGGGCGCCGGCTGGCGACGGTCACATCGATGTTCTTTCTTGCAAATGCTCGGGCGAGTGCTTGGCCTACCGCGCCAAAGCCAATAATCGAATAGCTCATGTTAACTCTCCATTCAGGGGACGTTTTGATCAACCACGGACCCATGTTAATTGGTAACCGGGCGTGCGGGACCGTTGCCCGCGTTAGGCGGCCCGCTGCCCGCGATGCGCCACGCGAGACAATACCCGCTGGACAATCACCGAAATAAATCCCGCTTATTAATCAGGATTCCATACTTATCGACACAACTCGGATCATCTTCGTCAAGTTGACAGACCCCCCACACGCTTTTCGGCGTGATCTCAGATGGCCGATAAGCCGCCGTCGACAGACAAATCCACCCCATTCACGAAGCTCGAATCGTCTGAAGCAAGAAACAGCGCGGCCGTCGCAATTTCCTCAGGACGGCCCATCTTTCCCCGCGGGATCAGGGATTCGAACATCCGCTTCGTCTCCTCGTCGATAGCTTGGTCCTGCATCGGTGTGGCGATCGGCCCCGGGCTCAGCACGTTCACCCGGATATTCCTGCCCTTCAGTTCGTTGAGCCAAGTGCGTGCGAATGAGCGCAACGCCGCCTTGCTCGCCGCATACACGCCGAAACCAGGAAAACCTTTCACCGAAGTAACTGACCCGGTCATGATGATCGATCCGCCATCGTTGAACAGCGGCAACGCCTTCTGGACCGCAAACAGCGTTCCGCGCGTATTCAGGCCGAAGGTCGCATCGAAGTGCTGCTCGCTAATCTCGCCCAGTGGGCCGGCTTCGCCCGTGCCAGCGCTCGCGAATAGGACATCGATCTTGCCCTTTTCCCGCTTTACTGTATCGAACAGGCGGTCGAGGTCGTCGAGATTGGCCGAGTCGCCGCGCACGCCGGTCACGTTCCGGCCAATCAGCTTGACGGCCTCGTCGAGCGCCTCCTGCCTCCGGCCCGTGATGAAAACATAGGCGCCTTCTTCAACGAACCGCTTGGCGCTCGCCAGCGCCATGCCGCTCGATCCACCCGTGATGACTGCAACCTTACCTTCAAGTTTTCCCATGACTTCTTTCCCCTTTCGTGATGTCCGACAGTGTCTCGGTTCCCATTTGCACAAATGTGCTGTATCTTGTGGATCACTGATTCAGATACAGGTTCATCATATATGGATCAGTGATCCATTGTCAAGTAGATTTATGCGAGCTGACGCCATACAGCCAATTTGATTATAGTTCCCTTTCGGAACATTAGCGATAATATTTGATAGAATGTTTCCAAAAGGAACATTTATAATGTAATATATTAATAGGGGTGATTTAGGTGGCTACATTCGCCGAGAGATTTAAAATGCTTCGTGAAGAGCGAGGATGGACGCAGGAGCAAGCTGCAGAACGATTGAAAATATCTAGATCTACCATAGCTGGATACGAGTCTGACAAAAAAGGCAGAACACCAAGGAAGGAAACGATCGATAAGATTGCCACTCTTTTTGGGGTTTCTATAGACTTTTTATTAGGTCGCATTAACGAAGAATACAGCGGCCAGTACTCAGATTCTAGAAAATATTTCCGAGCGAGCGCTGTCACGGGCGAAGCCGGCCCACTGGGCGAGATTACCGAGCAGCCATTGTCAAGGCGATTTATGCGAGCCGACGCCAGAAAAAATTACAGCCATCTACTTGCAGTCGCGCGTGACGTCGTCACCGAGCATGGTGCCGACGCGTCCATGCGAGATATCGCCCGCCGGGCCGACGTCGGGTTGGCCACACTGCTTCGCCATTTCCCGACGCGAGAAGCCTTGTTCGAAGCGTTGCTGCGTATGAATGTGGACGCACTGACGCAGCAGGCAGCCGAACTCGAAACGTCGAAGCCACCTGACGAAGCGCTGGTGTCCTGGTTTCGCGAAGGGGTGGCATTCTTTCATAGCTATAGCGGCGTTTGCGCCTTGATGGCGAGCGCCCACGCGGACCCGGACTCCGCGCTTCACGCTTCAAGCTCAGCGGTGCGGTCAGCGGGCGCGCGACTACTGCTCCGCGCTCAGGCCGAGGGAACGGCGCGCGCCGATATGGATGGGGTCGACCTGTTCGCCCTGATGTCGGGGCTCGGCTGGCTCGTCGGCCAGCCCGGATTCGCGCCACGGGGGGATCATCTCTTTCACGTTATTACGAGCGCCATCCTGATAAATCGGCCTAGCAACGGTGTCAAGAAGGCAACGTGTTGAATCAGATTTGCCGACGCATACTTTCCTACCAGGAAAGCCCCGGGGATTCGAACCAGACGGCGGAAAGCTGACTGGAGCCGACACTCGAAGGTCATTACCGCACTTGATCGATTGGCCGCTCCTGGCCGACACCGGATGCTCGCCTTCACATCGGGGGCGAAAGTCGGCTCAGCATGTCGCCTAGGCCAACTGTTGCGTAACAGTTACACTGGATTACATTTCTGTCGGAAACTTGCGAAGCCCGCCCATAGCCGCTGTCGGACCCGGACGGGACATTGGCGCGCGCGACACAGGGCGCGGGATTGCGTTGTGACGGAGCCTCACCTAACGTACAGCAAGCGAGAGCGCCCCGATTCTGCATAGATAGCTCGCGCCAGCATTTGTGCCCTGCCGACTTCAGGAGAAAATGATGCGTGGCCTGGTGATGGGAATCGCTATCATCTCAGCGAGCTGGCCGTTTATAAAGGCTCTCGCTCAGTATGACTCGGACATGCCTAAGGAGAGATGGGGAAAGACGGTCACAGCCGAATCACCGCGCGGCGGAGAAACTCAGAAATCGGACTTCGCGACAATTGTGGCCCCTCCTGGTTTCGCCATCGCTTTGGACAGGCTAGACAGGACAATACACCTCTTATTCGATATCAGATGTAGAATTTCGTTAATTTGCTTTGTTTCTCGCCCGAATTGACGTTCTTCTCCACACTTCGGGGGAGACCCGTAATCAAAAGTCAGGCTCGGTTAGATTTCGATAAAGTTCCAAATTGCCCTTCTCTAGGGCATCGCGTTGCTCTTTAAGGTGTTGAATCTCTTCACGCAGACGTTCGATGGTTGCTTCCATCTCGTCGATTCCGTCTTGTAGTTGTTGGCTGTACTCGTTCATGTGTGTTGCTCCTTTCTTTACTTATAGCGGCTTAAGATTAAACCTTAATCTGCTTTGGCTTCACAGTGCCTTGTTTCACCGCTTCCATATATTCATACGGGGACAAATCGTAAATGCTGCCGTGGATGCGGATACGATTATAATCTTGTATAAACTGACTTACGACTTCATAGGCCTGTGGATATGTTTCAAACTCCTGCCGCTGATAGCACTCCACCTCTATGATCGAATGATACGATTCGATATGCGCGTTTTTATTCGGCGTTTTTGGCGGGATGCGCTCGTGAATCATGACAAACTCGTTACAAGCTTCCTCAAACAGGTTGCTAATAAATTGCGGACCGTTGTCCGAACGAATGACAGGCTTTTCTGCCTTGTCAAAGAGCTGACGTTTCATCAGTGCTTCCTGCATGATCTGAACGAGATGCTTCGCTTCGCACGTCAATCCAATGTGATAAGTAACTACGGCGCGATCAAACACATCTAAGATGCTCATAAGGAAGAAGAACCGTTGCTCGCCTTGGACCCATCCATACTTAATGTCAGTCTCCCACAGTTGATTAGAGGCCGTTATGACGCGATTGTTGGCAAGTCGCTTGGGATGCTTAATCTTGAGTTTCCGCTGTGGACGAAGCACATCCATCCGCTTGCATAGACGGTAAACTTTCTTCTTGTTAATTTTCAGTTGATGGCGGCGGCGTAAAAGCACGGTCAGTTTACAATAGCCGTAGTTCGCGCCTTCGCCTGCTAAGAACTCCATGATCCATTCACAAATCTGCTCATCACTGATTGGCTCACCATCTTGTGTATAAGATAAACCAGGTGCAGGACGACCGGCCCTGTGGATTGTTTCTTGGGCTTGCTCTGGCCTATTCACGTATGCATAAAACGTTGAACGTTCTACCTCTAGCACACGCAGTACAAAGCTGATGCTATGCCCTCGTGTAATATACTTCTGGGCGATTTCTATTTTATCCGCAAGTGCGGGTTCGTTTTTTTTAGTAGGTCTTTGAGAATATCCCTCTCTAAGGCTTGCTCTGCAAAGAGCTTCTTAAGTTTCTCATTCTCTTTCACAAGCTCTGCATAATCTTCTGAAGTCGGTACAAATTTCGCTTGCTTTACACTAGAACCATCCAGTGTATCTAGATCCTTACGATTTAATTCTCTGGCCCATCGCAATACCATCTTTGGATCAAGCTCATGTTGTCTTGCTATAGCGGTCATGTTGCCGATTTCCTTCCCCTTGGCAACCACCATCTTCTTGAAATTTAGATCATACTGTTTCTTCTTCATTTCGTTCCCCTCCGCCTCAATATTATTGTATCGGAGTAAGGGGTGTACTGTCCAAGTTCAAATAGGGGCTAAATAGATAAAACAACTTCACCATCTAATCGATATCTCACACCTAATCTTGTGATATTGACCACTTCACCAACCCGAAGCCCTCCAAATATTTGGAAGTACAAGCAATGGGTTTAGCCACTATTATTGCTGTTTCAAATAACAAAGGGATATAGTGTGAAGGGAAGGTGTGCTCTAAAGGAGAGTTTGCTGTTGATGGTAAAATTACATTCTTGAATAAGGAGATATGAACTTCCTCACCGAATTGATTCTGATATGTCTCAAATGCATTTGGGGAAACGTTGGGAAGGCATTCATTCTTGTATAAATAACGATAGAAAGTAGTGTTATACGAATTGTATCTCCAATTTCGACATTATCGTCAATTCTATACCATATCTTAACAAAATAATTCATGTATTTGTACATATTTAGCGGGCACAGCTTCATAAGCCGCTTGTATCCGATCTGTTCGGCGAATCAGGTCGCGGCGCATAATGTCATGAAACGAAGGCTTCCCATCGGCTCCCAGTGCGATCACTTCGCCGTCCAGAATGACTGAATCAGCCTGGAAGTATGAGGAAAATGAAGCGATTTCCGGGTATAAAAGTGTTCGTTCATGCTGCTTCCGGTTAAACAGACGCGTGCGACCCTGATTATGATATGTCAAAATTCTCGTTCCATCCCATTTTATTTCGTACCGCCACAGGCCCTCCGTAGGGATTTGTTCACTTTGCACCGGTTCAAACGGGATAACGGGTTTCATTTCCGAACGCAAATACAACACCTCGTCCCACCTTTTTTGGGATAAGGATAGTGTCGACGATTGGCTTCTTTTTATGTGAGGATTTTGCAAAATCCTGATGTATGAGATGTTTCGTTGGACCTCAAATCGGGGAATGATAAGGATATCTAATCGTCGGCAGAAAGGAGCTCGGTTTCATGAGACAAATTCGCAAGGAGGACCATGCGGTAGTCATGGTGGATAATGGACAGGTGGTTGCGGAAGTAGGCTATAAATCCATAGATGACCATTCCTTGGTCATTGACCATACATTTGTATCCGAAAAGCTGCGGGGGCAAAAAATTGGCAAGGAGCTGATCGACAAAGTCGTTCAGATGGCGAGGGAGCAACATAAAAAAGTCGTTCCCGCATGCTCGTACGCACTGGCCCTGTTCAAGCGTCATCAAGAATATAGTGACGTCTGGCAGCAGTAACTGCGGGGAATGCTCGTATTACAAGTGCACAAGTAACACAACATCGGGACAGGTATTCAGGCCTTCCCGGTGTTTTTTTGCGTGTACAAAGCCCCGGAAATGGCCACATTTTACCGTTGGTATGTTAAGAAAATGGTTATCCTAAGATGCTAAAGCACATTTTTAAATTGTCGGCTGTGAAATTGTTCATACTGTTGTCACTTCACAGGCCGTCCACAGGTTCTATATAATATAGTATGGTTATTACCACAACAGAAAACGAAAAGTTTGAATTTAAACGAAGGAGACGCTCATTATGAATAAAGCGAGTGAGGACAAGCAGTACGCTCCAACGAGCAATCGTAATTTCACAGCCTTGATTATCACCGTTTCCGTCATAGCCAACGTGATTATTTTGCTGCTGTTCTTTTCGCCAATTGGATACCAGGGGAGTGTTAGCTTCGATATCACCATTTTCCCGAGGTTGAATGCGATTTTTAACAGCTTCACGTTTATTTTCCTGGTGGCGGCGTTGGTTGCCATTATCAAGAAGAACGTCAAAGTGCATAAAACATTTGTTCTACTGGCCTTCGCCAGCACTGTTTTATTTTTGTTTTCCTATTTGACCTTCCACTATATTTCGCCGGACACTGCAAAATTTGGCGGGGTGGGGATTATTCGGCCGATTTACTTTACGTTGCTGATTTCACACAGCATACTGGCTGCCATTATCGTACCACTGGCCCTGTTCACGGTTGTATGGGGATGGACGATGCAGGTGGCGAAACACCGTAAAATTGCACGCTGGACCATGCCAATCTGGTTGTATGTCAGCTTAACCGGGGTGCTCGTGTACGTATTCATGGCCCCATATTATTAAATAGACTTGAACCTTCAGCAGGTTCAATGAGGAAACAGGCGTCTCTGTTAAAGAGGCGTCTTTTTTTATATCGAATAAAAGAAAAATTATTCCTTCTAAATTTATTTTATTGAAAAAACGTTCCTTCTCCAACGGTATTTCTGCTATAATTTGCCTTAATCAACTAAGAATAAGGGGGTCACCATGTGACGAAGAAAGCGAAAGGCAGGTTACGGTTGCTTGTTTCTATGCTCGCGCTGGTTGTGCTACTGAGCAGCTGCGGTGGCGGAGGCTCAAAGCCGGAAAACGTTAACGGAGGAAAAGTGACACTGCAATTTTGGACCATCGCGCTACAGCCTACATTTACCCCATATTTCAATCGGGTGATTGCCGATTATGAGGAGAAGAATCCCAATGTCAAAATCGACTGGAAGGATTACCCTTATGACGCAGTGACCAACAAGCTGTTGACGAGTATCGCCAGTGGCAGCAGTCCGGATGTGGTGAATCTCAATACGGAATTTGCCAGCCAAATGGGGTCTAAAGGTGCTGTTGTGGATATGAATGAGCATCTGTCTCCGGAGGAAAAGGCTGCTTATTTCGACGGTATTTATAATTCTACAGTTATTAACGGTAAGGCTTATGCGCTACCTTGGTATACCGGTACGGAAGTGCTCTACATGAATACGAAGCTGGTGAAGGCTGCCGGTTTAGACCCTGCCCATCCGCCCAAAACGCGGGAGGAGCTGTCTGAATGGGGCCGCCAGGTCAATAGAAAAATCGGTAAAGCAGGCTATGCGCAGCAGCTTGTATCCAAGCTTTTTGCCATAGACGGGATTCCGATTTTGAATAAAGAAAAGACAGCAGCGGCGTTCAATACACCGGAAGCGGTCACCATGATTGATAATCTCAAAAAACAGATGGAAGACGGTGTCGTGCTCAAAGAGGACGCTGAGTTTTCACAGCAAGTGAAATATTATGCCGGAGAGCAGGTTGCTTTCGAGCTGGCAGGCCCAACGTTTATCAACTTTATCAAAACGGCTGCGCCGGACGTATACAAGAACACGATTGCTGTTCCTGTACCTACAGGTAAAGCTGATGTACGGCTGTCCAACACCATGGATCTGGTCGTACCGACCAAGTCCGCACATGTGGATGAAGCGGTGAAGTTTGCTGTTTTCCTGACGAATGCGGAGAGCCAGACGGCTTTTTCCAAAGCGGCTAATACACTACCTTCCACGAAGGATTCCATTAAAGACCCGTACTTCACACAGTCTGATCAATCGCTGGAAGCACAAGCCAAAGTGGTATCCGCGCAAAGCTTGGATAAGGCGACGGACTACATGGTCGGTGTTCCTAATGCCAAGGACGTGAACAGCGCTGTTACGCGTGCTTTTCAAAATATTATATTGAACGGAACGGACACGAAGCAGACGCTTACTGCTTTGGAGCAGGAAGTGAATGATATTTTAAAGCAATAGGTTCAGCAGGGGAGTCATACGAAGGCTCTCCTGTTCATTTATCAAAATCGGGTGGTGATGCAGCATGATCAAATGGTTGAGGTCGGAATCTTTTACGGCCTGGGCCTTTATGACGCCGGGACTGTTATTGCTTGCCGTCTTTGTATTTTGGCCTATTATTTACAGCATTCCGCTCGCATTGACGGACTACTCGGTCATATCGGATACCCATTATGTCGGTCTGGATAATTTCGAGACAGCGTTTAAGGACCGCAACTTTCTCATTTCGATCTGGAACTCATTGGTGTACGTGCTCATTGTTCCCTTTCTTCAAATTTTCTCTATCCTGATGGCCGTGCTGGTGAACAGCCGTATACCAGGAATTAAAATATTTCGTACGACCTACTACATTCCTGTTGTAACTTCTATGGTAGCAGTGGCCTTAATTTGGAGCTGGTTGCTTGGCAATAACAGCGTTGTGAATTATTTGCTCATGCAGGCAGGCGTAATCAGTAAGGACATTCACTGGCTGTCAGACAGTTCTTTGGCCTTGTATGTACTCATGTTCATCACGATGTGGAAGGGACTCGGGTATTATATGATGCTCTATCTGGCCGGTTTGCAGAACATTCCACAAGACCTATACGAAGCCGCCAGAGTAGATGGAGCAAGCCGCTGGCGGCTAATTGTCCATATTACACTCCCGTTATTAAGACCCTACATTCTATTTTGTACGCTCATATCGCTCATGGCGGCTATTCGTGTGTTCGATGAAGTGTATGTGCTGACCAAGGGCGGGCCGGGAACAGCCACGCTGACCTCCAGCTTGTATATTTTCCAAAAGGGGATGGAGCAGTTTAACTTTGGTTATGCTTCGGCGCTCGGCTTAATTGTCGGTGCAGTTATTGCGGTGCTCAGTATTATCGTATTTCGATTCAATAGGAAAGGCGGTGTCAATCCCTATTGATGAATTTACAGGATGACAAAATGCTACAGTCGGCCCTTCCCAAAAACGAATATAGCCGCATCATTCGCAAACTGGGGCGAGTTGTAAGGATGACGGTGATCTATGTACTACTGGTGCTGCTCGCTCTCTTTTTAATGGGACCGTTCCTATGGCTGCTCAGCGTATCACTTATGCCGGGCCGTAACATTTTCTCATCGCCGCCCGCCATTTTCCCGACCTTTATTGATTTTGATAATTATGCTCAGGTATGGCAGTTTATGAACTTTCCGAAGTATATGCTGAACACGGTGATCATTACGGCGCTTGGTGTTATTTTCAATGTGCTGCTCGCCAGTCTGACGGGATATCCTTTGGCTGTATTTCGTTTTAAGGGTAAAAATCTGGTGTTTACGCTACTGATTTCCACCATGATTATTCCTTCATATACGTCGTTCATCGTACATTACTTGACCATTCAGGGGCTTCATCTGGGCAATACGTATTTGGGGGTGGTGCTGCCTGGAGCTGTCTCCGTGTTCAACATTTTTCTGATGCGGCAGACGTTTATCCATATTCCTACCGATGTACGTGATTCCGGCAAAATGGACGGCGCTTCGGAATTCCGAATCTGGTGGCAACTGGTGCTACCGCTGGTGAAGCCGGCGCTCGCCGTGATTTCTTTGCTGGAGGCCATGTCGTTCTGGAATAGCTTCCTGTGGCCTATCGTTATTCTGAACGACACAGAGCTATACCCGCTGGCGGCTGCGCTCACATATCTCAATGGTCAATTTGCCTATAACTTCGGCTGGATTGCAGCGGGCACGATGATTTCGGTACTGCCGATCATTATTTTGTTCCTGTTCACACAGCGCTACTATATGGAAGGCTTGGCGGGTGCAGTAAAAGGATAGACCGGAAATACCGGATGCGGACGATCCATGAATGGAAGGGGAGACGGTTACGATGGAGCTGACGAAAGGAACGCGGTCCAATTCCCATATGGGGCTAACACCGCAGGAGATTCAATATTATTTTCGTGATGTGTATGACAGTGGGGCAAAGCTGGTCATACCCGAGCCATATTTGATTTGTGAGCTGTCCTCCCGCTTCGGGATGAATCAGGAATATGAAGGCGTTCTGGACCCCGACGGGCCGATCAAGCTGATCCTGCCTCCAGGGCCGGGCGTGCCGAGCGAAACATGCGGAAGCGTGCAATTGGTACTGGAGTACGATGGAGCGCTCGTTGCAGACGGCTATCGTTTGGAGATTCACAAAGAAAGTCGAATTGAAATTCATGCTGCTCATAAAAGAGGGCTCAAATACGGCATGGATGCCCTGCATTTGCTGCTTCAAGTCGAACAAGAGCGATGTACACTGCCTGTGGTGTCCATTCGCGATGAGCCTTCTTTTCCGGTCAGAGGGATTATTGAAGGCTTTTACGGAGAACCATGGAGCCTGGCGGATCGGTTGGATGCCGTTCGTTTTATGGCAACACATCGGATGAACACATTCATGTATGCTCCCAAGGATGATCCGTATCATCGTGAGTTATGGCGTGAGCCGTACCCGGCAGACACGTTTGCGCAGATCCAAGAATTAAAGGAAGCCTGCGACCAGCATGAGGTGGATTTTCATTACTGCATCAGTCCGGGGAACGACCTGAGCTTTGGCAGCGATGAAGATTTCCTTAGTTTGACGGAAAAGCTGGCGGCTGTAATTTCCATTGGCGTGCGCCATTTTTCCATATTAATGGATGACATTGACTATGTGCTAAAAGGAGAAAATCGACATTTGCTGGGCCGCTCAGGCCACGCTCATGTCTTTTTGACGAACAAGGTGCATGCATGGCTGGCGGAACGGTTGCCTGAATTTACGCTGACAGTCTGTCCTTCGGAATATTGGTCGTACTGGGATACCGTGTATAAAAAGGATTTTCGCGAGCGGCTGCACCCGGAGATTAAGGTGTTCTGGACCGGATACTTTGTGTTTGCTCCGCATATCGGTCGGAAGCACGCTGCCGATAATCATGCGTTCTTTGGGCATGAGCTGTGGCTGTGGGATAACATTCCAGTGAATGATTGTGACCGTGACCGCTTATTCCTCGATCCACTGCGCGGGCGGTATTCCGGGCTTCCAGACTGCGGACATACCGGTATGGTAGCCAACCCGATGAATCAGTGGGAATGCTCCAAAGTAACGCTCATTACGATGTCTCATTATATGTGGAACAGTGAGCGGTACATGCCGCAACTCTCTTGGGATTGGGCTGTGCGGGAGTTAGCGGGAGCGCGCGCCGAGGAACTGATGTTTTTCTGCCGTCAAAACAGGAACAGCCGACTGGGCGGCAGCACGTATGAGGACGTGGACCTTGCTCTGCAATTGCGTGATATCCCGGCGCTGGATATATACTTTGAGCGGCTGCTCCAGGTCGTGAGCGTCCTGCGGCAAGTACCGGCCGATGACCTGGCGGCAGGCTTCGTAGCACAGGCCACGCCGTGGCTGGAACGCGCCGAGCTGGACGCTGCTCTGTGGCGTACGTTGCGCCGAGCTGTGGTCAGCAGCGAGCGACCGAGCGGTGCGCAGGAAGAGGAGAGCATTACGCCGCCGGAAGTGGGTGGTGGGCAAGAGCCTGTACCGCTGGCGGACGAAGTCGTGGTGGAACTCCGGCGCTGTATCACTGCCTGTCTGGAGACAGAGGCTCGGCTCGGCAGTGATCCGGCGATCCGCGCAGCCGAGCGGTGGGGCTACGTCGGTCAAGATGAACAGGGCAAGTATCGACTGATCCTGTGAGCATTTTGCCGATGGATTAAGAAACCAAGGCAGCATAGCTGCTCTGAAAATAACCATTTGCCGTTAGGATAACGGTAATTTTCAGGAGAGGTGGATGCGTGTGGTGAAACCAAACACCCGTGTGCTTTTTGTACCGCTGGATGAGCGGCCCTGTAATTATGAATTTCCTTACTTACTGGCGAAGGGCACAGATTTGGAAATCAAGCGTCCCCCGATGGAATGGATGGGACAAAAGAAAACCCCCGGTGATACGACCCAACTGTGGGCTTGGCTAGAAGAGCGTGCGGCGAGAGCCGATGGAGCCATTATTGCGATGGATACGCTGCTGTACGGCGGAATCGTTCCATCTCGTCTGCATGGAATGACAAGTGAGCAGGTCGGTGACAAGGTGAATCGACTTCGCAGGCTCAAGCAGCTTTATCCGCAGATGACCTTATATGCTTTTCAACTCATTATGCGCTGTCCGCAATACTCTTTGGCTGACGAAGAACCGGATTACTACGCCGATTGGGGACGCGAGATATTCAGGAAGGGATTTATTGAGCATCGTCAGGAGCTGGGAATTGCTACCGCAGAGGAGCTTCTTGAATTATCTGATATCAACGAACGTCTGCCTGTAGAGATACTGGAGGATTATTTGGGCCGTCGCCGTGTGAATCTGGAAGCCAATGAAGCCGCACTGGAGCTGGTAGCAGAGGGTGTCATTGATTTTATGATCATCCCGCAAGATGATTCTGCCCCCTACGGCTATACCGCCAAGGATCAGCAGCGGCTAAGAAATCGTATTTCTAATCTTGGAGTGGATTTGAGCGTGTACATGTACCCGGGGGCAGACGAAGTTGGCTGTACGTTGCTGGCACGGTGGGTTAACCAGGCAAAGAATGCTGTGCCACATGTCTATCCAAGGCTGTCCGCTTTGCAGGGAGCATTCGTGATTCCGCTTTTTGAGGATCGTTATTTTTATGAAACGTTAAAATACCAAATTATGGCGGCAGGTGGACTGATCGCTTCTTCAGCGGCAGAGGCTGATTTGATTCTGCTGGCTAACACGCCCGGAGACGCCATGGTAGAAGCATCATCCCAACAGCGTGCAATGGCCGGATATGATGTATACCGAAACGTGGTGGAGCTGGTCGAATACGGTGCCCATATGCTGCGGTATGCAGGCAAAAATATTGCGGTAGCTGATGTAGGGTATGCCAACGGAGCTGATCTTAAGCTGCTTAGACTCTTGAAACAAAAAGGGCTGCTTTTTGAGCTGGCAGGTTATGCAGGCTGGAACACCAGCTCCAATACGCTGGGAACTGTCATTGCCCAGTCCATGCTGTACAGCCACTACGGGCCTACAGCAGAGCATCTGGATTTTCTGGCGTTGCGTTACGCTGAAGATGCATGTTATTGCGCTGTGGTGCGTACCGCCATGAATAACGGGATTGTGGAACAAATGGGCTTCAACAAGTTTATGCTCGACGGACAGAGAGGCTCGGTTGCTGCGGTTATTCGCGGACGGCTGGAGCAGGCGCTCGACGAATATGTAAACGGGCCGGAGGGCTATGTGGAAATTACAGATTGCTATATGCCGTGGAACCGCACCTTTGAAGTCGGATTGACCGTACGGCATCATGCCGAAGAGAGAGGGTGATCCCAATGGGATTGGAAGCTGTATTATCAAAAGTTCAGCACGGCCTGATCGTATCCTGTCAGGCACTACCGGATGAACCGCTGCACGGATCGGATTCCATGGTCAAAATGGCACGCGCCGCTCAGCAGGGCGGAGCTGTGGCCATTCGCGCCAATGGCGCAGCAGATGTGCGTGCGATCAAACAAGCGCTTCCCCTGCCAGTCATCGGCCTGATCAAGCGGGATTATGATGACTCCGATATTTACATTACACCGACCCTTCGAGAGATGGAGGAACTGGTGGATGCGGGCGCAGATATCATCGCCCTGGATGCTACATCACGTCCGCGCCCGGGGGGATGCAGGCTGAAGCAGCTCATAGATTACGCCCATAAGCATGGAGTGGCCTCCATGGCGGATATATCCACACTGGAGGAGGCGCTTCATGCCGCTTCCCTCGGCGTAAGCTGCGTATCCACAACGTTATCCGGTTATACGCCATACTCTGCTCAGATCGATGGACCCGATCTGGAGTTGGTACGGAGAGCGTCAGAGCTGGTTCCCGTGCCTTTAATTGCGGAGGGCAAAATCCATGAGCCGGCGCAGGTGGAGGAAGCATTCCGGCTGGGCGCACATGCAGTGGTTGTAGGCTCGGCGATTACCAGACCCCAATTGATTACGCAGCGGTTTGCCGATGCCGCAAGGAAGGCAGTGAAATGCATCTATGGAGATGAACGACCGAATTAATACGTACTTTCCTTCATTAACAAAATCGGAGCAAAAGGTCGCTTTGTGCGTACTGGAGCGCCCGGCAGAAATCATATATTTCTCCGTGACAGAGTTAGCTGATTTTGCAGGTACTGGCGAGACGACCGTCATGCGTTTTTGCCGGAAAATCGGTTTTAAAGGCTATCAGGATTTCCGACTGTCCCTGGCGCAAAACCAGACTTATCGCAAAACCGATACGGGCGGAGAAAACACCGACCCGGACAACGAGCATGATATTACCCGCACGGTGTATCACAACATGCTCGATATTTTGCACTCCAGTATGGGACTGCTGGACCGTTCAGAGCTTGGACGTGCGATAACGTGTCTCGACCAGGCGGGCTATGTTCAATTTTTTGGTGTAGGTGCTTCAGGAATTTCCGGGCAGGATGCCAAAAACCGTTTCTTACGAATCGGGCTGCGCGCCGAAGCTGTGGCAGATGGACATATCCAGTCGATGATGGCGGTGTCCATGAAGCCCGGAGATGTGGCTATTGGTATCAGTGTTTCGGGAAGTACGCTGGATACGAACGACATGCTGCACAAAGCCAAGCAAAACGGCGCGACCATTATCGCGATCACCAATTATGCAAAATCGCCCATCACCTCCATTGCGGATATCGTGTTGCTCACCGCAGGCAAGGAAGCCCCGATGGAGGGAGGCTCGATCGGAGCCAAAATCTCGCAGCTATTCGTCATTGACCTCATTTGCGAAGGGCTTGCTCGCAAGCGCACGAGTCATACCAAACAGATGAAGGAAAAAACAGCGAGGGCGGTCATTGAACGAAGTTATTGAGGTTTTGAAGCTGAGAACGGTACTATCCGGCTGTGTCATACCGTTAGTTATTGTTTTGGTATATGACTTGCTACTATAGAAGCTTTACGTAAAAGAGCTTTATGTTGATATCGTTTGGCTACAAGGAGGAAGCTGTGGTGGTGGATGCTGTGAACAGAGTCATTGGAATCGACATTGGAGGAACATCGGTGAAGGCCGCTATAGTGGAACAAGATGGTTCGGTGCTTGATGAAATCCGGCTGGATACGGATGCTTCTCGCGGGCGTGATTGGGTATTGTCACGGGTATCCGAAGCTGTGAGAGGACTGCAATGCTCCTATAGAGACACTAGCACCAGCGAGGGTATCGATATCAGAGCTCTAGGAATTGCTACGGCTGGCAGAGTAAACGTGGAGAGTGGTGAGGTTGTGTATGCCACGGATAATCTTCCCGGATGGCAAGGCACGCATTTAATAACGTGGGTGAGGGAGAATCTTGCCTTACGTGCCGTTGCTGACAATGATGCGAATGCCGCTTTGCTTGGAGAAGCGTGGCAGGGAGCGGGGAGGGGCAAGCAGCGGCTGGCCATGCTCACCTTGGGAACAGGCGTCGGTGGCGCATATATGGAACATGGCTTGTTGTGCAGAGGGGCTCATTGGAGCGGCGGCGATTGGGGACATAGTATTTTATTCCCAAGAGGTCTTCCTTGCAATTGTGGAAAAAAGGGCTGCGCCGAGCAGTATGTATCAGGTAGCGCACTGTTACGCCGGGCCAGAGAATACACAGGTAAACAGTATCGCTCGGGAATCGAGATCATGAAGGAGGCTGCTCACGGTCACTCGGAGGCGCTTCAGGTACTGGACGATTACACCGCAGATTTAGCCGTGCTTCTGGTTAATATCTCGGTCACCCTTGATCCCGAGGCTATGATCGTAGGCGGAGGGGTAGCAGACGCGGGAGAAGTCTGGTGGCCCTTGCTGGAGAAGCATCTACAACTGCTGGGAGCCCGAACGGAAGTAAATCGGGCGTTATTGGGTAATCGTGCTGGAATCATCGGTGCGGCACGGCTTGCTTTTGAACTAACGGATGCCTAGAACAAGCATGAAAGGGGAACAAACCATGACGCAAAATCGGATCGATACCGACATTGTTGTGATTGGCGGAGGTCTGGGAGGAACATCGGCAGCTCTTGCGGCAGCGAAGGCTGGTATGAGAGTTATCGTGACGGAGGAGACGGACTGGTTGGGAGGACAGTTAACTTCACAGGCCGTCCCCCCGGATGAGCATCGATGGATCGAACAGTTTGGCTGCACAGCAACATACCGTGAGTTCCGTAATCGTGTACGTGACTATTACCGTCAGAACTATCCTTTAACGGAAGAAGCCCAAAATGACCCGATTCTTAATCCCGGCAACGGTTGGGTAAGCCGTCTGGCTCATGAACCACGAGTAGCTCTGCGGGTGCTTGAAGATATGCTTGCCCCCTATTTGAATACGGGGCGTGTTCGCGTATATTACCACACCGTGCCCATAGCCGCTCAAACGGATGCCGACTGCATTTCTTCCATAACTGTTCGTACCTTGGATAGCCTTGATGATAGGTGTGGGGTTATAGTGCTACACGGAACGTTTTATCTGGATGCCACAGAGTGCGGGGATCTTCTTCCGATGGCGGGGGTGGAGCATACGAGTGGAGCAGAGTCGCGGGATGATACAGGTGAGCCTCATGCTTTGGAGTGCGCTGACCCTATGGATATGCAGTCTATCACACATGTGGCGGCCGTGGATTACATCCCTCAAGGAAGCTTCATTATAGAACGGCCGCAACAATATGATTTTTGGAGAAATTATATTCCTTCCTTTTCCCGTTTCCCGATTTTGAGCTGGTTTGCTACGGATGCGGATGATACCAGCAAACTAAAACAGTTCACTTTGTTTCCTAACGATCAGGGCATTGTATCTCTGTGGGATTACCGTCGCATTGTGGACCCTTCTATATGGAGCAAACCATTAAATGATGGAGAGGTAACGCTTTTAAACTGGGCGCAAAACGATTATTACCTCGGTCCGTTGATCGGTGTCACCGCTCAGGAGCAGGAAAGACACAGAGAAGGTGCCTGTGAATTGACCCGTTCTTTAATCTATTGGCTCCAGACCGAAGCACCCCGGTTAGATGGAGGTTTCGGTTATCCGGGCATTCGGCCCCGTGGAGATTTCCTTGGTACCTCAGATGGTCTGGCCAAAACCGCCTATATTCGCGAATCGCGCCGAATCCGAGCGAAGTATACGATATCAGAGTTCGATGTAAGTCGTGAGCTTCGGGGAACGGATGGGCCAAAACGATATGCGGACAGCGTAGGTGTAGGCAGCTATCATTTGGACCTCCATCCGACCACTGTATCTCAGCGGACATTTTACATTCCTAATTACCCTTATGAAATTCCGTTAGGCTCCCTTATTCCGGTGAGAGTGCGTAATTTGCTTCCCGCCTGTAAAAATATAGGGATGACTCAAATCGCAAATGGCTGCTATCGGCTGCACCCCACGGAGTGGAATATAGGTGAATCAGCGGGTAGTCTGGCGGCTTACTGTGTGTCCAACGGAGTATTCCCAATAGAAGTCAGCGAATCGGCAGAGCATCTGGGGCGTTTTCAAAGCAGGCTGCTTCGCCAAGGTGTGGAGTTACACTGGCCTGTGGAAGTATTTGAACCGGAGGGAGTTACCAGCTAAAACGTGAGGGGCTATTGCCCCTTGGCTGACTTTGATAAGGCCAAAAGATTTGTTTAAAAAGTAATAAAAAAAGTACTTGCTAAGTTACTTGAATATATGATATATTATTTTAGCTGACAACAAAACAGCCGTTTCAAAAATGAAAAGCTTGGGTACAATAATCTTTATAAAAGAAGAAAAAATAAAGCTTGCATTTCTGAAACGAACATGATATGATCTTATAGCTGCTGAAAAAGACAGCGAAAAGAATTTGATCTTTGAAAACTGAACAACGAGTGAGTAAATGATTTTGTTCGCAAAATCAACCACGAAGATTTCGGTACATACCGCAAGGTTGTATGAAATCGGAGTGTAAAAGAGATATTTTATCTCGTCAGTTTCAAAATGAGCGAATCGCTCTTTCTATAAGCCAACTTCGGTTGGTCTTTAATGGAGAGTTTGATCCTGGCTCAGGACGAACGCTGGCGGCGTGCCTAATACATGCAAGTCGAGCGGGGTTAGGTTAAAAGCTTGCTTTTAACCTAACCTAGCGGCGGACGGGTGAGTAACACGTAGGCAACCTGCCCATCAGACTGGGATAACTACCGGAAACGGTAGCTAATACCGGATACCTCCTTTCCCTGCATGGGGAGAGGAGGAAAGACGGAGCAATCTGTCACTGATGGATGGGCCTGCGGCGCATTAGCTAGTTGGTGGGGTGAAGGCCTACCAAGGCGACGATGCGTAGCCGACCTGAGAGGGTGATCGGCCACACTGGGACTGAGACACGGCCCAGACTCCTACGGGAGGCAGCAGTAGGGAATCTTCCGCAATGGGCGAAAGCCTGACGGAGCAACGCCGCGTGAGTGATGAAGGTTTTCGGATCGTAAAGCTCTGTTGCCAGGGAAGAACGTCTTGTAGAGTAACTGCTACAAGAGTGACGGTACCTGAGAAGAAAGCCCCGGCTAACTACGTGCCAGCAGCCGCGGTAATACGTAGGGGGCAAGCGTTGTCCGGAATTATTGGGCGTAAAGCGCGCGCAGGCGGCTCTTTAAGTCTGGTGTTTAATCCCGAGGCTCAACTTCGGGTCGCACTGGAAACTGGGGAGCTTGAGTGCAGAAGAGGAGAGTGGAATTCCACGTGTAGCGGTGAAATGCGTAGATATGTGGAGGAACACCAGTGGCGAAGGCGACTCTCTGGGCTGTAACTGACGCTGAGGCGCGAAAGCGTGGGGAGCAAACAGGATTAGATACCCTGGTAGTCCACGCCGTAAACGATGAATGCTAGGTGTTAGGGGTTTCGATACCCTTGGTGCCGAAGTTAACACATTAAGCATTCCGCCTGGGGAGTACGGTCGCAAGACTGAAACTCAAAGGAATTGACGGGGACCCGCACAAGCAGTGGAGTATGTGGTTTAATTCGAAGCAACGCGAAGAACCTTACCAGGTCTTGACATCCCTCTGATCGGTCTAGAGATAGATCTTTCCTTCGGGACAGAGGAGACAGGTGGTGCATGGTTGTCGTCAGCTCGTGTCGTGAGATGTTGGGTTAAGTCCCGCAACGAGCGCAACCCTTATGCTTAGTTGCCAGCAGGTCAAGCTGGGCACTCTAAGCAGACTGCCGGTGACAAACCGGAGGAAGGTGGGGATGACGTCAAATCATCATGCCCCTTATGACCTGGGCTACACACGTACTACAATGGCCGGTACAACGGGAAGCGAAAGAGCGATCTGGAGCGAATCCTAGAAAAGCCGGTCTCAGTTCGGATTGCAGGCTGCAACTCGCCTGCATGAAGTCGGAATTGCTAGTAATCGCGGATCAGCATGCCGCGGTGAATACGTTCCCGGGTCTTGTACACACCGCCCGTCACACCACGAGAGTTTACAACACCCGAAGTCGGTGGGGTAACCCGCAAGGGAGCCAGCCGCCGAAGGTGGGGTAGATGATTGGGGTGAAGTCGTAACAAGGTAGCCGTATCGGAAGGTGCGGCTGGATCACCTCCTTTCTATGGAGAATCGTTTCCTGCAATGGAAACATTCAAATATGAAGCGTAAGCTTCAAAACTCAGGTTTAGGCCTGTTACTCACTCGTTGCTCAGTTTTGAGAGCTCAAACTCTCAAGCTTCGACGAATGTTTCATTCACACATCTGTGTGGAACCGAAATATTCATCGGGTTTCGCTTCCTTGAAGCGAATTGCACCTTGAAAACTGGATACCGAAACGAAATTGCGTTTTAGAATATTCCTTTACGCTGATCTTGTGTAAACAAGTGAAATAAAGGTAGCTGTTTTGAATTTCATTCACACTTCGGTGATGAACGAAATTCAAAACAAATCGCATTTACTTTGTAAATGCTAGGTTAAGCTACAAAGAGCACACGGAGGATGCCTAGGCGCCAGGAGCCGACGAAGGACGTGGCGAACAACGATAAAGCCTCGGGGAGCTGTAAGCAAGCTTTGATCCGGGGATGTCCGAATGGGGAAACCCGGCTGTCTTCATCGACAGTCACTTTCTGCTGAATACATAGGCAGAACAGAGGCATACCAGGGGAACTGAAACATCTAAGTACCCTGAGGAAGAGAAAACAATAGTGATTCCGTCAGTAGCGGCGAGCGAACGCGGATTAGCCCAAACCAAGGAGCTTGCTCCTTGGGGTTGTGGGACGTCTCACATGGAGTTACAAAGGAACCGGTTAGATGAAGAGGTCTGGAAAGGCCCGCCAGAGAAGGTAAAAGCCCTGTAGTTCAAAACCCGTTCCCTCCGAGACGGATCCCGAGTAGTGCGGGGCACGTGAAACCCCGTATGAATCCGGCAGGACCATCTGCCAAGGCTAAATACTCCCTGGCGACCGATAGTGAAGCAGTACCGTGAGGGAAAGGTGAAAAGCACCCCGGAAGGGGAGTGAAATAGATCCTGAAACCGTGTGCTTACAAGAAGTCAGAGCCCATTTTAGGGGTGATGGCGTGCCTTTTGTAGAATGAACCGGCGAGTTACGTTCCCGTGCAAGGTTAAGGTGAAGAGCTGAAGCCGTAGCGAAAGCGAGTCTGAATAGGGCGATCTTGAGTACGTGGACGTAGACCCGAAACCGGGTGATCTACCCCTGTCCAGGGTGAAGGTGCGGTAACACGCACTGGAGGCCCGAACCCACGCATGTTGAAAAATGCGGGGATGAGGTGGGGGTAGCGGAGAAATTCCAATCGAACCCGGAGATAGCTGGTTCTCCCCGAAATAGCTTTAGGGCTAGCCTCGGAATAAGAGTCGTGGAGGTAGAGCACTGATTGGGTGCGGGGCCCGCAAGGGTTACCAAGCTCAGTCAAACTCCGAATGCCATAGACTTGGTTCCGGGAGTCAGACAGTGAGTGCTAAGATCCATTGTCGAAAGGGAAACAGCCCAGACCATCAGCTAAGGTCCCCAAGTGTGTGTTAAGTGGGAAAGGATGTGGAGTTGCACAGACAACCAGGATGTTGGCTTAGAAGCAGCCACCATTGAAAGAGTGCGTAATAGCTCACTGGTCGAGTGACTCTGCGCCGAAAATGTAACGGGGCTAAACACGCCACCGAAGCTATGGCTTGATACTTAGGTATCAGGGGTAGGGGAGCGTTGAATGCGGGTTGAAGGTGTACCGGAAGGAGCGCTGGACTGCATTCAAGTGAGAATGCCGGTATGAGTAACGAAAAGATCTGTGAGAATCAGATCCGCCGAAAGCCTAAGGGTTCCTGAGGAAGGTTCGTCCGCTCAGGGTAAGTCGGGACCTAAGGCGAGGCCGAAAGGCGTAGTCGAAGGACAACAGGTCGAAATTCCTGTACCACCGTAATCCGCTATGAGCGATGGGGTGACGCAGTAGGGTAGTGACGCGGACTGATGGATGTCCGTCTAAGCAGTGAGGCTGATGTGTAGGCAAATCCGCACATCGTTAAGGCTGGGCTGTGATGGGGAGCGAAAATTGTAGTAGCGAAGGTCATGATCTCAGACTGCCAAGAAAAGCCTCTAGCCAGGAGAAGGTGCCCGTACCGCAAACCGACACAGGTAGGCGAGAAGAGAATTCTAAGGCGCGCGGAAGAACTCTCGTTAAGGAACTCGGCAAAATGACCCCGTAACTTCGGGAGAAGGGGTGCCTCGGTAGGGTGAATAGCCCGAGGGGGCCGCAGTGAAAAGGCCCAAGCGACTGTTTAGCAAAAACACAGGTCTGTGCGAAGCCGCAAGGCGAAGTATACGGGCTGACGCCTGCCCGGTGCTGGAAGGTTAAGGGGAGTGGTAAGTCCTTTTAGGGCGAAGCTATGAACCGAAGCCCCAGTAAACGGCGGCCGTAACTATAACGGTCCTAAGGTAGCGAAATTCCTTGTCAGGTAAATTCTGACCCGCACGAATGGCGTAACGACTTGGGCGCTGTCTCAACGAGAGATCCGGTGAAATTTTAATACCTGTGAAGATGCAGGTTACCCGCGACAAGACGGAAAGACCCCATGGAGCTTTACTGCAGCTTGATATTGAATTTGGGTACGATCTGTACAGGATAGGTGGGAGCCTAAGAGACTTGAGCGCCAGCTTGAGAGGAGGCATCCTTGGGATACCACCCTGATCGTATCTAGGTTCTAACTTGGTACCGTGATCCGGTACGAGGACAGTGTCAGGTGGGCAGTTTGACTGGGGCGGTCGCCTCCTAAAGAGTAACGGAGGCGCCCCAAGGTTCCCTCAGAATGGTTGGAAATCATTCGAAGAGTGCAAAGGCAGAAGGGAGCTTGACTGCGAGACCAACAAGTCGAGCAGGGACGAAAGTCGGGCTTAGTGATCCGGTGGTACCGCATGGAAGGGCCATCGCTCAACGGATAAAAGCTACCCTGGGGATAACAGGCTTATCTCCCCCAAGAGTCCACATCGACGGGGAGGTTTGGCACCTCGATGTCGGCTCATCGCATCCTGGGGCTGAAGTAGGTCCCAAGGGTTGGGCTGTTCGCCCATTAAAGCGGTACGCGAGCTGGGTTCAGAACGTCGTGAGACAGTTCGGTCCCTATCTGTCGTGGGCGTAGGAAATTTGAGAGGAGCTGTCCTTAGTACGAGAGGACCGGGATGGACGTACCGCTGGTGTACCAGTTGTTCCGCCAGGAGCACCGCTGGGTAGCTATGTACGGAAGGGATAAGCGCTGAAAGCATCTAAGCGTGAAGCCCCCCTCAAGATGAGATTTCCCAGTATGTAAGACCCCTTGAAGACGACGAGGTAGATAGGTTGGGGGTGGAAGTGCAGTAATGCATGGAGCTGACCAATACTAATCGGTCGAGGGCTTATCCTAAGAATAAAACGCAAATTGAGTTTCGGATCCAGTTTTCAGGGTGTAACACCTTGAAAGTATGTAGAAGATACATACGAAAAGCGCATGGCTATTCATTCACACGATTCGTGATGAACCGAATATCCATACGGCAGAATTTGTTTAACAAATTCATGTTTGGTGGCGATAGCGGAGGGGTTCCACACGTACCCATCCCGAACACGACCGTTAAGCCCTCCAGCGCCGATGGTACTTGGACCGCAGGGTCCTGGGAGAGTAGGACGTCGCCAAGCAATGTCCCTTTAGAGGATAATGAAGACATACATATTAGGGCCTTTAGCTCAGCTGGTTAGAGCGCACCCCTGATAAGGGTGAGGTCGGTGGTTCGAGTCCACTAAGGCCCACCACTTCTTGATTAACACAAAATGACTGGGGCCATAGCTCAGCTGGGAGAGCGCCTGCCTTGCACGCAGGAGGTCAGCGGTTCGATCCCGCTTGGCTCCACCAATATTCCCTGATAGCTCAGTTGGTAGAGCACTCGACTGTTAATCGAGTTGTCACAGGTTCGAGTCCTGTTCGGGGAGCCAAATCTTGAATATTTTTTGAATTTTATATAAGGCCCGTTGGTCAAGCGGTTAAGACACCTCCCTTTCACGGAGGTAACAGGGGTTCGATTCCCCTACGGGTCATAGTATGGAGGCTTAGCTCAGCTGGGAGAGCATCTGCCTTACAAGCAGAGGGTCGGGGGTTCGAGCCCCTCAGCCTCCACCATTCATATTCTTATAAGCAATTCCTTTTACTGTCGCGGGGTGGAGCAGTTCGGTAGCTCGTCGGGCTCATAACCCGAAGGTCACAGGTTCAAATCCTGTCCCCGCAATTGATTTCCCTTAGAATATCTATGGAACTGTGGTGTAGAGGCCTAACATGCCTGCCTGTCACGCAGGAGATCGCGGGTTCGAATCCCGTCAGTTCCGCCATTTTATGAAATATATAACTGGCATTTTTGTGTATTCTACATATAATGTGAGTTTGTATATTACAGCTATACGACAACATATGGCTCGGTAGCTCAGTCGGTAGAGCAGAGGACTGAAAATCCTCGTGTCGGCGGTTCGATTCCGTCCCGAGCCACCTTTCAAGTGGGAATGAGTAATGTGCCGGTGTAGCTCAACTGGTAGAGCAACTGACTTGTAATCAGTAGGTTGGGGGTTCAAGTCCTCTCGCCGGCACCATTTTGGAGGATTAGCGAAGTGGCCAAACGCATCAGACTGTAAATCTGCTCCCTTACGGGTTCGGTGGTTCGAATCCATCATCCTCCACCAGTCTTTTCATAATCATATGGCGGTCGTGGCGAAGTGGTTAACGCACCGGACTGTGACTCCGGCATTCGTGGGTTCAAGCCCCATCGGCCGCCCTTTATTTTCATTTAATGGGGATTAGCCAAGCGGTAAGGCAACGGACTTTGACTCCGTCATGCATAGGTTCAAATCCTATATCCCCAGCCATTAAGAGCCATTAGCTCAGTTGGTAGAGCACCTGACTTTTAATCAGGGTGTCGAAGGTTCGAGTCCTTCATGGCTCACCATTTATATTTATTTTGCGGTCGTGGCGGAATTGGCAGACGCGCACGGTTCAGGTCCGTGTGGGCTAACCCCCGTGGAGGTTCGAGTCCTCTCGACCGCACCATATTTTGCGGACGTGGCTCAGCGGTAGAGCATCGCCTTGCCAAGGCGAGGGTCGCGGGTTCGATTCCCGTCGTCCGCTCCATTATCCATTCGGCGCCATAGCCAAGTGGTAAGGCAAAGCTCTGCAAAAGCTTCACTCCCCAATTCAAATCTGGGTGGTGCCTTTACTCTTCATTATGGATTACATTATGCGCCCTTAGCTCAGCTGGATAGAGCGTTTGACTACGAATCAAAAGGCCGGGAGTTCGAATCTCTCAGGGCGCGCCATTTTCTTAAAAAAATGTATAATATCGGGATGTAGCTCAGCTTGGTAGAGCACCTGGTTTGGGACCAGGGGGTCGCATGTTCAAATCGTGTCATCCCGATACTGATTTGCGGGTGTAGTTCAATGGTAGAACTTCAGCCTTCCAAGCTGATAGCGTGGGTTCGATTCCCATCACCCGCTTTTTGCTATAGCGGATTCTTGTTGCCTCAGTGGTAACACCTTATAAATAAAGAGAGCCTGTCTGGGGACAGCGCTCTCTCTTTTTTTATTTATGCTGCTGTATCTTTACACAGGAATGGTCAGTTGGATGGAGGTCCCCTGTTCCGGTGAAGAGGTTACGCTCATCCATCCTCCTACTCCTCTGGCTCGTTCCTCCATGCTGAACAGTCCCACGCCCTCCCCTTGGGATTGCTCGGAGAATCCAATACCTTCATCCCAAATAGTCACTTGTATAGCCTCACTCTGATCCTCTACGTTGACATGTGCCTCTGCTACGTCCGCATACTTGGCTACATTCGTCAAGGCTTCCTGTACAATCCGATAAATCGCTATTTCTTTGCGGATATCAAGGCGTTTACGCAAATTACATTGAAAATGTACCTCAATTCCGTAATGAGAACAATAGTTTTCAATATAGGTCCGTATGGCCGGTACGACGCCCAAATCATCCAGAACCGACGGACGAAGTTCCCATGCCAGTCCACGGACATCCTTAATAATGTCAGTCACCTGTGAACGCAGCTTTTCTAGGGTAGGACTAGGACTTTCAGCAAGCTGGCTATCCAGTTGAATAATCAGCGCAAACAGGCTTTGCCCAATTCCATCGTGAAGCTCTCTTGAGAAACGCTTGCGCTCTTCCTCCTGTATTTGCATCACTTGCGTCATCATTGTCTGAAGCTCAGCTTCTACTTTTTTTAGTTTGGTTACCTCATTACGGATCGCCAGATACTGATAGGGCTTACCTTCTTCGTCCATGAACGGAACGATGGTGGTATTCACCCAATAGTAGGTGTTGTCTTTGGCTCGATTACGTATTTCTCCCTGCCATACCTCGCCTGAACGAATTGTGGTCCACAGGTTTTTCATAAAGGCAGGAGTATGATAGCCCGAATTAATGAGGCGGTGATCCCGACCGATCAGCTCTTCACGACTGTATTGCGAAATCTCGCAGAACTTGTCGTTGACATACTGAATAATGCCCCGGTGATCGGTCAAAGCAACGATAGAAGACGTATCCAACGCAAATTTCAGATTGGATAGCTGGTGGAGTGAGTTACGCAGTTCATGGAAAAAAGGGGATTCCGGTATATGCGCTTCCAAATCATTCAGCAGCTTATCGGCAGACTCGCCAAAAGCATGCTGGAGCAAAGGATTAGAAGGTTCATTCATAATGCAGCAGCCCCTTTTTTAGTGCAAATTTGACCAGCTCGGGCCGTGTTTTCAGGTTAAGCTTCTCCATCAGGTTACTTTTGTGGGACTCAACGGTTTTGACGCTGATCACCAGACGCTCGGCAATTTCCTTGTTTGCATATCCCTTGGCTACCCACGAAAGGATTTCTTTTTCACGTTCAGAAAGGGACTCATACGGGCCGGCTATGCCTTCCTTTTTGATCTTATCGAGATATTCACTCATTAGCCGCTTGGTTGCATTCGGGTACAGATAAGCGCTACCTTCGGCCACAGACTGAATGGCAGCAAGTAATTCCTCATGAGGTGCGCTTTTTAGAATATATCCGGAAGCTCCGGCCTGAATGGCCCGGAACAGATATTCCTCATCGTCATGCATCGTTAAAATAAGCACTTCCGTATCGGGCAACTGTTTTTTCAATTCAGTGGTTGCCGTAAGACCATCTTTGCCAGGCGGCATACTAAAATCCATGAGTACGACATTGGGCTGTAACTCTATCGCCTTGCGAATCGCTTCATCCCCGTCCGCTGCATCTCCTACCACCTTAATACCGTGTTTGCCGTCCAATAGGGCCATGAGGCCGGAACGTACGACAACATGATCATCCACTACAAGTATACGAATCAATTTGTCATCCCCTCGAACGGTAGAACCGTACGTTTTGTCATCATCATAGCAAATTTAAGGGATTCCAATCAACATTGACAGTTAGATACGGTTATATTTCGTAATATTTATCCGTCTCATTTTCTATAAAAATGCCATTAATCTTATAGAGTAAGAGTGTGGGCACATAGCTGACCAAGCTGCTCGGCGACTTGTGTGGCCCCTGCGACGTCGGAATCGGTGAACACTCTCACATCACGATTACCGAGAAGCAATACACCGTTCGGCAGACCCCCTGTGCTGGAAAAGGGAATAGCCACAGCAGAGTGAAGCTGCTCCGCCAGCATCAGCGCACATTCCTGACGTAAACGGATGCTGCCTGAGAGCATAGCACTTACGGTCACGGTACGCCCCAGACGAACAGCCATCCCGGCAATACCATGTCCTACCTTAAACGAAATACGCCGATAGCGTTCGCTACGGCTACCAGAGGCATAATACCATTGCAACCTACCGCCCGGCTTGGACATGAGCGCAAGTGCTGTGAGATCCCCATAGATACGATCTCTCAACTGATCCAGTGTTTTGCGCATTTCATCCGTTATTTCTAGCATAGAAGTCACATCCTTTTTCGTAACAAAACTGTAGCTCTAACTTATTGTAGTCTCGGCAGTTATAAAAGTAAGTCAGGGAACCCCCTGATCTATAGGTGCAGGAAACACTGACTTTTGAACATGCGGGGCAAGGAGTAGGAGGGAAGCCAATAAATTGGGCTCTGCTTGATGGCGGGAGTGATATTTATCACAGCGAATCAGGGAGTAGGAAGGTGTAAAATCAGGTGTTCTCCTGATAACAACTGATGCGCCAAAACATTATGATATAGATATCAGGTAAACACGAGGAGGACACTAACATGCAAGCCACTTGTACGGAACGGTTTGGGGATGAAGTGGAACGCACGGGAATTCAGCTTTATTTGACTGAGGAACATTTTGGGCTGCTGAAGGATATCATGTCCTGGAAAAAGGTAAAGGCGGGCATTACGCTTTTTAGAGAGGGCGAAGAATCGGAGCAGCTATATTATATACATTCGGGCCATGTTAAGCTTCGCAAGTCGACAGAAGACGGAAAAGAATTGATTCTGACCATTCAGCATCAAGGCGATTTGATTGGGGAGTTTAGCGGGATAGATGGAGAAGAGTATAGCTGTACCGCAGAAACAGGCGATGCCTGTGAGCTGGGCGTCGTACGTGTTCAGGATCTGGAATCGCTTCTGTCCAAAAATGGAGCGATGGGGCTTCAATTCATTCAGTGGATGGCTATGAAGCAACGGATTATGCAATCGCGGTTTCGGGATTTGCTGCTGTATGGTAAAACAGGTGCATTGGCCTCTACGCTAATCCGGGCGAGCAACACATGCGGTGTAGCAGTGAAGGATGGCATTTTGCTGAATATGAAGCTAAGTCACTCCGAGCTGGGCGAAATGATTGGAGCGACACGTGAGAGCGTGAATCGGATGCTAAGCTCGTTGAAGGAGCAGGGGACGCTTGATACGCGGGATGGCAAAATAGTCATTCATGATCTTGATGTGCTGCGCATGATGTGCTGCTGCCCTTCGTACGGCCAATGTGCGCATGAAATTTGCCGACTCTAAAAAATATGAACATAAATAAGGCGGAGCCCCTGAGGGCCCGCCTTGATTTACGTCTTCAGAGCGATTTCGAATCAGCAAAATATAGTTCAAAATGGTCTAGTTTGTCTATATATTGTACTTTTAAGCGTTGGGAATCGAATGATGCAAAATGCTGATATAAAAAAAGCTAATCAACGCCGTATAGCGCTCAATTAGCCGGGGAGACGATTATTGATCTATTTCAACCTGTTCTGTCTGGAGGACACTTAAGGCTTGAAGTTTACGTGTAATTTCCTTTTGCCACTTTATATCTCCGACTTGTACCGCAAGATTGAGAAGATCCAAATAATCATCAATATGCAGGGAGGTTCTACTAAAAGCTTCTTTCACTGCGGTCCTGCCTCCTTTGGAGTCCATGTATATTTTTTTTGTTTTAATAATGAGAATCATTATCAAAAGATGAACTTATTCATATTATGCCTGTGTTCGAGATAAATTGCAAGTTATGATATGAATGAATTTTGAAGCGCACGAATGAGGGCTTGAAAAAACAAACCCTTCTCCTTAAGTTCACACATTGTTCACGTCTTTTCGATAGAACATAATGAAAAGAACAAGCGGGCATTGAGTGTTCACAGACGGGAGGCAATTCGCGCAATGCTTCAACAAGAGGAGGAAAAAGATAATGGGCAGAACAAAAATGAAAGCGTTTGCCATTTTGGTTGCGAGCGCCTTGGCATTGACGCTGACAGCTTGTAATAACGGACAGAGCGCAAGTCCGGGAAACTCAGGCAGCAAGGGTGGAGACGTAGCAAGTAAAGAAGTAACGATCACCTTCCAGAACATTAATCCTGATCCTAGCACTCCTTCATACAAAATGATACAGCAAATTGTAAGTCAATATGAGCAGAATCATTCGAATGTCAAAATTGAGCTGGATTCGCTGAATACAGATCAACAAAAGCTAAAGCTGAAAACACAGGCGGCGGCGAAGGAAGTTCCGGATATTACGATTGTGAACCCGGCCGCACAGATGAAGCCCTTCGTGGATGCCGGGCTGCTGGCTCCCCTGAACGATGTGGCGGATAAAGATGGCTTAAAAGATACATTTCAGGATGGACTGCTCGATTATTATAGCTTCGATGATAAGCTTTATGCTTTTCCGGACGGCAACAATATAGAAGTAGTGTTTTACAATAAAGAGCTGTTCACGCAGGCGGGAATTCAAAAGCTGCCGACCACCTTTGATGAGCTGATAACGGCGGTCAAGGCGCTAAAGGCAAAGGGGATTACCCCGATTGCGATTGGGGAAAAGGATTCGTGGACCGGATCACTCCTTTTCATGAACATTTTGCTGCGTACGAATGAAGGGCCGAATTTCCTCAAGGATGTGCTGGACGGTAAAAAGACGTTTAAGGATCCGGCCTTTGTGGAAGCAGTGGATGCGTTTCAGGAACTGGTGCAGGCAGGGGCTTTCCCGGATGGAGCTACATCCATTGACTATAATGCGGGCGGCAATATTTTTAAAACAGGAAAAGCCGCGATGTATATCATGGGCACATGGGAAACAGGGTCTATTGATGCTTCTTCGGTAGCAGGCAAGGTGGGCGTGTTCCAATTCCCTACGGTGAATGGCAAGGGGGATGTGAATGAGTATGTGATTGCGCCGGGCAGTGCGTTTGCGGTATCGGCGAATAGTGAGCATTTGCAGGAGACGAAGGATTTTCTGCACTATTTTATTACAGAGATGCCCAAGATCCAGTTTGATCTGAAAAATGCGATCGGCAGCGGCCAGAAAATGAAAGGTAATCTGAAGGAAGCGGGCTACTCTGAGCTGGCGATTAACCTCAATGAGCTGTTCAAAAATGTGAAGGGCGGCGACCTCGCATTTGATAATACGATGAATCCGGCTATCGCGCAGGCGCATCTGAGCAGTATTCAAAACCTATTCGTGCAAAAAGAAGACTCTGCACAAGTTGCCAAGGAGCATCAGAGCGCTTTTGAAGCGAACAAATAGTTGCAGCTTAACAGGGGAGGGGCGCATTGGTTCCTTCCCTGATTTGGGATAACCATGAGCTGCGCATCCTTAGAAGATGCTCAGAAAAAACACAAAGGAGATTGGAGCATGAATGTACTAAAGGTGCCGGCCCGCACCATTGCTGTTTTCGTGCTGCCCTGCCTGCTGCTATACACCTGTATGGTATTTGTTCCGATTCTGGTATCGGTGTACTGTGGACTGCTGGATTGGAACGGAATATCTGGGGCGAAGTTTGTGGGGCTGGCGAATTTCGAGCGAATATTTACAGCCGATCCGGTGTTCTGGCCGTCTGTGAAGCGGACGATGATGTTCGCTGTGTTTTCCATGCTGGAAATTCCGTTCTGTCTGCTGCTGGCTATTTTGCTTAATCGCTATGTGCGTAAGGCGAATACGCTGGTTACGATGTATTTTCTGCCAGTCATTCTGTCGGTGGTTATTATCGGGCAGCTGTGGAAGACGATCTATAATCCGGCCTCGATGGGTGGGATGCTGAACGGTATTTTGATGTCGGTCGGGCTGGAAAGCTGGACGCGCTCATGGCTGACAGAACCGCAGATTGCCATGTACGCTCTCTATTTTGTGTCGTTGTGGCAGTATTTTGGCTATCATTTGCTAATTCAGTTTACCGGGGTGCAAAATATTCCGAATGAGTTGTACGAGGCAGCCAAAATGGATGGAGCCGAGGGTTTTAAAGCAGACCGTTACATTACGCTGCCGCTCATTGTGCCTATTTTCAAAATATCAATGGTATTGGCCTTTATTGGTTCTCTGCAATCGTTTGATCTGATCTGGGTGATGACGGGTGGAGGGCCTGCTCATGCAACGGATACGGTGTCCACGTATATGTACAACATGTCCTTTTTGTCTATGAAATATGGATATGGCAGCGCATTGGCTTCATTTCTCGTGATTATCTGTTTGTCATTTACAATTGTGATAAATTTTGTTTTCAAACGAATCGAAAATAAGGTAAGCTAAGGGGGATGAAGCCGTGAACACCATGAAAAAAGCAGTGGTCTTTTCCTTGCTGGCGGTTTTGATCGTCACGCAGCTGTACCCACTCTTCTGGCTGCTGACCTATTCGTTGAAGACGAATGAAGAGATTTTGAGCGCAAGCTTCTTTGCGCTCCCTCAAGTGCCCCAGTGGCACAACTATCAGGAAGCTTATGAATCAGGGAGCTACTTGCGCTATTTGGGAAACAGTGTGCTGGTGACCGGAGCTACGATGCTATTCGTCATTGTGTTAAGCTCGATGACTGCTTATGCGATTACGCGTTTTCGCTGGCGCTTCGGGACTGCTGTGCTGACCTTGTTTCTGATCGGAATGATGATTCCGATGCAGGCAACGCTGCTGCCGCTGATGGTGATGTTCAAAAACATCAACATTCTCAATACGTATTTCTCGCTAATTTTACCCTACATTGCTTTTCAGACACCGATTGCGGTTTTCATCCTGTCCGGCTTTATGCGGTCCATTCCCCACGAGATTGAAGAATCCGCTTACATTGATGGGGCGAGCATTTATCGTATTTTCCGTAGTGTGATCTTACCCATCTCGATTCCGCCGATGATGACGGTGTGTATTTTGACCTTTATTAATATCTGGAATGAATACATTATGGCTGCCACCTTTATCTCGTCAGAGAAGCTCAAAACACTCCCTTTCGGCGTCTATACATTTGTCAGTCAGTATTCTGTGAATTACGGCAATATTGGCGCTTTTCTGGTCATGGGGGCCTTACCGGTCATTATTATTTATTTTGTCCTGTCCGAAAAGATTACCAAGGGCATGGTAGCGGGGGCGGTTAAAGGGTAGGCGAGCGATTCGAAAGGAGCGCACGGAGGTATGATGCGCCGTTTTCAGTCTATTCACCACCGCTTGTTTATTCTATTCCTGTTGAGCATGTCCGGTATTGTGCTGGCGATCAGTTTGTTGTTTTATAACCGTACTACAGTGCAGTTCCATGATAAGGTCAGTGAGCTGGCTCGTAAAAATGTTTCCCAAACGGCAGGACTGTTCGAATTGCTGCTCAGCAGCTATAACAGTCTGTCCAAATCGATCAGCAACAATATGGATTTGGTTCGTCTGCTAACGACCGATACCAGTGATTTACCCGCCATCCATTACATCAATGAACGTACAATTACCAATATTCTTGGGGCTATCTATTATTCGCGGGAGGACCTGATAGGCATTCATGTCATCACAGACACAGGCAAGGTATACAACTACGGTAATTATATGAATGTTATTGATACCGATTACGAACACACTGAATGGTATAAGGAAATTCGAAAGTCAGCGGGCAAAATCGCATGGCTGGGCGTTTATCCTCACTCTGTCATTGACCAGGTGGAAACCAGACCGGTGTTTGCGTTCGGGCGCCAGCTCTACGATCTGGATGAGCATAAGCCGATTGGTATCGTCCTGTTTGAAGCTGAACCGCGCTCTGTTCTGTCCGCCCTCCACAATTTGCGGCTGGGTACCAATAGTCAAGTATATCTGGTAGGCAATAAAAACCGGATTGTGTCGGCTACTTCCTCTGAACCGCCACCGGATCTGCAAAGTCTGGAGCAGCAGGTACCTGAGGATGATGTCATTGTAAATCGGAGTAATGAGAAGGTTGTAATCGCTTCCAAGTTGCCATTTGCCGATTGGTCGGTCATTAGTGTGACACCCAGCGGGGATTTGAACGTGGAGCTGGTTCAAAACCAAAGGTATTTGCTCATTGTGGTGCCTGTACTCATTATTTTATCCGCGCTGATTGCGTCCATCGTCTCCAGACGTATTTCGCTTCCGCTGAAGCGGGTCATTCGGGAAATGAAGCGGGTGGAGACGGGGAATTTCCGCCATACGTTGGAGATTGAATCGTATGAGGAAATCAACCAATTGGCGACGTCCTTCAACCATATGGTAAGACGGATTGCCGAGCTGATCGAGCTGGTTCGCATATCATCGGTCAGTGAAAAAAATGCCGAGCTGCACGCGCTCCAGACGCAGGTCAATCCGCATTTTCTGTATAATACGCTGGATATGATCTATTGGATGCTGGATGAAAAGGGACAGGATCAGCTCGGGGAAGTGGTACTTTCCTTATCCCATATGTTCCGCTACAGCAGTCATTGGGAGGAAGGGACCGATGTCAGCCTGCGCGAAGAAGTGGAGCAGATCGGGCATTATCTCACGATTATTCAGGCACGGCTGGAAGGCAGGGTATCCGTAGACATCAGTATTGATGAACGCTGGATGGAAATCCGCTTGCCAAAAATGACCTTACAGCCGTTGATTGAAAATGCGGTCAAGCACGGACTGGAGCCTCTTCATGCGAATACAGGCGGCAAGCTGCTCGTCAGGGCAGAGGAATATGACGGTGTATTAAGCCTGCATATTATGGATAACGGCGCGGGGATGGAGTACGAACGATGGGAGGTGGTTCAGGTTGCTTTGGCAGAACCCGGCAAGCAGACGGGCAGCGGGCAGGTGGGAGGCATCGGCCTGCAAAATCTAAATTTACGGCTACGGCACATGTTCGGAGAAGAGTACGGCCTACGGATCTCCAGCGTACCTGGGGCCGGAACGACAGCCACTGTAAGTGTGCCTCTGCCACAGAAGGAGGAGAAACATGAATATTCTGATAGCTGACGATGAAAGTATGATTCGGCAGGGGATTCGGCGCACCATTGACCAGGCTCTGCCAGCCTGCGGCATTCATCTTGCTGCTTCCACCGAGGAAGCAGCAGGCATTCTGGCGGAGCATCCTGTGGATATAGTATTGACCGATATCCTGATGCCCGGTATGGATGGTCTGGAATTCATGCGCATTTCCAAGCGAAAGCATCCTCATCTACAGTGGGTTGTTATTTCGGCCCATTCTGACTTCCAATATGCACAAAGAGCAGTAAAGCTGGGTGCCAAAGACTATCTGTTAAAGCCGATCGGCAAAAGAAAGCTGCTGGAATGCATTGAAATGCTGGCGGCCGAAGCGCTTGTCGCTTCACAGCAGGCAAACGAGGGCAAGCTTCTCAAGTCCAATATGGTCTATTTGCGTGAAGCTGTTTTTCAACGCTATGCACTTGGACTGGATACGGGGAAGCTCGATATACAGCCGTTTGTGGAAAACTATCCGGAGTTTCATCTCTTCATGGTTCGTATGGAACCTGATCACAAGCAGACGCACCTGGAGCATTTTATGATTGAAAATGTACTATCCGAGCTGATTGAGGCAGGCGGCAGTGGCTTTGTTGTCAGTCTCGACCGCCATAGCCTGCTGGGCATTGCACGACTGCGGGATGAGGCAGAGGCGGCACGGCTGGAATCGTTGCTCAAATCCCACTTGAAGCGTTATGTGAAGGTGTCGTTACAAATTACGCGTTCGGGGGTTCATCACAATTTTGCGTCCATTCCCGAAGAAGTGGCACGGCTAAGACGAACGCCCGAGGAGATTGCAGCGGCGGCAGTGGATGCCGGAGAATGTCTGCGAAAAGGCATGCATACGGTGGATGTGGCGTTGCAATATATTCGGGCGCATTTTACAGAAGAATTGTCGTTGGAGAAGGTGGCTTCGGTCGTTTTTTTGAATCCGGTGTATTTCAGCCAGTTGTTCAAGCAAAAAACCGGACAAGGCTACAAGGATTACGTTATTTGCTTGCGGATGGAGGAAGCGAAGCGGCTGCTCGGTGATCCTCATCTTCGGCTGGCTGATATTTCCGAGCGGATTGGCTATCAGGACATGAGGCATTTTACACAGGTATTCCGGCGCAAATGTGGAATGACTCCGACTGAGTATCGGCATCAGGGAGTCAAATAAGGCGGCATCAACGAGGGAATGAGGGAAGTTCCTCAGCATAAGGCTGTTCAAGAGTAGAGCTGTAGAGCATCTACTCGGGAGCAGTCTTTTTCGTGTCTCCAGCTTGTAGCTGTTCAACCAATTTGCGAGCTGCATTGGATAAATAACGATCCTTGCGCCATACGACGGCAGGCCGTGTGAAGGGGAAGGGCTCCTTAATGGAGAGTGTGCGAAATCTGTCACCGTATTCTTGTCCCATGCCAGCGTCTGGAATGATGGTAATCCCCATGCCTGTGGATACGAGCGCGAGAATGGTCGATATTTCAGGACAGTCCAGTACGACGCGCGGAACAAGATGGTGTTCCTGAAATTTGCGGATGACGGTTTCGTATAGTCCGTGTCCTTCTGTTCGGCGTGCCAACAAGAGGTCATAGCTGGCTGCTTCCTGTAACGTGATTTCTCCACTCGGATGACGATCTGCCCATTCACGTGGAAGTACGGCGACAAAAGAAACGCCTTCGAGTTCAATCATATGATACGAGTTGTCGTCTACCGGAAGCAGCAGCAGAGCCAGATCGACTTTATTTTGATGCAGCAGTTCCTCCAGATGATGTGTGTCTCCGTGTCCTATTTTAACGTATACCTCTGGATATTCCTGGTGAAAGCGGCTGAGTTGCCCGGTAATCAGAGACATACAGACTGATGAAGTGCCTATAGATAAAGTGCCGGTAACATTGCTTTCAAATTCACCAATTTCTCTACAGGTATCCTCCATTTCAGCCAATAAACGCTTGGCACGGGTGTATAGTGCGTATCCGGCCTCGGTGATCTCCCACCTCTTGCCTTCACGGTAAATCAGCTTTACTCCAAGCTCGTCCTCCATATTTTTTAGTTGTTGGCTTAATGGAGGTTGAGCCATGTTAAGCATTTGGGCGGCCTTCGTGATTTGTCCTTCTTCCACGATGACACAAAAGTAATGCAGATGCTTCATATCCATTGGGGGATTCCTCCTCATTTCTGAACAACCACGTCGATTTGAATACTTTTAAAGTATGCATTGCATATATTATATATATTTTTCGTGTGCAAGGAACAGGCGTATAATTTTTGACAGTGATGCATTGGTGAACATAAAACGATGGGGTGGAAGGAGGGGACATATGAAGAAAATCATTGTAGGAATATCGGGAGCGACAGGGTCGATCTTCGGTATCCGTATATTGCAGCAATTACGGGAGGCCGGAGCCCAGAGCCATCTGGTGCTATCCCCGTGGGCTATTGCGAACATTCCCTATGAGACAGGCTATACGTTGAAGGAAGTGGAGGCCATGGCGGATACAGTTTATTCGTATAAGGATCAGGCTGCGCGTATTTCCAGCGGCTCCTTCCGGGTAGACGGAATGATCGTCGCTCCTTGCAGCATGAAGACGCTCGCCTCCATTCGTATCGGTATGGCGGACAACCTGCTCACCCGATCAGCAGATGTGATGCTGAAGGAGCGAAAGAAGCTGCTGCTCATGACCAGGGAAACACCATTAAGCAGTATCCATCTGGAAAATATGCTGGAGCTGTCACGCATGGGCGTGATAATCCTGCCGCCGATGCCTGCTTTTTATAATCATCCTGCAAGTATCGAGGAATTAGTGGACCATATTGTTTTTCGCGCATTGGATCAGTTCGGTATCGTCACAACCGCAGCCAAACGCTGGGATGGAATGAAGCAGACTGACTCCAGACTGCACCAGAATTGAGAAATCGAAAGACGAAGGAGAATGAATGATGGCTTATAAAGACTTTCGCGATTTTCTACACACCTTGGAAAAGGAGGGACAATTGCTCACGATCAGCGATGAGGTCAAGCCGGAGCCGGACATCGCAGCAGCTAACAGAGCGTTACATAATCTTGGGGATAAAACGCCTGCTCTCTTTTTCAACAATATCTATGGATATACGGATGCTCGTATTGCAATGAATGTGATGGGTTCCTGGCCCAATCATGCCCTCATGATGGGAATGCCCAAAAACACGCCACTCAAGGAGCAGTTTTTTGAATTCGCCAGACGTTATGAACAATTCCCTATGCCCGTGAAGCGGGAAGAAACCGCCCCTTTTCATGAAGTAGAGATTACAGAGGATATAAATTTGTTTGATATTTTGCCGTTGTTTCGTTTGAACCAGGGAGATGGAGGATTTTATCTGGACAAAGCGATTTTGGTTTCACGCGATCTGGATGATCCGGACACCTATGGTAAGCAAAATGTCGGCTTGTACCGGATGCAGGTGAAAGGCAAGAACCGTTTGGGTATTCAGCCTGTACCGCAGCATGATATTGCGATCCATATCCGTCAAGCTGAGGAACGTGGCGAAAATCTGAAGGTCGCTATTGCTCTCGGATGTGAGCCTGTTATTACTACGGCTGCTTCTACGCCGCTGCTGTATGATCAATCGGAATATGAGATGGCGGGGGCCATTCAGGGTGAGCCTTACTGTGTGGTCAAAGCGAAGGATGCGGATCTCGATCTGCCTTGGGGAGCTGAGGTTATTCTGGAAGGTGAAGTGTTGGCGGGTGAACGTGAGTATGAAGGTCCGTTCGGTGAATTTACAGGTCACTATTCCGGCGGCCGCGCGATGCCAGTTATTCAGATTAATCGTGTATATCACCGTAAGCAGCCTATCTTTGAGCATTTGTACATCGGGATGCCTTGGACGGAAACGGATTATATGATCGGTGTGAATACAAGTGTACCGTTGTTTCAACAGCTCAAGGATGCATTTCCTAATGAAATCGTAGCCGTTAATGCCATGTATACGCATGGGCTGGTCGCTATTATTTCCACGAAAACCCGTTATGGCGGCTTTGCGAAGGCTGTGGGGATGCGTGCGCTAACAACTCCGCATGGATTGGGGTATTGCAAGCTGGTGATTGTGGTGGATGAAGATGTCGATCCGTTCAATCTGCCGCAGGTCATGTGGGCGTTATCCACCAAGCTGCATCCGAAGCATGATGCTGTCATTGTGCCAGGCTTGTCTATTTTACCTCTTGACCCCGGCTCTGATCCGGCAGGTATGACGCACAAAATGATATTGGATGCGACGACACCTATAGCACCGGATATTAGAGGCCATTATTCGCAGCCGCTCGATTCCCCGCTCGGTGTAGCGGAATGGGAGGAAAAGTTGAGCCACATGCTTCGTTAAATATGTTTGAAAATAAAGAAAGATTAAAGGAGTGCTGACAGATGCATATTTGTCCCCGTTGTGAATCTAATCGTTCGGAGGTTGTTACCCGTTCGCCAGTTAAAGGCGCCTGGGAGGTCTTGCTGTGTCCTGTATGTATGTTCACATGGCGCACCTCGGAACCGGATAGCATTACTGATCCGGCAAAGTATAAATCGGCGTTCAAAGTGAACCCCGAAGATATTCCGAATGCCGCCCATGTCCCTCCTATTCCAGAGCGGGTACAGGATCGTTCGTAACCCGTTGTAAATTGTGGTACTTTGAAGATATAGGCCAAATGTAAAGGGGAATATACTTCATGCAGACACCAAGGATCGGTAAGGAGCTGTTCACGCTGCTGGACGGCAAGGGGCTGGAGCACAAGCAGCATGAAGCAATGATGCTGCTGACGGTCACTGAGGATCAGTGGCCGCATATTGCAATGATTAGCGTAGGCGAGATTGTGGCGCTGGACGAGGGGAATTTGCGGCTGGCACTATGGCCGGGGACGACCACGACGGGCAACATGATCCGCACCGGGAAGGCAACGCTTGCGGTGTTTAACGATGGCAAGGCGCACTATGTACGGCTGTCACTGGAACACCTGCCGGCTTTGCCTGGAGCCAAACATGTACGCGAGCGGTTTGCAGCACAGGTATTCGCAGCCCGAGAAGATTCAGCCCAATATGCGGATATTGTGACAGGTGTTACGGTCCGACTCAAGGAGCCGGAAGCAGTGTTACATCGCTGGAAAGAAACAGTGGCAGAACTGTTAATGTAAAGCCATTTGGTTATGAAAGTAATCTTTGTAATTACTAAATTTACCGTTAAAATAAATGCGAGGGAAAGCTTGTTTCTTTTGAAAGCAAAAACAGGAGGAATGAATATGTCTCGTTTTGAAAAGGTAGATCAGTTATTGCAACAATTCATAGCGAATGGGCCAGCAGGTTGTGGTTGTGCCATTGCACAAAATGGCCAAGTGTTGTATGAAGGGTATCACGGATATGCTGATCTGGAAGCTCGAAAACTAATCACTGAAGATACCGTGTATCGCTTGTTTTCCATGACAAAGGTTATTGTATGTGCGGCTGCACTTATGCTGTACGAACGCGGACAATTTTTGTTGAATGAGCCTTTGTATGAATATTTACCCGAATATCGTAATTCGTATGTATTCAAAACCGCTCCTAACGGACACACCTATATGGATAAGGCTGAAAACCCTATTTTAATTAAGCATATATTCAATATGAGTGCGGGGTTTCCTTACGCTTCCGAGTATTCAGATACAGGAAAAGCTATGCAAAAGGTCATTAAAGCGTTAAAGGAAAAGCAAGGAAAATATGATTTGCGCGCAGAAATTAAAGCGCTTTCTGAAGTTCCGCTTGCCTTTGAACCGGGAACACGATGGTTATACGGATATGGACATGATCTTGTTGCAGGTCTTATTGAAGTCATTTCAGGAAAATCATTAGGACAATTCCTAAAGGATGAAATTTTTGATCCGCTTGGAATGAAGAATACAGGTTACCGTTATCGTGGAGATATTGAATCGCGTATGGCCTCTTTTTACCAACGGACAGACACCGGAGAGCTTGAAAAAATTGAGGGTTTCTTGGATGAGCATCATCAGTCAGACGCTGTATATGAAAGTGGAGGGGCAGGTTTGTATTCGACAGTCAAAGAGTACCTCACATTTTCACAAATGCTGTCGAATGGCGGTAGGATAGACGGTGTGAGGCTATTAGGGAGAAAAACAATTGATTTAATGCGCACCAATCATCTGAATACAGCCCAATTATCCGATTTTACGAATTCATATCATACAGGTTATGGTTACGGGCTGGGCGTGCGCACGTTAGTTGATAAAGCGGCTGGGCATGCAAACAGCTCTATTGGAGAATTTGGCTGGTCGGGAATAGCAGGTACTTGGGTTTCTATAGATCCAAGCGAGCAGTTCTCGATCGTTTATATGCATCAGCTGGCCCCAAATATGGAAGAATACCACCATTTGAGGCTTCGTGCAGCAGCTTATAGCTGCTTGTAAAAGTGAGGTTATATGTAACAGCTTAATCTTTGTCAGTACCAATTCTAGTTAATAAGGACCAAATTTTCTTTAAAGCCTAAACTATTCTTTTCCACATGTCGACATAAAACGTAGGTATAAGGATTTTGCGAAATCCTTAATTTTAAGTTTTGAAATGGGAGGGAATTAGATTTTGAAGAATAGGTGGTCTGGTTTTCTGGCGTTGGTCATCCTGATCTCAAGCTTTACATCATATGCAGGGTTTGCACACGCTGCTGATCTGGTGCTTTCCAAGATTGTCCTTTCCTCTAACGAGGTAACTGTGCAGCAGGGAGATACGGCTGCATTGACGGCTACAGCTATTTATACGGATGGGACGACTTCCAATGTAACCGTAAGCACGGATTGGAAAAGTGATAATACTGCTATTGCTACGGTATATAACGGTACAGTTTCTGGTAAGGGCGAAGGGGATGCGACTGTGGTTGCGACCTATAAAGATAAGATACAATCGGTTCAGGTACATGTAACGAAAAAGGTTAAGGCGCTCACATCCAGTGTGCAAAGCCTGAACTTGCGTTCAAGCGGCACAGGACAGGTTGATCTGACAGCGACTTACAGTGATAACACGACGGCTCAGGTATCGGGTGATGCGACTTGGACCTCGGATAATCAAAAGGTGGCTACCGTTGTTAACGGATTGGTTACCGCTCAGGGAGCAGGTACAGCCAATATTAAGGCCGTATACGGACAACAGACCGTAACGATTGCTGTGCAGGTAGAACAAGTTAAACGTTTGGATGTCAGTTCATCAGAGGTTTCCCTTTTGTTGAAGGATACCGAGAAGGTTAAACTGACGGCGACATTCCCGGATGGAACGGTGCAGGATGTTACTGATTCGGCAGACTGGAGCTCCAGCAATGCAGCCGTGGCGGATGTACTGAAAGGCACCATTACCGGCTACAGCGCGGGTAAAGCGACGATTACAGGTAAATACGGTACGATGTCCGCTACCATTTCGGTGGATGTTGATCAAACGAATAAGCTGAAAGCCAGCGAATCCAATATTTTTCTCCGTTTGGATGAATCCAAGAAAATACAGGTTTCCGCTGTTTACCCAGATGGAACGGTAACGGATATCACAGATAAAGCCGCTTGGACATCAAGCGACGAGAAAATTGCGACAGTGAATAAAGGAACGATTATGGCGATTGGAGCGGGTTCAGCTACGGTGACCGCTAAGTATGGCGATAAGACAGTTTCGATTAAAACAGACGTTGAAACCTCCAGATATCTCGATTTGAGTGAGGACAAGCTGAGCCTGAATGCCAAAGAAACCAAAAAGCTCAAGCTGACCGCTACGTACGTAACAGGTACGGAAGAAGATATTACAAGCAAGGCAGATTGGAAATCCAGCAATGAAGATATTGCATTTGTCAGTAAGGGTGAAGTAACGGGCTATAAAACAGGTGAGGCAACGATCACTGCTTCTTATGGCGGCAAAACAGTCACAGCGACGGTATCTGTGAATGTGCCTGGTGACCTGTCCCTGTCCTCCAAAACCGCAACGATTGATATTGATGAGGACTATGCTGCGACCCTGACCGCTACGTATGCGGATGGTCGTAAGGACGATGTGACACAGGATGCGGAATGGACCTCAAGTGCGGAGGATATTGCTTCCGTATCCAAAGGAACAATTACGGGTAAATCAGCCGGTAAGGCGGTTATTACAGCAACCTACAACGGCAAAAAACTGACGATAAACGTACAAGTGGGCCTTGTAGACCGTTTGGAAACAGACACACGCGTAATTGCACTCGGTGCCCAGGAAACGAAGCAGTTGAAGGTTACAGGCGTCAAGAGTGGCGGTACAAAAACAGATGTAACCAAGGATGCCACCTGGACTACCAGCAATGTGAAAGTGGTCGAGGTTAGCGAGGGCTTGATCAAAGCGAATGGCAGCGGTAAGGCTACTGTTACAGCTTCTTATGGCAAGCAAAGCATTACATTTACAGTAGAAGTGGATGTAGCGCAACAGATTGAGGCGGATGCTATCGCATTATCGCTTAAATCCGGAGATCAAAAAACCATCGCAATTGTGGTCAAATCCAGTGATGGCAAAGAAAAGGACGTTACGGCCCAAGCCGAATGGAAAACGTTAAATTATAAGGTAGCTACAGTCAAAAAGGGCCAGGTTACCGCAGTAAGCTATGGTAAAACTAATATTCAAGCGAAGTTTGGCGGGAAATATATCACTGTACCTGTGGATGTCGATACGCTTAAATATTTGCAAACCGACGAAGTCTCGCTGAATTTGAAAGCAGGACAGGTAGCTAAGGTTACGGCTACAGCTACGTACAAGGATGAGTCGGAGAAGGATGTATCCAAGCCGGCAGTCTGGTCCTCGTCCCGAATTATTGTTGCCACGGTCAAAGACGGCAGCATTAAGGCACAGGGTAAAGGTAAAGCTGTGATTACCGTGAAATATGCAGGAAAAACAACGAAGGTACAGGTAAATGTGCAGTAAGCTGCCCTTTTTTCGGGGAGGTATATTGATGTGATCTGTAACGGAGTGAAGGGTAAGAAAAGAGCAAGCATACGTCTAAGGACGACATGCTTGCTCTTTTCTTTATAAGGCGACTGTTTCTCTTCCCATGTGTTATTTGGGGTGGCAGTCGCCTGAAAGCTATGACTTATCCTTCTTGGCTGGTATGTTGCGCGTAAGCGACTCCGTCAGACGCTTGCCGGTCGGCGTTTGGGCCAGGCCGCCTTTGGCGGTCTCGCGGTGCTTGGACGGCATCGCGCTGCCGACTTCGAGCATCACGTCGATGACTTCGTCAGACGGGATGGCGCTGCGCACACCCGCCAGAGCCATATCCGCGGCGGCAAGCGCGGTCACAGCCCCCAGCCCGTTGCGCACGATGCACGGAATCTCCACAAGTCCGGCGACGGGGTCGCAAATCAGGCCGAGCGTGTTCTTGAGCGCGAGGCCCACTGCATGGATGGCCTGCTCTGGCGTACCGCCGCGCAGCTCGACCATAGCACCTGCGGCCATCCCGATGGCTGAGCCGATCTCGGCCTGACAGCCTCCCTCCGCACCGGAGATGAAGGAATTGTTGGCGATGACGTAGCCAATCGCTCCAGCCGCGAACAGTCCGCGCACCATATGCTCGTCATCCCAGCCGAACCGCTCCTGCGCGCTGATGAACACGCCGGGGATGACCCCGCATGAGCCTGCGGTGGGCGTGGCGACAATGCGCCCCATAGACGCATTGACCTCCGATACGGAGAGGGCATACGCCATGGCGAGTGCCGAGGCATCGCCGGAGCAGGTTTCTCCAGCACGCAAATATTCCGCCAGGCGTTTGCCGTCGCCGCCCGTCAATCCGCTGCGGGATACAGTATCTTGTGTTTGTCCGCGATGAACGGCCTCCTTCATGACTTCATAATAATCAGACATTTGGCGGAAGATCTCTTCCTCCGGTGTGTTCGTCTCTTGTACCTGTTCCTTGATCATCAGGCGACCAATCGTAGTGGATTCCTCTACGCACAAGGCACCTAATTCATGCAGATGGCTAAACCGCATCGGATTCAGCTCCTTTTTTCAAATTAATCATTTTGATTTCATACATATGAGGCAAAGCCCGCAATTCAGTAATTAATTCAGCCGGAGCGGGGCTATCGGTTTCAATGGCAGTGAGCGCTTCACCATCCCGGCCTTTGCGATCCACGTGCATATAGGCAATGTTAATGTGAGCCGCTCCCAGCGCTGAAGTCACCGCGCCCAATGTTCCGGGCTTATCCGAGTGAAGAAGCACCAGCGTAGGCAACTCTCCGGTTAGATTGACCCGGAATTCGTTGAGTTGCTGAACATGAATGCTTCCGCCGCCGATGGAGGAGCCTAGCAGCGTGCGCTGATCTTCACCCTTCCATAGCTCGAAGCGGACCGTGTTCGGATGGGGGGCGGGCAGTCCGCTGACAGCGAACTCCACTTCCATCCCGGCCTGCTCTGCACATTGCTCGGCATCCGGAATCCGGTAGTCGTCTGTATCGTAATTCAGCAGTCCGGCAATGAGTGCCAGGTCTGTGCCGTGTCCCTTGTACGTATCGGCAAATGAGCCGTACAGCGTCATGCGGGCGCGGTCAGGTTGTACACCGAGCCAGTGCCGAGCAACACGTGCGAGCCGCACCGCGCCTGCGGTATGTGAGCTGGAGGGTCCGGTCATAGCCGGACCGATAATGGAAAATACATCTTTGAAACGCATGGTGTGGCCCCCTGTATGTTCTAATACCAAGTATATGGTGCTGTCGCGCCTTTGCGCGGGTGTGACGGTTTCTAATGCTGACGCAGCATGTAAGCACAAAAAAGGACAGGATAAGGAAATTTCCCTTATCTCTGTCCTCGTTACCTGAGAGTTTCGTGCGGTGTATACCGCCTTACCCCTTGGGTGGCTTGCGCTCTCTCCAGAGTTGCGTCAGATGACGATACATGGACCTGAGAGATTATCCGCCAGCCGGGTGCTGACGTCTTGCTCCTTCGGTGCTGCCGGGATGTGATTCCCAGACAGGCTCTCCCGTCATCTTCATTCGCGTATACCGTTCAACCATTCCTCCTAAGCGTAATGTATGCCATGCCCGGTGTCAATCACAGGTTGAAATTTTACAGAATCAGGTACCTTCTCGATAAAAAAGATTAAATTTTACATAATTATGGATGAAAGCAGGAAGGAATTAGAAGGTTTGTAGCTAATCTGATAGAGGACAATCTAATTTATGGAATAATAGGAGGGACATTTACGTATGGCAAAAGGTTTCCGGTTCACAGGCTCACGCTTGAAAAGAACGCTGCATCTGGCGGCAATTGTATCACTGCTGGTAGGGCTCTTCGTTCCATTCGGTCAGGTCAATGCGGAGGGCGCATTGACGGTAGCGGAAGCGCTTCAGCGCCAAAGCAGCGGAGGTACGGTGACGGTAGAAGGCTACGTCGTCGGACATGCCACCGGATCGAAAACGGCTAATTTCTCTGCCCCATTTGCAAATGATTTTAACGTACTGATTGCGGATCAGGCGAGTGAACGCAATACGTCTAATCTATTAAATGTGCAACTGACATCCGCGTATAGAGGACAATTTGGGCTGTCAGGCCATCCTGAGCTGATCGGCAGCAAAATCCGCGTGACGGGTGCGCTGGGTGCCTATAACAATTTTGGCGGAGTGAAAAGCCCAAGCGCTCTGGAACTGGTGAGCGGAAGCGAGCCTGGGAATCCTGGTGAACCTGGCGAACCTGATCCTGGTACCCCAGGTCAACCCGGTACGACATTACCGGATGGAAAAGGCAAAAAAGTGCTGTTCGATAATACGCATGCACAGACAGCCGGAGCGGCGGATTGGGTTATAGAGGGAGCCTTTTCCGATTTTGCGGGCGGACTGCGTAATGCTGGTTTTACCGTGGACCAGTTGAACCGTTCCATTCCTTTTACCTATGGCGAGCAGGCTATAACGTACGACAAGCTACGCCCATATGATGTGTTCATCATTGGTGAAGCCAATGTTGCCTTTAAGGCATCCGAGCAAGCTGCTTTGGTTCAATATGTGAAGAATGGAGGCAGTATTTTCTTCATTTCTGACCACTACAACGCTGACCGGAACAAAAACCGTTGGGATTCCTCTGAGGTTATGAACGGCTACCGCCGTGGAGCCTATTCCAATCCGGCCAAAGGGATGACTACAGAAGAAGCTGCATCACCAGCTATGCAGGGATTAACCAGTTCCGACTGGCTGGCAACGAACTTTGGCGTTCGTTTCCGCTACAATGCACTCGGTGACGTGAATGCTACCGATATCGTAGCGGCAGATCAATCCTTCGGCATTACGAAGGGTGTACGTTCGATTGCAATGCATGCTGGTTCTACATTGGCGATTATGGATCCGACCAAGGCTAAAGGAATCGCTTATATTCCTACAGGCACGAAAAAATGGGGCAATGCCGTGGATCAGGGTGTCTATAACGGCGGGGGCCGTGCTGAAGGGCCTTATGCTGCTGTTGCCAAGGTAGGTCAGGGCAAGGCAGCGTTTATCGGTGATTCTTCGCCAGTTGAGGATGCTACGCCAAAATATGTGCGTGAGGAGAACGGACAGTCGAAGAAGACGTACGATGGTTTCAAGGAAGTCGACGATTCTACCTTCCTGGTACAGACGGTCCAATGGCTCGCATGGAAGCAGGACTACACGAAGCTGTCCGATGTAGCGGGTCTGACTCTGGACCAACCGACGAAGTTGCTGCCGTTCGAGGAGCCGGCGGCTTCTACGGAACCGCAGGCTGAGCCTTGGGCTGCTCCGGCAGCGGGCTACAAATGGTACGATCCAAGAACGTTCAAATCCGGCTCTTATGGAGCGGCTTCGTAACTAACGAAGAAAGTACAATATGAGCTGTACCAGCCAGTCGCCTGATCCCTTTAAGGGGATCAGGGGGCTTTTTTTTGTGATGAAAATTAACCTGTGGTTGGTTATTTCATTACATTTTGTGCCAGGAAGGTCGCGCTACTGCTGAATCATTGGTATTTTCAATGATCATGATAGTCTATTCTTAATTGATATTCCCATATACTGGTGATAGGATAAGCTCAAATTATTCCGACTAAAATGGTGCGTAATGTTCATGAGAGGTTTAACATCAAGCGTGGCACGGATAAGCAGGACAAGGCCATGGAGAATGGAGGAAGCATATACATCAAGCTATGCGTGCTGAATGCTAATGAGTGCGCACCTCCAGCCTGCGTGCAATCAGCGACATGCTGTAATTGACAGCGAAGTACAGGAAGGCGGCGAACAACAGAGCGGGAATGACGAAGGACTGATTTTGACCTCCGACAATCTGAATGTTATGTGTCAGCTCCGGCAGACTGATAATGACCGCGAGCGAAGTATCCTTGAACAGGGAAATGAACTGGCTGACGATGGGCGGCACCATGCGGCGGAGCGCTTGGGGCAGAATGATATGCCATAACGTTCTGGAATAGCTCAGCCCGGAGGACCGTGCGGCTTCGATCTGCCCTTTATGAATGGAGTTCAAACCGCTACGGACAATCTCAGCGATCATGGCACCCTCGAAGATCGACAGGCCCGTAATGGCCGCCCATTTAAGTGAAATGGAAAGACCAATGGACGGTAAGACCATACCGATGAAGAAAATAATGAGCAATAACGGAAGATTGCGAATCAGATCAATCAAAAAGGCCGCCATCTGTGAAATGACAGGTAAACGCGTATAACGCAGGATACCGAACACGATACCAAGCGCGAAGCTGAACACGATGGAGTAAACGGAGACCTCCACCGTCAGCAGGAAGCCCTCCAGTATAAAACGCACATTAGGCCATGCAAACATTCCACTAAAATCCATACGGGCTTCCCTCCTTAGGATGTTTTGGACAGGCGACGTTCCATATACAGAACAAGAAAGCTGAGCGGAACCGTCAATGTAAGGTATAACAACGCTGTAATGGCATAGACGGTGATGGGCATAAAGGTATCCGAGTTAATCAGATCCGAGTAATACATCAGGTCTAGTCCGGCTACTATGGCTAGTACGGAAGAGTTTTTGACCAGATTGATGAACTGGTTGCTAATCGCAGGCAGTACAATTTTAATCGCTTGTGGCAAAATAATACTAATCATCGTCTGGTTGTAGCTCAGTCCGGAGGAACGCGCAGCTTCAAATTGCCCCTTCGGTACAGACTGGATGCCAGCACGTATCGCTTCTGCAATAAAGGAGGCTGTGTACACGGTCAAGCCAAGCGTTCCAGACACAAAACCGTCCAAAGGAACGCCCAACGTGGGAAGTCCGAGATAAAAGAACAGCACCACAATCAGCAACGGGATATTACGAATGACCTCTACATAGACAGTTCCAATCCAGTTAAGCCATCTAAAGGGAGCGATTCGGAGGATAGCGATGATCGCCCCCAGAATAAAGCTTCCGATCAAGGCAATGACACTGGCTTGAACGGTATGAAGCAAGCCTTCTCTGAAGCGCTCGCTATGGTCGAAAAGTACGTTGATATCAAAAGTAAGCATCTGCGGATGACACCCCCATTATTCGGGTTTAACCCCGAGCCATTGCTCGTGGAGCTTATCGTATTCACCGTTGCTTTTCAGTTCCTTGAGCGTATCGTTAATGGCTTGCAGCAGTTCGGTTTGCCCCTTCTTCACCGCAATGCCGTAAGGCTCCTCGGTGAAGTTCCCACCTACGAGGGTGTAATTCGGATCCTGCTGTTGCATGCCGAGCAGAATAGAGTTATCGGTAGTCAACGCCTGCCCTTGACCTGCCTTGAGCGCGTTGAATGCATCCTGGTAGTTTTCGAACTCCAGTATAGTCGCTTTGGGTGCTTTTTCGCGGATATTTTTTGCGGAGGTGGAGCCTTTAACTGCAAGTACCTTGGTAGCCGGGGTCAGGGACTCCAGACCGGTAATCGGGCTTCCTCTTTTCACGAGCAGGGATTGCCCGGCGTTAAAGTAGACATCGCTGAAATCGACCTGCTTTTTACGTTCGTCCGAAATGGTCATGGTTGCGATAATGGCGTCGATGTCCCCGTTTTGCAGCAAGGTGATTCGTGTTTTGGACGTGACTTCCTTCAATTCAAGCTTGGTTTCGTCTCCAAAAATATGCTTGGCTACCGCCTTGGCAATGTCGATATCAAAGCCTTCTACTTTCCCGGTAGCCGGGTCTTTCAGACCGAACAGCTTGGTGTCGTATTTCACACCAACAACCAGTTTACCACGTTGCTTGATGGCTTCCAGCCCGTTGGCTGCCGCCGCCTCATTTCCCGACGTTGCCGTTCCTTGCTTGCCTCCACAGCCAGCCAAAACGAGTAGGCAGGACAGCATAAGCAGCATAAGGGCACTCCATGAATATCTTTTTTTCATTTGAACAATCCCCTTTCGATTTGCACTCTGAATTTTAAAGGTCTGCTTAATGATGAATTAGACGGCTCAGGAACAGGCGCGCCCGCTCTTCACCCGGATTCTGAAAAAACTCGGCAGGCTGACTGTCTTCTAAAATCCGTCCTTTGTCCATGAAAATGACGCGATCCGCTACTTCCCGGGCAAAGCCCATTTCATGAGTCACAATGACCATGGTGATGCCCTGATGGGCAAGCGAACGCATAACATCCAGTACCTCTCCGATGGTTTCGGGATCAAGAGCGGAAGTAGGTTCGTCAAACAGCATAATTTTTGGATTCATCGCGAGGCCACGGGCGATAGCAACCCGTTGCTGCTGCCCCCCGGACAATTGGGCGGGATAGCTCTGGGCCTTTTCCTCGATTCCAACACGCTTCAAATAGGTCATGGCTGTTTGGGTAGCCGCTTCCTTTGAGATGCCCAGCACCTTCATGGGTGCGAGTACAATGTTCTCAATCACCCTTTTGTGGGGATACAGATTAAAATGCTGGAACACCATACCGATATTGCGCCGGAAGGCGTTAATATCCATCTTTTTGTCATGTACAGGTATCTCGTTGACGATCAGCTCCCCGTCCGATATGGTTTCCAGACGGTTGATACAGCGTAGCAGGGTGCTTTTACCCGAGCCGGAGGGTCCGATGATCACGACGACCTCGCCCTCCTTAATCTGAAGATTGATGTCTTTAAGTACATGGAAGTGACCAAAATGCTTGTTGACGTTGCGAAACTGGATCAGAAGGCTCACCCCTTTCAGGCTTGGATACATAGCTTGGTAGATTGGCTGGCATGATCAAGCTCTATCAAAATTTCAAAATTTTCTCTCATGATACTATAAGCTTACAATAAAAAACAAGATTTTATGTCATAAAACTTAACGCATAATATATTTTTTATGTATCAATCCATGAGTAAATCGCTATTATCACATGAAAATGAGCATGAATGAACAAATTTGTGTCATTTTATTTGACATAAAATAACGTCCTTCGACATTCCAAGGGAGAAACGTGACAAAAGCAACGCTATGTTTTACAGTAGGGGAGAAGGAATTTAGGGTAAAGGAAGGTTAGTGCAATGACGAAAGCTATTTCACCGCTGGTAACCGCATTGGGCATGGAGCCCCATCCGGAAGGCGGCTGGTACAAAGAAATGTGGAAGTCCCATTTTCAAATTCCGAAGCCTGTACTGCCGGATGTGTATTCCGGTCCGCGCTTTGCGGCTTCATCGACGTATTTTTTGCTGCATCCGGGCGAGTTCTCCGAGTGGCATGTCGTGCATTCGGATGAGCTGTGGCTGTATCATAGCGGAAGCCCTGTGGAGTTGAAATTGGGGGGGAGCGGAGAACAACCTGGTGAAGAAACGGTGATTATCGTCGGTGCCGATGTGGAGGCAGGACAGCATCCACAAGCGCTGGTGCCGGGCACAGTATGGCAAACGGCGCGTCCGCTCGGGGATGAGCCTGTGCTGGTAACCTGTGTCGTTGCTCCGGGATTCCACTTTGACGATTTCAAGCTGATTGCAAAGGGTAAAACTGAATAAGGAAGTTTTTATTGGCGGGTATAATCTTGGATGAACAGGACTTGCCCGCCTGATTTGATGTTACGGGTATCTTTGTTAGTGTTAGAAAGTTGCCATTTGTTGTATACTTTGGACCTTTGTTTTTTTTCGAATACCTGCCGCAAGCTTTTTAACCCGTGCAGTACCGTATGATCTGACGTTTGATCCCTGTTTGATCTTCTGGTATACAGCATAGCAGTTTCTCCCCATTCGTTTGGCTTGGTACATGGCGATATCGGCCTCTTTCAGTAATGAAGGCAGAGGTTTCTTTGGAGAAGGATGCATGCTAATACCAATGCTTCCTGTAACTTGAAGGTTGATTCCCTGGATGTCATAAGGAACGCTGATTTTTTGCAGCAGCAGCCCTGCCAGAACTTTGACCTGATCAGCGTCATAATCCTTCATAATGAGCAGAAATTCATCTCCCCCGATGCGAAAAGCCTTCTGATTGGAGTTTGTCACCTGGAGTAAATGATCGCTTACCCGTCTGAGCAGCTTATCACCTATTTGATGCCCATATGTGTCATTAATGGCTTTGAATCCATCCAGATCAAGATACATAATAGCAATGCTCTCCTGTCTGTTGCTTCGTTTCCAAAATAGTTCAAGTGCATTCCGGTTGAACAGACCCGTTACAGGGTCCTGATAAGCAAGCTTCCGCAGTAAATTTCTTTCCATCATCACGGAACGTAAAAAAATAAACGTATATATCCACAGCGCCAGAGTCAGACCAATTAAAAATAAGGCTGTTAAAGATATACTCAATGGGGTCACCACCAATATAGTTTATAGGTTATTCCGCTATTCATTAGCGGTATTAGGACAGTTGTTTGGCATGAACGATGAGTCGATGAGTCGGGTTTACAAGAGGATCACAGGTAATTAATGTGAGGAGCTTTTGTTCCTTGCTGCTTTTTAAAACGGAGACGTTTGAAGGAGCGACAATTGAGATGTTGTAGACCTCGTACAAGTATTTTTCACTCCGAGTGTGAATAAGAATCTGATCTCCGATTTTCACTTCGTTTAGTCGGTTAAATAGACGTCCAGTCGTTCGTGAGCGATGAGCGGCTATGGCGGCATTCCCCACCTGGCCGAGTGCAGCAGTTTCCGACATATGTACGGCTGCATATCTCATATGCTCTCGGGTCGCACCTTCCAGTACAGGAAGCTCCAGATTGATTCGATCAATGCGTATTGTAGCGATTGGAGCTGGCTCTTGAGCCGATGAAGAGGGTTTGGTTTCAGACAATTGTGCTCCATCCGCTGCTGCGGTATTTGTCAGCCAACTGGACAAATGTGTATAGCCTTTAATCATTTCGGGAGTCAGTGTCGATTGATCTGTATTTGATAATGATTCAGCCTCTTGCAATAGCTCTTTTTGCTTCTGATTTTCCATCCATTCATTAGCGGTAGGAAATAACATGATGATGATTCCTAAAATGATGCTCACGTACGCCAGCTTACGCAATTGAAAAGCCTCCCTTTAACAGTAATCCAAAGAAGGACCATGTAAAATAATTCCCCTTCTCGCTAGTGATGAGCTGAGAAGGGGGGATTTTTGATTATAAAATGTTATTTATTTTTATGCGTTCGTCTATAGCCCAGATAGGCCCCCAGGAGAATTAAGAACATGCCACTTAAATAGAAGGGAGCAGGACTGTTTTCTCCTGTCTGTGGCAATGTATTCACCTTAGGTGTATGACTCGGATCGCTTGGCTCTTTAGGCTTTTCTGCCGGTAGGCGGATGACGCCCTTAGGTACTGGATCTTCTTCGATCTTCACGGGTGGAGAAGGCTCCTGGTGAGGATCGGTTTCTGGTGCCCCTGGCTGCGCCTCTACCTCAGGATCTACAGGTGGTTGCTCAATAATTGGAACGCCCAACGGGACATCCTCATCTTCGATGATTTGCGGCTCCTCGGTTGTTACGGGCGTAGCAGGCGTTACCGGAGGTTCAGTTATTTCAGGGTCCTTATCACGATTTTTGTCTGAGCCCGGATTCGTAGGCGTTCCTGGATTTGTAGGTGTACCTGGGTTTGTAGGTGTACCAGGATCAACAGGAGCCTCCTTTTTGTTGGTGATCACGATTTGTTTAATACCTGAGCTTTGTTTGATTGTTGCATCTATCTTGATTGCAGTTTTTGGCGCTGTTATTTTGTAGCCTTCAGGAGCAGTAAGTTCCTCCAGAATGTAGTCATCATAACTCAATGAAGAGAATACGATTTTTCCATCCGAATTGGTAGTTTGGACAAGAGGGGCTCTTTTCTGATCCTTGTCATAGAGTGCAAAACGTGCCCCGGGCAGTACCTTATTATGATCGTCCTCGTCAACCTTGGTGATCTCCAGGCTTCCCGTAACTCCACCTCCTGATCCTGAACCAGAGGATGTACGCACGATAATTTCTTTACTTGTTTCCCTGATTTCGGTGGTCAAACGGTCGCCCTCGAAATTAACCTTATTGCTGACTTTTGCCTTGTCTTCAGCTTGAATAAAGGATTGATATTCCAAGATATAGCCTGATGATATAGCCTTCGTAAAGGCAAGCTCAAAGGATTGCTGACCTTGAACATTCGTTGTTATTTTTAGCTTATAATCCTGATCCTTGACTAATTCAGTGTCCTTGACAGCTTCTCCGTTGGCAGATGCCTTGGTGGAATATAGATGAAAGGAATCCTCAATCAGAATTTGATTATTGCTGGGCGTATCCACGATTCTCGCGTTGGAGACATAGGATTGCCCTTCATTGATATGGATATTCCAATCGATTTTATTTCCATTCTGAGCCCCGGATTTCGTGACGTATTCTCCACCGTGAGGCACGGTCACTTTGGCTGCCCATTCCGAATCTACATTTTTTCCATCCATAAGCTGAGCGTTATTGTTAATCTCTTTATCAATAAGCTCTCCTTCCAATGTCGTTTGGAAAGTGATCCAGTAAGGAGAGTTGATGGACTGGTTAAACCGGACGCTCAGTTCATTGTTGTTATCGGCGGAAGGTAAAACAAGAGTGTATTGGCTCGAAGGTACTTCGGCTCCCTTTTGTACCCCATTCCACCATCCGAGCAGGGTCATATCGTACACTTTAACGGAACCTGGCACCAGTTTTTGGCCTTGTAATAATGTATCCCTTATTTCAGCATGATTCAGAGTTTTGCGGTTATAGTTGGCCTTAATGTCCCATGTAATTTGCTTGGAGCTGGCATTGTAACTACCTGACTTAGCCCCATTTTGCTGGGTCATATTGTCCGGCCATAATCGAGCTTCGGCCTCCGCGCTTTGTGTTGTTCCGTTGTATAACCAAGTGATAGAGGCTTTGTTCCAAAAGTCCGGCTTGGTTTTGTCGATTTTCCATTCGTTGTTAAATGTAGTTGTATAACTGATTGTATACGTGTCTTGGATCGTTTTATGAAAACGTATCGTGAACCCTTTTTTATAATCCAGCGTAAGAGGGATCAGCTCATAGTCCGTCGGCGATGTTAGTGTTGTTTTTCCGTCCGCGCTTTGGATCTTCAATGTGTTCGGCAATAACGCCAGACCGCCGTTCGGAAAGGCATCGTCGATAACGACCTGGTCCATTGTATACTTATCCGCATTAATGGAAATGACCCAAGGAATCGTTTTGGTGTTATAGTTCGGCTCCTTATAGCCCTTGGTAATAATTACACTTTTCAGCTCTGTGGTCGTTTCTTTTGTTACTCCATCGGATGTTACACGGTTCGTTATTTTGCCATTTTCAAGTACACGATCTATGGCCTTGGTTTGGTAACGGATTGTATACGGAGCATCAATATCCGTATTGAAAGACAGATTGAAGCCGTTGCTACCATTGTCGTCAATAACTGGAGTGACCATGTATTCCGATGAAGGAAGCTCCTCTTGCGTATCCCCTTTATACACTTTAAGTGAGCCTGTGATGAATTGTTGGCTGTTATTAAAACGGTCACTCAATACTGCTTTAGCTGCAGGAATTTTTTTGTTGGCAAAATTATATTTGATTGCCCATGAAATCGTTTGTGTGACCGCATCGTATTGCTCCACTTTTTTGCTTAGAAAATCCCCACGTTTAATGGTAACTGTAGCTGATGCTGAGGTATCCTTCACATTGTCTCCTGAAAAAGTGGCCGTGTTGGAGAAACGAGTGTTCTCGCTAGTGATGTTCGTGGAATATTGAATCCGGTATGCGCTGTTAATACGCTCTTCGTTGAAGCGGATTCTAAAGCCCGTACCAGCCGGATCAGCTTCAACTGTATACTTATCTGCACTAACAGTGTCCCGCAGCACGGTGGTTCCGTCCACATTGATTTGTAAATGATACACCCGGATGGAGTCTCTGATTAGTTCCAATCCTTGGGGAGTTGGGTCGGTTATTACAGCGTGTTTTATAGGATCCAATTGTTTATTTACGTCAACTGTCCAATCAATCCCATTTTTGCCATCGAACTTTCCTTGCTTCTCCAAAGTCGAGCCGGCTGTAGGCTTAATATTTACGATAGCCGTTTGCTCGCCGCCTTGGATTGGAATCGCAATAATGACTTCTGTGCTACCTTTTTCTATTTGTTTGCTAAACTCAGTTTGGATCTCCAGCTTACCGCTGACATTAGAGTGGCTTTCCACGTAATCATTAAAGGTCATGATCACTTTACCTTGGCGGTCTACGGTAAAATGACCTACTTCCCCTTCCGTGTTCGTCAGAGGAGATGTGATGTCTGTGTAAATTTGAAATTGCTCAGGTAATTGAAAGGTAAAGGTGTCTCCAGCTTTATACGTATGGTTCGGCAGCTCCCATTCATAGCCTAAATGGATAGCGGAGCCAATATCAATACGACTATCGGGATTATACACCGCATCAATAACATTTCCAGTGGAATCTGTGAGAGTTAGCTTGGTTAAAATACTTTCCTGAGTTGTCCTCTCTACAGAAGTTGAGCCGGCAGTTGCCTCAATAGCTGGAGCCGGGATAGCAGGAGGGACGTTAATCGGCTCTGACGGTTTTGGATATACATCGTTAGTCACACTCTGAACCGGATCGGTTCCTGTGGGCACTGGCAGAGCAGAGTCGGGGTTTTGTGCATAGGCTTGTGTTGTACTGAATAAGCATTGCAAAAAGAGCAATAGCGCAACAATTGCTGTATTCCATTTTTTTCTCATACGTTAAACAAATCTCCTATTCTTAAAATACTTTTATTTAGCGGCTAATGGTTATTCCTTCGAGGCCGAGAGGGTTGTATTTATATATTCATCATTCATTCATATGATGCTAAGTTAGCCGCATTGAGCTTGATCAGATTTATGAAAATTCACATGCGAGGATGAATATCCCCTCCTTTTGTCCCGAAATTAGGATTATGGATTAGACCTCAATGTCTTTCTGGACTAGAATACATGCCACATCTCAACAATTTCTCAACAAGGATAGAAAAAGAGCCTTGATCTTATGATCAAGGCTCTACAAGAAATGTGGTTTTATTTCTTCATCTTTTATTTTTTAAAAATTATATTAATAAAAATATTGATATTAATATTGCTTTGTTTTAATGTATTTGGAGGGATCTTTGATCATTTCGGATTTTTGTTTACCCTTATACAGGGCTGCATCTACTGTAGTGTCTACGACCACCCACTGATTGTCGATGTAGACCTCATTCCAGGCATGGTAAGTGTCCACGTAGGAAGACTTGCCCATAACCAGCTTGGTTGGTACATCTACACTTCGTAACATAGCAGCCATCAGTGAAGCATAACCATAGCAAATATCTTTTTGTGAGCTTAACGTACGATCAATTTGCGGCAGATAGTCAGTCGTTAAGGCAAAGGCCTGATTGGAGTCATACTTGATATGACTAATGACGTAGTCATAAATTTTTTGAAGCTTCTCGCGATCCGTTGTAGCGCCTTGGGTTAATTCACGGGCTTTTTGAATCGCTTGGTTGGCATCGCTCCAGTCAATATTTTGAATGGAATTGAGATATATCGCTTTGCTATCGTTTAGCTTTAACTCGATCGTATCTTGTCCGATCACTTTATATTGATTACCACTAAGCTGTTCCAAAATACTAATGCTATAGTTCCCATTACCCATTTGGAGAGGAAATACTTCCTCAGATTTTCCGGGTGTCAGATTATAAGAGTATTTTTGCGCATCTTTGGTAACCAAAATCTTGGTTTTAATGTTAGGTTTAACAGGGTAACGCACACTGACCGTACCATGATTTACATTGTTTTGATCCAACCATGCAACACTATCACTATCAGCAGCGTAAGTTGTCGAATTTAAGAGTGTTGTGGACAACATGAAAAATAGAAGAAGTGCGGAAAATATCATTTTCCTCATAGAAAAACTTCCTTTCGGCGGCCAGGCTGCCATCTTAAAAAGAAGGCCCTATAGCTTTGCGTCCCTGCCTTTCGACAGGTTTGCTATTATCGTATAAAGTTTTTCAGGAAAAAAAGAACGACAAAAAGCCTCTCCAACCGGTAGCTGGCTGCCATCTTAAAAAGAAGGCCCTGTAGCTTTGCGTCCCCGCCTTTCGACAGGTTTGCCATTTATCCTGAACAGTCTATATCTATCATTCTATCAGTTGGGCTTCCGATCAGGCAAGCACAATCTCAGATTTTCTCTGTTTTTCAACAAAGTCGCGATAGATGAGTTTATAGTTTAGTTCGATTCCCCCATTTTTTGCGGAAGGAATGTGGGGTTTCTCCGACATGTTCCTTGAATAGGTTGATAAAATGGCTGGTGTTAGGAATACCTACAAACCGTGCGATATCCACAATGGATTCGTCACTGGTTTTAAGCCAGCCTTGAGCCGCTGTGATGCGGACATTAATGAGATAATCGATAGGAGAAAATCCGATCTGTTTCTTGAAGTTTTTAGCGAGATTGAATTTGTTTAACTCAAACATGTCTGCCAGCGAATCCAGCGTAATTCGTTCACTGTAGGAGCAATCCAAATATTGCTGAACCTTGCGTACTTCGGTGATCGTATCCGGGTTTACATACGGATGATCGTAGGGGTGCTGCAAAATATACGTCAGCAACTCACCGATGAGTCTGGATGTAAACAGCTCTGCAGTAAGAGTTCTATCAGATTGTACGCATAGCAGGGAACGCAGCTTGTCCAATATGGTGCATGGATCGTTGAGTGATATTACAGGCTTGTTGTGCTTGGCAAATTGATCATAAAAATTGTCGATCAGATTACCGTACACATTTACACTGATAAACTCCCATGCTTCATGACCAGCGGTGCTGTACTGTACGTATTCCTCACAATTAACGAAAAACATATCATGAGGCTTCAATATGTATTTTTTCTCCCGGTATAGCAATTCCCCTTGTCCTGATATCGTAAAAACGAGCAGAAACGAGGTGAGTTCCTTCCGTTCCATGGCATAAGCAGATGTTTTTTTGAAATAACCTATTTCCTGTATGTAAAAAAGAGATCGCTTAGCAAAAGCGGAGGGAGTACGTGCAATGACGACTGGATCGCTGCTCCAAGAGGTCCCATTCACGTTGTTTTTTTGGTCTGTTGTCATATCCAATTCCTTTACAAAAGATCAAATTTATCGAGCTAAACGCTGTTTGTTTAACAAATAAAATGGTGGTTTACACATGATTTCCTATTTATACGGTTTTATTTTATCACATCACATATATGCATGTAGCAAATTATATTTTGAATTATTTTCCATTCGAATTTAGGTGTACTATTATGGTGAAAATAGCCTCGTTTCCTCCATGTTTTTAACTCATTCCTCCATACGAAAAAGTTAAATTATGTTGAAAAAATTCGGAGATTCCATGGGTTCAATTCATTTCTGGAATAAAATCCGATAAAGGATGCTAAAGGTATTCTATGCCCATTCCACCTTCCAACACGCATATCCTTTCGTTTTGAAAAAAATGGGTCTTTGTTCTAGCGAAATAGTTCATTAGGCTTATCATGGAGAAAATTAGATTGGGTCCAATGTTGTGATATTGTTCACAATTATGTAGACGCACAAGGGGGATATATGAACTCTTTTTATGCTGATTAGTGTACTGTAAATATATTCAATAATATGATAAATGAAATAGAGTGCTTTTAGCTTTGGAATTCATACGGGCAATGATATGATGAGTAAAACAGATATAGGGCTTCACTTACTCGACAGTTAGTTTGGAGGATTATAGGATGGGAAAACCAAAAAATACGAAAACCGCAGCGGCTTGGTCGCTCGTTATTCTCGGAGCGGGCTTTGCAGCTATGTTGCCTTTTCAGCAATATGGCTGGGCTCGGTTGTTAGCAGGTGCTTTCGAGGCTGGACTTGTCGGAGGACTGGCGGACTGGTTCGCCGTCACCGCATTGTTCCGTCACCCGCTGGGCATTCCGATTCCGCACACGGCGCTTCTTCCCAAGAACAGGGATAAGCTGACGAATGCCTTGGTGAGTACGGTGGAAAATAACTTGCTGGGCAAAGACAGTATCGCATCTAAAATTTCCGATATCCGGCTGGCCGATTTGATGCTGGGCGGTGTGGAAAAGGGAATGCGCACGCAGGAAGCGGCTGCACCCATAGATGTTCTCGCCAAACGACTGGTCCGGTCGCTTCCGCTTGCGGAGCTGGCCCCGATAATCGCGGCCGAGATCAAGCGGCAGGTGACAGGCTTCGACGCCGGACCGCTGCTGGAGGAGCTTGCCCGTCAAACCAGTGAGAAGGGCTATGACCGCCGCGCGCTGGATTACTCGCTGGAGCAGGCTGAATCCTGGCTTTTGAAGCCGGAAACGGGCTACACGCTGGGTACCTTGGGAATGCAGGCCATTAGCGGTTTGCAAGTGAGCGGGCTCATGCAATTCGCCCTGAATGCGTTCCTTGGCTATCTGAACGAAGAGCGTATGGGCGAAATGATTCGCCATTTCCTGCTGGATCAGGTTACGGAGCTGCAAAGGGAAGAACATCCACGCCGTCAGGCCGTGCTGGACGGTCTGAAAACACAGCTTACCCGTCTAGCGACGAAAGATACGGTTCAGGAAGGATTGAACAGCTGGAAAAACAGTCTCGTGGATACCTGGGAAGGCGATGCGTCGGTGCTCCATAAGATGGAAGAGCTGCGCGTACGCTTATTGGACTATATGGAAGACGGCAGCTATGTGCCGACCTATATTTTGCCGCTACTGGATCGGATGCTGGCTGATTTGAGAGGGAATACCGAGCTGCTGGACAAGCTCAATTCTAGAATTGTGGCAGGCATTACCGGGCTGGTGGAAGCCAACCACAGTCGGATTGGTAATCTGGTACGCGAAAATGTAGATAAAATGGATAACGATTCCCTGATTGCTCTGATGGAAGACAAGCTGGGGCAGGACTTGCAGTGGATACGTATTAACGGCGCGGTTACGGGCTTCCTGATCGGTATTGTCCTGACAGGTATCCGTATGATGATCGGTTGATTCATTAGAGAAGATAATGCTACAGATAAGGTTGTGGAAGCATGAGAATTGAGGCTCAAGCGTTGATGGGTAAGCCGCACGCCACAGTAAATTATGTGTTGAATCACCATCCAATGCTGCTGGTTCGAATGAGAGCCCGGCAGAGTTACGTTGATGTATGGTACCGGATGACAAGTGGATGAGTAAGCAGAGATTTTTTTTAATTACGCTGTCATTCCTGATCGTGATTATCGGCCTGCGTATGCTGTGGTTTGATTATTACCATAATCAGGATTATCCACGGGCCAAGGCGGGAATTCTGGATCTGAGGGGCTTGAATTTGCAGGAGATGAAGACCCTACCATTAAATGGTGAGTGGGAGTTTTATCCGGGAACATTATCTTCCCCTGCTGAACTGAAGTCCTTATCTATGAAGAAGCAGCGTCAGACCATTCAGGTACCGGGATTATGGAGTGAGTCGGTATCTCCTGTGGATCATAAGGCATATGGGGTTGGAACTTATCGGCTGCTTATTTTGAGTGACAGGGCGGAGGATGCTTTATACGGACTTCGAATTGGGAGGATTAGTACGGCATCCAACATATTTGTCAACGGCCGTTTAGTTAGTCATAGCGGCCAGGTCTCTAACAAGGTCGAACAGCATACAGGATCAACCGTTCCGTTCTCTGCTATGTTTGATACGAACAGGCAGGCCATGGAGATTGTCATTCAAGTATCCAATTTTGACTTTCCTTCCAGTGGAGGGATTGTGAAGCCTATCATTTTTGGAAGCGCGGAGGCTGTGAATAGCCGAACCAACTTCGCGATCTCGATGCAAATTATGGTGTGTATTATTTTGCTGCTTCACGGGGTATATGTAGTCGTTATATTTTTTATGAATCCACAAAAGAAGGCGCTTCTGTATTTTGCGGGAATTGTAGTCTGTACGGTATTATCCATCCTGACAGACGATGACAAGCTTTTAATAGACTGGTTCCCCATCAGTGTGAGTCTTGCGTTAAAAATAACCATACTTTCCTATATAGGAATAGGTATGTGTGTACTGAAGCTGGTGCAGTCTCTGTTGGTTCGATCCCGCATCATTCAGATTGTTTTTATAGCCCACTGTTGTTTTGCGGTTACGGTTTTATTTGCATCTACATCCAACCTTTATGCATTTTTGTTGGCTCTTGTCGCATTCTCAGGCATGACCCTGTGTGTTACGGTTCCCACGGTTGCTTTTCTTGGAACATTCAGAGGGCAAAAAGAGGCTATTTTTCTGTTGCTCGCATCCCTTAGCATTGCTTCCAGCATATTGTGGGGCGTGTTCAAAACGAATGACCTCCCTTATTACCCTTGGGATATTGTGCTGGCCTTTGTGGCGTTTGCGTCCTATTGGTTCAAACGGTTTTTTAATACGAACGCCGAGCTGAGAAGGTTGACGGAGAGACTGCAGCGCGCTGATCAGGTGAAAAATGAATTTTTGGCCAACACCTCTCATGAGCTGCGAAATCCTCTGCATGGGATGATCAATATAGCACAGACCGTGCTGGAGAATCAGAATGGCGCCCTGGACGAGCCCAACAAGAGAAACATGCAATTGCTCGTTACGGTCGGTCGCCGTATGTCCTTATTATTGAATGATTTGCTGGATGTTACACGTCTGCGTGAAAAGGATATTCTTCTGGAAAAAAGAAGCTTGAAGCCCCAGGCTGTAGCCTCGGGTGTGTTGGATATGCTCCAATTCATGACAGATGGTAAACCGCTAAACATGGTAGTAAGCATCCCTGCTGATTTTCCAAATGTATTAGCGGATGAAAATCGGGTAATCCAAATCCTGTTCAATCTCCTTCACAATGCGGTCAAATATACTGCTGAGGGGACCATTTCCGTTCACGCACACATCCAGGGCGAAATGGCCAGTATTGAGGTTCGTGACACTGGCGTTGGGATGGATAAGGAGACGCAAAAGCGAATATTTCGTCCATATGAACAAGGAAATTCTCATTTGACGGTTATTGGGGATGGGCTTGGACTAGGGTTGAGCATTAGCAAGCAGTTGGTGGAGCTTCATGGGGGATCTCTGAGTGTAAGCTCTGAACTTGGGCAAGGCTCAACCTTTTCTTTCACGCTACCGCTTGATCCCTCACCTATCCCAGACGAATCACGAGATAACGGGAAGGTGCGTATGGATGAAGCGGCAGATACCGATTTTATAGCTTTGCAGAATGAAGCTGTGATGCAGGTTGCGGCAGGCTCTGCACGGTCGGCCATACTCGCGGTAGATGATGATCCGGTTAATTTAAGGGTGTTAGAGGGCATTCTCGCCTCGGAATCGGAGTCTTATGATCTTGTCACTGTAACCAGTGCCCAGGAGGCCCTGCATAGGTTGGATCATCGGGAATGGGATTTGATTATAGCCGATGTCATGATGCCCCAAATGTCGGGTTATGAGTTAACTCGGCGTGTGAGGGAATATTTTAGCATTTCCGAGCTGCCTGTGTTGCTGTTGACGGCACGTAGTCAGCAGGAGGACTTATATACGGGATTTCATGCTGGGGCCAACGATTATATTATGAAGCCTGTGGATTCCATGGAATTGAAATCCAGGGTCCGTGCCTTGACTGATGTTAAAAAGTCAGCAAGGGAGCGGCTGTGGATGGAAGCTGCATGGTTACAGGCGCAAATCAAACCTCATTTTTTGTTTAACACCTTGAATACCATTGCATCCTTAAGTCATGTGGATCACGCCAGAATGGTGAATCTTATTGAGGAGTTCGGTAAATATTTAAGATCAAGCTTCAATCCTCAAAATCTTGATAGAGTCGTATCACTGGAATACGAGCTTGTACTCCTGAAATCTTATCTTTATATAGAGAAGGAGCGTTTTGGGAATAGACTAGATATTGTATGGGAAGTAGACGAACAGGTGTCCTTGCTTCTGCCGCCGTTGTCCATTCAGCCACTTGCGGAAAATGCGATTAGGCATGGTATCATGAATCGAATAGATGGAGGAACATTGTGCATTCGAATTCAGCAGCAGGAGGATGGTACAGAAATAGCCATTATGGATGACGGTGTGGGCATGAGTCAGGAGGAGCTGGATCGTCTGCTGGATCCTCAGCAAGAACAGTATAGCGGGATTGGATTACGGAATACGGACCGACGTCTGAAGCAAGTATTCGGTAAGGGGCTGTATATTAGTAGTCATTCCAATCAGGGTACAACGGTGAGCTTCCATGTTCCCCGGGCACAAAGGCAAGAAACTTAATATCTCTGTCCCGTAGGACCTCATACAGAACGAGGCGAAGTAAGTGCCGGTTCTGATGGGGTTCTACGAGTTCCGGAGAATGACTTCAGCCGTGAGACTAGGCATGTGCCATTTGCCATTCTATAAACCAATTCGTAATTTGTTCATTGGGCTTCTCATGAAGTTCTTCCCATAAGACGGATGATAACAAATCATACCACTTGTTAACTAAGTTTTTTTTGTTCAAATCAGCATAGGTTTTCATTAGTCCCCAGTAGGCTTCCTCTGCTTGGGGGTGACGACTACAGATGCCCTCATAAATAGAGATCGCCTCTTCAGGCTGGGCGTTCCCTCTATACCACTCTGCCATTTTTAATGATGTGGATAACCACATTTTATGCAGCCTTTGGCGTTCACTTTCAACCCACCAAAAATCATATTCCTGTAAATAGTCCCCTTTGTATAATTCCATCATTTTAACATAATAGTGAATAGATTCCTTATTCATCTGTGGAGCGGATGCCAGGAGGGACTCCCATCTTTCTGTATCTAGCAGCACGTTTTGCGTATGCAAAATATAACCGCCATTCGTGTTGGAAATATCTAAAAAGGAATGATACGGTGCTATCGTTTTTCTAAGGTAATAAGCGGCAGTATATAAAAGAGAGTAAGCCTTATCTTCTTCATATTCCGGCCATAGTAATTCAATCAAGACAGATTTGCGGACCCATTGGTCGTGATTCTGGAGCAGGTACAAAAACAACTCCTGAGCCTTTTTGGTTCTCCACTGAAGAACAGTGGGCTGTTGATCCGGCAATGTGAAGACGACATGTTGAAAAACCTGTAAATGAAGAAGGGAAGGCTGATCCTCAGGTATGGAGGCAGCTTGATCGTTACGCTTCAGAATGCGATTCATGGTTTTGATGAGACGTTCTGTCGTGACCGGCTTGAGCAGATAGTCCAGCGCATTAAGCTCGAAGGCCTGGATAGCGTATTTATCGTAAGCCGTAACAAATACAATCTGAATATGGGGTTTGTGCTCCAAAATTTGATGTGCTAATTCAATTCCACTGATCTCTGGAAGTCTTACATCCAAAAAGGCCAAGTCTATATCATCAAGTAGAATATAGTCTTTAGCTACGAACGGATTCGTAAAAGCTCCTGCAATATGTATGCCTTGTAACTTGCCAAGCAGACGCTTCATATAATCCAAAGCTAACTCTTCATCATCGACAATAACAATCCTTGTCAATTTCTCTGATCTATCCACGTGTGCTTTACTCCTTTTTAGGCAGATACATCTTATTATATAGGATAACTTGGCCGCGGCTATAAACAAAAGGTCGTAGAAGAAAAAAATTTTAAATAAAAAGGCGGTCTGCGATGGACCATCGTTAAGATGGATGATCGCAAGCCCGCCTGTAGGATGTTTACTATACTTAAGCTTGACTGACAGTATTGGAGGTATATTTACAGAACCCAGCGTGTGATCTGTTCCAACGGCAGTCTGGATTTTTCCCGCTTGGGTTCATGGGACCGATAACCAAAGGCAGCGATGACCGAAATATCCAGCAGTCCGTTCTCCAACAGTCCTTCTTCCTCCAAAATGGCATGCACCTGATCGTAGTTAAAGCCCTCAATCGGGCAGGAATCAATGCCGATCTGAGCCGCCGCCGTCATCATATTGCCCAAGGCAATGTAGGTTTGCTTGGAAGCCCAGTCGAATAACGTACGTTCGTTTTCCAGCAGGCGTTGATTTTCACCCTGAAAGATTTTATATCGGCCCGGCAGTGAGGCAAAGTCTTCCTCGGACATCCCTTTAATCTCTTTATACATATACTCCACATACGGGGAATCATAACGAACATCCTTACGTGCCAAAATCAGGACAACATGGCTGGCAGCAGGAATCTGTTTTTGGCCCCCGCTTGAAACCGCAGCCAGCTTTTCTCTCAATACCCGATTTTGTACGACCACAAAACGCCACGGCTCAAAACCGACGGAGCTTGGGGAAAGCCGCCCGGTTTCGAGAATAAATTGAAAATCTTCCTCCGGTATGATGAGATCAGGATCGAATTCCTTGGTGGCATGTCTGAACAGAAAGGCATCCAGAATTTCCCGCTTTTTTACGGATGTATTGGACATGAGCTATATCCCTCCAGTTTTTGGTTTAGTTGGTGCTCTTTTTATTTTCTGCTACTATAATGAGAGCTAATATCGAATGTATAGTCATCATATAAAAAGTTTCTGGAGTGAACAAGTACGCACATATTTGTTCCTTGTCATAGGTTTAGGAACGCTGATTTACATCCGGCAGAAAGAAGGGGAATACATGGCGCAAAAAGTGGAAAACGCAGGTAGTGTAAATTTTGGATGCCCGGTAGCGAAAACGGTCGAGGTGATCGGCGGCAAATGGAAGGGGGTCATTTTATATCATTTGACCACGGGGCCCTTACGCTACAACGAAATTCGACGGACCTTGCCCAATATTACGCAGCGTATGCTGACCTTGCAGCTTCGTGAGCTGGAACGTGACGGTATCGTACACCGTGAAATCTATAACGAGAATCCGCCGCATGTAGAATACTCGCTTACCCCGTTGGGTGATACGTTGAGGCCGTTGTTGGATTTTATGAGAGACTGGGGTATCTTCTATGGGGAACAGACCTGCGAGCCTGTGGCGGCAAATTCCAAGTGTAGGGAGCCTTCTTGTTGAAGTAGAAAATGAGGAAAGCCCGTTGATGATCTCATGGCGCTTCGCATGGAAGATGCATGAAATTCATCAGCGGGCGGAATAAGAGCGAGACGTTATTGCGAGATTTACTTATTTGAACTCGATAGATTCGTTCATCTGTGTCCAGGCGGTTTCTCCGATGATGCCCAGCCGCCAGATGGCGATGCCTTTCAGGTCATAGCGTTTGGCCAAACCGATCTTGGCGTTGATGGTGCTGTCTTTTTCGCTACCCATAGAGATCCCTAAAATCAGCTTGTCCCGTGAAGTTTCCTTCAAAGCCAGTCGAATGGCTTCGTCCACTTTATCGAGTGGCTCAGGCGTTGCCTTTTGTCCGTAATCATAGGCCATAATGATCAGATCGTCCGCCAGATTGCCCAGCGTCTTGTAGTCATAGCCAGCGTAAGAGCTGTTCAGCGGATGCAGGACGACAGTGAGCTTGAGTCCGGCCTGATGTGCTTTGGCCGACAGCTTTTGGATAAAGGCGTTGTAGTCTGAACGCGCTTTGGCTTTATCGCCGCTCCAGCCCAGTCCTTCCAGATCAAGCGTGATGCCCTTGAACTGCTTATCGGTGGCGGTGCTGATGATTTGGGAAATGGTCTGCTCTTGAAGCTGTGTATTTTCCAAAACTTTGGTCAACTCGTGATTACCGTCGACCGAATAAACCATCAGATAAGGGGAAGTCCCCTGGCTGTCTGCCTCCTGTACAATAGACTCCGGTGTTACGGCTCCAGAAGCTTGAGGCCATTTGTATTCTTTACCAGTCGTCGTGAATTGTCCGTTCGTATCAATTCGGCTCCAGCCGAAGGCTACTGCGTTAAAATTCGGTATCTTGGCTCGCTGGTCAAAAGATGATAGCGCATAGAAGCCTACCGTATACATGGCCTCACGTGGCGATGTAATAGAGACCGTCCGTGCTGCCTGATTCCAGTTCACCGTGGCCCCGAATTGCTGCCCGAAAAAGCCTAACGGGATCATCGTGCTTCCGTGCACGGTTTGGGGTGCGGCTGTTAGCTGCACTGTTTGCCCGTCCACTGTGGCATTGCGACTGCCCATTTTCAGAACCACCTGCTTGGTTGCAGAGCCTTGTGTTTTGGTGGCGGTGATGCTTTGGCTGGTCTGATCCCATTTCACTGTAATGCCAAGAGCCTCAGAAATAGCACGAAAGGGAACCATGGTCGTGCCATTCATCATAGCGGGCTGTACGGGGAACGGTAACGGATATCCGTCCAGCATAATGCTGACCTTGCCCGCCTCCGCTTGTGCCAAGGGGCTAAAGCTGCCCACTGCGGTACTGAGAAAAATAGCGCTGGATATCAGAGCCTTATTTACGATTTTCATCTTATACTCTCCTATGCATCATAGATTGCAAAGCTATCATGTTAGAATCGTGAGGTTTCTACCATTTTACCAAAAAAAATGATAGATAGGTGAATGTGAAGATGGTACATACAATTTCGAATTCTATGCAAAATACAAAAAAAGTCGATTACTTAGGAGTAATCGACTTTGAATTAAAAATCTTTGATGGAAATAATACAAGATGAAAAATAAAAAAAGATATAGGGCCGATGGTTAATGGCTGCATACATATTGCAAGTTTAGTGAGGAACAGAACAAAAGCAGGCACCTTTAATACAGGTGCCTGCTTTTTATTTATTACCACTCGTATAATTCATACATTCATATAACTCCTATACGCTCGTAACCCAGATTATTTACGGCGTTTGAGCGCAATGCCGACGGCTGCTGCACCAAGCACGACTGCAATAATCGACAGAACGAGTGCTGTCGTTTGTGCGGCAGAGCTGGCAGGGGCAGCGGCGGCAGGTGCGGCTTCGGTAGCATTGTTCGAAGCGGGCGCCGGGCTGCTGCTATCCTTAGCCGTGTCTGTGCTTGCATGGCCTGCGGCGGCACCAGCCGAATCATGCCCATGATCTGCGGCAGGTGCCGAAGCCTCGGATGTAGCCTCCGTCGTTATTTTGGTAATGGAATGCGGATTGCTACTTCCTTCATCGCCTGTCCATTCCACGATACTTCCGTCACTGTAATATTGGAAAGCGTTCCATGCAGCTTCGGTAATTTGGTCTGCATTTTGTGCTACGAAGCTGAAACGCTGGTATTGACCCGCCTGAATGCCATCTTCGTCGGTTGTCCAGGTAACGGTGGTTACTTTGCCGGAGCTGTCTTTCTCGGTTGTTACCTTCCAATCTGGTACAGGCTCATACTGTTTGAAAACGACCTCTTTCGGGATTTTCAAAGCCACTTTGGTTGTTGGAATGTTTTTCTCTACAGGCACTTTCAACGTGTACGTCTCCCAAGCATTAGGCTGTGAAACGGAAGGCTTGACTGTTACGTGGGCACTGGCCATACCCGCAAAAAGTAAAGCACCTGCTGCAATCAGACCCATGGAGGTCGCAAGCCTGGAAAATCTGGATTTTACCCTTTGAATCGTTGTATTCATATGAATAAGCTCCTTTAGTTTGAATGATTTGTAATTACATGTCCTAGATTATTTTACCGCGCCGACATGCAGAGTAAATTCGGCGTCAACTGCATCCAATGATGCAGTCAGAGCATGTACCTGTACAGTCCATGTTCCTTCAGCGGTCAGCAGCTCTTGAGTAAGGAATGGCTGCTGTTGCCGCGCAGGGAGAACAAATTCCTGTCGGGATTTGTCAGGGGCGTCCGGAACGAGTGTCAGTGTGACCTGCTGAATTCCCTGTACGGTGGCTCCTTTGGCATCCCGCACGGTTACCTTAAATTCATTGCTGCCGACGGCATTCGGGCTAACCGCCAGCGTGACGTTATATTCGCCTGCGGTGCGAGTTTCCTCAAACGGTACCGCAGGTGCCTGACCAGGCGAAAGGTGGGTAAGCACCGCCGCCAACAGCAGCACGAGCAGGCCGATGGACAGCTCGGTGCGCAAGCCCCCGGCGGCACGCGTGGCTGCCGCCGCTTGTCGTGCGCTGCGAAATTGGCTGGCCGCGAAGGCCAGCATGACCAGCAGCAGCGCTGCTTTTCCAAGCAGAACGAGTCCGTAGGACGTGTTCAGCAGCAGGGATGGAGCTGGGACGTACAGCACGGCTCCATAAATGCCGGTGGCGAGCAGCGCCGCCACCATGGCAATGCCCCAGCCGGCAAAGCGGCGCAGGGCCGCTTGCCGCAGAGCTGCCCGCTCGGACACGGGCAGCTCTGGACCGGCAGCAGGCAGGCACAGCGCCATAACGGCAAGTGAGCCGATCCAGAAGGCTGCCGCGGCCAGATGGACGAAGTCCGCTGCGATGGCCGGAGCCGGATGGGTAGCCGCCGCCGGATGGCCTATAAAGGCCTTGGACAGCATGAGGCCTAGCGTCAGGACGACGGAGCCGTAGCCCCAGAGATGGCGCTGGCGGCTGGAAATACTGTGATCCAGCGTATAAATCAGCGCTACGCTCAGTACCAGCACGAGAATCATCTGGATAAACCAGATTTGTCCCGCCCCTGTGAACTGGAGGGCTTCTCCAAGGATCGGGAACGAAAAGCCCTGACCGATAGAAACCCCGGCATCCCAGGATGCCTGAAGCGGCAGACTGATCAGGATGGCGGCAGATGTGATACCGTAGCCGCTCCATAGCAGTGCGGACCAGCGTGGTAACGTGATGTCAGTCTGTTGGTCATGTTTCTGCCGCTCACTTGTGTCCTTGCTTTGATCCGTTCCTGGCAGGATGAGCAGCCGAAAACAGAGCGCTCCCAAAAGCAGCGACAATCCTATATACAGCAACCAGCGTGTAGCAATTAGGTCAAGCCGCGATGCTCCCGAGCCTTCGGATGTGGCGGCAGCGGGGTCTGTATACGCATTGGAACCGTTGCCGACTTGGAATGGAATCACTCCGTTCACCGGATGTCCGTCTGCCGACAGGGCTCTCCAATTGACGGTATAAATTCCATTTTTCATCCCCGGAATTAGCTTGATTTCCATCGTGTCTTCATGCTCAGGATGAAGCCGTGCTTTACCTGTATCGACCCGTTTACCTGTTTCATCAGTCACTTTCATCGACATAAAAGCAGATTGCAAATTCTCATTGAAGGTGATTTTTACCTGTGAAGGCGGCTTGTCCAAAACCTGATTTTCGGTCGGACTGGATTCAACGACAAATGCGTGGGCCCATGATAAGTGAGGAAACAGTAAAAGTAACGGTAGGCACAGCAGCAGAAGACAAGCCGCGCGGGCTGGTCTGGACAGGTGCAACATGCCCGTGGATTCACCTTCTCTCGATTACTTGAAGCGAGGATGTCCTAAAGTGCGACATCTCATACGGTCAAGCCTAAATTCATATCTTTAATCATAGTGCATGTGGCGGAAATAGATGGAGCGAATTATGACATTTATATGAAATTTGAAATAATATAAAAACCCCTGCCGTTGTTGAAATCTGGACGATTTTAACGGTAGGGGTAAAGGGGCAAGCATATGGGGATTAGTGGTCTGCCTCTATAGAATCCATGAAAGCAGGCAGCTTATGCTGGACATGGTGGATAAAAATAGCCGTTAGCTCCGGATCGAATTGGCTACCAGAGCAGTCACGCAGTTCCTTAATGGCTTCATCAAACGTTTTGGTGGGTTGGTAGGGACGCTCGGTGGTCATGGCATCGAAGGAGTCAATAATCGTCAGCATCCGGCACAGTCGTGGAATTTGCTCGCCCTTGAAACCGAATGGATAGCCGCCTCCGTCATAGCGTTCATGATGAAGCTCCACAAAAGGAACCAGATCCGTGAACCGCTCGTTGGCCTCTATAATTCTCCTGCCCCAAGTGACATGCGCTTTCACCATACACCATTCCTCGTTGGTCAGCTTCTCTTTTTTATTCAGAATATTCCAGGGAACTTCCAGCTTTCCGATGTCATGAATGAGCGAGCCCAGTACAAAACGACGCTTGTCTTCCTGGCTGAGCTGAAGCACTTCGCTCATGTCTACTGCGTACTTGAACACTCGCTTGGAATGCTTGAAGGTGTTAATATCCTTGTACAAAAACAAATTAAGCTGCTGCTCAATATCACGAATATCCTGTCCCAGATCGACTTCACGTTCCAATTCATTTAGACTGCCATGTGTGTGAACGATATTTTTCCCCTGCTTCTTGGCGTAGTACAGTGCTTTATCTGCCAGATCGACCAGTTGTGATTTGTCATAGATGTCGACACGGCTTTGCACAATGCCTGCGGAAAAGGACAAGCAGCCATGCGGAAAGATTTCGACGCCCTCGTAGCGGGAATCATTCAGCCTTTTTCGAATGGCATTGACCGTTTCGTAGGCTTGCTCGGCGGTATGGTCAGGCATAAGCAGCGTAAATTCTTCTCCGCCATAGCGGGAGACGATAATATTGGTGCCGGAAGTTTCCTTTTTGAGAATCTCTCCGAGAAATCCCAACAGTTGATCGCCTTTCAGGTGGCCGAAGTGATCGTTGTACTTTTTGAAATCATCAATATCAATCAGGGCAAGGCTGAGGGGGGTATTCTGGGTTCTGGCTATATTCAGCTCGGTTTCGAGTGCATTTTCAAAATAACTGTGATTGTACAGCCCTGTTCTGCGGTCCATGTTGGCTTTTTCTTCAATTTCCCGATACATCGTAAACAACTGCTTGAACGCGTGGGATAGAAGCATACTTAGCGCAAGGAACAACAGAAGCCCCAAAATACCGTTATGATAAATCAGTGTGGTCAGTACGAGAGACAGGATGAGTGTGCATAAGTAAACAAGCAGGGATTCAGCGAGAAAAGCCTTTTTTAGCTCATTGAGAGAGCCTTTGTAAGCAATATAAAAGTAGAGACCCAGTGTAACGGTATTGACCGCAAAATAGCAGAACAGCGCCAGCAGGTAGGAAATAAAATGCTTATCGTTCAAGCCCCCCTGCATTCCGCCACTTAGCTCAAAGACGGTAGAAGACAGGAAAATAGAAAGCGCGTAGATGGAAAAATTAGCGGCATGCTTCCACCAGGACAGTTCTCTATACCGGATTGTGGCAATCAGTACATTGAGCAATAAAATGAGCATAGCGATTTCAGCACCATGCACAAAAATGCAAGCGAGATACACGGAGGAATCCATCGATTGCTTGTTACTGGCTGGTGGCAGTTGGAAGGTAAAATGTTCCAAAATCAGAACCGCTCCCAGCAGGGAGTAGATCGTGACCCACTCTGTAGGCGAATAATGAATAAAGGACCAATGGTTCGTATACAAGAGGACGACTAAGCCTGCCGTACATATGAAAAACACGTATAATCCCGTCGTGTTAACCCGTTCTTGCAGCTTTTTTATTATACTCATTATTTCATTCTCCTGCCTTGTCGTATCTTGATGTCAAAGCTACCAGGGGGTAAATGGGATAATTTACAATTTTGTAATCGAAAATTTCACATGAAAAAACAGGCCGGAATCCAGCCTGTTTTGTTGAGCCTGTGCTTCCCTTTTCCTTATCGGTGATTAGCCCCCGATTTTGTAACCGGAAGTCAAAGCGATTACGACAGAAGCGACGATAATAGCGTTGATAATCACACGGGAATATTTCAAATTTTTCATAGGGTTCACTCCCTTCCTTGGAATAAGGCGCGCACTAGGCGTGGCGGGGATGGGTTTCTTGCTGAGTGGTTTTCTTTTTGTTCACGACCATGACGCTTTGAATAAACAGGAACATCCCAAAGTTCATGACGACATCTCCAATACTGATCACCTGCGTACGGGGATAGGGCTTGGAGAGTGGAATAATATCACCCAATAATGATAAACGCGTACCCGCATCCATCATGTAATGCTTTGAGATAACGCCTCCAGATTTAAGCATTTCCGTATAATAAGGGCCTAGCACTTCAGAAGCGCTCAACGAGACCGGCATCCTGCCGCCATTTACCGCCATAACGACAAAATTCAACAGGACCCCGATTAAAATAAGCTTGAATCCCTCGTGGTGCCTGTTCAGCCAGAGAAAAATCAATCCAACCACATAGATGCCCATAAACAGATAACCGTTGATGGACGCAAGCCAAGCCCATTTTTCCTGAGCATAAAAAATAATGAACTGCACCAGCAGCAGCACAGGGAACATCCAGCCAGCAATGAGGCGAATTTGGCTGAAACGAATTAAACCCTGCCGCCAGCCTCCTCTGAACAGACCTACAATGAGACCAAGCAGTACTCCATCATAGACCATAGTTATTCTCCAGCTTTCGCAATTTTTTTGTTTTGGTTAAGGTATAATTCGACCTTAAATTGGTAAATTCCTGCCTGATATGTAGCAGTTTCGAAAAAAAATTGCGGATTAGCGTGTAAATGATCGAAGCAGGATAAAATGAATGTTATCATAATATATTGAAGTGATATTTTATATTTTCAGAAAAGGATGATTGTTATTATGAGTCGGTTTTCCAATACGGTAATGGTTGCCGCAGATATGACCAAATCCCGGATTTTATGGATTGCCTTTGTTCTGGGAGCGTTGAGCGCTTTCGGACCCTTGTCCATAGATATGTATTTGCCGTCATTGCCTACATTAGCCAATAATTTGCATACGACGACTTCGCTGGCCCAGCTCAGTCTGACCGCCTGTTTGTTGGGACTCGCAGTTGGACAGATCGTTGCGGGGCCGCTGAGTGATGTAAGAGGACGTAGAGGGCCGCTGGTAGTATCGCTTGTCCTGTACGCTGCCGCTTCGCTGTTATGCGTGTTTGCGCCGAATATCGGCGTGCTTATCGGGCTACGCTTTATTCAGGGACTTACCGGGTCTGCGGGGATCGTCATCTCCAGAGCCGTTGCGCGTGATCTATATTCGGGCAAAGAGCTAACGCGCTTCTTTTCGCTGCTTATGCTGGTGAACGGTGTGGCTCCGATTGCTGCTCCTGTGCTGGGCGGTGTGCTTTTGAATTTTGTATCCTGGCGCGGTGTGTTCATGGTGCTTTGTGTAGTTGGGGTGGCTATGTTAATTGCCGTTGTGTTGGGGCTACCGGAGACACTGCCTGTCAGCCGTCGTTCATCGGGTGGTTTGAAGCAGACGCTTAGTACGCTCGGTCATCTTTTTACGGATCGGCGCTTTATGGGATACGCCTTCTCGCAGGCGCTCATTACAGGAGCCATGTTTGCGTACATCGCTGGCTCGCCGTTCGTGCTCCAGGATATTTTCGGGGTTTCGCCGCAGACATACAGTATTATTTTCGCGGTGAATGGTTTGGGGATTGTACTGTTTTCTCAATTGACCGGAAGGCTTGTCGGCCGCTTCAACGAACGGCAGTTGCTCTTATCGGGTTTGGTGATTGCGGCTGTAGCCGGAATTAGCTTGCTTACTGTGGCTTTTACCGGAGGTCAACTGTTTGCTGTTCTAGTTCCGCTGTTCTTTGTTGTTTCCTGCGTCGGGATCGTGAGTACCACCACCACTTCATTGGCAATGCAAAGCCAGCAGCGTTCCGCAGGCAGTGCGTCCGCTATGCTCGGCTTGCTGCCTCTGTTACTTGGCTCCATCGCTTCGCCGCTGGTGGGCTTGGGCAGTGGGACAACCCCCATACCGATGGCTATCGTCATCGCTATAGCGGAAGTCGGTGCGCTGCTAAGCTTTATGGTGCTTGCCCAAGGAAGTGCGCGTGGAGGCCTGAAATAAGGCGAACAAGTGACATTTTTCTGGAAGGTTGACATACCCCATAGGGGTATATTATGCTAGAAGCATATTAACAAATGCATGAATGCATATACACAACACAGGAGGCTGATGTATGGCTAAGGAGCAACCTGTTTCCCACACTGAAGTACACGAAGCTTGTGGCAGAACAGATGGGGATAAGATCGTCAGAAAAAGTCATCATTCGGCAGAATTCAAGAATAGTCTTACATCCCGACTGAATCGTATTGAAGGTCAGATTCGGGGAATCAAGGGCTTGATCGAGAAGGATACCTACTGTGACGATGTGCTAAATCAGATTGCGGCTGTCCAGTCCGCCCTGAATGGTGTCGGCAAGCTGCTGCTGGAAGGGCATATGAAAAGCTGTGTCATTGAGCGCATGCAGGCCGGAGAGCCGGAAGTGATCGACGAGCTGCTGGTTACGGTCAAGAAGCTAATCCGTTAAAAGCAATACCCATACACATGATCGGGTACATGAAGTACCCTGGAGGAGGAAAACATAATGGCACAAGTTACATTGAACGTAGAAGGCATGAGCTGTAATCATTGCGTGAAAGCAGTAGAAGGAGCTTTGGAGAAAGTCGGCGCTTCCGGCAAGGTCAATCTTGAAGCGAAGCAAGTGGCTGTAGAGTATGACGAGTCCAAGCTGAACGTTGAAGCTCTGAAAACCGCAATCGAAGACCAAGGCTACGACGTCGTTTAAGTTGGATATATAACGCGTAAAAAGATTTGTTTCAAAGGAGGAGCTTCCATAAAGAGGCTTTTTCTTTTGAACAAGAATATACCCCATAGGGGTATGTAGGAGGAGAGTAACCATGGAAAACCGTGTGACCGACGGTGACAAGCAGACAACGCTTCATATTACGGGGATGTCCTGTGCTGCCTGCGCCAGCCGTATTGAAAAGGGACTGAATCGAATAGACGGCGTGGCGCAGGCTAATGTGAATCTGGCCTTGGAGCAGGCGTCGATTTCGTATGATCCGAAGCAGGCCGATATTCCTGATTTTCGCGATAAAATTGCTTCTCTGGGTTTTGGAACGGTGAGCGAGGAAGCCAATCTGAATGTGACAGGCATGACATGTGCAGCCTGCGCAACCCGTATTGAGAAGGGGCTAAACCGGATGTCGGGTGTGACAGGAGCTACGGTGAACTTGGCGATGGAAACGGCACATGTGGAATATGCGGCGGGAAGTATTGCGGTCGGTGATCTGGTGAGCAAGATTGAACAGCTTGGCTATGGAGCCATCCCGCAGAGTGCCGAAGATAACATTGCAGATGTGCGCAGCAAGGATATCCAGCGTAAAAAATGGAAGTGGATTGTGTCCGCGGTGCTGTCATTTCCGTTATTGTGGGCGATGGTAGCTCATTTTTCCTTTACCTCATGGATTTATGTGCCTGGATTATTTCTGAACCCGTGGTTCCAGCTTGTGCTGGCTACACCGATCCAATTTATCATTGGATGGCAGTTCTATGTAGGTGCGTACAAAGCACTGCGTAATGGCGGCTCAAATATGGATGTACTGGTTGCACTGGGCACGTCTGCGGCTTATTTCTACAGCTTGTACCTTACACTGCGACCGTCTACCGTGATGGACAGCATGGGAGGTATGGCAGGGATGCCTGTCATGAAAATGCCTGAACTGTACTATGAGACAAGCGCGGTGCTGATTACGCTTATTCTCGTCGGCAAATGGTTCGAGGCAGTAGCCAAGTGCCGTTCGTCCGAGGCGATCAAGAGTCTGATGAGTCTCCAGGCGACAACAGCGCGTGTGGTACGTGATGGGCAAGAGCTTGATGTACCGATGGAGCAGGTTCGTGTGAAAGATATCTTTATTGTACGTCCCGGCGAGAAAATTCCTGTCGATGGTGTGGTCGTGGACGGACGCTCGGCAGTGGATGAATCCATGCTGAGCGGTGAAAGTCTTCCGGTGGAAAAAGAAGCGGGTTCTGCGGTTACAGGAGCTACGCTCAATAAAAACGGCGTACTTCGTATCCAGGCTGAGCGTGTTGGTGGGGATACGGCGTTAGCACGTATTATTAAGGTCGTGGAAGATGCACAAAATTCCAAGGCACCGATTCAGCGGATCGCGGATCAGATTTCCGGTATTTTTGTTCCGATCGTGGTAGCTATCGCTGTGTTGGCCTTTATCGTCTGGTTTTTCCTTGTTACACCGGCTGATTTTGCAGGTTCACTGGAGAAAATGATTGCGGTGCTTGTCATTGCTTGTCCTTGTGCGCTCGGATTGGCTACGCCAACGTCTATTATGGCGGGCTCGGGACGCGCCGCAGAATACGGCATTCTGTTCAAGGGTGGAGAGCATTTGGAGATGACTCGTTCGGTCAATGCCGTGGTGCTGGATAAAACGGGCACAGTTACAAACGGCAAGCCAGAGCTGACAGATGTTATGGTCGGAGAAGGAAGCTTGAGTGAAACGGATTTGCTGCGGTTGTTAGCTGCGGCGGAAAAAAGCTCGGAGCATCCGCTGGCGGAAGCCATTGTAAGGGGGATTGCGGATCGCGGCATTGAGCTGGTAGAGCCAACGGACTTTGAAAATATTCCGGGCTATGGTGTGCAGGCTCATGTGGAAGGCAAGCAGGTACTGGCGGGTACACGTCGATTGATGAGTCGTGAGGGCATCGCGGTTGGCGAATTAGTCGAGCAGCATATGCATGGGCTGGAAAACGCAGGCAAAACAGCCATGCTGATTGCGGTGGACGGTTCCTATGCCGGACTGGTAGCTGTGGCGGATACGATTAAGGAAACGTCACGGGAGGCAGTTGCCCGTCTGCGTGCAATGAACATTGAGGTTATCATGATTACGGGTGACAATGAACGGACCGCGCGGGCTGTTGCTGCCGAGGCCGGAATTGATCGGGTACTGGCTGAGGTATTGCCAGAGGGCAAGGCCGAAGAAGTAAAACGGCTTCAGGAGCAGGGTCTGATCGTAGCTATGGCCGGGGATGGCATTAATGACGCGCCCGCGCTGGCTACTGCTAATATCGGGATGGCCATGGGCACGGGGACGGATGTGGCGATGGAGGCCGCCGATATCACGCTCATGCGCGGCAACCTGAACAGCATTCCTGACGCGATCGAAATGAGCCGCCGGACCATGACTAATATACGCCAAAATCTGTTTTGGGCGCTCGGTTACAACGTAATCGGCATCCCGATTGCAGCTTTGGGTTTTCTGGCCCCGTGGCTTGCGGGAGCGGCCATGGCATTTAGTTCTGTTTCGGTTGTGCTGAATGCACTGCGTCTCCAGCGGGTGAAGCTGTAATGCAACCAGCATCCAAGTGAGGTTAAACGGTTAAAATAAGCAAGTACGTACGGCTTGACTTCCAGCGTGCTTGCTTTTTGCCGTGGAGTGAGGTTGCTTATCATTCGCGAAAGTTTCATAATATTTGTAGTAGTGCCATGCAAACATGCAAAAACTTCTTTGTATACGCACAGCCTGACACAGATAATTATGGATTAGGAGTGAAGCAGTCATGAATGATACGATTTCCTTGTTGATGAATCATCGGTCTGTACGAAAATTCAAGTCAGACGCCGTTACCGACGAGCAGCTCGCAGCTATTATGGCAGCAGGCCAAATGGCTTCCTCGTCCAGCAATGTACAGGCTTATACCGTCATTGCCGTTACAGAGCCTTCTTTGAAAACAAAGCTGGCTGAGTTGGCGGGGGGTCAGGCTTATGTTGAGCAATGCCCGGTATTTCTGGTATGGTGTGCAGATTTGTATCGTTTGAAGCAGGTCACAGTTCACCATCAGCCGGGTCAGCCTTCCTATGAAGGTTCCGTCGAAAATTATACGGTTGCGACCATTGATGCCGCGTTAGCTGCACAGAATGCAGCGGTAGCCGCCGAATCACTTGGCTTGGGCATCGTTTACATCGGGGGCATCCGTACGAAAATAGCCGAGGTATCCGAGCTGTTGGGATTGCCTGAGCTGGTATATCCGGTGTTCGGCATGTGTATTGGTGTACCGGATCAGGAAGGAAGCTTACGTCCACGTCTTCCGCTGTCCGGTGTTTTGCATATGAACGGCTACGACAAAAATCAGACGATGAAAGCTGTGGATCTGTATGATCACACATCGGCTGAATATTTGAAGGAACGCACAGGTGGTCAGCGGTCTACCCCATGGTCAGAGCAGATGGCAGCAAGGCTGACCGAGCCTGCACGCTTGCAGATGAAGTCTTTTTTGGAGCAGAAGGGATTTTTGAAGCAATAAAAGTAGAGCAGCCCAAAATAAAGCAGGGACCTATTCACAACTTATAGAGCCATGCATAGGCTTAAAAATACAAAGAACCTCCGGTTACGCTGGCAATAGGATGCGTACTCGGAGGTTCTTTGCTTATGCTGTAACGACTTTATAAATTAGATAGTGCGTAAAAGCGTCTCGTATTGTCATAAAATAATTGCCGAACGGCAGTTTCATCTTGATCTGTCAGCTTGCTATAGGCCCGAATGACTTCGGCGGTCATGTGTGGATGGGTCTGTTGTCCGGCAAAAGGCCCCTCAAAGGGCCAAGGGCCGTCCGTTTCCGCCATCACCTGACCGAGTGGATACTGTGTTGCCAAACTTCGGATTTCGTCCTCATACAAGAGATCCGGTGTGAAGGAGACATAATAGCCGTTACGGGCCATGCGTTCGGTCGTGGCGGCAGAGCCTTTAAACCAATGGAAATGCGCCTGTGTGACGCCGTGGCGTTCCAGTAAATCGCAGGCAATGTCCGCGTCCTCATAGACGGCATGCAGCACAATCGGTTTGTTATGCTTCCGCGCAAACTGGACAAAACGCTCCAGTAATTCTATGTAAGGAGCGAGGTCAAAGGGAACGCCGCTTTGCAAGGCTTCCAGCCGATTATAGTAGGGCAAGCCGACCTCACCTACGGCGACCATATGCTCTGCATGCTTGTCCATCCAGTCGAACAACAGATCAAGCTCAGCTTGCGGTGGAAGAGGCTGTTCGGGATGAAAGCCAAAGGCGGGTCGTACCAGCCCGGGATAACGCTCAGACAAGCACAAATTGGCCCGGCTGGAGGCGAGATGCATGGACACGGCTATGACGGCTTTGACACTGCTAGCAGCAAGCGAAGCGAGCAATAGCTCTTGCTGATCAGACGGATAGCTATCCACATGGATGTGCGCATCGATTAGCGGCGCGGGTGCTGCCTTTGGCGCTGCCGTGTCCGCTTTCATGTTCTTTGAGTCATTCATAGCGGCTTTACCTCGTCATCTGAAGCATCCTCACGGACGCTTCCCCTGTTGCCCGTGTCGCCTTCCAGTCTGTGCTTTTCCTCGCGCATCCAGCCTGTCATTTTCCGCTTCCATTCGATAAAGCGCGGGTCGAGGGTGATTTCTTCCCTGCGAGGGCGGGGGAAGGGAACGTCCACGACATGTATCACCGAAGCAGGTCGTGCCGACAGTACATAGATACGATCGGAGAGCAACAACGCTTCCTCAATGCTGTGGGTAATAAACAGCACGGAGCGGCGGTTCTTCTCCCACATCCGCAGGAGCCATTGTTGCATGTCTCCGCGCGTCAGCGCATCCAGTGCGCTGAACGGCTCATCCAGCAGCATCAGCTCTTGCGGACTGAGCAGCGCGCGCAGGAAAGCCGCCCGCTGCTGCATGCCGCCAGAGAGCGTATGCGGATACGCCTTGGCGAAGGGGCCAAGCCCGACCTGCTCCAGCCATTGCAGGGCTTCCTTGCGGCGTTCGCGTTCGCTGGTGTGCCGGGGCTGCGCTGCTGTATCTTTCCGCGGCGCATTATCCTGCCCAAGCAGCACGTTGTCCAGCGTGGTACGCCACGGGAAAAGCGCGGGCTGTTGCGGCATATAGCTGATATGCCCGCGTTCCCCGGTCACGTCCTGTCCGTGCATACGGATGTGCCCCAACTGCGGCTTCAGCAGCCCACCGATGATGTGAAACAGCGTGCTTTTGCCGCTGCCGGACGGACCGATCAAGGAGACGAATTCCCCAGGTTGGACGGTCAAGGACACATCCTGTAATACAGGCAGTGAGCTACGCTTTTCGCGGAAGGCCAGGCTGATGCTGTCCAGTTCCAAGGCTGGAGGAGTGAAAGAATGCTCCTGCGGTTCCACAGCTCGTTGTCCATCAGCCATATTTTGCGGTGATAAATCAGTCGGATGCAGACTCATACACGCCACGTCCTTTCTTTGATATCCTTTAGTTCCATTTGGAAGCTATACCTGATCGGGTTTCCAACGTACCAGCCATTTTTCCAGCAGCAGAATGGCTACGAACATTAGCAAACTAAGTGTAACGATAATGCCAATGGCTGCGAAAATCAGATCCGTGCGGTAGGCTGATTTTTGCAGGTTCATATAATATCCAATTCCTTCGCTGGCTCCGATCCATTCGGCAATGATCGCGCCCATCACGCTGTAGGTGGCTGCAATCTTGATGCCCGAAAATACTTGTGGCAGGGAATGCGGCAGCTCCAGCTTCATGAAAATAGCCATGCGGCCTGCGCCCGACATGCGCATATAGCTCATCATCGTGCGGTCCGTCCGCGTCAGCCCGTCCATGGCCGCTACAGCCACAGGAAAAAAGCAGACCAGTGTAATAACCATCAGCTTGGGCAACACGCCAAAACCAAACCACACCATCAGCAATGGGCCGAGAGCGATGGTCGGAATGTTTTGACTAAGAATGAGCAGCGGATACAGAGCCGATTTGAGAAAAGGGATGGTATGAAGAACAATGGCAATCAACAGTCCTGTTGCTGTCCCTATAGCAAATCCCCCAAGCGTCAGGCGAATCGTAGCCCACGTATGGGCAACAAGCAATGCCGACTGAGCCATTCCTTCCTGCACGATCAGGGACGGAGCTGGCAGTATCCATGATTCGACATGCAAATAGGAAACCGCTCCCTGCCAAGCCGCTAAAAAGAAGAGGACCGCCACAAGGGGCGGCCATACACTTTTCCACCAGGATGCGCTTTTGTCTTTCGGATTCATGGGCGATATTTCTCGGTCAGCTTATCCATGCTGATGCCCTGCGGGTTATGTGCGATTTTGATTTGTGAAATGATGCTTGGACTGCCTGCTTCCGTCAGAGCCTCATGCATTTCTTTAACCACTTTCAGCAGCTCGTCCAGCTCGCCTTCCATGGTCGTATCCAATGGGTTCACCTGATGTTTGACACCAGAGCGCTGAATAACTTCAATCGCCTTATCTACATATGCGTAAGAGTCCTCGTTATTGGGGGTTTTAGGAATCACTTGAATACTGAGCAGTGTGTTAGCCATGTGAATTCACCTGTCCTTCATTTGGAGTGTTTTTGGGAAAATATGGTGGTTTAAGGCGGGTGAGAGATCGCTCCGTGTTTCATTTGATCTTACGATCGCTGTTGCCGTGGAATTCTTTGAATAAATTTAAAAGGTAAGAATCCCACGGCAAAGGCGAACGCTCCGCTTCTCCAGATTCAAATGAACCGCTACGCTGGCAACCGCCTTAAAAGCATCATATTTTCGGGTTTTGTTGGTGTGGCATTTTTTACAAAAGCTAGATGAACATAAGAACGAAGGGGTCGGAATGGTGCTGTACAAGCGTTAGCGTTCGCTTTTGTCCCCGGATTTCAACCTCTAGATTTTGATAAAAGAAATCAGGGGGCGGTGGCGATGGGAAGTACCATCCGACCACGCAGTGGCGCTTCGTGTGTGCCTTTAGTCGACTTTTAAGAAAAAGATCAACGCTTGGGCAGGAAGTCGTTTGTGAAGGCTTTATCGACTTCCAGGGGTTTGCTGAGCAGCTTGCGCTCGTACATCCAGTCGGAGTAGTTTTGCCATACTTCCGTTTTTTGTACGCCCCATTGAGCGGCATCGTCCTGATAACGTGGGCTTAGCCATTTTTGGCTGGCGAGTACCAGCTTTTTATCCAGCTCCGGAACCGCTTTGGTCAAGATGTCTGCGGCTTCCTCCGGGTGAGCAATGGTATATTCATAGCCTTGAGCGGTTGCGTCCATGAAGGACTTGACCAGCTCAGGATCATTTTTAATCGTCTGCTCGTTGCTCACGATGACAGGTGTATAGTAATCCAGGCTTTTGGAATAATCTTTTACATACAGCATATCCAGGGGTTCACCCCGCAGCTCTGCTTCAATCCCAGTCCATGCGTAGAAAATCCAGGCAAAGTCGATATCCCGCTTCACGGCTGTAAAATAATCGGCATTACCCATGTTGATGATCTTCACCTTGCTTACATCGCCTTTGTCTGCATCCATAATGGATTTCATGACCGCTTCTTCTACGGGCGAACCCCAGCCGCCGTATGTTTTACCTTCAAAATCCTTTGGGCTCTTAATCCCGCGGTCAACCGGGGCTGCGAAGCCAGATGTATTATGCTGAATGACCGCAGCGATGGATACGAGCGGCACCCCTTGCGTACGAGCTTGTGTGACACCCTCCTGATAGCTGATACCAAAAGGTACAGCATTGGAAGCAACCATTTGATCGGCTCCGCCCGAACCGGGCTGAACGATCTGGACATTCAAGCCTGCTTTTTCGTAAAATCCTTTGTCCTTGGCGACATAGAGTCCCGTATGATTCGTATTTGGTGTCCAGTCGAGCACGACTTTTACATCCTTGAGTCCCTTGGTCGTAGAGGTCGCTTGGGTACCGGCGGCAGGAGCCGCGCCTTGCGGTGCAGAGGGGGAGCTTCCGCCGCAGGCGGTCAGAGTCAGGGCCATGAGCCACAGACTGATCAGCCCTAGGCTTAACATTTTCATGCGCTTCATCGTTGTGTTCTCTCCTTTTATTACCCGTAATCCGTCGGATCAGACAGCTTATGTTTCCCATTTCACAAAAATAACTTCTGCCGGACGTTATCTGTTCCAACAACATCATCTTCAGCAAAAAAAGCGCCCCGATGTTCCGGGACGCTTGCGCTTGTATATACCAAAGTAAGGGATGGCCCACCGTAATAAGAAAAAAAGGGGCATCTTGCTTAAGCATTCCTACGCTGGCATTACCCAGATCAGGTTGTAAGGGTCAGTGTCTTGGGACACACTCTCAGCCGGCCGATTCCAGCACCCCTGGCATTTGTATAGTCGAATGGGTTATTAATTCGGGTTTACTACGATGATTATATGCCTAGAAGGCGGGTCTGTCCAGCATTGGGGAAGAAGTGGCGGTTCATTTGTCGTACGTCAGGGTACACTTTTACTGTGAGCTTTTATCTGAAAATGACCATGATCCCATCGGTTAATGTTGTTTTACAGAACTGCTACGCAGGATTTGATGAGCTGGTGTCGGATCATCGCATGGGCATTTATGGGGATTATAATTTGCGAAAAGGAGTTGTTGTACCGTGGGTAAAACGGAAACATTGGATCGCAGCCGACTGGAACAAGCCATTGTAGAGGCTTTGGATAACAACAAATTTTGCTCGTTGGGTACAGTAGAAGGCGGCAAGCCGAAGGTGCGCTATATGGCTCTTTTTAACGAAGGGCTGAACATCCATCTCGCGACAGATCGCAAAACACATAAGGTGGAAGAACTGAAGGATAATCCAAACGCTTATCTGCTGCTGGGCTATGAGGTTGGCGGTACGAAGGAAGTCGTGGAGGTTGAGGCTACTGTCCAGGTAACAGCTGACGAGGGACTCCGCAAACAAGTGTGGAATGATTCGTTGAAGGAATGGTTTTCTGGCCCGGATGACCCCAATTATGTCATTCTGGATGTGAAGCCGACTCGTATTGAGTATGTGGGTAAGCAAACCGGACGTCAGGTGTGGGAAAAATAGAATTTGGATAGAAGTATGAGGAAACCAGCAATTCTCCGAGTTATTTGGGAGGCTTGCTGGTTTTTGTGTTTACGGAAAATTAATTATTTTTTCATAAATAAATAGAGTAAATGACTACTCTTTTGTCCGGCGTTGGATTAAAATAGGAATGGTGGGTTCAAAGCTTACATATATGTGCAAAAGTATGTGTATGAGGCCTACACCTTAATAAGGAGGGATATATTTTGATATTTCATAAAAAATGGTTTAGAGGGCTTACAGCAGCAGTCGTTGCTTGTAGCATGCTGGTGTTTTCAGCCGCTCCGTCTTGGGCTGCCAGCGATTCCAAGGATAGCGGTACAGTGAATTTGCGGATCATGGAAACGACAGATATTCACGCGGCCTTGATGAACTACGATTACTATGCGGACAAGGAAACGAACGAATATGGCTTGATTAGCACAGCCGGACTGATCAAGCAGGCGCGCAGTGAAACGAGAAACAGCCTGTTGTTCGATAACGGCGACTTGTTGCAGGGCAATCCACTAGGTGATTATATGGCCAGAAGCAAAACCTTTGAGAAAGAAGGCGGTGTCCATCCAGTCTACAAGATGATGAACTTGATGGGCTATGATGCGGCTACGGTGGGGAACCACGAATTTAACTATGGTCTCGACTTTCTGGAAAGATCGCTCAAGGGAGCCGATTTTCCTTACGTAAATGCGAACGTGTATTACGATGATGGGGGCCAAGGGACTAAAAATTATTTTACCCCTTACCAAATTCTTGATAAAACGGTAACGGACGAGAAGGGTCAAGAGCACACAATTAAAGTGGGTGTGATTGGCTTGGTAACACCACAAATTACGCAGTGGGATGAAAGTAATTTGAAGGGCAAAGTCGTTACCAAGGATATTGTGGAAACGGCGAAAAAGTTTATTCCACAAATGAAAACCGAGGGTGCTGAAATTATTATTGTGCTGGCACACACAGGTTATGAGGATGTACCGCAAACTCCATTGATGGAGAATGCCGTTAAATATTTGAGCAAGGTAGACGGAATTAACGCTATTTTATTTGGACACGCGCATAAATCTTTCCCCGGCCCTGATTTTAAAGGAATGAGCGGTGTAGACCTGGATAAAGGAACCATTAATGGCGTACCGGCTGTAGAAGCTTCCTCATGGGGCAAGGAGTTGGGCATTATTGACCTGAGCCTTGAAAAGAAAAACCGCGTGTGGAATGTAACTAGTTCTCAGTCGGAAGTGCGCCCGGTTGTGAATACTACCAATCCAGCGGTGCAACAGATCAAACCCGAATTCAAACTGACAGAGGCGGTCAAGGACGAACATAAAGGAACATTGGATTATGTTCGTCAACCGGTGGGAACAACGACAGCACCGATTAACAGTTATTTTGCATTAGTGCAGGATGACCCCTCCATTCAGATTGTGACGAATGCACAAAAATGGTATGTACAAAACCACCTTAAAGGAACCGAATACGAAAATCTTCCCGTATTGTCGGCTGGCGCTCCATTCAAGGCTGGTGGTCGAAACGGTGCCGAGTATTACACCAACATTCCTGAAGGCACGATAGCCATTAAAAACGTGTCCGATCTGTACGTGTACCCGAACACGGTTCAGGCCGTAGAAGTTACCGGTGCTGAAATTCAGGAATGGCTGGAATGGTCTGCGGGCCAGTTTAACCGTATCGATCCAAAGAAAACCGAGGAACAATCGCTGATTAACAAAGATTTCCCTACCTACAATTTTGATGTCATTGACGGTGTGAATTACCAGATTGATGTGACTCAGCCTGCACGATATGATGCCAAGGGAACCGTTATTGATCCTTCTGCTCATCGTATCAAGGATTTACAATACAACGGGAAAGCAATTGATCCTGCACAGAAATTTATCGTAGCGACCAACAACTATCGTGCTTCCTCATCCAAACTGGCAAATCCGGATGGCAAACGCATTGTGATGGCAGCACCGGACGAAAGCCGCCAAGTCGTTATTGATTACATCCGTACGAATGGAACGATTAATCCGGCTGCGGATGGCAACTGGTCTATTGCTCCTTTCGGTGAGGCAAAGGTTACCTTCGAATCCTCACCTGATGCTAAAGACGTGCTTGCCGGAAACCAGCAAATTTCATTCCTCGGTAGCGCGGCTGACGGCTTTGCTAAATATAGTCTTAAAGCTGGCGCGAAGCCCAATGCAGCAACGACTCCTGTAAAGGAAACCGTGGCTCCGGCGAAAGCAACGGCGAAGCCAGCCGTAAAAGCAACCAAACCTGCGGTAGCTAAACCAGCTAAAACAACCAAACCGAAGGCTTCCAAATAAGCTTCTCAAATGTAATGTGTAAAACGGGATTTATATCTTTCAAAGGGAGTGTCAACAGCTATTACTAGATGTTGACACTCCCTTAATTTTAAGGATTTAGGTAATGAAGTGATTTGGTGAAGAGGGGACTGAACGTGTATTTGAAATGGGACAAAACTTATATTTCCCTTAAGTAGCTCTTTTATAAATGCGTGTTACATTATGCTTAGATCGTCTTGTTGTACGTCGTCGGCGTTGGTGTAATAATCGTTTCTCTTTAAATCTTGATTTTTCTTCGCGTTCATATCTATGCCGAGCTATAATCGAAACAGTGTGGCTTGGTGGAGCAGCCTGCTTGTTCGTAGGATTAGCCGATGTTGACTAAAAATGATTCTGGATAATACCACTTGCCATGCCATTCTTTTTGTAATCCAAGTTGGATGTATGCATTGTCTGGTGAATGCAAATCATAGATAAAGAACTCGCATGATAAAGCGCTTGTAGTACTTGGAACATACTTGATCATCAAAGAACTTGTATTCATTAGACGAGGTAAAAAATAAAAATGAAGCATTTTATCTTTCATAGGATTCAGATTGACACCTAAGTTACGTATACTGGCTTTATTTAATACTCCTTTAAAGATGTTATTTAGACCTCGCATACCTTTGTATTCTTTTAACTGTCTTCCACGTAGAGTCCGTTGTTGCTTTGCAGTCTTTTCAATGCCAACCAAGTGACAAAATTTATTTAAGTCAAACTTTAGCGTAATTGTTTCCCCCGTACTTAAGATAAATTCAAATGTGTAGGGATAAAGTTCTTTATAAAATAGCTCTCGCAGAACTGGTAAGTCAATGTCTGCGAAATTTGGTTTTTTATTTAAGCTGAGTAGCGTTGTCAAATCAAGCATTTATTTTTCCTTGTCCTTTAATATGTATAGTTGTGATGTCACAAAAAAAGCTCTGATGTATCCCATCAGAGCTTGCATATTTAAAGAATGGCGGCACATTTTGGATGAACAAGGTATTTATAAGACCCGCCCGTCGGGTACCAGACGCCACCAATGTCCGGCTCGGTTTCGGAAGAAACACGACTACGTATTAATATCTACATTATAACGTAAAATATCCTCTTTGCCAACGGAGAGTTGTTCTAAAAAATAAAATAGGCAGAGATTATATCCCAGAAAAATTATTTCAAGTTTAATCAATGATGTGATTAATTTTTAAACACTCCTTAATATTAGTTCAAAAGACTTTATTTTTTGTCGAATACACACTTAAGTCCTAGGTTGTAGCCGAAAATAACCTTATTTTTTGTAAAAAAACGTAATTACATAGTACTTTTGTTCTAGTTATTTGTGATATAATGGTGAAAAAACCGGAAAATTGTTCCGAGGAGGACCATTATGACTTGCAGCAATTGCAGCATCATATCACCTATTAAGGACCAGGGATTGCTGAAAATCAGGCATTCTAGGGTGTCGCTTACTCAAGTGATGGATAACTTGGGTATGCTGTCGGAACAAATGAAACAGGAACAAGGACGCGAGGACGGCATTGCGTTTCGCTATGACAGTCCTGCGGAGCTGGAGCAATGGATGGACAGACTGGCTCTTTTGCCGAAGGAATGGTTGTTACATATGGAGGTTGTGGTGACCGGAACGTTTCATGTCGAAGGGTATGAGGATTGGCTTCCATTCAGCCAACTGCAAGCCCGAATCAAGCATCCGAATGTCATGGACATTATTGCGGATCAGAGCTTTTCCAGTCATATGCAGCCTATTGTTGACCACAAGCTGAATGTTATCGGGTTTGAGTTTTTGCTGCGTCCGTCACATCCGCAGAGACTTTTTCAGCCCTTTCGGCTGTTTGAAATTGCCCGTGAAGCTGGCTTGCATGCTCATCTGGATCGGTCAGCCCGTATTTCTGCGATTGAAAAAAGTGCAACATGTCTTCCGGCGGGAATTAAACGTTTTATTAACTTTCTTCCTTCCACCATTTATAATCCGGCTTATTGCTTGAACCACACCTTTGAGACGATTGATCGGTTATCCATGAACACGGAGGATTTTGTATTTGAAGTTGTAGAGACGGAAGAAATAAACGATCTGAATTTTTTGCATCATATTTTTGAGCAATATCGCAAACGTGGAGTTTCAGTGGCACTGGACGATGTGGGGGCAGGTTATTCTACGACAGAGCTGATGAACTGTCTCCAGCCGGATTATGTCAAAATTGATCGCAGTCTAATTGATGGCTGTTATCGCAACAGTGATCAGAAGCGACAAATTACAGGGATCGTGGAATCGGCTTCTCGTTTTGGCGGCCAGGTACTGGCTGAAGGCGTTGAGCAGATGGAGGACTTTGAATTTTGTCGTGGAGCAGGTGTGTCTCTGGCGCAGGGTTATTTGTTTGGCAAGCCGGAGCCGAGTCCGCCCCCTAATTTTATGCTTAGTAGCGTAATATAGTCAGGAACAAATTTAAGTAGACGTAGTTTATAAAAAGTGGAACTTAAATAGGGCTGTCGCATAAGCAAATTCCAATTCTATTGGACAGTGCTTATATCACCATTAATGTAAAAAAACGCGAGTGCAGAGGTTATTTCACCCCTGCAACTCGCGTTTTTTTGGTCATGCTTGCCCACCTGAGCAAGTTCTGGACAAGCGAAGCCACCCTGCCTCCAATTTTACTTGGTAAGGAACGTTAAAAGCCCAGAAGCAGTTTACGACTGTTTTTATTTTTAAAGAAAAGATTGACGTTTTGAATACAATTGGATACAGTGTATTGTATAAGAAACAGTGTTTCCTTTGTAATACACTGTATCCATACTAGGTAAAAAGTTAAAAATTGCAGGGAGGACAACCAAAATGAAAGCAGTGCAACTGAAAAATGGCTTTGGCTTTGAAGAGTTAACCTTGACGGAACTTGACATACCGGTGCCGGGACGGCTGGAAGTTCTGATCCGCATAAGGGCAGTGTCCCTTAATTATCGAGATTTGGTAATACTTAATGGAGTAATGCCGATCGGCATTCAATTTCCCTTCATTCCGTTATCCGATGGAGCGGGTGAAATTGTAGCTGTGGGGGAAGGGGTGACAAAATTTCAGGTTGGACAAAGGGTAGCGGGAAATTTCCAACAGAAATTCATTGGCGGGAGCACCAGAGCGGAGGTATTAAAGGACAGTCTGGGAGGCCCGCTCAGTGGAGTGGCGGCTGAATATATCGTTCTGCATGAAGAAGGGGTCGTCGCCATTCCGGATCACCTTTCTTGGGAGGAGGCTTCCACCTTGCCGATTGCGGCATTAACCGCATGGAGCATGCTGATGGAATCCGGCGGGCTGCGAGCGGGGGATACGGTGCTCTTGCAAGGAACAGGTGGTGTCTCCATCTTTGGGCTTCAATTCTCTCTGATGGCCGGAGCACGGGTAATTATCACATCGAGCAGCAATGACAAGCTGGAACGGGCAAAAGCTCTCGGCGCATGGCAGACAATCAACTATTCGGAAGTTCCCGAGTGGGATAAGGTGGCTCTGGAGCTGACAGGCGGAGTCGACCATGTCCTGGATGTGGGGGGAGCGGCAACAATGGCGCAATCCATCAATGCCCTTCGTACCGGAGGGACTGTGAGCATGGTCGGATTCTTATCGGGCTTGACCATTCCTGAGTTCGATGTCACCAGCATTTTGCAGAAGGCTGCGACGATTCGCGGCAGCCAAGTCGGTAACCGGGAACATTTCGAAAACATGAATCGTGCCATTTCCCGCCTTCGTTTACATCCTGTCATCGATCGGGTATTCCCGCTCAGCCGAATCGGCGAAGCCTTCGCACTGTTGGCTGAAGGAAAACAGTATTTCGGTAAAATCGTCGTTCAAATATAAATATTATTCACATCACATAGGAGGCACTCTAATGCCCAGTAAACCTGATTTGTCTGTCAAAGATTCTCAAGGAAGAAAGAATAAGAAACCGCGTAAATGGGTACGCAGAACCGGATTATCGCTGCTGGCGGTAATCCTTCTGGGAGTGGTTATTTTCATGCTCATCCCTTCCCCTGTCCAGCCTGCAAAATGGATTGCACCTCCGGCTCCCTCTTTTGAGAAAGCGGGTCCATGGCAACAAAACAATAAACTCAGCTCCGCAGAGCTTGTTACAAATGCTCCTAAGTTTCCGGAATTTATCACCTTTGACAAGGAAGGTAATTTATATACGGGAGACTCCGACGGGAAAATTTATAAGGTTGCCTTTGATACAAAGGGCAATCCACAAAAGGCCCAACTATATGCAGATACCAAAGGAACGCCCAATGGACTTATGTTTGACGCTAGTGGGAATCTGATCGTTACGGATGTCCAGAAGGGGCTGCTGTCTGTAGATCCTTCCGGGAACGTGACGGTGTTGGCCGATCAAGTCGACGGCACACCGATCTATTTGGCCAATGAGCTAGATATTGCGAAAGATGGCACTATTTATTTTTCTGACACCTCCAATTATGGCAGTGTAGTCTTCAAAGAAATCGCCGAGAACAAGCCACATGGACGTTTGCTGAAATATGATCCGGCGACCAAGCAGACGACAGTTCTGTTGGAAGGCCTTTATTTTGCGAACGGGGTTGCCTTGTCTGCGGACGAAGATTTTGTGCTTGTGGCAGAGTCGTATCACTACCAATTGACCAGATACTGGCTCAAAGGGCCAAAGAAGGGGACTTCGGATATTTTTGCGGATAATCTCGCCGGTTTTCCGGATAACATTACGCGTGATGATCAAGGCCATTTCTGGGTCGGTCTCTTCACGACACGTATTCCCTTTGTAGATCAGATGCATGGAAGCCCGTGGCTGGCTGGAATGATGGCCAAATTGCCTCAACCACTGCTCAGCGGTGCAAGCGCACCTGTGAAGCATGGGCTTGCGGTGGAGCTTAATTCGCAGGGGAAACTCATCGGAAGCTGGCATGATCCTGCAGGCTCGCTTTATGGCGTAACTACGGCTGTAAACCATGACGGATATTTATATATAGGCACAGCTCCTGGAGGCAGCCAGGGCGTTCATCGCGTACTTTTAACCAAATAAGCTTGGGGAGGGTTTAACATGATATTGGATGAGTTGGAGTTATCCTGGAAAGGGAAGGAAAGCCTAGCCGGTAAAGTAGCTTTGGTAACAGGCGCAAGCAGCGGTATTGGGGCATCGATTGCAAGAAAACTGGCAAAGCGAGGCGCATATGTAGCTGTATTGGCACGCCGCCAGGAGCGATTGGACGAATTGGTTCGCGACTTGCACCAAGAGGGATTGTACGAGGTCATGGCAATACCCGCCGATATCCAAAAAGCTGAAGATGTACAGCAGGCGGTCCATGCCATTCTTGAACGCTGGGGGCGGCTTGATATTATCGTTGCCAATGCCGGCTTCGGGTATCGAAGCCCACTGGCAGAAGTGGACCTGGAAAGATGGGAGGAGCTTTACAAGACGAATGTGCACGGTCTTGTCCTGACACTGAAGTACGGGCTTCAGCCAATGAGGGAACAGGCCAAGGGGGATGTTGTCATTGTCTCCTCTATTGCAGCGAAGGAAGTAACTGCCGGAGGAGGACTATACAGCGCTACCAAGTACGGCGTTAGCGCCATAGCCTCCGCCTTGCGTTTGGAGACCAGTACGCAAGGAATCCGTGTAACTGCGATTCACCCCGGGGCGGTGGCGACGGAATTTTCGCAGGTGGCTGGATATCCAGAGCAGGAGATTCGGGCGTTTGCTTCGAGCATTTTGCCGCTGCATCCCGATGATGTTGCAGAAGCTGCCCTTTATGCACTGGAGCAACCGGAGCATGTTAACATTCCGGAGTTGACCATTATGCCTTCGAGGCAGGTCCAGCGGTTCAAATAGAGCGGTATTTATTCTGCTGATCCAAGAAGCGCGAGTTACAGGGGGAAAATAACCCTTGCACTCGCGCTTTTTTTACGCTAATGACGAAGCGTACACTCCATTTACTATAGAGAAGACCCTATCCTGTGACTATTTATGGGCACCACGCTCGCTCATCCAGTCATCGTGAGTATAGCTATAGTGTAATGACGTACAGGCCCAACGGTGTGGTTGCGCTGCCTGCAATCATAAAACTTAGAGAATAGCTGGACTTGCCGGGGGGCACGCTGATATCAGCCAATCGGCATACCTTGGTATTATCTCGTAGCAGAGGGATACCATATACATGATCATTCACACGCACAGACCCGGCGAACGATCCCCCACGCGGATTGGCGTAGATGCGGACCGTACGTTCCTCGTGACCGTCGTTGACGATGGGGATCGTAGCGTTATATATGACACCGAATTGTCCACGATTATCAAGCGCAGGGCCTAGCTCGCTGCGAGCCCCGGTAAACAGTAGATCGGCGGGCGTCTCGCCATCCAATTTTTTGGTGGCACATGCTCGGTAGTTAGCGCTTTGCCCGACTACGTACTCTGGCATCCGCGCGTTCGTTTCGGAAAAGGACCATGTACCACGCGGATGCGCCTGCGGCGGCGGTACGGGTGGTAGCGGCTCCGCATGAATCCCGCGCAGGTCGGTTTGTATATCCTTGCTGACCACGGTGCGGATTACATAGTCCAACGTACCGTGGCCTTCGGCATATTCCACAGTGAGATCATAGGTGAATCCGGCCAGCGACCCTTCTGGCAGCTCGAATTCTTCCAGCAGCGCTGTGCCTTTGCCAAATTTATGACGGTCTACCGGCTTCAAGCGCTTCATCGTACCGGCCAAACAGCTTTTGGCAATAGACTGCCCGACATCCATAATCCAGTTACCATCCTCAGGCGCAATCTCTAGAGCCCGCTCGATATGACGTACTTCCAGCGCAGCATCGCTTTTGTTCTCTACGGTGATGCCCAGTTTGACAGGGCCGCCGATTTTGTTGTAATGCCAGCCGAAAATGCGATGCTTGACCGTCCGGGTTGTCGTGCGTACCACGTCATGCCATAGGGTAGCTTGCCGGGCAGGTACAGTCACGGGGGTGAGCGTCTCCGGGTTATCGCTAAGCATGAGGCGACGCTTTCCCCCTTCGGTGGCTGATTTCACATCCACATTGATATTTGGCGGGATCACAGCCGACTCCACAATCAGATCCTTTAGCTCTTTGGGGCGATGGTTCATGTGAGTTCCTCCTTTGATTTAGAGAATCGGACCGCTTACTGGTTCATGGAAATGGGCGGTTCATATATATAGGTAACGCCGGAGTAACTTTTACAACCTGTTTTTTTAAAAAAATTTTGGAAAAATTCGAATGCCTTATCATGGCTATGCGATTGCGTCAAAGCAAGCTTCAAACTTCCTTCTCCGTCTCACGAACGATTTGCCCACAGGTATTGCGTGTATGTTAACAGCATATGCTATTGGATGTACAGAGAAGCTACAGGAGGGAAACATGCCTAAAAAGATATGGTGGAAGGAAGCCGTTGTGTATCAGATTTATCCGATTAGCTTTCAGGATTCGGACGGAGACGGAAAAGGAGATTTACAGGGTATTCTGTCCAGGCTGGACTATCTGAGTGAGCTGGGCATTGATGTCATCTGGATTTGCCCGGTGTACAAATCGCCCAATCATGATAACGGCTACGATATTAGCGATTATTATGCCATTATGGATGAATTCGGAACGATGGAGGATTTTGATAAACTCCTTCACAAGGCGCATGAACGAGGTATCAAAATTATGATGGATCTGGTATTAAATCATACCTCAGATGAGCATCCATGGTTTACGGAGTCACGCTCGTCCAAGCACAATCCGAAACGAGACTACTACATATGGCGAACAGGCAAAAATGGCAGATATCCGAACAATTGGGAATCGTATTTTTCCGGCTCTGTGTGGAAATATGACAAGCTTACAGACGAATATTACATGCATCTGTATTCCGAGCATCAGCCGGATCTCAACTGGAACAATGAAGAAATGGTCGCTGAACTGTACCGCATGGTGGAATGGTGGCTGAAAAAGGGAGTCGATGGCTTCCGGTTTGATGCCATTGCTCATATTGTCAAAGCCGAAGGGCTGCCGGACGCCAATAATCCCGAGAAACGGACTTTGGTACGGGCCTATCAGCTTTTTTCCAATTTGGAACAGGTGCATGTGCTTCTTCGCATGCTGAATGAAAGGGTGCTGGAGCGTTATCCCTTAATGACCGTCGGTGAGACATCAGGCTTGGGCCCTGAACAGGCACTCGATTATGTAGGGGATCAGCGACATGAACTGAATATGGTTTTCCAGTTTGAACACATGTTTATAGATGCCGAGGGACAGGGAACAGAAAAGTGGAGACCCAAGCCGTGGACACTGGTAGAGCTTAAAAAAATTATGAGTAGCTGGCAGACGGTGCTTCATCAGGAAGGCTGGAATGCGAATTATCTGAACAACCATGATCAGCCGCGCGCCCTCTCGCGATTCGGAAATGATGGACATTACCGTGTGGAGTCGGGCAAAATGCTGGCAACCTTCACGCATATGCTCGAAGGTACGCCGTACATTTATCAGGGCGAGGAAATCGGCATGACGAATATCGCTTACTCGTCGATTGATGATTACCGGGACGTGGAGACGTTGAATTATTATGAACAGCAACGGAAGCTTGGCCAACCGGAAGAGCAGATTATGGCGGCCATTTGGAGAAAAAGCCGGGATAATGCGCGGACGCCTATGCAGTGGAATGGAGGGCATGCGGCCGGGTTTACCGATGGAGAGCCATGGATGAAAATCAACGATAACTACACGTACATCCACGCTGAGGCGGAAAGACATAACCCGGATTCGATTTTTCACTATTATCGTAAGCTGATTGCCCTGCGTAAACAACATGAGGTGATTGTTTATGGTGAATATAAGCTGCTGTTGCCGCTGGATACTGAGTTGTATGTGTTTACCCGCACGTTGGGGAAGGAGCATGTGCTAGTCATTTTGAATTTCTTTGAGCGTGACCCGGTGTTCCACTGGCCTGAGGAGGAGGGCTATCCTGCCGCCAAAGCGGAGCTGCTTCTATCCAACTACGTGCCGGTAAAAGGGGAGAATCTGCAATCCTTGAAGCTGCGCCCTTATGAAGCCAGAGTGTATAAGTTAAGCTTGGAATAAGTATATAATCCCTTGCCTTCCTTGATCGTAAAGCAAAAAAGCCCGATTCACACTGTCTGCTGTACGCAGGTGTGGATCGGGCTAATCATATTTAACGATTCGTCCAATTCAGTGACTGTTTTAGTGGTAATGCTTAACCTTAAGGTCGTCCAGGCTTTTGAACTCATACCCTTGCTTGCGGGCTTCGTCAATAATCGAACCCAGCGCCTCGGTATTGTCCTTGGATACGGAATGGAGCAGAATGACCGCTCCAGGATGGAGCTGATTCATGACCTGACGATAGGCATAGTCTGTTCCTTGCTGGATATTCGTATCCCAGTCCTTGTAAGCCACAGACCAGAATACGCTTGTATATCCCGCTTCCCGGCAGGAGGCCAATGCCTTTTCGCTAAAAATGCCGCGAGGCGGGCGAACGTATTTCATTTCCTTTTGTCCAGTGAGCTCTGCCGATGCATTTCGTACCCGATCCAGCTCAGACCGGATCTCTGTCGAAGAAATGGTACTCATATCAGGATGACTCCATGAATGGTTGCCAATAATATGGCCCTCACTCGCCATGCGGCGCATCAAAGCTGGCTGATCCTTCACAAAATGTCCGGTTACAAAGAAGGCGGCCGGAACCTTTTTGGCCTTTAATACATCCAGCACCTTGGGCGTAAATCCATTCTCATAGCCGTTGTCAAAGGTGAGAAATAGTTCTTTTTTGGTAGTATCTCCGAGAAAGATGCCACCCTGTTTTTCAATCAGGTGCATAAAGCCCTCCTGTGCGATAGAAGGCAGTTCGCCCCCCTTGCTTTTTTTGAATCCAAAATGATAAGGCTGTTCGTCAACAGTTTGAGCAGCTAGCGCGGAATTACCCGTAACAGCCAACATTCCCAAAACCGCAACGCATAGCCACAAGGCAAATATTCGTTTCATTTAACTTCCTCGCTTCCGTCCCATTTGGGCAAGGTGTGTATGCTTCGGCATATTCCATAGCGTCTGCAATACCACGCCTGTTTATGCAAAAAATGCTCTCAACTTAGGACGAACATGGCTTTTGACAATCCCTGTAGTTAGAAAACGGTGCCTCAGGGCTAAAATTTAATTGTTGGACCTCAAAAAACACATATTGACATGAATATTAAATCGAAGTAGTATACTTTATAAAACTTACTAGAATACTCGGATTTAGTGACTAACGATAAAGGGATACAAACAGCTCAATGACATCTTACATTCTTAAAGGAATCGGAAGGAGCTAGAAGTAATGATTGAACTCAAAAATGTATCCAAAACCTATGTGAGAAAAGGCTTAAGCATAGAAGCGCTAAAAAATATAAATATCAAAGTGGATAAAGGTGATATCTTCGGCTTTATTGGATTCAGCGGCGCAGGTAAAAGTACGCTGATCCGGTTGGTTAACCGTCTTGAGAAGGTCACCAGCGGGGAGGTTATTGTCGAAGGAGAGCGGTTGAATACTTATTCGACATCAGGGCTTCGGAAGGTAAGAAAGAAGATCGGAATGATTTTTCAGCATTTCAATCTGCTGGAGTCGAAAACGGTGTTCGACAATATTGCGATTCCGCTGGTGCTGCTCAAGCGCAACAAGCGGGAGATTGAGCAGCGGGTAAAAGAGTTGCTGGAGTTCACAGGCTTGTCTGACAAGGCGAACAGCTATCCGAGTGAGCTTTCCGGTGGTCAGAAGCAGCGTGTCGGTATTGCGCGGGCGCTGGCGAGCAACCCGTCTATCCTGCTCTGTGATGAGGCGACTTCGGCGCTTGATCCGCAGACCACGCAGTCGATTCTGGATTTGCTTCGTAAAATCAACAAGGAATACAAGATCACTATTCTGATCATCACGCATGAGATGTCAGTCATTCAGCGGATTTGCAACAAGGTTGCTGTCATGGAAAAGGGTGAAATCATCGAGCAGGGCAATGTGCTGGATGTATTCGGACAGCCACAGCACCAGACGACGCAAAGCTTTGTGCGCACGGTTATTCATGATAAGGTGCCGGATAGTGTGCTGCAGACGTTTGAGCAGCAAGAATCACAGCGGATTTACAAGCTGGAATTTATCGGACAGGCTGCCTCCGAGCCGGTGGTTCATGAATTGATTCGGCAGCATGAGGTCTATGTGAACATTTTGTTTGCCAATATGACGGAAATACAAGAGACGACAATTGGCTATATGACGATCCAACTGCGTGGCGAGGAGCATGCTGTTCAGCAGGCTGTTGATTTTATCAAGAGTAAAGGGGTCAACATTCAGGAGGTGAAGGGCATATGATGATTACGGGAACCTCTATAACCTGGGATCAACTGTGGGAGGCTTTGTATCAATCCTTGCTCATGGTCAGCGTCTCGTTGTTCATTGGCGCATTGATCGGTATACCTATCGGTATTTTGCTGGTCATTACTCGTCCGGGCGGGATTCTAGAGAACAAATGGTTTTACGGTATTTTTAATCCGATTATCAACATTGTTCGTTCCTTACCGTTTATCATATTGCTGGTAGCGATCATTCCGTTGACGCGTCTAATTGTGAATACATCCATTGGGACCAGCGCGGCGATTGTTCCGTTGATTTTCTATATTGCGCCATATATCGGCAGGCTGGTCGAAAATTCGCTGCTTGAGGTTAATCCGGGCATATTGGAAGCTGCGGACGCGATGGGAGCGACCCCTTTTCAGGTCATTCGTTACTTCTTGCTCCCCGAAGCATTCAGCTCCCTTATTCTGTCGTTAACGACAGCCGCAATCGGCTTGATTGGAGCCACTGCCATGGCAGGCGCGGTCGGTGGCGGCGGGATTGGAGATCTGGCGATATCGTATGGCTATCAGCGATTCGATACGATTGTTACGTTAATTGCCGTCGTGATTCTTGTCGTATTTGTGCAAGGTGTTCAGTCCTTGGGTAACCTATTGTCCCGTAAAGTACGCAGGGGTTGATTTTTATAATGATTTTATGGATTTTAGTTCTGAGCCCGCCAATATTGGCGGGTTTTTTGTCGCGGACGACTAAGCAAGGCTCGATTCCTAGCAACGACAACAATGATGGCAGCTTGATTCCTTAAAAGAAGATTGTTCTTATAATTTGACTTGTGGTTGTTAGGGAAGGTCTGGAGTTACCTATATTAATGGGGGGGAAATGATTCTGACATCCAATGAATGTGGAGCCCTTCCGATGTACAGCGACTCCATCGTATCTCTTCAATACCATTTTAGGGGGAAACAAATATGGAAAGAACGGCCAAAACCTATGCAGCAGCAATTGATTCCTTAAACGTTGAATCCAATTATTTACCTAGGGGGGGTGTTACTCATTGTAACGAATTTGCACAAGATGTAATGAAGAAGATGTCGGCCGCCCTGCCTGGTGGTTTAGCTAATGAAATGGCAGATGCATTGAGTAATAAAAAAGCTCCCGGTTGGTACGCTGTCACATTCAGCGATGCTCAAAAAAGGGCCAACCTTGGTTATCCGACAATCGGTATCAAAAAAGAGACAGGTCATGGTCACGTGGTGGTGGTCAGACCTAAAGGCTCATCCATTACAGTATTGAAGGAAGTACAGGTTGCACAGGCAGGCACTTCTAATTTTAACAGTAAAACGATCAATTGGTCGTGGAAGGCGGCAGACCTGCCAGGGGTGAAATTTTATACGCACGATTAATTAGGCTGAAAGCGGCAGTAAACAACCCAAAGGCGCGGCTTTATGCTTTCCGCACCTTTGGGTTATATGATTTATTTTAAAAGTAAGTGCTTGGTGAGGAGAAATGCAATACCCTGTTCTTTCGATGCCACGGCGTAGCCATCCGCAAAAGAGGAGGATATATTCAAATATTGAAGTTTGGTCAGCAGCTTGCCTTGGCGGTCAATGTAGCCGAACTTACCGTCAGAATTCGTTCCAACACCAACGAGGGCAATGCCTTCCTTGAAAGACTCGGCTCGGGTGTAATTCTGATAACCAATGACCAATTTTCCTTTGGGATCAATGAAACCGACTTTGCCGTTTTGATTATAAACAGCGGCTAGACCTTCGCTAAAATAACTCGCATCCGTATACCGAAAAGGAATAACGTTCTTTCCCTTCTTATTGATAAAGCCCCACTGACCTTTGGTGTTTTGCACGGCAGCCAGCCCTTCGGAGAAATCGCCCCCGGATTTATATTGCAGAGGAACAACAACTTTACCCGTCGTATCAATGTACCCATACATTCCTTTACTGTTTTTGACCAGAGCCAGCCCTTCGTAAAATCCACGGGAAGTGGCATAGTGATAAGGAATAGCTAATTGTCCTTTTTTATTGATAAACCCGATTTTATCGCCTTTTGGATTGTATACCAGAGCCATGCCATATGTGAAATGATAATCTGAACTATATTTTTGCGTCAAACGGGTAACGGTCTTTCCTGTTCGGTCGATGAGTAGATCACTTTTGGTATCTGCTGTTATGACGTGGGCCAAGCCTTCGGAGAAATGACCTGCATCTGTATATTGGCAAGGGATAGCCAGTTGTCCTTTCGTGTTAATGAAGCCGTACAAATTCGTTTTATTGTTTTTAACCAGCGCACGTTGCTCGTTAAAATCGCTGACAGGTGAGATATAGTCGGGGAGGATAAAGGCCTCTTTCCCTTTCGCGTTATAGTACACGAGCGAGCCGTTGGATTGTTCCGCAAATAGCAAGCCATCATGAAAGTTCCCGTCACTTTCAGGTATAACCATATTATAGTCGAGAGATGTTTGAGAAACTTCAAGAGTTGGCGTGCTGCTAGATGCGAAGCCTGTGCTCGTCGTTGAGAATGCAGTACATAACAGTAGTAAAGCTAATGCTAACTTTTTTTTCATTTCAATGCTCCTTTATGGATTCTATTTTATAGAAAATAATTCCATGGATATAGACGAACAATTTGTAAATAAGTTTCTTTATACTGTACATTAACCTGCAACCGGGATGAGGAATTCGATTTCGTGTTTATACTGCAAGGTCAAGCGCCAGGCAGGTATTCTCCAACCCACAGCCTCTTTTCTCTATGATCTGCTATCCGCCGATACAACTTCCCATACTCTAGCATATTCATATAACATATCTCTTCACAGTTGAGATCGACTCAAGGGGTGGTTTATATCCTGTAGTAAACAAAGGAATCGCAATTGAGAGATTAAAAGAAAATCACGTATTTAAGGAGGTAATTGCTTTGGGAAGAAAGAGAAGAAGCGGCTTTAAAAATAAAAAAATTTCGGTAGACGTCAGACAATCTTCTTCAGCTCAGTCTGGACAAGGTGGCAACCCCATTTCTATCAATGCTTCTGATGTCGGGGTAGTAAGAACAGATATTCAGAATAAGTAATCCGATAAAAAAACTATGCAAACAACGCGCACCGATACACAATCGGCGCGCGTTGTTTGAGTTTAGCCTATTCAGTCATCATCTCCCTGATAAGCCACGTCCATTAATCTCTTATACTCTGCATCAGTTTCACGGGACGCAAATAATCGAGAATGCTCATAAAGCCCAATATATTTAATGATACAGGATGTATTATCGACCTCAAAGGCTTTTTCCAAACCGTCGATTAGATATTGAAAACCAATGTCAAATGCCCCTCTGCTTAAATAATAGTGAGCCAGCTCATGCAGAAAAAGAATATATAAATCTGGCGTGATCTTGTACGTATACGTAACAATAGCTTTTTCCCGTGCAATAAAGGCTGCAATGTCTGTTTCAAACTTTTTAAGAAAATAATCTATCTTGATATCCTGTTGATTAGCGGCTCTAACGATTTTAAACAATCCTGGCATCAGCTCGGTTTGTGAAGCTTCAATGCATTTAACATAATCCAAAATTGCGCTTACATCTCCGGTTAACATTTTATATAAAAATAGACTGGATCGTGCCCATCCTTTACATTTATTCAGCCAGTATTGTGTTTCCTCATCGGTCTCCTTCACCCAGCTTAGATCAGTATATGCGTAAGTATATTGTAGTGCTTGCTTGTAGTTTCCTTGGGCCTCACAAATGTTCGCACGAAGATAGTTAGAATAGGCCATATAAAAGAACATTGGTCTTTGTGTACTTTTGAGTGGTTCCTGATTAACTTTATTGGGTTGGTGCATAAGAAGGTATTGAATATTAGCCTCATCGTCCATATCCTTAGCCAAGTCTTTGGCTAAATCCCATAATTTACTTTGCATATATACATTCGCCAGTTCTCTTAATGCGTCGAGTCGGTCTATGTCGTCGAGCTGATCCAAAAGGGTAAAAACCCGGTTAGCAGCCTCCACGTTTTGTTCTTTATCGGGCCCCAGCCCAAGAATAAACAAGCGATACTGGCACAAGGCAAGTCGTTCTGAACGCTGGCCGCCCTCTCTTTTGACGATATTTTTGTAGAGAAGGGCTGCGGCGGCATGTTTGCCATGTATGAAAAAATCCTCAGCTACTTCGAACAACAGAGGAGCGTAAGTCGTGTTATCCAACCATAAATAGCTGGTCTGCTGAATGAAATCCAGCTTGTTCAGTTCTTCACATCGGTATAAAAAAGGTTTAATATTACGCCAATCGGGTACAGCTTCGACCAAATATTCCTCGATGTAATGCCCATAAAAATGGCCTGGATTCAGTCGCATACCGTGTGTAACCCGATCCAGCTGCTCTACCGAGAATGGCATTTTTTTGCCCAAAATAGCATGGACTGTCTCCGCTTCTATACCCGCCATTTGGCTAAATTGGGTTATGCTAAGGTCTTCTCGTGTCATGAATTGCCCCAGTTCTGTGCGTATCGTGGCTGTATGTTCCAAATAGACCACCCCTTTCACAATCTGGTTGCTAAATTAGCGTTTATCTGAAAATATTATATCACCATTTTGGGAATGTTTGCATGTAGAAAGGGGCAGCCTCAAGGGATGAGACTACTCCACTTATTAAAAGGAGAGCGTCTATTCCACCCGCGCCCTAGGCGTTGCCTTCAGCACGGCGTAGCCGTAGGCTGGAAGCTCAGCGCGGAAGCCCTTCGCTCCTGCGGACCACTGGCTTTCGCCAAAAGCCAATTCCCAATCCTGCTCGGGAATGTCCAGCTCAAACACGTGGCTCTTACCGGAACGGTTAAACAGCACGAGCAGCATCTCTTCCTCGCTGCGGCGCTCATAGGCAAGGGATGCGCCTTCCGGCTCTGCCTCCAGGAAAGTGAGGCTTCCCGCAGCACGCAGCGCCGAGTGCTCCTTACGCAGCGCAATCAGCTCGCGGTAAAAGTCGAACAGCTCGCGGTCCTGCTTGTCAGGGTCCCACTCCATGCACTTGCGGCAGCCTGGGTCGGCATCTCCATCCAGACCGATTTCATCACCATAATAAATGCAGGGCGCGCCCATGTACGTGAATTGGAACAGAGCGGCCAGCCGCATCAGCCGCTTGTCATCGCCACACAGCGTCAGAAGGCGCGGTGTGTCGTGGCTATCCAGCAGATTGAAGGCCACTTCAGAGGCCTGCTGCGGATAGCGGGCCAGCTGCCGTCCGATAGCAAAAGCGAAGCTTTGGGCATCGGACTCTTTTTTGACGAAAAAATCATTCACCGCATAAGTGAACGGATAATTCATCGTCGCATCGAACTGGTCACCCTGTAGCCATTCAGAGGATTCATTCCACATTTCACCCAGAATGTACGCATCCGGGTTGGCCTGCTTGACCGTGGTGCGGAACTCCCGCCAAAAGGCGTGGTCCACCTCGTCTGCCACATCCAGCCGCCACCCGTCGATGCCAATCTCATCGATCCAATATTTTGCCACCTTCAGCAGGTACTTCTTCACCTCAGGATGCTCGGTATTCAGCTTGGGCATCATTGGCTCCAGCCCGAAGGTATCGTAGGTTGGTGTATCATCCACCACTTCCAGCGGGAAGCTATGTACGTGGAACCAGTCCTTGTAAAGCGAGGCTTCGCCTTTTTCCAGCACGTCCACGAACGGCTTAAAGGTACGTCCCGAATGGTTGAACACTGCATCGAACAGTACCCGGATTCCCCGATCGTGGCAGGCGGCCACCAGTTTTTTTAACGTCTCCTTGTCCCCAAAATGCGGGTCCACCTCCATATAATCCTCGGTATCGTATTTATGATTGGTCGTCGCCTTGAAGACAGGCGTCATATACAGGGCGTTAATCCCCAGCTCGTTTAGGTGGTCCAGATGATCTATGATTCCCTGGAGATCGCCGCCAAAAAAATTGTCGGTTCGCGGCGTGTCACCCCATGTCTCGGCACCTTCCGGGCTAATAGAGGGGTCACCGTTCGCAAAGCGTTCCGGGAAAATCTGATAAAAAACCGCATCCTTCACCCATGCAGGTGGTTTGAGAATATCAATTGGATTCAAAAACGGGTATTGGAACAGGCCATCTGCATTTTGAGGTTCTTGGGTGGTAAAGTCGTTCTCGTTCATCCATAATTGTTCTTCTTCGTCTTCCAGCAAAAATCCATATTTCAGCCGGCGATGAGTGGGCTTTACAGTACATTGATAGTAATCAAATCTGCCGTCGGTGGCGAATTTGGACATCGGAATGAGCTGTCGGGTACGATCCCAGTCGTATTTGTCCCCGGTGAGAGCGTGCACAGCGGTTAGGTCATTTTTCTTCGCACGAAGCCGTAAATATAGGGTTGCATCATCATAACCAAAAGCCCAATTACGCTTCGGATGGTGGTATATCGCTTCCAGCAGCATATGGCATTCCTCCTTTTTGTGAACAGTAGAATTTGAAATCATATAGCATATGTCGTATAAGGTAGTTATTAACCTTTTTACGCGAGTTATGTATCATAAATGCTATAATGCCCATTACATAAAAGAAAAACGATAAGTAGGTGTGCGTCAATGAAAACAAATGTGTTATATATCGAGGACGATCTGGATATCGGCGCTTGGATGCATCAGTACTTGGAAGAGCGGAATTACGCTGTGGTGTGGCTACGCAGCGGGGATGGAGCTGTGGAAGCATCCCATACATGCCAGCTTGTGATTCTGGATGTGATGCTACCCGGTCTGGATGGATTTACGATTGGAAAACGGCTCAAGAAGGAGCGGCCGGAGCTCCCGATTCTTATGCTGTCAGCCCGAGCCTCCATTGATGATAAGCTGCAAGGGCTGGATTTTGCCGACGATTATGTGACGAAGCCCTTTCATCCGGACGAGCTGATTGCACGTATGGAGGTTTTACTGCGTCGATCAGGTACGGTGCCCGAGGAATCCTTGCAGTTGGGGCATCTGACAGTGTACCCTCCCGATAACCGTATTGTGAACCGTGATACCGGGGAAGAAATTACGCTGACAGGCAAGCAATATCATATTTTCGCTTATTTGCTACGGCATTTGGGCCAGATTATGACGAAGGAGCAAATGTATGAAGCCGTGTGGGGGGATCCATATATCGACGGGGACAAAACCTTAATGGTTCACATCCGGCATCTGCGTGAAAAGCTAGAGGCTGATCCTGCCACTCCCCACATCATTGAGACGATCCGTGGTGTAGGCTATCGGGTGAAGGCATAATGAACGGACTGCGCAATGGAACACGTTTCCGAAATTCACTGTTGTTCCGCTATCTGATTATTCTTGTGGTTGCCATGATGCTATTGCCGATTATGCTGCCTGCTATGTTAATTGTAAGTAGTGTCTTGTCTGCTTGGGTTACGGATATGAAGCCTGCTAATTCACATTATCTCTCCAGTTCCCGGACCGAGGATAGCTGGCATCGTGAGGCCATAGCCTTAAAAGGAGCCACCCCGGAGCAAATTTCAATCCATTTACGCAAAATACAGGGAGATACTTTTCCTGATTCACAGATATTTTGGGTGGATTCAGCGGGGAAAACAAGGCTGGAGCTACCCACACAACCTGACGTTCCAAAGCAATGGGACGCGACGCAGGCTGTTGTATTTATGAAAAAAGCCATGAATTCAGACTTATTTACCGTGGTTTCATTTATTGGCGGTGGTCAGAAGAACACCAATCAGGGCTATATGGTATTAAAAATTCCTCGCTCGTTCTTTGATCAGCAGCGTACGGACAATAGCATGATGCTGTACTACCTCTTTTTTATTTTACTGATACTTGCAGCTTTTATATTCGTATCTCTCCTGTTTTTTGGAGGCATTCGGCGCAGACTGGTGCGGCTTCAGGTAGCTATGTCGCAACGGGGAGAGGATGGGTTGCCCATTCTTGTCAGCACCGGACGGCCGGATGAAATCGGCAAGCTGGAGGAAGCGTTCAATCAGATGGTCGAGCAACTGGCTGAGAGCCGGGGACGTGAGCGCCAAGAGGAAGAACTGCGAAAAAGGCTGGTCGCTGATCTGTCACACGATATTCGGACGCCGCTTACGGTCGTGCGCAGCCACCTGTACACATTGGACGACGAAAGCCTGAGTGACAGGGGAAAACGGTCTATTTCATTGATGGAAAACAAGCTAAAAGACCTCGGAAGTCTGATCGACAACCTGCTCGCCTATAATCTTCTTTCCAGCGGAAAGTACACATTGAATAACGAACCGCGTGATATCCTGCGGCTGGTACGGGAGTGTGCGGCCAACTGGTATCCGGTTTGGGAGAAGGAAGGCTTTGAAGTGGATATCGACTTGCCTGAGCATAGTATCGTGTGGAAGGTCGATGAGCAGGGTTTCCGCCGTTTACTGGACAATCTCTTTCAAAATGTAGTTCGCCACGCCGCCTCAGGCCGATATATCGGTATCCATGTAGAGGAACATAACGGGAAAGAGGCATTAGTCATTACGGATAAAGGACCGGGAATGGAGCAGCAATCCAATGAGAAAGGGGCCGGGATTGGCTTGGCGATTACTGAATTGTTGGCTCGTGAAATGGATCTGGAGAGGGATATTGTCAGTTCATCCGCCGGGACACAAATCCGTTTTTTAAACAAAACTTAAACTAAAAGTTCCCTTGGCCTTAAACTTGGCACGTTACGATGGGTGTCGAGGTGAGGAACTTGAACGAATACATTATTGAAACAAACGGTCTCAGCAAAATATACAAAGGTCGCCCTGCGGTCAACCAGTTGGATCTGAAAATAGGGCGGGAAGATATTTACGGCTTTCTCGGCCCGAATGGAGCGGGGAAAACGACAACCATCCGCATGCTGCTCGGATTAATTCGCCCGACTCGAGGAACGATCCGCATATTCGGTAAGGATATCCGCAGACATAAGCTGGATATTTTGCGTAAAGTCGGCTCGTTGGTAGAATACCCTTCGTATTACGGTCATTTGAACGCAGTGGAAAATCTGGAGGCCATTCGTCGCATTTTAAATGTGCCCAAGGAGAACATTGCGGAAGTGCTAGAAGTCGTTCGACTGACCAAGCATGCCAAACGACCAGTCAAGGGCTACTCGCTGGGTATGAAGCAACGGCTTGGTATCGCCGCCGCCCTGCTAGGCAATCCGGAATTGCTTATTTTGGATGAGCCTACCAATGGTTTGGACCCGGAGGGCATTCAGGAAATGCGCGCATTGATTCAGGCGATGCCCAAGGAACGAGGAATCACCGTGCTGGTATCCAGCCATCTGCTGAGCGAAGTCGAGCATATGGCGAATACGGTGGGAATTATTCGCGAAGGAGAACTGGTCTTCCAGAATACGATTCACAATCTCCGTCAGGAATCCGCAGGGGGGATTCGGATTGTGACGTCAGACCCGGAAACAGCCCAGCTCATTGCACGTGAGCAGGGTTATCATTCGGTGAGGGACGGGGCTGCTCTGGATTTTGAAAACATGAACGATGCGGCTGTAGCGCTGCTGGTCAGAAGGTTGGTCGAAAATACGCATGCTATATACCGGGTAGAGGAACGCCGCAAATCCCTGGAGGATATGTTCATGCAGGTCGTCGGCAAAGGAGGGACTTCCCTATGATGCTGCGAGCGCTGACTGCGGATCTGCTCAAAGCGCGCAGAAAGGGTATCTGGTTTCTGGTGTTCCTCGGACCACTAGGACTGGTGGCGATGCAGGCGCTGAATTTTGGGCTTCGTTATGATTATCTGATTCCGCGCAGCAAGGGTCATCTGTGGGAAGCCTTGATGAATAACATCGCTATATTTGTGCCCCTTGCGCTGGTGTTAGGGGCCACAATGGTCGCTTCCATGCTGGCGAATGTGGAGCATTCGTCCAACTCCTGGAAACAGTTGCTGGCCTTGCCGATTTCCAGATTCAGCGTCTATATGGCCAAGCTGACGCTGGCTATCGGGATGCTGTGTGTATCCTGCCTGCTTCTTACCGTTGGAACGTGGGGACTGGGAATGATACTTGGCTTCGGGAATCAGCCTGCTCCAATAGGAGAATTGCTGCGGCTCGGGTTTTGGCCCTTGGGGGGAACACTGCCCATGCTCGTATTGCTGTTGTGGCTAACGGTCACGTTCCATAATCAGGCGCTACCTGTAACACTGGGCATTACGCTAGGCATCGGCAGCTTGTTTGCTTCGCAACTGTCTGAATGGTTTCCGCTGGCTTGGCCGCAATTCGCATGGGTTGCGCCTCAAGCGTGGATGTTTGCGTCCATCGGCTGCGGAACGGGTGCGCTTCTCAGTCTGCTGACGGCGGCTCATTTTAGCAGAAAGGATGTGGCGTAATGCTCGGAGGATATGTACGACTCCTTTCTGTCGAACGTTTGAAAATAGCCAAGTCGCCCGTCTGGTTGCTTGCGCTCGTCAGCCCGGCGATTGCCTTTCTGATCGGGCTGCTTGCAAATCCCGGAGGGAATTGGCTGGTGCTACTCTCTAGCATGCTCACAGTGCATGCGCTGCTGTTCCTGCCGATGCTGACCGCCGTATTTGCATCCATGGTCTGCCGATTCGAGCATGGGGGCGGCGGTTGGAAGCAACTGCTGTCGTTGCCGTTGTCCCGCACCAGTCTCTACGCAGCCAAGCTGACGATGATTATGGCTTTGGTGGGGCTGACTCAGCTATTGTTCGGGGGAGCGCTGTTGGGTGTCGGAGCTATGCAGGACATGAACGGGCCGATCCCTTGGGCAATCATTGCCCAAAGTCTGCTCGCAGGCTGGGTAGCTTGTCTGCCGCTGGCTGCGTTACAGCTGATGGTGTCTTTCCTGTGGTCCAGCTTTGCCGCGCCGCTTGCCTTGAACTTTGTTTTCACAGTGCCCAATATTCTGGTCGCCAACTCACAGACCTACGGCCCGTACTATCCGTGGGTACAGCCTGTGCTGGCGATGATGCCTGTCGGAAGAGACAGCTTTGGGGCTTTCATCGTACCAGCCGATACGCTGATTACGGTTGTCCTGGGTAGCTTTGTTGTGTTTGGGATTGCGGGTTTGACGGTATTTCGACGTAAAGAAATATAGGACGGAATACTCGGCTGTTGGTTATAGGTGGTACTCTTCTTTGTTATGTCGTGAACAAATGACCCTCTTATGGGTCATTTGTTTTAAAGTTATCATTCTTCCGGGGCATTATTTCAGCGCTGCTACAAGGAGATCATTCAACTTCTAGCTCGGGAAGTTATTCTAAATGCGCCATAGGTCATCAGGGCATAAATAATACCGTACATCGCCCACGAGTCCAAGTTGGATTTAATGGTAGCAATATTTGTTGTGATAAACAGAAGGGGAAGTAAAAGAGCAGCACCTAAAGCCAGTGTAACCCTCGAATGAAGTATGGCGCACATCATTCCAATTATAATGGCGATTAGAGGGCAGATGAGCAGAGTGGGGACAAGAGGGTTTAGTTGCTGAAAAACTAAATAAATCATAATTACACCTCGTTTTGAAGGAGTGTGGCAACTTCGTAGCTAATTTGTGCCAAAAAAACGAACCATCTATTATAGTACACGCTATTTATGAATGTTATTAACACGATGAAGGATTTCACATGTAGTTTTCGCACGAAGAAACAAGAGCCTGATTTTCATGGAAACGGGTTAGCTAATATCCGAAGGATTACGGAGAAATACGATGGAAATATACGTATTGAGGCTATTAACCACAGATTCAATATCATGGTCTCTCTACAGCTTTTAGGATGAAGATGGTGTATTGATAAATGGAATTTTTGGGAAGTATAAATCGCGCCGGATTGAAAAATACGATAATATATCTCAATCCGGCGTGTGACACATTTTAAACTAAGCCCAGCATGGCACGGATATTATCACTTATGAGGCGGCAGGAGGCGTCAAACTTTGCTTGCTCTTCCGGGCTTAGCTCCAGCTCGATGACCTCCTGAATTCCTTTGCTGCCGATGATCGCCGGAACGCCTGTGCAGACATCGGTATGTCCGTACTCGCCGTCTAATACGGCCGAAACAGCAATAATTTTACCGTCATCATTTAAAATGGAACGGGTAATGTACGCCAGCGCATTAGCAATGCCGAAATAAGTAGCCCCTTTGCGGGTGAAAATCTCCCAGCCTGCATCCTTCGTTTTGCGGGCAATATCATCCAGATCAACGTGGCTGAACCGCTCCTGATGCTGACGCAGGATGTGCAGGATGGGTTTGCCGCCAATGGTAACGTGCGACCATGCAACGAATTGGGAATCACCGTGCTCGCCAAGAGCATACCCCTGCACGCTGCGCGGATCTATGGAAAACACCTCGGAGAGCAGTGTCTTAAGCCGGGATGAGTCAATGGAGGTGCCCGTGCCGATCACCTTGTTGCGTGGCAGACCGGATATGCTTTGTACAAGATAGGTCACAATGTCGACAGGATTAGCCGCAATGACGAAAATGCCGTCAAAGCCGCTCTCCATAATCGCCGTTACAATTTCGCGCGTAATGATCACCGCATCATCCAGTACGGACAGACGATCTTGACCTGGTTTGGGGTTAGCCCCAGCCGTGATAATGACAACGTCCATATCCGTGCAATCTGCATATGTTCCTGCATGTACCTTGGTACGTGTGGACGTAAAATCCATACAATGGGACAGATCCAGTGCATGCGCCAAAGCTCGATCATACGTGCGGTCAATCATCATAATTTCGTCACAAATGGACTGATTGACCATTGAGTAGGCACAGCTCGAACCGACCATACCCGCGCCGACAATAGCTACTTTCCTTGCCTTCCCCTTCATTTATGTTTCCTCCTCGTTCCAGCGAACGTTAATATGCTATAAATTATGTCTAAAACCCATTTTACGTTACATAACATAACATATTGCTGAGCTTTTGGAAATATCCATCGTTTTGCCTTTATTCCGAAAAATATAAAAATAACTATGACCAGAGGCACGTGTAAAGGCTGAAATATAGAGAATACGCGGAATACGCAATGTTTTTGCAGGTATGGATTGCAGGGAGTGAGTAGCTCCCTTTTGGGGTGGCATCCGCATTGATTGTACTTTGCGCCGCGTTGATGATAGGAATGATGCCATGTGATTATGGGGAGTGTGACATTTATGTGACGTTTCTAAAAAAGACACTCTATTGAATGGGAAATAGGCGAGGTACCACGCACAATAGGAAGCTTTTAAGTCATGCTTAATGGTAATATGAAGTCGTTTCTTGCATTTTTATAAAATTTTCGCTTATGACAAAGGTTCCTAGCAGTCCGCAATATTAGAACATTTTTGCCAAAGGGTTTCCATTTGATTCCGCGAATTGTACGTATATAAGTTTATTTCTTTCCATACCATCCGGGGAGGTAATGATCAATGGAAGAAAGCAGATCGACGACGGAAGCGGCAAAGCAGTTGGGAATCGGGGCCAGTACCCTTCGTAAATATGCGGCAGCGCTGGAGGAGCAGGGCTATGTGTTCCCGCGTTCCGCCAATCAATCGAGATTGTTCAGTCCAGAGGATGTAGAGTGCTTGAAGGTGATGCGAGGGGCGTTGCGTGAGGAACATTTGACGATGGAGCAGGCGGTTCAGGTGGTGCTTGAGAGGGTAACCGCACCCTTCCAAATCGAGGATGCAGGCGTTCGCTTGCCACCCGTATCGGATGGTGAGTCGCTGGCTGCAACCTGGGAGGAAATTTTGGCTGCGACAGAGGGCAGAGAAGAGTCTGTAATGCAGGCGCAAGCCGCCGCTACTCTTGAATCGGCAGGATTAGAGGATGAAGTGAGCGTACAGGGGCAGTTAGTAGGCTTAACGCAGCTACAACCGCGGAAACAACAGACGCATACCTTGGCGCTAACGATTGAGCACAGGCTGGAGCAAACAAGGGAGAGGGAAAAGGAAGAACTGGAACAAACACCAGTGCAGATACAAACGCAGGAGCCTATAGAGTCCCAAGCACTGACGGAGATGCAGATTATGGTGCAGAGCGCTCTATTGGAGATGCAGAGTCGTTTGGAAGAGCTGGAAACAGAGCATAGCCGTTTGGTGGAAAAGAACATCAACCTTTCCAATCAGTTAGAGGACCAAAAGCGCTGGATGAAAGAACGGGTGGAAGAGGAACGGGATCGGCAGTTAATCACCAATTTGCGCACCTATCAGGGTAGACAGCGTAAGTCACGCGGTTCGCTGCTGTCCTGGCTCGGTTTGACACCACGCAGACGCAGAGAAGCATAGGCATGATAAGATAAGAGCAAGTTGCATATATAGCGTTGCTGCAGCGTGTATAGGAAAGGGATATCAGAATGTTTGCTTGGTTACGGAATATTTATGAAGCTTGGATAGATTACCCGAATCAGCCTGGCGATCTGCTGGGCGGACGTTATCATATTCTTTCGCTGCTGGGTATGGGGAGCTATGGTCTGACCTACCTTTGTCTGGACAAGCATAATGGGCAGGAGGTGGCGGTTAAGCTACCCAGACCGAGCAAGCGGGCGAAAGGTGTTCAACTGTTGCAGCGTGAGGCCGACATTATGCGACAAATGGAACATCCCCATATCCCGAAGCTGCTCGAAAGTGCTGAGCATCAGAATGGACTGTACTTGGTCATGGAATATATCTCCGGCATGACGCTGGAGGAGCTTATATTTGAACAGGGCCGTTCTTTTACGGAACGAGAATGCATCGTCTACACCTTGCAGCTAATGGAGCGGGTTCTGCATGTGCATGAACGAGGCTACATCCATCGGGATATCCGCATTCCCAATGTGATCCACCGCGAAGGGAAACCGTACCTGATCGACTTTGGCCTTGCACTGGCGATGGGAGAGCAGCAGGAGGATATATTTACCGGATCTATGCTGGAAAAACGCGCACCCGAACGGCAGGATATTGCCATCTACAGCGATTTATACGATGTCGGGCATTTGATGCTTTTTATGCTGTACAGCAGTTACGAGCCTCAGCCGGATCAACCGCCGGGAAGCTGGCAGGAAGAATTGAAGCTGAGTCCACCTGTGCGCCATCTGCTGGAGCGTCTTTTTCAGATTGGCCCAAGGTATGAACATAGTCGTCAGTTTATGCTGGAGCTGGAGAAGGCGTTGGTGCAGCAGGAGGGCTAGTCCATAAAGAACGTCCATAAAAATAGTCCATAAAATAACGGGCATTCGCCGCAAAAATGGGGGAATGCCCCCTTACGCATTTGACCAGATCTACATACAATGATCCTGTAAATGAGCGAAAGGAGTGTTGTAAATGAGTCATATGTATGGAATGGGCGGTATGGGGTACGGCGGAGCTTGGACCTCTGTAGGAGCGATTCTGGTTCTGTTTATTTTGCTGGTAATTATCTCCAAAACTCTATTTCTGTAATTTTGTTAATAGACGGTTTCCTGTAAAATGCACAGATGTTGCCCTGCATAACGCCGGGCATACAACAATAAAGCGAAGGCCCTAGAGGAGAAGGGTCTTCGCTTTATAGGGTTTGAAGGGGCAAATGGCTTCCTTCTTATGCTGGGTTTCATTCGTCGCAGCTCTTTACTTACGAGCTGGAGTAATGACGGCGTTTGTCCTTGTAATATTGGTGCCCGTTATGGCTGTTCTTGTATCCTGAATCGGATGAAGAACGACGTTTTCGTTCGTAATAACGGTCCGAGCTGCTGTATTTCCGCTTATGAGAATGAGAGGTGGAATGTAGCAGGCGGTGCATTAGTTTTTTGAGCATCGTCTAATCCTCCTTCTTATCCTGTCCGACTGATTTTTAGATCGTTAACTGACATAGACAGGTTCTTATGAAACGGTAATACGCAGCGGTGTTAGGACGGGTTCCACTAATTTAAAGGTTTTAAGGATTTGGCCTGAAACTCGGCAATATCCTTGAATTCCTCTTCAAATTTACGCGAAATACGGATATAGATCGGCAATAAATCACGGTAAATATCCACATGCTCGGCCACGGGCTTATGCTGGTGAGTGGTGCCGATCATACCAGATACAGCGTCCAGCGAATCAATCCGTCCCAGTGCGTACAAGCCCAAAATAGCTGCGCCAAGACAGGAGCTTTCCAGACTTTCCGGGATAATGACCTCCTGATCGAAAATATCCGCCATGAGCTGTCGCCACAGCTCCGAGCGTGCGAATCCGCCAGTGGCGTGAATGACCGAGGGTCTGTCGATGACCTCTTCCATGGCCAGCATAACCGTGTACAGGTTGAACAGCACACCCTCCAGAGCGGCGCGGATCATATGCTCTTTTTTGTGACGCAGGGACAAGCCGAAGAAGGAGCCGCGCGCATTCGGGTCCCACAGAGGCGCACGTTCGCCGGACAGATACGGGAGAAAGAGCAGGCCATCCGAGCCGGGGCGTACCTGTTCCGCGATTTGGGTCAGCACATGGTACGGATCAAGCCCTAATCGTTTGGCGGTTTCCACCTCGGAGGCTGCAAATTCATCGCGAATCCAGCGGAACACAATACCGCCATTGTTCACCGGGCCGCCGATCACCCACAGCTTTTCGGTCAATGCGTAGCAGAAAAAGCGTCCCTTGTCATCGGTCAACGGCTTATCGACCACGGTGCGGATGGCGCCGCTGGTACCAATCGTGACAGCGACAACCCCTGGTTTGATGGCATTCACACCCAGGTTGGACAAGACACCATCGCTGGCTCCGATGACAAAAGGAGTCGTCTCCAGCAAGCCCATATCATGTGCATAGGTCGCGTCCAGCCCCTTCAGGACATGAGTTGTCGGCACCAGCTCAGACAACTGTTCCTTTGTGACACCAGCAATACGTAGCGCTTCTTCGTCCCAATCCAACTGCTGCAAATTCATGAGACCCGTAGCGGATGCAATCGAATGATCCACGACATATTGCTGGAACAATCGGGCAAACACATATTCCTTGATAGAAATATATTTGTACGTCTGAGTCGCAATATCCGGCAACTCCCGTGTAATCCACATCAGCTTCGTCAGCGGCGACATGGGATGAACGGGTGTCCCGGTGCGCAAGTAAATGTCATGTCCATGGTATTCATGCTTGAGTGCTTCAGCCCATTTGGCGCTGCGGTTATCTGCCCATGTGATCGAGGCGGTCAGCGGCTTGCCGCTTTTGTCCACCGCCAGCACGCTGTGCATGGCCGAGCTGAAGGAGACGAACAGCACATGCTCGGCTGCTACTCCGCTTTGTTTTATGACCTCCTGCACCGTTGTCACGACGGCTTTGAAAATATCCTCCGGGTCCTGTTCCGCCGCATCCGGCTCAGGTGTATGTAGTGGATAGCCCACATGATGCTGGGCGGCTATATTGCCGTTTTCTTCGAAAAGCACCGCCTTGGTACTAGTCGTGCCGATATCGACTCCGATCATATATCGGGTGTCTGTCATATTTAATCTCCCCTTCATTTACCGTTATTAGCTTATTATCGTTAAATTAACACACTCAGCAGCATAATCAAACCGAAGGCGACCAGGGAGAGAATCGTTTCCATCGCGGTCCATGATTTGAGCGTCTGTGGAACTGTCATGTTGAAAAATTCTTTGATCATCCAAAAACCGGCGTCATTCACATGGCGAAAGGATCAGCGATCCCGCCCCTGTAGCAAGCACAACCATCGCCTCCTTATGCTTTAATGTGTAGTACGTGTATACTTGTCGACAATTTTAGTTAAAGAAGAGCTGCGCCAGCTTTGAATACATAAAGCGTGGTGTTTCGGCTCTCTTTATACATGTTACAGACTAGAACAAACTCTTGCGGTAGGGGGACAGAACGCTGTCGTTTACCGCGTTGCGGGTGTCCCGGTAATGATTCTCGATAAATTCGGACAACTCCTGAGCGCTTCCTTTATTTAAAGCGTTTGCAAAGGTGCGATGGTTGTGAATCGTGACTTGGGATTCTTCAATATTGGCCGCAAAGCGTTGTTCTGTGGCAGCCAGCATGACCGTCAGGATCAACTGCCTCATTCCGTTCCAGGTGTGGAGAATACGAGTATGGCCTGCTTCCAGAACCAGAGCCTCATGGAAAGTGAAGTCATGGAGAGAAAACTCAACGACGTCTCTGTGCTTGAGAGCGACTTCCATTTTGTCAATCATTCGGTTTAAAGTGGTCACTAATCCGGCATTATCTCTATGTACAAATCTTTGTACGACAAAATGCTCAATCAGCATACGCACATCGAACAGCTCCTCCATATCAGCGGGTGTCATCCCGATGACAATCGCGCCCATACGTTCCAAGCGAAGCAATCCTTCACCGGAGAGCACTTTCAACGCTTCACGAACAGGAGAACGGCTGGTGCCAAAATCGGCAGCAATCTGATTTTCAGATAATACCGTGCCGGGTGTCTGCATGCCACGGATAATCTGAAGTCGAAGCTCACAAGCAATCCTTTCACCAAGCGATGCACCCTGTAGCCAGACTGACGGATATTTCATAGGTATACTCCTTCTTGAAAATGTAGGTTGCCCCTTTCGAGCATACTGGTATACAAAGTTATTTAGTATTATATACCCAATTTAAAATCTCTGTAAACGGTGTCAATGTACATCGGTTCCATTTCAATGCTTTTAGCGTTACAATAGAAGCAGAAAAAAGCAGCAGTGAAAGTGGAACGAACACGGAAAAGAAGGAGACCGTTTAATGATTATTATTAAAACCAAAGAACAAATTGAAAATATGAAGAAAGCTGGCGATATTTTGGCTGCTTGCCACCGGGAAATCGCCAAAATGATCAAGCCGGGAATTACAACGCTGGAAATTGACGCCTTCGCGGAATCGTTTATGAAAAAGCATGGCGCAACGCCGGAACAAAAGGGCTATAACGGCTACCAGTTTGCGACTTGCGGATCGCCTAACGATGTCATTTGCCACGGCTTCCCGAACAAGACACCGTTGAAGGACGGGGATATTGTGACGATTGACATGGTTGTAAACCTGAACGGCTGGCTGGCGGATTCCGCCTGGTCGTATGCAGTGGGTAATGTTTCCGAGCAGGCGCAAAAGCTGCTGGATGTTACCAAGGAATCCCTGTACAGAGGGATTGAGCAGGCTGTAATCGGTAACCGGATCGGAGATATTTCCCATGCGATTCAAACGTATGCGGAAGCAGAAGGCTTCTCGGTTGTCCGCGAATTTATTGGTCACGGCATCGGGGAAGATATGCATGAACAACCGCAGGTGCCGCATTATGGACCACCGCATCGCGGACCGCGCTTGAAGGAAGGCATGGTCATTACGATTGAGCCGATGCTGAACACGGGCACCTACCGCAGCAAAGTGGATCCAGATGGATGGACGGCGCGTACTCTGGATGGCGGTTTGTCGGCGCAATACGAGCATACGCTGGCGATTACAGCGGAAGGCCCGATCATTTTGACCCAGCAATAAGAAGCAGACAGCAACCGGGGAACGTACAGATCACTGGACATATTACAGAAGAAGAGGCTGTCCGAGGACAGTCTAAAGGCCACCTGCTGATGCAAGTGGCCTTTTGCTGTTACCCGTTAACACCGTGATTGAAAGGAGTAATGGTTTTCGCTGTATAAATCCATTGTAACTGCTGTTTGCAAATAATCCAGAATATAATTTATGGCGATACCATACCGCTGCTGATTTATGTTATAGATAGCTAGTTGATTAAGTAATTTCACATAATACACACGATTTCCAAGGTCTTCAAAGCTGGAAAAAGTCTCTAGCTGATCGAGAATATAATACTCGTCTATATTCCATTCATTTATGTTTGCAGCCTCAAAAATTGTGATGAATCCGGGCAATGTTTCCTCGTCGTTTTCTTGTATAAACTCATGGTATTCCTTCAATAGTTCCTTATTGCCTGATAATAAGTCTACAGCGTATCCATTTGCCACTGCAAATCCTTTAAAACGTTCTATTTCTTGTATATCTTCGTCCGTAGTATTTTCGTACCATCCTAAGTCAGCATATTTAGCTATAAATTCTCTTGCACGATTAAAAAGACCTTGCTTCTGAAAAATGATAGATTTAGCCAGGTATCCGTATCCAAAATAAAATATAAGCGGGTGCTTTAGCATCTGATTTAGAGGAACAATGTCACCCCATTTTTGTCTACTGTTATAACTGCGTTCAGCCATACTTAAAATGTGATCAGCGACGCGATCCGCTTCTGCCCAATCATTTTGTCTATAATTTAGACGAAATAATTCAAAACCCTTATCCAAGGGATGTACGTGTTCAGATAACAAATAAATTTCTTCCTCTGTTTTAAAACAATTCCCCATCACTGACACCTCCATAAGTATAATCATGAAGAAAACGTCATCGCACGCTATAATAACTTTTTAAGCTGGGAAATACGGCCTTGTGATACGCCGAGCCTTTTTGCATGTTCACTCTGCTTGGCTGTCGGATGCTCGCGTATGAGTCTTCTCAGGCTTTCAACCAGTTCTTGTGTCGACCGATTTACTTTTTTTTCTTTGTACATAGGCTGCTTAACAACAGGGGCAGGAATGGGACTAACACCTACGTTTCCCTTCAGGTCGAGTATACATTGCTTACATAAAAGTAAGCTTTTGAAATAGGTTAAATCCTGAAATGAATTGCACAAATTACAGGAAACCCCGCTACTATACTTTCCTATGCCCATAAAACCTTTTTCAATGTCCATATAAAATTCTAAAGGCTCACCAATCTCAATCCCCATTGAGTTTCGGATTTCCATGGGAATAACAATCCGGCCTAACGTATCTAGGGGACGTGTCATACCTGTTCTCTTCAATTGATATCCTCCTTATCAGATTATAGAAACCCACTTAATTCTTTAAACTGTCACCTATCTTAAAATCTACCAAGAATCCATAAATCCCTTATAATTTCCGGATACATAATCCAATGTTATCCAAAAAGAGGTATTTATTGTTGTACCAATAGATGGTATATTGAAAACATACAAATATTTCATTATATTACGAGTTTTCCAATTCTTATTTTTGTTTAAATTTGCACACATTCCAAAGTTCACGCTGAAAGGGTGGTTTATTCATGGAAATAACACCTACGATTCGGGCAGAAATTGAAAGATATCTGAAACAGAAAGGCTTGAGTATGACCCAGTTTGGCCATATCACTAATTTGAATGTAGGTACAGTTAGCAGCATCATCACAGGCAATCGTTCTTTATCTGTTAATCAACTGGATCGCATTACGCTAGGCATGAATTTACCACTGGATTATTTTTATGAGCGGTTCGTTGAAGAATGCGTTGAAGAATCTCCACTTAACTGGCGGAGAGTAAAACCTTTCTTGTATCGTTGTGTTGATTTAGGGCGACTGGATTGCTTACAGCGTGCTGTAAGTATGTTTCTGGATAATCCGGTCTACACTCTTTCGCTCTTTGAACTAGCTGAGGATTTATTCCACAAAGGGTATCGGGAAGTAGCAGCTTACCTTTATGAAAACGTGGCTGTGAGTGAAAGAAAGCAGCATTCAGAACGGCTTGCAGTGTGCCAGTATCGGTTATTCAGCATCCGGATAGGGAAAGATCAGGCTCAAAATCTTCAAGCTGCTGCTAAGTTTGAGCCTTTTGTCGACCGTTTGGATGAATTTGACCAACTGGATGCCTTGAAGGACTTGGCCAACGTGTATAGATCATTGAGCTTGTGGGATAAGGTCTATAAATTTTCACGTCAAATGTATAAGTTAGGACAAGTACAGTACGATTTGGTTCATAACTCCAAGCGAGAAATAAAACCGGGAAAGAAACTTAGCAGACCTCTTTTTGTATACATAGCCTACGCTGAACTGTTGTACGCTAATGCTTGTGATGCGAATGGAGATCATGAACAGGCTTTAGAGCATATACGTGGTTATACTGATCTAAGCTGGGTTCAGGAAACTGATTCAGATACACTCCAGTGGTTAGGCAAATTTCAGCAATGGGCTAAAATTAATACCTACGTTAATAGGCTTATGTCAGGAGATATCAGTGTGCTGCCGGATTATGTGGAGTACATGGTTGGTGAAAAAGAAATCTTCGCCGAACTTCTAAATATCATTGAAGCAGCCAACCAATATGATGTGAATGTCGATCATATCCTTCAGCGCTTTGAACCCCAAATTTCAGCGTATCAAGAAGTATCCTCTTCGGATATGTATACGCAACAATTTTTACCACAGCAGTATATTCGTTTTTGGTACAAGATGGCTAAATACAGCCTAAATAAAGGTAGATATCCATATGGTTTCAATTGTTTAATAAACGCTTTTGAAAAAGCTGTTACAATTAATCATGGACTACTTATTGCCAATTGTGTTGGGCTATTTCTCCACTTCAAAACACATGCGGCTCCTGAAACACAAACTCAGTTCCAATTCATGTATGAGGAGGTGTGGGCAAGAAATGATCAAAAAGATGGCTTTAATCTTAGTGACAGTTAGCTTACTGGTATTCGTGGTACCAGTTCAGCATCCGACTTCTGGCATGATAAAACTGCAAGACCACATTGGTGGAGCATGATTTAAAGTCACAAACTTAATCCTATTGACCAGCTTTATGCTGGTCTTTTTTATTTCAGTTTGCGACTTTTTTTGGCTAAAAAAAGATCATAATGCTTTTGTTCATTACCACCTAAAATGATTCACTAGGGGGGAATGAACATGAACAATGATGAAAATTTAACGTTAAATCAACAGATAGAAGGCGCCAGACAACGATTGCACGATCTTTATGATCAGTACGGGTTCGGACACGCTTGCGTACTCGAGCAGGCTATGTTTTTGGACGAACTAATTAATCAGTACAATCGTATGTACAATAAACATCACTATGTTCAGTCAGAAACCTTGGAAACCACATCCCTTGTATGCAAAAATATTCCTCTTCCCAATCCCACATAACGATCATAATTATTCTATAAAATGGATTATTTGAGATAAAAATAAAAATACATGCCCGTGTAATAAAATGTAAATATGTTAATATAGGCATCGACTATATCTCGGATTCTTGTAACATCAAGCCATTTATTATATTAAGAATCAAAGGTATCACTCATTTGGGATTCACTTCAAAGTGAGCTGATAAACGAAACAAAGAGCGCATTTAAATCCTGAGAGTCTGCTAAGAAGAGCGTGTCAAAAGGGCGCAATCGGGTAGCCTCTTTTTACGGGAATGCATCATGCTGCTCTAAGCCAACCGAATAAACCTAAAAAGACACGGCTCCTATTGGAAGATCGTGTCTTTTTGGTGTATGCAACAACATGCTTGCTGCACGCGAGTATCCGTTTGTCAGATTCGGATTTCTGCCTCATTCGGATTGAGCTGACGATATTGAAAATACATACGAAGCCGCCAATGCAGCAAGGTTCCGAAGGCTAATATGAAAAATAGCCCTGCCGTCTGTGGAATGGTAATGTAGCGCTGAATAAACTCATGCAGCAGCAAGCGAACGATCAGCAGACTGATCAGGATAAAAAAGAAGGTGCGTGAGCGTTGTACAAAAACTTGTCCTTCTTGCATCTCAAACTTGGTACTGCGAATCAGCGGATACGAGAAAATAAACCAGCCGACCAGAAAAGCGCCCATCGCCCAAAGCCAGGGAACTCGTACCTCTGGTACGATAAACATCATAAAGCCGGTGCTCATACCGAGCGGAGGGATGATAATCTTTTTGGCATTAACGGGACGGTGACCTGTCTTCATACGGATGAAAATAGCCGAAACAGCAATCAAGATCATGCCAAAGGTTGCGCCATATTGCAGAATTGGGGTGCTGATATGAATCATGGACTGGGCCCCCTCTATAAGAAATGTAAGCGTTATTAGCCAGACTGCAAACTTTTTTCATTATACCACATACGTAATGGATATATTTAGTTACAGTCTTTCCTCCGCCAAGCGGATTATACGCTCAATTGTGGTGACTGGCCCAACGATCTCGGGTCTCTATCATACTTATGCAAGATTCTCTGCTTGTACCTCTCCTTGCGCAGATTTTTTCTCCTGACGCATGATATACCCCATAGCTGCAATAATAAGGATAAAAGCGATGAGTGCGAGAAAAGGAATGGTAATAAAATCAAACCAGTTCAGGTAATCCTGTTCACAGGATACTCTGCCGCAGGAGGTTGAAGCTTGCGTAGCTGCTTTGGCGGCTGCATGGATACGCTGAATCGTAAAGTGATAGGCCGAAATGGCGCCTCCAATAATAGCCAGCGGCATGACATAACGACGTATTGCCGTATCTCCCCGAAAATAAGCGATTCCGAGCAAAAGGGTCAGGGGATACATCAGAATGCGCTGAAACCAGCACAGCTTGCATGGCTCGTACCCCAAAATCTCGCTGAGATACAGACTGCCTAATGTGGCCACACAAGCCACAACCCAGGCGGCAAACAAAGCTATATCTGTTTTTTTAAACGATCCAATCATAATAACGCTCCTTTTTGGATTCAAATGAGAACAAAATGAACTCACCGTGTCTTGTCCGATCAGCAGGCATCTGCTGATATGGATGTCTTATCCATATTGTACTGTATTTTGAGTGCAGGGTCATACTTAAACATATTGACATCATTCACTACCGTTTTTATAATTACAGTAGTTTGGGAAGTAAATAAGGATTCAAGATCAGATATATATAATATGAGAAACTTGGGAGTGTGTCCAGAATGTCGAGTATCCAAAAAAACGAAACTCTGTCTGTCATTAGTGAAAGACATGCGGTAAAAAGTTATGTCAAGGATTTTAAATTGCCAGAGGAAGACCTGGAAGCTATTTTGACAGCTGCGATCGAAGCTCCTTCCGCCTGGAACCTTCAACACTGGAAATTCCTCGTGATTGAAACTGAAGCTGACAAGCAAAAGCTGCTGCCTATCGCCTACAACCAGGGTCAAGTAGCGGAAAGCTCCGTAACGATTGCCGTTTTGGGTGATATGGAAGCGAATCGTAACACAGTTATTTATGATCAAGCGGTAGAAGCAGGCTCATTGCCAGCAGAAATCCGTGACGCATTGGTAGGTCAAATCAACGGTGCTTACCAAAACGCACAAGTAGCTCGCGATGCAGCAATCCTGAACTCTGCTTTTGCGGCACAGAATATTATGCTGGCTGCTAAATCGCTCGGCTATGACACTTGCGCTATGGGTGGTTTCATTCCTGCGCAATTGATCGAGCAATTCAACATTCCTGCACGTTACCTGCCAACCGTACTTATTTCTGTAGGTAAAGCACAAGTACCAGCACGTCCATCAGGACGTTTCCCATTGTCTGAAGTTGTTGTAAAAGGTAGCTTCTAAGAAGAATTTTTAACATAAAAAGGGTGTTCCTGCAACCGTCGTGGTTGGGGGAACACCCTTTTGTTATGCTTTCGTTGCCAGAAATGCTTTTACCTAATCTGAGCGTTTGGAGACCAGATATACCAGCTCCAGTGTCAGAATAGGCAAAAAGACAGAAGCCGGATAGGCCAGATAGCGTGGCTCCCATTGCGGCTTGAACTTATCCTTGAAGCGGCGAAGCCCTTGAAAGCCGTAAAAATGTCCTCCGTATTGGAAAACGAGTCGAGCCAGCTTTTCCTCGCGCAACGCTTTTTCGCTTTGTCCTACTTGGGACAGCGGAGCCATGCCCAGATTGAATGTTGTATACCCGCTGTCTTTGGCCCACTCGATCACTCGTGTGAACAAGTAGTCCATCGTGCCATTTGGCGTATCAGGCAGATGCCGCATCAGGTCTATGGAGACGGTCTGTCCACGGTCATAGGCAGGGGCCATTGTCGCGAAGGCGATGACCTTTCCTTCAGGGTCCTTTAACAGCGCAATCGGGGCTAACTGAAGATAAGGCTCTTTGAACCAGCCAAGCGAATAGCCCTTCTCCTTCCGTCCGTCCAGCCAGATATTCGAAATATGACGAAGCTCCTCAATTAATGCTCCATCCAAAGGCGGCTGGATCATTTCGAATGTGTATCCTTCGCGGTCAAAGCGGTTTTTGGCACTGCGCAGCACCTGATTGCTTTTACCTGTCAGTGTAAAGGACTCCAGCGGCACCAGCGCTTCCTCGCCCAGCTTGAAAAACCGATAGCCATTCTCATGGTAGATGGACAAATACTCTGGTGATGCCTGATAAAATACAGCCGTTAACGCATATCGGTCTGCGAAGCGCTGAAATTCCTGAATCGCTTCGCTCACACGTTCCTTCGGACCGAGCGGGTCACCTAACACAATCAGCTTGTCCCGGCTGCGGGCATAGGGAATAACCACTTGTTCGTTCTTGGTCCAATACAGATACTTATCGCCTAGAAAGAGCATATGAGAAACCAAATTGCCGCCTTGCTTTTCCAAAAATTCTTTTAGCTTACCCAGCTCTTGCGAGTCAGGCAGATTTCCAATTCCACGCTGGGGACGGAGGAAGAAATACACCGTCAGGAATACCCACGCCAAAATCAGACTGAACACCGCTGTAACCCCGTAATCGCTGCGGTTCATAAAAAAGTCCAGATGGACCTTGGCGTGCAGATGGCGCATAAACGGAGTATTGGAGCCTGCCCCTATCATAAAGTAAGCGCCGGTTACGAGCAGAGACAATCCGCCCCATATTAAAATATTGTGCCGATTCAGCGGCGCACTAACCCGATAAAACCGCGAGCGCGAGATCCACAGCATCAGCGCTACGAACAACAGGAACAGAGCTTCCTCGAAATCCAGACCCTTAATGAAGGTGAAAATGGACCCTGCAAGCAGCAGTACCAGCGTCAGCCGCAGGGCTCTGCGAATGCGCAGGGATATTCCGTGAGACAGTACCACGAGCATAATTCCGATGATGACGGAGATTTCGTGCGACAGGCGCATGACAGGCAGACTGAGCAGATGCTCGGCAAAACGCAGCCGATATAGTAGACCGGGCGTAGCCGCCGACAGAAGGAGCACCACGCCGGAGATGAGTACCAGCTTGCCAAGTGCCCATACCCCCAAGTCGGCCAGAAAGCGGAATTGACCGGGCCACCCCCATACCTTTTGCCAAGCGTTGAGTGAGGTTTCCCAACTCGTCTCTGCTAGTTGGCTCAGACGTTCGTTGCGCGGAATCATTTCCAGCGCAGCCAGCACCAGGCCGATCAGCCACGGAATGATGTAATAAAAGACGCGAAAGGCCAGTAGCACAGCCAATGCTCGATCCGAGTTGGCGCCTGCCATTTGCAGCCCGAGTAGGGCAATAATATCGAAAGCGCCGACTCCTCCGGGCGCGAGACTGATCAGCCCGGCAATCGCGGCAATTACATAAATGCCGAACACGGCATTCATCGGCAGCTCATGCAACAAGTGCGAGCCGATCCATGCAAAGGTAAGGCCGGCCAGCAGCCATTCCAGCAGCGAAGCGCCGATGGAGGCGGAGATGGTGGACCAGGAAAGCTGGCCTTCTCCCTTGTTGAACCATGTGGCGTACCGTTTGGATCGCTGCATAATCAGGAACAGTGGCAGGTACAGCGCCATTCCCCATAACGCCCAATGAAGCCACGGATGAGCATCCAGCACGGGCTGTACCGGATATAGATGGGCAATCCCGCCCCAGGCCAGCAAAGAAAGCCCGGTAATGACTACAGGCGAAAGGAACACAACTGCAGAGGTGATGACACCCAGCGGCACGCCGCTTTTTTTGTACAGCACCGTGCGCAATCCCGCTCCTGTAAAGCCAGCGAAGCCAAAGACGTTATTGAAGGTGTTCGAAATCCAGGCGTACCGGAATGTCGCTGCGGATTTGACCTGTAGCTTGAAATGATGCCTGATCACGTAATCGTATGCGCTCATGGCGGCCACGGCTATCAGTGAGAACAAGCCGATTTCGATGAGAAAGGTAGCATCCATTCGGCGCAGCTCATGAAGCATACGTGCCAGATTGAAGCTTTTCAGCTCTTGTCCGGCCTCCCATATAATAAAAGCCAATACAGCCAGCGGAAGCAAAATACGTGTCAGCCGCTGCCTGTAGATGGTCATCATGAACTGTACGATTTTAAAGGATTGGATCGGTTTGTGATTTGAATTCATAGATTCACCTGCCTGAAAAATAATGAAATAAATTCTGAATGATACACAAAGATATCATGCCCATGAACAGGCTACTATATATTATACCTGTATTAAACGCTTGAATAACAACAGAAGGGTTACGAAAGCCGGATTTCGGATTGATTGTCGTAAATAATTCCAATATAATGATGGAAAACCTAGCCATTTGCTTGGTAATGGAGCTGAACGGAAATGAGTATGTGGGATCGTGATCTTTTTGTACGTCGATTGGAGCTGATGTGGCCGCAGGATGCTGACGAGAGCCAATATCCCTTTAACTTAAAAGCCATGCATCAATGGAATGAGCTGAAATTTCACCCGTCTGTTACCTATATTGTTGGAGAAAACGGTGTGGGTAAATCAACGCTTATGGAAGCGATAGCGGTCGCGTGGGGATTTAATCCGGAGGGCGGCACTAAAAATTTCAATTTCTCTACACAGGCCACACATTCCTCACTGCATGAGTATGTCCGGCTGGTGAGAGGAGCCCACAAGCCGCGGGACGGTTTCTTTTTCCGTGCAGAAAGCTACTACAATCTGGCGACTCATATCGATGAGCTGGATCGGGAGGGAGGAGGCCGGCCCATTCGAGACTCCTATGGAGGAAAATCGTTGCATGAGCAGTCGCATGGCGAGTCTTTTTTTGCCGCATTTTTGCATCGATTTGGAGGTCAGGGGCTGTATATTCTGGATGAGCCAGAGGCCGCGCTATCGCCCCTGCGCCAGATGGCCATGCTTGCACGTATCCACGAGCTGGTGCAGCAGGGCTCACAGTTTATCATTTCTACGCATTCCCCAATTTTGATGGCCTATCCCGACTCCATCCTATACCACCTGACACATGAAGGAATAGACACCCGGACGCTGGAGGAAACCGATCATTTCATCATCATGAAACAATTTCTGAACAACAAGGAAAAGATGATGCAGGAGCTATTCCAAGATCACTAATAAGGAATGTGTGTGGATTTTGGATGGACAAATCATGCGCTATCCTTACTCATGTACCGCTTAGGCTTTAGCTATAAGAAGGCGACCTATACGTTGGTCCAAGCAGATGCAATTGAAGTTTGTCTTTTGCCCAAACATTCACCGGATCTGCACCCCATTATTGGTTATTATGCTCATTTATGATATATGTATAAGGGAAAATAAAATGAGTATTCTGCTCTTATGGTGAGGTGCGAATGTGAAGCTCACATAAAAACCCCGGATCCTTCGCACCTCGAAATTTGTCGAAAAACATCAAAATCAGCTTCTTCACTAGAAGTCAATGGTTGATTCAAGCTTTTTTGGCATCGTTTTTTGCTGAAATGTATGGAATTGATATCATTAGGGTATGAATTACTGCATTTTCGCTGTCGCACTCTATATGAGTGCGTGGATTGAAATTTGCTGGTAGGCATGGGCGTGGTTGTTGTTGGGCTGGGTCGCACTCTATATGAGTGCGTGGATTGAAATTGATTATCTGCAGGTGTTTAAATTTATCATGCGCGGGCGTCGCACTCTATATGAGTGCGTGGATTGAAATATTCATAAAAATGAAGCCAAGGCTTTCTTTAATGTCGCACTCTATATGAGTGCGTGGATTGAAATCTCCAATCTGTTTTATGTATGAACAATAAAAAAGCCAGTCGCACTCTATATGAGTGCGTGGATTGAAATAGGTCGCCATATACCCGCTGATACTGGATTCTCGTCGCACTCTATATGAGTGCGTGGATTGAAATATCCGGTTTTTAAGCTGACTCTTGAAAAGTTGATAGACCGTCGCACTCTATATGAGTGCGTGGATTGAAATTCCCCTGTCGTTTCCGGACGCCAGTCCTCCTGGAGCGTCGCACTCTATATGAGTGCGTGGATTGAAATCAGAAAGTGAAATGGACAGAGTTATCAGAGAGGCCGTCGCACTCTATATGAGTGCGTGGATTGAAATACTGACGGATCGAGCACAACGGAATTTGTAGGTAAGGTCGCACTCTATATGAGTGCGTGGATTGAAATCACATGTCGGGCAAATAGCTCCACCTTGATGGTAGTCGCACTCTATATGAGTGCGTGGATTGAAATACACTGCTTATCACTCTGTTTTGGGATATTCCAGTTTGTCGCACTCTATATGAGTGCGTGGATTGAAATTTGACGTTTGCTTGCATCCGTCGTTATCTTCGTACCTGTCGCACTCTATATGAGTGCGTGGATTGAAATCACTATAGATGTGCCTATATCAACCCAACCAGAGTTGGTCGCACTCTATATGAGTGCGTGGATTGAAATCCAGTCATGCATTGTGCCACCACATCTTGGACAAGCGTCGCACTCTATATGAGTGCGTGGATTGAAATAAGATCAGCAATAATAGATTCCATAGACTCCAAGTCGCACTCTATATGAGTGCGTGGATTGAAATACCGTGGGGGTTGTCTCAAACATAACCACCACGGTAGGTCGCACTCTATATGAGTGCGTGGATTGAAATCTTCCCCAGGAACTATATGACAAGCTTCCTTTGGAGTCGCACTCTATATGAGTGCGTGGATTGAAATATGCTCTATCCCTCCATACCTTTATAGCCACGTACACGTCGCACTCTATATGAGTGCGTGGATTGAAATTGTGCGCCCGGATCAAAACTTATCGCAGAATAAGTCGCACTCTATATGAGTGCGTGGATTGAAATCTATTTTGGAGTACCGATAAGCAACATTATTGAGCAGTCGCACTCTATATGAGTGCGTGGATTGAAATAGCCGTTGTTGTAAGTCATTAGTCTTTTGACGCTGCGTCGCACTCTATATGAGTGCGTGGATTGAAATTTCGATCAGGTCTATCTACCTCTGCTGGAGGAAGGTAAGTCGCACTCTATATGAGTGCGTGGATTGAAATTTTGAAGTAGAATCTTTGGATGCGACGACAAAAGTCGCACTCTATATGAGTGCGTGGATTGAAATAATACAGAATCAATCCCGTCGAACATTTCACGCAACGTCGCACTCTATGTGAGTGTGGGCATTGAATTGCCAAGTGTAAGTAAAAAAATGGAATGCCTGTAGCCATAGCCAACTATGTAAGCTGAACTAAAAAATGTACATGGAAAACGGAATAGACGGAATGGTGCTGTACAAGCGAAGCACCATCCGTCTGCGGAGTGGCACACTAGGTAACTTTTACGAATTGCATATAGCAGATTGGGATCAAGCGCCTTTGCATTAAATTTAAAATTAGGATTCTGACAGTATTATGCTTTCAGTTCCTTTTTTTGTGCATTGCATATAGAACGCATGTTTGTATATAATTAATGCAGAAGGGTTATCTACGTGCTCTACGATGTCAAATGAAAGCTGCTAAGACTACTTTTCCATTTTTCAAGAAGCAATTATATTTCCATATAACGGCTTCAGATGATTGGTAATGTTTTAATGTAATTTATGATTGTTATTTGCTCGTGGGTCTATTAATATAGTGAAGAGTTTTGAACTAATAGTTGCAAAATAAGATTTTCATATGCGAAATAAATAACCTAGGAGGACAAAACGCAACATGTCAGAGTCACAATTAAAAATGGGACCGTTGGTCATTTTGATGATTAATATGTTTATTGCCATGCTGGGAATTGGTCTCATCATTCCGATCCTCCCCAAATTCATGGGTTCCTTGGGAGGCACTGGTGAAACGGGAGGCTACCTGGTTGCCGTGTTCGGCTTGACCCAGTTTCTGTTTTCACCGTTGGCTGGTGAATGGTCCGATAAATACGGACGCAAAAAAATGATCATTATCGGTTTGGCGATCATGACGATTTCTTCAGTATTATTTGCCGTAGGGCATTCGTTGACGATGCTATATATATCCCGTTTGCTCGGAGGCGCAGGGGCTGCCTTTATGATTCCTCCGATGATGGCTTATATTGCCGACATTACGACGGTACACAATCGCGGTCGGGGAATGGGTTTGTTGGGCGCGGCCATGTCTCTTGGATTTGTTATCGGCCCTGGCGTGGGCGGCTTGCTGGCAGATGTTTCGATACGCACGCCTTTGTATGTTTCGGCTGGAGTATCGGGTGTAGCTGCCCTGATTTCGTTGATTTTGCTGCCCGAAACCTTGTCGATGGATAAACAGTTGAAATTCCGGAATGTTAAAGTCAAACGCGACAATGTCATTAAGCAGTTTGCACTTTCTTTTCGCAAGCCGTACTTCATGCTGTTGATTATGATTTTCACCCTAACCTTTGGGCTGACGCATTTTGAAACGATGTTTCCTTTCTTCGTGACAGGCAAGTTTCATTACAATGAGCGTGATATTGCCATCATTATTACGGTAGGGGCGCTGGTCGGAACGGTGATTCAGGCGGTTGTGATCAGTCCGCTGTTGAATCGTTTTGGCGAAAAAGGTGTTATTATCGGCTCCTTTCTGTTTTCCGCGATTTCTCTTGTGCTTATGCTGCTCTCTGGCAACTTTTATTATGTACTCGGGGTATCGCTCATCTTCTTTACCGCCACGTCGTTGCTGCGACCAGCCATTAATACGGCTTTATCCAAAATGGCCGGGGATGAGCAGGGAGTTGCAGCCGGGATGAACAATGCCTATATGAGTATCGGTAATATTTTGGGACCTGCGCTGGCGGGTACGTTGTTTGAGGTGCATATCAATCTGCCGTACATTTTCGGGGCGATCATTCTCATCCTTAGTTTGGGACTGGCTGTAAAATGGAACAGCAAAGGTACGCAAACGACAGCGGTTTAATGTTATTTTTCCTGTAAACATAGTCTCTTTTGGTGCGAAATGTGATGTTCTTGTGAACCACAGGTCGCACCGAAGGAGACTTTTTTGGCATATATAGCGAAATCATTAATGAAACGACTGCATCGTGGGTAATAATGCATGGTGAGTTTACAAGGAAGACATAGGAATGAGATACAGCTCGATAAAATATGGGTAACAGCCTAAAGGAGACGAGAGCCGATGGAAAAGCGGAATGAACAGTTATTTTATACAGGAACTTATGCGTCTCGCGATGAGAGAGGAATTTATGTATGCGCTTTACATGTGGAAAACGGTGATTTGCGTATCATTGGAGGCGTGGAAGGAATCGAGCGGCCTTCATTTCTGGCGTTGCACTCGGATGGGACCAAGCTGTATGCCGCCAGTGAGACAGAGGAAGGCGAGCTGTATGCGTATCAGATACATGCGCAGACGGGAGAGCTGCACCCATTGGATCGAAAAGGGACCGAAGGAGCGCACACTTGCTATGTCTCAGTGACAGCGAATGGACGGTATGTGCTGGCTTCCAATTATTCAGGCGGCAATGCCGTGGTATTCCCGGTGACGGAAGCTGGCGGGTTGGGGGAAATGTCGGGGCAGGTTCAGCATAGCGGCTCAGGTGTTCGCCAGGACCGTCAGGATGCGGCACATCCGCATTCGATTATTCCTGATCCTTCAGGACGGTATGCAATGGTATGTGATTTGGGGCTGGATCAGATTGTGGTATATCGTTTGACGGAAGACGGGAAGCTGGTGACCCATCGTGAGGCAGAGCTGCCGCCCGGTTCTGGTCCGCGTCATCTGGTCTTTCATCCTTCGCGTCCCTATGCCTTTGTGGCTAACGAGCTGAATAATACTGTCGCTGTATTTAGCTACAACGAACGCAACGGGGAGCTTCAATTGCTACAAAGCTTGTCCACGCTGCCGGAAGGCATCTTAGATGTGGAAAATACAGCGGCAGACATTCGGATTACGCCTTGTGGACGCTTTCTGTATGTGTCAAACCGGGGGCATAACAGCATCGTGCTGTACCATGTCGATCTGGACAGCGGTAAGCTGGAGACGGTTGAATGGGTGGAGACTTTTGGCAGCACGCCGCGTAACTTCAACATTCTGTCCGGGTATCTGGTTGTCGCGAATCAGGACGGAAATAACATCGTATCCTTTGCTATTCATAGCGAAGACGGACGATTGGCTCGAACAGGATATGTGCTGGAAGTTCCTTCACCTGTATGCATTGAGCCTGTGCGGTAGTCATAGCGTATGGCAAAAAGGCATGTTAGAAGAAGATGAAAAAATAAAACACGGCGCTTTGCTCGCCATGAACGCATGGGGCAAAGGGCCGTGCTTTAGGGTCTGAGAAGAACAGGCTCAGAAAGTTTATTTGCTGCTGTCGCCAGCTTCCACTGTTGCTGTTTTCGTATGGTTTTCCGCAGGCTTGTAGTACAAGCGGAACAGAATGTCCTGATTGTAGTTACCGAATCCAGTACCGAACAGGGTAACCCCTCCAACATGCTGGGCATCATCCAGAATGGCTATGCGGAATTTCCATTGCTTCTGATCAATCAGCAGCTGGCTTAAGGTCACATCAGATATTTGCTTGCCGTCCATAAAGGTACCCTTAGACGTAACGCGAAGTCTTTTGAGCAGACCGTATTGGTTGATAAAATCAGGCCACCATGCAGGTGTGTATTTCCCACGGTTATCGCCGAAATCTCCCGGGCTGGTCCAAGTCCCGAGATTCACATCGTTCAGGAAAAAGGTAATGTCCGAAGGCCAGTTGTCATTGGTAAAAGGGGCCTCGGACGATAGCTCCATCGAAATTTCCAGTTCCTCGGCCTTTTGGCTGGACAGGAGGAAATTGGGTACCTTATAATCCATATATCCTTGACTAAACCACAGAATTTTGGAATTGAAGCGCTCAGGATCCAGAAATGAACGAGGCTCGTCGAATTCTCCGATAATTTTCTCGACGGTAGCCAGCCCGCAGGTCGGTTGAATTTCAAAATCCGTAAAGTGCCCGACGGAAATCTCCGTCTGATGAAATTGCCGTACATCCTGCTGATAGCGGGGCATGGCTATTTCAATTTTGTCCGTAGCCAGCGAGCATACTTTCTGAACGCCACCGCGCCCGGGCAGCATTTTGGTCGAAATAATGGACGCTCTCTCCAGCTTTTTGACATGCATGGTCATGATGGCACTGCTTAGTCCGAGTGCTTCCGCCAGCTCGCGTATATTCATAGGCTTCTCCGCAAGCAGAACAATCATGTTCAGCCGAACCTCACTGGCCAGCGCTTCATATACGGGAAGTGATTTTTCAGAAATGTCCAGTTGCATAGTTCCTCCAATTCTAACGCACATCAACAATTGATGATAGTTTAACATATATGGATTTTTTTCAATATTCATACATAAAAAACGATATGATTTACATTTATATAAACAATATACCCTTTCCTTGATTGATGGCACAAGCTTAACCCTTCAAAAAGTCTAAAATTGTTCAAAAAACAGGACACCCCATAAAACCATTTGGTGTCTGTCGGGATGTCCTGTGATGGGATGTGGTTTTAACGTTCATGCTGTATACGATCTTGCGTCGCTTGCCGTTTAGGAACGGCTATGTTCCTCCGCCAAAGAAGAGTCGGACGTTCTGTCTTTGTCTGTCGTATGCATTTCCTGATGTTGAGTAGGATCGGCCTTCATCAAGCCGGGATGACCAACATAAGGGCGATCACTCCGTGAGCGGCCTCGGGTGAGCCGGAAGCCGATCAAAAACAGGACAAGCTGCACAGCCAGTATGTAGGGAGAAGCTTCCGGTCCGATCCATTGAAACAGGGCAATGACGGCGATCACTATAGACAACAGGCTCGTTGGAAAATGGGATGCCGTCACATCCAGATCATTTTGTCTGCGCAGGGTCATCAACCGATATACGTACAGCAGGGCGATCAAGCCGGAAACAAATCTCATCCATGTACACCATATGAGCCATGAGGCAGATGACACAGCTTCGGGCAGACTAGGATAGATAGTACTATACGACATGAGTTCCACAATCAGCCGTGAGATTAGCCACACTATACCCGCCAGCGCCAACGGCCCGGCTGCGGGACGCAGCAGCTTCCATAAAGCCGTACCCCAGCCCGGAGCATGCGATTCCAGCAGAACAAGCCGACGTTCGTCGATTAGTTTGTTCATTTCGCGCTCCAGGGATTTGAGAAGCAACTCCCTGCGGAATGCGTCACATTCTCTTAGAGATGCCTGAACCTGTTCCTGAAGGTGAGGAGTTAAATAGGGAGCAGCCTTCGCTTCCTGAAGGGCATGAATCAGTCCACTCTGATGCTGGCGTGTTTCGTTGCTGCTTAAGCTGTACTGAGTGGAGGCTTGAAGATAGCCTGCCAACCGTCCGTAGATACGTAGCGACTCCTGTAATTCATTCAGCCGCTGCTGACGCGAATTGCGAAGCTGGGCTGCGCTGTGAACATACAGCCATACCAGCAAAGACAATGCCAGCAGGATGGCAATCAGACCGGGTGAGATATATGCGGCCAATGCCGCGAAGTCCGTCGGGGACACCCGCAATCCCTCCTTCCATTGTTCTTCCTACACTATTGCACAGACCACACAGGCATTTCAAGGGCTTGGTCACGTCTGACAGAGATATATGAAGTATTTTTTGGTAAAATAGACAAGATTACAAGCAGGGAGGGGAGATTCAGCATGAACGAACATATAGAAAATACCGCAGAACATCATAGAAGATCGAATCACCCGGACGGGCAGCTTCGCGTGGAGTACGTCATTCCATCTGTAGAGGAGTACCGGAGGTTCCGGCGGGTAGCTTTGCGACGCTGATCGCAGACAAGCCAGCCGATCGCTTGTATGCGCAATTCGGCTTCCAGTTGGTCAGTCCGAGATCGGAAGGAATGTACTGGCGGCAGCCGGATGGGCTATAAGACAAGCAGGTTTAAGCTGAGGCTAAAGCGGATAAGTAATAGTAAGTAAATCATAGACAGGAAGAAGGCAAGGTCAGATGAAAGTCATTATTTTTGGAGCAACAGGAACCATTGGTCAAGCATTGGTGAAGGAGGCCATCAAACGCAAGTACCAGGTGACGGCGGCGGTGCGTGATCCGCAGCGTGTAACAGAGCAAAGTGAGTATTTGACAGTCGTTCAAGCGGATATTCTGAATCCTGATTCCGTAACAGCCGCGGCCAAGGGACATGATGCCATGATCAGCGCTTATGGTCCCAAATTTGGAGCCGAGGAAGAATTGCTTGAAGCGACACGGTCTTTGCTGGAAGGAACCCGGCGTTCCGGCGCAGAGCGCATACTGGTGGTTGGTGGAGCCGGCAGCCTGAAAACGGAAACCGGTGAACGTCTGATGGATACCGCCGAGTTTCCAGAGGAAATCAAGCCACTGGCAGCCGCACATGCCGATGCACTAGAGCTGTATCGTGCTGCGGACGTGGACTGGACATATTGCAGTCCTGCCGCAATCATTGAGCCGGGACGGCGTACAGGGCAGTTTCGCATTGGCTTGGACCATGTAGTTGTTGATGAATTGGGTCACAGCCGCATCTCGGTTGAGGATTATGCAGTTGCCCTGATTGATGAGCTGGTGGAAGGGGAATTTGTAAATTCTCGTTTTACGGTCGGGTATTAAAAAAGTGATGGCACTACGGGAGGCGAAGAAGCATGTATATTGTGACCGCCGAAGAAATGCGGCAACTGGATCGGTATACGATTGACAAGCTGGGCATCCCGGCCCTTACCTTGATGGAAAATGCCGGGCGTGCGATAGCTGACGAGGTATTGAAGCTCTGCGCTGTGGAAAGTGGATGGAGCCATAAGAGCTTCTCCGGAAGCCACGCAGATTCAGCCTACGGTACGGAACGCAGATATCGAGTGGGGCAAGGTGCTGCCGAGCAAGGCTATGATGAGGGCCCAGCCTATGCTGAACGGGAGCATTGGTATATTCTCGTAGGCAAAGGCAACAACGGCGGTGACGGACTGGTGGCGGCCCGTCATCTAACGGATGCGGGCCTGCGCGTCACCGTTGTGTACGCTGAGTCGCCGGACTCGCTGCGCGGCGAAGCAGCGGTGCAACGCGATACCATCGCGGCTCTGCACATCCCGACCCTTGTCTACGGCCGGGATGCCTTCGACTTGCGCGGCGCCTTCGGCATCGTCGATGCCCTGCTGGGCACGGGCACACAAGGCCTGCCGCGCGAACCCTATGCCTCGCTGATTCGCGAGGCCAATGCCAGCGGCGTGCCGCTTGTGTCGGTAGACGTGCCCAGCGGCCTCAACGCCGACACAGGTGCGCTGTACGAGCCGTGCATTCGTGCACGCGTCACCGTATGCCTCGCCTACCTGAAGCGTGGGCTCGTCCAATACCCGGGCGCCGAGGCCGCAGGCGATGTAACGGTACGCTACATCGGCATTCCGCCCGGGCTTGCCCGCGAGCGCGGCGTACAGCTACGGCTCCTGACCCGCGATACGCTGCGCGAAGCGCTGGGCGTGGACGTGAGCCGCAGCCGCGTGCCGGACGGGCACAAGGGCACCTACGGCCATGTCCTCGTCGCCGCGGGAAGCCTGCGTATGAGCGGCGCGGGCCTGCTGGCCGCACGTGCCGCCTTGCGCATTGGCAGCGGCCTAGTGACGTGGGCGGTGCCCGAGGCGCTGCTGCCGCGCCTCATCGGAGCCGCGCCGGAACTGATGCTCGCTGCCGCAGCCGTAGGTGGAGACGGCGAGTGGAACGCCGGCTCCGCGGATGAGCTGCTACAGCTCGCGCAGGCGCGCGATGTGCTGGCCGTCGGCCCCGGCCTCGGCCGCTTCGCGGGAGACACTGGCTGGCTGCGCCGCCTGTGGGAAGAATACGGCGGCCCGCTCGTACTTGATGCGGACGCCCTGAACATTCTCGCTGCGGCGGGGCCAGAGCTTGATGCCTGGAAGCCGAGGGGCGCGGCGGTTGTACTGACGCCGCACCCCGGCGAGATGGCCCGTCTGCTGGGCCTATCGACGGCCGAGGTGCAGCGTGACCGCATCGCCCATGCCCGGCAGTATGCCCGGACACGCGGGGTCACGCTGGTGCTCAAGGGAGCGCGTACCGTCATTGCGTGCCCGGACGGAACGGTTTATGTCAACACGACAGGCCACGCCGGGATGGCGACAGGCGGCGCAGGTGATGTGCTGACAGGGATCATCGCAGGCTTGCTGGCGCAGGGCTTGAACGCTTCACAGGCAGCAGCCTTCGGCGTGTACTTGCACGGCGTGGCCGGAGAAACAGCCGCGCGTCATCGCGAGCATGCCGCCTCGGTCATTGCAGGTGACATTATTGAAGCCCTATAGACCATAACAGCAAGGGCAGAAGGAAGGCCAGGATGATCTGTACCCCAAAACCACGGCTCAGCCAGGGTCTTCCCGCATAATGCCTTCCCCGATAATACAGTAATGTAATCACGGTACCCGCGATGCCGTTGCTCCATGAGACGCCCGTTCCTTCAGGGGATATAAAAGAACCTAGCAGGAGGAAGATACTGAATCCTGCGGCAAGGTACAGGATGAGCCGCTCCGGTTTTCGCAGCCAGGGCAAGAGGTCGTGCAGCGCATCGGCGGCAAGAGCTGCCGGTAGGGCAAAACCATATGCCCATAGCTGCGCGGTCAGCTCACCGCTATTGCCTGCTATGGTTGCAGGAATCCCCGTCATCGCCTCTGCAATATAGCAATAGGCCCATATCAGACCAAACACCAGTCCTCCGCAAGCCAGTTTGTTCAGCGCATAACAACCCAGCTCCATCCGCCAAGGCATCTTGGGATTATATTCATTCCATGGATGTCTCATGTTGCGATTCCTCCTTAGTACACTTCATGACAATCAGTAATCTGCAACCAGTCAAGGAATTTATTTCAATTACACTCTGCTGACGCTTTATGGCATTTCATTTTACGTTAGCTGTGTATCATGGTCCTAAGAAATAATGACAGCGGATAGCCGCGTTACGAAAAAGGCGGGGATTGCATGATACAAGCGGTTATTTTTAATCTCGAAAGTACATTGTTGGACCCCGGAGGACGAGGCTTAATCCAGGGAATACGTGATATTTTCAGATGGAAGGGTGTACAGGTAACGGAAGAACAGGCGTCTCATGGGCGAGGATTACCGATCCGTGATCATATTGCGAATGTGCTGGCACTTTCAGAGGTTCGGAAACAATGGCTGGATTGCTTCGGTACGCATCCCGGGAGAACGGATATTGAGCATATTTATCTTGAACTTGTGCCTGTTCTCCGTTCTTTGATCCAAGGAGCTGAGCCCACTTTCGGTATCGATAAAGCCCTAAATGAGTTGCAGGAACGTCGGATTCAGTCAGGCGCTACCGCATCTTGCCCGATGGAGATGCTGGGCAACGTTTTTACGCCTGCACAGTCCCCATATGCACTGGATTGCACAGTAGCTCCCTGTGAAGTTTCGCAAGGGCGCCCTTATCCATGGATGATCTATGAGATTGCACACCGCTTACAGGTTTTCCCGCTTAGCGATATTGTGAAAGTAGGAGATACGTCAGCGGATATGCAAGAGGGCAGGAATGCTGGTGTGTGGACAATAGGTGTGCTGAATCATAACGAAGGTGCGCTGACCACGTCGCAAGCAACTAGCCGTGAAACCGGCGATAGAGTGGCTGAGGAACGGCGCAGACAGAGCGTATATGGATTAAAAAGGGCAGGAGCCCACATCGTCATGAACTCGGTCGCTGACTTACCACGTATTTTGCGTGAAATCGAAATGCTCCAGCATACGGGCGGCTTCCCTTCCTATACAAAGCAAGTAAAAACAGCGTTAATGCCTCCATCGTGAGCAGCGTTGATATACTGTGGAGCTATGGATTGGATTACATGTTTCTAGGGTATATGTATGCACCACATCGAACGAAAGTGAACTTCTCAGGTTCTGGGCAGTGCAAAAAAAGCCTTATCCCGTTTCTATTGAATCCATCCCCAAAGGGCAAAGCTGGTTCATAGAACTGGGTCAAGGCTTTTTCTGTAAAGTAGAGAATTCATGCGATCTGAATAACTTGTACGCCCCATGCCAAACCCGCGCCGAAACCGATTAGCATCACAATATCACCAGGATGAACGCGTTGTTGTTCCATCGCTTCCGCAAGCGCAATGGGAATAGAAGCTGCTGATGTATTTCCGTAATTTTCGATATTCACAAAAAATTTATCCATTGGAATATTCATCTTGCCAGCGGCACTCTCGATGATTCGAATGTTGGCTTGATGTGGAATGATTAAAGCAATATCATCAATGCTTAATTTCAATGTTTCCAGAGCTTTAGTTAGCATGGATTCCACAATACGCACCCCAAACTTGAAAACCTCTCGACCTTGCATGGTGATGGGCCCTGTAACCGGGGATGTCAGCGCTTCTGCTCCACGTTCTTCCGAGCCTAGCAAGGAGAAGCACGGGAAAGCGCCGGGGCGAGATTGAAGGACGACAGCGCCTGCTCCATCTCCAAACAGGACAGCAGTATTACGGTCCTGCCAATCTATGATTTTGGAGAACTTGTCCGCTCCAATCACCAGAACGTTGTGGTAGGCACCCGATTTCATCATGTCGCTGCTGACCGAGAGGGCGTACACAAAACCGGAGCAGGCTGCTGATAAGTCAAATGCAGGTGCACGGCTCCCGAGCTTTTGCTTGACCAGCATGGCGGTGGAGGGGAAGGCATAATCAGGAGTTGAAGTCGCCACGACAATGAGATCCACATCTTCCGGGGATACATGGGCACGGCTTAAAGCCTGGATTGCAGCAGCAACGGCAAGGTCAGAGGTGTCCGTGGTTGCTTCTGCAATATATCGCTGACGGATGCCTGTTCGTTGGCTGATCCATTCATCGGATGTGTCCAGAGATGCGGCTAATTCCAAATTGGTTAACAGGGAGGTCGGAACGTAGAATCCTGTACCTGTTATTGTAACCCCGTTCAGGTTGAGAGCTGATTGCATTTAGGTTTCCCTCCAATGAAATAATCACACAAAAGACCTTAAAGACCAAAAAAACCAAAAAACAGTATGAATAAAAATATAACACAGGTGGATTAAAAAGAAAATATGCAAAGAGCAGCCCGCTGTACGGAGAAATCAGGAGTGATCCTGTGGCTTGATTAAATAGATATTCAGTGCTAAGATTTAGACACAAAAAACCCAAAAACGTATTCGAAAGGATACACAGGGAGGTATACAACGCTACCGTGCCACTTACTAAACGTCGTTTGCAATTTCTGCATACATTAGTGGAGTTGTATCAAAAGACAAATTTACCTATTCATTACGAAGCCTTGGCTAAATCATTAGGCGTTAGCAAATGGACGGCCTATGACATGCTGAAAGAAATTGAAAAGCTTGGTTTTATTACGCGCAGCTACGAGGTGAATGCCAAGGTAACCGGACGATCTCAGGTCGTATTTGTGCCTACGGATAAAGCTTCGGATTTGTTCAACCAATCCAGGAATGAATTAGTCGATCTGGTGGATTGGAAAAAAACCGTCCAGAACATCTCGGGATTGCTCAAGGATTTGAACAACACAAGCCTCAATGAGGCTGTACGAAAAATTTGGACTGAAATTCCTGAGACCAGCGTCAGAATCCATTTTTGCGCCTATATTATAGGGCTGCTTCTGATGTACTTGAAGAAGCTGGGGGGCAAAGCAGGTCCCTGGATTCAGCAGATAGTTCTTACAGCGCCAAGCAAGGAAATGGGCATGACCATGTTTGTCGGCACGGTGCTGGGTATGGCTGTACAAACGATAAACGATGAATTGGGCCTTGAAATTACGGAGCTAGTTTCCCGCTTTCTGCAATCCATTTCGGATCTTTCTGACGAGGAAAAAGAGTTGCTTTACGATTTTCTGAGCGAGGCTTTTGTATAAAAGGATATGGATCATTCGTGAGGAGAGGAAGCTGGTCTCCTTGCGCTTAGTTTTTGGGTCTTTTGTGTGTTTTAATACTCCTCATGAAAAAAAGCCTTAGCCCGGTAAATACCGAGTTAAGGCTGTATCTGGTTAATTACAAATCGTCAAATCCGTTGTCGTCTCCGACCTTGCCGTAATTGCGCGATTTTGCTTCAAAAAAGTCTGTTTTTGTCGCGTTCAGTGCTTCATCCGAGAACGGCTTGATCCAAGGCATACAGTTTACGTCAACGCCTTCGTAGGCTTTATCCATCCCAAGCAGTCTCAGGCGCATGTTCGCCATGTACTTGATATAATCGCCCAGTTCGTTCAGGTCGATGCCGCGAACCTCTTTGAGCGTGTAGTGCGCCCAGTTCGTTTCCAGCTCGACTGCGCGGTCGATCATGCGGTAGACATATTCCGTATTTTCCTTTGTGTCCAGCTCAGGGAAATCAGACAACAATTGCTTGAACACTTCGGCAAAAAAGTAGCAATGCTGATTTTCATCCCGCTGGATATACGAGATCATTTGGCTGGTCGACATCATCTTCTGGTCACGGGCCAGATTGTAGAAGAAAGCGAACGTACTATAAAAGAAAATGCCCTCCAGAATCAAGTCCGCCACCATCGCCTGGAAAAAGGTTTGCGGATTTTGCTCATCACGGAACTCCTGGTAAATGTCCGAGATGAATGTATTACGCTCCAGCAATACAGGATCATTTTTCCAGTATTCAAAAATTTCCTTCTGCTCCTGATCCGATACCAGCGAGGAGAGCACGTAGGAGTAGGATTGGTTGTGCACGACTTCCTGCTGCCCGATAATGGCCGATATAGCTTCCAGTGAAGAATCGGTAAAGTAGCGTTTTACATCCCCCACAAACATCGTTTGCATGGAATCCAGCACGGCCAGCAGGCCGATGTTGATTTTAAATGTGCGTTGTTCTTCGGCATCCAGCGTAGGAAATTGGGACGCGTCCTTGGACATCGGGATTTCATCCGGAATCCAGTGGTTTAACAGCAGCACCTTGTACAGCTTGTACATATGCGGCATGCGAATATCGTTCCAGTTCAAGATACCAGAGTTTTCACCTTCAATAATGCGGGTAGAGCGGTTAGGCGCTTCCGTGTTAAAAATCTTTTGTAACTGCATGGGAGATTCTCTCCTTAAAATTTAGGATGCGCAGCTATCGCATTCTTCAATCGTCAGTGCGCGGCTGCGTACATAATAGGTTGATTTCATACCTGATTTCCAGGCATGAATGTGCAGTTCCAGGAATTCAGTAGCTTTGATATCCGGGCGCACATACAGGTTAAAGCTTTGGCCCTGGTCAATATGACGCTGACGGGCAGAGGCCATGTTGATTGAAGCGTGCTGATCCAGCAGGAAAGCCGTTTTGTAGTACCAGATTGTTTTTTCATTCAAGTCCGGTGCAGGGTTAGCGATCTTGTAGGTTGTTTTCTCTTCATAGGAAAGCAATTCATACAATGGATCAATGCTGGCCGTAGAACCCGCGATGATGGACGTGGAACCGTTAGGCGCGATGGCGAACAGCCATGCGTTGCGGACACCGTTTTGCTTGACTTCTTCCGCAAGCTCACTCCACTCGGACGTGGTTACAAATTTGCCTTCACGCGTACCGTCCGTATAGCCACGGGATGTGAAATAATGCCCGGTAGACCAGTCAGAGCCTTCAAATTTGGTATAACGGCCTTTTTCCTTCGCCAGCTCCATGCTTGATTTTACAGCCAGATAGTTAATTTTTTCGTACAAATGGTCGTTATAGGTTACCGCTTCATCGGATTCCCAACGGATGCCTTCGAGTGCGAGTAGATGATGGAGTCCGAACGTACCCAGACCAACTGCGCGATATTGGCTGTTTGTATATTGTGCTTGCAGCACCTCAATATTATTGATATCTATGACGTTATCCAGCATACGCACCTGAATCGGTACGAGACGGTCCAGCACACCTGCCGGAACCGCACGAGCCAGATGGATGGAGTTCAGGTTGCAGACGACAAAATCGCCAGGGATTTTGGAAATGACAATGCGTGTTTGTCCGTCCTTGGTGACCAGTTCTTCTTTTTCCACGACGGTCGCCGATTGGTTTTGCATAATTTCCGTGCACAGGTTGGAGGAATACACCATACCATGGGCGCGGTTCGGGTTGGCCCGGTTTACTGTATCGCGGTAGAACATATACGGCGTACCTGTTTCCAACTGTGATTTCATCAAGCGCTTCATGATGTCGATGGCAGGCACCGTAATGCGGGAGAGAATTGGATGCTGTGACGCTTCCTCATACTTCTCGCGGAAGGAACCTGTACCCAAGTTTTCATCGTAAAAATCCTCCAGCCCCATTGGACGGCCGTTGTCATCTTTCCAGCCCATGACCTTCTTTACTTCATGCGGGCAGAACAGATTCCATTCGCCGCGTGCTTCGACCTGCTCCATGAACAGATCGGGCAGACATACGCCATGGAAAACATCATGTGCACGCATACGCTCGTCACCGTTGTTCAGTTTCAGGTCGAGGAACGCAAGAATATCTTTGTGAAATACGTCCAGATAGACGGCAATTGCACCTTTACGTGTACCCAGTTGGTCTACGCTGACCGCTGTATTGTTCAGCTGGCGAATCCACGGGATGACCCCGGAGCTTGTATTTTTGTGTCCACGGATGTCGGAGCCACGTGCCCGTACTTTACCGAGGTATACGCCAATGCCGCCGCCCATTTTGCTGAGACGGGCTACATCAGTGTTGGAATCGAAAATACCTTCCAGCGAGTCGTCTACGGTGTCGATGAAGCAACTGGAGAGCTGTCCGGCGACCTTTTTCCCCGCATTGGACATCGTTGGTGTAGCCGCCGTCATGTACATATTGCTCATCGCCCAGTAAGCTTCCTTCACCAGCTCCATACGCTTGTCGGCAGGCTCTTTGTGCATCAGGTACATTGCGATGATCATGTAGCGTTCCTGCGGCAGTTCCATCACGCGTCCGTCAAAATCGTTCGCCAGATAACGCTCGGATAGCGTCAACAGCCCGATGTAATCGAACAGCAGGTCATTTTTCGGCAAAATAGATGCACCCAACTCGTCGATTTGTTCCTTGGTGTAGTAATCGAGCAGCTCTTGACGATAGATGCCTTTCTTGATCAACTCCGTAATCAGCGGATAAAAAGCGCCGTAAGGCTCGTCCGCATAGGATTTGTAACGGCGGTGAGTGGCCGCTTTTTTATATAAGGATGTGAGCAAAGCACGCGAAGCGGCGAATTTCCAGTCTGGTTCTTCCTTGCTGACCAGTTCAAGCGCAGCCATCGCAAACGCGTTGCTGATTTCGTCGCCCGTGACTTCGTCCCGGCGCAGCTTGCTGACCACACCGCGGATCAGGCGATCTTTATCCAGCTTATCCAATCCGCTGAGCACACGGTCGGCATAAACGGAAATGCGTATTTCATCAAAAGCCAACTGGCGGTTGTTTGGTTTCGTTACGAGTTGTGGCATAGGATTAATTCCTCGCTTTCCTGACTTGGGATTTATACTTGAAAATAAATGACAGTGAAAATGAAAAACGACGCTGAAAAATTCCGGGTTGCTTGCTTGGTTCAGACAGCATTTTGGGGCTGTATGTAATCCAACAACATAGAAATAGCGATGCGCTTGCCAATGAACGGGCGTGAAAACGGTTCCCATGAGATTTATCGGCTACATCACTACATTTAGACGTCTTATAAATATTTAACCCAACATATTGTGTTGAGAAACTTAAAATTTCAAATAAGCGCAAGGAGTATTATAGCAACATATGAAGCCATACGTAAAGGAAAAGGAATGGAAACGCCAAAAATGAAGAGAGGTCGCGGGTTGTATTTGAATTGAGGTCGTGTGAACGGTACAATAGATTGTAAGGAAGGATTTCGAAGAAACAAGCAGCATACATATGACCCTTTTGCGAAAAGATGGATGCCTCATCACTTGAAGGAGGAACTCAACGATGGCTATTGCAGAAGTAACCGTAATCCCGATTGGAACAGGCAGTACCAGCCTGAGCGACTATGTTGCACAGATGCAGAAAGTGCTGAAGACGCAAAAAGGAATTACTTACGAACTTACCTCCATGAGCACAATTATTGAAGGTACGCTGGATGATGTTTTCACTGCTATCGCTGCGCTGCACGAAGCGCCATTCCTATCAGGAGCGAAGCGCGTCTCCACCTCGGTCAAAATTGACGACCGCCGTGACAAGCCTTCCTCCAGCGGCCAAAAGCTTCGTTCCGTCGCAGATAAACTATCCGGCACCGGGACAGGGAACGTGACCGAATTAAATCCAAATCCTAGCTGAAAAATTGGATGTAAGTCATTGATTTTTATGTAAGGAAGAGTATAATAGTTTTTGTTGTCAGTCTACACTGACCCGCTGGTGTAGCTCAGGGGTAGAGCAACGCACTCGTAATGCGTAGGCCGGGGGTTCAATTCCCTTCACCAGCATCCTATGAAACTCAAGCACAGCGCGGCTTCCAAGCTTTTTGGAGGCCGCGCTTTTTTGTTGAAGTGAGGGGAATGCAAACAGTCTGCAAACCTTTAGTTTACTTTCCACATCGTCATAAATGGGTAAACGGACGAAGAATGTAGGTGAGACAAAAAAAATGAGTGAAAATGAAATTACTTATCAAGAAATCATAGAATTTTTTCAACAGCACAGGGAAATTGAATTTTATTATCAAGATAAATTGTATGCTTTTCTCTCTCACAAGGGAGGACTCGTACTTGTTTGTGAAAATAAAACAATAACCCCTACTTTTGAAACATATGAAGAGATGGTCGACAAATCTTTGATTAATGGGAAGAAGTTTTTAGAGAGATTTGAAAATAGTGAAATAACAATTGCTGCTGTACTTTAACATTTCAGAGAGTGCCTATTAAGGTGCTCTCTTTTTTTATAGTATGTAGATCGTCATAATGCCGGTCTACTTTTTTATGAGAAGAATTCCGATGAATTCCTGGGTACTAAAAAAGGAGTGGTGATTAATTTGATATCTTGGAGAAAAAGAAGTGAGTTTAAAGACTTTGATGCTACAAGTGGCTATATCAGGAAAGTTTATGGGAGAGAATGTGGGTGCCGTTGGGGATTGGGCTAGCGTCTATGAGATGAAGGAGAACAAAGAGAATAACCCACATGAATGTATCCAAGCATTGGAAAATGATGAAGGTATGAGAAAGCGTACTGTGTGGGACAAGTAAGATCGAGAAAGTGAGCAAAAGCCAGCTTACCAGGGCTTAATTGTTCATTTTCCGGTATTGTCCGGCTTTTGTTCTTTGACGACCATTTTTAGCAATTTGTAAAATGGTCTTGTTCTTCCTCTCTAGTTACTAAGTACAAATGTTTTTAAATAAGCGACTGTGTTACTTTGGTGCTATAAATACATAGGCAGATATAAGTCACTCATTTGGGTGGCTTTTTTATTGACTTTTGAAAGGATCGCCCAAACAGCCAAAAAAATGCAAAGGTTGTGTATGGGAGAGGTGGGATTCTTTTACCAAGAGTAGATAGTTTTAGATGCACGGTGATAAACCACTGCAGGTGCTGCTTATATTGATGGCGTTAGATTATATTTCTGGTGTTGCAGGAGCAATTAAAAATAAGAAAGTGGACAGCGATAATCTATTTTTATGCTGGTCGTGAAGGATTATCATTGGCCGAGATTTTGGGCGCAATGGATGTGCCTTTACCATGTTAAGCTGAACCAGTTTCTGCATCAACTGAATGAGAAGGGAGATGGAAAAGTTGCTGACACTGGAGCAAGTAAAGAGAAAATCTGAGAAGCGACTGTTTGGGCTCCACCCGGTCATTCGTCAGGCAACTGAATGCCTCATTGATCGATGTTATGACCGAGCTGTATGGATCATTATCACGCAAGGATTACGAACGTATGCGGAGCAGGATGCTCTGTATGCTCAAGGACGCACTAAGTCAGGACAAGTCGTGACGAAAGCACGCGGAGGCTATTCGATTCATAACTTCGGGTACGCAATCGACTTTGCGTTGCTACTTCGGGATGGTCGTACGGTATCGTGGGACACGCTGCGCGACGATGATAAGGATTCGCTACCAGATTGGAGCGAAGTCGTCGAAGAAGCAAAGCGGCTGGGCTTCGAATGGGGCGGCGACTGGCGCAGTTTTAAAGACATGCCCCACCTCCAGATGGTCTTTGGCCTTTCTACGGCAGATTTCCGGGCAGGTAAGCGCCCAACTCAAGCGCAGCTCGACGCTGTGCTGGCTAAGATTAACTCACTTAAAACGGGAGATGATGAGCCTATGACAGCAGAAGAAAAGGCAGCATTTAATGTGCTACAAAAACGTGTGATTGCACTGGAATCCGCAAATAAACTCGCGAAAGTACCGGCTTGGGCGGAACAAGCGTGTATTAACGCAAAGGCTGCAGGTGTGTTGGATACGGCGAATGATGGTAGCTACGACTTTTACAGACTGGTCACTTTACTCGACCGGGCTGGTGTATTCAGCAAAAAGGGAGGTGCTGCATAATGACGGATTGGAAACGGAAACTGTCTTCTCGTAAGTTTTGGGCGCTGCTGGCCGCACTGATCACAAGCTTGCTTACTGCGTTTGGGGCAAACAATGACACAGTTATTCAAGTGACTGGCGTAATCGGTGCGTTCGGTGCGGTTGTTGCTTACATTCTGGCCAGGCTTATGTGGATGGAAAATCTGCGGGAACCGACACCACTACAGACAATTCTGAACTTTTCTTCCGACAGGAATAATCCCAAGCGTTTGGGATAGTAAATACCCTACTAGCTAAGCTGGTAGGGTACTGTTTTTGTTTACCTGCATGCCCTGTCACAGAACATGTGTATACATATATTAAAATGTACCACAAATAAAGGAGGTTAAAGACATGGGTGCATATGAAGGCACAGGCGCATATGGCGGCGGTATGTGGACTTCTACAGCTGCAATTTTGGTGCTCTTTATTCTGTTGGTTATAATCACTAAAGCATGTTGGGTTTAATTTGTGAAAAGAATTGTTGGATAATACAACTTCACTTGACTCAATTTTAAGGATGGTAAAATGTTGAGCCCAATGATCGCATTTGGCAATAACCTATGCGATTATTGGGTTTTGTCGATAGGGTAATAAAGTGTTGAAGTTGAATATCGAGCTATTCCAGTTGCATTAAGCCGAGTAAGAGTATATGTTGTCCAGCCGTTAAATGAGGATATCATGGAGATTGTTATTTCTTACATAAGCAGTTTGAATTTAGAGAGATGTAAAAAAGGACTTCACAGGTATTTAGCTGGAAGTCCTTCTTACTGTTTATTTAGTTGAATACTCGCTTACTTCAAACGTAAGGATTTTGTTGAATATTACGTAGTCCTTGCGGTTGCTGAATGGACCTTTGTTATTATTGTGCTTGTCGATGGCAAAGAAGGAAGCACCTCTGCCAGCATCTTTAGCATCATACCAAGCGATGAAGGCATTCAGTTCTTTTTTGCTCAGATCGAATTCCTTATCAAATCCATTGTCCATTGTTATAGTCAGAATTGCACGGTCGCCAGTTGGTTGTGCTGGTTCGCTTGGCTCAGTAGGTTCAGACGGATCAGGCGTGGATTTCTTTAAAGTAGTAGCATTAGCTTCATTTGATACAACTTGATCCGTAGATGAGATATTTGTTGAAACTACGTAGTAATAGGTAGTGTTTTCTTCAACTTTATTATCAGTGTAAGATGTACCAGAAATATCAGAGGCTATTTCTTCATACGGACCTCCAGGGGTTAGCGCTCTTTCAATTTTATAAGTCGTAACTCCTGGTATTCCATCCCACTTCAATTGAATATTTTCTTCATTACCTGTTGCAGAAAGAGTTATTGAATTTTCAGGCTGTTGGTAGGGGAGGAACCCTTCTGGAATACTATACGTGAATGGAGTCGCACCAAAATTTGTATCAAACGAAAAGCTACCAGTTGAGCCACCTGTGATCGAAGGAGTCACAATCTCTCCTGGAAGATCGCTTGGTTTAAAGGTACTTGTATAAACTAATACACCATTCTTATACCAGCTGATTTTATCATCATCCATATTCAAAGCCACACCAATAACATCCTTTAATGTGTAGGTCGTTCCAGAAGAAACAATCCCCGGAAAAGTATTTCCGTTTGCAGCATAATACATCCAGTTCTGAAGAGCTCCTGTACCTGGTCCATTATATTGTTTACCTTCACCGACGATACCAATGCCAGTTGTGGTACTTGCTTGAGCTGTTACTGTGACTTCCCAATACCATTTTCCTTTGGTTTTTCCCACACTTGCTTTGGTTCCATTTGAATCTACGGTGGCCGAAACAGACTGGCTCTTTTCCCATACTACGTTTTTTGTAGCAGCATATGTTGAAGAACTCAAGCCTATAAGAGTAAATAACCCCAATAGTAATAATGACGTAATAACTCGCTTCAAATTAATCTCTCCTTTAAGCATTTATTATTATGCGAGTTTAGCAATTTTTATATGGGTTGTCTAAACATTAATGTCTATATATTCAAATATAAGTTTAATTGTGGAATTAAATTTTTGGTGCAGTATTTACTCTCTATTACTCCATAGCTGCTAGATCTTTTTTTGTATTGCGACAAGCTATGCGGTACTTCGACATGACTCTCCACTTAGTATAAAGAAGATTTAATATACTTTTGGAGGTGTCATATGATAAAAGGATTTGCGAGAGGATTAATTGTATTTTTACTGGCGGCTATTTTTTCTGTACAAGGCATCTATGCAGAATCATCAAATCAAACGGTTAATGAGTTGGAAATTTTAAGTATAGAGCCTAAAACAAACGAATCCAATGTACCAATAAATAAAATACCAATCATAACCTTTAATCAAAATATTAGAACAGGCAACAATATCAAAGATATTAAAGTTACTGCCGGAACGAATGTTGTCAATGCAACTTACAGCATTCATGATTCAAAATTAAAGATTATACCTAATGACTTACTTTCGGATAACATGATGTACACAATTCAAATTCCAAAAGGAGCATTAGTGTATGCTAATAATGTATCGAACGAGCAAAGTTATTCGTTTAGTTTCAAGACCATAAGTGATTTGATTCCTAAAATGACATCCAATACTTTACCAAGCGGAATTGCGAATGCAAGTAGTGTATATAAAATTCCGAATTTTAAGGCAGAGCCGTATTTGGCTTTTGATGATATTAATTATGCTGATTGGAGTACGTCAGCAAATGTGCAAACAGGGTGGCTTTCTTATACTTTTCCTTCTCCGTTAGTCGTGAATAAATATATTATTGCTGCAAGTGCCACTACGTCACATGCATCACAAAGCGCACTAAGACAATGGACATTTGAAGGTTTCGATGAAGTTTCAAAAAAATGGGTTGTCCTTGACACCCGTAATAATATTTCCGGATGGACGGCTAGTGGAAAAAAATCATTCAGTTTTGTAAATAAAAATGCATATGCTACATACAGGATTAACGTAAATAAGAACAATGGCTTCAACCAAACGACAATTGGTGAGCTTCAATTTTTAGGATATAACGCTTTTGCTCCAGAAAATCTCATTGCAACTGGGGACAAAAGTCAAATAAATCTTTCTTGGGAGTCTGCAACTATTTCAAAGGGGTATAACGTTAAAAGATCCCTTACACCTGGTGGCCCCTATACAACGATTGCAACAAATATTAAAACTATGACATATACGGATACAAATGTTACAAATGGTACGTTATATTATTATGTTGTATCAGCTATTAATGATGGTAATGAGACTAACAATTCAAATGAAGCATCTGCAACACCACAGGGGGAATTGCAGCCTGATCCAGGAACAGATAATCCCTCCCAGCCTGGCCCTGAGCCATCAGAGCCAACACAACCTTCAGGAAACCGTGCCATACTGGTGATCACTATGACAACGGGTCTGGAGAAAGAATTCGATCTAAGCATGAAAGAGGTCAACGACTTCATTGCTTGGTATGAGGGTAAGCAGGCAGGAACTGGATCGGCTTCATACGCCATTAACAAGCATGACAACAATAAAGGCGCATTCAGCAGCCGAAAGGACTACATGCTGTATGATCGCATTCTGACGTTTGAAGTAAGTGAATACTCTAAATAAAGCGAAATACCCTGTTCTCTACGACAGGGTATTTTGCTCATTTTATCCTGACTTTTCTTCTATCCAATCTCCTACCAAAATACGGATATCTGTAATACCTGACAGAACCTTGTTTATTGTTGGATAGGCTACAGGAGCCTTGTAAAACCCATCAAAACTCTATTTCGACGCACTCGTAATGTGTAGCCCGAGGGCGCAATGCCCTTCACCAGCATCCTTACAATCGTAAGCACAGCACAGCACGGCTTCCCGGCTTTTTGGAAGCCGCGCTTTATTGTTACCGATTAGTCCTGTCTACCAATAGTCCAAATACATATATTGTAGCGTGTCTAATAATATTTGTGGTTATCGTGTGCTAAATGCGTAGAGACTTTTTCTCACAAATACTAAATCGATTGTTATAAAATTACTAACTAGAGGGGGATTTTTATGCCACGAGCTTCAGTTATACTGCCAGTTTATAATAATGCGGCATTTGTTTTGGAGGCAGTACACAGTATTTTAGCTCAAACCTATTCGGATTTTGAATTAATTCTGATTGATGATGGTTCCACAGATGGATCTGCTCATCTTATTTCACAAATAACGGATCCTAGGGTAATTAAGATCTTCCATAGTCCAAATAGAGGGTTGGTAGCCACACTAAACGAAGGTTTAAATATGGCAACAGGCGACTACATCGTTCGAATGGATAGTGATGATATTTCTACGCCAGATCGGCTAGCTGTGCAAATATCATTCATGGATCAAAACCCCTCGATTGATCTATGCGGTGGTGCTTATACTACTTCAATAGGAGGAGTGACTAGATTTAATCCAGCCAGTCATGAAGAAATTAGAACATGGTTGCTTTTTCATTGCTGCATCTGCCATCCTGCCATAATAATACGCAATAGCATGATTCATCGGCTAGGCGTTCAGTATGATAGTAATTATCCCCATGCCGAAGACTATGAGTTGTGGAACCGATTAGCGTCTCAAATACAAATGGTTAACCTTCCTATAAATTTATTGTATTATCGTCAACATAAAGGACAAGTGTCCATTCAGCACAGGGCAATACAAGACGTTACCGCTCGGAGAATTCGACAAAGACAGTTTAGCCAGATGGGCTTGGAATTATCAGATGAAGAAAATCAGATTATGGTGGATATTCTTCAGTATAATGTGAATGCAAATGATTACAATAGTTACGTTAGAGCTTTGGGATTTGTGAATTGGGTGCTGGATCAAAACCGCAAGTATTCGGTTTACAATCAGGAACTATTAAACATGGCTTTTTCACGGTGCATATCCAAGATTCCATATTCAATAACATAGGTACTAGCAGAATCCGAAAGCATCGGTGATTAAAGATTAAAACAGCCCGAAAGTATGAAATGAACCATCCTTACAAACGCAAGCACAGCGCGGCTTCCAAGCTTTTTGGAGGCTGTGATTTTTTAGAAGACCTTTAGTATTATAAAGTGAGCAGATGTAAAAACGGACTCCACTGGCATGTAGCCGGATAGAGTCCTTCTTGTTGTCTATTTCGTTGAATACTCGCTTACTTCAAACGTGAGTATTTTGTTAAAGATGACGTATTCCTTGCGATTGCTGAAAGGACCTTTGTTGTTATTGTGCTTGTCAATGGCAAAGAAAGAAGCGCCTCTGCCAGCATCTTTTGCGTCATACCAAGCGATGAAGGCATTCAGTTCTTTTTTACTCAGATCGAATTCCTTATCAAAACCATTGTCCATAGTTACAGTCAGAATAGCGCGGTCACCAGTTGGTTGCGAGGACCCATCTGTATCCGACGAACCAGGTGTTGTAGACGAACCAGGCGTAGTAGATGAACCAGGTGTTGTAGATGGATCAGGTGTTGTAGATGGATCAGGTGTTGTAGATGGATCGGGTGTTGTAGACGGATCAGGCGTTGTAGATGTACCCGAATCTTGATAAGGTAGAAATCCTTTAGGAATAGGATATTTAAAATCTCTTGCTCCAAAATTAGCTTCAAAACCTATTTTCTGAGAAGTTCCGCTTACAATCACAGGGAAAATCCGGGATCCCTCTAGTTCAGATGGTTTAATGGAATTTGCTCCGAGGAAAACCCCATTCTTGTACCAAACAATTTTATCGTTATCTAAGTCTAATGCAACGCCGATAACGTCATTAAGTCCAAAATGAATATTGTAACCTATCCTTACTAGTGATGTAATGTTATTGAAAATTTCACCAGTATTTCCGTAAATCCCTTGATACTGTCGGTCTGATTCCCCTGTTATTCCTACGATTGAAGCAGTATTGCTGAGCTTTACTTCCCAATACCATTTCCCGCTTGTTTTCCCTACTGTCGCTCTGTCGCTTGTTCCTGATCCATCAAGAGTAGTTGTTACAGAACCGTTTTTCCAAGTTACGTTTGTAGTCTCAGCTTTTGTTACTGTAGGGAACAATGAGAACACCGAAGCTCCAATGAGCAGGGCTAGCATCATTGTTCCTAGTTTTTTGAATATAATATTTTTCATGACTTCCTCCTGAAATATATGTAATAACAAGTGAATTATAGAACTGGATAGGGAGAATTGTCCAAACATTAAATACTATATATTACAAAATAAGATATATAATGTAATTTAAATTTCAAGGAAACGTGGTCAATGATAATTTATAAAGGTACTCGGCATTAAAATTGGGTGGAACAAGGGATAACATACAGAAACGACTAGCGTAGAAGGAATCCATATAGGGCTCACCGAATGGAATATTTGAGGTGATCGTTTTGAATCGCACATTTAAAGTATTGAAGACAGACATGGAATTGTTTGGAGCTGCTTTGGTTCAGTTGCACGTATACGTCGTGTCCGTTGATGAGGAATTGCGTGTGACATTTGAGGATTATGGGGGAATAGTAGAGGAGATTGCGCCGGAATCGGTCAGGATTGCGGGTAAAATTTTTAGGCGAGACCAGCTTGAATTTCGTGTAGAACTAGGAGCAGGAAAGAACGCTGGATGATCTAATAACTCCGCTGGTTTATATCCAGTACGGAGTTATTTTGTCGTACATACTCTTTCACTCCCTTGTATCGATAAATTTCGATGCTAATCGCAACTGCATATCGTGCTATATTATTCGAGCTCATATTGTTGGGTGAATGTCCCTTGAAAAAGTCATACAACGTAGTTTCTATATATACCACCATCACCGAAATCGATATAATGTTCCTATTGTAAGCATTACTGCTTGATAAAATCTTTTGCGGAATCGATCCAAACTACTTATTTTCCCATATTCAAACCTGGTTAGGGGTGCAACATGATAAGCATGGATAAAAAGTCGGACACCGTAATCGTTGTGCTGCACGAGATCTACGGGATTAACCAGCATATACAGCATATGTGCAAATTATTATTGGATCAGGGTTATGACGTTATTTGTCCAGATTTACTGGGAAGAGAAACCCCCTTTGACTATTCGCAAGAAGAAGCTGCCTATCTTAATTTTGTGGAAAATGTAGGCTTTGCCCACGCTTCATCTCAAATTAAAAGCCTGTTATCAAGTATTCGAAATCGCTATAAAAAAATATATATCGTCGGGTTTAGTGTAGGGGCAACGATTGCCTGGCTGTGCAGTGAAGAAAAAGGTATCGATGGAATCGTAGGATTTTATGGTTCACGTATTCGAAATTATTTGGAAGTGACTCCACAATGTCCAACGCTGCTATTTTTCCCACAGGAGGAGCCATCATTTGATGTAGATGAGCTGATTTCAACTTTAGATCATCACCATAATGTCAGGGCATACCAATGTAACGGACAGCATGGATTCAGTGACCTGTACTCTTCGCGATATCATGTACATTCAGCACAAAAATCGTTAAACGAAATGCTGGATTTTTTTCGAGAGAACGGACGACTTCATGAGTGATGAGGTATCGAAGAAAAGGGACGAAATGCCCTGTTTGAACCTCATTGAGGTATAACTTACAATAGCAAATATAATTTGTTAGGCGAAGAAGAGAGTGTACTGGGGTGAACCAAATGAAAGTATTGGCAATTGCACCGTATGAAGGATTAAAAGAGCTGATGATCGAACTGGCGGAAAAAGAGCAATTTGACTTAGAAATAGAGGTTGGGGATTTGCAGGCCGGACTGAAACTGGCCAAAAAGGCTGTTGCAGACGGTGTAAATGTGATCATCAGCAGAGGCGGTACGGCTGAGATGATACAAAAGGAAGTCTTGGTGCCGGTAGTAGAGATTGAAATCTCGGGCTACGATATTTTGCGGGTGCTGACACTGACTAAAAATTACAATGAAAAAACAGCGATTGTCGGTTTTCCGCCAATTGCGCACGGTGCAGCTGCGGTATGCGATGTCATGGATATGGATATATCCACTTACGTCACGGATAAAGATAGCGTTGAGGGATTACTGGTCCGCCTTAAAGCTGAGGGATACAGAATGATTATCGGTGATGTAGTGACTGTGGGCAAGGCTGAGCAGCTTGGACTAAGTGGTGTGCTCCTGACATCAGGAAGAGAAAGTGTACTAAAGGCTTTTCAGAATGCGAAGAAGATACATGAACTGATGGAGAGATTGAAGGACGAATTTATAGTGCCGCATCGTATTGTCAAGGAGTCGTCTACCGGGTTTGTGGTATTTGACGAGAACGGGAAATCTGTATTTGCCAATAATTCTGCTCCGAATCCAGCAGCCTTCGAACAGATGGTCCAGGAAAGGAATGCTTTTTCTGTACTAAAGGAAAAGGGCTTTTTTCAAGGGACATTCAGAACAGATCAGCATAGCTGGCAAGTAGAGGGGGAGCGGCTGGACCGATCGGACCGCATGCTGTACAGCTTCCAGATCAAAAGCAGCAATGACGTGAAGTTTCGGGAAATACAAGGAGTTACGATGATCCTTCCATTTGAAAAGAATATGACCTATATGAATCATATGGATATGGTGAAGTCAGAGCCCATGAAAAAATTAATTGACGAGTCTCTGAAGCTGTCCGAAATGGATGAACATTTTGAGATGCAAGGGCGAGTAGGCACGGAAAAGGAATTGTTAGCTGAATATATTCATTTCAAAAGCCGACGTCACCATGCTCCGCTACTGATCGTGGATGCTTTGTTCATTCCAGAACAGCAATGGGACCGTTTATTTGAAGAGAATACCATACCGCCTGATGGGACTCTCTATGTTAAAAATATAGATTGCGCTAAGCCGGAGCAGCATAAGATGCTATTGCAGTGGTTACTCGGCTCTGCACCTAAAGCCAGATTGGTTACGTCCTGGGCGAAGACCTTCGAGAACGGTGTTCAGGAAGACAGCGCTCTTTATCAGTTATATCAGATCTGTGGTCGGCTTCATATCCATATTCCAGATTTGAAGGAAAGAGGCGAGGATATTATTCGCCTTACCAGCCTTTTAATCCATGAATGCAATGAAAAATTCGGAAAGCAGATTGTTGGACTGCGGCCAGAGGCAGAACAACTGCTCAGAGCATCCGCATGGCCGGGCAATATTGACCAATTACGCAGAATAGTGCATCAGTGTGTCATGCAGACGAATACAGCATATGTGGAAGTACGTGATTTGGAGGCTGAATTATATTCAGCCGACATCACTTATGAGACGGGGATTAATTTACAGGGAACGCTGGAAGAAATTGAACAGGATATTATCCGCAAGATATTTATAGAGGAGAACGAAAATCAGACGAATACCGCCAAAAGATTGGGTATTAACCGCACCACCTTATGGCGTAAGTTAAAATAGTGTACCATGTTATATTTGCGCATAAGTGTGCCCCCTAAAGCTGGAACGAATTTATAAGAAATTCGTTCCAGCTTTAGGGGGCATTTTATTGTAAAAAAGGATCAACAAAGCGATATGATTGTTGCAAAATGAAACGTTATATAAAAGCTTTTCGAAATAAAATAAATTAGTGTTGCTAAATGGAACGTGTTGAATTACAATTTCATTGTAAACGCTTAACAAACATTCGTCAGGGGGATATACATGCTACTTAACTTTGAGGGGATATACCCTGCTTTATTGACTCCTTTTACGAAAGAAGAAGCAGTGAACGAGCCTGTGTTGAGACAACTCATTCATCGTTTGATTGATGCGAACGTACATGGAATTTTTGCCTTGGGCACCAACGGAGAGTTTCATGTGCTTACGACCGAACAAAAGCTGAAAGTAGCTGAAATTGCAGTGAAGGAAGCAGCCGGTAGAGTTCCTGTAATGGTGGGAAGCGGAGGCAATAGTACCGGGGAAGTGATTGAGCTTTCGCAGGCCATGGAGCAGTTGGGTGTTGATGCCCTGTCGGTCATTACACCTTACTTCATACCTCCGACGCAGGAGGAGGTTGAGGAACACTACACCAAAGTAGCCGCTTCGGTCTCCATTCCGGTACTGCTATATAATATCCCTTCCAAGACGGGTTTTTCCTTTACTCCGGAAACGGTAGCTCGTTTGGCCAAGGTTCCGAACATTATTGGCATCAAGGACAGCAGCGGCGATTTTAACAATATCAAACAATACATTGATCATACTCGTGATGAAAATTTTGCAGTTATCGCAGGGACGGATTCCCTTATTCTGCAAACGCTTCAAGCGGGCGGCACGGGTGCCGTGGCGGCTACTGCCAACCTGCTGCCGGAGACGGTCGTGGCGATCTACGAGCACTGGAAGGCCGGAGATAACGACAAGGCACAGGCCGCACAGCAGGAACTGCAACCTTTGCGTGACACATTCGGGCTGACGAGTATACCCGCTTCATTGAAGAAGGCGGTCGAATTATCCGGCATTCCGGTAGGCCCGCCCAAAGCACCTATTCAGGAGCCCAAAGGAGAAGCGCTTAAACAAATAGAAGCGGCTGTGAGATATTATCAATCCAAATAGGAGGCTCTCTATGCTAACAACTTACCAATTTCAGACGGCGGCCCGTATTCTGGCTGGTGAAAATACATTATTGCAACTGACAGATCATCTGACAGCGATTCATCCTCATATTCAAAGAGTTCTCATCCTGACGCAGCCTGCACTCCAGGAAATGGGCTACACCGGCAGTATAGAGCAGCAATTGACGGACAAGGGTATTTTGTTCGATGTATGCACTTCCATTTTACCGGAGCCGACCGAGCAAAATATTGAGGAGACCTTTGCGGCTTTTTCGGAGCACAAATATGAACTTCTCATTGGTTTGGGTGGTGGCAGTGTATTAGATGCAGCAAAAATTTTATCCGTTCTCATGACCAATGACAAAAGGATCAAAGATATGCTGGGCACGAATCTGGTCGAGCATCCCGGTATCCCGACGGTCTTGATTCCAACCACATCGGGTACAGGGTCCGAGGTGACACCCAATGCGATTGTTACCATCCCGGATCAGGAATTGAAAATCGGGATTGTCAGCTCCTATCTGCTTCCGCAACTGGTGATTCTCGACCCGGTGCTGACACTGGGGCTGCCGAAGCCGATCACTGCTGCGACCGGAATGGACGCCTTTACCCATTCGATTGAGTCATTTATATCGAATAAAGCCAACTATTTCAGCGATATGTTCGCTTTGGAATCCATCCGGCTGATTTCCTCCAGCATTATTGAAGCCTATGAGGACGGTGCTTCTATCTCGGCCCGTGAAAAAATGCTGCTGGGGTCAACCTATGGGGGAATGGCGCTTACTGCCGCAGGCACGGCGGCTGTTCATGCTCTGGCTTACCCGCTGGGTGGCAAATATGGTATTCCTCATGGGGTAGCCAATTCGATGCTGCTGCCGCATGTGATGGAATTTAATATGGACCATTGTGTGGAAAGGCTGATACTCGTTGCCGAGCCGATGGGAATTAATACAGCAGGATTATCACCGGAAGAAGCAGCTCTGCGCGTTATCGAACAAATCCGGGAATGGACTGCAAAACTGAACATTCCACAGGATCTAAAAGAGTACGGCGTGCAGGAGAAGGATCTGAAAGCCTTGGCACAATCAGCTTCCGAGGTGACCAGGCTGCTAAACAACAATCCCAAGGTGCTGAGTCTTGAGGATATGGAACAGATTTATCGCAAACTGATTGACGTTTAAAGAGGTAGTTCAAAAAGTCATCTTTTGATCACGAAGCAGGACAGGAAGTGGTCTCGACGTCGAATCTTGAATTCAGTCGGGCCTTCCGTTGCTCACGTAGGCTTACCTACGCTCCGCTACTCAGTCCCTAGCTTCATCCAACCTTCTCGGTGCTGAAAAGCCGACTTTTTGAACACGCACTTAAAGGGAGGATTTATGTGAGAATTGCCATTGTCGCCGACGATCTTACAGGTGCAAATGATTGCGGGGGACAGTTGGTTCGCTACGGAATGAACGTTTCCGTTCAGATTAATCCGGTCATTACCGAAGAAACGGATTATGATGCCGTCGTGTTTAACACGGTCAGTCGCTCTCTTCCCGCAGATCAGGCATCAGCCATTGTAAAAGAGATCAGCACGTACATCAATGATCAATCCTTTGATATTATCTATAAAAAAATTGACAGCACGATGCGCGGCAATATCGGTACAGAGCTGAATGCCATGTATGAGGTTATACGTCCTGACTTTGTCATGATCGCTCCCGGATATCCCAAAAATGGCCGTCAAATTATTGAACGAATACATCATTTGAACGGTCGGGAGCTGCATCAGACTGAAGTAAGTCGGGACCCCAAAACTCCCGTTTTGAAGTCTGATGTTGTTGACCTGATTGCAGAACAAACAGGTCACAGTGTCGGCCATCTATCCAAAGCCAATCTGGATCGGGGGGAGGCTTATATTTCACAAAAATTGCTTGCGTTTAAAGAGCAGGGGCTCATATATATTGTCTCCGATTCTGTGATCGAGAAGGACTTGGAGGTATTGGTCAATGCGATCACTGCTCTGCCTTACAAAATCGTCTGGGTCGGTTCGGCTGGTATGATGAATCATCTACCCAGAGCTTATCAGGTTCAAGAAAAGCATATGGAAAAACCGATTCGTCTTACAGCACAGCCTATTCTGCTGGTTATGGGAAGCGTTAGTAAAATGGGACGTACTCAACTCCAACACCTGATGGATAGCGGACGTGCACACCGAGTGGAGGTTCACTCGGAAAAGGTACTGACAGAAGGTAATGAAAGACAACAAGAGATGGAACGTGTACACAGGAAAGCATCCATCGGCCTGTCCAACGGTAAAAATGTCGTCATTGTAGCATCTGATAACATGAAAGAAACCAGAGAGACGGGAGCACAACTAGGTATGACTCCTATCCAAATCAGTGACGCGATCTCCACTAGTCTGGGCATGTTAACCAAAAAATTGGTGGAAGAGCTTGATATCAAGAAATTATTTCTTACAGGTGGCGATACGGCATATCAGGTATTGGAGCATTTGGATATCCAGGAAATTGAATTGGTGGAGGAACTGGAACCGGGTGTGCTGTTGGGCAAATCCATTGCCAAGCAATTGTATGTTGTCACAAAAGCGGGGAATTTTGGTTCAGATAAGACTATGGAAAATGTCATCGTCAAACTTCAAGGAGGCGTGTAAACGTGGGCAAGCCAATTATCGGTATTACTATGGGTGATGCAGCAGGAGTGGGTCCAGAGATTATCGTCAAAGCACTCCTGCACGAACAGGTCTATGAGCAGTGTAGCCCGGTTGTCATCGGAGACGCCAAAAGCATGCTTCGGGCCATCGATCAGACGGGTGCAGCACTTGTGCTCAACACGGTGAACAGTATAGAGGAATGTCAATTTACACGCGGTATCATCGATTGTTATGATCTGGATTTACTGCCTGATCATCTGAAGCAAGGGGAGGTTTCTGCAGAAGCGGGAGATGCGGCATTTCAATTCATCCAGAAGGCAGTTGAACTGGCTCTATCCAATCAATTGCAGGCCGTGTGTACGGCTCCGTTAAATAAAGAAGCCTTGCATAAAGGAGGCCATTTATATCCCGGTCACACTGAAATTTTTGCCGAACTGACGGATACCCAAAATTACTCCATGATGCTGTCGTCTCCCAAGCTCAAGGTTATTCATTTGACTACTCATGTGGGTTTAAAAAAGGCAATTGATATCATCACACCGGAGCGAACCTACAATGTTATACGCCTAGCCCATGACACGCTGACCCGGGCGGGTTACGAAAATCCGCGTATTGCTGTATGCGGCATTAATCCTCATGCCGGGGAGAACGGCCTGTTCGGTGAGGGGGAAGAAGAAGAAAAACTGATTCCGGGAATTGAAAGAGCATTACAGGAAGGAATCAATGCCAGTGGGCCACATCCGGCTGATACATTGTTCTTCCGGGCTGTACGCGGAGATTTTGATATCGTCATCGCTTGTTATCACGATCAGGGACACGTACCCATCAAGGTGCTTGGTCTGGAGGAAGGTGTCAACATCACCGTAGGGTTAAAAGGAGGCTTCATCCGCACCTCGGTGGATCATGGTACGGCATTCGATATTGCTGGCAAAAATGTTGCTGATGAAAGAAGTATGCTGGCCGCTATAGCGTCGGCTGTAGAGCTCTCTCCCAAGTAATACGAGTGTAAGGTATGCGTATAGGATCAGATGATCCGGTGAGAGCCGGTTCATTCGAACAAATGTAAGCGCTTATAATTCAGTTTTTAAGTACTTTAGAGTATGAGGGGAGCAGTCAGATGGAAAATTTAAGCGCAGGTACGGTGCTATTTATACTGATTGTAATTGCTGTCTATATCGTTATTACAACACTATTGACTTTTAAAATGCGCAGTAAATCCAGTTCTGAGTTTAATAATGCAGCTAAATCTTTACCCGCTATTGTCGTTGGTGTCTTGATGATGTCTGAATTTATCGGAACCAAATCGACGATAGGAACTGCGGAATCTGCATTTACGCATGGTTTGGCTTCCTCGTGGTCGCTCTTGGCAGCATCTATCGGTTTTTTTCTGTTCGCTTTCTTTTTGGTCAGCAAGTTTTATAACACAGGTCATTACACCATTTCCGGTATTGTGCGGGAGAAGTTTGGTCCATCCACCAAAACGGTCGTATCTATTATTATGATTGTGTCTCTGCTGGTCGTTAATCTGGGGAATTATCTGAGTGGGGCAGCGGCTATTTCTGCTATTTTAGGAATCCCGATTATGGCTTGTGCCGTCATTACGATGATTATCAGTACCATATATTTTACGTTTGGTGGGATGAAAGGTGTGGCATGGATCACCATGATCCACTCGGCTTTCAAATATGCGGGCATTTTGCTTACCGCGTTTATTGCACTGTATTTGACAGGCGGTTTAAAGCCAATGCAAATGGCGCTTCCTGAACATTACTTTACATGGGATGGTACCATTGGAACGAGTAAAATTATTGCATGGCTGATCGGTACGATGGGGGCTATTTTCTCCACCCAATTCATTATTCAGGCGATTACGTCTACCAAAAATGCCAAAGAGGCCAAACGTGCAACGATCTATGCCGGTCTGTTGTTTCTTCCGCTTGGCTTGGCCGTAGCGATCATCGGTGTATGTGCACGCTATTTGTATCCGGATATTGATCCCCTCTATGCATTTCCAGTGTTCTTGCAGCACATGAATCCGATACTCAGTGCAATTGTCGCTACTTCATTGGTAGCTTCCATTTTTGTTGGCGTGTCTACGGTAGCTCTCTCAACGACAACGTTGTTAATGGACGATTTTGTACTCCCGAGAATGAAGCAGGTTACTCCAGAAAAGCAATTGAAAATGACGCGGATCATCTGTATTTTGGTAGGAATCATTCCGTTACTGGGTGTAGCTTTTGCCCCGGAATTGCTGTCCCTTTCCTTTTTCACCCGCGCATTACGTGCATCCATTGCAGTTGTTGCGGGAATGGGCTTCTTCCTGCCAATGTTCAGCTCCAATCGTGGGGCAACCATCGGGCTTTCCATGTCTGCTTTAGGTACAACCATATGGTACTTGCTGGGTGACCCTTATGGAATCGATAATATGTATATTGCTGTTGTTACACCGCTGATTGTGATGTTGATTGATCGATTCATTGGTAAACCTCGGCAAAGCGAAAAGTCTCCTAAGACGGAAATCATAAACGAGAATTAGAAACAGGGAGGATTCAAAATGAATAACGAGCGGGAAACAGCTGCCTTTCATTATAAAGTTACGCAGGCAGCCAATGAAACATATCGTAAAGATGCTTTTATTCCTTCGGATGCCGTACAAAATCATGCGGCCAATCTGCTACCTCTGGATAATGGCGACTTGTTATGCGTATGGTTTGCCGGTACCCAGGAAGGGATACCTGATATTTCTATCTATCTTTCCAGATTGAATAAAGGAGCGGAGGAGTGGATGGAGCCTGTTAAATTATCTGACGATCCGACGCGTTCGGAACAGAATCCGGTTCTCTTTTCCGCTCCTGACGGCAAGCTGTGGCTGTTATATACAGCGCAAAAATCCGGCAACCAGGACACGGCAATTATCCGTTACCGGATCTCCGAGGACGAAGGATACACTTGGGGAGATATCGGTACGTTGTTCGATACACCTGGTACTTTTATCAGGCAGCCCATCACAGTACTGGATAATGGAGACTGGCTGTTGCCTATCTGGTATTGCTACACGAATCCCGGTGAGAAGTGGACGGGAAATAAAGATGTAAGCGCGGTGAAAATTTCCTCTGATCAAGGTCGTACCTGGACAGAGGTCAGTGTGCCGGGTAGCTTGGGTTGTGTCCATATGAATATCGAAAAATTGGATGACGGCAGGCTGATTGCACTTTTCCGCAGCCGCTGGGCTGATTATATCTACCAAAGTGAATCCGTCGATCATGGAAGAACATGGAGTGTACCGATCCCGACTTCGCTACCTAACAACAATTCGTCTATTCAATTTACCAAGCTGTCTAACGGTCATTTGGCGCTCGTTTTCAATAACATAAGCGCGAATGAATCCATGGATCGCAGAGCTTCGTTGTATGATGAAATTGAAGATGAGGAAGAAGAAACAGTCGTCGAATCCGCCGCTCCGCCAGCAGTTGAGGAGCGTCAGGCCTTCTGGGGAGCACCGAGAGCGCCAATGACCGTTGCCATTTCCAAAGATAACGGGCTTACCTGGTCGGAAGTCAAAAATATTGAGGTAGGGGACGGCTATGCCATGACGAATAACTCCAAGGAAAAGCTGAATCGGGAGTATTCCTACCCTTCCATTAAGCAATCCAGAGACGGGAAAATCCATATCGCATTTACTTACTTCCGGCAGGCAATCAAGTATGTTGTTATTACCGAGCCATTTGTAGAAAGTAAATAATCACGTGCAGCAAAGGAGGTTGTTCCCATGATCGTGGCTACATTGGAACAAGAGGAGCGATACCGTCATATCCATCCACAGTTTATGCAGGCTTTCTTATTTTTACAGCAAACGTCGCAGGCAGAACTTGCAGAAGGGAAATATGAAATCGACGGTCAGCAGGTTTATGCGCTAGTGCAAGAGTATGATACTAAACCCGAGGCCGAATGCGGCTGGGAAAGTCACCGTGAATATATCGACATCCAATATATAGTGTCAGGCAGGGAGCAAATTAATTATGCACCGCTCAACCAGCTCACGGGGGGTTCTGATTATGTAGCAGATAAGGATAAAATCAACTACGAATCCTCAGTGAGTCCGGGCAGCTCATTGCAGCTAGGTGCAGGTCAGTTTGCTGTGTTTTTCCCCGAAGATGGTCATCAGGCATGCATTCGTTCCGGCCAGACCGAGCACGTCAAAAAAATGGTTATTAAGGTGAAAATTTAACCTTGTTAAAACATAGAAATGGAAAGGGAGGAGTGAGCCATGATGCTCTTGGAGGGGCGTGTAGCCGTTGTGACCGGGGCAAGCAGAGGAATCGGTAAATCTATAGCACTCACACTAGCCAAACAGGGAGCATCTCTGGTTATTAACGGGACCCGTGAAGACCTGCTGCTTGATCTGGCGGCGGAAGTGAATGCGTTGGGTCAGACATGCGTCGTTTGTGCAGGAGATGTCTCGGATAAAGAAATTGCTCAACAAGTGGTCCGTACCACTATTGAACATTTTGGTTGTATAGACATCCTTGTGAATAATGCCGGGATCAACATGCGTACCTCAACCTTGGCAATGGACACTAAGGATTGGGAAAAGGTGCTGGATGTGAATCTGAACGGTACGTTATATTTGTGCATGGCTGTATTACCCCACATGATTGAAAAAAATTACGGGAAAATCGTAAATGTGACTTCTACGACCGCCAAAACTCCGCATCGGAATGCGGCACCATCGTACGGAGCATCTAAAGCGGGGGTGAATTATTTAACCCAGCATTTGGCCTTGGAGATGGCTAAGCACAATATCTACGTAAATGCCGTATGCCCTGGCCCGATTGATACCGATATGAGTAAACAATGGACACAGGAATATCGTCAGGAAGCCATCGCCCGCATACCGCTTGGAAAATTGGGTACGCCCGAAAATGTAGCTGATACGGTATTATTTTTAGCTTCGAAGATGTCGGACTTTATAACCGGGGAATCGATAAATATTAACGGTGGGACTTATATGAATTGATAGCTCTCCATACAAAGGACTCTCCCTGCATCAGCAGATGGTAATCATTTGAAAGACGGATCAACGAGAAACCTTGCCTATCATATCCAATCTAAAGGCTTCTATCCTGCCGGATATGCTACTCCTGAACTGGCTCAGCTTGTGGAAGAACAACGTAAACGGATATACGTTAAATAAAGGACTACAGCTCAGGATTATCCTTCCCGATCTCTAGCGAAAACACCTCTTTGAAGCCTCTTTCACCATCTGCTGTAATGTGTATTGCTCGGGTTTGGGGCAGACGTTGAATCCAGTTTAATTCGAATAATCTGTTCAAAAGAGCATTCCCCAAGGCTCCGGCCAGATGGTGGCGTCGTTCACTCCAATCCATGCATTTATGTGAGAAGGAGCGGCGCTTTTTTGTCGTTGCTGGAAGATCAATCTGGAAGTCTGTAAAGAACGCCCTCCCTTTTTCGGTAACAGAGAACCCATCCCGCTCATCCGAAATGTAATCTTTTTGAATGAGAGAAGCCGTTAGCTGTACACCTAAATGACCTGCCAGATGATCGTAGCAGGTTCTTGCCTGACGTATGGCTTCGTCTTCAGAGGCATGTTTGAATGACTTGATTGGAACAGGCGGAGCTATGGATAAAAATGACTCTATCACCCGGGCAACTTCGGGGTTTTGAATGCCATAATAACGGTGCCGCCCTTGTTTCTCCACCGTAACGACTTGAGCCTCAGTCATTTTAGCCAAATGGAAGCTGGCGGTTTGCGGTTTGATGCCTGCCATATGGGCCAGCTCGCTTGCAGGATGAAATCTGCCATCTAATAAGGCGGTTAATATGGCTGCGCGTGAAGGCTCGCTGACCAGTGAAGCGATCATGGCTACATTTGATTTGGCGCTCATTGCGTGGTTATCCCCCTTTGTAATCCATACTTCGATGAAGATTGAAGTGTTTATATTCTACAATAGGGAGGCAGATCTGAACAGAAGGAGAAGGGATGACGGACTAAATGAATCAAATAAATCAGATGAATCTCAGACCAGATATTAAGACGATTAACCCTAGCATTTTATATTACGGAACTCCTGTGATATTACTCAACACGTTGAATGAGGATGGAACCGTCAATATTAGCCCCATTTCCTCCTCATGGGCATTAGGGGATTATATCGTACTAGGCATTGGAATAGGCGGGAAAGCAGTTGAAAATATGAAGCGGTATCCCGAATGTGTGATTAACATTCCGGGCCCTTCCTTATGGGAGCATGTGGAGCGGTTGGCTCCCTACACGGGTAAGAATCCCGTCCCAGAGGATAAGCAACAAAATGGCTTTGCCTATCTGAAAGACAAGTATGAGATCAGCGGGCTAACTCCGATTGACTCCAATTTGGTCAAGCCAGCCCGAATCAGGGAATGTCCCATTCAAATCGAAGCCGAGGTGAGGGATATACGCATTCCTGATCATTCTCCTTATTTTGCGATCGTCGAAACCCAAGCTGTACAGGTACATGTTCATCAGGACATGATCCTCGGTGAGAACCATATTGATCCGGCAAAGTGGAGCCCGCTCATCTATAATTTCCGCCATTATTTCGGCCTTGGCGAGCAGTTGGGCAAAACCTTCCGGTCTGAAACCTGATGATATAACGCAATGTAAGTAATAAGGTACAAAGATGGATAGCCAATTGGCCGGGACTAAGAGCTATTCCTTGGGAGTTGAATTTTAAAAAAATAATTCATACCTGAATAATGAGAAATACCTTCCCAAATCGTTCTTTTTGTGCGAGAATGATTGAAAAATCATTCATGATTGCGCATACAGAAAGAGAAGATTCATACAGCACGTATAACAGGGAGGCAATAACCATGTCAGAAGATCGCAAGCTGTCATTCGAAACTCTTGCTGTCCATGCCGGACAACAAATTGATCCTACTACCTTTGCCCGCGCCGTTCCGCTATACCAAACCACCTCGTATGGGTTTCGGGATGCCGAGCATGCGGCTGATTTGTTCTCGCTGAAAGAGTTCGGCAACATTTATACGCGTCTGATGAATCCGACCACGGATGTGTTCGAGCAGCGGATCGCAGCTCTGGAGGGAGGGGCTGGCGCGTTGGCGACGGCTTCGGGAGCAGCAGCCATTTCCTTTTCCATCCTGAACATTGCGGGAGCAGGGGATGAAATTGTGTCGGCATCCAGTCTGTATGGCGGTACATATAATTTGTTTTCTACGACGTTACCCAAGCTGGGCATTAAGGTGCATTTTGTGGATTCGGATGACCCGGAGAACTTCCGTAAAGCCATTACGGATAAAACGAAGGCGTTATATGCCGAGACGATTGGCAATCCGCAGGGCAATGTGCTGGATGTGGAAGCTGTAGCGGCGATTGCGCATGAATACGGTATTCCGCTGATTGTGGATAATACGTTTCCGAGCCCGTACTTACTGCGTCCGATTGAATACGGAGCGGATATTGTCGTGCATTCGGCGACGAAGTTCATTGGCGGACATGGAACGTCCATTGGTGGGGTGATCGTAGACAGCGGCAAGTTTGACTGGAAAGCAAGCGGCCGTTTCCCGGGACTGACCGAGCCAGACCCGAGCTATCACGGGGTTGTATACACCGAGGCGGTGGGGCCTATTGCATATATTATCAAGGCGCGGGTACAACTGCTGCGTGATCTGGGGGCAGCTATTTCACCGTTCAACTCATGGCTGCTGCTTCAGGGCTTGGAGACACTCCATCTGCGGCTGGAAAGACATAGCCAGAATGCTTTGAAGGTAGCGCAATATCTCGAAAGCCACAAGGATGTGGAGTGGGTCAGCTACACCGGATTGCCAAGCCACCCATCCTACGAATTAGCCCAAAAATACTTGCCGAAAGGGCAAGGGGCGATCCTGACTTTCGGCATTAAGGGCGGCAGTCAGGCGGGAAGCAAGCTGATTGAAAATGTGAAGCTATTTTCCCATCTGGCGAATGTAGGTGATTCCAAATCTCTAATCATTCATCCGGCTAGCACAACACATCAGCAGTTGAATGCGGAGGAACAGGTTGCTGCTGGAGTCAAGCCAGAGTTGTTGCGTTTGTCCGTCGGAACGGAAGCGATAGATGATATTTTGTACGATTTGGAGCAGGCGATCGCGGCCAGCCAGCAGTAGTTAAGTTAGCAGAGTCCAGAGTTGTGGGCTTGTTCAGCAAAGTGTGACAGAGCATTCGTGCAGGATTTCAAAAGTGGCTTTTCAAACCGGATCGGTTTTCGGTCCGTGGTTGATCAGGTGGGGGGGGGAACCTCCACCTTTTTTTGCGTCCATATCATAGAGAAATAGCGTTGACAACATACCCCGGTAGGTATACATTATACCCCGTAGGGTATGTGAGGAAGAGAAGAAATGGGCAGAAAAATAGTTATTATTGGCGGGGTAGCAGGTGGAGCTTCTGCTGCGGCGAGATTGCGTAGATGGAACGAGGAAGACGAGATTATGATGTTTGAGCGCGGAGAGCATGTTTCTTTTGCAACTGTGGTCTTCCTTATTATATTGGCGGCACGATCCATGAGCGGGAGAAGCTGTTCCTCCAGACACCTCAAGGGATTCGAGAACGTTTTAATATAGATGTGCGGGTACTCACCGAAGTAATCGAAATAGACCGGGAGCAGAAGCTCATCCGCTTCCGTGATGTGATAACAGGGGAAATGGGAGAGCAACCGTACGATATGGTGGTTTTGTCGCCAGGTGCCAGACCGATGATACCGGATATTCCCGGATTAAACGAAGCCACTAATCTATTTACGCTAAGAAATATTCCTGACACGGACGTGATTAAGGCATATGTAGATGAAAAGCATCCGCGACATGCCACTGTAATCGGCGGCGGATTTATCGGGCTGGAGATGGCTGAGAATCTGCGGGAGCGTGGACTTGCGATAACGATTATCGACCAAGGAGAACAATTGCTTAATCCGCTAGATCCTGAAATGGCTAAACTGGTGGAACAGCATATGAAGCTGAACGGGGTGGAGGTGCGTTTAAAGGAAGTGGATTGCAATGTCCTGGTCCTATTCTCAAGGTATATGAAGCCGTTAAGGCTATGGAAGAAGGACAAAAACTGGAGGTTACAGCAACCGATTTTGGTTTTGCGAGAGATATTGAAGCATGGTGCCTCAAAACCGGGAATACGCTGGAGTCTCTGGGAGTGTCCCATGACAAGGTTAAGGCTGTAGTGTGCAAAGGTTCCAGCAAGTCGCCTACTGTTAACAGCCAATAGTGGCAGTAAAAGAATACAAGCAGGACAGCGTTGATGCTGTCCTTGTTAACCACAGATCAAGGACGACGGTTTTTAAAATAGTTCATAACCCATCCAATGTGATTGAGATGGTCTGTCACTTCGCCGTGCAGGGCACCAAAAAAAGTATCTTGAAGCTCTACGTCAACGGTGCCTTTTTCCGCCAGTGCATGGTAAGCCTGCTTAAGCTCCTCTTCGCTGTCAAAGTCGAGAATGATTTGTACATGCTGCGCTTTCAGCGGTTTACCGTAGGAATCGGAAAAATGGATGTGACTGCTGCCCAAGTGAAGCTCAGCGTGTAAAAGCTTGCCATCCTGCTTGTTCAGCACTTTAATTTCTCCGCCCAAAACAGACTGATAATAATCTACCGTTTGCTGGACATCGTTCACAATGACAAAAGGACTTGCACTTCTCATGGATTATCTCCTTTTAGCTTTTTATGTAGTTATTATACATTATTTACGTTGCCGACAGGGTTTACCCCTTTTCATTTCAAATTATGGCTTGGTTCACTGTGTGACGTCTGTTACAATAGAAGGGACATTTACGAATGGATAGAAAAAAGATCGGACGGTGAGCACTTCTATGATGTGGGAAACGATTATATATTGGGTGATTTTGGTGATTGCTGCTCTGAGCGTAATTGCAGTCTCAGGCAGTCGGAAGACGGCAAGCACAATTATTCTGGCACCCGTTGTTTTATTTTGTACAATATTTATGTTGCAGGGCTCGGTATTCACCGCGATGCAGCACCCGACGATGGGGGCTAATGTAGGTTTGGGCATGGCATTTTTAACAACTTGGGTAGTCAGCGGGATACTATTTGCCGTGGCGATCCTGATTGCATTCATTCAATATAGCAAGAAGAACAAGGCGTAATTCAGCCTTAACCTCAGATGAATCAGGGCTTGCGGTCATATGCCGAAAGCCCTTTTTGTATCCTTTTATAACATTGCGGAATGTCTTTCGCTTATCTGCGCCTTCTCATGAACAACACAACAACCAGCACGACGATAATGACGATCAATAGAAATTTCATATTGTATACCCTCCCTGGTCTGTCTCTTATATGGTATTAACCATATTTAATTAGCATGTACCGATTTACCTCAAGAAGATACCTGTTGTGGAGTGTTTGGAAAAAAATAGAGCTGTGTTCCAAAAAGAGGTTTACAGGATTAGTTGGGAAGTGTATACATATAGTAAGGAGGCGATTGCCATGAGTGATCGTGCATTTCATCTGTTCTATATTATTTTCCTGACGGTTCTGGCATTAGGGAGCGTTGGTGGACTCATCTGGTGGCTGCGTTCTATCGGTCGTCAGGAAAAAGAAAAAAACTGAATTTGAACCGGACCGTAAAAGTCCAAAATGCAGCTTCCAGTAGGAGGTTGCATTTTTATGTGCTATAATGGGAACGTATGTTCTTTGTAGTGGTGATCCTGGCCGTTGGTTGCTTGGGAAATCTGGAAAGGGAGGAAAGATGATGTTGCCTGATTTGGAACGAAAGCTGTTACGGATTCTGTATAATTATTTTGCCCAGCATCGCCATATGCCGACGATGACGGAATTGACCGTCAAAACGGGGAAGAGAGACAGCGAGATTACAGCCGCTTTGCGGCATATGGAACAGGAGCGTTATATTACATGGGAAAATAAATCCAGTACTCAGCATGTGGTTTTATTGGAAGGGTGGGAGCGGCCTTCGACGGATAGTTGTACCCGCCCGAAAACAGGGCGATCCACTACGCCGACCACGCCGCAGGACGGCACGGAATACTGGACGAATTATTAGAGTAAAACACAAAGCTGGAAAATTAATGAGTTTTTAAGGTGCATATCATTTAGTTTTAAGAAAGGGGGACTATAATGACCCTATTAACCCCTTTTTGATCAAGCTATAGGCCCTGCCGGTGTATCGGCGGGGTCATTTTTTTGTTCATAGATGCTCGCGGCGGTGCTTACTAGATACATATGTACATTAAAAATCCCCCGGGGATCATCCGGAGGATGGGTGCAGCTTGCGTGAACTGCACGGCCTGCTCGAACTTCATAGTTCGACGGCATAATATATATTCAACCCCTGCTGCCTTGCATAATATGGTCAGCATGTTCATAAGGGGCAGTCCGATTCCACTGCTCATTTTCCAAACGACAAAAGCCCTACCTCTCTTTCGTCCTTGCGGCTCCGATGACCGCGCCAGTGTGAATGTGAAAATCTTCGGCAAAAGCTCAAAATTCTACATTAGGGTTATACATAAAATTTGGAGAAGCTCCATGCGGTGATTAGGAGTAATAGCTTGTTGCGCGGAATCCTATGGGGTTTAATACATACTTTAATAGTATAGCAAGAACGATTATAAAATGCAAGGCATTTCTGGTTTTTTTGATGAGAGATTGGAAAAATGCACTTTCTGCAATGGATTAGACTTATCTGCATTTGCAGCTTGACTTTGAACACCGGTAGTCAGGAAGCTATGCATCCACATTTGACCACCACAGTTAGAAGAAAATCAGAGAATGGAGACTGTGACAAATTGCCCTGACAAAACACCCGGATTTTGAAATAGTGTAGATACACGAAAAGATGGAAGGAAAGAAGAACTATGACTGCGTCAAGGAAGGACAAAAAAACATTGCAGAAGAGCTCGCCCTCAGTCTGCACATGTATTAATCTGCGCCGTTCCTCGATGGCTGTAACAGGGCTGTATGACCGGTATCTGGCTCCGAGTGGACTCAATATCAGCCAGTTCTCGCTGCTCAAGCACTTAACGGTGCTGGGACCGGTAAGCGTAAGCGAATTAGCGTTGGAGATGCGGCTCGACCGTACCACGCTTGTACGCAATTTGAAGGCACTGGAGCAAAGCGGGTATGTGGAGGATACATCCGCTGAGGGAAGCCGGAACCGCTGCCTCACTCTGACGGGAAGTGGAAAAGCGGTATATAACGATGCAGCAGAGCTATGGGAGGAGGCGCAGTTTTTTTTGCAGGAGTCACTGGGAGGCGGCGATTTGCAGATATTGACCGCACTGTTATCCAAAATTGAAAAATTGAGCCTGTGATTAGCCGTCTCCTTATAAAGGGGGATGCTGACCCATTCGTGTATATACACGAAAAAGGGTTGAGATGTGTATCGCAGCCATTAACCTGTCACCGGGTATCCGCAAGGAAGCCGAGAGATATACAATAACAAAGAAGAGGGATGTGGATAGAATGGCAGTGCCCGTACCGGACATGAGAGAACTCATCGCAGCCGAGATGAAAACCTATGTGAGCGAAGACAAGGGCAATTTCTGTGAAGAATTGCAGAGCCCTTACTACGAGGAGCCGATTATTCAATTTGCTGCGGCCAATGATCCTTTGTTTGAGGAGTATAAAAGAGTGGTGGGCCCCGACCATGCTACGCCGCAGGAAGCCTTCGAACGGACCCTAGGCACAGGAAGCTTTGATGGAGGCACCGTTGTCAGTGTTGTGCTGCCAATCAGCGAGACGATCCGCAAGGCCAATCGTGCGCAAAAAGCAAGAGCCTCCAGAGAGTGGGCGCTGCTGCGGACCTTTGGCGATGAATATTTTGTGCGTTCGGCAAGGCAGCATTTGGCGGGATATCTGACCGGGCTTGGTTACCGCGCGGTGGCGCCGCTGGATACGGATTGGTACAGCATCCACGGTGCCGCAGGTGGTCCGGTCTCTAACTGGTCGGAACGGCATATCGCGTATGCAGCCGGCCTTGGCACCTTCAGTATCAACGACGGCTTCATCACCGAGAAAGGAATTGCCATCCGCCTGCTGTCTGTAGTAACAGATCTGCAGGTGCCGCCTGATGCCAGAGCGTCCTCGAACCTGAGCCATACCGGGAACTGCCTGTTGTGCAGCAAAGGCATCTGCGGTGTGTGCATTACCCGCTGCCCTGTGCAGGCCATCAGCAAGGAAGGCGGCCATGACAAAATCGCCTGCATGAAATTTGTGTACGGTGAGGAATCCCGTAAATGGGCAGTGTTAAACGGTGGTGAGGCTGAATCGGGTGCCGGCTGCGGACTTTGCCAGACCAAGGTGCCCTGCGAAAGCCGGAATCCGATGCGGACCGCTCGCTAGTGTTATTTTCTTAAATATCTATCCTGTTTTTTATAGCAAATTGCTCAAGCAAGAAGGTTAACTTTTGCCGACTGGACTCCGATATTGAATAAACAAGATGTTTTGTGAGTGTGCGGATGAAAAGAGGGGTAGCATTTTGCCGATCTATAAGCGCTTTATTCAGTATGTTATCCTGAACTATATTATAGGTTCGTTGATCGCTGTTCTGTTGGTAGGCGCGATTTTTGTATTTTCCACGTTAAATGTAGCCCCTTATGAATTTTTAGGTCTTATAAAGATCATTGCTTTTTCCAGTATCATTATGATTGCTTGTGAAACGCTGGTATTTCGGATGCACCTGGGACCGGTTCGTCATTTTTTTTTGGATAAGTGGACGACGTTCGAGGATGTAGAAGCGATGTATATACGGATTCACCGTCTGCCTAATCTGTCTGTGTTACGTATTATGGGACCGCATTTGCTCGGTTTTTCCATCCCGGCAGCTGGTATGGCCATATGGATGATTCATACTGGACAGCTCACCTTGCCCTTCTATTATGTGGGGATTGCCTGTATAGGGGCTTGTCTGGTTGCTTCGATGCATGCGATGATTGAATTTTTCTTGACGATGAGGGCGATCCGTCCGTTGCTGGTAGAAATTAGAGACCGGACTTATCAGAGATATGGAATTAACATATCGCTTCGGGGGCGGGTGCTACTATCGCTTCGGCACAAATTTCAGCTGAGTGCAACGTTGATTGGTGCTTTTCCACTGTTTTTATTTTGCCTGGCTACGCAGATTCGGCTGGAACGTCTGGATGAGGCGCCTTCCAGCTCCTATTGGGTATGGGCGGGCACGATTTTACTATTTGGTGTGGCCTTCGCTTATCTGGGCGGATGGCTGTTAACCCGTGAGATTGAGCAGCCAATTCACCATTTGCTGGAAAAAATGAACGAAGTGAAGGAAGGCCGTCTGAACGATAAGGCTAGAGATTTGTACTCTGACGAGTTTGCGAAGCTGGTTGAAGGCTTTAACATCATGGTTGAGGGATTGAAGGAACGGGAAGACAAAAACTGTCAGCTATTGGAGAGCTATTTTGCCACCTTGGCGGCAGCGCTGGATGCGAGAGATACCTATACCGCAGGGCATTCTTTGCGTGTGGCTGAATATTCGGTGATTATTGGGCGAAGGGGCGGCTTGAACGAGACGGAGCTCGATCTTTTGCGCAAAACAGCATTACTGCATGATATCGGTAAAATCGGTGTGGCCGATGCCGTGCTGCTCAAGGATGGTAAGCTGACGGACGAGGAATTTGACCAGATTAAAATGCACCCGGTTATGGGAGAAAGCATTCTCCGACAAGTGGAGCCAGCCTATGCCATGGCTCCTTTTTTGCCCGGTGTGCGTTCGCACCATGAGCGTTATGATGGCAAAGGATATCCAGACCAGCTCTGCGGGGAAGATATCCCGCTGTTTGGAAGGATCATTGCCGTAGCGGATGCGTATGATGCGATGACGTCTGATCGCCCATACCGGAAGGGTATGCCGAGGGAAAAAGCGGTTATGATATTGGAAGAGGGAAAAGGAACCCAGTGGGACCCTTACTTTGCCGAATTATTTGTCGATGAATGGCGCCGGAACAAAGGCATCATGAGTTGACCTTATACTTGTATATCCATCAGGGCGAGCCGTTGCGGTTCGTTTTTTTTATATAGGGATTTACGCATGTTATGACATGTCGAAAGCTGAAGCTTCATGTTATGATATACGAGAACGACAAAAGCGGTCTGCATAGGCCTGGCATCCAATTTTTCGCGCTATGGGAGTGTGAGTCCATGCAATTTTCAATGATGTTTCTAATGAATCTGGGGATGCTGATTGCTGTTGCCTATGTGGCGAATGTGATTTATAAATATGGGTTAAGCCGTACCTCTTCGCGATTTCAATATATCAGTTCGGTACTACTGGTGGTATTTGGTGGATGGGTTAGCTCTTGCTTCGGTTTTAACTTTAGCGAGACGGTTATTTTTGATCTGCGCTTTGTGCCGTTAATTATCGCGGCGTTGGTGTATCCCCGCTCCTATACGCTTATAATTATCGGGGTAGCGATCGGGCTTACGAGATTTACCTTCGGTGTGAATATGGCAGCGTGGGCCGGCTTTCTGAATATGAGCATTCTGGGCGTGCTGTGCGCCGGATTGAACTACTGGATGCGCCGTTCCACCTGCCGTCTGATTATTAAGGCATCGGTGACTATTTTAGCGGTTAATATCGTAAATACGTTGAATATTGCCTTTCTGGGCGTCATTCCATGGCACTATTATGTGGCGGAAGTTGTTCCTCTCACTTTGCCTATCGGCATTGTACTCAGCTTTTTATTTGCGCTGATTTTACGTGATTTTCAGATGGAGCAGATGCGTAATTATCAGATTATACAGGCGAATCAGCTATTATCAGAGCAGCGTGATGAGTTACAGAAGACGAAAATCATTTTGGAAGAACGGGCCAAGCAGTTAATGGTGGCTTCCCAATATAAATCCGATTTTATGGCAACGATGTCGCATGAACTGCGTACACCACTTAATAGCATTATTAATCTGGCGCAGATCATCAACGAGCAGGGAAAAGAACTGGATGAGGACGAGCTTTACCAGTACAGCGAGCTGATCTATGCCTCGGGGCATGATTTGCTCCAGTTGATCAATGATATTCTGGACTTGTCTAAAGTTGAGGCTGGACGGATGGAAATCGTCAGTGAGCCGGTCAGCGTGCGCGAGATTGCGCAGTTGATGATGATGCATTTTGAAGTCACTGCCAAGGACAAGAAGCTTGAATTCAGCTTGAGGGAGCATGGCGATATACCGGATGAAATTCGATCCGATCCCAAACGTGTGCAGCAAATTTTGCGCAATCTGTTGTCTAATGCTTTTAAGTTCACTCATGAAGGACGTGTATTGCTGGAAATCAGCACTCAGCATCTGGAACGGAAGGGGCAGGAGGGAGATTGGGTTGTATTTGCGGTAAAAGATACGGGCATCGGTATTTCCAAGCTTCAGCAGCATGTTATTTTTGAGGCATTCCAGCAGGCAAACGGTTCGATTAACCGCAAATATGGAGGAACTGGGCTGGGACTGTCGATTAGCCGCGATTTATCTCGCTTGTTGGGCGGTTTTATCCGTTTGGAGAGTGAGGAGGACAAGGGAAGCATATTTTCCCTGTACCTGCCCATGTGTCCGTCTGAAATCAAGGAGGCGGGCGAACAGCCGTTTAAATTAGCCTGATACCACAGGGCAGGGGCAGGCAGGTTACAGGCATAAAGGAGGTTTATCGTGGAACGTAAAGCGGTCGTTGTGGGTGCAACGGGGCTTGTCGGGGGTTATGTTGTACGGGAGCTGCTGGTGCAAAAGGAATACAGCCGCGTCATGGTTGTGGGCAGACGTCCGCTGAAAATCAAGCATCCCAAGCTGGAGCAGGCACTTATCGACTGGGAGCAGCCGCAGGAAGCGGCATTCGCCTTCGAGGGGGTTGATGATGTTTTTTGCTGCCTCGGGACGACGATGAAAAAGGCTGGCTCCAAGGAGCAGTTTCGTCAGGTGGATCTGGACTATCCGGTTCTGACCGCCCGGTTGGGCAAAGAGGCCGGTGCGGTGCAGATGCTCGCCATCTCCTCAATGGGAGCGGACCCGGATTCGCGCGTGTTTTACAACCGTACGAAGGGTGAGGCTGAGGAGGCGCTTGCCGATATTGGCTTGCCTGCGTTGCATTTGTTCCGTCCGTCGCTGATTTTAGGCACAAGGCCCGAACGTCGTTTTGGCGAAGCCGCCGCCGCTGTGGTGATGAAGGCACTGGATGGCGTGATGACAGGCAAACTGGCTTCCTACCGCGCCATCCCGGCCTCGGTGATCGCACGGGCTATGGTACGAATCGCTCTCGCGCATGCGAGTGGCGTACATATTTATCCGAACGATATCATTCGGGTCATCGGAGCTGAGCTGACACCCGGTGAGGATGAACCCGGCACAGAAACGGGTGCCGATAAAAATGTGTAAAACCACCCCAATTCATACGGAATAGTGGCTTTGGACTTCCCGTGCTATAATACGGAGAACCAGTATCAGGAAGGAGAATTCAACCTATATGAAAAAAACAATTGCCACTGAAAAAGCGCCCGGCGCTATCGGACCCTATAGCCAAGCTGTAGAGGCGGGCGGTTTTATTTACACCTCAGGACAGCTTGGACTGAATCCGGCAACAGGTGAGTTCGGTAAAGATGTACAGGAGCAGGCTCGTCTGTCCTTGAGCAACGTACAAGCTATTCTGGAAGCGGCTGGGAGCAGCCTGAACCAAGTCGTGAAAGCGACCGTATTCCTGAAAGATATGAACGACTTTGTCAGCGTAAATGAAGTATACAGCTCTTTCTTCGAACAGCCGTATCCGGCTCGTAGTGCGGTGGAGGTAGCTCGTCTGCCGAAGGATGCACTGGTGGAGATTGAAGTGATCGCCTTGAAAGGCGAATAGGCTGAAGGCATACAAAAGAACTTCCAAAATCCACACTTGATGTGGAAATGGAAGTTCTTTTATGCGTGTGGTATACGTGATGTGATTCCTTTAGTCTCGGTCCCGGTTACGGGCAAAGAACAGCCAAAGCGAGTACACCAGGATGATTGCGGCCAGAATGAATGCAGCCAACCGCACGTTCTCATTGTTCGGATGCTCGATGGCGATGGCGACGTAAGCCCACACGAACACAAGTGGATAAATGCTGTCACGATATGGGAAGCTGACCATGATAGCAAGCACGGTGCCCATGAACAGGATGATGAGCGCCCATGTAGTATCGCTGAGTCCCCAGCCGCTCCACTCGTTCTTTTCCAGTGCCACCGTGATGTTGATGATGGTAGCGACGGATACCCAGCCAAGGTTCAGACTGAACGGCAGCTTGACGAACCACATTTCTCCGAGGGTTGGTTGCGGCGTACGAGTGCGTACATATACGACAGACAGAGAGAGTAAGTACAGTATAATGACGATCACACACAGTTCTACATATACATACTGCCACAAAAAAATCCAGATCATGTTGAAGATACAGCTTAAAATAAAGAAAGCCCCGATAGACTGAACGCTCGTCTTGGTTTGTCCTGCCGATGTAGCCTGATACACAACAAAGCAGGCAAGCAGCAAGTAAATAACCGACCAGATGGAAAAGGCATAACCCGCAGGTGTCAGCAGGGTAGGGTACATATTGGATACGGCAGCGGTGCTTCTTCCGCCGATGGGAAGTGTGGAAGCCAGAATGTTAATGACGATGACAGCGATAAATGCAATGATATTCCACCATTTCAATGAATGGCTTCGTGACATAGAGGCATCTCCTCCTAAAATGAATGATGAACCGTGGAATGACCGACTGGTCACAATCTTCTACTATAGAATATACCCACTTTGCTGCCAAAATGTCCTTGTCGGGAAAAGTTCCATGCTACAAGTATTTGATTAAAAGATGTATGTATATGCAGTCATATGTAATCCAATGAAAAAAATTTTAAGCACTATATAAACTGAATTGAGAATTCACATGGAGTGCCACTACGCAGGCGGATGATGCTTCCCATCGCTGTCGCTCCCAGATTTCCCTGAATGAACGCACCATGGTAGAAATCCCGGGGGCAAAGGCGACCGCTATCGCTTGCACAGCATCATTCCGCCTACTCCGTTTCCCATATGAGTTTGCTCAAATTCAGCTTATATAGAAGTAAGGAGATAAGTAGAATGAAAGGATTGGAGAAAGTAGGGAAGTTCGTAGGAGGAACCTTTTCGATCTGGGTTATTTTATTTGCGTGTCTGGGATTATTCTTTCCTGCGGCGTTTACAGGGCTGAAAGGATACATACAGCTATTCCTTGGCATCGTGATGTTCGGTATGGGGCTGACGCTGTCTTCGGCTGATTTTCGTGAAATATTCCGGCGTCCGGTTGATGTGGCTATTGGTGTAGTCGGACATTATCTGATCATGCCGTTTTTGGCGTTTGCATTGGCGTTGGTGTTGCAGTTGCAGCCAGATATTGCTGTTGGCGTTATTTTGGTAGGCTGTTGCCCAAGCGGCACCGCGTCCAACGTAATGACCCTTTTATCAAAAGGAGACGTGGCGCTGGGAGTATCCATTGCTTCAGTGTCGACGCTGATTGCGCCACTGGCAACCCCGGCCATGTTCAGCCTGCTTGCTGGGCGATGGATGAATATTGATGCAAATTCGCTGATTATGGATATTCTCGTCGTGGTTATTGTACCGATTGTGCTGGGGGTTATCGTCAAATCGCTGTTTCGCAAACAGGCCGAAGCAAGTGTCAAGGCACTGCCGCTCGTATCGACGCTGGCTATTGTGCTGATCGTGGCGATTGTGGTCGCGGGCAGCAGAGGCAAGATTTTGGAAACCGGCCCGATTATTTTTGCTGCGGTGATTTTGCATAACGGCATCGGGTTCCTGCTCGGGTATTGGTTTGCCAAGCTGTTCGGCATGAATCTGTCCAAACGCAAAGCCGTTACACTGGAAACAGGGATGCAAAATTCCGGGCTGGGCGCTGCGCTGGCAGCGGCCCATTTTAATCCGGTTGCTGCTGTTCCGAGTGCAATTTTCAGCGTGTGGCACAACATTTCCGGCTCGCTGCTTGCGACCTGGTTTTCCCGTCGGGAAGAAAAGGACAGCACAGCCGGGAACAATTGAATTACTGTCGGTGGCTATGACAAGTGGCAAGGTTCAGATTTTTCGGACAGTTTAAGGAAGGTCAAAAGGTTAGATTTGACTTTATGGAAGCGGATCATTATACTGTGGTTGTTATAACCACTGTATTAAAGTAAGCAATATTACACATGCCTCATAAGAGTAAAGTTACTCTGAATTCGTATTTGACATCATGGTAACAGCCCATATTCGTCTGATCTGACTTAAATTAAAGGAGAGAGTACCGAATGAACCCGAAATATAAACCGTTATTTGATACTTTTACCCTGCCATCTGGCGTTACATTGAAAAACCGTATCACGATGGCACCTATGACCAACTTTGCGTCTCATGAAAATGGTGAGGTCAGTGACCAGGAGTTGGCTTACTACCGTGAACGTTCCGGCGGTGTAGGTGCTGTCATTACTGCTTGCGTGTATGTGACTCCAGATGGTAAAGGCTTTGTAAATGAGTTTGGCGCAGACAAGGATGAAATGATTCCGAGCCTGCGTCGTCTAGCTGACACGATTCATCAGGAGGGTGCAAAAGCAATTCTACAAATTTATCATGGCGGTCGTTTGTGCCCACCGGATCAAATACCGGACGGACAGCCGATCAGTGCAAGCGCGGTGGCTGAGGAAAAAGAAGGCGCACCTGTGCCACGTGAAATGACCACCGATGATATTCACCGTGTCATCCGTGCCTATGGCGAAGCGACTCGCCGCGCAATTGAAGCGGGCTATGACGGTGTGGAGCTTCACGGAGCGAACGGTTATCTGGTGCAGCAGTTCTTCTCCCCACATTCCAACCTTCGTACCGATGAGTGGGGAGGCAGCCTTGAAAAACGTATGACCTTCCCGCTGGCGGTTGTTCATGAAGTGAAGAAAGTGATTGCCGCGCATGCGAAGCAGCCGTTCATTTTCGGATATCGCTTGTCTCCCGAGGAAGGACATACGCCAGGCATTACATTGGACGATACGCTGGTGCTCGTAGACCGCCTGGCGGATGAAGGGCTGGATTACCTGCACATTTCCGTTAACCATTTCTTCGGTGGTTCGTTCCGTGACCGTAGCGACGAACGTTCACGTACCGTTATCATCCATGAGAAGGTTGGAAACCGCGTGCCGATTATGGGAGTCGGGTCGCTGAATACACCGGACAATGCACTTGCGGCGCTGGAGACAGGTGTACCGCTGGTTTCACTGGGACGTCCGCTTCTGATGGAGCCGCAATGGGTTCAGAAGGTGCATAACGGAACAGAAGATACCATCCGCACGACATTGTCCAAGCAAGCCCAACAGGAGCTGGTCATTCCGGACTATCTGTGGGGTGCGCTGACGACGATGCCTGGCTGGTTGACTGTTACGGATTAAATCTCGGATGAAATAGATGAGGATACCCTGGGTTGCTTCCATACACCCAGGGTATTTTACTGTTCCGTAGATTCATGCATACGACAAATAGAGAAAGAAGGAAACTGACAATGCTAAATCAGTCCAATGGCGCAAATTTGATCGCTTCCACCCATCCGGGGCTACAAATTCGACTTTTACAAGTAAGTGATGCAGAACGATTATTGGAGATTAGACGCGAAAATTTTGATTTTTTTAAGCCATTTGAGCCGGAACGGCCTGAAATTTACTTTACGCTGGAGGAACAGGCCCGCCTGATCTCCATTGGCCTTGAGGCTGCTCAAGCCGGGCAGGGATATACGTTTGGACTTTTTTTGCCGGAAAAGGATAAGCTGATCGGTAGAATGGAGCTATCAGGCGTGGCTAGAGGCCCTTTTCAAAATGCGAATCTGGGATACTTCGTAGATCCTGCATATCACGGACAGGGCTACGCCACCTCAGCAGTACAGGATATTGTACGTTACGCCATACATGAGTTGGGATTGCACCGTATACAGGCCGGGGTTATGCCAAGAAATACGCCATCCAATCGAGTAATGGAGAAGGCTGGATTTCGTCGGGAAGGACTGGCTCTAAACTATTTGAAGATTAATGGTGTCTGGGAAGATCATGTGCTGTATGCGTTAACGGCTGAGGATCTACAGAATGGCGTTTTCTGAACTCGCCAGGCGTGACACCCTCCAGTTTTTTGAATACCTTGCCAAAATATTTTTCATCTTGATAACCGACCATACCGGCAATATGATGAAGGCGGAGCTTGTCATTTAACAGCAGCAGCTTCGCTTTGTCCATCCTGATCCGACATAGATACTCGGACAGATTAACGCCGTATTCCTGCTTGAATTTACGAGAAATATATTCCCGACTGAGGTAAAAACGGCTCGCCATATCCTGTAGGGAAATGTCCTCGTCGTAGTGAGCATCCAGATAGCGGGCAATATCACGGATAACAGGATTGCTTGGGCTATGGCTTGGTGTAAGGGCCTGACCGGCTGCCAGCAGTCGGTTTTCGACCTGTTTCTGCCATAGACTCAGGGATAGCAAGCCCCGGTTGTCGATCGGCAGGGCAGGGATGGAGCCGTGCTCGTCTGCCAGTTCCTCCCCTGCGGCATCGTCGGGTCTGTCGTTCAGCCAGCGGGCCAGCATCCAGTCTAGCTCCTGATTCCAGCCGACCAGTTGCTCAGCCGTAACCGAAGGCAGGTCGGCTACGGCTGATATCCAGCGGCCAGCCGCCGCAGCTATACGACTGGCGTTGCAGCTGAGCGCACTAAGCCGAAGCTCCTCCTCCATCTCGGGAAGCTGGGGAAGACGCACCGCTTGTCGTGCTAGAGAGCTGTTGTGCAGCCAGTCTGTTGCTTGCAGCACATCTCGTTTCCACAATGCTTGCCGTGCTTCCTGGTAGGCTGTGGCGGCCGCCACGGGAAAGGCACCGAACGAGCCGATTCCGATGTGCATATAGCACCGCAACGCCGTTCTTATCCCTCTGTGGATATCCTGCAAGAGCTGCGGCCAGCGGGACGGTTCGCCCCAATACAGTAGAATAATTTCATCCATACGCTCCAGATGGCGGAACGCAATCCCGGTTTGGGAATTCCCGAGAAACTCGTTGCAGATGTTAATCAGGGAAAAGCCCAGAAGCGGGTGCCGCGTCTTGTATTTGTCCAGCATATCGGCATCCAGTTGAGTGGTGCTCATCACCGCTGCATTGCACATATGAATAGCCGCAGGAAGATGCAGTTCCTCACGTAAAGGCGTGATGGAAAGATGGGTATTCGCCGTACCGGATACCAGCTCGGTCAGGAGCTTGTCGGCATAGTGCGGCCTCATCCGGTTCACCTCAATAGCCTGCATCGTGCGCCTGTTCCGGTCTTGCTCCGCTGTCTGCCAGGCTTGAGTGGCTTTGGTTAAAGCCTCGTTAATCTCCACCGGGTCCACAGGTTTGAGAATATAGTCCATGCCACCCCGACGAATGACCTGCCGGACCAGCTCAAAATCGTCATAGCCGCTGACCACCACGACTCGGGTCGCGGGGGAATTCACCTGAATCCACTCCATCAGGGCCACCCCGTCCTTGCCGGGCATCCGCATATCAGTGAGTACAACAGGTGGCGAAAGGGCGGTGATGACCTCAATCGCCTGATCGCCCGACTCGGCTTCAATGACCTCAGTCACGCCGCAAGCTTCCCAATGTACAAGCATCCGAATGGCATGGCGCACATGCTTTTCATCATCCACAATCAGGACTTTCATGACAGGTCACTCTCCCTTAATATGAATTTCGGTATGAGCTTCGGTACGAATTACGAGTGTATAACGCACGCCATGAGGCAGAATATTGTCTACATACAGGGTATTAGAGCCGTCTTCGGAATGAAGCTGGATTCGCAGCAGCACATTACGAAGTCCGATAGAATCCGACTCGCCGGTGTTCGGTTCCTCATAGGCTTTCAGCGGACGTTTCAGCATATGCTGGAGCTGCTCCAACTCAGCCTGCGGAATCGATACTCCATTATTTTCTACTGTAATCTTCACGATTCCTTCCTGAATCCGGCAACCCGAAATTCGAATTTCACCATGTCCCAGCCGCGGATCAGCACCGTGTTTAAAGTAATTTTCCACTAGTGGCTGGAGAATCATTTTGGGCACCTGATCATCCAGGACCCCATCATCCCACTGGTAAGTGACCTCTAATTGCTCGCCAAAGCGTTCTTTTTGCAAATCAAGATATTGCTTTACATGCTCGGCCTCTTCCTTAAGTGTAACGACCGTATGATCCCGCATGTTATAGCGCAGCATTTTGGCAAGGGAAGAGAGCAGGGAATAGATTCGCGGCACCTCATGCTGTAGAGCGAGCGTTCCGATAGATGGTAGCGTATTGTATAAAAAATGAGGATTAATCTGTGCTTGAAGCGCTTTCAATTGATGCGTCTTGTTCGCCAGCTCCAGCTTGTATTCCCGTAAAATGAGATTGTTGATGGTATCCATCATCTGTCTGAAGCGGCGTGACAGCACGCCGATCTCATCATTGCTCATGGCCCGGATGTCTACATCCAGTTGACCGGACTGAATCTGGTTTATGTAGCGGGTCAGTCGCTTGATGGGCTCCGTGATTTTGATGGAAATCCACAAGGTGGCAACAATGACGAGCAGCAACGCTGCGCCTGTAATGACTGCATTGATCTGGGTCAGGCGGGTGGCCCGTAAATAAAGCGTTTGATTAGGGATTTTCTTAACGAGCGTCCAGCCTGACAGGTTGGCATCCAGCTTGCCGTACACCTGCAATGCCGTATCATCTTCAATGACTCCGTGCTTGCCTTCTTTAGAAATTCGATTAAGCAGGCCGGATTCCTTCCAGCGCGTTCCAATCGACGCTTCCTGTCCACTATATATGATCGTTCCGTTCCGGTCGATCAAAAACAGCTCCTCTGTATCTGCATTGTACAATTGACGGCAAATGCTGCGCAGCGGGTCCAGACGAACATCCATAGCAAGCACCCCGAGCGTCTCTGAAGAGGGAATGTTCCGAATCGCCCGATGGAGTGTGAACACCTGTCGCTGTGTGTTGTGCTCCGCATAGGAAACCGCCGAAAAGCCATACAAATGCTTCGTATGTGAAGGCTGGATGAACAATCCGGAAGAGCCGTAATGAATGGAACCGGGAAAGGGTGCCAGTCGGAATTCCCGAAGAGGGACCGTGCTGGTAATCAGCGTAGATTGCCCAGCCTCAAAAGAGTGCAAATACACCTGATCGATGCCTGACGAAGCATTCATCATCGTTTGCAGCGTGGTGTAAATTTCGGCAACGGCCCGGTAATCATTCGGAATTTTAGCCAGGTTGCGCAAGAAATGAGGATCATTATAGACTCCAATGGACGCGCGGTTTAATCCCTGTAAATAGTTATCCAGATTCGTAATTCCCTGAAAAATAAGCCGTTCATTTTCTTGTGTGGCCTGCTCTCGCAAGGATTGCTTGGTAAGAATGAAGGTCATGGTCATCGACAGCAGCAGTGGCAGAGTAACCGCAATTAAGAGAAACCAGATCAGGCGAGAACGAATGCTGTGGAATTTCATGCGAATAGCTCCTTTCACAATTCAAGGCAGGCCGAAGGTCAATATTTTCCCCCTGAATGGTTCACGATCTTGCGTGTTCTCCAGAGCGCTTATTCGACATAATGAACATGTGAACCACAATCGAATGGTCAAAGCGCCCATGCTGCTTGAGGAAGCCGTAAGGAGCGTTCCAGACACCAACAGACAACAAAGGGGGGATCGGCTTGAACCGCGCCAAATCGTCGCAATGGCTCCAGCAATGGATCTTCGTAGGGCCGTCGACGTTATTTTTCGTTATCATTATTGTAATCCCTTTCATGCTAGGAATGTACTATTCTTTTACAGAGTGGAATGGAGTTGCTAATCAGGCGAAGTGGGTCGGATTGGATAATTTCAGTCACATTTTACTGGATGATGACAAATTTAGGACAGCGTTCTGGTTTACGGTCCGTTTTACGGTGATTGGAGTAGTGGCTGCGAATATGATTGGTTTTCTGCTGGCGTATTTTTTAACCAAGCCGCTGAAAACCAAAAATATGCTGAGGACTATTTTTTTCATGCCCAATGTGATTGGAGGGCTGTTGCTGGGATTTATCTGGCAGTTTATTTTCGTCAAAGGATTTGCAGCGATTGGAGAGAGTACGGACTTGTCTTTCTTCAATCTGCCCTGGCTGGGAGATGAAATCACGGCTTTCTGGGGTATTGTGATCGTGTTTATCTGGCAAACCGCCGGATATTTGATGGTCATTTATATCTCTTCCCTGACCAATGTACCTCGGGATATGCTGGAAGCAGCCGAAATTGACGGGGCGAGCCGGATGCAAATATTAAGGTCGATTATACTGCCATTGATCATGCCTGCCGTTACGGTATGTCTTTTCCTGGCGATCTCGTGGTCGTTTAAAATGTTCGATCTCAATTTGTCACTGACCAAAGGGGGGCCCTTCGGTTCCACGGAGTCGGTCGCACTTAATATTTACAATGAAGCCTTTGTGAACAATCGTTATGGGCTGGGAACGGCCAAAGCACTCATATTCTTTATCATTGTTGCGCTTGTTACGAGCCTTCAGGTGCGTTTGACGAAAAGCCGGGAGGTGGAGGCGTAAATGGAAACGAGCAAGCGTTACCGTGCCGGAACATGGGTGACCGAGCTGGTCATGATTCTCGTCGCTTTGATATTCCTCGTTCCGTTTTATTTTTTATTCGTCAATTCGGTCAAAAGCTTTGGTGATCTACTCACCGATTCGGCGGCCTGGCCGCAAACGTTTGTATGGAGTAACTATGCCAGAGCATGGAGCATTACACGTTTTCCCGAGGCCTTATGGAATTCACTTGTGGTTACGGTGATCAGTAATCTGTCGCTCGCGCTGATCAGCTCGATGGCTGCTTACCGGATGGTCCGGCATCCGACGCGTTATAACCGGGTGCTGTTCACCCTGTTTGTGGCTGCAATGGTCATTCCTTTTCAATCCGTGATGATTCCTTTGGTTAAGGTCGTAAGTACGCTGGATTTGATGAACAGCATCGGTGGTCTGGTCATCTGTTATTTGGGATTCGGGGCGCCGATGTCCATCTTTCTCTTTCACGGGTTCGTCAAAGGCGTACCGGTTGAGGTGGAGGAGGCGGCTACGGTAGACGGCTGTACGCCTTACGGTGTGTTTTTCCGCATTGTATATCCGTTGATGCTGCCGATGATGGTAACGGTTATTATTTTGAATACGCTCTGGATCTGGAATGACTATCTGCTGCCTTCTCTTGTGCTGCAAAAGGCGGAGCTACGGACGATTCCAATCGCGACCTATGCCTTTTTCGGGCAGTACACCAAGCAATGGGATTTGGCATTGCCTGCACTGGTACTGGGGATCTTGCCAGTGATCGTATTCTTTCTGGCCATGCAAAAGTATATTATTCAAGGTATTATGGCTGGCTCAGTCAAGGGCTGAGTGCGGGATGAACTGAAAATGCACACGGTGTGCCACTCCGCAAATGGATGGTGCTTACCATCGCTGTTGCCTCCAGATTCCCCTGAATAAACGAATAAAGGTGGGAGTCTATAAACAAAGGCGAGCGCTATCGCTTGTTCAGCACCATTCCGTTGCTCCGTTTCCATATGGATTTTTCGAGTTCATCTTATTTGAAATTTAATATAGAAGGGAACATGAAAATGAGAACGCATACTTTTAAAAAGAGAGCCCAAGCCCTGATTCTGCTTCTCGCTGCGTTTGCCCTTGTTCTGGCAGGTTGTAACAGTAGCGGTGGTGAACAAAATGCAGGAAAAGAGGAAGCTAAGGAAAAGACGATTCACATTTTTCAGTTCAAGGTGGAAATTGCAGAGGCACTCAATCGCATGAAGGCCGAATATGAAGCTTCCCATCCGGGAATCAAGCTTGATATTCAGACCGTGGGCGGAGGTAGCGACTACGGGGCGGCCTTGAAGGCGAAGTTTGCCTCCGGGGAGCAGCCGGATATCTTTAACGTAGGAGGCTACCGCGAGCTGGATACGTGGCTGGAATATTTGGAGGACCTGTCTGACCAGCCTTGGGTCGGTGACGTGGTCGATGTCGCCAAGGAGCCGATGACCAAGGACGGCAAGCTGTACGGTCAGCCGATGAATCTGGAGGGCTACGGCTTTATTTATAACAAGGATTTATTCAAGAAAGCGGGCATTACCGAGACACCCAAAACACTGTCTGAGCTGGAAGGAGCTGCCCAAAAGCTCCAAGCCGCAGGAATTACACCTTTTTCTAATGGATATCAGGAGTTTTGGGTGCTGGGCAATCATTTGCTGAACGTGGCATTTGCCAATCAGCCGGACCCGTCAGCTTTCGTGAAGGGACTGAATGATGGAACAGCGAAAATCCCGGGCAACGCTGTATTCGCTGAGTGGATTAAGTTGTTCGATCTGACGCTCAAGTACGGCAATTCCAAACCGCTGACGACCGATTACAATACGCAGGTAACAAATTTTGCTACGGGCAAGGCCGCCATGATGCAGCAAGGGAATTGGACCCAAGTACAAATTGACGGGATTAATCCAAAGCTGAATCTGGGTATTCTGCCTATGCCGATTGGTGAAGACGCAGCAGCCGGAGATAAGCTGTTTGTAGGAGTCGCCAACAACTGGGTGGTTAACAAAAATTCATCTGTCAAACCCGAGGCGAAGGAGTTTTTAAACTGGATGGTGACATCCGAACAGGGTAAAAAGTATATCACCAAGGAATTCAAATTCATTCCGGCGTTCAAGAGCATCAAGGGGTCAGAGGCTGATATGGGCCAATTGGGTGCCGAAGTGGTGAAATACAGTCAGGAAAACAAGCTGCTGGGCTGGTTCTTTAGCCGCTATCCTGAAGGAGCGCAGCAGGAATTCGGCAGTCAGATGCAAGCCTATGTGGCGGGTAAATCGGATGCCGGGAAACTGTTGGAGGATTTCCAGAGCACGTGGGATAATTTGAAGACCAAATAGTTAAATAGCCTACGCGATACAGCCTTCGGATTTCAGGGAGATTGCATAATCCTGAAATCCGAAGGCTTTTCTGTAAACAGAAATATATAAGCCAAACTCGAAAAATGTACATAAAAACGAAGTAGGCGGAATGGTGCTGTACAAGCGAAGCGGTCGCTTTCAAGTTCAGCTTATAGATGATAATGAAGCAAAACGATATCCCCGCGGCGTTCTATCTCTTTGAGTTCAAACGTACTTGGCAACGTTCCTTCCGGAAATAGAGGTATTCCTTGTCCGAGTACTTTGGGAATGACTGCAATGATAGCCTCCTCCAGCAGTCCCTCCCGCATGAAGGCCTGAACTAACTGGCCTCCACCCACCAGCCATACTCCACCTTCCGATTGTTCTTGCAGACGCGGAACAAGCTCAGACAGAGCTTCGTCTGTAAACGTAACATGCGGTGCTTGCTGATGCTTCGCTAATGACCGGGTAAGTACATAACACGGCTTGCCAGCATAAAGCAAATCATCTGAAAGCTTCAATACCTCCTCATACGTTAACCTGCCCATCAGCACCGTGCCTACGGTGTCGTAAAAGTCGGCATATCCATTGTCCCCGCCGTCCCCTTTGACATCATAAAGCCAGTCCACAGAGCCATCTGGCAGCGCTATATACCCGTCGAGACTCATGGCAATATACAGCACGATTTTGCTGCGAGATTTTGTATCCTTCATAGCTCATCACTCCTTTCTATCTCTATGTTACAATGTATTTATGACATATGATGTCGTAGTTAAATTGCGTATCCGATTGAATTTTCAATTAAAGGAGTGCCTGATGAACGAACGCAGAATTGCTCTTATGAGGATACTGGATTCCCGAAAAAAATATACGGCACGTGAGCTTGCCGAGCGTTTTGACGTCTCCGTCAGGACGATACAAAGAGATCTCGACTATTTGCAGCAGACCGGGTTACCCCTGTATACCGAAACTGGTCCTCATGGCGGGTACCGGGCGCTTCCCAATCGACTTCTTCCTCCCCTTCATCTTGCCCGCGACGAGGCCATGGGTCTTTTTCTCATGCTGCAACTGCTGGAAGACATTCCGGATATTCCTTTCGGATCGGTTCGTGGGCATGTATCCGAGCAATATTATGCCGGGCTTCCACAGGATGTGCGGGACAGCATTGATCAATTGAAGGATTATATCACTTTCCGCATGATGCCTACTCACGCAGAGTCGCCCTACACCTCGCTCATTTTGGAGGCTGCGTTGAATAAGCGCCAGGTGAAGATGCTTTACCGCTCCGCTTCCGGGGAAAAGTGGACTAAAGTATATCCGGTTGGGCTATATTTTGATCACGGATATTGGTACATGCCAGCGCATAGCAAAGACCAGATTATCCTGTACCGTTCAGATCGGGTAATCGCCATGACCATGCTGGAACAAACCTTATCCAGCCTTCCCACACTCCGGGAATGGTTGGCTTCGGATGATTCCCGTCAGGGAATTCCGTCCAAAATAAGATTTACCGCGTTTGGTGCCCGGCTGGTGGAATCAGATCCGCTCTTCCAGAATCTCTCCCACCAGGAATGGCAGGGATATATTCCGCCCGAGGAATTGAATTATGTATCGAGACTCCTGTTAAAGTATGGGCCGGAGGCTGAGGTTATATATCCGGAAGAGCTGCGTATGCGAGTCAGGCAACTGCTGCAAGACAGCCTGAATCCTTATCTGAAGGATGCGGAAGCTGATGATGAAGAAAAAAGGACTTGATCCTATAGATCGAGTCTTTTTTTTGAGTTAACCACATGAATATTTAAGGTTATTAACTTATGACTTTCCATTTATTTTTGCGATAAAGTTTTGAAAAGAGCCCATTTTCGTATATGATGAAGAGTAATAATTCAAAAGGCTGGACGGGAGACAGATATGAATCAACCGCTTTATGGAATATGGCTCGGAGATGTGTTTTTTTGCTTTTCTGGTGAGACGTCGGAACCACGTATTGATGCGTGGAGCAGTGTAATCCGCAGGCTGACGCTGAAGGGAGACCTTCGGCCGTTTCGGCAGGCTGCGTTGCGTCTTGCCGAGGTACGGACACCGAACACCGCTCGCGTGGAAGTCGCAGGCAGAGGAGGCAAAAGACGCTCCATGCTGGGCCGCACGCTGGAGGGCTTGGCACTGGAACCGCGCGAGACAATGGCCCTGCTGACCCGTATGGACGAGAAGGGCTGTTCCGCGTCGGGCATTACGCTGGGAGAGGAAATGCAATATTGGCAAAAGGCCGCTTATTTTGCGCTGGAACTGATGCAGCGCGGTGAAATTGCGCCATCGCTTACAGAGGCGCGTCCATCGGGATCGCGCCGTCGCGGCCCGGAGGCGGCGGTTGGGGTGTGGATTCCCCGACTGCGTCAGGAGGAGGACGTTCGCCGCTTTTATGAGCTGGCTTCGGTGATGCCAGCCGTCTGTATGGCGGCTCCCGCCGTCTTCGCGGGCAAGGAGCCGGAAACACGGGAGGATGCAGCGGGAATCGTGCTCTATTCCTTCCTGTGTGCGGTCATCCATGCGGAAACGACCGCAGTGCTGGCAGCCTCCGACCGTGAGCTGAGCAGATATCGGGCAGAGTATCGACGCGGGGGATCGCCGCTGGCAGAGTTGTGGTGGAACAGCCTGCTGACAGGTTCCCGCCCGGTTGCGATACAGGGAACGCCTGCCGAGATGGAGGAACTGGTCCTTCAGGCGGCCTCTCTTGAAGGAAGCGCGATGCCAGTCACGGAACGGGAGGATCAGGAGCCGATCGAAGGGCAGGTTCGTCTGTGCCTTCGTCTGGAGCCTTCACTGGAAGAGAATGTGAAGGAATGGCGCATTACCTTTTGGGTGGAAAGCGATGCTGAGCCGGGGTTGCGACTGCCTGCTTTGGCGCTGTGGGCGCATCCCGAGCGAGATCTGGTGCGCGGCAACATCGTGTATCGCCAAGTGCAGGCACAACTGCTGCTGCGGCTTGGACAGGCTGCCGAAGCGGCACCGATACTGCAAGAAGCGTTGAGCCGCCCTTATCCCGAGGGCCTCACGCTGGAGCCTGAGCTGTTCTTCCGCTTCCTGACGGAAGCCGTACCCGCTTTGCAAAAGAACGGCACCACCGTGCAAATGCCTTCACGCTGGAGCCGAGAGGGCCGCCGCCGCGCAGGCTTGCGGCTCAAAATGCGTTCGGCGGAGCGCGGCACACCGCCGGAAGGCGTGAATACCGACACATCGACGGTCGGTATTAACCGCATGATTTCCTTTGATGCTGAGGCTGTGCTGGGCGATACGACCTTGACGATGGAGGAATTGGAAAGCATCGTTGCGGCCAATTTGCCGTATGTACGTCTGGGAGGCGAATGGATCGAGGTCGATCCGAAGGAAATTCGTCAGGTGCTGCGTTTTATCAAGCGCGGTGAAGACGGCGAAATGACCTTGTCCGAATGGATGCATCTGGCCGCGGAAAATGAAGGTGCAGGCGAGGCCTCATGGAAGGGCCTGTCCATCTTCGGCGCGGAATCCGCCGGGTTGCTGGCCTCTCTGGTTGAGGGCGGTATGCTTCGTTCTGTGGAGCCGCGCCCTGTACCGAAGACGCTGCATGGCGAATTGCGTCCTTATCAGGAGCGCGGCTTCCAATGGCTGGCTGCCATGCGCGGGCTGGGCTTCGGTGTCTGCCTTGCGGACGACATGGGGCTTGGTAAAACGATTCAGGTTATTACCTGCCTGCTCGATGGTGGCATCGGCGCCACGGATCAGCGTCCGGCGCTGATCGTCTGTCCGACCTCGCTGCTGGGTAACTGGCAGCGGGAGCTGAAGCGTTTTTCGCCGGATTTGTCACTCTATATTCATCACGGCAACCAGCGACTTCACGGGGAGGCATTTCAAGAAAGCGTCCGCGAATATGATATCGTCCTCACTACCTACCATTTGGCGGGCCGGGACGGCAGCGATTTATCTGCGGTCTATTGGTCCTCTATCGTGTTGGATGAGGCGCAATATATTAAAAATGCACGGACAAAGCAGGCTCAGAGCGTGATGAAGCTATCAGCACCGCATCGGATCGCCATGACGGGCACCCCGGTGGAGAATCGGCTGAGTGAGCTGTGGTCCATTTTTCAATTTCTGAATCCGGGTTACCTCGGCACCTCATCTTCGTTCCGTCAGCGCTACAGTATGGCGGGAGAGGAAAGAGGGGGCGCGCTGCGTGAGCTGTATCGTCTCGTCTCGCCGTTCATGCTGCGTCGACTCAAAAGCGATCCGGATATACGGAAGGATTTACCGGAGAAGCTGGAATTGAAATCGTATTGTGTGCTGACACCAGAGCAGGCGGGATTGTATCGCGGCGTGGTGGATCAACTGATGGGGACATTGGACGGACAGATCGGCATCGCCCGCAAGGGGCTTGTTCTGTCTTCGCTGACCAAGCTGAAGCAAATTTGTGACCATCCGGGTCTGATCATTCCGGGCCGGGCTGACACTGGAAAAACCGAAAATTCAGGCAAAATGGAACGGCTGCTGGAACTGGTGGAAACCATCCGGGAGAATGGAGAATCCGCTCTGATTTTCACCCAATATGTGTCTATGGGAGAGCTGTTGGTAGCACGGCTGGCCCGTATTTTCGGGGAAGAACCGTATTTCCTGCACGGGGGGCTGACGAAAACCAGACGGGACGAAATCGTTCATAACTTCCAGCAGGGGGAAGGGCCGAATATATTCGTGCTTTCCCTGCGGGCGGGCGGCGTTGGCCTGAACCTGACGCGTGCCAGTCATGTTATTCACTATGACCGCTGGTGGAATCCTGCGGTAGAAAATCAGGCGACGGATCGGGTATTCCGCATTGGTCAAAGCCGGAACGTGCAGGTGCATAAGCTGATTTGCCAAGGTACGCTGGAGGAACGGATCGACGAGCTGATCGAGAGCAAAAAGGCGCTTTCCGAGCAGGTTGTCGGCTCCGGTGAGCATTGGCTGACGGAAATGTCTGACGATGAATTGCGCGGTCTGATCGCGCTGCAAAATGATATATGGATTGAGTAAGCACAGAAAGGATGAAGACGATGACAAGGCCGCGAGTGAAGCTGCGAGTAACTGACGGTCAATGGGAGGCGAAAATAGAGGAGTACGGGACGGAAAACGGTTCGGAGATTGCTCAGGCTGCCCGCTGGACTGGCACTGTGCCTGTACTGGACCCGGAACAGCGGATGGCATGGCTGGAGCAGCTAAAGGCGGAGCCTTGGGACATATACCGTTTTATACAGGGGGAAGCCTGCCTCTCGCTGGATGAGGTCATTCAGGTAGCAGCCGATGCAGCTACATCCAATCTGGAGGACGGCGTTGGTGCAGCTAACGAAGTGAAGAAGGCTCTCCAAGCGGGGCTGGAAAGCGAGCCGCTGCTTGGTCTGGAGCTGATCGGAATGACGCGCGAAGCGCTGCTGGAATTCGTATTCAGTGCTTGGGCAGGTGAGCTGTCCCACGTGCAGGGGGCATCTCTCGTGCATGAGCCAACCTCGCGGTCAGAGGGCGCACGCAGCGGATCGGCGGCGATCAGCGAATGGATTGCTGAATCTGCCGTCGAAGGCGCATTACACCGTCCCGGCGCGGGCTTTCATGCCATTGAGATTCGCCTGCCGCAGAAGCTTGCTCCTATGAATGAAGCTGACATTACGGCATTGCTGCCGGGACTGCCCCGTGCGGAAGAGGCACTGAAGCTCATACGTGAGCGTGTAGCTGAACGCGCCCGGGCCACAATTCCGCAAAAACGTCATACTCCCTAACAATTCGGGTCTATTCTTTCTTTTTCGGGCCTATTCAGCTTCATCGAACTGGATAACGGCTTCGAAGAGTGTCGAAAATTCAGTTACAATAGGGGAACGGAAAACTATAGTAAGCCTTGCATCAAATGTAATATTGGAGGAGATACCCGCATGAAACAACATATGCAACAGAAACGGACCCCTCAGCGCTGGACCAAAGCGCTTATCCCGGGACTGATCCTGCCGGGGCTGCTGTTGGCAGCGTGCCAGCAGGGAGGTTCGGGTGGACAGGAAAGCCAACCGCTGAAATCATCCCCGACGACACAGGAGAGCGTGCAGCCTGCCACCCCGTCGAATGCGGGTAATAGTAGCACTGAAACGAGTACTGGACAAGCCTCGGTGGGTACTGAAAGCGGACAGGCAGATCCCGTGATGGCGCTGCGAAGCGAGAGTGCGCTGCAAGCCACGGTGAAGGAAGATGGGGGTACTGCCATTGTCACCAACGCAACGTCTGATACAGTCGTGGTGAACAAAAAGCGTAGCTTGCCTGTAGGCTATGCCCCGGACGATCTGGTGGAGCCGAAGGTACCTTTTTCCTTCGAAGGTCCGCATGAGAAGCGGCATATGCGCAAGGAAGCGGCAGAGGCGCTGGAGAGGCTGTTCGATGGTGCGAAGAAGGACGGTATTGAGCTGCGTGCTGTATCGGGGTACCGTTCATATAAGCGTCAGGTTTCCATTTTCAACAACAATGTGAAGACAAAGGGGCAGGAATATGCCTCTAAAGTCAGTGCGGTACCGGGTACAAGCGAGCACCAGACAGGATTGGCGATTGATGTGTCCAGTCCAAGCGTAGGCAATGTGCTGGAGCAATCCTTCGGAGCCTCCAAGGAAGGCGAGTGGCTGGAGCAGCATGCGCCGGAATACGGATTTATTATTCGTTATATGAAGGACAAGGAAGATGTGACCGGCTATGTATACGAGCCTTGGCATATTCGTTATGTGGGAACTGACATCGCGGAGGATGTAGCGAAGCAGGGAATGACGCTGGAGGAATATTTTGACGAGAAGAATATCAAGCTGTAGCAGCCGAGAACAAAGCCGTAATCCTGGGGATTGCGGCTTTTTGGCGTTTTTTCTTCCAAAATGAACCTTTTGGCGGTAGAATTTCGTATAGTGAACGACGACAGCAGCGCTTTGATTCGCAACGCAAGCAGCCTCATCACAGAAGCGTACAGGAAGGGAAGGGAATCATCATTTATTATTCATTAACGTATCGCGAATGGTCGGAAGACAAACAAAAGGAACTGCGTTCCCTGATACGGGAATCCGTGTCGGGTGATGAGCTATTTCTGCGCAAGCTTGTAGATGCCACACGGTTCGACGACAGGTTGTGGGCGCATATCTCGAATGAAAGCGAGGAGCATACGGAGCATTCCGTCTATGTGGCCGAGTTTACAGGAGAACGTGCGAAGCCTTACGGCGCTTCGATCACGGACCTCGTGCTGGCAGAAGAGGGTGGTTATACTTCCACGTTCAGCGCGTTTTACTGGGAATGGCATGAACCTGCGTTTCGCAGGATGGAACAACGGGAAGGCTCGGTATTTACCTTGGAGCTGGCCCAACGCTTGCTCGACCATTATACGGTGCTGGGCGGCAAAACGTATGAGTTTATTTATTCGGTACTGGACCCGCAGTTGAAAAAGGTTCATCTGTTTGTGAAGGAGGTCGATCTGTGATGGAGCACTCTTGGGAGCAAATGAAATCCAGGCCCGGCTCTCGTACACGGATGGCGGCCTTTGCCCTGATGCTGGCTGTGCCAGCCGCTCTGACGGGTTGCAGTGACGACGAGTATTATGACTGTGACGAGCTTCCCGTATCGGAACAGACGGCGTGCCGGGACTCCGGCAGCAGCGGTTATTCCTATGGCGGCTCGACTTATTATTATGGAGCATCCTCCTATAGCGGCAACTCGTCCAGTTCATCCAGCTCTTACCGCAAGAGCAACTCCTCCAGCTCGCACAACGGTTTTGGCAGCAGCGGCTCGCGTAGCGGCTTTTTCTCCGGGGGCTAAGATGCATATGCGTACAATTCAGGAACTGCCTTATGAGCATGACGAGCTTTTTAAAGGTGAAATTAGTCACAGGATTCCGTACTATCGTATGTATGGCAAACCCTATTGTCTGCCTGCGTTAACTATTTATCAGGAAACAGAGCTGGCAGAGCTTCAGGCTGCATCTGAGGCGGTACATAGTATTTATCGCAAGGTTCAGCAATTCGTCCAGCGTTATATGCCGGATGAGTATCTGGTGGAACGGCTGGGTATTCATCCGGGTCTGCTGCGTGCTGCGCGTATGGAGGCTGCGCCGGACGGTATTACCCGTCAGGACTGGATTGTGAGTGAAGCAGGTATCAAGTGTATTGAGAACAACACCGATACTCCCACCGGAATTCCCGAGGTGGCCTATCTCGAAGGGAAGCTGCTGGAGTTGTTGAGAGGATTGAAAGCATCCGAGAACGATACCGCTACGCTATATGGACCGTCATCTGGTATGAACGAGGCGATTCAGTCCGCGATGACGGATTTAATTCATTTTTATAGCGGCAAGGGGCTAGGAACGAAGGTTTATTTCACCTGCTATGACTGGCATATCGAGGATCAGACGAACACGAAATACATCATGCGTTTGTGTGAACAAGCCGGGTTTGAAGTGGTGTATGCGCCTTTGGAAGAATTGGAGATTGTACCGGACGAAGGATTGTACCATCGGGGAGAGCAGATTCACATTCTCTATCGCCTGTATCCGCTGGAATATCTGATTGATGACCGCGAGGAGGATACCGGGCTGGAGGTGGGTCAGGCGCTAATGGATATGGTGGCGGACGGAAAAATAGGATTGATCAACCCACCGCAGCATATCATTACCCAGAGCAAAGGGTTCACCGCAACGGTATGGTCGCTGTATGAGCGCAATGAGCAGACACCGGAGTTCTGCGGGTTCCGTTTGTTCGACGACCGGGAGCTGGAGATCATACGAACCTACCTGCTGCCCACGTATTTTGAACCATCGGTGTTTATGCATACCGGAGAGCCTTATGTAGCCAAGGGCATATGGGGACGGGAGGGCAAAGGGACGCACCTGATCGAGCATGCCGATACTGAAAATAAGCTGGAAGTTCCAGTTCTAACGGAACAACTGGCGAAGGCCGCCCCATCTAACGACCTAGACGATCCTAATGAAGTGGATGCTCTGCTAACCCCTGAGCAGAAGGAGGCCGCACATATTGCTGCTTATTACAATGGCCAGCCCAAGATTTATCAGCGGCTATGGCCTATGCAGAGCGCAGAGGTGCAGACCGAAGAAGGGCTATATCATGGCTACGTGTTGACAGGTGTATTCGTCATCGGCGGAAGGTTTGCAGGCATCCTGCCACGGATCGGGGAAAAAGTCACCGGCGATATGGCCTATTATTGTGCAGCCGCCGTTCCGACTGCATCTCATGAGTCATGTGGGCGTTTTTAGCCTTTTCACGTGATTAATAAGTATTTGAACATAGCTATTTAGAGTGTTAAGTATGCATATGCTTAAGTGTCTCTATGGTTAAATATCCATAATGTTAAGTATCCATATGGTTAAGTATCTATAAGGAGGAAGAAGATTGGACTCACATATCAGCTTAGGCAACGCATTGGGCAATGTAGGCATCGGCCTGCTTATCCTGTTTGCCATCTTAATCGTAGGGTATTTTGTGTTCAGCTTGCTGACACGTTATAACGATAATCAAGAAATTGCACGCGGCAATGAGGCGGCAGGCATCTATATGGGCGCAAAACTGCTGGGTCTGTGTATTATTGTGGGGATGGTGTCGTACAGCAGTCATTCATGGCTCGATATGCTGATTTGGTCGGCTGTGGGCATTGTGGTGCTGTGCCTGGTGTATATTATTTTTGATCTGGTGACCCCGCGCACCAAAGTATGCGAGGAAATTGCCAAAGGCAATGTGGCTCTGGCGCAACTGCTGCGCTCGGTCATCGTCGGGGTATCTTTTGTGGTAGGTACATTTTTGATGTAGCTGGTACAGAGAATCGGTATAGAGAAGGTGTATAAAAGGATCTGCAAAACCGGACAGCGGAATTGCAGATTTTTTTGTTTTCAGGATATCTGTCGCTTCTGTGGGGACTATTCTGCAAAGCTACGGGTGATACTGCATAGCAGAAAGGAATTTGCTGCAGGCATAAAGCCAAATTGAAGAGAAGGGAATTCTGATAACATGAGTACCTCCATCTCCCCAACCAAACTAATTCGTATGGGTGTCATCGGCCTTGGCCTTATCGCTGAATATCACATTAGATCACTGCAAACCATCTCGGGGGTTTCTATTGTGGCCGTTAGTGATGTGAACCCCAATCGCCTTCAATTGCTGGGCAAGCAATTGCAACTTTCTGCTTCCAAGCAATATCCTCATTATGAAGCCTTAATCCGTGACCCGGAGGTGGATGCGATTCTGTCGCTGACACCCAACGATGTGCATTTTGACATTATTCGTATTGCACTGGAAGAGCACAAAGCCGTACTGGCGGAAAAACCGTTGACACTCTCTTGGGAAGAAGCGGATCAGTTGAAAAGGCTGTATACAGCGAACCCGGTGCCTTTTCTGGTTCATTACAAGCATCGTTACGGCGCTGCTTTCCAATATGCCAAGCAATTGCTGGATGAGCATAAGCTGGGCAACATTTATAACATTCAATTTCGGTATCTGATGGATGCATTCTCACCCTATCGTCAACATCCGTATACATGGCGCCATAATTTAGCGAAGGCAGGCTCAGGGGTCGTGGGCGATACAGCCTCGCATATTATTGACCTGGCCCGTTTTCTGGTGGGTGAATTTAAAAGCGTCGCGGCGCTGCTACATACGATTACACCCGAGCGGCCTGATCCGGTCACAGGTCTGCCTGTAAAGGTGGATGTGGAAGACTTCGCTGCTTTCCATGGCATCGTCGGCGATAATACCGTCGGCACGTTCATCACCCACAAAAATGCCATTGGCAAACGGCACGATATCGAAGTTGATATCTATGGCGAACTTGGTGCGCTGCACGCCAGTCTCAACAACCGGGAAAATGTCCGCATTGTGCTGCGAGATCTGGAGCACCCGGATGCCGAATACGAGAATTGGGCTGTCCCTGCTATCTATGATCATACGGCCTATGGAGACTTTGTTAAGCTGACAAGGGGAGAGTCCGTGGATCGTGCCCCAATGTTCGAGGACGGATATAAAAACCAGTGGGTCCTGGAAAAAATACTGCAATCCTGGAAAGAGAACGGACGCTTAGTGGAAGTGTAGGGACAAGTGTATAAACTGTGGCCCACAAGATGGAATCTTGAAAAGAGTGACCCTCTTGCGGTTCACAGTTCCGATCCGTTTGTATCGCTTCAAATGAACCCTGCCTCGATCTTTTGAATAATGGTCAGCAGGAAGGATTCAGCCAAGCTGTTTTTCAAAATGACTTGCTTGGCTTCCTCCAGCGTAAACCAACGTGCTTGGTCTACCTCCGCACTGAGAGCATCCAGCTTGTCATCGTTCACAATGGATACAAAATTCAGCATCAGCGTATTGGTTCGTTCAAAATACTCGCTGCGCATATATGTATACTCATCCACTTGCAAGCCCACTTCTTCCATAACCTCGCGCACCAATGTCTGCTCGGCGGATTCACCCTTGTTCACATAACCAGCCAGCAAAATAAAATCCTTGATATTGTACTGTTGTATGAGCAACACTTTATTTCTCTGCCGATTGATTACAGCGGTGCTAATTGCAGTGCTGAATATCGGGAACCGAAAGACCTGGCATGTATTGCAATAGGGAATAGGGCCTTCGTCTTCACACTCCTTCACCATTAGTTTTGTTCCACATTCATAGCAGTATTTCATCTAAGCGCCACCTTATATCACATTTTCAAATTGTAAATGTTGCTTGTTATTCCATGTTCGTACGGAATACTCATCATCTTAATTCCACAATAACTATTCTGTCTATGCGCGTTTTCGTTCCTCTCGACTCCTATTTCTTTTCTTCCTGTATTTTTGCCCGTCTGGCTCCAATCAGCCGCCAGCCTGTCAGCAGCGCCGCTACCAGACAAATGGACGCGGAAGTCATAAAGACCACATGCATTCCTGACAGAAAAATTTCCGGGTGACCCGGAATCAACCCGGTGACTCGATAACCAGCCTCTTTGCTCATGATATAAAACAGGATCGACGTAGCCAAGGTAATCCCCACCACCATGCCGACGTTGCGGACCAGTGAATTGACACTCCCGGCTGAGCCGAGCTGCGTACGGGGCACCTTGGACATGATTAGCGAATTGTTCGGCGATTGAAATAAACCACTGCCAATACCCAACATAGCGATCCACAGACCCACGAACGGAACGGGACTGCCTGCATGGAGACGAGCCAAGCCAATCTGGGCGACTACCATGACTACCAGTCCGGCGAAGGTGAGCAGTTCAGACCCGATTTTATCTGAAAGCGCACCGCTGAGAGGGGCAACGATAACCATGGAGATGGGAAACAGCATGAGCAGGAACCCGGCATAAAAAGGCGACAAGTTCAGCATATTCTGCGCATAGAAAGGTGAAATGATATTAAAGCAGAAGTTAGCGACGAATACGAGAAAAGCGCACAAAATACTGAGCGAGAACAACGGATTCTTGAATAAAGTGAGCTGCAACAACGGTTGTGGACGGCGAATTTCTACCCGAAGGAATACCGCAAAAGCAATCACGGCAATTACCAGCAAAGCAATGATACGGCTGTCTCCATATCCGACCTGTTGTCCCAGTAGTAATCCGGCGAATAAAGTGAGGATAAAAACAGCAAACACCAGACTGCCGGGAACGTCGATCTTGTCGTTCACCTTGATCAGATCCTTTGGCAGCAGTTTCCAGCCGAGAAAAACGGCCACCAGACCAATCGGAACATTGACCCAGAAAATATATTGCCAGCCTAGCGAAGAGACGATAATACCACCCAAGCTGGGTCCCGCGATACTGCCGAGGGAAACGAAGGTCCCGATTAGGCCGAGCGCCTTGCCTCGTTCAGTGGAAGGGAAGATATCCGTGACGATTCCCTGGCTGTTGGCCATGGTCATGGATGCTCCGAGCGCCTGAATGATTCGGGAGATCAGCAGCATGGGCAGCGAATGGCTGAGACCGCACAGCAGTGAGCCAAGGATGAACACGATCGTGCCGATCTTGAATATTTTAATTTTGCCGACAATATCTCCAAGCTTGCCAAAAAATAAAATGGCTGTACATATAGCCATCAAATAGGCAGTTGTGACCCATTCAATCTGTGCTACGGGTAAATTTAGCGTGCGGGACAACACGGGTAGAGCAATATTGACGATGCTTCCATCCAGCGTGGACATAAATGTAAACAGATTCAATACAACCAAAATCATCCAACGTTTCTTCTGGATTTCGCTATTTTCCTGATACGTTGCGGCAGCTGTAGCGGTTGAACTCATGATTAGCACCTCTTCATCGTTGAACATTACTATTTAGTTGCACGCGCAACTAAATGACGGTTCTAGTGTACAGTAAATTAGTTGCGCACGCAACAGTATTGTTGTAAAATTTTCCTTGGTCCCAACTGCGGATTTGAAATTTTTAAGCCAATAAGGGGTATTTGATGAGAAAAAAACCGATTGGAAAGTTGATTTCCCACCTACAGCGCCGAAATCAAAAAATATTGTCCAAAAAATTGGCTCCTTACGGAATCGGCAGTGGCGGTCAGCACAGCTTTTTAAAGCTTATTTTGCAGCGTCCAGGTATTACACAGGAACAGCTGACGAATGAACTCAAATTTGACAAGGCAACTACAGCACGTTCGGTGAGACAATTGGAGGAATCGGGCTACATTGAGCGAGAAACGGACCCGAATGATCGTCGCTCCCATCTTTTGTTCCCAACGGCCAAGTCATTAGAATTTTATCCTGTCCTGCAAGGAATCCTGGATGAGTTCAATGCTGATCTTGTCCATAATTTATCTGATGAGGAAGAAGACCTGCTTATCGCCCTGCTGCAAAAGATTAGTATAGACCCTGTTGAATAAAGGTATACAGCATAATCATTGGCCGCTCCCCCATCGGCTCCAAGATACATCTCCAATAAAATCAAGCCTGTTTCAATCTTTAGAGGGTGTTTGACTATACCAGGCTAAAGTCATTGAATATATTGTTGCTATTAAGGGTTTTCTAAAAAATGGGGAGGAGATCACATTGGCTATCCGCTACAGCGTCATCATTCCAACCTATAATCGAGCTCAGCAGTTGTTGCTCACACTCGCTTCATTTGAAACACAAACCTATTCGAAGCAACTATTTGAAGTCATTGTGGCTGATGATGGTTCTACAGACGGAACGAAAGAAATGGTCGAAGGCTTCAAAGCATCCTATCCTCTTATCTATGTGTCCCATCCAGAACAACGCGGTCGATCTGCCGTTCGAAATTTGGGACTGCGCCGTGCCAAGGGGTTATACATCATTTTCTGCGACGCAGACTTTTTGGTGTTACCTGATTTTATTAGAATCGTGAGCCGTTATCACCGTAAATATCCCAAATCCGTGCTTTCAGGCATTCCTCACTCGTGGGACGATGCTTTTACCCATTATTACCCTGACTTTTCTCCTGAAGAAAAAGAGCATTGTCGGAGCACAATCACACAATCCGGCTTATGGAATCCCGACTTTGAAGCAGCGGATGAAATTGTCCCGATCATAACGCCAGAAGATATCGTTCATCAAACGGGTGCATTGTCCAAAGTGGTTAGCCCCTCAAGAGTTCCCCCCAATACCAAAAAGCAATTTGCCTCAACGGATGTTGCTCCCTGGATGTTACTGGTTACTCGTTGTGTAGTCATCAAACGCAGCCATTTGATTCGTATTAGAGGTTTTAATGAGCGGTTTGTGCTCTATGGACTCGAGGACTGGGACCTTGGCTATAGGCTGCATCGATTGAGGGTCCCATTTTATTGTATTAAAGAGGTTGTCGGATATCATCAGGAGCACCCAACCTACCTTAGAGGAAATGTTTTAAATACGGAAAATCTGAAAATCATGTTTGAAACCTACGGATTCAATGACTCCTCGTTAAATTTATTCGCCCTTATACCTCCATCCGAGGATTTTGAGACCTACAAAAATACGCTGCGGGTATTGCACAGGGGAATGCGCTCCAAGCTAACACGCTCATCCGCACTGTTATTAAGAAGAACACTACACATTGCAGCCAAGCAGTTCTATTATCAAAACCATACTCATGCATACAAAAAATCATTACGATGGATAAAAAAGAAAGCAGAGAACCGAAAAAGCCAAGTCGCTCATGTGTTACGAGAAATGCTGCTGAAGTCTGAAAAGCTGGTAGAGTAGCATTGCTCCTTTTCGTTGCTATGTACGGATCAGCTGCTTGGAAGATGAAGCTTCGCCTCCATAAGGGTACAAGGTAATTCAGGAAGTGAAAAATCCACAATCTCACTCGATTGTGGATTTAGCTATGGAGGCGAGGGGAGTCGAACCGTAGCGCGGCAAATCCACAATTCGACGGTGTGTGATGGTGAGATTGTTTGGAGAGGTAGTTTAAAAATGTAATAGACTTCCCTACATTATGGGGTTTCTTGCATGCATGAGCCAATGTTCACAATTCTCAGAAGGTAGATTCAGGTAAACTCTGTCCTCCGTCGATAATAATTGTTTGTCCCGTAATGAAGCCCGCCTCTTTGGAAGCTAAAAATGCGGCTGCATGTCCCATCTCTTCAGGAGTCCCAAAGCGTTTGAGCGGGATCGCCGGAAGCATAGTTTCGATATATTTAGTTTGCGTCTTTAGCTGCTCAGTCATCGTATTGCCAGGCATTATTGCATTAATCGTAATCCCAGACGAAGCTAACTCAAGTGCTGCACTGCGAATAAAACCAAGTTGTGCTGCTTTGCTGGCACCATAGTGCGACCATCCTGCGAATCCTGTCACCGGCCCTGTAATTGAAGATGTCAGTACCACTCTTCCATATTCTGCCTTTTTTAAGAACGGCAGACAAGCTTGTATAGAAAATAGAGCTCCACGCACGTTTGTATTCATCACTTGATCCCATTCTTCGGCAGTCATTTCTTCAATTGTAGCCATTGGACCGATTCCCGAGTTTGCACATAACACATCAATTCCATCAAACTCTTCTGCTACATAATGAGCCATCTTATCCATAGAAGTACGATCTGTCACATCACCTCTGACTGCTAACACCTTTCCTCCTAACATTCTGATCTCTTCAGCGCATTTCTCGGCCTCTTCCAAATTACGTGCAACAACAGCTACTTTTGCGCCCTTTTCGGCAAACACTTTGGCAATTCCTTTCCCAATCCCCTTGCTAGATCCGGTTACAATAACAGATTTGTTTGCAAAGTTTTTTTCCAACAATCCCGTTTCCTCCTTTTATAAATTTTTCCCACAGATAATCTTGTGTAGTTAATTTCTTGTTATAAGAATATAGACGAAAACACAATAGGATATGTTACATCGTTGCTTCTTACTTAGGAGCATGAAAATAATTTTTAACCTATAGGTATCTAAATACGTTTAGAGAAAATAATTGAATCTGAAAGGGAGGTCATGACCATAAGCTTGTAACAACAGGGACAGCAAGCACAGACATTGTATCGAATGGATCCAACGACTATCTGCATCACTCATAATCTATTCAAAATCACATGGGAAATATACCTAATTTCAATTGCAAAATTCTGGCGTTTATTATTGAACAAATTAAATATATGATAGAAAGTCAGTGAACTTCCTTAATAATCATTAACAGAACGTCCTGAAGCTACGTAGCAACATATTTTCTCTTCCTGTATAGTTCGCCGATATGAAAAAAGACACCATTTAAGGTGTCTTTCACTAATACTACATATGGAGGCGAGGGGAGTCGAACCCCTGTCCGAAGATAACGACATATAAGCTTCTGCGAGTGTAGTTACAGATACATTATTATTACAAACCGTGGTTACTCCGTACGCAAGAACATAATGATTAAAATAGATGATCCCAAAAGGAAACAAAGGGGGGAATAGAGCACACTGTCCCATTTTGCAAAAACGGTTCCTTTCCTTCTCTTGAAGAACCCCACCCACTTGAAATCTCCTATAGAACGTAAAATAAATAAACACGACAACAAGCCTGCTCCGTAGGAGTAGAAGGAGTTGAAAAGCAGGAATTGTGTAACTCCCCCTAGTTCCAAGACGAACCAAGCGGCTAAAGCCAGTAAAATGGCTACAATCGCTGTACCTATTTTGGAGGGCTCAAAGAGCCTATTCGTTCCTGTGCTTGGAATCGCTGCCTTAATGCCTATTTTTCCACCGAATACCCAATATACATGCATGCCGCTCAATACCAAAAGAATTCCGCCAACTGCCCATGTAAGTAACTCCAACATGTGACATCCTCCTTAAATTGAAGTCCACTCCGTCCAAATCATGTGAACATGCTGCTGAATGGCTTCATCACTTAACGTCTCTTGTTTGTGCCGCTCATACCACCCTAAGTAATAATGGTACAACATCCATGATCTCTGAGAGGCTTTCTTTGGCTGCATACCCTTTTGTATTAATAACTGCTTCATAAACTCCATTCTCACCTGTTCCACTTCATCCAGAATGGAGCGATACATGTCATCCCTCAAAGACAGTTTCCGTAGATAAAACAGGAAGTCTCCCCGTTTCGTCGTCCCGAACATCTGGGTCAGCAAGTCTCTGATCCGCTCATCTGCGGTAGCATGGATGATGGACGCCGCAATCACCTCTTGTGTTGTCTGTTCCTTCCACGTCTCAACAATCTGTCTAATATAGCTGTTGCGATTGTCAAAATACCAATAAAAACTGCTCTTGCTGCATCCTAAAGAAACAGCCATTTTTTCGATAATGAGCTGCTCGATTCCACCCTGTTCAAACCGTTCAATTCCTTTCTGAATCCATCGCTCTTCTGTGACAATGATTTTGGGCATCTTTCCTTCCCCCTCTCTTGTTTTTTCTGTACGATACCGTCTAGATGATATTATACCACAGCGTTTTACATAAACACCCTCTTGAAATAGCTGCAAATTTCATCTATAATGCTGTAGCATATAGTAATACTCAAGGCATTGACCAAAGACATGATTTCCTTGAAGGGCCGTTCAGAGAGAAAAGACGAGGCTGAGAGCTTTTCCGGCAACCGCATGCGGAGTTACCCCTTTGTAGCCGTGACGTTGAACATGTAGCTGTGTAATGTGGCAGTGACATCAGTAAGCGCCTACCGATTTATCCCCGTTAACGGATACCAATGGAGGGTCACGCCTGTCGTGCATGAACATGTTTAATGAACATGAATGTAGGCACAGGAGCGGGCCGAACTAGGGTGGAACCACGAGCTGAACGCACTCGTCCCTTGAGGGAGAGAGGCGTTTTTTTGCGTTCAATTTTGATATATAGCATGCAACCTATAATTTGAATGGAGGCTTTAATCGTGAGTATTCAAGTAAAATTGCCAGATGGAGCCGTACGCGAGTACGAGCAGGGCGTAACCATCGCCGATGTAGCAGGTTCGATCAGCTCCGGGCTGAAAAAGAACGCAGTGGCAGGTAAAGTGAATGGGAAGGCTGTGGATCTGAACACCGTTTTGGAGCAAAACGTTGACCTTGAGATTATTACGCTGGACAGTACAGACGGTCTGGAAATTTATCGTCACAGCACAGCGCATTTGCTGGCACAAGCCCTCAAACGCATTTACGGTGAGAAGAACGTGAAGCTGGGGATTGGCCCGGTCATTGACAGTGGCTTCTACTACGACATAGATATCGAAAACCCGTTGTCCGTTGACGATCTGGCGAAGATCGAGAAGGAAATGACGAAGATTGCACAGGAAAATCTGCCGATTACACGACGTGTCGTTAGCCGTGAGGAAGCAACTCGTATTTTCGGAGAGCTGGAAGATCCGCTGAAGCTGGAGCTGATTCGTGATTTGCCAGAGGATGCGGAAATTACGATCTACGATCAAGGCGAATTTTTTGACCTGTGCCGTGGCCCGCATTTGCCATCTACTGGCCGCATCAAAGCTTTTAAACTGCTGAGTGTAGCGGGCGCATACTGGAGAGGCGATTCCAACAACAAGATGCTGCAACGTATCTACGGAACTGCATTCCCGAAAAAAGCACAGCTAGACGAGCATCTGCATTTGCTGGAGGAAGCGAAAAAACGCGACCATCGCAAGCTGGGTAAAGAGCTGGAGCTGTTCATGTTCTCCGAGGAAGCACCAGGTATGCCGTTCTATCTGCCTAAAGGTATGGTTGTCCGTACTGCACTGGAGGATTACTCCCGTGAAATTCAACGTCTGCATGGCTACGAAGAAGTACGCACACCGCTGATGATGAACAATCGTCTGTGGGAGCAATCGGGACACTATGAGCATTACAAGGAAAATATGTACTTCTCCGAAGTAGATGAAACTACATTTGCTCTGAAACCGATGAACTGCCCAGGGCATATGCTCGTGTTTAAAAACGAGCTTCATTCTTACCGCGATCTGCCGATTCGTATATCCGAATTTGGACAAGTGCACCGTCATGAGCTGTCCGGCGCGTTGAACGGGATGATGCGTGTTCGTACATTCTGTCAGGATGATGCGCATATTTTTGTAACACCAGGTCAGATTGAACAAGAGATTACCGACGTAATCAAGCTGATTAACGAAATGTATAGTGTGTTTGGCTTTGACTTTACAGTGGAGCTGTCCACACGTCCGGATGACTTTATGGGCGAGCCAGCGCTGTGGGATCAAGCGGAGCAAGCTCTGCAAAACGTGCTGGATCACTTGGGCATCAACTACCGTATCAATGCGGGGGATGGAGCGTTTTACGGTCCGAAAATCGACTTCCACATTCTCGATGCGCTCAAACGTAGCTGGCAGTGCGGAACGATCCAATTGGACTTCCAAATGCCTGAAAAATTCGACCTCACATATGTGGGCGAGGACAACCAGAAGCACCGTCCAGTTGTCATTCACCGTGCCATCTACGGATCTATCGACCGCTTTATGGGCATCCTGACTGAGCATTTTACAGGTGCATTCCCACTGTGGCTGGCTCCTGTTCATGCGAAGCTGCTGCCAGTATCCGAGAACTATATCGAGACTGCCAATGAGATACAGGATGCGCTGCTGCAAGCGGGTCTGCGTGTCGAAGTGGATACTCGCAATGAGAAGCTTGGTTATAAAATCCGTGAAGCGCAATTGGAGAAGGTTCCATATATGTTCGTTATCGGAGAAAATGAAAAAACAACCGGTACTGTAGCAGTGCGTAAACGAGGCGAAGGCGATTTGGGATCATTCAGCATTGCGGATATCGTTGAGAAAATCAGCACTGAAATTCGCGAGAAGCAATAAGCTCTGAATAAAAGAAATAGGGCAAGACAAAGAAATATAGAGCAAAAGAGCGCTCAAACCACGATAAAAGTGGTTTTGAGCGCTCTTTATTTATAGGATGCATAATTAGCAATGCTAAAGCTGAACCGAGACTATTGAGGCCTCAGCCGAATACTCAAGGATCGTGTACACCAATGTCTAGCAGGTCTGCGGCCGGGATTTGGCGTGATCTGTGGTGAGGGAGAGTGCCTTCGAAGAGGATTCCGCAGCAGTTGGCTGCTCAGGGGCTTCTTCGTGCTCTTGCTCCTCGCTGAGTGACAAGATCTCGCCGCGCAGTTTCAACATTTTCTGGTCCAGCTCATAGGTTGCACGTGCAGCCTCGGATAATCCGTTAACGACATGCTCAGGCACTTTCTTATCGAACTTATAGTACAAAATATGCTCCATGCTGGCCCAGAAATCCATAGCCAGTGTGCGGAGCTGAATTTCAACCTTGATCCAGCGCGTACCTTCAAACAGAATCAGGGGAACTTCTACAATGACATGAAGGCTCTGATAGCCGTTGGGCTTGGGTTGGGCAATATAGTCCTTGACCTCCAGAATACGGATGTCTTCCCGTGTGCGCAGGTGATCCATCAGGCGGTAAATATCTTTGACAAAAGCACACACGACCCGCATTCCCGCGATGTCATGAATTTCACGCAGTATATTGTCCAAGGTGACCTCATACCCTTTGCGTCGAACCTTTTCCACAATGCTATGAGGCTCTTTGATTCGGGTCTTGATATGCTCAATCGGGCTAAAGCCGTCCAACAGCTTCCATTCGGTCTGAATCAGCTTGATTTTGTTCTTTAATTCCTCCAGAGCCAACTGATAAAGGACCGGGATTTTTCTCCATTCCTCCAGTTGCTTGGCGTTAACTCCGTTCTGCTCCATTTGTAGCTGAAATTCCTGTAAGGGCAGAGGGACAGCATTCAAGTGCTTCCAATCCGGTTCATTCACAGGCCATTCTCCTAAGTGAGGCTTACGATGTCCTCGATCTATTTCGTAAATATGCACTACTGTATATATTGTACACTATGTCAAAACCTACAGGCAAAGGAGAAGAGGCCGGAGGAAGAAAAAAAGGATAACAATTTATATTGTAAAACCGAGTAAACCGATGTATAATAACCGAAATGTTGATTTGAAGCATTTTTTTTAAAATTACATGAAGCTCTGTTAGTCATCTATTCAATATAAATTATAGAAAAAGAGGTCGAGACAAATGGCAAAAGTAGAAAGCTTTCAATTAGATCACACGATTGTAAAAGCCCCTTATGTAAGAGCGGCCGGAGTAGAGCATGACGAAAAAGGAAGTACAGTCCAAAAGTATGACTTGAGATTTTTACAGCCGAATGAAGATGCAATTCCAACAGCCGCTGTACATACGCTGGAACACTTGTTGGCGACGTATTTAAGAGATGAAATTAAAGGGATTATCGATATTTCTCCGATGGGATGCAGAACCGGGTTCTATTTGATTCTTTGGAACGAACATGAGCCTGAAGAAATTGCAGTCGCTTTGGAAAAAACCTTGAAAAAGATTCTGGAAACGACGGAGGTTCCGGCAGTGACGCCTTTGGAATGCGGGAACTACAAGGACCACTCTCTTTTCTCGGCGCAGGAATATGTGAAAATTGTATTGGAAGCTGGTATTAGCAGAGATCCTTTCAAAAGAGTATTTTAATTTATGATCTCGATCGACTTATCTCATCAGACAGCGGTAGTGACAGGCGGCAAGTCAGGTATAGGCAAGGGAATTGTGGAGCTGTTCATTAAAAGCGGGGCTAAAGTGATTTCTGCTGATATTTCTTATGAAGAGCCGTATCGAGTGGTCAATCCGCAGTTGGTTGAAACTCATTTGGACATTTCCAAGCCGGACGATATTGAGAGATGGTGCAATGTACTGTTCAGCGAAACGGGAGTCCCTGACATATTGGTAAACTGTGCAGGCACATCCACGATGGACTATGTCATTGATAGCGAGTTAGCAGATTGGGAGAAAGTATTTTCGATCAATTCAACTGGATTATATGTGACGTCCAAACGTTTTGCCAAAGAAATGGTGAGCGCTCATAAGCCGGGACGAATTATTCAAATTGCTTCGCAGGCTGGAAAAAATGGATATCGGGCGATGGGTGGATATTGTGCTTCCAAACATGCGGTCCTTGGCTTGACCAAGGTGATGGCCATTGAGCTTGCGCCGCAAAATATTTTGGTAAATGCGGTCTGCCCCGGCATTGTAGAAACACCGATGAAGCATCGGGAGCGGATTGAGGGGGGCATCATTCGTGGAATGACCGCTGAAGAAATATATGAAGAAGATTGTTCTCAGGTACCTCTGGGAAGAACGGCTGAGGTGGAGGATGTCGCCAATGTGGTACTCTTTCTAGCAAGTCCGCTCTCTGCATATATGACAGGACAAGCGATTAATGTTACAGGCGGAATGACGATGCACTAGCAAGATCTGGGGGGAAGTAGAGATGAAGAAATCATTCGTTTTACTATTAGGAATCAGTTTATTATTAGTAGCTGCAGGATGTGGCAATAAAAGCTCTGACAGTGTGGTGCCAGCTCCACTTCCGGCTCGGAAACACAGAAAATAGTCATCGGCTCCATGGGCTCGGACGCACAGATCTGGAAGCATATTGCCCAATCTCAAGCGGCCAAGGATGCCAAGCTGGACATTCAAGTGAAGGAAATTAACGGCGGGATCGAAACGAACAATGCCACTAAGGAAGGCGAAGTGGATGTGAATGCATTCCAGTCGTGGGCGTATCTCGTTACCTATAATAAGGAAAGTAAGGCGGATTTGAAGGCTATTGCCACAACCTATCTGGAGCCGATGGGCATTTACTCACAAAAATTCAAAAGCATTGATGAAGTGACGGACGGGGCTTTGGTGGCTTTGGCAGATAATCCGGCCAATACGGCAAGAGGATTGAAGCTGTTGGAGGCGTCCGGCTTAATTAAGCTTAAAGCTGACTTTGATGATGCCTTGGGTACAGTCAATGATATTACCAGCAATCCCAAACACCTGAAATTCGAGTTGATCGACGATAAAACAGGGCCGCGTATCATTCAAGATGTAGGCTTGGTATTGATCGGGAATACGATTGCTCTAGAGGGTGGCCTGAATGTGCTGAAAGATTCCTTGTTCCACGAAGAGATCAGTCAGGCCACCAAAAACAATATTAATGTCCTGGTTACTACATCCGATAAGGAAAATGACAAAGGACTGCAAAAATTAGCAGCTCTCTACCATAACGAGGATACTCAAAAATACATTAAAGATGAATTTGGCGGCACCAAAGTTGAGGTTAAAGAGCCTGTTTCTTATTTGCAAGGTCAGTCTTCAAAATGAGTAAAAGCATAGTTCAAATCATGTTTATCATGGTTTGAACTATTTTTCTGTAAGCTCGGTAGATGATTTTTCAAAATTATGAGACAAGTTTAATACAGGCACATCAAGAAAATGTTGAATAGCCAATGCGCATGCGCCGAGAATGGTGGATTTCTCTCCAATAGAGGAAATGAGCAGGTTTTTATAATGGCTTGTTTTTGAAGTCAGCTTCTGTTTAATTTTGTCAATGGAGTCCGGATAAATACGCAAAAGCTCGCTATCTACAAGGATCGTCTCAGGATTAAAAATATTTATTATGTTGTTAATCCCGATAGAGAGATAATTAATAAATTGTTCCATCGTTCCCAGAACCTCTTCATCTTTACTGTTAATCCAGTTACGAACCTGCTCATAAGTAACATGAGGCAGCTTCTTTTGCTTTGCTAAAGTGGATAGCACAGAGGCCTCCGAAGCGTACTTTTCCCAGCAACCTTTATTGCCACATTCACAAGGTCTGCCATCCGGCGCAACGATCATGTGGCCGATCTCACCGGCAAATCCATCATGGCCACGATAAAATTTGTTGTTTATGATCATTCCAAGTCCGATGCCTGAATAGAGTGTGAGAGCAAGAAGACTGTCCGTTTCATGGTGCCAAAATACACTTTCAGCAAAAGAGCTTAGGTTTGCATTGTTTTCGATATGAATCTGAATACCAACGGCCTTTTCCAAATCGTTTTTTAACGATACGCTGCTCCAGCCCAAACGAGGGATATAATGAATTTCTTCATTCGAAGAGACCAGGCCGTGGACTGCAATAACGATACCTACAATACCGTATCGGCTATCGGAGTATGCTGCAATATACCCCGTGATTTGCTGGGTCAGAAGAGATAGAATTTCATTATAACTGTTAGATTCGACATGTATGGTCTCAGATGACAGCGAATTGCCTAACAGATCGGTTACAAGAAAAGAAATATGCCCTGCATCCAGATCAATCCCCAATGTATATCCAGCCTTTGCGTTAATCGAAAGCATAATCGGTTTCCGCCCGACCGAATTATGTTCTAGCTGTTTTTCCACAACAAGTTCTTCTTCTAATAAACCGGAAACCTGTACGGATATAGTAGCACGCGTTAAGGCTGTCAGTTTTGAAAGGTCTGCTCTTGAGATCATTCCTTCCTTTACAATTTCTCTTATGATAAGTGATCGGTTAATTTTCTTTATGTAAGAAGCATCCCCTGTAATCATCTAAAGCCTCCAATTTGTAAACGATATACATATTCTATTTCTCAGTATAACATTTAAAGCATTTAAAAACTTGTCCTATGAAATATAAGATTGACATGGGAGAAATAACTTGATAATGTGATCTTATCATTAATTTGTTTAATAAACTAATTAACTATGTAAGGGGTTACACAGAGTGAAATTCAGTGCAAGGAGAGGTGGAACTTGAAATCATTTATGGAGTCGGATTTCCTTTTGAATACAGAAACAGCTATTGATTTGTTTGAAAGTAAAGTGAAGCACCTGCCGATCTTCGATTTTCATTGTCACTTGGATCCTAAAGAAATTTGGGAAAACAAAACATACACCAGTATCACCCAGTTATGGCTGGGGGGAGATCATTATAAGTGGCGAGCTATGAGAATGAATGGAATCGGAGAAAGGTGCATAACTGGAGAGGCGGAGGATTGGGAGAAATTCCAGGCCTGGGCGGAGACAGTTCCCCATTTAGTTGGTAACCCAATGTATCACTGGACACATCTGGAGTTGAGAAGGTTTTTTGGTATTGAGAAGGTGTTGGGCCCAGCTACCGCCCGCGAAATTTGGGAAGAATGCAATGAAAAGCTTAAGCAGGCGCAATTTACGCCAAAAGCTTTTATAGAAAAAGCGAATGTAAAGTTCATTGGCACAACGGATGATCCGCTGTCCCAACTGGAATACCATAAACTTTTGAACGAAGATCCATCTTTCAATTCCGTTATCGCCCCCACCTTCCGTCCAGACAAAGCGCTTAATATTGATGATCCGGCATTCGTATCCTGGATAGATCGTCTGCGTTCCATCACTGGATATAAAATAGAACATGTTGAGGATCTTGTAGTTGCCTTGAAACAACGGATAGATTATTTCCATGAACTTGGGGGACGCGCTTCGGACCACGATATCCAGAAGCTTCATTTTATGGAAGTGCCTCAAGAAGCAGCGGAGCAGGTTTTCACCAAAAGGTTGTGTAGTGATCAACCGCTTAATGAGGAGGAAATATCGACCTACCGTTCTTATCTTCTCAAAGAGTTAGGTAAATTGTATGCTGAGAAAAAGTGGGTCATGCAACTTCATATGGGAGCCATGAGAAACAACAATACAAAAATGAAAACGCTTCTCGGTGCGGACGCAGGCTTTGATTCCATTGGTGAGGCTAACTTTGCAGAGGGGCTTTCCCGTTACCTGGATGCACTTGACCGAGAGAATGGTCTTCCGAGAACCGTACTATTTAATCTGAATCCCAAAGATAACGCCGTATTAGCTGGTATGATGGGGAACTATTATGAGGAAGGGGTTCCGGGAAAAATTCAGTTTGGTTCCGGATGGTGGTTTAACGACCATATTGATGGAATGGAAAAGCAGATGAAGGATTTGGCGAATGTAGGCCTGCTTAGCCGTTTCATAGGCATGCTTACGGATTCCCGAAGTTTTCTCTCGTATGCCCGTCATGAATATTTCCGCCGTATACTATGCAATCTGATAGGTGAATGGGTTGAACAGGGACGGATTCCCTATGATTTGGACCATATTGGACGATTGGCGCAGAACATCAGCTACTATAATGCTCGTCAATTTTTCCTTCAAAGATAACACAATTATTAAACAAGGGGTGCTATTTATGCTGTATCCAATTATGACTGAAACTCGCAGTTTGAGTGATCTTAATGGAGTGTGGAGCTTCAAGCTGGATCAAGGCACAGGCTTTGCAGAGCAATGGTATAAGTCCAGGTTAAAAGATACGATTCCTATGGCAGTTCCTTCCTCATTCAATGATATTGGAGTAACCGCTACCATTCGCGATCATGTAGGCTGGGTATGGTATGAAAGAGAATTTACTTTGCCCAGTGTCATGATGGGTGAGCGGATAGTATTAAGGTTTGGATCGGCCACACATACGACCAAGGTATATGTAAACGGTGAGTTAGTTGCCCGGCACAAAGGGGGATTCCTTCCCTTCGAAGCTGTTCTTAATAACTATGTTCAAGCCGGGGCTAATCGGTTGACTGTGGCTGTTAATAACGTTGTTGATTATTCAACGCTGCCGGTAGGGCTTTATACAGAGATCGAGACTCCGGGAGGCGGTAAAAAGGTAAAAAACCGGCCTAATTTCGATTTCTTTAACTATGCCGGAATTCAGCGTCCCGTGAAGATTTACACTACACCTCAAACGTTTATTCAAGACGTCACGATTGTTACGGACATGGACGGTCATTCAGGTGTAGTGAATTATACTGTAGATATTTCAGGCTCCGTCGACGTTCGTGTAACCGTGTTTGATGAAGATGGGCAAGCAGTAGCTGCAGCCGACGGCGCGGAAGGCACTGTCATAATCTCCGATGTACGGCTATGGCAGCCTTTAAACGCTTATTTATATACGTTGAAAGTCGAGCTTGTCCGAGATAACAGCTTGATTGACGTGTATGAGCAGCCTTTTGGCGTGAGAACCGTGGAAGTCAAGAACGGGCAGTTCCTGATCAACAACAAACCGTTTTATTTTAAAGGTTTTGGTAAACATGAGGACACGCCCATTCACGGAAGAGGGGTGGATGAGGCCGCTAATATTATGGATTTTAACCTGATGAAATGGATGGGGGCTAATTCTTTCCGTACCGCTCACTATCCTTATGCAGAAGAAACCATGCGTCTTGCCGACCGGGAAGGGTTTGTGGTCATCGACGAAACTCCTGCTGTGGGCCTGGACCTAAATTTTCTGGTGATGTTAACCGGTGGTGAGAAGAAAAACACGTGGAAAGAGGTACAGACCTTTGAGCATCATCAGCAGGTTATCAAAGATTTGGTTAGCCGTGACAAAAATCATCCTTGCGTAGTGATGTGGAATGTAGCCAATGAGCCAGCTTCTTATGAAGAAGGTGCCTATGAATACTTCAAACCGCTTATTGAACTGATGAGGGAAGCGGATCCGCAAAAACGTCCAGTTACCCTGGTTACTCATGTTGAGGCTTCGCCAAAGGCGGATAAAATTGCAGAGCTGGTGGATGTACTTGCTTTCAATCGTTATTACGGATGGTATATTGATGGAGGAGATCTGGAGTCTGCGAAAGTCAAACTACGTGAGGAGCTTAACAGTTGGTTGCAACGCTGTCCAAGCAAGCCGATCATGATGACTGAATATGGAGCTGATACGGTTGCCGGACTCCATGATGTGGAACCCATTATGTTCACAGAAGAATACCAAGTGGAGTTTTACAAGGCAAACCATGAAGTGTTCGATGAATTTGACCATTTCGTAGGAGAACAGGTGTGGAATTTTGCTGATTTTGCTACAAGTCAGGGGATCATTCGTGTGCAGGGCAATAAAAAAGGGATCTTCACCAGGGATCGCAAGCCTAAAGCGGCAGCCCACGAATTACGGAAACGGTGGATTCAAATTCCTGATTTCGGGTATAAAAAGGGGGAGTAATTTCCCCTGATTACCTTACTTTAGAGGTGAATAAAACCTGAATTAAAAGCGCTTACAAAATCAATTGACGATGGGCTAGGCAAGTGATATTCTACAATAAATTAATTAGTTTATTGAACTTATTAAATATACGGCGAGATGTTGACAATACATTTTCCGGGAGGATAAATATGAACCCACAAACAGACCTCAAAAATTTGAAAGTTGAGCAATCAGGTGCACAGATCAGAACGTTTGGTCTCAGAGATAAATTTGGGTATCTCTTAGGAGATTTAGGGAACGATTTTTTCTTTATGCTCGTAGGGGCTTACTTGATGGTATATTATACGGACATTTTGGGGATCAGCCCAGTCGCTGTAGGAGTTCTATTTATGATCGCAAGGCTGTGGGATGCGCTCGCGGACATTACGTGGGGCAGATTTATCGACACAAGAAAACCGGGCAAACATGGGAAGTTCCGGCCATGGATTTTCAGAATGTCATTTCCGTTAGTCATCAGTGGGGTCTTAATGTTTATTCACATTCCCGGGCTGTCGGATGGCTTTTACCTTGCTTATGCCTACGTTACTTATATTTTATGGGGTACTCTGTACAGCACTGTCAACATTCCGTACGGATCAATGGCATCTGTCATCACAAGTAATCCTGTGGAACGCACCACCTTATCTACATTCCGTACGCTGGGTGCCACCATCGCTCAGTTGTTTGTCAACGCGATAGCTCCTTTAATTATCTTTGTAGACAATAAAATAGACGCAAACCGAATATTACTTGCTGCTATTCTCTTCGCCATTTTATCCTTGGCTTCTTATATTGGATGTTTCCGATTGTCAACAGAGCGTATTACTTCCTACAACTCAGATAACAAGACTAAATCCTCTTTGTTTGCAACACTAAAGGGATTGGTTAAAAACAAGCCTTTGATTTCAATTTTGATTGCATCGTTAATTTTTATGGTGTTTTTGATCTTGATTTCAAGTGCAAACATATATTTGTTTAAAGATTATTTTGGTAGCGCTTCAGCATTGAGTCTGGTAGGTGTAATGCAGGTAGTAACCGTTCTCATAGCCATTCCCTTGGCCAAGCCTCTGGTTGCAAGATTTGGTAAGAAGGAGGTTACCTCTACGGGTCTGATTCTGACCGTTATAGTATACGGAATGCTCTACTTTTTACCGGATCTTACGGCAAATCAGTTTGTGGCCATTTCAGCTATCGGTATGTTTGGTTACGCTTTCTTTAATTTAATGATCTGGGCGTTTGTAACGGACATTATTGATTATCACGAATCTTTAACAGGCTTAAGGGAGGATGGAACCATCTATTCTGTTTATTCATTTTCCCGCAAGGTTGGTCAAGCGGTCGCTGGAGGAATTGGGGGCTTTGCCATCGGTCTTGTTGGCTACAATGTCAATCTTGAGGTACAGGAACAGAAAACACTGCATGGAATTTATATGCTGGGTACACTGGCACCAGCGGTGATTATGCTGGTTGTGTTTTTAATTATTGCTCTGATCTATCCGTTAAGCAAAAATCGCACTCTTCAGCTTGCCGAGGATTTGAAGAAAAAAAGAAACAGTTAAGTTAAAAGAGAATGGGTACAGCGCACTTATATAATGAGGAAACGGAACGATACGATCCTTTCCTCCTTTTCCGTTATTAATGCGAACCGGACAGTAATCAAAATCAATACCTCATAATTCAGAGGCGCAATTTCACCACAAATAATAAATATAATAAAACAGGTAATCCTATTGCTGATAGTATTGTGATTGCAGTACGTACTTTTTTCTCATCTCGTAATATAAACAATAATAACTTATACCCTAAAATACCAACTAATCCACCCAAACAATTTAAAATGATGTCATCAATGTCTGATGCTCCAATGCCTAAAAGCCCCTGAATGATTTCAATAAATAAACTCACTATGAATATAAATAGCAGATTGGTTATTACTCTTTTATTGTTTTTGAATAATGACAAATAGGTGCCAAGAGGAATAAAGATAATTATATTGCCAACCACATTAGCAAAAGCGAAATTTTTTATAGTGGCAGAGTTGCTGAATATATATTCCTTTATACTATAAAAAGGAATGAGATTGATTGACCTATCTAAAGTCCTTTGACTATTGAACAAATCCAGAAGTGAAACTCTTGATAAGATCAATAATTTAAAAAAAAAAGCATGTAACAAATGAAAACTCCATATAAAAAGACTGTTTGAATTCTCTTTTGTTTATTCATAATACTTCCATTTTTCATTTCTTCCCGCCTATTCTCTGACGTTCAGTTTATAACGACACTCCATGAAAAAGTCTATCATGATTCCATCTATCCTTCAATGTACAACATAAAGCAAACACTAGCCCTCAACAGCGCGGTTCCTCTTAGGCCGCGTCTTTTGCATTTATTCCCTCCATAACGAACGACAAAATATATTTTACCCGGGTGATATTGACTTTTTTATTTTTACCCGGGTATAATTGGTGAGGCATTCAGAGGAGGAGGTACAGCATGAGAAATGACCTAACGCGCTTTTACTGCACGGCATTTTTGGGTGTGGGAGTCGTCGCCAGTGGTCCGTTACAGCACGTTGTTTCTACAGTGAAGGCTGCTCTGGATGACAGAGACCTCACACAGCTGCTTATATTTGACGATACCACGGGGAAGCAAATAGATGTTGATTTTCGTGGAAAGACAGATGACGTGCTCAAACGATTAGGAGAACAGTTTGGTGACTTGCCCGGTACGGAAGTGAATCACCAGCCTACACGGCGGGTCGGCCGACCCAAGCTGGGGGTTGTATCCGGTGAGGTTACGTTATTGCCACGGCATTGGGAATGGCTCAAGAGTCAACCTGGAGGGGCGTCGGTAACATTACGAATACTCGTTGATGAGGCTCGCCGTGCTGGAGGGAAACAGAGCAAGATACGAGAGTCACAAGAAGCAACATATCACTTTATGACAGCTATGGCCGGGAACTTCCATCAATACGAAGAAGCTCTGCGGGCACTGTATGCTGGTGATTTGGATCGTTTTTACCACTTCATCGATGACTGGGCACCTGATATCAGAAACCATATCAAAAGATTAGCCGCTAATGCATTCCCTGAAGGGAACTTATAAATGAAAGCATGTGGAGGCGTAAAGAATTTGGAATGAAAAAAGGAACTACGGAAGGAGCCGCTATGACGGAGTTTGGATTCACGCCTTCTGCCTATGGCAGAACTTCCGATACCAAATTAATTGGAGGAGAACATGATCATGAACATCCTGAAAGTCAACGGCGTTGATTTGGCCTATGACAGTTTTGGTAATGAAAATGACGAGGCTATTATCCTAATCGCCGGGCTTGGAACCCAGATGATCCGATGGACGGTTCCGTTTTGTCGGATATTAGCAGCGCGGGGCTTTCGCGTGATCCGTTTTGACAATCGCGACGCAGGTTGCTCGACACACTTTAGCCATTATCAGGCGCTGGATTTTGACGCACTGGCGACTGCTCTCATGTCGGGACAGCGACCGGACATCCCTTACACTCTCGATGACATGTCCAACGATGCTACCGGACTGCTCGACGCCCTTTCAATTGACCGGGCACATTTTGTTGGCAGGTCGATGGGCGGAATGATCGCCCAGATTGCAGCCAGTGAGTACCCTGAACGGGTTTTATCACTCACCTCCATTATGTCCAGTTCCGGTAATCCCGCCCTTCCGCAAACTTCCCCGGATGTCATGGCGATGATGACTAAACCGGCACCGAACCCATTTGAGGATGAAGCAGGATTTTTGGCGCACAGCCTCTCTTTTGCCAAACGCATCGCCGGCACCGGCTATCCGTTTGAAGAGGACGCTTATCGGGCGCTCATTTTGGAGGAAGTCCAGCGAGCCTACGATCCAGGCAGTGTCGGACGACAAATTGCTGCGATCGCTGTCTCCGGAGACCGTCGTCCGCGGCTGGCGACCATAAAAGTACCAGCACTTGTCATTCATGGGGTGGACGATCCCCTGTTCGTCCCGGCGTGTGGCGAGGACACGGCTTCTGCCATCCCGGGCGCCGAGCTCATGTTGGTTGACGGCATGGGACACGACTTGCCACACCAACTGTACAAAGTAACCGCTGATGGCATAGAACGAACGGCTCGTCGCAATTGACACAATAATGCCCTTGCCACTTCATATGGAAGGGCAAGGGCAAGGGCAAGGGCTGAAAATGAAGGGCTTATACCCCTGAATAGGCCATGAATCCGCCATCTACCGGAATGACCGTACCGGTAACGAAACCGGACGCGGTTTCATCGGCCAGCCACAGCAGTGTGCCAAGCAGGTCTTCAGGCTCTCCAAACCGACGCATCGGGGTGTGGGCAATAATCTTGGCCGAGCGCTCGGTAAGCGAGCCGTCCTCGTTGGTGAGCAGTTGCCGGTTCTGCTCTGTCAGGAAAAATCCGGGGGCAATGGCATTCACCCGAATGCCGGATTCGGCCAGATGTACGGCCAGCCACTGGGTGAAGTTGTTGATGGCGGCTTTGGCAGCGCTGTAAGCGGGAACCTTGGTCATCGGGCTGGGAGCGCTCATGGAGGATATGTTAAGGACCACGGCGCCAGGTCGCCCGATCATGCCTTTGGAAAAAACCTGTGTCGGGATTAAAGTCCCGATACAATTTAAATCAAGCACATTGCGGAAGCCGGACACACTGAGATCGAAAAAGGTAGTGATTCCAGACTGGTCCAGATCTTCAGGATGAAACGTCTCCAGACTCGTATTAGCGCTGGGGTGGTTGCCACCTGCTCCATTGATTAGAATATCGCACGGACCGAGCAGGCGGCGGACCGTTTCCTCGGCCTGCTTCATGCTTTCGGCATCAGTCACGTCGCAGGCAACCGCGATGGCTTCTCCGCCGCTCTCACAGATTTCCTTTGCTGTCAAATCGCCCTTTTCAGCAGTCCGGTTCAAAATGGCGACCCTGACACCCTGGCGGGCAAGCTCCTTGGCCATGACGCTGCACAGCACGCCGGAGCCGCCGGTTACCACAGCTGTTTTTCCGGACAAGACCGGATGCAGGGGAAGAGTAGTCAATTTACATCCCTCTTTTCGTTGGAAGATAAGCCCGCATTCCGCTCATACGCGTCCCACAAGCCCCATAAATACATGATACCGAGCGCTCTGTCATACAGTCCGTAGCCCGGTCTGCACTGCTCATCCCAGATATGGCGGCCGTGATCCGGTCTGGCGTAACCGGTAAATCCTACATCGTGGTATGCTTTGACAATACCAGTGATATCGACGCTTCCGTCCTGCGTCCGGTGGGAGGTTTCGATGAAGTCACCATTTTCGAATACCCTTACGTTGCGGATATGGGCGAACGGAATGCGGTGGGCAAATTCGCGAATCATAGCAACGATGTCGTTATCTGGATTGGCGCCAAGCGAGCCGCTGCATAAAGTGATGCCGTTTGCCGGACTGTCGTGCAGAGCCAGAAATTTGCGCAGATTGTCCTGGCTCGTAATGATGCGTGGCAGTCCGAAGATGGACCATGGCGGGTCGTCGGGATGAATGGCCATCCGGATTCCGTTTTGTTCCGCAACAGGGATGATGGCGTCCAGGAAGTACTGCAGGTTTTCCCATAGGTCCTCTTCAGTAACATCTTTATAGGCTTCAAACAACGCTGTCAAATGTTCGAGCCGCTCCGGCTCCCATCCAGGCATTGTAAGTGTGCTGTTCTCATTGATCTGGCGAACCAGCTCAAACGGGTCAATGCCATGAATTTTGGCCTTTTCAAAAAAAAGCGCGGTCGCCCCGTCCTCGGTCGTTTTATGCAGATCAGTCCGCAACCAATCGAATATCGGCATAAAATTGTAACAGATGACCTTAACGCCAACCTGGGCCAGCTTCTCAATGGTCCGAATGTAATTCCCGATATAGAGATCGCGTGTAGGTCTCCCCAGTTTGATATCTTCATGTACATTGACGCTTTCTACCACATCAAGATGAAGTCGGGCCTGATCGGCCTGTTTCTGAATATCCAAAATGCGCTCCAAAGGCCATTCCTCTCCTGCTGGAACATCATGCAGCGCCCACACAATGCCCTCTACACCCGGGATTTGTTTGATTTGTTTCAGAGAAATCGTATCATTGCCTTCTCCGAACCAGCGGAATGTCATTCGCATTACTGCACCGCCTTTCCTTTTTCAAGATAATAGATAACGCTTACATCATAAACCCGCTCAGTAAAAAGCAGACGTCTACCGCCTGTTCCTTATCTGAAACCTACTTAAAATATTCAGGGTACTGCTCCCGGAGGACATTTAAATCCGCTACACCCAGATTCAAATGCTCATGCATGATGCGTTCCGCCTCGCCCGTTGCTTTATCGCGTATGACTTCCACCATCCGGCTGTGTTGATCATAAAGATGGTTCCAATGAGGATTTGTATCGAGCCGCAGCATGCGTACCCGGTTAAAATGGACATTCAACTGCTGCATAACACCCCACGTTGCAAGCTTCCCGCAGCCTTCGAACAGGATTCGGTGGAACGCCTCATCCAAATCGAACAGTCGTCGGCCTTCATGCCGCTCAATGCTTTCACGCTGCTGTACGAGGTTTGCTTCCAATTTAGCAAGCCACCCGGCAGAAAAGTCCGTACAGGCAAGACGGATCACAGCGCATTCAAGCTGCTCGCGCATAAAGCGAGCTTCCTCAACAAGCATGGTATCGATCAGAGATACTTTTGTACCTCGTTGCGGGAAAACCAGCACTAACCCTTCCTGGGCAAGCCTGACAAAGCTTTCGCGGACCGGAGTCCGGCTGACCTGAAAGCGGACGGACGTCTCTTTCTCGGACAGAGCGGTTCCGGGCGGAAGTTCAAGGCTAATAATCTGCTCTTTCAGCAGGGCATAGACGGAATTTCCGGCCGATCCGCTGTGGCGATACATACTTTCATCCATATATTCACCTCCTTATACCATACTACCATACAAGTATGGTAGTTGAAAAATTTTATTTGGTAAGACTAACGGACACGATCGTTAAATAGCAGGTTGAAACAGAAAACGGTAGACTAGGACTTTATCTTCACGTCCTAGTCTACCGCTTTTTCTTTGATTTGGTCTGTCTAAAACCGGCTATACGCCTCATGCCTATCGCCTATCTAGCCGGGATGCTGCGTGTCCCCTCTGTCATCGGGGATGAGCAGAGCGGGCACACCGGCGGCGTGCCTGCTCCAGCCGAGGCCGTCGTTCGGCGGGCGCCTGTCGTATCGCGCCGCATCCACGCCTTGCAGGCGTCGTCGGTGCATTTCCACACGGGCACGCTGATGCGTGGCTCCTCCCGTGTACTAGCCACCGACGAGGTCGTCCGCGCTGGCCCGCTGCCCGGTCCGGGCCTGCTGCTCACGCGGGTAGCCGTGCCGGATGCGTTCGCCCCGCTGCTAGCGCGGCCACTTTGCCCGGAAGTCCCCCTCGGCTGGCCAAAACTGGTGCGCCGCGTTTCCGGCTTGGAAGCCTCAGGGGGTGTGACCCCATAGGCTTCCAGCAGAAAGCGCGACACGGCGGCAGGCTTGCCGTGGTTGGAGGCGGGGGAGGTGATGTACAGCAGCTCCTTCGCCCGGGTGACGGCCACGTAGGCGAGGCGGCGCTCTTCCTCAAGCGCCGCGTCGTTATCTGCGGCCGCTGCGGGGGCTGCGCCTGCCCGCCGATCCTCTGGCAGCTCGCTGTGCAATGCGGAGCTGTGCGGCAGGATGCCTTCGCTGGCGCCGATCCAGTAGACGCAAGGGAACTCCAGTCCCTTGGCCCGGTGGATCGTCATGAGGCGGACAGCATCGCTGTCTTCTTCTTTGCGCAGCGATTCCATCTGACGGTGGCGCTCGGAAAGCTCGTCCGCAAAGCTGACGAACGCCTCCACGGTGTCAAACCGCTTCGCCGCCGTTTCCAGCTCCTCCAGACTTTCCTGCATCGTTTCCTTATAATGAGTCCACGCGCCCGTATCGCCGCTTTCCAAATATTTATCATAGAAGACGCGCCGCATTTCCTGAATGGCAAAGGTCGGTTTCATCGTGGTGAGACTGCGAATCAGCCGGATACGCTCCTTCACCTGTTCACGCTGAAAGTCACGCAGCCGATCCCAGCGGCTGAGATGGATTAACGGATATTTTTTAGCCTGTTGCTTTTCCTCGCGCATAATCCATTCCATCCCTGCTTCACGGGAGACATACAGCGGCCCAAGAGTGCTTGGAATGGATTCCATCCGCCGGGGATTCAGCGACAACCGCAGGTGATCCATCAAGGGACGAATCAGGGTTTGGTCATAAAACACAGCTCCGGCTCCATACTGAATAAACGGCACATCCCGCATAATTAATTGTTCAAAAATAGATCGGCTTCCGCTGGCTGTCCGGTGCAAAATAGCGATATCCCGGTAGCGAAGCTGACCTTCCTCCACCTGTCCGAGCAGATGTGTAACAATATGCGCCGCTTCTTCCTCCGGCCCGGATGGCGTGGCAAACTGTGGGGGCAGGCCCTCACGTCCGGCAGCCGACAGGCGTTTGGAGCGTCGATGGACATTTTTGGCGACAATGTTGGAGCCCAGCCCCAAAATGCGCGCATCGCTGCGATAATTAATATCGAGGGTGATCACCTTCGCATCCTTGTAGACCTTGTCAAACTCCAGAATGGATTCCTGACGCGCCCCATTAAAGGTATAGATCGTCTGGTCATCATCACCGACGACCATCAGATTGCGGTGCCGGGCAGCCAATCGCTGCACCATTTCGTATTGCAGGGCATTCGTATCCTGAAACTCATCGACCATGATGTGGGAAAAACGCCGCTGAAGCGGCTGAAGCACATCCGGGTCACGCAGCAGAACAGAGGCACGCAGTAGAATATCGTCAAAATCCATTTTGCCGCGTTCCTGCTTCCACGCTTCATAAGCGAGCATGGCCCGTTTGGCATCCGATTCTTCGCGTACGGTTTCTGGCAACTCGTCCGCGCTGCGGCCCTCCGCCTTCCAGGCAGAGAGGGCGGACAGCAGGCTTTCAGGCTGGAACGCCTCGCTAAGCCCGAGCTGGCGCAGCATCATTTTCATAACGGTGTGCTGGGCCTGCGTTTCGCCGAATACTTCGTCCTGGACGCCGTGATGACGCAGCATCGCCAAAGCGAACGAGTGAAAGGTGCGTGCCTGGACGGCACGTGCGGCTGCCGGGCGCACACCAGGCAGTCCTGCGATGCGCAGCTTCATTTCGGCAGCCGCCTTGCTGGTGAAGGTCACCAGCAGGATGGACGATGCAGGGACATCTTGCAGCGCCATTAGGTATCCCGCGCGGGCGGCCAACACTGTGGTTTTACCGCAGCCTGCCCCGGCTAGTGTCAGCAAAGGGCCTTTGCCATGACGGACGGCCTGGATTTGTGGGCGATTCAGATGAATGCCCGCGTCCTCCAAAGCACGGAAATAGGCCGAGTCCTGATCGGTGTCGGGTACCAGTGTCGTACTGGTATCTATGGAAGCACGGCGAGCTTGCGGGCTCGGTGTTGAATAAGAAACCCCGATAGGTCGGGGGTAAAAAGCAGGATTTGGGTCCATGATCGTGAAACCCCTTTCGCTTATAAAATCTTCCATTTTCACAAATGGGGGTAGTTTTTGGTATGATAGAGTTCTAGTCAGCATGAGCTGACCTTGAGAACAAGGCGATGGACTGAAATAGATGCTGAAACGCATGCGAGACTGGACAGATCGTAGAACGTCAGAACGTTGCCGCTGATGCTAGCATCCTTCAAAAAGGCGATATGACCGCATTCCATTATACAGGAGTTCGAGGTTTGCCAACAGAAAAAAACTTGGGATATATGCACGGTACGGGGAAATCCGGCTGGATATAGGGAGGAAATCAATATGAAGCTGATTCAACGTATAAAGGAAGGCGCGAATCGCGCCACAGAAAAAGCACAGCATGCTGTCGAGATTAGTAAAATAAATTCACAAATTACAGCGATTCAGCAGGAAATGGATGTTCATTTTTTGCGAATGGGTCAAATTTTCTATGAAGGTTACCGGGCATCCGATATGTCGGTGGCAGAAAAGGAAATGACACAGCTATCTACAGCTTGTGATGAGCTACAGGATGAAATTGACGAGCTGCGTGGTAGAATTGCAGAGCTGAAAAACGCTCATTTATGCACCTGTGGAGCTGTTGTACCGCTGGATGCGAACTTTTGCCCGAAATGTGGACGTAAACTGAATGAGGGACAGGCTGCTTCCAAGCAAGTGGCTGCCGTGCGTGAAGAGGCGCCAACGAGCGTATATTCGTTTGATCTGCGCAAGCAGGAAGAACCAGCCAAGGGTTCTGAGCCTGCTTACAATAATTACGAAGAACATGAGCCGTATGATCGGCATGAACTGGAGCAGCATGAGCTGCATGAAACGCACGAACCATCCAGCTTGGAGCGCAACTATACGGTGTCCGATTTTACACCGGAAGAAAAAGCGGCCTTCGATGAAGAGTGGGAGCGTCGTCGTCAGGAAGAGCTGGAGCAAGAGCATCGCCGTCTGGAGGAGCTGGAACGTGAACGGGAGCGCCAGGAGGAGCTGGACGAGCGCATTCGATACTGGAAGGCTAACAACTCCGAGGCAGAAAAGCCGGCAACTCCGGCTGCGCAGGTACGCGAGAATGTGAAATGCCAAATTTGCACAGCCGAGCTGCCCAAAGGCTCCAAGTGGTGCCCGCGTTGCGGAGCTGAACAGATTTGACGCAGCCGAACAGGCTGCCGCAGGACATGAACAGAACGCCGGGCAGCATAGGGGGAACAGAACATATGGAGCGTTTGCTGCATCATCTGCGGAATCTGGGATTTACGGAAATGGAAGCCAAGGTTATGGTCGAGCTATCGAGGCAAAATGCGGCCTCCGGCTATGAAGTCGCCAAGCGTCTGGGGGCATCACGCTCCAACGTATACGCGGCTTTGCAGCGTCTGGCCGGGCAAGGATATCTCAGGGCGAGTGCGGGAGAACCTGTGCGTTACAGCATGCTGCCATCGGGTGAGCTGACCCGGATGATAGAAGGACAGTTGCAGGAGTCCCTGCGTGCAGTCGAGAAGGAAATGCCGAGAGCAGAGCCAGACAAGCCGACCTTTTATAACGTGGAAGGCGACCGGAATGTACTGGAAAGCCTGACACGCGAGCTGGAACGGGCGGAGCATGAGATTGTGCTGGATTTGTGGAGTGAGGAAGCTGAACTGCTGCGGACAGAGCTGGAAAAAGCCGAAAAACGGGGTGTGCGGCTGTTATGGTCCTGCGATAACGGAGAAAGTGTGCTTGGGCCATGGCTGCCGCATGCGTCTCATGAGGCCGGACAGGAACCTTCGGGGCGCAAATTTTCTTTTGTCATTGATCGGCGCTGGTGCATGCTGGGCATGCGGGGAGAGAATTGCCCGACACAGGCGCTCATTACCGAGCATCCGGTGATGACAGGACTGCTGCTGAATCATTTTGCCCAGGATCTTATTCTGTATGAGCTGGAGCATGACATGGGCAGCGAGCTGTCGACCCGGTATGGCTGGCGGTATGAGGGCATTATCGGTAAATATATGTCGGCTGGAGAATAAAATAAGGATTATCGGGCGGGAAGTTTCATCAGAGCCCGGCATATAGATGTAATGTACCCGGCCTTATGAGGCACGAATTGATCCGATGTGATTAGACGGCGATGCTGTCCGGGATTCGGTCCAGAGGATATGCCATTAGCCTCGAGAAAAGGAATGCGGCCTTCGAAGAGGGCAAGTGCTTGTTCAAGGTCTGCTTCGTATAGGCCGGCCACTTCCTCTTGCTGGAGACGATAGGCCTCCAACGGCTGGCTCGACAGCAATCCAAACACCGAGCTGACCTCACGGTCCCAAAAAGATGTGCCCTGTGCGGTTCCTTTGCTCTCATGACGGACGGTCATCAGCGGTGTCAATGAGGTAAAGGGAACGTGAATGCCCAGTTCTTCCTCCAGCTCACGCGCTGCCTGAGATACATCTTCACCTGCCGTTAAATGGCCTGCTGCTGTAATATCGTAGTAGCCGGGAAAGGTGTCCTTCGTATCCTGGCGCTGTTGAAAGAGCAAGCGACGGCCTGTTGAAGTGTCTCGCGCCAGCCAGCAGTGAAAGGTATGGTGCCAGTATCCCTTGGCGTGTGCGTCTTGGCGGGAAGCTGTGCCAAGGGGCTTATCTTCATCATCATAGATGTCCAGAAGCTCGCTAGTCATCGTGGTTCCTCCTCGTTATAAGCAGATGTAAAAGGTCTATTTTACAGTATAACGTGTTTTTTGTCTTGACGATATGAAGGCAGTTGTGGAATGTGGAGCGGGGTTTGGGGTATGCTGGGAACGTGGAGATTTACGCCATAAAATAGGTATACGATCGAAAGGAGCGATTTTACATGGAATGTATCGTACATTTTCGGGTCATGCATCCGGAAGAGCCCAAGGAGCTGCGCGGACTGATTATGCTGGAAAGCGGAGGCAAGCCGGGGATCGAACAAATCACGGATATGTTCAAAAATATGGGTTATGATGTCCGTCCGGACAATCCGGAGGAATTGATCTTCAAGCCAGTCGATGCCAGAGCGAATTATACATATATCCGGGTTATTGAGCTGGATACGGGTGAGGAAGTCTATCAGGAAGACCGGGATTTACGTGCGATCCTGGAAACCTTGCTGAATAAGCGTTAAGAGATTCGGTGGGCTAACGGACAGGATGAGATAAAGCTGTCCTGTTGTCATTTCATAGGAACGGAGAAAAGAAATATGAGATTGTATATCATTCGGCACGCAGATCCTGATTATCCGAACAATACCATAACTCCGGAAGGGCATTTAGAGGCTCAGGCACTGGCCAAACGGCTTTCCAGTCACGGACTGGACCGTATTTATGCTTCTCCTATGGGGCGTGCGCTGGATACGATGCGATACACCGCCGATTCTCTCGGGATGACTCATGAAGTGGAGCACTGGACGCAGGAGCTGGGCTTGAAGCTGGAGGAAACTCCTTATGGCCGTCTCTCTCATTGGGATTTACCGGGTGAAGTTATCCGTTCTGAGGTGCCTCTGCCGACCCATGACTCTTGGAAGGAGATTTCCTATTATCAGGGAACGCAAAGTCACGAAACCTTCGAGCAGCTAAAGCTGCATTCCGATGAATTCTTGAAGCGCCAAGGCTTTGAGCGGGTTGGGGGTAAATATCGGGTTCTGAAGCATACCGAAGACCAAGTGGCCGTATTTTGCCATGGCGGTTTCGGACTGACTTGGCTTGCCCATCTGTTGGAGCTGCCACTGGCCCTGGTCTGGTCCGGTTTCTGGATGCCGCCTAGCTCCGTAACCACGATCTTGTTTGATGAGCGTTCCAAGGAGTGGGCGACTCCCCGTTGCATCGGCTTCGGTGACGTCTCCCATCTGTACGCAGAGGGCTTGCCCGTCAGACCCCGTGGCATCATCACCAATTTTAGCTGATCAAGCCTTCAATACTATAATCAAAGCGGCTTAGACGTTTCATCGTCTAAGCCGCTTTTTGTAGTCATATGAGTGTTCTCTTGGCCGACTGCTCCCAGATGAAATCAGTTAGCGTGCTTCTACGTAACCTTCCAGCTTGGAAGTGCAATGTGCACAACGGGTAGCAGCTACAGGAATTTCCGACAGGCAATGCGGGCATTCCTTGGTCGTTTTTTCTTGAGGAGGTTTTTCTTCCTCTTTACGCTTCAGCATGTTGATCCCTTTGACCAGCAGGAACACACAGAAGGCCACGATCATAAAGTCGAGAAGGACGTTAATGAACTGACCATAGGCCAGAACCGCGATCCCCGCTTCTTTGGCCTGTGCCAAAGTCATGCGTGTACCGTCAGTATTTAAAGGATCGGCAGTTCTTAAAGCTACATACAAGTCCGGGAAATTCATGCCGCCCAGAAGCTTTCCAATCGGAGGCATAATAATATCGTTGACTACAGAAGTGACAATCTTGCCAAACGCTCCACCGATGATAACACCGACCGCGAGATCGATCACGTTACCCCGTACAGCGAATTCTTTAAACTCATTAATGAAACCTTTTCCGCTCATGTGATTGTTCACCTTCTTTGCATAAAATCATTTATTTATAATACATGCTACGCCAGCGGAGGGCAATTCCAAATTGATGTATTGCACTTTGTCACAAATCCACAGGTTCATTTGTCTTCTAAGTGTAAACCAATGATGGAGGCGATGTATCGTGAGTTTAAGATTGAATTACAGAGCAGTGAGCCCAAGTACGTTTAAGACTATGATGGAGATGGAAAAATATATTTCCGGTCGTTTTACAGACAAGGTGCTGTACGAACTACTGAAAATTAGAGTATCTCAAATGAATGGATGTTCCTATTGCTTGGACATGCATGCCAAGGATTTGCTCAAGCTGGGGGATTATGCTGACCACATTTTACAGCTGGCCTTATGGCGTGAGGTTCCTTTGTTCACGGAAAAAGAACGTGCTATGCTTGAATTAGCTGAAGCAGTTGCCCGTATTTCTGAACAAGGGGTACCTACGGATTTGTATAATCGGGTCAGAGAACAATTTACCGAGGAAGAATATGTGGATTTAATCATGGCAGTTAACGTTATTAACAGCTGGAACCGGATTGCCATTGCAACAGGGATGTATCCGGGCAGTCTTTAATGAACAGGGGGCCATACTTTGACTGGCAAAGAACACGGAATTGGACAAGAATCGGCAGTTTTAAGTCTGGAGGAGCTATATCAAAAATATCGTAAATATTCTTTTGCCATTGCTTATCGAATGCTTGGGACAGTGACGGATGCCGAGGATGTTGTTCAAGACTGCTTTGTCGAGTTGAAGAAAAAGCCCCTGGATGACTTACAGAATCCCAAAGCCTATGTAGCCAAAATGACGATGAATCGGTGTCTGAATCTTCTGAACTCTGCCCGTAAGCAAAGGGAGACGTATGTTGGACAGTGGCTGCCAGAGCCGCTTGGCGAGAGCGCAGATCTTCCTGCGGATTGGCTGGAGCGTAAGGATATGATTTCTTACGCTTTTCTGGTTCTGCTGGAGCAGCTCAAGCCGATGGAACGCGCTGTCTTTGTGCTGAGGGAAGCTTTTCAATATGACTATAAAGAGATCGCAGAATTATTGGGAAAGACAGAGAGTAATTGTCGTCAACTGTTCAGTCGCTCCCGCCGTATTCTTTCTTCCGTGGAATCTGCCCTTGCTGATCCGGTAAGCAGCAGTACGATGAATCCTTCCAGAATAAAGGTACTGGAACGTTTTACAGCCGCCTTTCTCGCCTACGATGTTAGCGCTATGCTAGAGCTATTGGCTGAACAGCCCATATTTGTGGCAGATGGCGGAGGCAATATGCATACGGTGATGCGACCCATGGTCGTTCGCAAAGGCGTTCTCGCCCTGCTGACCTCTCGTCGGGTATTAACCGTATTACGGGAGAGAGAGCTGGTCCGCACCGTCGTCAATGGTGAGGTACAGCTCGCATTCTTGAAAGAAGGCACAGTGAGGGAGGTCTTATGCATCAGTCTGGCACCGGACGGGGAGCATATTCAGGATTTTTACTTGATGGTCAATCCGGACAAGCTGGGGCATATTCGTGTATGAGCAGACAAAGCCGACATGCTACAAAAAACCTTGATTCCTTCTCAGGAACAAGGTTTTTGCTATTTTTAAATCTTGGTGAAATGCACATATGTTCTCACAACTGCCGGGCTTGATGGAGGGCTAGATCACCCACCCAAGGAAGCTTGAGCCACTTGCCTTGTCCAGCATGAATGATCAGGACGATCCATAATGCGATGCCTGCCAGCGTCAGCAGGGAAGCGAGTGGAGGGCCGAGTAGCGGAATGAGTCCTGCGAGCACATGCCCGATCATAAGGGCTACGAACAGAAAAATGGATTGCAGCGCGTGAAACAGAACGAACCGGCTTTTCTTTTCCAGCAGCACGAAGGCCAATGCACCAATGAATGCAAACAGGTAGCACAGGACAGCCGCTATATTTTCATCCATACCCGTGGAAGACTTGTAGACTGACATGTAAGGCAAATCCCCCTTTATAAGTTAGTCATGCGCAGGCTCCGTACTATACAGGGTATGAGGACAGGAATGAAGGTTATGCCAATCCCGGCAAGAAAAGTTCAAGTTAAGCCACGTGTATAGAAATAGGGGTATCTCGAGCAAAACGCGAATTTACAACACTAAGGAATTTTTCATACATAAAAAGCCAGTTTTCACCACGCTAACGGTGTATCCGGCTTTGTTGCTATACCTGGTTCAACGGACGCTATGATTCCAATGTGGTGACTTCTCTCGGATCAAAGAAAAAGAAGCATCCAGACCAGGTCGTCTGCGATGCTTCATTGGCTTCCCGTTTTATGCGGAAACGGTCTTTCTTCTTACGAAACGTCTGTCTGCCAAATAAACGACGAATAGAGACAACAAGCCGACACCAATTGGTATGCCGAATGCTTCGTATGAAAAAGACGCTCCTTCAAGCTTAAGCTGGCTTGTGGCACGGTACTCGAGCCGCTTGGCGGCGAATTTTGCCGTCGAGATATCTTCCTGCTTTGCCAAATCTTCAAATGCAGGCTCCATCGCGAACCGCTCCGGCGCATCGCTGTGCAGGTAAAGCTGCTCAGCCTTTCCGCCGTTCTCGTTCCAGTTTCGGATATCGCCTGCAGCGCGCGTCTTAACGTCCGGCCCCACAAAAATCATTTTGTCGAGTTTCGGAGCATCCGCTATTTGATATCGGGCGATCAGATTCAGACCGTGCCGGGTAACGATTGGCTCGCGTTTGCTTGATATCGTCAATGTTGTCGTCGTACCGGAAGCCCCGTACGTGTCAAAAGCCGAGGACAACATCAGCTCGTCGGCCCCGTCATACAGCAGCACCCCGTTCTTTTTCTTACTCCATTGAAATGCATTGTTCAAGACATAGACGATATCGCTCAATCCGGCCGTGAAAGGCTCCATTTGCGGATGCTGAACAAAATCGTAGGAAGGGTAATTCATTTCCTTCGCCACTTTCTTCGCTGTCGGCTCTCCCATTTGGCTGGATATGACGTACAGTGTGGCATCGATCCCCGAAGTCAGGCCGGCTGAGGAGACCATATTGCCATCAGGCACGAAACGCTGATCCCTTTTCCAAGTAATATCGGTGTATTTCTTTTCCAACCTGCCGATATCTCCCCAATGTGTTGCCGCAGATTTCCCGTTCAGTAGGCCTGTATCCGCCAAATTTTCCGCCCCATTACAGATGGACAACAAGGTCGTTTCCTTGCCGGAGTGCTTCCTTATCCAATCGCGGACAGGCCTGTATTTCGCCTCATCCAAAATCGGCATGAAAGGGATCACGATTATATCCGGACCTTTGCCCGTCAATTTGTCCAATTCGTCGAAAGTGTAATGCGGTGCGACATCAAGGCCGCCTGTCAACGATTTGATGTTTTTGTCGGGAGCTGCCGCAAACACATTGTACGAGCCCGTCATGGAGAACATTTCGTATGGTACGAGGAAATCGAACACCTCGGTCACTTCATTCGCCAAAATAACGGCCACTGTCGGCTTTTTCGAATCATAGGCAGGAGCTTGTATGCTTTGTACAGAAGCAGGAACCGGCTTATCGTAAACCGACATAGCCTCCTGCATCGTGCTCATGAAACCGATCGCTCCGGTTCCTCCCACAACCAGAATAAAAACGCACACATATACGATGAAACGCCATACTTTTTTCAATTACCTTCTCTCCCTTTTGATTTTTATAATTGATTATTAATCATTGCTTACTTTCTTAATTCAAGGATAAAGGGGAGAAGGCAAATTAATAAACCGCCTGAAGGCTATATTTTTCCCCGACTAAGGTCTAGGTAAAGGTAAAGGTAAAGGTAAAGGTAAAGGACTTTTTTCTCGAACAGCAGCCGAATACTTCTTTTAAGGATACGGGATAAAAATTTCGTTGGAACTTATTTAAGTGGCAATAATAAAAGGTGGTCTGAATCTCCTTAACGTTGTAAATCTGCGTTTTGCTGGCGGTACCCCCAATACAAAAAAAGGGTGAACGAATAGGTTTCGCTCACCCTTTTTTCAAGGTTATCCACAATTTTTACACAGGTTGTACGCAATTTATCCACTATTCCATAATGTTTATCCACAAAATAAACGGGTTTTATACACAATTTGTGCACAAGTTGTAGACAACATAGGTTGTATCCACTCTTTATGCACAAATTATGCACAATATATCAACAAGATATACCTGTCTGTGGATATTTCATTCAGATGCTTTCCTTCCCATGTTAACGGTCTCCGCGTTGTAAACGGCGGCGTGGATGTGTAATCTTACCTTTTTTATTCTCGTCATCCTCTTTGGGGACAAGTCGTTCATCGGTACGTCCGTCATGATGATTGTCAAAGGCGTATTCGGTCATTTTCCACTCGGAATCGCCTAAAACAACATCAGAGGGAAAATGCTGTCCCCGATGTAAATGTTGCTCATGTCCGTCCTCATCGATATAAATACCGTCTACTTCTACCTTCTCACCCGTTAGCGGGAGCAAATCCTTTCCTTTGCGTTCCATTGGTATCCCCTCCGTCTGGCTTATTCTTCGTTTAATTTGTCCGTATGGAAGGGGTTTTATCCACAAGCTGGTGCAAAATATCCTCGGCAATCCGGTCTGCGGGATGAGGTTTGCGCAGTTGCTCAATCGACTGTTTCATTCCTAAAGCGAGAGAGGGATTGGAGATCAGGTCGACGCAATGGTGAATCAGCCCTTGCGTATTACGGGCAATGCGAGCGGCTCCTTTTTGCTCCAGATACAGGGCGTTATTCAGCTCCTGACCGGGTACAGGCTTGAATACCAGGATGGGCAACCCGGAGGCGATGCTTTCCGAAAGAGTGATGCCGCCGGGTTTGGTAATAACCATATCGCTTGCGCGCATGAGTGCGGGAACATAGTCGACGAATCCGAAGATACGGATATCGGGGTGGTCTGCATACAGCGCATCCAACTCGGCTTTTAGCTGCGGATTACGTCCGCAGACGATCAGTAGTCGCAACTGCGGGAGACGGCTTAATTGCCGACAGATGTCCAATATACCAGACATCACACCATAGGCACCTGCCATAATAAGCAGTGTTGTAGCTCCTGGATCTGACGGTGGAATTGGATAATCCTCAAGAGCATTAGCATCTTCTGGATCAGTATCTTCATGGAAGCTTTTATAAAATGAAGCATGAATCGGAATGCCTGTGGCGACAATCCGTTCGGAAGGGATTCCCCGCTGTGCAGCCTCCTGCTCTATATCCTCGGTTGCCACATAGTAGCGGTCGATATCGGGATGCAGCCAGCGCCCGTGCAGATCAAAATCCGTAACCACGTTCACAATGGGCAGCTTCATCCCCAATTTGCGGCGTAACGCCGGAAGAGCGAGCTGCGGAAACGTATGTATGACAAGGTCAGGCTTTTCCTTTTCCAGAGTGAGCGCAAGCTGGCGCATCCCAAAGGAATGCAGCACACTGCCAAAGGCCGATTTAGCCTGCATTTCACGGGTTATGTTATAGACCCAACCGTAAAGCCCGGGAATAGTTTTGAAGCTTTGCATATAGACAAATTTGGTTAAACTGTTCAACCAGGGGTGGGATTCAGCCATCAGGTCGAGTAACTGAACCTCGCAGCGTCCGAGCCTTCGCAAACTGTCCATAATAGCTCGGGCGGCCTGCACATGGCCTTCTCCGTAGCTGGCATATAATATTAAAACTTTTGGTGCTGCGGCTTCCATCATGTCTAGCCCCCTATTATTCAATAAGAACATGTAGCTCATTTCAGGAACGTTCGCATCCATTCTCCTTGTATGTTTATTTATTTTACCCCAAACAGATACACTCCAAAAGCCGATAAATAAGGTATGCTGTCCTGACCAGCAAAAGGGCCGTCCATATATGACGTGTAACGTAAAATTTGGGTAAATTATATGTAAAATTGCTGGAAAGCTGAAAGCTGTATTTGAATATGTTATACTGAGGTAGTGATTCAGCCAATAGAAAATCGGTTAATAATAGTGTCAGGTACATGCCTTGCATAAGGCGTTCCCGACCTAAGCTGCATTAGACATACTACTTCACTGCATAAGGACATCAATACTTTTCGGCATTCTCTTCAACGGAGCACTTATTTTCAACGTTTTGGGAGGGAGTAACATGGCAACGAAAGGTCACAATGAAGTTAAGGAAAGTCTGCGGGAAATGACTCGAATTTTCCGGCCTAAGGATCCCAAAAAATTTGTAAAGGAATATGTGCGAAAATACCGGATTACAGGAGGGTATGAGGAAGAGTTGACCATGGTGGTGGAAAACGAACTCGGTCGCATGAATTCTTCAGTATCTTAAAGGGTTCGATGACCCGCAAAACATAGAAATACGACTTTTATAAACCGTCTATCCACAGAGGAGACGGTTTTTTTGTGTCCGCCCTGCATACAATGGGATAGGTTTAGTGAATATGTATGCCTAAAGGAGGCGGATTCCAATGGAGGAGATAGCCATACGGACACCAGAGGAAATCGGCTATATGAGGGAGGCCGGACGTATTTTGGCCGATTGCCATCGTGCGTTGGAGAGTCGTATTCTTCCGGGAATGACGACGCTGGAAATTGATGCGTGGGTAGAGCAATTTTTGAGCAAGCGCGGAGCTACGCCTGAACAAAAAGGCTATAAGGGTTTTCCTTATGCCACCTGCGCCTCGGTCAACGAGGTGGTATGCCACGGATTTCCCTCGGAGCGGGTGCTTCATGACGGGGATATTGTGACCATCGACATCGTCGTCAATAAGGACGGCTGGCTGGCCGACCGAGGCTGGACCTATGCAGTAGGTAACGTCAGTCGCCCGGTAGCGAGGCTGCTAAGGCAAACGCATAAGGCACTGGTGCGCGGAATTGAAGTCGCTCGTCCAGGCAGGACGCTGGGGGACATTGGGCACGCAGTGGAAAAAGCCGCGGGATGGCGGCGGTACGGCATCGTGAAGCCCTTGATCGGGCACGGTATTGGTCGTCAGATGCACGAGCCACCAGATGTTTTGCACTATGGTCGTGCCGGAACGGGGTTACCGCTGCGCGAAGGGATGGTGATTACCATTGAGCCGGTATTTACCCTCGGAACGGAGGGGGCTGTATTGTGGGAGGATGATGGCTGGACCATCACCTCGGCGGACGGCAGTTGGGGCGCACAATATGAGCATACGATTGCGATCACGAAGAACGGCCCGTACATTTTGACCGCATAAAGATCGGTACAGCCATAGGGAGTCCCATTTGAGCTGCATGTGCGAGGGGCTCTCTTGGCAGGTTTTTTATTTCAGGATGACACGTTCATCGTGTTTAGAGAGATTTTCCGGTAAAGCCACAGATAGATACCTAACTCGACGGGTGAGGAAACGGCCATAACGATTCCTGCCACCTGTCCGTCCAGCCCCGGAAAAAAGGAGATGCATAGAATGAGCGCGAGAATCGCAAAGGAAACGGAGAACAATCTGCCGATGAAAATAGGTTTGGTATTGCCGATCAATATCGACTGTCCGATGAAATATTCTACCCATGGATAAAATGCTACATAGATTGAAAGTATGCGAAGCAATCCTCTCGTTTCCACCAGCAGTTCCCCTTCCAGTCCCAACACATTCCGCAAAATAGGGTCACCTGCAAATTCAAAGGACAGCAGCAGCAATAATAACGGCGACAGGGCGGACAGAACGCTCAAAAATATCAGAACCTCCCGACGCTTGCTCGTATAGAATTGAATGACGATCTGATGCAGGGAACTGCAAAACCAGACGAACAGATTCAGGATTTGCAGAGCCACGGAGAAGGAGGCTACGGCCAATAATGGATCGGTTGTATTGTTCAGCGCAGCCTGTATAGACGGATTCAGAACAACCAGCACCAGTGCCGAATACAGCAAGGGGAGATAAAAAGGAAGCAGATGGCTTGCACGGTGGATGGTTTGCTCGCCGTTGTCGGGCGGAAGCTTTCTTTTCAAAACGCGGCCTTCCAAAAAAGTAACGACCAATTCAATGAAGATACCTGCAATAAAGATGGCAGCGCCAATTCGTCCGTCATTCGTCCAGCCTGCACGAATTAGAAACCAGGCTGCAACCAGCATCGCGATAATACGAATGGACGAGCTGAATGTCATCCAGGCCGTACGGTGCTTGTTAATAATAAGCCCCTGATAGATGTTGCGGACGGCTACTAATATGTACAGTAAAGTAAGCACCTGAAACACACTCTTGGTGGGCTCGATCAAGGCCGGAGATACGCCGAATACATAGTGAAAGACCAGATTACCAGCAGGTGTAAGACCAATACTCCAGCCGATGACCAGTACAGCCGCCGCTACACACGCACATAAAATACCGATGGAACGAACGGATTGGAGGTCATATCCGAATTTCGTGGTCATCTGTCGTACGGCGGTTAACGGGGTTTCCAGTAGCAGGCACAGGCTGACTGCCACCGCATAGCTGCTCAATGTGAACGAAGGATGTTCCGAGCGTGCGAGTACGGCATTGACGATGACATGGGTCAGCGCGGCAATCAATGATGAGATGCCAAGCGGAACGTAGAATGAAATGATTTTATTCAAGTCAAATCCTCCAGTAATGAATGATTAGTAAAGGGATTGTCGTTGCATCGAGCTTCCGTAAACAATGGTAATCCTTATTATAGATCAAGAATGGGCTCGTCGGTATAATAGAAAGCATAATATTGGAAATGGAAGTGGAGCAAAATGATTATCAGAGAAGCGACGATATCAGATACGGCAGGTATCGCTGAGGTACATGTGGATTGCTGGAGAACCACCTACAAAAATATCATACCCGCTGAGGTCCTGGAACGACTTTCCTATGAGCAAAGAACAGAGCTGTGGAAATCAAATATATCCAGTGAAGACGATCATCAGGTATATGTGGTTGAAACTGAGAAGGGGGAAATCATCGGATTTGTGAGTGGAGGGCCGGAAAAGTCAGGTGAATATCCCCCGTATGAGGGAGAGGTCACTGCTATTTATGTGTTAAAAGAATACCATAGTTTAGGATTGGGAAAGCAATTATTCATGCGTCTTCTTCAACATTTAAGCAGTATGAACATTCACTCTGCCATAGTCTGGGTGTTAGCAGAAAATCCAGCTCGCTATTTTTATGAACAACTGGGAGCCAAGCTTGTAGTAGAGCAGCATCTTATAAAAATGGGCGACAAAAACCTGAACATGGTGGCTTATGGATTGGAAAATAAATAGCGGACTGAGCAAATAGAAAGAAGTCTTTCTCTACATGTAATGTGGAGGAAGACTTCTTTGGTGTTAGCTGGAGGCGACAGGAATACGGCGAGCAATCTTTTTGTAGCGGATGGTGATTATTCAGATAAAATCCGTTTCTGCCCTTCCAAGGCACGAATAGGTGCGATGTTTTGCGTGAATTCCAGCGTCCCCAGATAGCGGTCTTCTGCATCACGGATGGCAAAATAACGGATGTAGACAAATTTGTCCTTGATTGGAATCCAAAAATCTTCAGCATCCTTGCGGCCGGCCTTAAAATCCTCCAGCAGCTTCTCAACGACATGCATGCTTTGCGGCGGGTGGCAATTTTGTACGGTACGACCAATGACGGCTTTTGTGCGGGCAAAGATCCGTTCTTTGCCGTGAGAGAAATAGCGAACAATATCATTTTCATCGATAAAAGTCAGGTCAACGGGTAGATGATTCAACAGCAGTTCCAATTGTTGGACGGATACAATCCCCGTCTCGAATCTCACGAAGCCTTGCGGTGTTCCAGATGTGCCTTCTGTTTGCTCAAGGGCTTCTGCAGGTTCCTCTGCCCGTTCAGGTATCCATTCACGTTCGGGAGCGGTCAGGCAGAACCCGATTTCCTCGCTTTCCCGGGCTATTTTCAGCCACTCATCCTCTGTCAGCTTACTGAGTGCCATCGGCAGCAAAATATTCTCTTCCTTGAATATCATTTCATTCACTTCGCTCATGATATGGGCAAGCGCCTTCCCAATCTGTTCACGATCTCCGTTATATTCGGTGAGCAGACTCTTTGCCTCCTTAATCGCGGCACGAATGCTGTCGTCCACACCCCACATGACTTTGGTTGGGCCAAAAATTCCATAGCGTTCTAGATAAGGAAAGACCAGATTTTCTTTGCGGCTATAGTGCTTGTCGAGATCGAGCAGCAGACTTAAATCTTCCAGTAACTTGTAGATAATTTTGGGACTGTCGTCCTTTTGAAATTGGTCCGCGTGCAATGACAACTTGAAGTTGACCAATTGTTCGATCTCCCGATTTTCCAGCTTGAAGGTATGAACGGGATGTCCCGGCTGTTCCTCCGGTCCGGAAGGACGGTGAATATCCTCAATCGAGCCCTTGAATATCGACGTGTGGACGGAACAGAGACGCTGCACCTCCGACACGGGGATCCCCTCCTCGGTCATTAGGGCATGCTCCATGGCCGAAATTTCTGCCACACTCACCCCGCCAACTGCCACTGCGAAGCGCGCTTTGACTTCATCCACGCTTTTTCCGGCATGCAATTCTTTTATAATTTCCTTTAGCGTTTGTTGGCGTTCCGTTAATTCCTGTGCTGTGTGTTCGCGGTTATTGATCAGCTCGCTCATGATAGTTCGCTCCTTTATTTCTGAATAGTAAAACCATGTTGCAAAAATGTCCGCTGCACGGTTTCCATATCTACTTTTTTCAATGCAATACCTTTGGACAGTGTCATAAAACGACCGGCGGTTTGTAACATGCCAGGCTTGGCGATATCGTGAAAACCCAGTTCTACCATAATGTCCTTCACTTCGGGGTAACGGTTAACAAGGTTAAATATCGGCTCATCCCACTGCAGTATCTTATCCATTTGTTCATCCCCTTGATTGAGAACGTTTATCATTTACAGAGTAGCATAGGTCCTGACGAGCTTTTGTGATTGTACGCACAATTTACATTCAGGTGTTGACAGGTGTAATTCTTAGTTTATATACTGTGTATAAAGATATATACAGTGATAACACTGATTACTGTAATAATTACTTCGTATGAAGAGAGAACGAGGTCGTTATTACACAAGCAGTGCAGAAGGGATCAGGATAAGAAAATGACAATTATCAAGCAGGCATGGAAGATTACCCGGCACGATTTTCGCAACAATCCATATGTCATGCTGTGGACATTGCTGTTTATTGCGTATTTGGGATTTACCATGAGTTTTGCGGTAAGTGTGCAATGGGGTGAACGTGGAAACTTAAGTCCAGTAGCCGATTTTATTATGCTGGCGTTGATTCCGTTTCTCGGATTCATTTATAACCGCCGTGCATTTAAATATCTTCAGGAAGATTCCTATACGCATATGCTAGCCTTTTTCCGCACCTTGCCTATACCGATGAATGCGGTGATTATGAGTCGAATTCAACAGGCGCTTTTGGCGTTTGTTGTGAATAGTGTGATATTTTTTACTCTCTTGTTTACGTTGTCAGCTACGTTTCGGGTATATGCCAGTACAGGTTTCTTTGTATCGTTTGCACTTACCTGGATAGGCTACGGAATGCTGATTCAAGCCATGTATATTCATTTGGAATTTCTTAAAAAAGGTAAATCCTACTTTTGGATATCCATTGTCATCATGCTTATTTGTGGGATAGTTACGATTATAGTTCGAGTATGTGGGGCCAATCTGGTATCGATAACGGCATTTTATAGCAAGGAATGGCAGCTGTTGTCTCCGGTGATGTGGGGAGCATTGTTAGCAGGCATTCTAGCTATGTCAGTGTCCTATCGGGTGACACAGCGTAAGCTCATGAAACGGGACTTAACTTAGTAGTATGTGTACAAAAGTAACTAAAAAGGGGGGGAAAGCAGGTGAATATTCCAGTGCAAATTGATGAGAATAGCGCGGAACCGCTGTATGCGCAGATTGAAAAGCAGCTTCGTTCACTCATTGTAACCGGACAGATTGCAGCGGGAACGCTGCTTCCCTCCATTCGTGAGTTTGCGGGAACGCTCCGTTGCAGCGTCATCACCGTCCGGCGGGTCTATCAGGATTTGGAGAACGAGGGCTTGCTTCGTACCCGGCAGGGAACGGGCACCTTTGTCGCTCTGGTCGAGGATGATATGCGCTCAGGTTACCGCCTTAAAGCGGTGACCGAGGCGTTGGAAACGGCGATTGACACAGGCATTGCTGTGCAGATGACAGAACAGGAATTGTTGGAGCTTTTCGCAGAAATGGTGAAGAGAAGGTATGAAGTCCAGGTGAAGGAGTGACAGCTGTGAACAATCATGTGGAAGTTCCTACGCAAATACAGAGGAAAGTACCAATTATTGAGATGAGCCAGGTCTATAAAACCCGGGGTAACCGGAATATTGGGCCGATTAATCTAACTGTTGAACCAGGATATGTGGTCGCTCTGGCTGGACATAACGGATCAGGGAAAAGCACATTGATTCATTTGCTGACTCAGCTTGTTCATCCGGATTCCGGTGAGATTCGTTGGTTCGGTCAAGCATACCCCGACGGTATGCCGGCAGATACACGACAATGGGTTGGGTATATACCGGAGCAGCCGGTTCGCGAGGAGGATCGATTAACGGCAGAAGCAGCAGCGGCTTTTCGAGCCTTGTGGTATCCCGGCTGGGATGAAACACGTTTTCAGCGTCTAATGGACCGTTTTCAGGTTCCAGCACATACGAAATTATCGCGTATGTCCAAGGGACAGCGCCGGAAATTCGAACTGGCTGCTGCCTTGGCGCCGCACCCACGTGTGTTGCTGCTGGATGAGCCTTCATCCGGTTTAGACCCTTTTGCCTGGAAAATCATGCTGGAGGAACTGCGGGATTGTATGAAGAACGGCAAAACGACGATCATTATTGCTACCCATATCATGGACGAGATCAAGCGTTTGGCGGATTATATTGTCCTGATGCATGATGGCAGGCTGCTCGGCAAGCTGGAAAAAGACCATTTGCTCGAAAATGGCAAGGAAATGTGGTTTGAAGGTACACCAGAGGAGGCATCGGAGCTTCCGGGAGTTGTAGAGACGGAGAGTGATGGGAATTTACAGCGAATTGTAACGTTGGCAGCCGGAGAGACCAGCGCCATATTGGAACAAGCGGGTATTCGCCCCATCCGTGTGCGGCGTTTGGAACTGGATGATATTTTAGTACATTGGTCTGCGGGACAAATCCCGGGAGGTACAGCGAGTTTAGGGGAGAACAAGGGGGCTGGAGATTCATGAGTATGCTGCAATTGGAGCAGGTTGTGAAGCAATATGGAAACCATACAGCAGTCAACGGAATTTCGCTGAATGTGAACGGTGGGGAGATTTACGGATTGCTGGGTGGTAATGGGGCCGGCAAAACGACAACGATGCGCATGGTACTCGGTCTGATTTATCCTGACGGGGGAAGCATTCAATATGAGGGCAAGCCGTATAGCAAGGAGCTTCAGCGGACGATGGGTTATTTGCCAGAAGAACGAGGGTTGTATCCCAAGGTAAAGGTGAGCGAGCAAATTAACTATTTAGGCAGGCTGCGTGGAATGTCGGCCAAGGAGGCGGACAAAAGTCTGCGTTATTGGCTGGAGCGCTTCGGCGTGCCTGAATATTACAATAAGCGGATTGAAGAATTATCCAAGGGGAATCAGCAGAAAATGGGCTTTATTGCAGCCGTTGTGCATCGCCCGACGTTGCTCATTTTGGATGAGGCATTCAGCGGGCTGGATCCTGTGAACGTCGAGCTGCTTAAGGATACGGTGAAGGAGTTGCGGGACGAAGGGGCTGCAATTTTATTCTCGACTCACCGTATGGAGCATGTGGAGGAGCTGTGCCGCCATATTACGATTTTGCATCGTTCGAATACAGTTGTGCAGGGTAGTGTGCGAGAGATTAAAGGCCGCTACCCGCGTGAAAAAGTTCGTCTTATCACGACTGGCGAAGTGAACGGACTGGAACAACTGCCCGGTGTGTGCCGTGTAGAGCGAATGGACCGGGGCTGGATGCTGCATATTGAACAGCCGGATGCGGCCAAGTTGATTTTACAAACGGCGTTGGAGCAAACAGATGTAGAGCATTTTGAAATTAAAGAGCCTACTCTGAACGAAATTTTCATACGAGAGGTGGGTGATTCTCATGAATAGGCTGGGTACGGTTATCGGTTTTACGTTTCGCCAGAAGGCGAGAACCAAATCTTTTGTTATTACGACACTGGTGCTGGCATTGCTCATTACTATTGGTATGAATTTGCCGTATCTGATTTCTTTGTTTAAAGGAGAAGGGATGGGTGGCGGCGCAGGGGGTTCCGGTAAATCTGCTGCTGAGCATCAGCGTCTGGGACTGATCACCGGAAGCCGGACCGAGATCGCGGATCAGTTGGAGGAATTTACGAAGGCTCAGTCCAACCCTGCAGCTACCTGGGTGCGTTATGACAACGCACAAGCTCCAGCAATGCAGCAAGCCTTGAAAGACGGGGAGCTGCAAGGCTATGTGGAGCTCGCGCAGCCTACCGCAAAGGGAGAAGCTTTTCCCAAGGTAGAGTACGTATCGGTTGAAAAAGTGCCGTCCACGGCTGTAATCACACTGTTGCAAACCGGACTTCAGGAGGCAAAGGTCAAGGCCATGATTGGCGGAAATGCATTGACCCGTGAACAAGTCCGTGAAATAAGCACACCTGTAACCGTGGACAGCCGAGAATTGAACAGTCCGTCTGAGGCAGGTCGTGCTGCCGGAACAGAGGATAAAAAAGCTTCCCTGATTAACTATGGCTTGGTCTATGTACTCATGATTTTGTTCTTCACCTCGTCGATGATGACGGGCAATATGATTGCATCAGAGGTGACTTCGGAAAAAAGCTCGCGTATCATGGAAATCCTCATCACGAGTGTATCTCCGTTGACCCAGATGTTTGGGAAAATTATTGGTATCTTCCTGGTGGGCTTGATGCAAATTGCTGTTTTTGCCGCTGTGGTGTGCGCCAACCTCATGCTGCCGCATAACAGCGTCATCCTCAGCTCGGCTGGGCTGGATTTGTCGCAGTTGAATACCGCAGTGCTTAGCTATGGTCTGGTTTTCTACATCCTCGGCTACTTCTTGTATGCGGTACTGTTTGCGGCTGTCGGCTCCATTGTCAGCCGTACCGAAGAATTGGGGCAGGCGGTCATGCCGATTACCGTGTTGTCACTGGCAGCCTTTTATATCGGTATCTTCAATATCGCCGCACCTGATACGATGTTCGTCAAGGTCGCCGGGTATATTCCATTTTTCTCGCCGACCGTCATGCTGCTGCGGATTGGTCTGGAGCGGGCGAGCCTCCTGGAAATCTGGCTGTCACTTGCCATTCTGGTCGCATCCATCCTGTTTTTCGGCTGGCTAGCCGCCAAGATCTACCGTACTGGCGTCTTAATGTACGGGAAACGTCCTACTTTTAAAGAGTTAAGAAAAGCTATGAGGGCGTATAAGATATAGGATTGAATTTGATTTGTGTGAGTAACCATTATAATTGAGACAGAGCGAGGGCCTTGATTTGTCAGAAACACTGATGAATCAAGGTTTTTCTACTTTATATGGTGATGAATAATAAATGGTGATGTTTTGAGAAGTCGGTGATTTTCAGATGTCTTGTGAAAATAAAGTTTTAGACAAAAAATAAAGTATTAGACTGGCGCTGCTATTAAGAGAACGGGCAGATTAGTTCCAATAAAACAATGCAGCAACCAGTCCTAATATCGGTTACTGCATTGTTTTATCATTAGATATCATTGAATCTATCTTTGGAAACCCTAATAAATTCGGATATAGCGGCTGTTTTATAAGTATCTTTGCGGCGTATGAATAGAGCTGGTATTCTAATGAGTTCATCCGAGATTTGGTGATATTGTAAGTTATATTTAATCATGGCTCTTTCGATAACCGAAAAAGGTAAAAGCGAAACTCCGAGACCAGCATGAATACACCCCAGAATCCCCTCCAAAGTTCCGAATTCCATGATTTTTGCATGAATGCCTTTTAAGTGCAACCAATCCTCTAGTATTCGACGGTAATGGCATCCAACGCGAAAAACAAATATGGTCAGATGGCGTAGTTGTTCCGGTCGATTGATTGGCGTTGTTTGCCCTCCTGATATGAGTACGAGTTCTTCAATCCCAACTTCTATTGTTTCAAGCTCTACATACTCACCTGGTGAGGACACAAAAGCTCCGTCCAACTCGTACTTTAAAACCGAATGGATGAGTTCCTCTGTCGTTCCCGTTTTTAGTATTAAATCTACCTCGGGATAAGACTTATGGTATTCAGCGAGAATAAATGGAAGCCGAATCGCACTTGTAGTTTCAAGCGATCCGATTCGAAGAGGTCCACGAGGGATTGAACTATCAGATATAACGCGTTCTGCTTCTTGAGTGAGGAAGATAATTTTCTCAGCGTAAGACTTTAGCGCCTCTCCGGATGATGTGAGCCGAATTCCCTGACGTCCGCGATGAAATAGCTCTGTTTTTAGCTCACTTTCAAGTTTCTGAATTCTTATACTTATGCTCGATTGAACGTATTCTAACTTCTTGGCTGCCCTGGTAAAGCTCCCCTCATTGGCAACAGCCAAAAAAATCTGCATGTCCCGGATGTCCACTGTGATACCTCCGTATTAAGTATTGATATTTTTAATAATGAAAATCGTTTATGTTCATTTTACGTGATATATAAAGGCGGGTAAAATGATTTTTGAAAGGGGCAATTCTCATGCAGTTATTTAGGACTCAAGTTAATGATTCTACGCGGACAATGATTGCTGGGTTCGTTATGCTAATTATTGCGATGGGCATTGGTCGGTTTTCCTATACTTCCATACTCCCGTTGATGCAGTCACAAACTCATCTTACAGCGACGGAGTCGGGGTATTTGGCTGGTAGTAATAATTTGGGCTACCTTATCGCTGGATTTGGTGCAGGTTTTATTACCTGGGGAAATCGGCGAGCTCACCACCTACGGATTCATTTGATTCTATGTATCATTTCTACAGGGCTTATGGGGATCACTTCATCTTTTATTGGATGGTTGTTTTTGCGTTTCATAGCTGGAATAAGTAGTGGTCTTATTTACGTTTTATCATCAAGTTTAGTAATGGATGCCCTGATTTCTTACAAGCGTGAAAAATGGGTAGGCTTTTTCTATGGCGGAGTTGGTACCGGTATTGCCCTAACAGGGTTAACTACACCTTTTCTTAGCCATTTCACTTGGCGGGGAGCCTGGATAGGTTTTTTTGTCGTCAGTTTGATTCTTACTCTACCCATTTGGTCTTATATCCATGACGCTAAGCCCCAACCTTTATCAACGAATTCTGCATCTAAACATTCATTGATATTGCCTCATTCTATTTTCGTCTGGCTTCTTGTAGCTTATGGACTTGAAGGACTGGGTTATATCGTAAGTGCGACATTTTTAGTAGCAATGGTAAAACAAATGCCCAATATCTCAGCTTTTGCCGATTTTAGCTGGATTGTCGTGGGGCTAGCAGCAGTTCCATCACCCTTATTTTGGTCTTGGTGGGCAAGTCATGCAAGTTATATTAAACCTCTAATTACTGCACTTATTTTGCAAGCACTTGGAGTAACCATGCCTATAATCATGCCTAATATAATAGGTGTAGTAATAGGATCGATCCTTTTTGGAGGAACTTTTATGGGAATATCTATGCTTTCACTTGCTGCAGCTCGCATGGTACGACAGTCCAATAGCAATTATGCTATTGCTCTAATGACTGGATTTTTTGGTATTGGGCAAATAATAGGTCCGATTGGGGCTGGGTTCATTTTGGAAGCAGCACATAGTTACAGTTTGGCACTTATTATTTCAGCTTCGGTGCTTGCTTTAGCAGTTATTATATTGATTTTTGGGACAGTCATATTGAGCAAAACTGAACTAAATTGCATGTCCCAGTCCAAATGAGGGCAAAAGTAAACCATAATTAACAGGGGGGCTTTCAATAATGTTTGAAACACTGATAACACGCAAGCTCAACATTACCTATCCGATCTTTCAGGCACCGATGGCAGGCGGGCCAACGACTCCCGAATTAGTAGCAGCAGTTTCAAACGCAGGTGGACTGGGCAACCTAGGGGCCGGGTATTTAACCCCTGAACAACTTCGTATTACCATCAATAAGATTAGAGGGTTAACCGACCGGCCTTTCGGAGTTAATTTGTTTGTCTTTGAGCAGCCGGAGGAATCAGAAGAAACGATTGCTAAAATGTCTGATTACCTTAACAGCTACCGCAATGAACTTGGTATTCCACATAATCCATCACTTCCAAAATACTCAGAATCGTTTGAAGATCAGATACAGGTAGTGCTAGAAGAGCGCGTCCCTGTTTTTAGTTTCACGTTTGGGTTACCTTCACACAATGTTATTCAAAGCTTGAAGCACCGCGGAACATTTGTAATTGGTACTGCTACAACAGTAGATGAAGCTATACAACTAGAATTATCAGGTATAGATGCAATTGTGGCCCAAGGCAGTGAAGCAGGAGGACACAGAGGAACATTTCTGAAGAACGCATCCGATTCCTTAATCGGACTCATAGCTCTAGTTCCCCAAATTGTTGACCATGTTTCAATTCCCGTGATCGCATCAGGAGGAATCATGGATGGACGCGGGCTCGTAGCGAGCCTAGCTTTAGGAGCAACAGCCGTTCAAATGGGTACAGCTTTCTTGGCCTGCACGGAGAGTGGCGCATATCCAACGTACAAACAAAAGATACTTTCGGCTAACGAGGACGCTACTGTAATTACATGTGCATACTCGGGCAAATCAGCACGTGGCATTAGTACAGAATTTATTCGCGACATGCAATTGTATCCTGGTAATATTCCTCCTTATCCCATTCAGCACATAATGACACGGGATATTAGACAGGCTGCAGCAATAGCGAAAGACCCAGAGTTTATGTCACTCTGGGCTGGACAAGGTTTGAGGTTAGCTAACAACCAATCGGCTGCAACAATTATCAATGAAACAATAGATCAAGCAAGAAAGTTAGTCATAAAGAGTTTTTAACAATGTAGATTAATGATTAATCAGAAGGAATGAGCCCTCTCTATACATGAGCCTTAGTAATAAGCATAATTTTGGAGTTATTCCATTGCAGACGGGACGAAGGTCATTAAACTAACTGGGAACGTTAGTTCAATGGGATTGAAAGATCATTTTCTAATTTCCGCTGAGAGGCACTGACTGGAAGCGAACTGTACACTTTCGGAGAGATTGCAGTAATTCTTTCTGAATTATCAGGAAAAATGGTCAACTATGTGAACCCTGATCCTAAAGAATTTAAGGATATGCTGAGAAGTGCTGGTATCCCTGAGTTTGGAATCTCTACTCTTTGTCTCATGTTTTTAGATTGGACAACTCTGGAACAACTCAATAAACTTTTGGGCTGCAGAGGTTAAAGGAAGATTTTTTTTGATGGCAATGCTTAGATATCTTTTTGGAATTTCCTCTTTAATAGGTACGACAAACAACTCCTTTTGATCAACATCTTTGTAAATAAAATCTTTGATGACACAAGATACACCTAATCCTTTTTTTGCAAACTCTATCAGCAATTCCATGGTGCTTAACTCTGCTTTCGGTGTTACTTTCAACTGATATGAAGCAAGAACACTTTCAATGTAATTTCTTGTATTAAGCCCTTTCTGCAATAAATTAATCGGATAGTTTGCCACCAACTCAGTTAAAGAAATTTCGATTTCACAAAGTTCTTTAAACCTTTCACCCACGACAAAACAATCCTGTATCTCAATTTTTCCGATCACTGTCAACGAATCCTGTTTTCCATTTAAATTTATAATTCCTATATCTATTTCGCCTGATTCCAGCTGCTTAATTGTGGTATTCGTAGATTGATCTTTAATATAAATTTCAATATTAGGATACGACAAAGAGTACGTTTCTAAATATTGCATCAAGAAATTACTACATGCTGTTGTACTTACAGCTATTCTTAGTTCGCCGGCATCCAGATTCTTTAACTCCACAAACTTTCTCTCAGCTGCCTGTAATAATTCGTAGCTCTGCTCTACATATTGGAATAGTATCTTTCCCTCCGAAGTAAGAGACACCCCCTGTGCACTTCTATGGAACAGCTGGCCTCCCAGTTTACTCTCTAGTAATTTAATAGACTGGCTGACGGCAGATTGAGATGTGAATAGTTCTTTTGCTGCGTTAGACATACTTCCGGCCTTTACAGTGATATAAAAAATTTTATAGAGTTCATAATTTATATTCATATAAGTTTTGAGTATACCCCCTATACTAATTATTAATTTTACTTATTACTCTGTGTAAATTATACTCGGGTTGTCAATGAATGATCAATGATAAAAACGTTATTTATCACTTAAGATCGGCTGGGGTATTCATTGGGACGCATCTAGAGTTTTACTTCTTTGGCTTTCGAGAGGAGGAAATATCATCATGTTTTGGATACCAGTTTGAAAACTTACCCATAGTCCTTGTTTACAGACATTGGTTTTACATTATAAATGGAATCAGTTGAGAACGCTTTATTCATTATGGTTCGTAGAGTTGATCATCCCGTTTTATGAAAGGAAAACAGTACAATGGCTATTTTTTTTATGATATTTGCATTACTGGCAGGGATGGCCTTGCCTACTCAGTTCAGCGTTAATTCTCAGTTAAGGACGGTTGTTGGTTCACCTATTACCGCCTCAGCCATTTCGTTTACGGTAGGAGCTGCTTCGTTAATTATCATTTCATTCTTCACAAAAGGGGCGTTTGTCAAAAAAGAGTGGCTCGAAGCACCCTGGTGGATGTGGACAGGTGGACTTTTGGGCGCTTTCTATGTGTTGGCAACAACGATCCTTATGCCCAGAATTGGTGTAGCAGCGACTGTCGGTTACGTTCTGGCAGGACAAGTTATCGTATCGATTATTATTGACCATTTTGGATTAATTGGGGCGACTATGCACACTTTGAATATTCCTCGATTATTGGGGGCGCTTTTGGTTATCGCAGGAGTTATTGTTGTTCAAAAATTTTAATCTGGTATTCGGCTGGAGGAGACATACATGAGAGACATAAAAAAAGATTTTCTGTGGGGAGGGGCTATTGCGGCCAACCAAGCAGAAGGTGCACACCGCAAGGATGGAAGAGGGTTAAGTACTGCTGATATTCAGCCATTTGTTCCAGGCGCTGATCCTACTGATCTGCACTTTAATGATATGGATTCTGAAACATTCGAACGGTATAAAAATGGAGCATACATTTATCCTAAACGACAAGGTGTTCATTTTTATGATCGTTATAAAGAATATATTGATGCCCTCGCTGAGATGCATGTAAAAGCATTGCGTTTGTCCATTTCATGGAGCAGGATTTTTCCAAATGGAGATGACGAAATTCCGAATGAGTACGGTTTGGCCTTCTATGATCGATTATTTGAATACATGAAAGAGAAAAATATAGAACCCATTGTGACGATTTTCCATTATGAAATGCCGCTGAATTTGGTAGAGCAATATGGAGGTTGGGCGAATCCCAAATTGATCGATTATTTTGTGAAGTACGGACAAACCGTACTTCAGAGATTTCACCAGACGGTTAAGTACTGGATTATCATTAATCAGATTAACCTTGTCCACAAAGAAGCTTTTGCTTCTCTAGGGATACTAAAGGATAAAGTAGATCACTACGAGCAAGCTAAGTTTCAAGCGGTACATCATCAGTTTGTAGCGTCCGCAAAAATTACCGAGTTTGGCCACAAACTTAATCCAACGATTCAATTGGGCGTGATGCTAGCCGATACGTTAACTGCACCTTACTCATGTGAACCTGCAGATGTTGAACTAAACTTCAGGCGAAATCGAATGCAATATTTTTATAGCGATGTCCTCATTCGAGGAGAATATCCTGAATATGCACTCACTTACTTCGAAGATCACGGCATTCAGTTAAAGATTACTGAATCTGAAATAGATTTGCTTCGGAACAACACAGCTGATTTCCTTGCAGTCTCATATTATTGGTCCAATACCGTTAAAGCTAGCGAGAATTCGATGGACCCTAATTCTACCGTTAAGAATCCCCACTTAAAAGCGAATCGATGGGGGTGGTCCATAAATGCATCAGGTTTGTATCTCTGTATGTCCAAGTACTGGGACCGATACCATGTTCCTATGATGATTGCTGAAAACGGCATTGGATTCAAGGATGTATTAACAGGCGATAATCATGTTCATGACGATTATCGTATTGAATATCATCGGGATCATATTGCAGCTATGAAAAAGGCAATACGTGAAGGAGCGGATATCTTTGCCTATTGCTCATGGGCTCCATTTGACATCATTAGCGCGGGTACTGCTGAAATGAGCAAGAGATATGGCTTTATTTATGTGGATTATGATGATGAAGGAAGTGGAAGTGGACAAATCCACTATAAAGATAGTTTTCACTGGTATAAGCAAGTTATTGATTCAAACGGTGAGGATCTTTATCCATCCATAAGTAATTCAGATGAGAACTGACTAAAAAGAATAAGGCATCCCCGGATCATTTTGTGTCATCCCAGTCACACGACACTTGCAAGAATGATCCGGGCATTTAACCAGGAGGGATAACAATGAGTTATAAAAAAATGTCAAAGGACATTCTCGACGGCGTGGGTGGTAAAGAAAACGTCAATGCGGTTTGGCATTGTGCTACAAGATTGCGGTTCAAACTAAATGATGCTAGTGCTGCTGATACCAAAAAGATTGAAAACACAGATGGGGTCATAACGGTTGTTAATAGTGCTGGGCAGTATCAGGTAGTCGTTGGTAACTCTGTAGCTCAAGTCTATGAGGAGCTAACTTCGTTACCTGGAATGGCTGTACATGCTTCTGCCAATACTGAAAGCGCTTCAGAAAGCGATGGAAGGAAATTTAATCCTATTAGCCAATTAATGGACTTTGTTTCTGCTGTATTCACACCATTTCTTGGAGCCCTAGCTGGATCGGGAATTTTAAAAGGGATTCTGGCCTTAGTCACAACTTTGCATTGGTTGTCGACTGATAGTGGTGCGTATAAAGTTTGGAATGCAGCAAGTGATGCCATTTTCTACTTCTTGCCAATATTCTTGGCATTTACAGCGGCCAAAAAGCTAAAAGTTAATCAATTCGTAGCCGTATCGTTGGCCGGCGCACTGATTCATCCATCCTTGGTGGAAATTGTGTCCAACTCCCAGACGATTGATTTCTTTGGTATACCAATTGTTCCAATTACGTATACTGCATCTGTATTTCCTATATTGTTATCGATATGGGGGCTTTCCTACTTGGAACCTGTGTTGAATAGATTCTTTCCCGAATCGATTCGTAACATGTTAACCCCTTTGGTTTCGTTAGTGATCATGTTGCCTTTAACTTTGGCTTTGATTGGGCCATTAGGAACTAAGATCAGTGATCTGCTCGCCTGGGTTTTGTTAGCGATTTATGGTTTTTCGCCGCTACTCGCCGGGTTGATCTTGGGTGCTTTCCATCAATCCATCGTAATGTTAGGAGTCCATTGGGCGTTGATTACGCTAATGATCAATAATGTTGCTAACCAAGGATACGATCAATGGTTGCCTATCGTATGTGCAGCTGTACTTTCCCAAGCTGGCGCAGCTCTCGGTGTATTTTTGAAAACTAGAGACCCCAAAATTAAAGGGCTTTCGGGCTCAGCAGCAATCTCAGCTATTTTTGGAATTACGGAACCTGCAATCTACGGTGTAACCCTAAAATTAAAGCGTCCATTCTACTGCGCAATGATTGCCGCGGGTATTGGAGGCGCTGTTATTGGTTCTTTTGAGGTGCACGCATCCACATTTACATTCCCAAGTTTGTTAGCCATTCCAACATATCTAGGGCAAGGTTTCCTTGGGGAAGTTATTGGACTGATTATTGCCTTTTTTGGAGCGGCCATTTTAACGTTTTTCTTCGGTGTGTCTAATAAGACTGTGACAAATTCTACAGAGATTCAAGCAAATCCGAATGAAGTTATGATGGCTGTGGAGGGGCAAATTGTACCTTTAACCAATGTAAACGACGAAGTGTTTGCTTCTGAGGCGATGGGGAAAGGGGCAGGGATTGTCCCAATCAATGGAACCGTTACAGCGCCTGTTAATGGTACGGTAAGCAGTGTCTACAAAACTGGCCATGCAATCGGCATTGTATCTGATTCCGGGATAGAACTTTTGATTCATATCGGCATTAATACCGTGAAATTAAAGGGACAACATTTCAACCCGTTGGTGAAGGAAAATGACCAAATTAAAATGGGCGACAAATTGGTCGAGTTTGATTTGGAACAAATCAAAGCTTCGGGATATGATCCTACAGTAATGGTTATTATTACGAATTCAACAAATTATCAAGTACAAGTGAATTTAGATGACTCAAATTCAAAACAGCTATTTCATGTTACTCCTATAAAATCTCAAAATTAACATTTGTAAATTATCGCCGTTTTAACTTTTGATATTCCAAATACTATCAACACACCTCTTTGCTTGTAGATGAAAGACTCAGCGTCTTCACTACACTGCTGAAGAGGTGTCTTATTTTGAATTCATTATGACTTTTGTTTGAGGTTCATGATTTTTCAGTGACAATGTTCTTCACTTCGTCCAAAAAGGCTGATAACGCTGACGTAATAAGGGTATCTTTTCGCTTAACAAACATCGTAGTTACAGAGGAATGTTTAGCCGGTAATGGATGGCTGGTTACCTTCCCACGAACTTCATAATCAGCAATTATGGACAAAGGCAGTAAAGTAATACCCAAGCCAGCACTGACACAAGCAAGTATCGTTTCAAGGGTCCCAAATTCCATTAATTTTACAGGTAATAATCCCTCTTCTTGTAAGAGAGAATTTAGTTTTGCACGGTATGAGCATCCTTTAGGGAAGACTAGCATTGTATGATTTTGTAGATCATGGATAGATGTCATTACAGGATGTTGTGATGAAGTTACAAGAACGAGTGTCTCCTCAATTACTTTCTTTTGCAGTAATTCAGGATGTTCAATTGGACCCGAAACAAAAGCTCCATGCAGTTCATATCGAAGAACTGCGTGAAGTAACTTTTCGGTGGGTCCAGTAATTAATGAAAAATCTACTTTCGGATATTTCAAATGATATTGAGCTAAAGCAGTAGGTAACCGTACAGCTGCTGTTGTTTCCAATGAACCAATAATAAGAGGACCTGAAGGAGTAGAAGAGTTCCCTACTGCTGCTCGGGCTTCATTAATCGTATTAAATATTTTTTCGGTATATGATACCAAAACTTGTCCAGAGGGAGTAAGAGTAATTCCCTTTTTGTGACGATAAAATAAGGATGTCTGTAGATCTGCCTCTAACTGTTGGATCTTGTGTGTAACATTTGATTGAGCATAGTTTAATTTCTTAGCGGTTTTCGAAATACTACCCTCATGAGCTGCTTGAATGAATACCTCTAATAGATGAATATCCACAAAATAACCTCCATTGAAATCTCAAGTATCTGAAATTATGATATATAACATCTGATTTTTGGATTATACATGATAGATAAACTCGATGTAAACTAAAAAGTGAGGGAGAGCAAATATGGTACTAATGGGATCTGCTGCTTCTTAAGAGATTAGAAAGCTGAATCAGGCATCGTTTGCTATAACTTTTTTTCCGATCATTAGTATTACATTTGGTTTAGTTTCTGAGCATCATATCCAAAAAGCTAAATCGTTAGGTATAAAAAATCATAAGTAAAGCAACAACTGTAAACGAAGCAACCCAAGCTGTGAAGCGAGGATGTAATAGTTGCTCAAGGCAGTGAAGCAGGGGGGCATCGAGGCACCTTTGATCCATCATCCAAGCCCCTCGGTGCAGACATTGGAACGATGGCACTTGTTCCACAGATTGTCAATGGGCAGGCCAAGATACAAGAATGCTTACAGCTAATCAATCTGCAGGCGATATTGTTAACCAATCGTAGAAGAGGCTAGAAATATCATGCTTTAATGTAACAGATGATCATGGTCGAAAAATATAAAAAAAGAGGAGACGATTCTTTTGCCATTGGTTCATTTTGATTTAATTGAAGGTAGAGATAAAGAGAGTATTAAACGGTTATTAGATGTTTCACATGAAGTAATAGTTGAAGCTTTTGACGTTCCAGAGCGAGACCGATATCAGATTGTTCATGAACACTCAGCTTATCAAATGATTATTGAAGATACTGGATTGGAAATTAACCGCACGGATAATCTTGTCGTTTTAACAATCATCAGCAAAGCTAGACCAAATGACAAAAAGGAAAAGCTTTATTCTTTATTAGCAGAGAGATTGGAGAAGCACTGTGGCATATCTCCTCATGATGTAATGGTGAGTATTGTAGAAAATGGCGAAGCAGATTGGAGCTTCGGACTGGGTGAAGCACAATTTTTAAATGGTAAATTATAGAAAATGTGAATATACATTAGAAAGGTTGTTACCAATGAAGACTTATCATAATGTTGAAGTAAATGGAATCGAAATATTTTATCGGCAAGCTGGAAATCCAGATAAACCTGTTATTGTATTGCTTCATGGTTTTCCAAGTGCAAGCCATATGTTTAGGGATCTCATGCCGGTATTAGAAGAAGACTTTTTTTTAATCGCTCCTGATTATCCGGGTTTTGGGAATTCATCATCACCTGACCGAACTGATTTTCAATATACATTTGAGAATATAACCCATATAATTGATTGTTTTATTTCTAAGCTTAAGCTTACTAAATATGCATTATATGTATTTGATTATGGAGCACCAATTGGATTTCGTATTGCAATGCGAAACCCAGAACGTATAACAGCAATAATAAGCCAAAATGGTAACGTGTATCGTGAAGGATTAGGTGCAAAATGGGCGGCAAGAGAAGAATTTTGGCGTAATCCAACTCATGAAAAGAGAGAAAGTTATAGAATTGCCTTTGCCCCAGAAACCATAAGGAAACAGTATATTGATGGAACCAAAGATAATAGGGTCTCTCCAGACGGCTATATTCTTGATAGTGCATATATGTCCCGACCCGGGAATGGCGAAAAACAATTGGATTTAATATACGACTACCAAACTAATGTGAAGATGTATCCACGTTTTCAACAATATCTCCAACAATATCAGCCTGCTCTATTAGCTGTTTGGGGGGAAAATGATGTTTCATTTATTCCTGCAGGTGCGGTAGCTTTCAAAAAAGATCTACCGGATTCGGAAATTCACTTATTAGATACAGGACATTTTGCTTTGGAAACCCATGCTAAAGAAATAGGAGAATTAATGATAAATTTTTTTGAATATAACGAGATACGGTAGTTTGAGGACTCGACAAAAACGATTAATGTCATGTTGAAAGTTCGGGACTATAGAGGCAAGACTCAGAGAAAGTAACATAGGGGAAGACCGGAGAAGTTAGGTAACCCTTCAGCTATCGTTGGATAATAACCGTCTTATCAAATCCTTTTTCCGTAATGACTTCAATGGCCGCGTTTAAAATGAGATTGTATTTCCCGTCAGTTGTCTACAGACAATAAAGTTGTGTACTAAATATTAATGAAACATAACAAAAATATGTTTCTTAGTAAAAACAAAAGCCTGATGAACAAGTGTCATCAGGCTTTTGCTAAAATCAGGGGACGGCTACTTTGGTTCAAATAGAGAGCGGTATTATGGGTAAAGAAATATTAGTATAAGCGTTCATTAATTCTGATCAACAATTCCTTCAAGGTTTGCTTCTCCTCTTCGGTAAGGACTTGAACGATTTCGTCCTCCACCTTTTGGAAGGAGTCATTAAAGTCTTCAATCAATTCAACGGCCTTTGGTAAAACATAAATATTTTTTTGCCGTTCATTATTGGCTGGGATTTTACGCTCGATAAATCCTCTTTGCTCAAGACCTTGAAGCACACTTGTAATGCTAGCCCCGCGCAGATGAAACCGATCAGCAAGATCCCTCTGAATCAATCCAGTCTCTTGATTCTCGTAGATATACAAAATTATTTTTCCTTGTTGAGCGTTTAATCCTAACTCTTTTATGCTACCGTCCGCTTTTTTCTTTAACTTAAGGCCAATAACCTGAAACAAATCCAGATAAGGCGTATACTTGTGAGGCTTCATGATCGTACCTCCCCATATTGTTAGAAAACTAACTGTAAGTAAATAAACTATACAGAGATCCAGCTTTCGTGTCAAACGAAGATTAGTTTGTTGACAGTTAGATATCTAACAGTTATACTCCGAATTGTTTAACAGCAAACACTTGGGAGGAATTCAAATGGAGAAGGTAGCTCAAAATGCTGCGTTAGAACAAGTTACGGCGATTACAAATGTACGTATCTTTGATGGAGACCAAATTATTACCCCCAGATATGTTGTCATTAAAGGGGAGTCCATTATTTCAGTGGGTGGAGACATTCCGGCCGATGCAACGATTATCGATGGAGAAAATGCGACTCTACTGCCTGGTCTGATTGATGCACATGTCCATACCTCAATCGGAGGATTACGAGATGCCTTAAAATTCGGCGTTACAACAGAACTCGAAATGAACGGCGATTTTGCTAAAAGAGGGCGCGAGATTCAGTTAAAAAATGTGAATGACGTCGCAGACGTCCGTTCTGCTGGCATAGCGATCACCGCTCCGGGCGGACACCCAGATGAATTACTGCCGGATGGAGATGAAATACCGGAATTCGTATTAAAGGAACTAGAGAAGTTATCGAAGGAAGACCGGGAAACGATGTTGGCTGCATACGCTCACGATCACGAAGAAATACCACAAGTGACGACGGTGGAAGAGGCGATTAAACATGTGCATACTCAAGTGGAAAATGGAGCCGACTATATTAAGATCATGATTGAAGAAGGTACGGTCATGGGTGCACCTGGCCTACCTGTACTAAGCGACGAGATTCTGAAAACAGCCGTGACAGAAGCCCACAAGTTCGATAAGTTGGTCATCGCCCACGTCTTGACGGCTCGTTCATCGCAGGAAGCCATCGATTTTGGAGTCGACGGTTTGGGCCACTTGTTTATCGACAGACCCGAGTACACGTCCGAGTTAGTGAAATCCATAGCGAGTTCAGGTGCTTTTGTTATACCGTGCTTGGTGTTGAATTCATCTATTATTGGAAATCCGGCATCAGAATTGGCGAATGATCCGCGTGTTCATTCCAAATTAAGTCTGGATTGGATCGATATCTTGAACTCCAGTTTCAATACGTTTCCACAAGGCAATATGGAGAACAGCTTTAAGAATGTGATGGACCTACACCGTGCCGGAGTTAATATTCTGGTAGGGACGGATGTCGCTCCGGTTCCCATTTCGAATCTTGGCGGCCTCGCTCATGGAGCCAGCGTCCATCATGAAATGCAATTGCTGGTGAAGGCCGGGTTCACTCCGATAGAAGCGCTTCAGTCGGCTACCTCGAAACCAGCCCGTTGCTTTGGTCTTATTGATCGCGGCCGTATTGCCGAGGGTGCGCGCGCTGACCTTATACTAGTAAACGGTGATCCGATAACTTACATCTCGGATACCTTGTCCATTAAAGCCGTATGGTTCAAAGGTGTACAGAAACTAAACTAATCATTTTACTCTTGTAATAATATGTTATATGTAATGAAAACATTTTTGTGGCAGGGCACTCTACTTCGAAGAGTGCCCTGCTGTTCGTCTTTGTAATTAAAAATTTTTCCGTTAGCTTAATCGCGCGTTGCCAGTTGAATGATTGTCGTTCATTGTAGGGAAAGGCAAAAATAGTGTCAACAAATTATTCCCAGCAGGCGATTAATTGATTGATAAAATCATTGAAATGATCGAGGGATGACAATAAATTCACATGTTTATCGTCCGTCAATATGGTGGCGAGCGCATCGAATATGTCGCGGAATATTTTTCGATCCTCCCCGCTGACGGTGATTAATAAAACTATTTTCACGGTAGAGTGATCCCATTTGATGCCATTCGGATTCAAATAAATGAACATGCCCGTTTTGCTGGATTCCATTTTGATCGCATGAGGAAGGGCCACTTGTCCGAACGCGGTAGAGGACATTGCTTCCCGTTCCATAATTTTGGTAAAAAAATTTTCGTTCGTATAACCATCCCGGTTCATGGTGTCACAGATAAACCGTAAAATGTCCTCTTTCCCGGACTTTGCCGTGGAGTGGCAGAAATGTCTTTCGTCCAAAAAAGATTTCAGATGGAGCTTAAATTGATTTTTCTTTTTTTGCTCTTTTAATTCAAATATTTTATTCGATACTTTTTCCCGATCACTTTCTATAAAAAACGGGGTGATCACGACATAGGGTACTTCCGGAATCTTATGCAATTGGGCAGAAGAAATAATAAAATCACTTGTTACATAATTCAAATCGCTCTCATCGGTTACAATCGAATGAATCGATATATCATCGCCAAAATACTGCTGTAATTTATTGATGATTTGCACATTCATATTGTAGTAAAGCGGAAACAGCACCGTGCACGAGATTTTTACGTTCGATTGCCGTTGTAATTCAATAGCATACCCCAGGTGAAAAGCCAAATAGGCAATTTCATCATCGCTAATGATATAACCGGTTTTTTCTTTAATCACATGTGAAGCATGAACAGCGCAATCATAAATGAGCGGGCATTCTCTTTTGATCGTGTTCGTTAATGGATTTTTCGTTGAATGATGATTTTTTAATCTCATCAAAAGGTTTTTTACATGCAGCGTAAAACGCGTAATAAAATCAGAATCGGCAATACTGATATAGTAATACTTATCCAGGTCAATGGCTATTTCACTGACCAAATCAATGCAGTCTTTGCCGGCGATATTTTCCAGGTCGCTTACTTCAATTTGCGTAAAGTTAACATTGGTCGCATTACACGAAATTAAGATCGCCAAATCGGTGATTTCTTCTTCTGGATAGGTTACATGAAAATACGATTCTAATTTAAAAGCGATATCTTTGGCGATTAAATATGCGGTGTTGTCGACGTTATAATTCACGGTCTTATTTAAAAACTGAAAATCATGTTTCATTCTGTCCAATGCAATGGTGATGTGGATGATCACATTGGTTAAATAATAATCATTCGTAAAAAAGTGATGAGCCGAAAAGGTTTCAACGACGACTTCCCGAATGTAATCGATATTTAACTCTTTATAAAATCCTTTGATTTTATCGATATCAATAAAACTTCCGTTGGCCTCCTCGTACAAAATGCTGCTCATTAGCTTGCGCTTATCTTTTTCCTTTCCTTGCAGCCCAACATGATCTTTAACCAAACTCAGCTCCAGGTTGTTTTTGGCAAGCTTGTCCTTGATCAGCTTCAGATCCAGTCTAAGTGTTGACTCGCTGATAAACAGAGCGTCGCTTAAATCGTAAATGCAAATGGGCTCATTGGTTTGCACCAGTTTTTTCAGAATATAAGCTATTCTTTCGGGTTGGGTTTGCGGGATTGCTTTTTGTTCACTTGCCAGAAACATATTTACTTTATCCGTATCGACTTTATAACCTTTATTCGACGACAGGATTAACCCCTGGTGAATAGCATTGATCTCACTTATATAAGATTTGATGGTGCGTTTGGACACGTCGTTTTTGTCCGCTAAACTTTTCGATGAAATCCAATCATCACTTTTTTCGGTTAAATATTGAATCAAATCAATATACTGCGTTTTCATTTAGAATACCTCGCTTTAAAATGTTGCACCATAGGGGTGCAGTTTTTTATTTGAGCCCGTTTTGGGGTTTGTATTATAGTTTGGTTGTAACAAAGATAGCGCTATCATTTCAAAATTATAAGAAAAACTTCTATCGATGTACAGTCACAGAAGACAGACCGCGTTCAGCGGAATCTTTTCTTGCGATTAAAGAAAGCTTCAGCTCCGCTGAAAACTTATTCTTTCTTCAATCTAAGGAAAAACTTCTATCGATGTACAGTCACAAAAAAAAGCAAGGAGGATTACCATGGCAAATTCAAGCGAAATGTTACATGTGTTGTTAGTCTGCGGGTCCGGAGCAAGTTCCGGTTTTATGGCTGCCAATATTCGCAAGGCCGCTAAAAAGAGAAACTTGAATATGGATATCAAAGCTAGAGGGGAAGCGGAAATTGAGAATTATATCCAAGATATCGATGCTTTGTTGGTTGGTCCCCACTTGGCTTATATCGTTGATGAAATCGAAGAGCTTACCAAAGATGTTCATGTCAAAGTGCTCTTAATGAAGCCTTCTTATTATTCCACTTTAGATGGGGAAGCCGCTTTAGATGATCTGCTGCGTGAGTTGAACAGTTAAAGGGGATAGCCAAAATGAACAAATTAATAGAATGGCTGAAAAACGACTTCTCTCCGAAAATGAATAAAGTCAATAACAATGTATGGGTAATCACACTTAAGGATTCTGTCATGCAACTATTGCCTTTTATTCTTTTAGGATCGGTATTTTGTCTTCTGACTATACCTGGAGATGTGTATCATATCAAAAACTACCCTGATTTTTGGGTTCCGTTCGGATGGACGATGGGCATGCTTTCGCTGTTGGTTTCTTTCCTGATTCCGTTTAATTTGATGGAAAAGAAGAAGTTAAGAAAACAGCGCTTTATTGCCGGATGTACAAGCCTGGTTACTTTTTTGATCATCGTAACTCCTCAAGTCGTAAAGGACGGTACGGTTGGTTTTACTCATAGTTCTTTGGGCACCGGAGGCATGTTCGTTGCCATCATCGCCGCTATGATTACCGGTTATATCATGGGGCTGTTCGGAAAATTCTCCTTTTTCAAAGAAGATTCCGTCATCCCGGACTTTGTCAGATCCTGGTTTGATTCCATGCTTCCCATTGGGGTGACTATCGTTCTGGCCTGGGTGTTGGTCGATCTCGTTCATATTGATATATACAACATCATTTTAAATATTTTTATGCCGTTGGCCAACGTGGTAGAGACACCTTGGGGATTCATGTTAATTCTGTTTATCAGCTGTTTCTTGTATTCCATGGGGATTTCCAGTTGGATTTTGACCCCTGTCACCAAGCCGATTTTTCTGGCGGCCATTATGGCAAACGCTACCGCGGGGGCGCATAATATCGTAACGGCCGAAACGATTTATTCGGCATACTTGTGGGTGGGTGGTGTGGCCTGTACATTGCCGCTGGCCATTATGCATCTGCTTTCTAAAAGCACCAAGCTAAAAGCGCTAGGACGCGCATGTTTGGTACCTTCTATCTTTAATATCAACGAGCCTTTAGTGTTTGGTTCAATCGTATGGAATCCCATTATGATGATGCCTATGTGGATCAATGGTTTAATTTTACCGTTGATCGTTTGGATCGGAACCAAAGTCATTCACTTTGGCCCCATCCCGAAAGTGGTTTTCGATATGTGGTACGTTCCTTTTCCGATTTCCACGTGGATTACAACGGGAACCATTACAGGCATTATCCTGATGTTAATCGTCGTCGCGGTAGCCACGATGATTTGGTATCCATTTTTCAAAGCCTACGAAAAACAAGAACTTGAAAAAGAATTGCCGCAAACCACCAATTAATCTGTTAAGGAGACTTTATTATGACTTCGGAACAAGTAGCCCAAGAGGCGATGCAAATCATTTTGCACGCAGGGGAAGCAAGAAAACATTGTACGGATGCATTAAAGGATATTGAAAAAAGCAACTTTGATGAGGCTAAGGAGAAAATGAAATTAGCCAACGCGGAAATTGTCATCGCTCATCGCGTGCAAACGAATTGTATCCAAAAAGAAACGGAAGGAGCAAAAGGAGAGTACTCCGTTTTATTTGCCCATGCGCAAGATACGCTCATGACGGTCTATAGTGAAATTAATATTGCCAAGCGGTTAATTGATATTTTCGAGAGCTTGAACCAGAGATTGATCCAACTGGAAATGACTAATAAATAAAGAGAGGAAGTAATCAAAATGAAGAACATTCCAACAGGATTCCCATCCGATTTTTTATGGGGGGGAGCGGTTGCCGCCAACCAATTAGAAGGTGCTTACAATGTTGACGGAAAAGGGTTAAGCGTAGCGGATATTAATGAATATTTGGATGGTATTCCTTTAGATAAGAAGTCGAATTTGGAGCTGACTACGGACTATATTAAAGAAGCCATTCAAAGCGAAGGTCGTATTTTCCCGAAACGTTGGGGAATTGATTTCTATCACACCTATAAAGAAGACTTGAAAATGTTAGGGGAACTGGGACTCAAGACCTTCCGCACCTCGATTAACTGGACAAGAATTTTTCCGAATGGCGACGAAGCTCAGCCTAATGAAGCAGGCTTGAAATTTTATGATGACCTGATCGACGAGATTATAGCGAACGGCATGGAGCCGATGATCACCCTGTCCCATTATGAAATGCCACTTCATTTAACGACGGCTTATAAAGGGTGGTACTCCAGAGAATTGATTGATTTATTTGTCCGCTTCGGCCAAGTGGTTTTTGACCGGTATCATAAAAAAGTGAAATATTGGATTATTGTTAATCAAATCAATTTGATTGATCATGAATCCTTCAACCACCTGGGCATTGCGGAGGATGTCGTGGAGGATTTGGCCTCCGCCAAATACCAAGCCTTGCATCATGAATTTGTTGCCTGCGGCCTGATCACGAAATATGCCAAAAGTCTGGATCCAAATTTGCAAATCGGGATGATGCTGTGTGGGGGACCGGCTTATCCGGCTACCTGCCGGCCGGAAGACATCTTTGCCACCGTGCGCAGAAATCAGATGGAGTACTTTTTCTCCGATATTCTGCTTCGCGGATATTACCCGGGTTATGCTTTCCGTTATTTCGCTGACAACAACATCACTGTCGAATTTGCAGAGGGCGATGAAGAGGCACTGAAAAATACGGCGGACTTTATGTCCTTCTCCTACTACTATACCCGCATTTATGATGCGGAAAGCATGAAAAACAAAACGGGACCTTACCGCAATACCGAACTTCCGGCCAACCCTTGGGGATGGACCATTGATCCGATCGGTCTGCGCACTTTTCTCAACCTGTTCTATGACCGGTATCAGTGCCCTATTTATATCACGGAAAACGGGATCGGTTACCATGACACCTTGGAAGAAGACGGATCCATCCATGATTCCTATCGAGTTGACTATTACCGGGCCCATATTGAGCAAATGAAAGAGGCCATTAAAGACGGGGTGGATTTAAGAGGTTATTATGCTTGGGGCCCAATCGATATTATTAGCTGTTCTTCCTCGGAAATGAGCAAACGCTATGGATTTATTTACGTCGACCAGGATGATCGTGGCAACGGTAGTAAAAAGCGCCTCAAAAAAGACAGTTTTTCTTGGATGCAAAAAGTGATCGCTTCTAATGGAGAAAATCTGGATTGAGGTTGCATATATACCCGGCTTTTGCGAAATGTATCGGTCGATTGGTTATTGTGGCCGTTGCCACCCTGTTGAGCGCTCTAGCCGTCAATTTATTTATCGAGTGCAATATAGGGTCCGATACATTAACGGTTTTATTGGATGGATTGCATAAAAGTCTCGGAGTTAGTATCGGTCTTGCAAGCTTTTGCATAAGTATTGTTTTTCTCGCTGCGGGTCTTTTGTTAAATCATAAATCAATTGGTTTTTCTTCCATCATGTATTCCTTTTTGATAGGACCCTTGATTAATTGGTTTCATCCATTTATTGTCAATATGGAGCTGGCGGATTTATCGCTATTCAACAAAATTGTCATCGTCATCCTAGCTAACTTTTGTTTCTCCATGACTTATGTGTTGTTGATGAATTTTGGCAATGGAATGTACGCGATAGACGCTGTTTTGCGGTATACGGAGTCAAGATTCGGGTTAAGGTACGATATCGGCAGGATCGGCGTAGATGCCGTCTTTTTAAGCGCCGGATTCTTTTTCGGGGGGATCGTGGGGATCGGAACGGTGATCGCCTTTGTTTTAACAGGACCGGGAACCATGCTGCTTGAAAAGATGCTATTTAAATTTGGAAGACTATATAAGTTGAATTAAAGAAAGAGCAATTTATATAGAAAGAGGGATAGAAACTATGGTGAGAAAAATATTTACAGTCATTGACGAGGTAGGCATTCACACGCGTCCGGCTTCCATCTTGGTTCAAGCCGCAAGCAAATACAATGCGGAGGTTAACATCGAATATAACGGCCGAACCGTTAATCTGAAATCAATTGTGGGTGTCATGTCTTTGGGTGTTCCGCAAGGAGCGCAAATTCAAATTGCTGCGGTTGGTTCCGATGCTGATAAGGCGATCCAAGGGATTGAAGAAACCTTGAAAAACGAAGGGCTTGGCGAATAATGAGCAATAACCTGAAAGGAATTGGCGCTTCAGCCGGTATAGCGATCGCCAAAGCCTACCGCCTGGAGGAGCCGGATCTTCAAATCGTAAAAAAGAGCATTGGAGACAAGGACGCCGAAAAACGGCGATTGGAGCAGGCCATCAGCCGCTCCAAAGTGGAGCTAGAAAAAATTACGGAATACGTAAACCGTGAGCTTGGCGCCGATAAAGCGGAAATCCTCGCCGCTCAGATATTGGTGTTAAATGACCCGGAACTATTAAATCCGGTTTACAAAAATATAAGTACGGAAGGCGTAAACGCGGAATTTGCCTTGAAAGGATCAGCCGACAGGTTCGTTTCCATGCTGGAATCCATGGAAAGCGAATACATGCGGGAACGCGCCAAAGATATCAGCGATGTAACGAAACGGGTAATCGCGCATTTATTAGGCGTGCAAATTCCCGATCCAAGCTTGATTTCCGAAGAAGTCGTCATCATCGCCAAGGATTTGACACCTTCCGATACCGCGCAGTTAAACCGCCGATATGTGAAAGGTTTTACGACGGATATCGGCGGCCGCACTTCCCATTCGGCAATCATGGCCCGCTCCATGGAAATCCCGTCTGTCGTCGGCACAAAACAAGCTACGGCCAGGATTGAAAACGGCGTAGTTGTCATTGTCGACGGTTTGGAAGGCGATGTCATCATAGACCCATCATCAGAAATCATTGCCCAATATGAAGCGAAAAAAGCAAAATACGAAACGCAAAAAGCACAGTGGGCCAAATTGGTTCATGAGCCGACGGTAACTAAGGATGGCGTGCATGTCGAACTGGCCGCGAACATCGGTACACCGGCTGATGTTAAAAGTGTGCTGGAAAATGGAGGAGAAGCGGTTGGACTTTACCGTACGGAGTTTCTTTATATGGGAAGAGACCGGCTTCCGACAGAGGAAGAGCAGTTTGCCTCTTATAAAACCGTTTTGGAAAAAATGCAAGGGAAGCCGGTAGTTGTCCGTACTTTGGACATCGGTGGCGATAAAGAACTGCCTTACTTGAAGCTGCCCAAAGAAATGAACCCTTTTTTAGGCTTTAGAGCGATTCGTTTATGCTTGGAAGAACAGGCTATTTTTCGCACCCAATTACGTGCCTTATTACGCGCAAGCGTATATGGGAATTTGAAAATCATGTTCCCGATGATCGCCACGGTTTCCGAATTCAGGGAAGCTAAGGCCATTCCTATATTGCTTAGTCTGGGGCTCGATGAGTTCTCCATGAGTGCAACGTCGATTCTTCCGGTGCGTACGCAAATCAGAGAGCTGGCCGGTGAACAGGCAAAAAGCATGAAGGAGGCCGTTCTTTCCCTGAAAACGTCGGAAGAGGTAGTCGAGTTTATAAAAAAGACATTTTATACCCATAACTTCTTATGAAGAAAGCTCCCCGAAGCTATACGCTCCGGGGAGCTTTTTCGCTATACGTATATGTTTTACTTTAACGCCCATATTCATCACTCCTTTTGCTTATGCCAACAAATCATTGATATTGTTGGTTGTTCCTCCATGATATTAGGGATACACTTGAGTTACTAAAGCAACAATCATCATGATGCATAAAAATACAGAAGTGATTTTGTGGTTATTCTCACTAATTATGACAACGCATACTGTGAGTAACGGTAATAATTGAGACAAATTTGGTTGATAACTGATACAGTTTTGGGTATATGTTTGGGGGATTTTTAAGACCAGTAGAAGCAGAACCTCCTGTTTCTACTTTTTTTGCATTTATGCAGTATCTGCACAGTGAGAAGTTCTTGTCGAAAAATAGTAGTATAGAAAAATAACCCAATCCGGCAATTGGTACAACTAACTTGGGTACTCAATTTTCCGGGTCCTCCGTTTATTTAACACGAACCCCCTGCCAGCTACAACTGACAGGGGGTTCGTGTACTTCGTTATGATCATAAATAATGTTAGGGACTTAAAGCAGCATCTTCATGTGGCCGTTCTCCTGCAAGTAATACAGCCCCAATTTGTAATTAATCTGCTCCAGATGTTTTATGGTCTGTCTAAGATCCTCTTCCACCTTTGCCCTATGATCCTGCAATATTTGCTTGCGTGCAGCCATGGTGCTCTCCCCTTCCAGGTACAAACTTACATATTGCTTAATTTTGGAAAGGGGCATCCCCGTCGAGCGAAGAGCCAAAATAAAATTCAGCCCTTCTATGCTCTCTTCATCGTAAAATCGGTTACCACCTGCATCCCGTTTGACACTAGGCATTATTCCCTCCCGCTCATAATAGCGAAGCGTATGTGCCGTGATGCCTGTTTTATCCGCCACTTCTTTAATCGTGAACATGATTTACCCCTCCTACGTTAGAGTTCACTCTAAATATGTTCCCTTTGCCACATGCTCGCTAGTAGCTTCGAATTAATGGCCCCACTTGGTCGTGCTCTAATTGTTGGCAATGCAAGTGAGACGCCAGTGAATATTACAAGTAATACAATTTGGCATAATAATATTGGAGTTCAGGGATTTAATGTTGGTGGCTATTTGCTTGGAAATCCCTCAGCTGGCCGTCCTGCGGCAAAGGTTGTTCTTCGACTACTTGAGGAAGGTAAGTTAGATATTCCTCTAACCGTTCTTCCGTTTAATTATGCGCCTGAGGCACATCGACGTATGGATGCCAAAGACATTACAGGTAGAATCGTCCTTCGACATGAGTTTTAAAACTTCTATCTCTGATTGAAGTTGATATATTCTATAATCAAAGTCGTAAAAAGTCTGTAAACAAACGAAAAAGGACGAGCCAGCCATAAAATAGCCTCGTCCTTTTTGCGTTTTAGATTAAAGAGCTTATAAATACCAACTTGACGGTAAAAAGTTCTTATTGAAAATAGTTGCATAGAAAAAACCGGACCCTGTATGATCTTACAAGGGAATCCGGTTTCGAAATCACAGCTAGAGTGAAGTTCAACTAACGTTCTTCGTTAGCGGAACGACATCGTTTCACCAAAAGATGTATTGCTGAAGCTTTAACTTTATAATCCTTGGCTAAGTCCTAATATCTGATCATTAACATTTACATTACTTAATCCCCCATGATAACAAACCACGGATGCAATGTCGAGATCTAAATACTTTTTCAATGAGAGACGAGCTGCAGTTATATCCGGTGTGGTCGGGACATGAATTCCCCCGAGAATCCCGTTTACACTGTACATCGAATCCCCGGCAATGAGAGTCTTACTTTTCTTTAAATAAAGGCTGATATGATCAGGAGTATGCCCAGGAGTATGAATGACGCGAATCCTGCCGCAAAATGGCAGTTCCTGACCATCTATTAAGGTATCGTCCACTTTGCCCTGCGGGGGATTCTCAAGGTGACCATCTTTTAAAAGAGGTATTTCCCCCTGAATATACGGCTTATCCAGTTCGTGTGCATATACTTTAACATGATTGCCACACTCCTGCAAAATCTCAGGAAGACTGCCTATATGATCCATATCCTGATGCGTCAAAATCACAACTTTTAGTTTGTCGAACGACACTCCTACCTTTTCCATGGCCACGCGTAAATCTTCAATTTGCCCTGGGAATCCTGTGTCTATTAAAACAGCCATTTCTCGATCCCACAAAAGAATGGGGTGAATCATATTCCCATGAAAATCTAGATGAAGCATTTCTACTCCCTTTGAAATTTCCATAATATCAGGCCTCCGTTAAATGAAATGTATACATAAAATTGTTTTCATTGATTTCTCCTTGTAAACGAACTGAGACCGTAAAAAGATACGGAGGTTTCAATGGGAAAACTAAGACCGTGGACATTTTGTAATGTAAAAACCGCGTCCAACAAGTAACTCTCGTCTTTGATGAGAGGATATTTAATTGTTGACTACACGGTCAAGAAGTGATAGTTTTATCATATGAGCAGACCAAGAGAATTTGATGTCGATCGTGCATTGCAACAGTCTATGGAAGTATTCTGGGAACAAGGATTCAAGTCAACCTCTTATGAGGATCTTACTCGTATGACAGGGGTCAAGAAGCAAAGTTTGTATTGTGTATTTAATGACAAACGCTCATTGTTCCTCAAGGCGCTGGCACTCTATCGCGAACAGAGCGTAGGGACATTGAAGGAGATCGAAGCACAAGCCTCATCTCCGCTTGATAAACTCGATTCTTTGCGCCATTCACTTTTAGGCGGCAAATCCGGCTGCCAAGGATGTCTAATGGTGAATTCCTCACTGGAATTCGGAACAGATGACGAGCAGGTCATGCGAGAAAATGAGCTGATGTTCGAAGAGGTTCAACAGATTTTAGAGAAGATCATTCGTAGTGGTCAGGAACAGCAGTTAATTTCGAACCATTTTTCTAGCAAAGAGCTTGCAGCTTATCTAAATAACACCATACTGGGTGTGAGAATTATGGAGAAGTCCGGTTCATCGCATGAACAGATCGAGGCGGTTTTGCGTACGTCTTTTGCCATGATGTTGCCTTGATCTTTTTTTTGCCTCATTCTTGACTTTGTAGTCAAGAATGGATGTATTGTTGTAGTGAAGCAGGGCTAACAATGAAATTTAAGGAGGTGGGGCTTTTCAAAAAGTTCTTTGAACGATTCATCTGTACGTCAAGCTGGTCTTAACGCGGGTTATGGCCTGTGAAGCGTCTAAGCATTTTATAATAAGACTAAATTTGTGGAGGCTATTATGAATTATTCTCAATCAGTAGAACCACTGTTTCAACCTATAGAATTAGGCAACTTGAAATTATCCAATCGGATCGTGATGGCACCGATGACTCGTCAATTTTCTCCGGATGGTATACCAGGTGCAGATGTCGCTTCCTATTACCGCCGCAGAGCGGAGAACAGTGTGGGTCTTATTGTGACAGAAGGAACGGTAATCAATCATCCGGATGCATCCAATCTAGTTAACGTGCCGCACTTTTATGGCGAAGCTGCACTACATGGCTGGGCGAACGTAGTGTCAGAGGTACATGAGGCCGGTGGACGGATCATTCCACAGATCTGGCATATGGGAGCTAAAGGTCATGTTGGCGATTATTCGGAAGCTGAAATTACTGAAATCGTCCAGGCATTTGCACAGGCAGCCTCTGAGGCGAAGCGTCTTGGGTTCGATGGTATTGAGCTACACGGTGCGCACAGCTTTCTGATTGATCAATTCTTCTATGAGAAAACCAATCCTCGTACAGATCGTTATGGTGGGGATACGCTTGCACGCACACGCTTTGCAGTTGAAGTCATTGAGGCTTGCCGTGAGGTAGTTGGACCGGAATTCCCGATTGTTCTGCGTTTATCGCAATGGAAGAGTGATGATTACCAAGCTAAATTGGCAGAAACTCCGGAATTGCTGGAGCAATTCCTGACGCCACTTGTTAATGCGGGCGTCGATATTTTCCACTGTTCCACACGACGTTTCTGGGAGCCGGAATTCGAGGGCTCTGATCTGAACTTTGCCGGATGGACCAAAAAGTTGACTGGCAAACCAACAATTACGGTTGGATCTGTTGGCCTTGACAATGAATTCATGAGTCTTTTCACCGAAGGAAAAGGAGCGAATAACGTCGGTATCGATGGACTGGTTCAACGGCTTGAGAATGAAGAATTTGACATGGTGGCAGTTGGATGTTCTCTACTGGTCGATCCTGCATGGGCTAAGAAAATTCGTGAAGGACGTATAGACGAATTGATTCCTTTTACTTCGGAAGCAACTAAAGTACTTATTTAAGTAATACACCATAGCTCTATGGATCGGTTTGGCGAAAGAATCAACGCCGGCTTGCAGGAGGGGTTAAACGCTCCAAGACTGCAACGGAGGCTTTTCAGTTTATTTTTGGCTTCATGATTCGTGGAGAAGAGGACTCGCCTTCCGGCTACTTCATGTTGAATTCGGCAGCGGGAAGGCGAATTCACCTCTGATTACAATGCTGGGGAACTGGCGGAATATCTGCATACTGTATGGCCAATATTTCGATGAAGCTCTTAGATGAATAATTGTTTTTATTGCTTTATTAGAATGAATATTCTATAATATCATCCAGAACAGTAAGGAGAAGCTTGTCGGCATCATGCAAATTTTTTAACCAAATTAGAACGATTGTTCTAATAATATTAATCTAAGAAGGGATGAAGTGAACATGGAATATCGTGTATTAGGTCATACAGGTCTTAAAGTAAGCGGTTTTGTATTAGGTACAGGTTCGTTTGGTTTTTGGGGGAACAATACGGAGAAAGAAGCTGCAGTCATGCTGGATGAGGCTTTGGCTGGAGGCATTAACCTGATCGATACGGCGGATGTCTATTCAAGTGGTCAATCCGAAGAAATTCTGGGTCACATTCTAAAAGGACGCAGAAAGGATGTTGTTCTGGCCACGAAAGGCGGAATGCCCATGGGCAGTGGACCCAATCAATCAGGAAATTCTAAATATTGGATTAAACGTGCAGTAGAGGATAGTTTGAGAAGGCTGCAAACGGATCATATCGATTTGTATCAACTGCATCGGCCGGATCTCCATACCGATATTGAAGAGAGTCTTGATGCGCTTACGGATCTGGTAAGAGAAGGGAAGATTCGCTATATTGGTACATCCAATTTTCAGGCATGGCAAGTGACGGAGGCTCAATGGACCAGCGAACGCAAAAATACCGCAAGCTTTGTATCCGAGCAAGCCCCGTACTCCATTTTGAATCGAAGTATTGAATTTGATCTGCTAGCCGCCACGGCAAAATACGGGATGGGCGTTTTGGTCTGGAGCCCACTTTCGGGTGGCTTATTAACGGGAAAATACCGTTCAGGAGCAGCTGCTGCCCCGGATTCAAGAGCAGCCAGTTCCCTGGGGAAATTGTCAGCCATTGTTGATCCTAATCGAGAAGAAAACCGCACCAAGTTTGAAGCCATCGCCAAACTCCAAAGCCTTGCAGATGAAGCAGGTTTAACTTTGCCTCATCTTGCCATGGCATTCACACAAGCTCATTCGTCCATTACTTCTGCCATTATTGGGCCAAGAACCATTGAGCAACTCCGGGAAACGCTAAAGGGTAGTGACATCCGATTAAGCAGCGATATACTGGATGCGATAGATACCATTGTTCCACCAGGAGTAACCTTGGATGCGCTGGAAAAAGGATGGACGCCCGATTGGTTACAAGCAGACAAACGAAGAATCCTTCGTTAAAACCGGCCTGCATTATACGTATACTACACTACATTGAATAAAATCAAGCGCTATGCTTGATTTTATTCTTGTTTTTTACTCTTCCAGTTTGCTGATCACTCACTTAACTGTATAATGATTGTCTGAGGTGATGACAATGGCAAGACCCAAAGAATTTGAAGTTAATGAAGTATTAGATAAAGCGATACAACTTTTCTGGGCACAAGGTTATGAGAAAACTTCAATGCAAGAATTAGTTGATTTTATGGGCATTCACCGAAGAAGTATCTATGATACTTTTGGGGATAAGCATGCCTTATTTATGAAATCTCTCGAACGATATGAGGCTAAGCAAACCCAAAAAATCAACTTTATGGTTGAAAGGCAAAAATCAGTAAAGGAATTAATTCGAGCAATGTTTGAGTCGACATTGAGAAATGAAGGAGAACCTCTAGGGTGCTTCATCGTGAATTCAGGCGTGGAACTGGGCGTATTGGATCCAGAAGTTGCACACCTGGTAGAGGAGAGTTATTCCAAAACAGAGGAGTTATTGGCTAAACTTATTCTGGAGGGTCAGCAAACCGGTGAGATTAAGACTAATCTTGAACCAAAAGCTATTTCTCATTATTTAATGAATGCCTGGTTGGGACTGCGTACGCTGGTTAAGACAAGAACGGATCAACAAAAATTAACGGATATAATTGATACGACATTGGCCATTTTAGATTGAACGGGTTATGACAACACGTTTCATTTTTCAAATAACACACAACACACTAAAAAAGCAATTTATAGCGATTATATCGAACAATAACATAATGGCTTAGGGGTCGCCTAAATGGAAGCTTTTTTTGTTTTAACGATACAAGTTCTTGTCTTTATCTGAGAAAAGAACTTGTATCCTATAACCGTAAAAGAAAAGAACTTAGCATATAACAATTAGATCACTTTCTAAGAAAACGATATAAAAAAATTATTTACTGTTCGTTCTAAAATTGTTATACTTAATGCAAGTTAGATCTAACCATTTTTTTTATTTAAATTAGAATGATCATTCTTTAATTATCTACAGAATTTATTGAGAAGTTAGGCTCCTGTCTCTGAAACAAGAGATACGCAACTTATGTACACCAATCTGAATTTTCTGAAGGAGAGAATAATATGAATTACACAGTTATCACAGGAGCAAGTTCAGGTATTGGATATGAAACGGCATTAGCGTTTGCTGCACGTGGCAAAAACTTAATTCTGGTAGCTAGAAGATTGGACAAACTAGAAGAACTTAAATCAACGCTTCAGAGTAGCCATCCTGAGTTGGACGTTATTGTGCGTACAAGTGACTTATCGGTTACAGATCAGGCGTATACCCTGTATAACGATTTAAAGGAATATCAAATAGAGACCTGGATTAATAATGCGGGGCTTGGAGAAGGCGCCTTTGTAGCGGATCAGAATCTAGAAAAAGTAGAAACCATGTTACGTGTTAACATAGAATCCTTGACCATCCTTTCTACACTATATGTGCGAGATTATGCTGATGTAGAAGGAACTCAGTTAATTAACGTATCATCCGCACTCGGATATGCCATTGCTGTTGGTAGTGTTGCTTATTCTGCATCTAAATATTATGTTAGTGCCTTCACCGAAGGGCTTGCAAAAGAACTCGAACTGAAAGGGGCAAAACTGAAGGCAAAAGTTTTAGCACCAGCTATAACGGAAACGGAATTTGTGAAAAAATCAATAGATGCGGAAGAATTTGATTACAAAGCAAACATGCCTAAGTACCACACTGCCAAGCAAATGGCCGGCTTCATGGTGGATCTTTATGATAGCAACGATGTGGTAGGGATTGTAGATCAGAACTATGATTTCAAACTGAGAGGCCCAATCTATCCAGTAATCTCAGAATTTTAAATCAAATTAATATATCCTTGTAATTTATTTGAAAAGGAGATTATAAAAGAATGGAAAAGTTGTGGAGTAAAACGAAAATTGGAAAAATGGAGTTACCTCATCGTTTAGCTATGGCACCAATGACACGTAGTAGATCGCAAGAAGATGGTACACCGGGAGAGCTAACTTCCCTTTATTATGCTCAACGAGCATCAATGGGACTCATTATCACGGAAGGTACACAACCTTCTGATGATGGTCAAGGGTACTTATGGTCACCTGGGATCTATACGGATAAGCATATTGAAAGATGGAAAAAAGTTACAGATGCAGTGCATGAAGCAGGTGGATACATGTATATCCAATTAATGCATGCTGGTCGCATGTCGCACCCAGACAATACACCACATCATCGTCAACCTGTTGCGCCATCTGCAATCGCGCCAGGTGTAGAAATGTTTACTGCTAAAGGTATGCAGGACATCCCCGTTCCGCGTGAGTTAAGTAAAGAGGATATTCAAACGACTATTGCCGATTTCCGAAAAGCAGCAGCAGCGGCTATTAAAGCAGGTGCGGATGGCGTTGAAATCCATGGAGCAAATGGCTATCTGATTAATCAATTTATCGGAGAAAATTCGAATACACGGACGGATGAATATGGGGGATCTATAGAAAATCGTGCTCGCTTCGCGATTGAAGTAACGAAAGCCATCGTCGAAGAAATTGGAGCAGAAAGAACAGGCTTCCGTATCTCGCCAGGGACACCTCTTGGTGGGATCCAAGATGGTGAACAAGGTCCTGAACTTTATCGTTATCTTGTAAAAGAATTAGCTCAATTGGATTTAGCTTACCTTCATGTCATGCATCTTGGAAACGAAAAACTGCTCCAAGACATTCGTTCAATCTGGACGAATCCATTGTTAGTCAATCGTGCTGGACGAGCTCTGGAGGATCTTAGCCTGGATATAGATAGTGGCCTAGCTGATCTGGTACCTGTTGGTGTATGGTCATTAGCCAATCCCGATTTAGTGGAAAGACTTCAAAAAGGTGCACCATTGAATGAAGCAGATCCGACAACATTCTTTGGTTTGGGAAGCAAAGGTTACACGGATTATCCTACGATGGAAGAATTAGAATCCCAAGAGGGGTAATAATATCGTACATGGTAAAGACTGGCGTACAACTGAAAATTGTGCGCCATGATTTATCTACGTGCTACCCCCAAAATCAGCAAAGGAAGAGGGGACGGATGGAACATGAGAGCAGCACAAATACAGAAATATTCAAAAAAAATCCAAGTGGAATTAAATGATGTTAACATACCACAGATCAATAGCCACGAGGTACTTGTCAAAGTAAAAGCTGCAGGTGTAAATCCACTGGACATTCTTAATTTGAATGGCAGCGTTCGGATGATTGCCGACTATGAGCTGCCATTGACTTTAGGAAATGAACTATCTGGCGTTATTGAGGCTGTTGGCGATGATGTTTTGAATTTTAAGGTTGGTGACCCTGTGTATACGAGGTTACCACTTGCTAAAATCGGTGCTTTTGCTGAATATGCGGCCGTGAATGAAGATGCTTTATCCATCATGCCTGAAAATCTATCTTTCATTGAAGCTGCTGCGGTACCCCTTACTGCCTTGACTGCTTATCAAGCGTTACACGAAGTGCTCGATGCTCAGCCGAATAAAAAGCTATTCATTCCTGGAGGAACCGGGGGCTTCGGCGCTATGGCAATTCCCATTGCCAAATCAATGGGGTTATATGTTATTACAAGTGGCAGTGAAAGAGGCAGATCACGTACACTGTCAATCGGGGCTGATCAATTCATAAATTATAAGGCAGAGAACTATGCTGACATACTGTCCGATATCGATTATGTGATTGACACCTTGGGTACCAAAGAGATCAAAGCTGAACTGGGCATTTTAAAACCACAAGGGAAATTGGTATCTTTGAAAGCCGGACCTAATTATCGCTTTGCGGTTGACAATCATTTTCCGATGTGGAAAAAAGCATTGTTTGGTTTAGTGGGTGCTCGCTTAGATTCTTTAGCACGTAAGAATCAAAATGAATATCGTTTTTTATTTGTGCAAGCCAATGGAAGTCAATTACAAGAAATCACTAAACTTGTTGAAAAAGAAAATATCAAGCCCTCTATAGATTTAACTTATACATTTGATGACATTAATAAGGCGTTGATTAAAGTGTCGACGGGCCACTCCCAGGGCAAAGTGATCGTGACCTTCTAAACTACGAGATCATTTTATTCAATGATCGTTTTTTTGACAGGAGGGAATTCCAATGGCCAGAAGCAAAGAGTTCGAAGAGTCCGTTGTATTAGATAAAGCGATGAGACTTTTTTGGGAACAGGGCTACGAGAAGACATCCATGACCGATCTGGTCGAGCACATGGGAATCCATCGCGGAAGCTTGTATGACACATTTGGCGACAAACATACGCTGTTTCTAAAGGCAGTAGAGCTTTATGATAATAAAATTAGCACCGCACTTGCAGCAGGGGTAAAAAGCTCCAAAACTGCAACAGAAGCACTTCAGTTTATTGTTGGCTTCTTGATCTGCGAAGAAGAGAACCCAGCTTCCGGCTGCTTAATGGTGAATTCGACGGTGGAATTGGCGGCGCGTGATGCCGATATTAATAAAAAGTCCATTGAAGTGTTCACAACGGCAGAGCAACTATTCAAGGAAATTATTCTTTGGGGGCAACAAGACGGTGAATTCACTTCTGAGTACGATGCTGGGGAATTGGCGGAATTTCTGCATAATGTAGGGGTTGGGTTAAGGGTAATGGCAAGAACCTCGATTGCCAAAGAAAAACTTCGTCGTATATCTAACCTATCCATGCAGCTTTTAGTAAAATGATCGATTTTTTTTCAACTTAATAGAATGATCGTTCCTGTATTTTTAGTCTCTCCATGCACTAGCCTCTTCTCTATTCGAAAATCAATACTTACGTGCTTTTAGAATGAGTGTTCTCCGAGGAAGGTAAACTAGAAGCAGATGGTATCAAGCTATTATCACTTAGCTCGAAGTTGTAAAGCTGTGCTAGAAACGCCGCAAAAGGATTTAAAGTTTACATTAAAAATAGAGGTGGGCTACAAAATGAGAAAGACAGTTCTTATCACAGGAGTATCCGGTGGGATTGGTAAAGAGTTAGCAGACCGTTTTGCCAAGGGTGGACATAATATTGTACTGGTAGCTCGCAGTGAGGGTAAGATTTTGGAGCTTGCGCAGGAGTATGAGGGGAAATATGGCATTCAGGCGACGGTTATTGCCAAGGATGTTGCAGCACCTGGGGTTCCGGAGGAAATTTTCACGGAGCTTAAAGAGAAGGGGATCATCGTTGACTATCTTGTCAACAATGCCGGCTTCGGTTTGTTTGGGACTTTTATGGAGACGGATATGGAGCAAGAAGTAAATATGATTGACATCAATATCAAGGCTCTGACGGTTATGACGAAGCTGTTCCTGCCGGATATGATCAAACGTGGGCAAGGCGGAGTGATGAATGTGGCTTCGTTGGTGGGTTTCTTCCCTGGACCTATGATGTCGGTTTATTACGCGACGAAGGCGTACGTGCTGTCATTTACCGAGGCTTTGGAGAACGAAGTAAGCGGCACAGGAGTTACTGTGACGGCACTATGCCCAGGGCTGACGTCAACCGGCTTTGTTGATCGTTCGGGTATGGGCGCCTCGAAGATGTTGAATGGTGCTATCATGGAGGCTGGGCAGGTGGCTGAAGAAGGGTACCGAGGCTTTTTGCGTGGCAAGACGTTAATTATGCCAGGTGCTCGAAACCGGTTCATCGCGTTTATGCCGCGGTTGCTTTCGCGTAAGATGATGACCCGTATAATTAGATCCTCACAGGACAGAACGGGACATTGATCCAATCAGGAACCGTGACGGCAGAATGGCTGAATCGATTCGGTTCCGATATATGTTTAAACTAATATCCCAGGAAGGAACCTCAAGATTATGTCGAGCTGTAATTTGAAATAATTAGAATGAATGTTCTTGAAATGAACTGATGCTATTGAAATAGATTGGGCCTGATTTCAGATACGAAAGGACGATCCAGTCCATGTATGACATGTTATTAATAAAATTTGGAGGAGACGATCAAAGCGAATCCCGGAATGTCCGCAGTGGAGCTGAATGTACAGGATCCTGCCAGCATAAAGGCGGTCACCAATCAGCTAATTGAAGAATACCCGGATTTAAATGTGTTATTTAACAACGCCGGCATCATGTTTCCCGATGACCCGTCAGACTTGATGGACGAAGATAATTTGGTTTCGAGTGTCACGACGAACTTGCAACGATTCGAGCGCAATGCCACTTGTATCATTCATTGAAGAAACGATGGAGTTGCTTGGCACGGATGCAGACGAGGCTCTGGTGGAACAGGCGAAAATACTTCGAATGAACCAGGGCCCGAACGAAGGCGTTTTTGTGACCAAGCTTAATGAAATGATGTCAGGGCAGTCAATAGGTCATTAATACGCTTAAAACGCAATTAGATAGCCAATTGAATATCTATTGTTAAAATGAAGGTTAAAACACTTTTGAATTATTTACTGGATCGCTCTTTCTTTAACTCCCTGTATCCAAAAGGAGTAAAGGGAGCCGAACAAAGATACATTTGCCGCTGCTCCCCTTCGCTTTAAGAGGCAGAGGCTGTGCTGTGCTTCTCCTTGGTCTTGCCGCGGTCGCGACGACTCAGCAGAAATCCGACCAGAGATGCCGTGGATTGCTGGAATATCATTCCGAGCACAACAGGCAGCGCTACCGGGGCTGGGAAATAGGTGATGGCAAGCACGGCTCCCGCGCTGATATTGCGCATGCCGCCGTTAAAGACAAGCGCCGTACGGTCCGCATTGTTCCACCGCATCAGCCCTGAGATCAGATAACCAATCGCATATCCGGTAGAAGCAAGGACGATTATCGACAGGCATACTCCGACGAGCTTAAGATTAAAATCGACCAGATAAGGTGCGATTACAGATCCGTTAATCATCACGACAAGAGCCATGGCCAGCTTGGAGAATGGGCCCAGCCGAGGCCCCCATACCTGCTTGATCTTCCCTTTGGTCCATTCGTTCAACAACATACCGATTAGTGAAGGAACGACAATCATCCAAAACAGGCTCTGCATCATCGCCCAGGTGTCAAGCTGCACATCCGCTCCGATCAGTAGGGACATGATGCCGGGCACGGCGAATGGAGCCAAAATCGTATCGATCAGAATAATGGCCAATGTCAGCGCCGTATTGCCTTTGTAGATGTTGACCCATACGAAGCTGGAAATGCCCGTAGGGATAGCTGCGCCAAGAATAAGCCCGGTAATCGTATAAGGATCGTCGCCGAAAGCCAGATGCCCCAGCATCATGGCGAGAAGCGGCATGGCCAGATGAAGAATAAACAGACAGGCGATCAGCGGACCGGGATGCTTTATCACATGGACAAAATCCTTGAAACCCATGCTGATGCTGCCCGCGAAGGTCATGAACGCAAACAGCCAGGGAGAGAGTTCGGTGTATTCCGACAACGACGTACCGACCAGGACGCCAATTAGTATGCTGGTGGGCGTGATTAGCGGCATAGCTGCATTTAGTCTTCGATTCAACGTTACGAGCATACACAACTTCCTTTTTTAACCTTAAGTATAGACCTTGCACTCCCGATTCGTAAATGATCTGTGACCTTGCGGTAGCCGGATAGAAGCAAATTGAACGCTCCTGGTGAACTTAGATCAGCCCTTCAGATTATTTCGGTATTCCAAAGGAGAGCAGCCCATTATTTTTTTGAACAGTCTGGAGAAGTAGTAAGGGTCCCTAAAACCGAGCTGTATGCTAATTTCTTTTATAGAAGCATTCGTTAAGTCCAAAAGCTGACCGGCCCTCTGTATCTTCATTCTTAAATAGTAATCGACAGGAGAGTAGCCGGTTGATTGCTTGAATATCAAGTTTAAATGCTGCTTGGATACTTGAACATGCCGGCTAAGCTCCTCCAACGAAACGGTGGATTCCAATTGTTCGCTCATATAACGTGTTGCCTTATCAACATGACTCTGGTACGTACTGTCTTCCTTGCGAAATGCAACGGATAAAACAAAACTCAGCAGATAACGAACAGTTTGCGACACTTGAACTAAATGTATAATGGAGTATGATTTGTTCAATAAAAGGTCGTAACACTGATGAAACAGCTCCAGTAGTTTGACTTCATCACTGGCAGCCATCGTTACATACGTTTTAAAAGGCTCAAACAATACCATGAAATCGTTAATTTGATCCCCTTTGAGATGAAACCAGTAAATAGTCCAAGGATCTTCATCGTCAGCCCCATAAGCATGCGGCATGTCCCTGGGAATGTAAGCAAAGCTTCGTTCCGTCATGGAGATGGTTATGTTATCCTCCGTTCGTACCCAACCTTTTCCGCGGGCGCAGTAAATGAATATATGAGAGTCACAGCCATGCGTTCTTTCGCGAAAATGATGGCGGGCATGGCTAAAGCAGCCTATATCCGTAATATATAGATTACGTGTAAGCGGATTCAATTTTAATTTATTCAACATATAGGGTGGAAGGACATATAACTTTTCACCCTCAAATCCATCAGCTTTCTTATTCATAATTTATTCATCTCCCAGTTGGGTGCGGCTTTAATGATAAAATACGTATATAATCCATCATAAACAGGGGATTGTCAATTGTCTGTAATGGTGCTTGCTTGTAAGCTCTGAATATAAGAGCGACTACAAAGGAGTGATGGATTTGAGCAACTTCGATGCTAAGGCACGCGTGTGGGAGGAGACCGTGCAGATCCCTACGTACGGCATTGGCAAACCCGACAAAAATCCAATGTTTCTGGAGAAACGTGTCTACCAAGGAAGTTCCGGTCGAGTGTATCCACATCCGGTCATTGATAAAATTGAGGATGATAAGAAACTTGAAAATTATCAATTGGTTTTTCTGGAAAATAAATATTTGCGTATTGAGATCATGCCAGAGCTTGGAGGCCGCATTTATCGTGCGGTCGACAAGACTAACGGTTACGATTTTGTTTATTACAACAGGGTCATCAAACCAGCACTTGTTGGCTTGTTGGGACCATGGATATCGGGAGGCATAGAGTTTAACTGGCCGCAGCATCACCGTCCCAACACTTACGGACCGGTCGAATACAAGCTGGAAGAACATGAGAACGGTAGCGCGACGGTATGGGTGAGCGAAATTGACCGCATGTTCGGCACGAAAGTAACAGCTGGTTTTACACTTCAGCCGGATAAAGCCTACCTTAAAATGGGGGTCCAGCTATACAACAGGACTGCTGAGCCTCAAACATTTCTGTGGTGGGCCAATCCAGCCGTAGCGGTACATGATCACACTCAATCTGTTTTTCCTCCGGACGTATCAGCTGTGTTCGATCACGGAAAGCGAGATGTATCCCGTTTTCCAATCGCTACAGGCACTTATTATAAAATGGATTATTCTGAAGGCGTAGATATTTCCCGATACAAAAATATTCCTGTACCCACTTCATATATGGCCTATAAATCGGACTACAATTTCATAGGTGGTTACGACCATATGAAACAAGCCGGGCTTTTGCATGTGGCCAACCATCACATCTCTCCCGGGAAAAAGCAATGGACATGGGGCAATGGCGAATTCGGCCAGGCATGGGACCGGAATCTAACGGACGAAGACGGTCCTTACATCGAATTGATGACGGGGGTATATACCGATAACCAACCAGATTTTACTTGGCTTCAGCCGTACGAAGAAAAATCGTTCTCGCAGTATTTTATGCCTTACAAACATATTGGTATTGTCAAAAACGCTTCAATTGACGCAGCTATAAGTTTGGACATTGATCGCAGCGAAGGGATAGCACAGATTGGAGTCTATGTGACTTCGCCATTTCTTAAAGCCGCTGTGGAATTAAGTAGCCAGCGGAGAATGTATATTAAAGAATCTGTAGATCTGGACCCCCGTATGGCTTTTGTACAGAAGATCGATCTCTTGACTGAGGATGAGGATTATGAACTATGCTTAACCGTCAAAGACGCAGCAGGGAGGGAGCTGATTAGCTACCAGCCGAAGAAAAAGGAAGTTGAGCAGATGCCAGCTGCGGCAGCCCCCCTGCCGGAACCGGAGGAATTAAGAACTAACGAAGAATTGTATCTGGCAGGACAACACTTGGAGCAATACCGTCATGCTACCTTTGAACCCGAGGCGTATTATCTTGAGGGCCTGAAAAGAGATAAAAATGATAGCCGCATAAATGTGGCATATGGTACGTTGCTTCTTCGTAGAGGATTGTATTCAGAAAGCGAAGCGTGTTTCCGTAGAGCAATTTCGCGGTTAACCTGGCGCAACTCTAATCCCTATGACGGTGAGGCCTACTATCAGCTTGGTTTGTCACTTAAGCACCAAGGGCGGATTGATGAGGCGTTCTCTGCATTTTATAAATCAGTATGGAGTGCGGCATGGCAAGATAGCGGGTATTTCTCACTTGCGCAGATTGCGACAGAAAAAGGGAATTATGAAGAGGCATTGGAGTTGGTGGAGCGTTCAATCATCCGAAATGCTCGCAACTACAAAGCACGCAACCTTAAGTCGGCCATTTTTCGTAAGCTTGGCAACTACGAAGCGGCAATCGCCTTTTCCAAGGAAACGATTACGCTCGATATCGCCGATTTTGGAGCTTACCGTGAGCAAGCATTATCATTAGAGGCTTTCGGTTTACGATCTGATGCTAAAACGGTCTTCGAAGAGCTGAAAAAATGGATGCGTGGAGATGTACACAACTATATAGCCATAGCATCGGACTATGCGGCGACAGGACTCTATGAGGATGCGGCATTCGTGCTGGAAGGAGCTCCAGTGCAGGCGCAAACATACCCTATGCTTCATTACATTCAGGCCTTCTGCTATGCTAAAATCGGCAAGCTTGAGCAGGCGAACAGGACTCTCGCTCAGGCAGCCGAAGCAGCGCCTGATTACTGCTTTCCTAACAGTCTGTTTGAGTTGGATGTGTTGCAATTTGCAGTTCGAACAAAACCGGAGGATGGAAAGGCACATTATTACTTAGGCAATTTACTCTATGATAAGAAACGGCATTTGGATGCCATTGCTTGCTGGGAAGCATCTCGTTCCATTGATGATACCTATCCCGTCGTTCACCGTAATCTTGCTCTTGGATATTTTAACAAACAAGGCCAAATAGAGAAGGCTCGCCATTCGTTAGAGCAGGCCTTTGCATGCAATACATCAGACGCGCGTGTTCTTTATGAGCTTGACCAGCTTTATAAGAAGCTGAATATCAAGCCTGACGACAGATTGAACCTGCTGGAGAGTTATCCGGGGATCGTGAAGCTTCGCGATGATCTGTTTTTGGAATATGTAACCGTTCACAATACGATGAAGCAGCATAAGATAGCGTTGTCCTTGCTGGCAGGAAGAACATTTCATCCATGGGAAGGCGGAGAGGGTAAGGTAACCGGACAGTATAGGCTTGCCAAAATAGAGCTTGCCAAGTCCGACCTGAGGTCTGGACGGATTGAACAGGCTGTAAGAGGGCTGCGTGAGGCTTTAGTTTATCCAGAGAACCTTGGGGAAGGTAAGCTAAAGGGTTCCCAAGATAACGATATCTACTATTATTTGGGCTGCGCGTATGAGCTATTGAAATTAACAGATGAGGCAACGCAGGCCTTTTCCACGGCCTCTCAAGGACTGGAGGAACCCATCAACGCCATGTATTACAACGATCAACAGCCGGATATGATATTTTACCAAGGACTGGCCTGGAAGAAGCTTGGTCATGTGAAGGAAGGCAATCGCCGATTCAACAAGCTAATGGATTACGCTGAAAGACACTTGTTCGATACAGTGAAAATGGATTACTTCGCGGTTTCATTACCCGACTTTCTCATTTTTGAAGATGATTTGGATATTCGTAATCAGATCCATTGTACTTATATGAAAGCACTTGGTTTGCTTGGATTAGGGCGACAGGACGAAGCTATCCTGCATTTTGAATCTGTGCTTAAGCTGGAAGCTAACCACCAAGGAGCATTGAATCATACGGACTGGGAGGGGAGCTCAAATGAGTAATCTCTTAAGAAATGTACCGCGCAAATTGACGATCACAATGTGGGACTTCTCTTGGTATACAATGACACAGGAAGGTGAGCCCTACAGCGATCTTGCAACCCGTTTTAAAGAAGCGGTCGAAAGAGGCTATAATACGATCCGAATATGTGCTATGCCATTCATGTTGTTTACGGCGGATGGCAAACGCCCCGGACCCTTAAAGTTTGCGAGCCTTGGGGAAGTAGGTCAGCGTACGCGCTGGTATAACTGTCGCGGCGGTGCAGTGCTGGATGGGCATGCTCATTTGCTTGAACTGTTTAGACAAGCAAAGGCTCATAACTGTTACATTATGTTATCCTCTTGGGAATATCAGCAGAGTCCCAGCTTCCTGGCTTTTGCTGAGCTTAGAGATGAATTAGCTGCAATTCCTCCTAAGGAAAGATTTATGGCCATCGCAAGGTCGATGGATCAGTTGATTCGTTTCGTTACAGCAGAAGGCTATAGGAACCAGATTATCTATACAGAGTTGCATAACGAAGTGGAGTTTGGACAGTTGAACGCCATCGCAACGTCTCAAGGCATTGCGGAAACGAATGTACCAGCCATTATTGAAGCCATGCAGCCCTATGTAGAAGAAGCTGTTGGATATCTTCGCCAATGTCATCCCGATATGATGATGACGGCCAGCTATACGTTAAATGAAGCCTACCCTAAAGCTTACGTCGCGCGTAATATGCAGGTTGCCCATTTTCATCTTTATATTAAAGGGGTGCTCAATGAGCTTATGGAAGCGGCAGGGCTAGAGGATGAGTTGTCGCCGTTCCCCAATCCATTCGTACAATCCCTATTAAGAGAAGACGCTCCTCCATTTGCAGAGTGGACCCTGCCTCCAGAGCAGAATTGGCGAATGGAAGGCAATCCGGTTGGCATGAGGCTTATTTATTTGCACGACTGGGTGGATCCCGACCAATGGGATTTATTTTTGTACGATCGGTATGGAGACCATAAAATGGCCATGTTGCAGAAGGCGGACTCCCGATTGGAAGAAATTCATGAATGGACCCGTCATTCCGGCATTCCAATTGTCATAGGAGAAGGCTATGTAGGCTACACGCCGCTGTATGCCCAATTTGAAGAAGGTCCCGTCGGTAAATTTATCGCTGAATATGTGTTGCGAAAAGGAATGGCACTTGGGTTCTGGGGAATGACCCTCTGCTCCAACTGTGCTCCGCATCATCCGTTCTGGAATGATGTAGCTTGGCAGCGCAAGTGGAATCAATTTATCCTAAATTCAGATTAGAGTTTCTTCCTTGGACAACCTTTTGTCTCCGTTACAGCTGGTGTTGTTTCAATATGAACGAGTGAGGGGAGTGTGAACTTCATGAGAAACTATCGAATTACGGTCACAGATGATCTAAAGCATATTGTTAAAGGACATATCAAACTTGGCGGGACCAATCCAAAAGGAGAGGAGATCGGATTCACCAACTATTTTATGGAGAAGGATGGAGAACCCTTTTTCGGCATCTGTGGTGAATTCCATTATGCCCGTTATGATGAACGCTATTGGGAAGATGAAATTATTAAAATAAAAATGGGTGGCGTGAACATCATTGCAACCTATATTTTTTGGAACCTGCATGAAGAAATGGAGGGTATTTTTAATTGGAGTGGAAACAAAAATCTTCGCCATTTCATCGAGTTATGCGGTAAACATCAGCTATATGTCATGATTCGAATCGGACCCTTCAATCATGGGGAAATCCGAAACGGAGGGATACCGGATTGGTTATTCGGTCGGCCATTTGAGGTTCGTTCTAATGATGAGGGGTATCTGTTCTATACGAGAAGATTGTATAACGAAATCGGTGCCCAGATTAAAGGATTGTTATATAAGGAGGGGGGGCCGATCATCGGCACCCAAATCGAAAACGAGCATAATCATTCATCTGCCCAGTGGGCATTGACTGTAGGGGTTAATGATATGTGGTTAAACAGTGGAAGTGACGGTAATTCACATATGTTAAAACTTAAAGAAATAGCTCTGGAAGCAGGAATTGATACGCCGATCTATACGTGTACAGGATGGGGAGGAGCAACAACTCCTGTACCTGATATGCTGCCCCTATGGGGCGGATATGCCTACTGGCCATGGATCTACTATGGAGAGGGACGTCTGGAGGGGATGGACGAGCATCCTGCGACACCGGAATACATTTTCCGAGACAAGCATAATAATAAGATTCCGAAGAGCTACAATTTTGAGCCCCTATACGCCCCTGAAGATTATCCGTACGCTTGCTGCGAGATGGGTGGCGGCATGGTTCAGTTTTATAAATACCGGTTTGCATTTCCCTATCGTAGTGTTCCAGCGATGACTGTCATGAAGGTTGCAGAAGGCTGTAACCTGATCGGATACTACATGTATCATGGTGGTTCGAACCCTCGGGGTAAGGTTAACCCGTTCACAAATGATCTGGCTACACCTAAAATATCCTATGATTTTAATGCCATGATTGGCGAATTTGGTCAAGTAAGGGAATCCTACCAAAGAACAAAGCTGCAGCATTATTTTTTTTCAACCTTCGAAAAGCAATTCTCTCTAACGAAGACTATTCTGCCAGGGGATACGTCCCAGATGGATCCTTACGATGTGGATACCTTGCGATATGCAGTGCGCTCCAGTGCCGGATCAGGTTACCTGTTTCTCAATAATTTCCAAGACCATGTCGAAAATGATGACCTGTGCGATTTTAAGGTAAGCATTGAGCTGCCCGAGGAAACGATTGTCATACCTAGTCAAGGAGAGCTGACGTTAGGACGTGATAGCTTTGCCATATTGCCATTTAACTTCAATTTGGATGGAATGAAGCTCAAATATGCAACGGCACAGCTGATAACAAGGATAGAAGAGGATGGAGAGGTATATTATTTTTTCTTTGTACCTGAGGGCATGAAAGGAACTTATGCAATGGAGTCAAAAGATATGATCAGTGCCACCATCGACAAAGGTTCGATGGAGCAAATGGATGGGAGCACGGTCATTCAGGTTGCTGAAGAAGAAGATAGTCTCATCCACCTCGTATCTGAAAGTGGCAAAAAAGTCTCCATCTACACGATGACTGATGAACAAAGTCTAAAATTTTGGAAGGTAAACCTGCAAGGTCGGGACAGAATCATTATGACAAGTGCCAATGTGCTGGTGTCTGGGGCTGAGATTAGACTGGAATCGACGGATCAGGAGATTGTAACACTGAGTGTATTCCCGGATTTTGACGCCTCAATCACATCCATTTCCGGCGGAGAGCTGCTTGAAATCACAGAAAGTAAATTATTTAAAACGTATCATTTAAGGGCTCCCAAGAAAGAAATCCATTTCAATTTGAAAAGGGTTAACAACGATAAATTTACTCTTAATTTTGATGTCAATGCGTTTGACGGAATCAAGGAGGCTCTACTGCGTATCCAGTATACCGGAGACATCGGTTATGCTTTTATGGATGGCGAACTGATTCACGACAACTTCTGCAACCATACGACCTGGGAAATGGGTTTGAAACCATTGGAACATCGGCTCATGGAGCAAGGAATGTATGTGTACGTTTCCCCCATTCGAAAAGGTAAGGTTCTAAACAGCAATACGACCATGGCTGGCTGGAAAGAGACGACGGAGGAACGAATCGTGGACATCGGCTCAGTCAGCATTGTACCTGTGTATGAAATCAAAATCACCTTTAGGAGTTCTATACTACAGTCGGCTCTCTAGAGCTGGCTGATTTGTACGGATTATATTCGTGCAACCGAATGGGGGACTTACATCACCACACCTGAAATTTCCCCAGATAAAGCCTTTGAAACGGGAGAAATTTGAAAATGTTGTGTAACTCACAATATTTTCGGACATAATTACGATAACTCCTTTATGGTGAGCCAGCTTTTGTTAAAAGCTTTCGAAAAACGCATTGTGAAAGGTCTTTGCGTTTTTTTACGCTTTGTTTTTTTCTAAATATAAGCAGTGAGGATGTGTTTTGCATTGCCCAAAACCAATATAAACGGATATAGTATGCATTACACGGATCGTGGAAAAGGGACGGCAATTCTGTTCGTTCATCCTCCAGTGTTGACAAGCTCGAACTTTCAATATCAAATTCAGGAATTGTCCGATCGTTTTCGTACAGTCGCTTTTGATATTCGGGGTCATGGTCAAAGTGATCCTTCCAAGAAAGCGATTACCTATCCGTTAATTGCCGAGGATATGAAGCAGCTCATGGACGAGTTGGAGATAGAGAGGGCATTTTTATGCGGTTATTCGACAGGTGGCTCCATTGTGCTTGACTTTCTGTTAGCCTATCCTGATCGATCCCTGGGCGGCATTATCATTGGTGGCATGTCAGAAGTTGGCGATAGGGAATTGAAAAACAAAATATCACTTGGACATATGTTCTCCAAACTGGGATTGATCAGTCCGATTGCTTTCTCCACTGCTTGGAGTCAAGCTCATAAAAATTTATTCTTGTTCTGGTCGTTGTTTAACGATGCCAGAAAAGGAAACGCCAAAAATGCGGAGCAATATTACAATTATAGTCTGCACTATAACTGTACAGCACATTTGCAGGAAATAAATCATCGCGTCCTGTTGATTTACGGAGAGAAAGACAAACTCTTTTATCCATATGCCCGGTTGTTGCATGAACGATTGCCCCAAAACGAGCTGATTTTTATCGAAGATATGGATCATCGAATTCCTACAAGGGCAGCCAAACCATTAAATCGATTAATTAGCCAGTTTATAAGTCGCTAGGCATGATGTAAAGATTAAAGAGAACAGGGTCTAGACCTGTATGAAAAGCAGACACTTTTACTATTATAGCCATGTGAACTGGAGTTGAAGTGCATTTGAGGGATTTGAATGTGCGTTTTATCCAAAAGCTGTTTATAGATTATTAAAAGATTGTATACTGTTTAAACTATAATTCCATGCTACATGCAATGGGAATGAGGTGTACGTTATTTATGTATAGAGTGGCTATCTGCGATGATGAGGACAAGCAAAGAGAGCTTGTTAAAAATATGCTAGTCACTTTATCGATGAAGACCAATATAGAATTTAAAGTTGAGTTATTCGACTCAGGAGAAAGGCTGGTATCTCATTATCTAAATCATGAATCGCCATTCCATATCTTAATATTGGATATTGAAATGAATGGCATGAACGGAATTCAAACCGCCCAAAAAATAAGGAGTTTACATCACCTGGATGAACAGATTGTTTTTTTAACGAGCTACCCTGAGTACATGCTGGAAAGCTTTGACGTAGTCACATTTCAGTATTTAATAAAACCGATTGCTCCCCATATCTTTGAGGAAAAAATGATAAAGCTGTGTCAGTACTTTCAATCTCTAGATAAAAAATTCGTGATCATCAAGTCAGCTTATGAAGAAGTGCTTTTAAAATATGATGATATCATTAGCATTGAAGTGGCCAAAAGCTTAACCATAAAAAACAAACTGCATTTTGTCACCTCTACACAAACCTATGATAGCAAAGGGATTATTTCTGATTATGCATCAGCATTAAAGGACTATAATTTTCTACAGATTCATCGTTCGATTATTATAAACTTAATTCATGTCAAAAAATTTGCTGGCGGTGATGTTTTGATGTCAAATGATGTGAAGTTACCTATTGGGCGTTCTAAAATAAAAGAAGTTAAAGATTTGTATACCAAATTTATGATCATGAAGATGCATTAATATGATGGAATATAACTCCCTGCTTCTTATTCTTTGCGTTGTCCTTGTGATGTGCTTCCAAGTGAATTTTTACTTTAACTCGGTTTTTGATAAGTCCAATCGAAAGCCGAACAGATTCGTGTACTTCATTATTTTTGGGTTGCTGGATTCCTTATATTTAAGTGTTTATTTGACTCCTACGATATCTTCGATTTTAGCATTACTTGTCATATTTAGTTTAGCGCAATCGTATACAGTGGAAATCAAGACAAAGATCATTTTTTCTATCCTTTATGCTGTATTAATAACCATCGTTAATTTTATATCTCTTTATATTTTATATGCTGTAGGCTCCGTTAAAATTAGCAACTTTAGCCATTTGAGTGGACAAGATCACTTGATATCCTCTAAGGTCATGTTACTCAGCTGCATTATCATGTTTGCTGTCATTCAGATTATACGGCTATTCGCCAAACGCAGAACCTTCCCTTTGCAGCATCGTTACTATATTTTATTTTTAATCGTTCCCATCATAAGTTTATACCAGGTCAATGTTTTATCTGTTTATAGTGAAAAGAACATGTATTATTTTGGTTCTATTATTGGCTTTATTTTCTTAAATGTTTTTATCATATATATTTTCGATAATATCATTGAAAAATTTCAATTAATGCATGAAAATGCTCAATTACAACATCAGATGGACTACCAAGATGCTAACTACGAAAAAACGGTTCACAGCTTCAAAAATATGAAAAGAATCATTCATGATACACACCAACAGTTTTTGTATATTGAAGAATGTATCAAGAGAAATGAATTGGCTGAGGCGAGTGAACATATTAAGGTTACATTAAATAAAATCGAAGGAGCCTATCAAAGGGTTAATACCGGTAATCTGGTTATAGATGCCCTTGTCACGAATAGTCTTAATATTGGGCAAGCCAATGGCATCAAGGTAGATACCCAGCTTAACTTATATTCACAGAAAGTAAATATTGAACGTTATGATTTATGTGTCGCTCTAGGGAATATGCTGGATAATGCCTTAGAAGCATCTAAAAAGGTCAAGATTGCGGATGACAGGTACATTCTTATTAAAATACATTCCAATGAATCTGCGCTTTTCATTCACATCCTGAATCATGTGGAGAATGAAGTGGCCCATTTGCACAGTCAAAAATCAAACCCGGATATTCATGGTATTGGCTTAACCAATATATCCAGAATATGTGACAAATACGGTGGAAACATGACCATTGAAACGAAAAATAAAATATTTAATAATATGGTTTTATTGCCATTTTATAAGGACAATCCTTAGACAATATGTTGTTTAGGGATTGTTTTTTTCGTTTCAGGGTGCCTTTTCTATATAGAATCCTCGTTCATTGTATGATCAGTCCAGTCATAAAATCTGGTGAAGCCATAAGAGGAGGAAATATAGAATGAAGAAAATAATAGCTGTGTTCATTTCGGCTATGCTTTTTGTACTGCCGATGACGAATGCTTTTGCTCAAGGCAATCCTGAACTCATCAAGGAAAAGGCTCGCAATCTGGCCTCGGAGCTGGTATCCAAATACGGTGCTAGCGGTGTGCAGTATGCCATTATGGACCATGGAAACATCGTATTAACGGATAGCGTGGGTGTAAAGAATAAAGCAACCAACGAGCCGATCACCAAAGATACCATGTTCGGTATAGGCTCTATCAGCAAAATGTACGTGTCTGCTGCAACGATGATGCTGGTGGATGCCCATAAAGTCGATATTGATCAGCCGCTAACAACATACATTCAGGACTTTACAATGGCCGATGAAAGGTACAAAAAAATTACACCGCGTATGCTGTTAAATCATTCGTCAGGCCTTTACGGTGCCCACTTAAAAAATAGTATGTTATTTAATGACAATGATACAGAAAATCATGATGAGCTCTTGCTAAGGTTGCAATCAGAAACTTTAAAATCAAACCCTGGCGAATATTCCGTATATACCAATGATGGATTTCAATTGCTTGAAATATTGGTTGAGCGGGTGAGCGGTCTAAGTTACACTGACTTTCTGGCAAAGCATATTAATACCCCTTTGGGTTTGAAATCTACCAAAACACCTCTCGGCCAATTTGATAGACAAAAGCTGTCCAAAACTTATTTTCCTGGGATTGAGGGGGCCTTACCGGTTGAAAATGCCAATATCATCGGGACAGGAGGCTTATACTCCACCGCAGAAGAGGTGGCTATGTTTTCAGAAGTATTAACGGGGAACAAACCCGATATTTTATCTGCACAATCGGCAAAGTCCATGCAAAGTCATGAATATCGAAAAGGAATATGGGTACCTGAAGAGACAAACAGCTTTAATTATGGGCTTGGTTGGGATGCGGTTCAGTTGGCACCGTTTAGTGATTACGGAATAACTGCGCTATCCAAGGGGGGGGATACTGTTTTGTATCACTCTACTTTGATCACCATACCAGAGCATCATATCTCTATGGCTGTGCTTTCATCTGGAGGGTCTTCCATCTTAGATAGTATTTTTGCTTCTAACGTTTTATTGGAAGTTTTAAAAGATAAGGGCATCATTAAAGACATCCTACCGGATAAAACATTTGAGCCTCCTGTAAAAGCAGACATGACGTCTGATTTACTTTCTTATTCTGGACTATACGGTTCTGTGGGTACAACCATCAATGTAGAGATTAAGAACGGAGAGTTTGAGTTACCTGCTCTGGAGGGATTCGTCCCGGCGCAAAAATATGTGTATACAGGCGATGGACAATTCAAAAGCAGTGATGGCAGTGCAATCGTAAGTTTTGACAAACAAAAAAACGGGAAAACGTATATTAAGGCTAATATATATTTAAACTTTCCGGGATTAGGCCAAATGGTTATGGTGACTTATGAATATCAAAAGCTTGATGCCAATCCCCTTAATCCTACAGTTAAAAAGGCATGGGAAAACAGAAACGGGAAAAATTATTATGCTTTGGATGAAAAGATATCTTCTATTTTTTATTTGGCCCCATCATTTATAACGAAAAAAATATCCGTTGATCATGATGGATACGCAAGTGGTACTAAAATTGTGGATGAGAATAAAGCAGTTAATGCCGTTGAGATTCCTGTTATGAGTGGAAGAGATGCATTTGATTTGAATTTTACTACCAAGGATGGTTCGGAGTATTTAATCATAGATGGACAATCCTATATCAGTGAAGATGCTGTTAAACCCATCCCGGGCGGGAAATCAGTGTACACCATACCATCGAATGGCCAAGCCACATGGTATAAAATAGATAAAAACGCAGCCCATAAAACGATGACCGTCGATTTTCCAAAAGGTGGAGGGTTTGCTGTCTATGATGAAAAAGGAGAAATTGTAGATTTCTCAACTGCCAGCCACAACAATTCGGTTGTTCTGCCCCAAGGTGGCTTGATCGTTTTGGGTGGCAATGCAGGAGATGTATTTAAAATCCATTTGAATTAAGCGTATAGCCGCTCCTGAAAAAATTCAGGAGCGGCTATTATGATATAAGGTCTTCATTTTGGGTTGTGTGTTTTTAGAAGATACCCGCTTTTTTCGATGTTTCTTTAATCCCGTTGGTTCCGTTAACTACAGTTTTACCCCAATCAAGGGCTTGCTTGAGGAAAGTAAAGTCTTTATTCAGAAGATGAACCTAAATCCGTAATGGATAGCTTAATATCGAAGGTTACTGGGATTTGACTGAATTTATAATCCCAATCATCCTTTACTTTTTTCCACGCTTGAGGTTTTTCAATATATAAGCGTTCGCCAAAACCGGCAACATCGACTTTATATTCCGATTGCAGCTTGTACATAAGAGACTTAATCCTTTTAGTCAATTCTTTTTTAAATACTTTCTCAGCCTCTTTCATGTTCTGTGTTTTAGTTGGGTCCAATTTCTCATCCCAGTCTTCGATGAAGCGTCCTTTGGATTCAATCTTGACATGGAACGATATATCGTTTCCATTGGTCACCTTAGGCGTTATTTTGCTTTTTACCGATTTGATCTCATAAGTTATAGGTTGATTCCGCTCATCATACGCTTTGATGGCTCCCCCCTCAACATCACTTTTAATCCATGCAATACTATCCACATCTTGTTGCCCCAAATTACCGATCCAGTGACCGGTATCTCCCTTAATAATGCCTGCGCCTGAAAATTCGAATTCTCCATCAGCGTCTATAATGTTTTGCAGGATATAGCTCTTCTTGGAATGCATCAACCCATCCAGTTCAGACAAATTGACCCCTCTCATCACCTTGCTGGTTCTAAAATGGTTGCGAAGCATGTACAGAATATGAATGGACGGGACCTCGCCCTTGTATTTTGTAACTAATGTGTCGGCTGCTCGACCTTTACTTAAGAAAACCATACAGCTCGGGCGAATATCATTATCGCGCAGCACAAAATCCATCAATTGCTGCATCGTCTGCTGTTTCGCCAGTTCGGTGGAAACCACCATGATTTTTAGGTGGTGACCAATGATCGGACGGTCCAAACGAAGGGAAAATTGCCGGAATATTTCAAGCAATGAATCGCCGGTGGCGGCCATATTTATATAGTTTGGTCCTTGTCCACCACCGCCTTGTTTAGCTACGCTGCCGAAAGATTTTTTTGGAACAATTTGCACACTGGCAGTCATTTTATTTTTCTTGAAATATCGGCTGCCTTCCTTCTCCAGGGCTTGTTCCAATGGAGTGAGCTCACCCTTATCCAGAGCCACTCCTGTATATATGCTTAATTCCTCCACTTCTTTGCTGCTCCAGCACCCGGTTTGAGTCACCAAAAGAACGAAGGCAAGCAGCAAAGATAGAATATGTCGTCTACACATTTTGCTTCAATCCCTTCTTTCTGATCATAAAAACGATGGAAAGAAGTACCGGAACCAGAAAAAATAAAATGATTCCCATGTATCCGATCGCATCGCCCAGATTAAACACCTCAGTCATACGTATAGGAGTCATCGTGGAGATAAAGATAACCGGGATTAAGCCGAATACAGCATAACGATATTTAAGACCAAACACCTGTGAGATACCTAAAGATGCATTGAAGAAAAAACTGCAGAAGTTGCAAAACATTTGCATCATCCAGATCACCAGCAGCGGAAACTCCAGACGTTCAAAAAGAAAGCCAGGAAGTTCAAAGGTGCGTATTAAATTAATGGTGGGCCAAGTGCTTGTCACAGTTGAGTCCACAGATAACCCGCCGACCACCATAAATACGGTCAAAAAGTACAGTATCCAAGGAATACTGATCCCTGCGACCATGGCCTTGACGGCTTTTTCAGGGTGCTGCAAAAAAGCGACCAGTGTCATGATTACTTCACATCCAGTGAAAACAAGGACAGTAGATTTTAGTCCCTTGATTACAGGAAGAATCCCGTTACTCAATACGGGACGAAGATGGTCAATTTCAAAGATTCTCAGGCTAAGGACAAAACAGAGAAGCAGAAAGAAAAGACTGATCGGAAGTACAATCTGGTATAGCCGCGCGATAGGATTAATGCCTCCAAAAACCAGATAACATCCCGTCCAGATGAATGGAATGACAATCGCCCAGATCGGTGTCCCTTCGAGCAGATAAAACAACGTCACTTCCGCTAATACACGTATCTCAAAGCCAGCGATGATGAGAAAGTATATAATTAATAACATACTTAAACATCCTCCTGGAATAGTTCCTACGATTCTCCTGGAGTATTGATACACGGTGTTTTCGGGAAACTGTTGGCTTAATTTCACCATCACTAAGACCACTAATATGACAATACATCCGCCGATCAGGACAGAAAGCCATCCATCAGGCGTCTGTACTGTTTTAGTTACACCTCTTGGCAGTGTCAAAATCCCTGCCCCAAGCACCGTATTGGTCAGGAAAACGGCAGCCTGCTTGGTTGTGATCTTATCATCAGAGCGTGTAAACACCATAATTCCTCCATCCTCCGGGTACTATGATTTGCGCTTGCTTTGCTGAGTTTTCATCATAATAGGTCTTCGTTTCATCATCGTCAAAGGAGCTCGAATAAACAGATCCTTCCAGTCGCTTAGACGTATGGGTGTGAAAGGAGTAATATACGGTACCCCAAAGCTCTTCAATTTCGTCATATGGATACAAATTAACAGGAAGAACAAAATGGTGCCGAACATGCCCAGAACTGCTGCAAAGAGCATTCCGACGAAACGCAAAAGGCGCAAGCTGATGCCCGCACTGTATGACGGTATCGAAAACGAAGAAATAGCAGTAACTGAAACCACAATGACCAGGAATGGGCTGACAATGCCGGCATTTACAGCAGCGTCGCCAATGACCAAGCCTCCGACAATGCCCATCGCAGGACCAATGGGTTTAGGCAATCGTATGCCGGCTTCCCTCAGGATTTCGATCGAAATTTCCAGAATCATGACTTCTATGACGGATGGAAAAGGGACGCCTTGACGGGTTTGAATAATGCTGATGACCAGCTTGGTCGGAATCAAACCGGGATGAAACGATATAAAAGAGATATACAAAGCAGGGCCCATCAGTGCTATGAAAGCTCCGAAAAATCGCAGCAAACGTAAAAGTGACCCCGGAATCCAGCGCTCATAATAGTCTTCGGGAGATTGAAGCAGCGTACTGAAAGTCACCGGGACAATAAGTGCAAAGGGAGTCCCGTCGAGCAGAATGGCTATTCTTCCTTCCAGCAACGCATTAATGACACGGTCGGGCCGCTCTGTGTTATGAACCTGCTGGAAAGGACTTAAATAATTGTCTTCAATAAGTTGTTCCACATAACCGGATTCAGCTACAAAATCCATATCTATTTTTGAGATTCTGTGGTTCACTTCTTCAAGAAGATCCGGATTCACAATATCCTTGATGTACGCGATAACCAGATCTTTTTTGATTCTGCTTCCGACTTGGAATTTCTTTATTTCCAAACTTTTATTTAAGCCTTGACGTCGAAGCATCGAAGTGTTTTCACTTAATACTTCCGTAAAGCCGATTCTGGGACCACGAAGCAATGCTTCAGAGGTTGGTTCATTTACGGATCGAACAGAGCCGTTAGGGGACCCGACCAAAAGTGCTTCTGTCATTCCTTCAATGATTAACACGGTATGGCCTAAGAGGATTAACTCGTGCAGATTCTCCATATCAGCAACTTCACTAATTTGCGTAAGTGGCATCAAGCTTTCTTTTATGAAAGATTTGCTTATACGTTCCGGCTGTTCCTGTTGGTCCTCAAACATCAAGACCTGCAACACCTGCTTGTTCATAAGTTCCTCATCCTGCATACCATCTATGAAGATTAACACGGACCGTGCATGAAATTTTTTCACCATAAACTCACGAAAATGCACATCACTATTCTCGCCTATAGCTGCTTGGATCAATTTCAAGTCAGTATCATAATCCCCTGTAATTTTGGAGTCTGGTTCCTGCTGCTGATCAGTATGCGTTTTGTGATCTTTATTGGCAGATGAACGGTCAGGAGGATGCTTGGAAATTGCACCCTTACTGCCTACGAGTGAATAAATTGAGGTGTTTAAATAATAAATCCCTAATGGAAAAATTAATGCGAGGCTGGCCTGAAATAATGTAGTCCAGCTTGGAATATAAGGTACTATTTTGGACCACATGATGATATCCCCCCCCAAACCATTCAATTCATTTCCCCGTAGAGTAAACAGGTTGTCCATAAAGTATTCCTTGTAAAGGAATTATTTACTCATGAAACGGACTGATGACTTGCCGTCTCCACATATTTTTGCGGAAACCTCGTTCTATGCTATTGTGTAAGTTGACATCAATATTAAGACTATGCTAATCTCCAATTAGGAAAACGATTACTCAATACGATTGTTCGAGGGAAATTATGAAAAAAAATCAAATATCAATAAAAGATATTGCCAGATTGAGCGGAGTCTCTGTAGCAACGGTTTCCCGTGTGATTAACGAGAATGGCCGCTTCTCTGAGGAAACTCGACAGAAGGTTAATGAAGTTATCCAAAAGTACCAATATGAGACCAATAGTATCGCCAAAAGCCTGAGAATGAGTAAATCGCAGACGATTGGTGTTTTGGTGCCGGATATTAATAATGAATTTTTTTCGGTTATTGTACAAAAAACGGAGAGCTTCTTATTCAAACAAGGATACTCTACCATTATATGTAATACTGCCAAAGATGCGGAGAAGGAACGAGAATATCTTAAAACTCTGGATGGGAAAATGGTAGATGGTCTGATCTGTATTTCTGGACAAGAGGAGCTTTCCGCAGAATTGCTTAAACGGCCCATTCCCATTGTATGTATTGACCGTAGGCCAAGGATTAACACGAATGTAGCTTTTATCGAGTCCAATCATTATGAGGGTGGATTTTTGGCGACAGAGGAGTTGATTAACAAAGGCTGCAAGGAAATTTTACTGTTGACCAAGCAAAACAATCTATCCTCTGTTAATGAGCGTCTGTACGGGTATAAAGATGCTCTGCAAAAGCATGGACTGTACCCATCAGAGGACCGCTTGGTGGCAGTTCGAAATGATGGGCCTACTCTGGAAACCGCACAGGCTGCTATTGAGCGTGTCTTGGAGAAAAAACTTCGGTTTGACGGCATTTTTGCTACCAATGACTGGCTGGCTTTGGGCGCATTGCTCGCATTACAGAAATACGGAGTACAGGTTCCGGGTGAAGTCAAAATAGTAGGTTTTGATAATGATACAATTTCTAAATACTGCAATCCACCGTTGACTACAATTGAACAAGACAAAGAAACACTTGCAGATAAAGCCTGCAATGTGCTGCTTCGTATGCTGAGTGGAGAAAGGCTGGAACAGGAACAGCATTATTCCGTCCCAGTAAGGTTGATACAACGTAGTACCACCTGATTTCATGTTCATATAACATCTTGGATTAGCCACGGGAGAGGTAAACATAGGGAATGCTCTATCTCTCATAGGGTGAGACGTTCGAGCATTACTCTACACGTGTATTCTTTTCCCGTGCAAGGTCCGATAAAAAAAGTTTGACAACAAGATCATAAAATGATACTTTAATTACGTCGAATGTAATCGTTTACTCAAACGAGTACTAAATATCAATAATACGTAACGAAAGCTACACGTGATGGAACTTAATCCATAACTGTTGTTTTATTTTCAATGAGTAAACGTTATCTCAACTATTTTATTCAGTACCAAAGGGCATAAGAAACAATCCAAAGAGTTTCAGATTATAAAAATATTATGCCATTTGAGTAATCGTTTACTCAAATTCTTGAGAGGGGATGATCATTAATGAGTATGCTATTATGTCCTTCCATGATGTGCGCTAATTTTAGATCATTGGAACATGAAGTAAACGCACTGGAAGAAGCGAATGTGGATATTTATCATATTGATATTATGGATGGTAGATTTGTTCCTAATTTCGGAATGGGGCTTCAGGATTTGGAGTATATCCGTAAACAGACCCAAAAAACAGTGGATGTGCATCTGATGATCGACAACCCTTCCGCCTATATTGATTTGTTTGCTGATAAGGGTGCAGACATCATTTATTTCCATCCGGAGGCTGATATGCACCCGACACGCACAATTGACCGAATAGTTGGCAGGGGGATAAAGGCAGGGATCGCTCTTAATCCGGGAACCGCCATTGCTGCGGTTGAACCTTTGCTCGGCATGATTGATTATGTGTTGGTCATGACCGTAAATCCCGGTTTTGCGGGTCAACAATATTTAACCTTCGTGAACGACAAGATTAAAGCACTACAAGCATACAAACTTGAAAAAGGACTGAATTATACAATCGTGGTAGACGGTGCGATCTCCGAAGAGAAGATCAATGAATTGGCAAACTACGGTGTTGAAGGATTCGTTTTGGGAACATCCACTTTGTTCGGCAAAGATGAGCCTTACAAAGCCATCGTTAACAGATTGAAAAATATTTAAATTGGGGAGGAATAGAGTCATGAGAATTGCTATTGGAAGCGACCATGTGGCTGTAGAGCTTAAAGCGATTATTTCCGCTTATGTTAATGAACTGGGTCATGAGGTGATTGACTACGGACCGCAAAGTTCGGAAAGAACCGACTATCCCAAGTATGGGAAACTTGTTGCCGAGGCAGTAGTCGGAAAGCAGGCTGACGCAGGTATCCTGATTTGTGGCACAGGCGTAGGGATATCGATCTCGGCCAACAAAGTCAAGGGTATTCGGGCTGTGGTATGCAGCGAGCCTTATTCAGCACAGTTGTCCAAGCAGCACAACAATACGAATGTTCTTGCATTCGGTGCACGTGTCGTTGGAAGCGAATTGGCGAAAATGATTGTGAAAGCATGGCTGGAGGCTGAGTTTGAAGGAGGTCGTCATGGCGACCGCATCAAGATGATATCCGACATCGAGGAACAATATTTGTGCTGATTACCAGCCACTTATAAAACATTAATGAATATGGGGGAGATTACATTGGTAAAAAGATTAATCGCCAGCACCAAAAGCGATATTTTGAAATTTAGCGCAGCAGATTTGAAAGAATCTATCCTGGCTTCCGAAGGGCGCGTTATTATGGGACAACATCTTGTAATGATAAACACCGGTTTGGTGGATGGTGTGACCAATGCGGAAATCCAGGCTGCCTACGGCGCAGATATGGTTATGCTGAACGGCTTTGATATGGTCAAGGAAGAATCCAATATTGGACTGCGTGAAATGAAGCACGGCAAGATGGCCGAGAAGCCGTATAGTCTCAAGCAAGTCAAAGAATGGGCTGGAGTTCCGCTCGGCATTTATTTTGAATGTCCAAGCCCTGATGCCCAGGTAGCGGGAGAGCAGTATGTGGAGGCCAAAGAAGGAAGAGTTGCTTCCAGGGAGAACTTCCTGCGTGCCTTGGAGATTGGAGCTGACTTTATCGTACTTGGAGGAAATCCCTCCGCAGGTACAACCTTTGCACGGATCATTGAAGCAACCAAGCTGGCAAAAGAAACACTGGGAGACAAAATCCTGATCTGTGCCGGAAAATGGGAAGACGGAACCATTGAGAAGGTGTTGGGTGATCCGCTGAGCGAGAGACCTTCCAATGAAATTATTAAGGACCTGATCGATTCTGGTGCTGATGTTATTACGTTGCCTGCACCTGGCTCCAGACATGGCATTACAGTGGAGCATGTCAGACAATGTGTAGAATTTGTTCATTCGTACAAACCCGGAACTCTGGCTCTTTCTTTCCTGAACAGCTCGGTTGAAGGGGCGGATGTTCAAACGATTGCCTTAATCGCACTTATGATGAAGCAGACAGGTGCGGATATTCATGCCATTGGAGATGGTGGCTATGCCGGAACACCTCTTCCAGAGAACGTTTACCAGCTTGCACTATCCATTAAAGGACGCAGACATACGATTAAAAGAATGGTAGGCAGAAGCCGGTAACGATTGACCCGTGTAATTTAAAGACTCTATATTCTTTTCGTACTCCTTGGAGTGCGTGTAGAGTCTTTGGATTACTACCATTTATGTAAACGTTTACTTTCATAGAAATATGCCAAAAGAGAAGGAGCGAGCAGCATGTCAAATGAACAGCTGGCAAAAGATATATTGGCGTCCGTCGGAGGAGAAGAAAACGTCTCCAGCTTGGCGCATTGCGCCACTCGGTTGCGATTTAAGTTGAAGAACAGAGAGCTGGCCGATAAAAGCAAAACGCAAAACATAACCGGAGTTATTACGGTGGTCGAAAGCGGCGGACAATATCAGGTGGTCATCGGCAATACAGTAGGCGATGTATATAAAGACATTACAAAGATTAGTAGCATTGATGACAACATCAAGCAAGACTCATCCGCTGCTACTGAAGGCAACTGGTTCAACAAAGCGGTGGACATTATTTCCGGTATTTTCACACCATTTTTGGGGGCACTGGCGGCTTCCGGGATTTTGAAAGGGCTTTTATTAATGCTCGTCTCGCTGGGATGGCTCACCAAAACAGGTGGTGTCTATTCGATCTGGTTCGCTGCTGCAGACAGTATCTTTTATTTCCTGCCGCTGGCGATTGCAGTCACTTCTTCGAGAAAGTTTGGAGCGAATACGTTTGTAGCGCTTGCAGTAGCGGGAGCTCTGGTATACCCCAATATTATTACTTTATATAACGATAAAGCGGATATTACGTTCTTCAATATTCCTGTTGTTCTTATGAGTTATACTTCCTCGGTTATTCCGGTGATTATTGCGGTTTGGTTGCTATCCATTCTGGAGAAATTCCTGAATAGAGTAATTCATGATAGCGTGAAAAATTTTATAACACCACTTATCTGTCTGATGGTCATTGTTCCCTTGACTCTGATCGCGGTTGGACCAATTGGAATATATGCCAGCTTGGGAATGGCTAAGGGCTACACCTTCTTATATAATTTGAGTCCGATTGTAGCAGGGGTCATTTTGGGTGCTGGGTGGCAGCTGCTGGTAGTTATGGGACTACACTGGGCGTTTGTTCCTATTATGTACAATAACATCGCGGTATACGGTTATGATACCATGAAACCATTAATGGCACCTTCTAACTTTGCACAAGCAGGTGCGGCACTGGGTGTATTGCTTAAAACTAAAAATCCAAAAGTGAGAGCGATTGCAGGGCCTGCGGCGATAACTGGTTTGTTTGGCATCACGGAACCGATCATCTACGGGATTAGTATCCGCTATAAAAAACCGTTCGTATGGGCTATTATCGGGGGCTCTATCGCCGGGGCAATTACAGGTGCGGCGGGTTCCGTAGCTATTGCTCCAGGTATACCGGGCTTGGCATCCCTGCCGATTTTCTTCGGCACAGGATTTGCCGGATTTGTAATTGCCATTATAGTAGCTTATGTATTCACAGCCATTACCACGTATTTGTTTGGATTTAATGATTCTATGGAAAAAGAAATGATTGCCGTCCATGAAGAGAAGAAAGAAGCTGAAACCCCAGCTCCTGCGCTGACGAACGAGAAAATTTTCAGCCCGCTGACGGGTGCTGTCAAATCGTTATCCGAGATATCTGATGAGGTGTTCTCTACTGGAGCCATGGGTAAAGGCGTTGCTATTGTACCTGAGGATGGCAAATTGCTCTCGCCGTTCAATGGAACGATAGCTAATGCCTTCCGCACAGGCCATGCGATTGGACTTGTATCGGATGGGGGAACGGAGATCCTTGTTCACATCGGCATGGACACTGTTAAATTAAAGGGACAGCATTTTAAAACGCATATTGCAGAAGGTGACCGGGTTACCAAGGGTCAACTGCTGGTCGAGTTCAATATTGAGGAAATTAAAGCTCTGGGGTATGACATGACTACTCCGGTTATTGTGACCAACACGGCTCAATATGCGGAAATTAAAGTGCTGGGCAGCAGCCGGGTGCAAACGGGAGATTCATTGTTGGAGGTCAAGCTATGAAGACTATTGAAAGACTAAATCAAGCCAATGCACCTTTGGTCATTCATGAAGTAATGAGCGAAGCATTCCGTACGTATGGGAAGCTGCTGACTCATTTTAATACCGCAGAGCTTATAAATTATGCCAAAGAAACTATTAGCGTCCCCAATCAGGGAAATCATTATGTACCCTCGGTGGCAGAACTCGAAGCCTTTGGTGTAATTCGTCAGATTCAAGATGAGGTATACGGCCAACTCCCGATTCAGGCTGGCTTTTGCGCAGGGCAGAATACAGGCCTGACCGGGCTGGAATATCATCAGGGCAGCGAGGTGGTGATTGCCGCGACGGACTGTATTCACCTTGTCGGCAGTGTGCAGGTCATTGAAAATAATTCCTTTGACAGCGGAAATGTTCAGGCCTTTTTTCAGCCTAAAAACACGGTAGTTGAGCTATATTCAACGACACTTCATTATGCTCCTTGCAAGGTTAACGGTGAAGGGTATTTGACTATAGTGCTTCTCCCGGAAGGCACTAATATGCCGCTTGTGTCTGAAGAAGGCAGCCGGGGGAATCCGTTGCTTACGAAGAAAAACAAATTTCTTATGGTTCATAGTACACAGACGGAAAAAATCGCGGCTGGGGTTCATCCCGGGCTGCACGGCAAGCTGATGAATATTTCATCAATTTGAGTCAATTCAAAGGAGCCGCTACTGGTAGTAAGTAGGTAGATACAATGCAAAGAAACCGCTTCTTATAGAATGGTTAGTTGACATCTCCATTCCATCAGAGGACGGTTTCTTTTTTGAAATTAAAATACGCATAAACCCTGACTACGCAAAAAGATATATTATGAAGAACTCGTCTTCATGTCCCTCTTTCAGGGGAATCGTCGAAAAGAATTGCTTCAGATTGAAAATGTTATACATTAATGTTGGTCACTTATTCTTTCTCCGACTAGTGAACGGGTAGGGATATCCCTTGTACTTTGACGTTTATAATGCGAATGGATAGACCCGTATACTTCTCGATGGCTTCCCGAACGTTCTTTTGTAATTCTCTGCCTACATCGTACATTCTTGTTCCGTAATGAACGACAATGCTTAAATCGACATCCAGCCCTGATTCTGTCACATGAAGTTCAATGCCATTTTGTAGGCTTTTCCCACTTAACTTATTAGTGATTCCTTCGACGACTCCTGTTGACATCGATGCAATTCCCATTGTTGCGGTTGCTGTCTTGCCAATGATTTTAGAAATAGCATCCTTGGAAATCGCAATACTCCCTAGTACGTTTTGAATCAACATGTAGATTCCTCCTCGCGTGGTTCGCCTCTTTATGATGGAAGTGTGACCCTTACTCAGTTGCTTTGAATCCATGGTAAAAGGTATTTACAACCAGTGCTGCGGCAGAGTTTTTTGCGATATTACCGTTCTTTACTTGCTGCCATGTTAGAAATAGCAGCGAGTAGAGGACATCCATGATCCATTCTTTATTGATATGTGGCTGAAAATAACCTTTCTGTTGCAATATTTCTATCACATGCAGTATGGGTTCTCTTAGCTTCTGATTCGCTCCTTCAATTTCCTTGTTATAGTTGACGGATGCATCATGAGCAAGAAAATAAATTTTGTCTCCTAACGGAATAAGTGCCTCAATCAACTCTGGAATGTAATTTTCATAGTTCTCCTCGTCCAAGGAAATTCCTTTCATGGTTTCACTTACGACTTCGATGGCCCGAAATCCCAGGTGAACCATCAATTGCTCTCTGCTTTCAACATATCGATGCAATGTGGCAATACCAATTCCTGCATAATCTGCAATTTCATTCATGGAGGCGTTTGGCTTTTCAATAAGTAGCATGGTAGCTACATCTAAAAGCCTGTTAAGCCTCACTTGCTTGATCGTTGTCATGTCTTTCTTCATTGAAGCTCCTTATTTTATGATATTATTTATTATTAATTGATAGTAATTCGTATCATTAGATTGAATTCTAAATCAAATATTGAGAAGTGTCAAATAGGACCATTCACTTTTCAGAAATCATCATAATATTACAAATTAGAATTTTTACCTTAATCCCTTGAATTGAAGCAGGGAAATCCCTTGATGTTTATGATTTAAACCACATTGTGATTTGAATCACATATAACGCACCCCACTATATTAGAATAAAAGCACAGATAGATATTCATAAGAACGCAGGAGATGTCGTCGGTAGAAAGTGTCGTCGAATGAATGGAGGAACCGGTATATGATAAACAGTAAAAAGAAGCTTGTTGTGATAGGGAACGGGATGGCTGGTATCAATACGGTCGAACAAATTTTAAAATTAACGGATAAATATGAAATTACGGTCCTTGGAAGTGAGCCACATCCGAACTATAACAGGATTATGCTCTCTTATGTTTTGGAGGGTAGTAAGACCATTGAGGATATCATACTGAACGATTTGCAATGGTATAAGGATCAAGGGATTACTTTATATACTGGGAAAATGGTACAGAGCATCGACGGAGAAAGAAAGAGGATTCATACTGAGGACGGACTGGAAATTGATTACGATCTAGCTTTGATAGCTACGGGCTCCCAATCGTTTATTTTGCCTATTCCGGGAAAAGAATTACCGGGCGTCATCGGTTTTCGAGATATCGCTGATTGCACGGCAATGCTTGAGGCGGCGAAAACCTATAAAAAGGCAGCGGTCATTGGTGGAGGGCTGTTGGGACTGGAAGCAGCCAAAGGCTTGGTCAATCTCGGTATGGACGTAACGGTCGTTCATTTGATGGAGGATTTGATGGAGCGTCAGTTGGACCGGGAAGCCTCTGCGATGTTGAAAGCAGAATTAGAACGTCAGGGAATCAAATTTGCTATGCAAATGCAAACTGCAGAGGTGTACGGTCAAGATCGGGTACAGGGACTGCGCTTCTCGGATGGAAGCGAGTTGGAAGCAGATTTGCTAGTTATGGCCGTCGGGATCAAGCCTAACATTCAGGTGGCTGTGCAAAGTGGTATAGAAACGAAGCGTGGAATTGTAGTCGATGATTTGATGAAGACTTCCATGCCAGATGTATATGCTGTAGGGGAGTGTGCTGAGCACCGCGGGATCTGTTACGGCCTGGTTGCCCCGCTGTTTGAACAGGGAAGTGTAATTGCCAAACATTTGGCAGGTGCGGATACCGAAGGCTATGCGGGATCAGTGGTTTCCACCAAGCTCAAAATTTCAGGGGTGGATGTTTTCTCGGCTGGCGAATTCATAACTGCTCCTGAGCATACGGTGATTGTAGCAAAGGATGAGTGGAAGCGCACTTACAAAAAAGTACTGCTTCGTGAAAACAGGATTGTTGGAACTGTTCTGTTCGGAGATGTGAGCGAATCTGCCAGTCTTCAGAAATATGTACGGCAGCAAACGTTGATGACGGATGAGATATATGGACAGCTCATGGGTACCGGATGCAGTAAAGACGGGGCTAAAACCTTGTCCGCTGAAACGATGGCTGATGATGAAATTGTCTGCGGCTGCAACGGTGTGACTAAAAAGGCGATTGTTGATGCGATCCATGAAAATGGACTGACCACGGTCGACGAAATTAAGGCATGTACCGGGGCCACACGGTCCTGTGGAGGATGCAAGCCGGTGGTTGAACAAATTCTCCAGTATGTTCTTGGAGACAGCTTCAAGACGGCTGCCAAGCAAGGAATATGTGGCTGCACAACCTTGAGCCGGGATGAAATTGTTGCAGCTATCAAAACCAAGGGTCTTACAACGACACGTGAAGTTATGAATGTACTAGGTTGGCAGAATGATGAAGGATGCTCCAAATGCCGCCCGGCACTGAATTATTATTTGGGAATGATTAACCCGGATACGCATGAAAATGAGGAAGATTCCCGGTTTGTGAATGAGCGGCTGCACGCGAACATTCAAAAGGATGGAACGTTTACAGTTGTGCCAAGAATGTACGGCGGTGTTACGACTCCAGAGGATCTGAAAAAAATAGCTGATGTTTCCCTTAAATACAACGTTAAGGTTGTTAAAGTAACAGGAGGACAGCGGCTGGATTTGATTGGTGTCCGTAAAGAGGATTTGCCAAAGGTATGGGAAGAGCTCGACATGCCGTCAGGATATGCCTACGCGAAATCCCTTCGTACAGTTAAAACCTGTGTTGGATCACAATTTTGCCGTTTTGGCACACAGGACTCGATGGGAATGGGAGAGGTGCTGGAGCGGAAATTTGAAAGATTGGATTTCCCAGCAAAATTTAAATTAGCGGTCAATGGATGCCCACGTAATTGTGCGGAATCATGTACGAAGGATATCGGGATTGTAGGCAATGATGGAGGCTGGGAGATTTTTATCGGTGGAAACGGTGGTATAAAAGCGCGGCTGGCTGATTCGCTCTGCAAAGTGAAAACGGACGATGAACTGATTGAGATTGTGGGAAGCGTGATGCAACTGTACCGGGAAACAGGCCAATATCTGGAGCGTACTTCGGAATGGGTGGAACGGACTGGCCTTGAAGAGATTCGGAAGGCTGTCGTTCACGATGTAGATCAGCGCAAAGCTTTAATAGAACGGATCGAATTTGCACTACAACAGGTGGAAGACCCATGGAAAAAGATCATCAACGATGCGGATTCCCGCAAAAATTTATTTGAAGTAGTTACACCGTCTCTTGTGTGAATGCATTTAAATAATGCCTGAAGAAGGGAGCAATCAAGCGAATGATCAAACATGCTGAATGGCTTGTCGTCGGCAACAGTAAGGATTTTCCGTTCAGAATTGGGCGGACGATCCGGTTGAATGATAACGAAATCGCTGTTTTCCGCACTTCGGAGAACAAGCTTTATGCCGTTGAAAATTCCAGCCCTCATCCCAAGGGAGGGCCGCTTACCGAAGCGATGGTATCTGGTCATCACATTTATGACCCGCTATGTGATTGGAAGATTGATTTGGAGACGGGCATCGTTCAAGAGCCTGATCATGGACAAATTAAAACGTACACCGTTCGGGAAGATGGAGAAAAAGTGAAAATATCACTTTAATACAAATAAGAAAGGGTTCGGCAGGAACAAGTCCTGCTGAGCCCTTTTTGTCTCGGATCAGGTAATAGTAATGCCTGCGCTCGCATAACCGACAACGGTGTTTATGAGTGAAGCTCCTGTAGCTGTCGCGGAGAAGACCAAGAGCAGACGATTCTGCGCGGTTACCGGTATAGACAATCCGGTTGTGATACCACTGGAGATTGTACCCAGGGCAATGATACCTGTGAGTGGTGGTGCTAAGGTCACTACAGCTCCAGGGACCGCTGTAAAGGTGTTATCAGGTGTAGTCGAACTAAACAACTGGGCAGTAATCGTCGCGGTTGATTCAACGAGAGTTAACGCAGCTGTTGTACTGAAGTAACCAGCAATAGATGTAATTACACCATCCCGTGGGACAGAAAAAGCAAAGTTAATCAGTGGCCCTACAAGTGTGCCTGTCAGGTCAATCGCCTCGCCTACAAGGCTAATCCCTGTTGCTGAGCTTCCAAAGCCGATCAAACTTGTGGTTCCTACCAGCCCGCCGGCAATGGTTGTCAAAATTGCTGGTCCACCCGAGGCAAATGGAATGATTGCCCCCGAACCGGTGGCTCCGGTAGCCCCGGCAGCGCCCGCTGTGCCCGTGGCCCCAGTAGCCCCGGCAGCGCCTACTGGCCCAGCGGCTCCGATAGGTCCAGCGGCTCCGATAGGCCCGGCAGCCCCGACAGGCCCAACAGGACCCATAGCCCCTTGTGGCCCTGGAGCCCCCATCGGCCCTGGTCCACCGACAGGTCCTGGAGCACCGCCCGGGCCAGCAGGACCCACTGGCCCTTGTGGACCGGGCGTTCCTGACGAATATGTGTCGCCCAACGCAATACTGATAGCCGCTCCGGCGCTTCTGATTGCACTGATCACGCTGTCTTTAAGAGCAGGATCAAGAGATTCCTGCAAAATAATAGACAATAAGACATCCAGCAGTTGTTGCAGTGTGGTTCCCACGCCGATCGGAGAGAAAGGAGTGGCTTCTGACGCTACGATAGCCAGCTCTAATGCCGCCAATAAATCTGCCTTAACGGGGCCTCTAAGTTTTAAGCTATTCGCCAGAGCTAATAACCGACGTAAAATCTGTTGTAATGAAGATACATTAGCCGCAGAGGGGTTTGCAAAAACGAGCGGGATGATTGCTATTAATTCATTAATCAGTTTGAGAAATTCTTCCGTTTCTCTGCTAACTCTAGGTGGCTTGCAGTCCCTGTCTCTTTTGGAAGCACCACTAAACCTGAACGGTTTTCTATGTTTCATGTTCAAATATCTCCTCCTCACCATTCTCCCTACTGTAGAGGTGACAAGTTGATCATCGCCCCGCTTTGCAGATATTAACAATATATTTTCTGGGGCGAAAAGGGTGAATCACCACACAAGAGTTATTATTGAAGGCTTGTATATGAACCTAATATTGATGTTAGTCCATATTATTCACAAATACAGCGCGGTCTCCGAATAACTCGGAAACCGCGCTGTATTGGCTTATAATCCATTGAACTATATAACTTAGTCAGTCTTATTTGAAAATACGCACCAGCAGTTCAGCCATCTCGCCTCGGCTGATAGCTGCTTGGGGTTGGAGCGTTCCATCCGGATATCCGCTGATCCATTCGGAGGATACAGCCGCTTTGAATGCTGTGGAAGCCCAGGAAGCGATCTGCTGCTCATCCTTATAGGATTGTAATGTGACCGTGCTTGTGGCAGATGCCTTATCCGCCATCGCATGTGACAATATCACCATCGCCTGTTCACGGGTAAGACTCTCATCGGGGCCGAATGTCTGAGCATTTAACCCTTCGATCCATCCCTGACGATGAGCGGCATCTACGGCTGATGCAGCCCAGTGCCCTTTCATATCTGCAAATGAGGTAGACACACGCTCATCTCCAGTGGTTCCCAATGCTCGGGTCAGTATGGCTACAAATTCTGCGCGGCTTACTGCACGCTCCGGACGCATGTTGCCATCTTGGTAGCCTTGTATCCAGCCTTTGGCTGCCAGCGATTGCAGGGACTTTGCCGCCCAATGGCCTTGGACATCCGGCCATATCGTAGCTGCACCTTGCGAATCCGATGAATTTGTTTTGCCGTCCTGCGCGTTTGAATTATCAGATTGAGACTTTGTATTGGTAGAAACAGCAATCGCAAAGGTACTAAACCGGGCCGTATCGAAACCCACAGCCGACAGGTTTCCTTTTGAGTCCCTCACTGCCGTACCTTTCAGAATCTCATGCTCTCCATTGTCATGCATAACGAGAATAGAAAACTGGGGTTCCTCGCTTTGCAATTTACGGATGGACTCGGCATCCAGTGGCAGAACGATATGCGATGTACCTGTAACGTTAGCCTTAATTTCCGCAGACTCGCCGATCAGCTTCAGGTTGGACTGCTGTCCGGCCCAATCCTGGATCTGTTGTGTACGCTGTGCATCTGCCTGCTGGAATGACAATGTAACGTCCTGCTGACCCGAGGCCATACGGGTTAAGGTATCACTGGATAGCATCAGTGTTCCATATTGGGATATGACCGAGGCTCCGATTGTATCCCATTTATTCAGCGAAGAATGGGGAAGAATAACGCGGCTAATATTCTTTTCCTGCTCCAGTTGTATATCCGCGTAAGCCTTGCCTTCCAACCGGGCCTGATTGATTTGTCCGTCCAGAAATGCCGCAGAAGGAGTATAGATGGTGATCGCTTTTCCTTGTTCAGGAAATCCGGCCTGTTGCTGTATAACAGAAGTGTTATTGTCCTCGTCTTTGTCTTTTTTATTAGAATTGTCTGTGTCCACAATAACCTTTGCGGGAACGGTTACTTCGATTTGCTGTGTCAAGGCTTGAGAACCATCGCTTACCTTGATGACCTCTAGTATTACAGTAACCGCCGTTTTGGTTGCTGCCGGGTAGATAGCTCCATCTGTGTGGATAATATCCGGCTGGCTACTGCTGCTGATGACCAGGCGGAAGCCTTCGGGTACAGCAGGCAGCTTGAGCAGGGTATCACTCGCAGCGGGTGCTGTTAGGCTTGTTATGGAATCGGCTACACGTTGGGCGGTTAATCCCTGTGCATACACTAATCTGGAGGGAGCGCTTTCCATGCCATTGACGATCTGGAGCACGTAGTAGCTGATTCCTTCAGGAACGGGCGTAAATACATATTTCCCTTCTCCAGAAGCGACCCCTTCCGCAACAAGTTCCTGCTGGGCATTGTACAGCTCAAGTCGTGCGCCCGGCCAAGCGCCTGTAACGATCAACGAGGCAGCAGCATCATTGCCTGCTGCGGCTTCAATAGCACGGGGCAGTGCGTTTACACGACGTTCGGCTGGTTCAGCCGTCCAGCCACCATTGTCGCTATAAGCATAGTTCAATACATATACACCGGGCGCGTTCGTATCCACATTGCCGACGCCTGACAGATCAGGTACCAGAATATTACCGTACACGCTGTCCAGCACGCTGGCTCCCGGATCGGTGAAGGTGTTGCCAGCTTCCAGAATGATCGGGTTGTTGCCGTTCAAACGTACATAGGGTGTATTCGGCAACGCCTTCAATACCGTGATCATGAATGCTCGTTGCACGGAGGCTGAACCTTTGGATATGGTGGCTTTTAATTGTACATTCACATCACCGTCTATAAACTTCGGTCGATTTACTTGACCCGTACTGCTGAGAACATCCGGTTGATCCGAAGACCAATCAATACGTGTGTCGAATGCTCCTGCATTGGGCAGAGTGATGGAATCTTTAATTCCCTGCGGATAATCCAGTTTCAGGGTATCTGCTGCCAAATTCACTGCTTCATCAGCACTTATGGGCAGTGCGAGCACGAGCAGGCTGAATGTTTTGCGAAGTTCAGCTCCGCCTCTTACCAGAACAGCTTCCAGCGTAATGGTCTGATCGCCCTGTACATAGCTCGGGAACGTGACGTGACCGTTGTGATCCAGGAACTCGGGGTGATTCGAAGTCCACGATACCTGAACGCCGTTCAAGCCTTCTTTTGGCAAATATACGTCTCCGGTTACGGTGGTTACAGGCACATCAAGTGCGGCGTAAGCTGCGTTTACGGCTTCAATATCGTTCATCGGCAGACTGAGCACATGGGCAGTGAAATTCTTTGTTTTCGTTAAGCCTTCGAGATACAGGACAGCCGTCAGGGTAACATCTGTATTCCCATCAATATAGGAGGGTCTGCTGAGTGTTCCATCTGGCGCAATAACAAGTGGATTGGCAGAGGACCATTCGATCTGGACACCACCATATCCGGACAGAGGAAGAGACAAATTTTCCTTCACCGCAGACAAATCGCCCAGTGACAGGCTATCTGCTGCCTGATCCAGTGTATCTTGTGCAGCCCCCTTCAATACGGTAACCTCAAACGTTTGGGTATCCGAAGCGGTTCCCTTTGTAATCGTCGCGGTCAGTTTTACTTTCCGATCACCCGAATCATAGCGCGGGCGTGTGACAGTCCCGTCATTGGTGATGATATCCGGGGTATCCGAACTCCAGCTCACCGTCGTATCATTCAACCCGGTGAGTGGAAGTGTCAGCCGTTGTGATACCGCAGCAGCCGAATCTCCTGATGCAAAGCCTGGAGCCAGTGCAGCTTTGGCCTGTGCAACATATTCGGCATCGGTCAGAATATTCACTGTGACCTCTACGGGAGCACTATCGCCCTGAACGTTCACAGCCTGAAGGCTGTAAAGAGCCGTACCGGGAGGTAATGACGAAGAATCTGTGAATTGGGTTAATGGGCCTGTATACAAGGTAACTCCATTTCTGATGACCTTGTATGAAGTTGCGTAAGGAACGGCGTCCCAGCTCAATTCCACGGTATTTCCTTTTTGGGTTCCTGTAAAATGATCTGGAGGCTGTGGAACGGGCAAGCGCTCCCCATAAGCTTCAAATTCCATGACAGAAGCCCATTGATTGTTTCTCGCATTTCCTTGATCAATATACAGACGCAGGTATCGTGTAGTCACAGGGGAGATCCTTCGGCTAAAACGTGCGTCAGCATTATTTTGGACAGTATCGGAAGTAACCCAATTCGTTCCATCGCTGCTCGTTTGCAATCGGAAACTGTAAGGGTCGCGTTGACCCTGCCATCCAGTAAAGATCCCCATACCTGCTACACCATAACGATCCACGATATACCAGTCTCTCAGATTCACCTGAATCCATTTTTCACCGTTGCTGGCTTGATACCAGCGGCTTGTTGGCTCATAAGAGCCGTCCACTGCTTTGGCGGGTTCATAGGGTTGGCTGTAGCCGCTTGATGTTACCGGTTTGTTGAGTACTACATTTTCCGAGCCAGCAGCATGGGCTTTATTCGTCCCTATGAGCAGAACCGCACCACCGATGATGGGCAGCAGTGGAATCAACAAATGATAGGGTTTTATTTTGTTGCGTGTGAAGTTATTGTCTTCAAGCACGCGATCACCTCTTTTTCAGAAAAATAGCATACCGTTTTGCACACTCATTATTCGCGAGGTGGGAACGCACCTTGAGTTGAAATGTAGTAGTCCACATTCGGTATCGGGGAGGCACCGCGCAGGTCAGGTAAAGCAAAGGTTGTTCTTCCATCACCACCAAAATTAGTGCCCAGCAGAGAGAACAATGCCGGATTCTGCGAAATACTCATGAGCTGGCCCTCGCATTTTAACCATCCCCTAGGTGCGAAAGTGTAAGGATACATCGTAATTTCTCCGAGGTAAGGCATATCTGCGGCTTGTGCCTGCTTGGGACTTACTGCCGTTCCTCCAACTAAAATGACCGCTAACAAACTCAATACAGCGGCATTCTTCCAAAAGTGCTTCTTCATACCTACAGCTCCTTTTCAAATTTGAATAATGGACAATAAATTCAAGGAATTATGCGACATTAGTCATAGAATGAATAGATATTATCATGGAATTCTACTTTTTACACTACAAGTCCTCCATCAAATCAACCTTTTTATTCCTTTTATTCATCAATAAATTTATTTCATTTAGATGCGAGTATCATTTGTTAAATCCTTTATGTACGCCTGAGGTGGATAAGTCACCCATCATGGATGCATCTTTTTTCTAATTCCGGTAAATATATATACAAATCGGATGGAAGTGAAGGAGGAATGGACGTGTGGCAGGCAATCGGAACTCATGTACCCAGGTGGACCGTGTGGATGGAAGCCCTATTTTTGTTCATTGTACCTTTGACTATTTTTCTGACAGTACGACAAATTAAAGCACTGGACGGACGAGAGAGCAGACGTATGGAGCGATTGAAGCTTCTGGAAGAACAAGACCGCTCTGAACATGCAGATCATAATCCATCTGTAAGTGAGGAAGAGAAGGAATGGGAGAGCTTTACCGAAGACTATGACGTCAATTTAGCAAAAATCAGACAAGCAGTCGCGGATATGGCGGACGTGAACGAACGATCGATTTTTCTGGAAAATCTGAACGCAGTAGGCACACTTTTTTTTGTGGATGGATTAACGGACAAGGTTGGCATGGACCAGAACATTTTAAAGCCGCTGATGGATTGGGGCAGCTCCGGGCAAGGGGGCGACGATCTTCCGAGAGGAGAATTGCTTCGGGATATGATTATTCGTCAGGTCATGCTGGTATCAGAGACAGTGTATACATTGGATGTTCAATTTTCTTTGCAAAAGGTGCTATTCGGTTCAGTGATACTCATGATTCAGGGCATGCCGGGCGCTTTTGTTCTCGGTACACCCAAGGGAAATACACGAGGGGTGGAAGATCCAATATCGGAGTCGGTGCTCCGGGGACCGCGAATCGGTTTTACGGAGACACTCAGCGACAATACAGCGATGCTGCGCAGACATGGAGAAAGTACGGAGCTGGCTATGTCGTCCTTCAAAGTCGGCAAAAGAGTGGAGAAGCAGCTGATGGTGGTATATTTCAGAGACATTGCCGATCCTGAGCTTGTAGATGAGGTGAAGCGGCGGGTCAGAACGATTGATATGGATGAGGTGCTGGAGTCTGGTTATGTGGAGCAGCTTATAGAGGATAACTTTCTGAGCCCGTTTCTACAGATTCAGAATACGGAGAGACCGGATCGGGTCATGGCCGCTTTGCTGGAGGGACGTGTAGCGATTCTGCTGGACGGTACGCCTTTTGCGCTCCTTATGCCTGTAACGTACGGGATGATGCTCCAGTCTCCTGAAGATTACTATGAACGATGGATACCAGGGTCGCTTATTCGATTTCTCCGCTTCATGGCAACCTCAATATCTTTGTTCGCACCGGCTCTCTATATTTCCTTTATCTCATTTCATCCCGGTCTGATTCCAACCAAGCTGGTCATTTCCATTATTAGTGCGAGACAGGGGGTCCCTTTTTCTACGCTGATTGAAGCCCTGATTATGGAGATTTCCATCGAAATTTTGCGTGAAGCAGGATTACGGCTGCCTAAACCGATTGGTCCGGCCATGGGCATTGTCGGCGGTCTTATTATTGGACAGGCGGCTGTCAATGCCGGAATCGTGAGCCCGGTTCTCGTCATTGTAGTGGCAGTCACAGCCATTTCCTCTTTTTCCACACCTGTATACAGCGCCGGAATTTCCATGCGTGTTCTCCGTTTTGCGGTCATGTTCACGGCGGCCACCTTTGGTTTGTATGGGGTGATCATGTTCTTTCTGCTGTTGAGTATTCATATGGCCAAATTACAAAGCTTCGGCGTACCGTTTCTTAGTCTAACGGCTCCCCGTTCATTAAAGGACTGGAAAGATTACTTCATACGGGCACCGTTTCAGTTTATGAAAAACAGACCCAAGCTATTGAAGCATAAAGACCCTAAGCGAAAAGGATGAACTCAACACAGGAGGGAGCAGGATGGGCGTGGGAAAAGTAAAGGCAGATAAAATTACAACATTACAGACGACGGTAATTATTGTTAGCTTTATGCTGGCCGCCGGGTTGCTTACGCTTCCCCGGGTAATGGTGAAGGATTCAATGACACCAGATGTGTGGATATCCATTATTTTGGCAGGGGGGATCGTTTTTCTGTCCGGATGGATTATGGTAAAACTAAGTCAACGATTTCCAGAATCAACCTTTTACCAGTATGTACAGAGGATTATAGGTAGAGCCGCTGGCAAAGTGATTGGCGTGCTGCTCGTCATCTATTTTGTTTGTATAGCTGGATTCGAAATTCGATCTGTAGAGGAAGTAACAGCGTTCTTCCTGCTTGAAGGGACGCCGGTATGGGCTATTTCAGCACCTTTTATGTGGATCTCTCTGTACCTGTGCATGGGGGGGGTTGGCGCAATGGGTAAAATATGCCAAATTATTTTCCCGATTACGGCATCTATCTTTTTGTTGATATGCTTGCTGGGATTAAATGTCTTTGAATTGAATAATTTGCGTCCCGTCTTGTCGGAGGGTGTGATGCCAGTGTTTAAAGCCCTGAAAACTACAACGCTTACTTTTACGGGGACTGAGTGCATGCTTATCATTCTTTGTCGCATGGAAAAACCTGAGAAAGCTACCAGAGTGGTCGGTCTGGCGATTGGAATAGCGGTCGTATTTTATATAGCTGCGGTGATCCTGTGCATTGGCGCTTTTTCGGTAGAAGGGGTTATAACCAGAACCTGGCCTTTTTTGGATTTAGCACGCAGCTTTGAAGTGGAGTATCTGGTATTAGAACGTTTCGAATCCCTGTTACTGTCGATCTGGATCATGCAAATTTTTGCCACTTTCAGTATCGCTTTTTATTGCGCTTCGCTCGGAGTTTCTCAAATTTTGAATAGATCCTATTCCGCAACCCTGTTTATTCTGCTCCCGGCCATTTACATCCTATCTCAAATTCCCCAAAACCTTAACGAGTTGTTTTCATTAGGAACGATACTCGGGAATGGGGCTATTATTTTATTCGGATTGCTTCCACTGCCGCTGTTGCTTATTTCTCGCTGGAGGGGGGTGCGGTCATGAAGAGAGTCCAGTTAGGATTACTCGGTATGGTGGCTCTCCTGATATGCAGTACACTTTCAGGTTGCTGGAGCAGTTCTCCGGTGGAGGATTTAAATCTGGAGGCAGGCATTGCTATGGATGTAGCGGAACAATCTTCACAGGAAGAGCAAATCAATCGGAAAGGAGGATATTATCCGAAGAAAGAGTTAATTAAAGGGACATTTCAATTCGTAGTGCCAGAGGAAAGCAACGGTTCAGGAAGCTCTCCTTCGCAAACTAAAAAATTTTACAACATTACGGAAACCGGTGATTCTGTCTTTGAGATGCTGAGAGAAATTTCATTACGGACCAATCGTCCTCCTATCGGATTCCATTTGAAGACGGTCATTATCAGTTCCAGTTTGCTTCGTAAGGTTTCGCTGTATGAGTTGCTGGACTTTTTTTTGGGGGATAATGACATCCGACCCAGCGTCCTATTGCTGATCAGTACGGGCAAGGCAGGTGATGCACTTCAGGAGAAAATCCCCGGTCAGACCCCGGCCTTTATATTGAAGGATATTTTTCTAAACCGTAAACGGAATTCACGGTTGTTAAAGCCCGTGTCATTGGCTAAAGCGATCGGGCCCATGAAGGCTAGAAGCAGCTTCTTATTGCCTAATGTCATTACGACGGAGAGTGAAATCAAGCTCGCGGGCGCAGGAATCATTAAAGGAAAGACGCAGAAGTACGGTGGTTTTCTGAATGAGTCTGAGGTGGAGGGTCTCATGTGGATCAAAGGCGAACTGGAAGGGGGTCTTCTGAAAACTATCGATCCCAAAACTGGTAAAAATATTGCTTATGAGATCAAATCGGTGAAAAGCAGCATCAAGGCCATCGTTCAGGGGGATGAGATATCTTTCCGCGTGAGAATGACCTCAGAGGGACGCATTTCGGAAAATTTTAATCCGAATGAAGATTTGGGCAGTAATCGACTGCTTGGACGAGAAGAGAGTATCTTTCAGGAGAAAGTCAACTCATTAGCAGAACAAACCGTAGCCAAAATGCATAAGCTGAAGGCGGATGTTGGTGGCTTCGGGGAAGCCCTGCGGATTCAGCATCCTAAAGTCTGGCATAAAGTCAAAAAGGATTGGGATACGACCTTTAGCACGATTCCAGTCCGATTCAGCACGGATATTCACATTGAGGATTATGGAGCTTCCAATACGACGGCAGATTAAAGTATTTCGTTTGCACGTGTTATAGAAAAACCTTCAATACCACGAATCTACGTGGCGTTGAAGGTTTTTTAATACTTCTTTTCGCTTTCTCCTAAAAGACTATTCAAACAGCGTCAGCGTTTCTTTCAGCCATGTAATATAGCTTTCCTCCCTATTAATAGCGCGACTCAGTACCAGATAATGTCCGAATTGTTCAGAGCCGGGAGATTGAAGGTTTTCGTCCAACAGCCGGAGTGAAGTCTTGCTCTCGTATAAGTACTCCAGCTTCTCTTTACGTTTGGTAATCTGGTCCTCGAACAATCGTTTGTTTTCTTCCTTCGAGATCGCTGCTGAAAAATACAGCATAAGCATAAATTCATCCTTTTCCGTTTCCGGTAAATCTTTGGGACTCAGCAGCCATTCGGTCAGCTCCCGGGTTCCCTTGGGCGTGATGCAGTACAGCTTTTTTTCCAGCTTGGCTCCTGTAATGGAGGTGCGATATTCGATTAACTCTTCTTCGGTCAGCCTTTTGAGCTCAGGATAAATCTGACTGTGCTTGGCGCTCCAAAATTGCCCGATTTCCTTCTTGAATTGGCTCGTAATATCGTAGCCGCTCATTTCCTCTTTGTGAATTAGGCCCAGAATGGCATATTTTAATGTACGTTTCAACGTAGCTCTCCTCGCAATGCGGCATTTGACATTAGTATACCACAGTGCTACAATTTATATGAAATTAAAAACATGTTTATATTTACATGTTTAAAATTCAATGCTTATTATTTTCAGCATGATGCTCAATTCATAAAAAAACTCATAATACAGAAAGAAGGATGCAGGATGGACAAGTTTATCGGCAGTCACATGATCTACACCTATGAGAATGGTTGGGAATATGAAATATATATTAAAAATGAAGATACGATCGACTACCGCATTCATAGCGGCATGGTAGGTGGACGTTGGGTACGCGACCAGAAGGTGAATCTGGTAAAGCTGGTGGAGAATGTGTACAAAGTATCGTGGACCGAACCGACAGGTACTGACGTTTCTCTGAACTTTATGCCAGAGGAAAAACGGATGCATGGCATTATTTTCTTCCCTAAATGGGTTCATGAGCATCCGGAAATCACTGTCCGCTATCAAAACGATTTTATTCCGCTGATGGAAGAATCGCGTGAAAAATACGAAACCTATCCTAAGTATGTTGTCCCTGAATTTGCAGATATTACATTCATAGAAAATGCGGGTGTGAATAACGAAAAATTGATTTCTCAAGCGCCCTACGCAGGAATGACAGACGATATTCGTGCGGGTAAGCTGCAAGCATAATCAAACATTTGCTGATAAGTGTAAAGCCTGGGTCTGTGATGAAGCAGCCTCAGGCTTTTTTGTGCTGATTGAAGAGAGGGTGGGCGTTGATCGGTGAGCGGGATTTAGAATGAATAGTAGACCAGACCATGCTCGATCCGATTGTCCTTATGCTCTCTTAGGCCCAAAAATCATAAAACTGATCGCGGCTAGAACCCAGACACCAATACCGCCGTAGAGCATTACCAAGCCAAAACCGTGCACCAGCGCTGCATGGACAACGGCTCCAGACGCATCCAGAGAGGAGAGTTCTGGCAAACCCTGCTTGAGAGATACAGTATTTCCAGAGGCTATTTTTTCGGCCAAAGATCGCAATTGCATTGCATTGAGAGTCCCGGAAAGGCCACCTTTCAAATAAGACAGAATACCTTCCTGCAAGATGAATCCCATCACAGCGATGTTGATGGCTAGACTGATCAATCTGGCACTCATATCTATACCGGAAGCCATGCCTGCACGGGCACTCGGAACAGAGCCGGTGGTTGTGTTGGTCACAGGCGTGTTGGTTAAGCCCAGTCCAATACCAGCCAACAAGGAGCCAGGTAGCATGGTCAACCAACTGGCGTGATCGCTGCCGCTGCCATATTTCATCAAAATAAAGCCTGTACCGAGGATGAACAGACCTGATGGGATGACTATGCGCGGCTGATAGCGGAGCGAAAAGCGCTCTGCCAAAGGCGGAATTACCAAGGTGGGCAGCGCATAAGCCAAGAGAGCCAGCCCTGCGGCTACGATGCCGTAACCAAGGCCACTCTGGAAATAGATCGGCAAATAAATCATGAACGGCCAGAAACTGAAGTTCATGCCGACGGAGCCAAGGAGAGCGCCGGAGAAATTACGTATCTTGAATACGGAAAAGTCAAACATCGGATGGGCGCTGAGCTTTTCCGCAAATAAAAATACAATGAAACTTATTGCCACTGCAACAAGGATGCTGATGGATGCTTTGCTGGTAAATCCGAGTTCTGGCCCTTGCGTGATAAAGTATGCAAGGCCAAAAACTGTCAACGAAAGCGTGATGATGCCGATAATATCCAGTTTTTTCACCTGCGGATCTCTGGACTCCTCTATGCCACCGAAAACAAGAATCAAAGTGAGGATGGTCAACGGAACGTGGACCAGAAAAACCCAATGCCAGTTCAACACGGCCACGATCATGCCGCCGATGATGGGTCCAAAACCGAGGCCGATACCGAACACGATCCCCCATATGGCAAAGGCTTTGCTGCGTTCTTGTCCTTCCTGAAACCGATGTGAAAGAATTGCTATCTGGCAAATCTGCATCGCACCAGCGCCCACCCCTTGAAGAAACCGGCTGATGATCAGAACCGAAGTGCTTTGCGCCAAGCCACAAACCAAGGATGTAATACCGAACAAGACGAGGCTGATAATAAAAATACGCCTCCTTCCATACCGGTCGGCCAGCGTTCCAACAGCCATCAGAACTGTGGCGCATGCAATGGTATAAGCGTTCATAATCCATTGCATATCCTTGAGATCACCATGCAATACCTTTTCCAGGGTTGGCAGTATCACTGGCACACTGGAAATTTCGAGGCCGAACATCAATGCGGACAAACATATAGCGGCCAATGCAATTATATTTTTGCGGGAGAGGGAGAGGCTCACTGAGAGTTCCCTCCAGACTTTTGCTCACGGTTTGGACATCCAGCAGAACTATAATATTGCGCCCCATTAAACGCAACTCGTACAACAGCACCAACCAGCCTTTTTTCGTCAATTGTACGATCAATAGCCCCTTCAATGCGTAACTCTAAATCTGCTGCTGTGCCTACCTTATTTACAACGTATTTGCTCAAGGGTAGCCATCCTCTCTATCTTTTCATGTTTGGTTCACCTTATCGATGTGAGTTTTATTATATAATTTAAATCATTTATTTTACATAACACAATCAATCCATTATGATAATTATACAAAGTAATTAAATGAATTTTTCGTAAAAACATTAATTTTAAAGGAGGGGCATTCAAAGTGGATCATGTAGACAAACAAATCCTCTTTTATCTTCAAAATCAGGCAAGGATTTCAATGACGGAGCTAGGAAAATGCGTGGGTTTGTCCCAACCTGCTGTAACAGAACGAGTTAAACGAATGGAAGAAAAAGGGGTTATCGAGGAGTATCGCACGATCATCTCTCCTGAAAAAATAGGAAAGGATACGGCAGCCTATATATTGTTTCGGACTAGAGATTGCCAGGGATTTCTTGATTTTGTCCATACATCTCCACATGTTGCCGAGTGCCACCGTATAAGCGGAGAACACAGTTATTTATTAAAAGTAGTGACCAGCTCGACGCGCACCCTCGAAGAGTTCAGCAACCAGTGCGATAAGTATGGAACCTACACGAGCCTGATTGTCATGTCTTCACCGATCGATCATAGACTTCTCATTCATTCTCCGGAAGAAGCAAGTGGAGCCGCTCATTCAAAAAAAGGTTAAGGATGACAAAAAGACAACCCCGGGTATCCCCAGAATTGCCTTCATCATGAAAATGTATAGTTAAGCTGATTAAACGGGCGTTACGTCCTGAATCGCTTCTTCTTCTTTCCAAATCACGTTCTCGCGATAGTTTGATCCCCAATCGTACATCGCTCTCAGTACTGGAATCAGGCTTTCACCATGCTCAGTCAGTGAGTATTCCACATGCGGAGGGACGACAGGATAGACCTTACGAAGAATGAGTTTATCCTCCTCCAGCTCGCGCAGTTGGTTGGTCAGCATTTTTTGCGTGATATGGGGGATCAGCTTTTTCAGTTCACCGAACCGCTTGGTGCCTTCCAAGCCGAGATGCCACAAAATAATCAGCTTCCATTTCCCGCCGATGACTGCGAGGGTCAATTCCTTATCACAATTAATCAGCTTCAAATCAATCCGGTCTTTTACAGTAGTGATGTTCATCGACCTCCTGTCCGTAGTTACTCCAAGTATACTATTTATGGCTACCATACGCAAAAGGGGATACATCCATTTTGGAAACTAACCATACTTTTGGATACGGAAGGACCAGACAGTGACGAGTAATGATCTGTGAGCGTTCGGGAAAGCTACGACCGTTAAGAAGGAATGACGATGGTGTTAAAAGATTCAGGCTCCAGTTCGAAATGATGCGTATCCTCTCCAGCGGACAGATTCAGCACACGTGATTCGTGGAACGGATTGGCAATGACCACTATCGTTTGTCCGTCAGCATTGCGGAAAGCAACGGCATTTCCCGTCCATGATCCACGGAGTCCAATGCGTCTCGCACCCGGCAATACAAAATGAGAAAAGTGCTTCATCACGTAATATTCCGGGTTCAGGGTACGCTTACGATCCGCCGGGTCAACGGTGATCATCGAATTTTGCTCCCATCCCCATGTGCTCTTGCCTTTCGGCTCCAAAACCATGTTCCAGTAAATATAAGCATTCACGCCATTGGTGAAGTAGTGCTGGTACAGGTTATATACATGTTTGGCGTAGTCCCAGGAATTTTCTCCGTTCCCGCATTCATTTTCGGTCTGCATGTAACGAAGCTCAGGATAGCTGGCTACGGTGCGCTGGATGGCATTTTTGCCTGCCCACTGATAGCCCACACCCTTAATATATTTGTAGGCCTCCGGGTCACTCAGCACGGTATGGGCATATTCATCGAATCCGGTGGACGTTTTCTTCATTAATTCTTCCCACGGATCAGGGGCATTAATGGTACCCAGCCAAATTTCCGTATCCAGCCCGTGTTCCTCGAAGGCAGGGCCCAAGTAGTCGCGAATAAATTCACGCAGTTGTTCTCCGGTCCATACACAGGAAGGGAATTTCTGATCGGCAATGACTTCATTTTGGACATGGACCTGATGAATCGTAATGCCTGCCTCGCGGTAAGCCTGCACAAATTTGACGAAGTATAATGCATACGCTTTCAAAATATCTTTTTCCCAGCGCAATGTGCCGTAATTGTAAGCCTTGGGCGATTTCATCCATGTCGGCGGGCTCCAGGGGGAAGCGAACAATTTCAAGTCCGGGTTAAGTCGTAACGCTTCCCGAATGAAAGGAATGAGATACTGCTGATCCCGCTCGATGGAATAATGCTTCATCTCCACGTCGCCATCCGTTTCATTGTGGCTGTACCATTCCAGCGCGTAGTCACTGGCTCCAATAGGGAGTCGGCAAATTGTGAATTTGTGCTCACCCTCCGGGTGGAAGAGAGAATGAAGCACCTGCTCCCGTTCGTCGCTCTCCAAATGGTTCAAGGCCACATAGCCCAGTTCATTAAAACAGCCACCAAAGCCTTCGACGAGCTGATGCGTTTCCCCCGTAATGGTCAGGTTGGCATGCTCTTGGGTTTTGCTAAGATGATGAGATTGGGATTGCCAAGCTTTTGCTTTGGAAGTGGAAAACCACTGAATGGTCTGAATGGTCATGTATTACCCTCCTGTGAACGCTTTTTGTATCTCTTCTTATTATAGGGTAGGATCATAGGAGATGAGATGGTCTGAGCCAAGACAAATTTGCCCTAATCCAAGCTAGATTCTGCTAATCAGAAGTGCTAAGAACACATAAAGAACACATGTCTATAGTATGCTGATGTCCTAGAATGACCGAAAGAGGGAAGTCGATTGAATAAAAGGATTCTTCTCGTGGAGGATGAAATTCGTATCCGTGAAGTCATTGCGGATTATTTTAAACAGAATAATTGGGAAGTCTATGAAGCAGACAATGGAAAAGATGCGCTAATCTGGTTTGATTCGGTGCAGCCCGACCTGGTCATACTCGATATTATGATGCCGGAGCTGGATGGTTGGGAGGTATGCCGTCAGGTTCGCAGCCGTTCCGGGGTGCCGATCATTTTGCTGACCGCCAAATCCGGTGATGATGATAAAATATTGGGCTTTGAGCTGGGAGCAGATGACTACGTTACCAAGCCTTTTAGCCCCAAGGTGCTGATTGCCCGCGCGAACGCGCTAATGAAACGGGTGGAGGGCCATGTGCTGCCTGAGTCGCATGTCCTGCGGTTCGGCACGGCCATTCTCAATACGATGGCTCATCGGCTTGAGGTAGATCAGGCGGAGGTCGAGCTGACGCCCAAGGAGTATGAGCTGCTCCGGCTGCTTATACATAACAAAGGTATGGTCATTTCACGGGATGTGATACTTAGCAGGGTGTGGGGGATCGACTTTGAAGGAGACACGCGGGTCGTGGATACGCATATCAAAAAGCTGAGAAGCAAGCTGGGCCGTGAATCACGCCATATCCGGACTGTTTTTGGTACAGGCTACAGGTTTGAGGAGGAAGAATGAACAAACGGGGAGTTACCTTTAAGTTGTTCATTATGACCGTTGTATTTTTTCTTTGTTTTTACGGCATGGTGATTTTGTGCCAATTGCTGTTTTTTGAAAATTTTTATCAGCAGCAGAAGATTGGACGCGTGGAAAGTCGTTTGCAAAGCTTCGGTCAGAGCTATGTCAGGGAAGCTTGGGGCTCGGACAGGGTTTCGCGGGAGGCAGCCCGCTTCATGTTTCAGAATAAGAATCAGTTGGCTATTGTCACGCTGGACGGCAAAGTAAAGCTGGATGACCCCTTCCACATCAATCTCAGAAAAGCAGACGGGCAGATCGTTAAAATATCGCTGTCTCTGTTTACGAGCCAATTTGGGGATGAGCTGAGGGCAGCCCGGATTCAGCCGGGCGACTCATTAACCATTGAAGGTGAAGTGTTGGAATCCGACGGCCTCTCCTCTGTCAATTTAATTTATCCGACAGGCATTCAGAAGCCTGGCTCCAAAAATATAGGAACGACATCGGAAGAGACGAGCACAGAGGGCAGTGTAAGGCTGTCCGGTACGGTGACCGAGATTGTACTGCCGGATCTGAAAACCTGGAGCCAGCGGCAAGGATTGCTGTTTAGTGCGCTGGAGGAATGGTTTCCTTTGTCGCAGACCCATTTGGAGAAGCTCAAAAATTTTGAAGTGCTGGAGGAAGAGTGGACGGAGCCTTGGACGGGTGTGCGTAATGCGGTCATTGTACATCCTGTACGACAAAGCACCGGAGAGATCGACCTGCTGTTCACAGTGACATCGTTGCAGGAAATCAGCGAGACGAATGAGGCTCTGCGCTGGTTCTATCTGTACCTGGGCATCGGAGGTTTTGCGCTGATTCTTATTTTGTCCTTGTTCTATTCTCGAATGGTGACCCGTCCGCTCATTGCCTTGAACAATACTGCCAAACGGATGGCTAAGCTCGATTTTACAGCCCATACACCGATCCGGCAAAATGACGAGCTGGGCAGCCTGTCCTATAGCATGTATACCCTGTCCCAGAACCTGGACACCGCTCTGCGCGAGCTTCAGGAAGCCAACCAGCAATTGGTTGAGGACATGGAGCAGAAGCAGAGGATGGAAGCTGTACAGCAGGACTTCTTTGCCAACGCCTCTCATGAGCTGAAGACCCCGCTTAGTATCGTTAAAGGCTTTGCAGAAGGGCTACAGGATGGCGTTAGCGCCGGGAAGCAGGACCACTATATCAAGGTGATTGTGGAGGAAGCGGACAAAATGGAGCGGCTGGTCAAGGATATGCTGGATCTCGCCAAGCTGGAATCCGGCACCCTCAAGCTTCGCAAAACGACCTTTATACTGAGCGAGCTGGTGGAGGAAGTCGTCGATAAGCTGTTCCATCTGCTAAAGGAAAAGCATCTGGAAGCGGTCATTATCCCTGCTAATGAGCTGCCGATTCACGCCGATGCCGGTTGGCTGGAGCAGGTGATTTTCAACTTCGTCTTGAATGCCATAAGGCATGCCGAGGAAGGAAGTTCGATTACGATCCGTATCGAAGGCTCCGGGGAAATCAATACCTTTTCCATTGAAAATAAAGGGGATACGATTCCCGACGATCAACTGGAGCAAATTTGGGAACGGTTTTACCGAGCCGAGCTTTCACGCAGCCGTCAGACAGGGGGAACGGGACTGGGACTGTCGATCGTCAAACGGATTTTGGATTTGCACGATTTTCGCTATATGGCGGAGAATACCAAGGATGGCGTTCGTTTTATCGTCATATTCGGAGGTTAAAAGCTATGGCAAAGGAGTCAAGCAGTATGAAATGGAATTGGTTGCCCTCACTATGCACGATTGCAAACCTGGGGGCAGGGGTACTATCCCTGTTTTACACCATTCATGAACAATATACGACCGCTTTTATTCTGATTATGGTGGCTGCTTTGTGGGATGTGCTAGACGGTTTGCTGGCAAGGCTGCTGCATTGCTCCAGTGATTTTGGCAAGCAGCTCGACTCCCTGGCGGATGTGGTCTCATTTGGGGTTGCCCCTGCTTTCCTGACCTTGTTCTACCAACTGGGAGGTACGCATTGGATGGGGCCGCTTGTGGCTGTTTTGTTTGTGATATGCGGTGCGGTAAGGCTGGCAAGATTCAACTTGATGGCTTTTAGTACAGGCTTCGTAGGCATGCCCATTACGGCTGCGGGTGTTATTTTGTCCTTTATGTTTTTATGGAGTGAGCATTTGCGACCCGAATTATTGCTTGGGCTCATGGTAGTGCTATCTTTCCTGATGGTTAGCCGTATTCCGTTCCCGTCCTTCAAAAAAAAACCGATCAGGAGGTAGCCCCCTATGGAATGGGCCATAAGCATGATTACACAATACGGGTACATTGCTATTTTTGCACTTCTTGCTCTCGGGATTATCGGTCTTCCGGTTCCTGATGAAATTATTATGGTCTTTGTCGGCTATTTGTCCTCCATCATGGTACTGAATTATTCAATGTCAGTGCTGGTCAGCTTTATGGGGGCCATGACAGGCATGATGATCAGCTATACGCTGGGCAAAAAGCTCGGGCAGCCTTTGGTGGATAAGCACGGCAAGTGGGTTGGGCTGACACCGAAACGGTTTGCAAAGGTGAAGGGGTGGTTTGCACGCTTTGGGCTGTGGACCATTCTGGTCGGTTATTTCATTCCGGGAGTCAGGCATGCGACAAGCTACTTGTCTGGAATTAGCGCAATGCCTGTTCGAAAATATATGCTGGTGGCAAGCGCAGGTTCTCTCGTATGGACCCTTATTTTTATCTCGATTGGTTATGTTACCGGAGTGAATATACACTTTCAATAAAGTTACACCAAAAGTAATGTAGCATTTTTCACGTATTCCGCCGATAATATAATAAAGAAACTGTACAACCAGTGAGGGGATCTGTAGTGAACGCTCTTATGAAGCATATTGAAAAATTACCTAGTTTTCTGCAAATGATCCTGAATATCTCGTTGTTTCTGGTCGGACTGATTTTAAGCTTCTTGCTGCTGAAAGAAACATGGTCCATTTTCTCCTATGTTTTCTTGTCTACAGAGTCGGATAAGAATTACTACGAGTTCACGGAAGAGCTGCTTGTATTCTTTTTGTATTTTGAGTTCATCGCATTAATTGTTAAGTACTTTAAAACCAATTTCCATTTTCCTTTACGGTATTTCATCTATATCGGCATTACGGCTGTCATCAGGCTCATTATTGTAGATCACGATGATGCCAAGAATACATTTTGGTGGTCCATTGCCATCCTGGCCATGGTAGGTTCTCTATTGATCGCTAACAGTAAATTGTTAAAAAGAGAAAGCTGATAGCAGATTACAAGGTTGACAGTCAAGAAGGAGAGAGGGAATAAAGACGAATGGTAAGAAATTGGATGAATCATGCGGGCGTTAGGCGGATAGCCGTCCTTGCGATAATCATTTTGCTATTGTTCATGTTGAGAAGCATGATGAACATTATTTTGTTAACGTTGCTGCTTACGATCCTGATTGGCAGCATATATAACGGAGTGAACAAGCTGATCAAGCGGTTCGCCAATGTACCGCCATTAATTGTGCTGCTGCTGGTCTACGGGCTGCTGATCCTGATTATCGTGTGGGGAGTATACCGCATGGTGCCGCTAATCAGCATTCAGGTCAAGCAGGTGTATTTCATGATTCATCAGGCGTATATGTATCCTGACCGGAATCAATGGAACGAAACGATCATTCAATTTATGGATACCCTGAATGTTCAGCGGCTATTTGAGCCTGGCTGGAATGCAGTCATGAAAATCAGCCAACTGGGCACACAACTGCTGGTGTCGATTATTCTGAGCTTGTTTTTCCTGATGGAAAAATCCTATATTACACGCTTTACAGCTACGTTTGTCGATAGCAAGCTGGGCTGGTTTTTCAAGGAAGTGGGTCATTTTGGCCGCATGTTTCTGGACACATTCGGAAAGGTGCTGGAAGCCCAACTACTGATTTCACTCATTAACTGTATATTGACCACGACCGCTCTGTGGATTATGGGTTTTCCTAATTTGCTCGGCCTTGCGCTCATCATATTCTTGTTGGGATTAGTCCCGGTGGCGGGTGTATTCATCTCCCTGATACCGCTCGGTCTGATTGCTTTTAGCGTCGGGGGAATCAATTATGTGATTTATCTGGTTATTCTGATCGTGGTTATTCATGCGATTGAAGCCTATTTCCTGAATCCGAAGCTGATGTCATCCAAAACCAATTTGCCGATCTTTTTTACCTTTGTCGTATTGATTTTTTCCGAGCATTTGATTGGAATCTGGGGCTTGATTGTAGGGATTCCACTGTTTGTTTTCTTCCTTGATCTGATCGGGGTACAGCGCAAGCAAGAGAAGGATACCTGATTTGACGAATGCCTGTGAAGCTGCAGGCATTTTTTAATTCCGGGTTATCTGTAGTACACTGAGTATAAAAGAGGTTGTCAGTTAAATAAGGAAACGAGATGATATGGGTGGATCAGAAAGTCAAGGTACTGGCTATATCGGGGAGCCTTCGTCAAAAGTCCTCCAATACAGCCTTATTAAAGGCTACCATTGGGTTAGCGTCAGAGAATATGATATTTACGATGTATAACGGATTGGGTGAGCTTCCGCATTTTAACCCGGACCTGGATATAGATGAGGGACCTGCTTCCGTCAATGAGCTGCGGGAACAACTGAAAGAAGCGGATGGGGTATTGATCTGTACGCCGGAATATGGGAATGGTGTTCCGGGTGCTCTGAAAAATGCATTGGATTGGATCGTATCCTCAGGTGAATTTGTAAATAAACCTACAGCAGTTATTAGCGCGTCACCCTCTCCTATGGGTGGGAATCTGGCCCATGCCTCTCTGTTACTCACACTGCAAATGATCAATGCCGAGATTGTGGAAAATGGAAAGGTCATTATTCCGCATATCACATTGAAGCTAAATCAGGAGGGTGAGATTACAAACCTTGAAACGAGGCAGGAGCTACAAGCATTACTTCAAGGGCTTGAGCAAGCTTGTTCGAGACAGACAGTATAGAGTAAAACAAAAGCAGATCCTTCATGAACACATCATGGAAGGATCTGCTTTTTAGCTTAATCAAATGTTAGATAGTATCCAATAAGCTCTCATATACCTTTAATCGGGCATATACCGTTTCAAGTATTGGATATGCATCATGACTGCCAGCAGCCAATGCAAGAAGTGAACCATGCAGGTGACTCGCTTCAATCGGAAGCTTTTTAAGCATATCACGTTGCATGGATGACATCATCTCTGGTCGTAAGGAATCCATCGTTTTCAGTGTATGAGCTTCCAACTCTGAATCAATCGGCATCCCTGCGTTGCGAGCAAGTGTGACCATCTCATGCAGCAGCTTTTCGTATATAGCGCGTGACTCTGCCGTGGCAAGTATAGTCCCGACAGAGGCATCCATTAGTGTTGTGATTCCGCTCAAGCTGGCAACAAATATATATTTCTGCCAAACTTCACGCTGGATATCCTGACTTTGTGTGACTGTGAAGCCTGCATGATCAAGATGATTCAGCAGTATTTGTGTACGCTCTGATTGCCCACCGTTCCATTCACCGAAGACGATACGGTGGAATGGACTTGTCTGAACGACAGAACCATCATGATCTAGCGTAGTTTCGATATAACAAAGACCTCCCAGCACTTTTTCCGGACCGAACTGCTTGCGTAAAGAGTCAAAATGTTCGTAACCATTAAGTAACGGAAGAATCATAGTATGTTCACCGATATAGGGCTCAAGATCGAATTGCAATTGGGGCAAATGATACGCTTTGACCGCAACGATAATGCAGTCGAACGGCTCGACGGCTTCACCATTTGTAATAGCACGGATTGGCGTGTGAAAATTCCCATGAACACTTTTAACAATCAGACCTTTTTCTTTCAACCTAGGCTTTTTGGAAGGACGTACGAAAAAGGTTACGTCTTCTCCTTTTTGAATAAGACGTCCACCGAAGTAGCCTCCAATAGCCCCTGCACCTACAATCAAAAGTCGCATCATAGGGTCCCTGCCTTTACTTTTGCATTCCCGTACAGTCGTTCTACTACGTTCTCATCTGCCTTAAAAACATGCTCTTCGCCCGGAAAAGAACGATCCTTCACGTCTTTGACATATTGCCCGATGCTGTCACAGATCAGAGTACCTATATCCGAATATGTTTTTACGAACTTTTTCTCCCGGTAAGGAGAGGAGTATTGCAGCATGTCATGGTAGACCAAAACTTGGCCATCACAGTATCTCCCGGCACCGATGCCAATAACCGGAATAGATAGCTCCCTGGTAATGGTCTCCGCTACTTCCTCTGTCACCAGCTCCAGCACGATGGCAAAAGCCCCCGCTTGCTCCAGTGCCCGTGCATCATTCAGAAGACGCTCAGCGCCCTGCGAGTTTTTACCTTGGATGAAGTATCCGCCGATCTGATGCACAGACTGTGGTGTAAGTCCGATATGTCCCAGTAGTGGGACGCCGGATTGAACAATTCGCTTCACGGTGTCGCAAATCTCCATCCCCCCCTCCAGTTTCACAGCATGGGCATGTCCTTCTTGCATGAGTCTGCGCACATGCATAAGAGCTTCCTCGCTACTCCCGTGGTACGTCATAAATGGCATATCCGCGACAATAAAGGTATGTCCTGCTCCACGCGCGACCGACCTTGTATGATAGACCATATCTTCCATAGTGACAGGCAGTGTGGAGTTATAATTAGACAGCACATTACCTGCGGAGTCACCGACAAGAATGATATCTATACCAGCTTCCTCGGCCAAACGAGCAGACGGATAATCATACGCCGTAATCATGCTTATAGGTAAACCTTCTCGTTTCATTTTCTTCAATTGCAAAATATTAAGCGCTTTTGGGGTTGCCATGGTTACATTCAATCCTTTCCCTACCTTTGTTTTAGATCACAAAAAAACCTTTCAGCACATGGCCGAAAAGGTCCGAAAGGCAAAAAAAGAGTCAATTTGCGACCGTTCTTTTGTCTCGGTCCTTGCGGATCAGAGCAAAATCCAACGAGTTCACCTCCATAGGCTCACACATCTACATATTGAATTACACTAAACTAGAGTACCGTTCGAAGTTATCGATACAGCCTCTCACGGAAGTATATCAAAAATATAGGGTTCTTGCATAACTTTCGGCAGCCTATGCTCAAGGTGACCACGGAGTCCTTTTTGCTAATTACCGCGAACATACCGGGGACAAAATCGGCAGACAACGCTGCCTGCTCATAAGGCGCTTGTGTCTTTTGCTGGTGCAGAATGAGCATACCTTGGTGCAGCATGGTCCCGGTGTATTTGGAGAGTGCGGAGGTGATATAATAAGGATCAAATACGACTTTCATAAGATTCATAGGATGATGAATGAGCAGGGGAGAGAAGGCTGATGTATGAGAAGATTGCGGCATATGGTCTAAGCAAAAAAGAAGCGATAGAGGATTACCCTTTTGGTCCCGAGCCACTGGCGCTGAAGGTGGGAGGCAAAGTATTTGCTCTCCTGAGGCAAGCGAACGGTATTTGCCAAGTATCTCTGAAATGTGATCCGGTTATTGCGGAAAACCTGCGTGAGCAAAACGAGGCGATTAAGCCGGGATATCATTTAAATAAAAAGCATTGGAACACGGTAACGGTCGATTCTACTTTCCCGCTGGAGGAGTTGTACAGCATGATCGACCATTCGTACGAGCTGGTTTTCAAAAGCTTGACCAAAGCGCAACGTGAAGCCATTACGATGAGAATACGGGCAACCCAAAGTTAATTATGATATGGGGGATTTCATCCACGGTATAAATACCATTCCAAAAGCCACGGACATTCTCCAAGAGTCATATCGTGGGGATATTTTCGAATGGGCTTGCCGCCTTGGAGTATGAAGAGCTCTCTCGCTTTTAACTCCAGTCCTCGTCGAATTTTGAGATAGTCCGTGGATCAATTAAACACATACTTCTTACTAAGATTTTTACTTGACAGAAAACACATAAAGATATATTCTTAATTTAAAGATAACTCATTTAAAAATAATATCAAGGAGTGGAACTGAACATGGGCGAATTGGTGAATATTATTCAAGAGAGAAGATCAGCTTCTAAATACATTCCTGATGTAACAATAGATCCAAAAGAACTGGAAGAGATATTTCAACTGGTAAAGTTTGCTCCATCGGCTTTTAATTTACAGCATGCTCATTATATCGTGGTACAGGATGCGGATACGAAACAAAGGCTGCATGACGAGGCAAGTAAACAGTATAAAATATTAACGGCTTCGGCAACCATTGTGGTATTGGGAGATACAGAGGCTTATACCAAAGTAGCTGAATATAATGAAGGTTTTCTCAACCTGGGCGTCCTGAGCAAACAGGAATATGACAGCACGGTGGAATCGGTAACCCAGTTCTATCGCGAGCGAGGACCTGTCTTCCAAAGAGAAGAAGCGATCCGCAATGCCAGCCTGTCTGCCATGCAATTCATGTTGATTGCCAAGGACAAAGGCTGGGACACTTGCCCGATGATCGGTTTTGACCCCGAGAAGGTGCAGGAAGTATTGAATATTCCCCAAAAATTCGTGCCAGTGATGATGATTACCTTGGGTAAAGAAGATGTATCTGGTCAACGGCCACGCGGATACCGTAAGCCAGTTGGACAATTTGTCAGCTACAACGGATTTTGAAATGTATAAATAAAATCAGATTAGATGAAGAAAAGGAGTGACTGAAATGTCATTGAAGACCGCAGGAATTCATCATATCACGTCCTTTGCAGCAGATCCGCAGGGCAATGTTGATTTTTACACAGGCGTGCTTGGATTGAGATTAATTAAAAAGACGATTAATTTTGATGCTCCTGAAGTATATCATTTGTATTTTGGTAACGAAAAAGGCAGCCCGGGAACGATCATTACCTTTTTTCCGGCTCCGGGTACACGCAAGGGTAAGCTCGGGGGCGGGCAGGTAGGAATTACAACGTATGTAGTGCCGCCGGGTACTCTGGATTATTGGGAAAATCGCTTGCACAGCTTGAAGGTATCCTTCACGAAATCAGCTCGTTTTGGCGAATCATTTATTCAGTTTCAGGATAATGAAGGCTTGCGTCTGGAGTTGGTGGAACGGGAAGAAGGCCCAGCCAACACGTGGACAGCAGGGGGTGTGCCTACGGATAAAGCGATCAAAGGCTTCGGCGGCGCAGTGCTGTTCAGTGCTAATTCCAAGCATACGCAAGGCGTGCTGGAGAACATTCTGGGAATGACCCCCATCGGGGAAGATGCAGATGCAGGCTACATTCGCTATCAGGCGACTGGCGATTTGGGCAATCTGATCGACATTCCGGTCAAAGATGTACCATGGGGCAACGGTGGTGCGGGTACGGTTCACCATATTGCCTGGCGGGCGCAGGACGATGCGGAACATCAGGTGTGGAACGAAACGGTTCGCCAGCATGGCTTTGGGACGAGCGGTATTGTGGATCGTCAATACTTCAATGCAGTATACTTCCGCGAGCAAGGTGGTATTTTGTTCGAGATTGCGACCGATCCGCCCGGCTTTACCGTGGATGAGGAGCTGAACGAATTGGGGCACAAGCTGATGCTGCCAGAGTGGTATGAGCCGCAGCGTTCCCTGATTGAGTCTAATCTGGTTCCCATTGAAGTTAGAGTATTGAAGCAGGACTAATCATGATGGATCAGGACATATAAGGATAAGTAATAAAAGGTCCAATTGCGGGGTGTTTCTACCGCAATTTGGACCTTTTCGCTTTTGGATTTTTCCAGTAACATCTTGTCTTATGATATCCGTATGGGGTTATCCCTCAATGTAGGTTTTGTTCAGTCGCACTAACAGTTCCCCGAAGTATTAGGAATATTATAAAAAATAAAGCGTGGAAGAGCTGTATGGGTAATCGTCAGCTTTTCCACACTTTATTGTAAGGTGTAGTGTAATCTGATGCATGAAGCAGCAGTAAAAATTCAGTTTGCCAGCTTTCAGGCTTATTTTAGAATCAGATTCATGGTGGTTAAACCTGCCTAGATCATTAACAGTTCACGAATCTCCAGCTCGGTCAGTGCCGAAAGGGTTTCTTGTCCCGGTTGGATGACCTGGTCGATGAGATTTTTCTTTTTTTGCTGTAATTCATACATTTTGTCCTCTACCGTACCTTGCGTGACGAGACGAATCACCTGCACGACTTTTTTCTGGCCCATCCGGTGGGCGCGATTGGCAGCCTGTTCCTCTACAGCGGGATTCCACCACAGATCATACAAAATGACGGTATCTGCTCCGGTGAGATTCAGGCCGGTTCCTCCTGCTTTCAGAGAAATCAGGAATAGATCGCGTTCTCCTTCATTAAAACGGCTGCACAGCTCCACACGTTCCGAACCGGGAGTCTGCCCATCCAGGTAAAAGTAGGGCACTCCTTCCTGAGCAAGCTCCCGTCCGATCATTTGAAGCATCGTCGTGAATTGTGAAAAAATGAGCATCCGCTTGCCCGAACTAAGGCATTCCGTAACGATCTCAAGCAACTGCTCAAACTTGGCTGAGCTTCCGGTGTAGCCCTCGACGAACAAGCCTGGATGACAACAGAGCTGGCGAAGCCGGGTCAGACCCGCAAGGATCTTGATCCTGTTTTTCTGGAAACCTTCCTCATTCAGATGCTTTAATGTCTCATGCTGGAGCTTGGCCAGATAGGCCGTATACAGCTTCTTCTGATCCGGCAGGAGCCGCGACACCTGAACGGATTCGATTTTTTCCGGCAGCTCCTTCAGGACGTCACTCTTGAGGCGGCGCAGTAGAAACGGTCGTACCCGCTTGGCGATCACATTCCGGGTGAGATTGTGAAATGCCCTTTTTCCGCCGGGAAATAGCTCGGGAAATACAACATCGAAGATGGACCATAGCTCTTCCAGTGTATTTTCCACCGGTGTTCCAGTAAGAGCAAAACGGTAACGGGCTTTTACATCCTTCACAGCCTGTGCCGTTTGGGTGGCATGGTTCTTGAATGCTTGCGCCTCGTCCAGAATCAGCGTGTGGAACGATAGCTTGCCGTACAAGTCCGTATCCCGACGCAGCAGAGGATAGGAGGTGATGATGACATCATACCGCGCTGCGTCCCTAATGATTCGACTACGCTCATCCGCATTGCCGTCTGCAATAGCGACGCGGATATGGGGGGCAAACTTCTCCAGCTCATTCCGCCAATTGTACACTAGTGACGCAGGGGCCACGATCATGGCTGGCAGCTGCTGACTGCGGATTTCCGGCAGCACAGAGACGAGGAAGGCGATACTTTGTAACGTTTTGCCCAGTCCCATATCATCTGCCAAAATGCCCCCAAAACGGTAATGCGCCAGCGTCTTGAGCCATTGAAAGCCGTAAACCTGATAATCCCTCAGGATCGGAGCGAGTGTATCGGGTACTGGAAAATCGAGATGATCGGGATTACGTATATTCTCCAGCAGTTGGCGAAACGTTTTGCCTAGCGTCAGATTCTTCCCTTGATCGTGGGGATCTATTAAATACAGTCCTTGCGTAACGGGTATGCGAATTTGTGCGGCATCCAGGTCGCTTTTACGAATCCCCGTTTCGTTCATGAACCGGATCAGTTCCTTGTATTCCTCTGTTTCCAGCGGCAGCAAAGCGCCATTCGGCAAGCGGTGATATCTTCGCTTTTCCTCCAATGATTTTAGCAGCTGGCGGATTTCGGATTCTGGAATGCCTTCAATATCAAATTTAAATTCAAGCCAATCGGTGCGTTCGTCCAGCTCTACTCGTACCTTCGGGGTAGGCAGAGTGTTGTTTATTTTCGATTTAACAGCACCTGTGGCATACACCTCTACCAGCTTTTCCAGCTGTGGCACGGTATGATACAGAAAATCATATTCCGCATCCTCATCTTCCATAAAATATCCACTGTCTGTCTTGGCGAAGGAGCTATGCTCCATCAGATCCAAAATCTGCTGTTCCTGTTCCCCGTCCCGTATCAGAATACGGTCGTTGTCAGGCTTCCGCTCGTCGGTTTCCAGTGGGTTCACGATGATCTCCCCGTATTGGAACTCCAGTCCAGCCAACAGCTTGTCTCTTACCCGATCCAGATATAGTTTCGCCTTCAATGGCTGCTGTGTAACCCGATCAGAGACGGAGCGGGTCATATGGACACGTCCAAGCTTCATCAACCCGGGAACAACCTTGTCCATAAAGGACTCCATCTGTTCCGCTGCAATCTGAATCTTCCGCTTGTGATGGACTTCGACCATCCGTTTTAGCTCGGACAGACGTTGCAGCGGATCATTCTTTTGCTTTACGAGCTTGCCATCGACAATGACGATGCCGTAACCCTCCATAATGGTTAGATCATCCAGCCCTTGAATGCTTAGCTGATAGCCTTCGGTGTCATCCTCGGCCTTATCGAATTCGAATTGCAGCGGTAGCATGTTGTCCGACTGAGGAATACCCTCGGTTGTGTTTCCGTGAATTTCAAATTGGACTCCCTGTGCTGCTGCCAGCAAGGGGAATAGCTTTTCCCAAGCCGCAGGTGGAATGAGCAACATCCGTTCTCCACTCATATGGCTGCCAGAGGACGAATACGTACCCGAGGTCTCCCGAATCATTCGTTCATTGCGGCGAACCTGAACCAACTGTTGAAGAATGGCGTCATGTTCGAGCCGGAATCGGTACAACTGAGGCTCATATGAAAAGTTCCTTGTAAACATGTAGCTGTCACCACGATCAATACTGTCGAGAAACGGACGGATTTTCTGGACGATATACAATCGTTTGGGCCCGGCTTTCATCTCTATACCAAACATGTATTTCTGGTAACCGTAGGCAAAAGGACGGATCACAAATTGAAAATCCAGAACAGCGCGGGTATCCAGCAGGGTAGGGGTGCTGCGAAGTGGCTTCTTGCTGCTGAACAACTTTAACATACTGTCGGTCAGCTGGAGGTCACTCTGCGTGATGCCGGAGAATCGTGCAGTCCGAGCGTAATCATTCTGAGCAGCGGTAGCAGTATAGATTCCGTCTGCTTCAGTTCCTTCTACTGAGCCCGGAGTCATGTCCGAATGGAGTTTGGAAGCATAAGAACGCACAGACAGACTTTTTCCGCTCAGCATTTCATGGACGTGAATAAGAACAGCGGCAATATGCTTACAATACCGTCCAGTGGTCTGAAATGTACTACAGGTGCATTCCGCACGGATACTGCCATTTGGGCGGATCATAGCGGCAACGGCATAGAAGCGACTTCCTTTGATCGTAGCCTCATACACACCATCATCATGATCTATTTGCGTGAAGGCCACTCTTTTGGCCCGATAATAGGTGTCCCCGTCGTCATAAGCGGCTTGACTGCATAGCTGTCTAATGACCCGCCGGGTAAGTTCAAAGCTCATGGTTCGCAATCCTCTCCTGAGTCATTCCGTTTTCTTATATGATAACAGAACAGGCGTGATCGTGGACACATGCGGATGGTTATTGAAAAATATGGATTGTTTAATTAGTTAAATGAAACTAATCAACTAGAAATGGGCGCTATTTGGAATATTTTGATACCGAAGACTTAATGCTATCTTATGTCTAAAGGCGTATTGTTTGTCCTCTAAAATAAAAGGTACAATTATAAAAGGGATTTTGTGGATATAAGATATGATGCTTATGAAAAGGGGTGCTGATAATCAGTCACCGAAATGTAAAAGGAATGATGGTATTGATAACCCTTATTTTAATACTGGGAGGATGCCAAAAAGTGAATAAGGACGAAGATGCTGAACTGATTAGTAAAGCGAAGACTACGGCTGTCCAATATTTAAAGGAGAAATACAAACTAGACGTTGAAATCACATATGCTAAAAAAATGCCAACCTATGTAAACAGTAAAATTGATCTAAGGGGTCATGTTATTGGTCATGAAAAACAAGAGTTTTCCATTTCTGTAGATTATACTACTCAAAAAGCCTCTGGTCTTGGTATAAATCCTGAGTTAGAAAAAGTTCTTATCCAAAATGGGACTTATCCCAATACTCAAAATCATTTAGACAAGTAATAGATAGCTGGAGGTAATTACTATGGGTGACTCATCTCAAGTTAATGATGAAACTTATAAAATAATGTCAGAGGAAGCATATGGAAAATGGAAACCTGGTGAAAAGCCAGTAGAAAAACTTCCCGGCTGGAAAGTGTTAGACACGCTCGACCGTGAAGACTCAGGATTAGCGGCCACTACATTTTACAACGAAGAAACGAAACAGGCCGTTATTGCTTATCGTGGGACGGAAACAGATGATCCACAGGATTTGTATAACGATGCGACCCTCGCACTTCCTGAAATCAATCGGAAAATTAAAGATAGTTTAAATATTCATTCCGATGCCTACAACGAGAAGATGAAAGAAATGGATGATGCTTTAGGATTTACGGCACTGAATAACTGGATTAGTGAAAAAGAAAAGAGCGTAGACAAGGCTTTGTTTGGTAGCTCAAATCAGTTCTATCAAGCCGAAGACTATGCTAAGGATTTACAGAAGAAGTACAAAGACTATAATTTCTCGTTAACAGGACATTCGTTAGGGGGAGGAAATGCCCAGTATGTATCGGCTTATACGGGCTTGACCGCTGTTACGTTTAGCGCTCCTTCTGTCATTTCCAGTCTAACAACGGAATATCGGCACAAGGCCGAAAATGGTGAGTTTGACCATCAAATCACGAACTTTTTGCATCCGGGTGATATCATTGCCAGTGGTGCCTTTGGAGGTTACGATCTTCACGTTGGATCAGCTTACTATGTGGATTCTAATTATGAAGCAGCGAATAACGGAGTGGGTGTTAAAGAGAAAATTGACAACACGTTAAGCGGACCTGCTTATCACAAACTCGAACATTATGATTTTGAGAATGGCTATATATCTAATCCGCTGTACGATCCTGTAACGGGCGAACGAATCACGGAATCTCCGCGTATTCCATCCGATTTCAACCTGATGGCGACGGTGGACGGCTGGCTGCATCAATTGGGGCAGACCCTCACTCAATTTCAGAAAAATGCGCTCATAACGGCAGCTACCTCTGCCTCTGCGGGTACGATTCAGGTTATGCCAGAGCATTTACTCGCTGTAGCCGAAAAATGGAAGGCAAACGCGCAACAATGTGATGCAGATTTCCAGCGTGTCAGAGCAAGGCTTTCACGTTATTTGCACAGTAGTCAGAGCCGACGACTACAGCCGATTGTAGCACAGCTCGATTCCTCCATGACCGAATTCAGCCAGTGGCATTTGCAGACTACCAATGAATTTCTTTATTACCTCGAATACAAAGTAGAGCAGTTTATTCAGGCTGATATCAGCTAATAACAATGCATTAACAATATGAAGGGATGGATAACGTCATTCAATACAGAGGAGGCGGACAGTGATTTGAACGGACAAATACGGGTCGAACTGGAAGAGTTATTGCTTGCGGAAAAGGAGCTGACATGGCTGCTCGCTCAGCTTCGCACAGATGAACAAGCGGCGCGCGTGTTGTATGGTCGTCTGCATGAATGGAGAGGGCATTCAGCTCATGTGATCAGGGACCAGATCGAAGCCTTTTTTGCCGGGTTAGCGAACAGGATTCATGTCTTGGAGCAGCAAAAGGCAGAGCTAATTCAGTACGTTGAATTGATGAAGCGAACAGACGCTGTACATTAATTGAAGCAAGGAAGTTTTTACAAGCTGTACATAGCAGGATACAATGGAAGTGTAGAGAAAGGAGGCGGACGCTTTTGCAAGAAGAAGATAAAAAGGCTAATTCCAAATCCGGCTCATCCAAATGGTATCTAGGCAGTGCAGCGGCGCTGCTTCTTTTGAAAGGGAAGTCGTTGCTGGCTCTATTGAAATTCGGTAAATTCGGCGGTGCGCTGATATCTATGGCGACGACGATTGGCTTCTATGCGCTTCTGTACCCGTGGGGATTTGCGGTCGGTTTTGTGCTGCTGCTGTTTGTGCATGAACTGGGGCATGTATGGGCTGCTAAGAGGAAAGGACTTCCGGTATCGGCACCGTTGTTTATCCCTTTTCTTGGTGCGCTGATTACGATGAAACGGCATCCTTTGGATGCGCAAACAGAGGCGTATGTGGCGATGGGCGGTCCGTTACTGGGCACGGTTGGGGCTATGGCGGTATACGCGGGAGCCTATGCAACGGACAGTCCGCTTTTGTATGCGCTGGCGTATGTCGGTTTTTTCCTGAATCTGATCAATCTGCTGCCGATCCACCCGCTCGATGGAGGACGAATTTCCACGGCAGTAACGCGGTGGTTGTGGCTAGTCGGCTTGTTGGGTGGAATCGTCGTCATTGTGTATTTAAAATCCTTTTTATTTTTCCTGATCTGGGCGCTCTTTGCCTACGATTTGTACAAAAAATATGTTAAACGCAATAAAGGAGAGGTCAAGGTCCAATCTGTATTGCAAAGGCCGGTGGTTAACGTACAGCATCTTTATGAGCAAGGATACCCGCTACCCGGACCGGAGCATACCCGTAGACTATCTTTTAATACCTACTCGGATCTGGAAGGGCAGCAATATGTGACGGTGTATATGGAAAGTCTGGATGTGGAGCAGACACTTTTGCTGCCACAGCAGTGTCTTGTCCAGGATGTAAGGCTGAATGGTGTAGAGCATATACCGACACCGGATACGTATCAGCTTAAATTGTTGTGTGAGATCGATTACCTTCCGTTTGAAAATGATAAATATTACGAGGTACCCACGTCATCACGCTGGAAATTCGGGATCGGCTATTTGGGGCTGGCCTTGTTCTTGATGGGGATGATGGTTGTGGTGCATCAGCATATAGGGGATGTAAGGCTGTGACTCGAATACCCTGAAGGAGTAATCCTAGATGGAACACGTGTCGATAGCAATAAAATAGAAAGAGCGCGGCAACTGGGATGTTCGGTGTCACGCTCTTTTTTCATTATGAAAATAGTGAAGTCACTGTTACCGTGTCTCTATTTAGCTACCTTGTTCCTACTCAGTAACCGGACTCAGCGTTTGGCGGTATTTGAGCGGACTGGTACCGGTCCAGCGCTTGAACTGTCTGCTGAAATGAGCCAAGCTGGAGTATCCGAGCAGGGAGGCCACCTTGTTCAGCGGCAGATTGGGTTGCTGGATCAGCACTTTTGCCTCGTGCAGCTTCGTTTCCGACAGGTAGTGACGCGGCGAATAGCCGTATACCTTGCGGAATACCTCCTGTGCGTATCCGGGACTGATCCCGAGGGAGGCTGCCACATCCTCAATACGGAACGTCGGCTCGGCAGATTCATCATTCCGATAAGGCTTGAATCTGGATTGAATGGCCTCCATAATGGCCTTGGCATACTGAACGGATGAAGGCGAGAGCGTAGGCTCCATCCCGGTAGATATCATTTGCGAGAATATGCCGAACAGCTCGAACAAGACAATTTGCATGCGAAAACGATCCGCTGTCGTATATTCTCCGTTCTCCTGCATCATGCCAATCCAGCTGTGCACGACCTTTTGCAGCTTCATGTTCGTTTCAGTACCAGCCGGAAAAAAAAGCTGATTGCTCTTAATCATCTCCTGACGGAACAACGGATCATCTATATTAAAATGAGTGCTGAAATAATACATCCCGTCTGGGGAAGCACATTGACTCACATGCTTGAATCCCGGTGGAATGATCAGAATATCCCCGACACCAACCGAATACACGTTATTTTCCATGATCGTCTCCTGACGACCCTCCAAAATCAGTGCAATTTCAAAACCGATATGTGACTCTTCTGGCATAACCCAGTTTGCTTTTACCCGGTGAATATGAGCGCCGAAAAACTTCACATTCCAGTCAATGTTAGGAAGCCAGTGGCTATTTTCGAATAGAGCTGGATCAACTTCAGAATTCAATATCATGAGATCACCTTCGATTAGGGCAAATTTTACACCGCTTAGACAATCTCATTGTACCTAACATTTAACTATAATAAAAGAGCGTTTACAAATCCCATAATATAAGCTTTTATATAAAAGAAAGCGCTTATATAAATATACTTTGAAAGCGATGCCATTTTACAATCAGGAGCGAAAAAAATCAGCAACAGGCTGATTCTGCGGAGCGGGATGTTACCGATAGGAAATTAGCCGTTCCGTCCCTGACCAAACCACATAAGAGCCACAGTGTTTGAAAATAATGCGCATAGCATGACACACTACTACGAACATATTGGAGGACGACTTGATGAAAAAGCTGCTATATGGTGTTGCTTATTATGATGAATATATGCCTTATGACCGTCTGGACCAAGATATTCAAATGATGAAGGATGCGGGCATCAACGTGGTTCGAATTGCCGAATCCACCTGGAGTACGCATGAACCGCAAAACGGAGTGTTTGATTTTACTTCCGTGGATCGGGTGCTGGATGCAATGCATAAGGCGGGCATTGAGGTCATTGTAGGCACGCCCACCTATGCCGTACCGACATGGCTGGTCAAGGAGCATCCTGACGTATTGGCGACAACACCTCAGGGACCGGGGAAATACGGGGCCCGTCAGATTATGGACATTACGAACCCGGTTTACCTGTTCCATGCCGAGCGGATTATACGCAAGCTGATTGGGCGGGTGAGTCAGCATCCAGCGGTGATCGGTTTTCAGACGGATAACGAAACGAAGCATTACAACACAAGCGGATCGAATGTGCAATTGCAATTCGTTAAGCATTTGCGTGGGCAATTTGAATCACTGGAAGAGCTGAACCGCAAATTCGGCCTTGATTACTGGAGCAATCGCATCAATAGCTGGGAGGATTTCCCTTCCGTGGTTGGGACAATTAATGGAAGCTTGGGCGCAGCATTTTCCCAATTCCAGCGCAAGCTGGTCACGGATTTCCTCGCCTGGCAGGTCGCGCTTGTGAATGAATATAAGCGGGAAGATCAGTTTGTTACGCAAAACTTTGATTTTGAGTGGAGAGGCCATTCCTTCGGCATTCAGCCGGATGTGGATCATTTTGCGGCATCCCAAGCATTCGATGTGACGGGGGTGGATATTTACCATCCAACACAGGATGATTTGACCGGGATTGAAATTTCCTTCGGTGGTGATGTGGCGCGTTCCACGAAGAATAATAATTATCTGGTGCTGGAAACGGAAGCGCAGGCTTTTACCCATTGGGTTCCTTATCCGGGGCAATTGCGGCTGCAAGCATTCAGTCATCTGGCTTCCGGGGCCAATATGGTGGCCTACTGGCATTGGCATTCCATCCATAATTCCTTCGAAACATACTGGAAGGGCCTGCTGAGTCATGATTTTGAACCAAACCCTGTCTATGAGGAAGCACAGACGATTGGGAAGGATTTTGCAAGATTATCCCCTCATCTGGTGAACCTGAAAAAGAAAAACAAGACAGCGATCCTCGTCAGTAACGAAGCGTTAACGTCGATTGACTGGTTCAAGTTCAACATGAGCAGTCCGCTGAATTACAATGACATTGTACGCCGCTTGTATGACGAGCTGTATAAGCTGAATATCGGTACAGATATCGTTCATCCGGGTACGGAGTCCTTTGATGACTATGATCTCTTGATCGTACCCGTTCTCTACTCTGCACCGAATGTGTTACTGGAAAAGCTGAACCGTTATGTGGAAAACGGCGGTCATGTGGTATACACGTTCCGAAGCGGGTTTACCGATGAGCATGTGCAGGTGAGAACCTCCCGGCAGCCGGGCGTGATTAGTGAAGCCTGCGGCATTCATTACAGCCTGTTCGTGGAGCCGAAGAACGTAACGCTTAAAGATAATCCTTTTGAAGTGGCAGCAGAGGACAATCAGGTGGATACGTGGATGGAGCTGATTACACCGACAACTGCCGAGGTGCTGGCCTATTACGACCATCCGCATTGGGGTAAATATGCCGCAATCACGCAAAACCGTTATGGTCAGGGAACGGCGACCTACATCGGCTGTGTCGTAAGCCCGGCGGTCATTCGTGAACTATTCCGTTCTGTTGCGAAGAAGGCGGGAGTATGGGGAATGGATCAGGAAGCGTCGTATCCAATTATTGTTAAATCGGGTACGAATGAGCTGGAACGGACGATCCGGTACTATTTTAACTATTCTGAACAAGCAGGCTCAGTTGTGTATCCACATGGAGACGGCAAGGAGCTGATCGGGCAGCAGACAGTTACTCAAGGACAAACACTTCAATTAGAGCCTTGGAGTGTTATAATTATCGAAGAAGCGTAAATGATGAATAATGAGCTGAAATCGACATACGAATGAAATGATATGTGTCTGGCCGGAGAACCCCGGCAAATGAAGCGCCCCTGCGTATAGCGGGGCGTTTTCGCATATGGCTGAACAGAGGAGAACATCGCTATGCCAACCCGAGTAGTCCGCTGGTTTCGGGCACTGACGGCCCCGTATCGACGCAGCATTCAGCTCAAGCTGATTTTGACGATGGTCGTCCTTTCTGTGCTGCCAGTCATCGCCGTCACGGTGCTGGCTGCTGAAAAGAACAGAGCGTCGATGGAAACTGAAGTGGTGGAGACGAACACGTCCAATATGAAATGGACGGGAGTCTATATCAGCGACCAGTTAGATCGTCTGAACCACCTGATTTACAGCATTCAGATCAGTCCCGATCTGAGCGATTATTTGAATGAGCGTGAGCCTGGCAACCTTTCAAGCCAATTTAATGCCCAGCGTAAAATGCTGAATACGTTGGCGAATGTGTACTATTCGGCTGGAAGCCACGTGATCGGTATTCAGCTTTATTTGAAGCAGCCGCAAACGCTGTTTACCTTCAATGGAATGCAAAATGATATAACGACAGTGAACGGTATACCCTCTCAGTATGCCGAGATGTGGAAAGCGAATAAGGATTATTCGATTCGCACAAGCCACGTTGACCCGGAACGATTTACACTGACCCGCAGTATTCGCCGTTTTGAGGATCAGAAGCAGATGGGAGCTATTTCGCTGGATGTGCTGTGGTCCCAATTTGATCAGACGCTGGGTTTGCTGGGTCGGGGGGATCAGCAGCAGGTTTTTATTACAGATTCAGGTGGAAAGGTGATGTATCCGTCGCAGATTCGCCAGTCACCTCCTGCGGAGGTACTGACAGCACTTCGCGATGTTCAGCCAGGGCCGGGAATGATCAAGACTGCTGGTAATTATGTATTTTATAATGATTTGGATGTGGTAGGGCTGCGACTAGTCAAAATCGTACCTACTTCCTCCATTAACCACAGTGCTTTTTCGACCATGCTGTACGGCATTATTATAGGTGGAATCTCCATATTGGTTTCGATCTGCATTGCTGTTTTCATCGCATGGCGTACAGCACGCCCGATTGTCCATTTGGCCCGTTCGGTGCAGGAACTGGATATGATCAAGGGACCTGCTGGAGAACCCAGTACACGTCCGGATGAGATTGGAATGCTGGAAAGAAGTCTGCATGGCATGGCAGGACGAATCCGCGAGCATATCCAGACGGAATACAGTATGAATTTGCAAAAAAAGACGGCTGAGCTAAAAGCGCTTCAGGCGCAGATTCATCCCCATTTTCTGCAAAATACGCTGCAAATGATCGGAAGCATGGTATTTTCCCAAAAGCCGGAGGACACGTATGAGGTCATTCGGTCGCTGAGTGAGATGTTCCGCTACGTGGTACGGGAGCCGCAGGATATGGCCTCTTTACGCGCGGAAATTGACCATGTAGGCCACTATATGCGCATCCAGCAGCGGCGGTTTCCGCAACGGCTGGTGTTTCAGGTGGAGACGGATGAACAGGCGCTGGATGTTCGTCTGCCCAAGCTGTCGCTTCAGCCATTGCTGGAAAATGCGTTTCAGCACGGACTGGATCGTAAGGCGGGAGCATGGCGGGTGGGAATCCGGGTGGAGATTATGGGAGAAGACCTATGCATTACAGTCTGCGATAATGGTAGCGGCATGGCTCACGACAGGCTGGAAGAAGTAAGGGCACGACTGGAAAATCCATCGGAGGAGCCGATCTGGGCGCAGGGTAGCCATATCGGATTAAGCAATGTGGCTTCACGCATACGGATGAATTTTGGAGTGAATTACGGGGTGATGATCGACAGTGAGCCGGGAATCGGTACACGTGTCACCCTCCGCATTCCATTCACATTAGCAGGGGAGGGAAATGGATGATCCGGGTATTAATCGTCGACGATGAGCCGTGGAACAGGGATATTCTAAAGACATTTGGCGCATGGGAAAGGCTTGGAATGTCGGTGGTTGGCGAAGCTGAGGACGGAGATGAGGCGTTCAGGCTGGCCGGGGAATTATCCCCGCAGATTGTGATTACCGACATGCGTATGCCGGGTGCGGACGGAGTGGAGCTGCTGCAAGCGCTGAATAACCATTTTCCCCATATGAAAATCATTGTCGTGAGCGGCTATGACGACTTCGCGTATGCCAAACATGCCATTCGGTACAAGGCCGTCGATTACTTGCTGAAGCCTGTCAATCCCGTCGAGCTGAATGCAGTATTGCTTAAATGCAAGGACGATCTGGAGGCCAAGGCAGCGGTACAGCAGCAGGAAGCGGCAGAGCTGGACTATGAGTTCTTCCACAAGCTGTCCCAGTATAAGCAACTGATGCGGCTTTATTTTAATGAGCTGAACCGGGAAGGCGTACAAATGACGTGCAAGCAGGTCTTGCAGGAGCTGGAGAGCTGCGGGGAACCTGGTCCACATATGCTGGGCAGGCTGGTGCAGGAGCTTCTTTCCCAGCTTAAAGAGCTGGCAGTGTCCAACGGGCTGGATACGCCCACTGCCAAGGCCGGATTTCCGCTTTCGCAGGACACGCTATCCTCTGCGGATCGTGCGCTGGAGTTCGTGTCGACATGCTATGTGCAGGAGCTGGAGCAGCTCATTCGGCAGCGGAAGTATAAGAACAAGCTGAATCTGGAGGAGGTTCGGCGCTATATGGACAGCCACTTTGCCGAGCCGATTACACTGGAGCAACTGGCGAAAAACTTTTTTGTCAGCAAGGAGTATATGAGCAAGGTATTCAAGCAGGAGTATGGTCAAAATGTAACGGACTATATCGTGCAGCGGAGAATGGAAAAAGCGCGTGAGTGGCTGGCAGATAAGCAGATTTCAATTAAAGCGGTGGCGGAGATGGCGGGCTATGAGGACGTATCGTATTTCTACCGGGTGTTTAAAAAGCATTTTGGCATTGCGCCTGGTGAAATGAGGAAGGAGCAATGATGTAGAGAAGATAACAGCCGTAGTTTAAAAAAATCCAACCCAACAGGCTAATGGTGTCCAATGGCAGAAGTGACCTCCCATTCTATAATGAAAGCGTATACAAAACGAGTAGTACAAAGGAATTAGCAGCCAGTGGGTCACAGTTATTTTCAACTTAGGGGAGGTCATTTTGCATGAAATTATGGAAAGGTGTATTGAGCACAATGCTGGTTGGCACGTTGTTGGCCGGGTGTGGAGCGAATTCTTCAGGTAGTGACAGCAGCGGTTCGGGCGGAGACGGCAAAACGGTTAATCTCAAAATGTTTATCGCCCAGCCCCGCTTAAAGGAGCATTACGATAAATATATTAACGCATTCGTAGCGAAGGAAAAGAAAGATAAAAATATCGACGTTACGGTTCAACTGGAGATGCCGCCTGCCGACAGTGCTGCACAAATTTTGAAGACGAGACTTGCATCCAATGATGCGCCGGATGTGTTCGCCCTGCATGCAGTGAATGAAATTCCTCCGTTTTATAAAGCGGGATATCTGGAGGACTTGTCCGGGCAGCCATTTGTCAGCAAATTAATGGATAGTGTGAAGCCTTCCGTGACGACGAAAGACGGCAAGGTCGTGGCGGTTCCTTTGGAAACGATTTCATGGGGCTACTTGTACAATAAAAAGATATTTAAGGACCTAGACTTGAAGCCACCGGGAACGCTGACCGAAATGAAGGCTGTGGTCGAGAAGCTGAAAGCGAATAATGTGAAGCCGTTCCTGCTGTCCTACAAGGAATCCTGGATTCCACAGCTGTTCGTGCCGCTGACAGCAGGTGCAATGATGAACACACAGAATAAGGATTTTATCGACCGGATGAATCAGGACAAGGGCTCTTTTTCCGAAATGAAGAGTATGTTCGACATTATTGATCTGGTGAACAGCAACGGTACAGACAAGGCGCTGGAAATTGGCGGGGATGACGGATCGGCGGCCTTTGCTGCGGGGAAAGCAGCGATGTGGATTCAAGGGCCATGGTTTGCGGAAACGATTTTGAAATCAGATCCGAATATGGATTTTGGGGTAGCCCCGCTGCCGATCAACGACGATCCGAATGCGACATTGATCAATCTGTCCACTTCGACTTCGCTGGCTGTATCCTCTACAAGCAAAAATAAAGAGGTTGCGCTCGATTTTGTCAACTATGTGTTGGACGACAAGGATTCCAGTGCGTTCTACGAGGCATTGAAATTCAACCCGATCTCCAAAGTGCATACGTTCAAAAGCTATCCTTGGGTCAATGATGCTACCGAATATGTGAAAGCAGGCAAATCGTATCAGGATCCGTCCATCCCGCAAGCGGTTAAGGATGAGGCAGGCAAAGCGCTACAATCCTACTATGCAGGCCAGCTCTCGCAGGATGACGTGATTAAGGCACTGGATAAGGCATGGAAATCGTATAACAAAGTGAACAAGTAACGGAAGCCTACAGAATTACATCAGGAGGGGGGAGACTCCATGCCCTTTAAAATCTATAGAAAATATGTGATGCTGCTGGCGTTTACCGCCCCGGCGCTGATCTTTTACGCCATCTTCCTGCTCATTCCAACGATCAGCGGCATGTACTACAGCTTTACAGACTGGAACGGATTGAATCCGAATTACAGCTTTATCGGCTTGGGAAACTTTGTCGAGGCGCTGAAGGAGGACCCGGATTTTCTCAATTCCCTCTGGTTCACGCTCAAATATGTACTGGTCATGATTGTGCTGCAAAATGTGCTGGCACTGGTGCTGGCGGTGCTGATTGAATCACGTATACGTAGCAAAGGATTTTTTCGGACAATATTTTTTATGCCCAATATGATCAGTACCATTATTAGCGCATTTATGTGGACGTTCGTTTTTTCCTCCGTGCTGCCGCAGATTGCCGAAAAGACAACTATCGCCTTTTTGGGCCAATCGTGGCTGGGCGATCCGAAGGTATCTTTCTTTTCCATCATTATTGTGTCGCTCTGGAATGGTGTCGGCTATATGATGATCATCTATCTGGCTGCGCTTCAAGGTGTACCGCAAAGCTTGAAGGAGGCTGCTATTATTGACGGGGCAAACGCGTTCCAGACGTTAAGAAGTGTGACGCTGCCGATGATTACGCATGCGATTACGATCTGTTTCTTCCTGACGCTGAACGGTGCCTTCAAGGTCTATGAGGTCGTCTATGGACTGACTGGCGGGGGGCCGGGACGCAGTACGCAGGTGATTACGATGAATATTTATGAGGAGGCATTTTCCAATAACTTCCGTTACGGTTATGCGAGTGCCAAATCCGTTATTTTGTTCGCCATCGTTCTGATCTTCACGCTGATCCAACTGCGTGTCATGAAGAAGAGGGAGGTGGAGGCATGAGGCTAAAAAAAGCCAATTCCTTGCTGATTACGCTGATCCTCTGTGTGGGCGCTGTGGTGTCCTTCTTCCCGATCTACATGGCGGTGATTAATTCCTTTAAAACGCAGGGTGAGATGTTCGCATCCTTTACGGCGCTGCCGACGAAGCTTCATTTTGAAAATTACAGCCAGGCTTTTCAAAAGACCCATTTGCTGAACAGTGCTCTTAATTCCACGCTCATTTCTTTTATCGGAATAGGCGGCATCGTGATCTGTTCTGCGCTGGCGGGCTACAAGCTTTCTCGTACACGGGGAAAAATGAGCAGTGCGATCTTCTTCCTGTTTGTCGCATCCATGCTGGTACCGTTTCACTCCATTATGATACCGCTTACACGGATGGCAAAGGATTTGTCCGTCCAAGGCAGTACGTATGGTCTGGCACTGATCTACATCGGTTTGGGTGTGAATATGGCGATCTTTTTGTATCACGGATTCGTCAAATCCATCCCGCGTGAGCTGGAGGAATCGGCACAGATGGATGGCTGTAATGAGTTCCAAACGTTCTTCCGTATTATATTTCCTTTGCTGCTGCCGATCACTGTCACGATTGCGATTTTGGATTTCCTGTGGATTTGGAACGACTTTTTACTTCCATTGTTGATGCTGACGGATGTGAACCACTACACCCTGATTCTTTCGACAAATATGCTCTTCGGGGAGTATAACAAGGAATGGTCGCTCATTCTCGCCGCACTTGTGCTGACCTCCATCCCGGTTATCCTGATCTATTCGTTCTTCCAAAAATTCATCATGGAGGGCATCGCGGAGGGAGCAATTAAGGGGTAAAGTGGAAAGCCTTCCTATCAACAAGGAAGGCTTTTTTTCTGATTCAACTTTTTTCTCGCCAACGTTTCAATAAAAAGATAGCAGTAATCACGAACAAGATTACAAAGGAGAATACAAAAGCTACAATGATCCACCACTGAGGGTCAATGATATACAGCACGACTCCGATAAGCAGGACTGTTGTTATTATTGCAATTCTTACTTTCATCAGTGTTCTCTTACTTATCCGAGGTTCTAATTTTCGTATCGTTATTTGAATTATTATAGCAAGTACAACGAAAAATATTGAAGTAAATGAATTATAGATAATACCAGCTCCCTTTATTAATGTGTACCTGATGCGCCTATGTTACTATATCTGGAGTTTTGCTGTCCTTTCCTCTAGGATGTGTCTGAAAACTAAATAACATGGTAAGATTTGAGAAAAACGAATGGAGCGTCAAGATGATTCAAAGACGGTACGAAATAAGCGATGAACAGTGGGATCAAATTAAGGGCATGTTTCCACCCTACAAAACAGGACGTCCGTCAAAATTAAGTGAACGAACCATGTTTAACGCTTTTCTATGGATCGCTCGAAGTGGTGCTGCCTGGCGTGATCTACCGGAGGAACGCTATGGTTCATGGAAAACGGTCTACAGTCGCTTTTGCAAGTGGCGAGATACCGGACTGCTTGTCACTATCTTCCAATCTCTCCAGATCGAACCTGACTTTGAAAACTTGAGCATTGATTCTACATCGGTCAAAGCCCATCAACATAGTGCCGGTGCTAAAAAAACGTTGAAGGACACGAAGTGAATCAACACATCGGCGTCAGTCGTGGCGGAAAGACAACCAAACTTCACACGGTCGTCGATGGATTAGGAAATCCCCTCGCTTTTCTTCTGACGGGTGGTCAAGTCTATGATTCTGTTCCAGCGATCGATTTACTTCAGAAGCTTGATATTACAGGAAGTCATATTCTTGGCGACAAAGCCTATGGCTCACAAGCGATTCGGAATTGGATTACAGCTAAGCAGGCATCCTACACCATCCCGCCTAAAGCGAATAGTCAAAACCCTTGGAAAGTCGATTGGTATCGTTACAAAGAACGCCACTTAGTGGAGTGCTTTTTCAATAAAATCAAACACTTTCGCCGTGTGGCTACTCGTTACGACAAGTTGGCCAAGTCATTCTTGGCGTTTGTATACGTAGCTGCCATTTTCAAATTGACTCAATGAAGAGTTTTCAGACACGACCTAGATCTCTTAAAGATATTAAACAGTAAGCTACCAGCAATGATTGCAATAAAAAAGATAAGCAAATATATATTCATATTATGATCCTTCCTATATAAATTGGACTGGAAAGTCTCTGTTTTCATGTGTATTTTACGAGTTCATTATATACAGTAAATTATCACCGATGATACGATTTGTTGCGATCCCTTTTGAGCCACCTTTTTATGACAATAAATAAATAAATAACTAAAAAGAGCAACGAAAAAAATAATACCGATTATTGCTACAGTTGCCCAAAGAAAATAAAGTATTAAACTGGCATCGCTCTATTCAGCAGGCAAGATAATTATGGATGTCTCGATGGTTCTGTGTGTTACCTGTAATGGTAGGAGTGTAGATTTCGTTGCACCCTTAGCAGCAGTTTTACTATTCTTGGATTTTGCAATCAAGTACAGAAAAAGGACAAGGGGAACCCTCCTTGTCCTTTCTTATTAGATGAGGAGAAACGCGTGATGAGTTTACGGTTCGATCAAGGTTTACAGTTCGACTCTCCAGTTGCCCATCATCTTGGCGACTTCCGGATCGCGGTACGATAAGAAAAGACTTTCCCGCGTATCGAGAGTGGAAATCTGTTCGATATCGCCTGCGCTCAACTCAAAATCGAAAATGTTGAAGTTTTCGACGATCCGCTCTTTACGCACGGATTTTGGAATAGCAACGACTCCACGTTGAACAAGCCAGCGAAGCACGACCTGGGCTACGGACTTGTTGTGTTTTTCTGCGATCGAGGCCAGCACATCGTTGCCAAACAAGTTGTTAAGTCCTTCAGCAAACGGGGCCCATGACTGGTGCTGTACTCCTTGCTCTTTCATAAAAGCGGCGCTCTCAATTTGGTGGTAGAAAGGGTGCGTTTCGACCTGGTTGACCGCGGGCACGATTTCGTTATGCACGATGAGGTCCATCAGGCGGTCAGGCAAGAAGTTGCTGACACCGATCGCCTTGATCTTGCCTTCGCGGTACAGGTCTTCCATCGCACGCCAAGCGCCGTAGTAATCGCCGAACGGCTGGTGAATAAGGTATAGATCGAGATAGTCGAGCTGAAGCTTCTTCAAGGATTTGGCAAACGCCAACTTGGCACTCTCGTAACCAGCATCCTGAACCCAAAGCTTGGTCGTGATGAATAGCTCCTTACGCGGTACACCGCTGCGCTTGATCGCGCGTCCGACCGCTTCCTCGTTCAGATAACCGGCTGCGGTGTCAATCAGGCGGTAACCAGCCATCAGCGCTTCATATACCGCGTTCTCGCATTCTTCAGCATTCGGAACTTGGTAGACACCAAAGCCGATGATCGGCATTTTTACACCATTGTTTAATGTTACGGTTTGCATTATAACTCCTCCTAATGTTCAAATGTCTAATAGCAAACGGCGCGTAACCCCTGAATCAGGAACAGCAGAGAGGGATTCCACTTACGGCTTATTTGCATTACAATAAGCCTATGACCTTCGTGTTACACGAAGTCAAGGCATCTTTAAAAATTTATTTTCCGAGGAGGATTCACATGCATACGGTCAAAGAAGCAGCCCTAATAACGGGACTAACTGAGCACGCTGTACGCTTTTACACGGATAAAGGCCTGGTGCCAAGCGTACAGCGCAATCAAAATAATATTCGGATGTTCGACGAAGAATCGATTAACTGGCTACATGGCATTAAATGCCTCAAGCAATCTGGTATGCCGATTGAAGTCATAAAAAGGTACGTCGATCTCTGTCTCGAAGGAGATTCGACCATTTCGCAACGCTCCGCTCTCATGATGGAGCATAAAGAAGCGGCGCTCGCTAAGCTCGAAGAAGCCAAACAGCACGTAGCCCATTTGGAAGAAAAAACCGCACTATATCAAGCCATTCTGGAGCACGGCTCTCCAGACACGACCAATCCTGGCAACTGGGACAAAATTCAGCATATGCATAGTGACGTATTTTACTCGCCCACTATTCGGAAGGTGTGAGAGATCTACGTGAGACCCAACCGCACTTGAAGAAATACTCGGATTTAAACTCCTAATTGGCTTGGGAATGAACAAGATTCACATCAGTCATAAACTAAAATAAGAACGATAGTTGAATGATAACAGTGGCAGTCTAAGACTTTATTTTCACCGAACAACAGTCAGAGCAAAAGTCATTACTAACAACTCCTTCCCTCTTTAGAATTTTTATATTTTAACTGATCGGTAAATTAGCTTATGATAAAAAATAATGCCGGAATGATTATCATAAATAGATATATACTAGAAACCCATTTTCCGATTTTAGCTCCAAATGCTTTAGGATTTTTGTATCCAATGATTAAACTAGGAATAAAGAAAATACTGGATAGAAAAATGGTGTAGTGAAACCCCGTATTATCAGCATTAGACCATGCGGGCAATCCTAAAAAGGAGAGCAACTGATCGCCAAATATGTAATTGCCAAATTCAAAAGAAACAGCCATGCCAAGAAGAGCTAAAAGGGGTGAAAGTGATCCCCACCCCACTTTTTTTTCGTTTCTTCTCAATATATTAAAGATAATTAGTAAAATCGCAATTGCTTGTATGCTGTATGTCAATATTGATGAAAAAGATTGTTCCATGAAGTACCTCCTTGATCCTAGACGTATTTGTCTATGTATTGTTACTTCCATTTTACTGGATTTAGGAGTTTACACAATCTATTTTACAGACTCCTTATCTACTTGCTGCTTGTTTTTGTTATCTCCTAATTCATCATTTATATTAAGAAGAATGCCTATTATTATCGATCCATAGAAATAAAGTGCACTAGCGTTTGGTCCTTCAAAAATATTAATACCTATTGCTCCCAAAATCCAAGACAGTACCAATACAACAACGAAGGTGCCAATAATATAGAATGCAATCATAACTGATCTCCATTCAATTCATGATTATCCTTATATAATAACTCCAATTAAAGGCTGAAGATCTGTTTAGTTCGTAGTAATAAATCCTCCAACCATTCTATGAATGATTGAAGGATTTATTCGCTATGATTCTAAAAACTTTTAAATCGTAAAATTAAATCGACCAGTATAGTCAACTTTGCCAGTTCCACTAAAGGAGACAACTCCAAAGCTTAAACCAACGCCTGTAGTGAATCCAGGCAGGGTTCTTATGTGAATATCCTACTGCAATTGCTGTATTTATCCCTTGGGACGAAGTAGGATATCTCAATTTTTTGTTTTATTATCTCTGCCTTTTCTCCAGCCATACAGGATGCGTCCAATAACAAGAGCAGAACCAAGCACGAGGACTGTAGTGTGCCAAGTCCACTCTTGTATGCCACTGAGAAGACAGGAGTGATGCCTAACGCCAGTCCGATCACTAATCCTATAATGGTTACTACATCAGGCGCTTTACTACCTTCTCCTTGTCTTTTCTTAAAGATATTAAATAGTATGTTGCCAGCAATGATTGCAATAAAAAGGACAAGCAAATATATATTCATTTAGTATGCCTCAGTTCTCAGTTACTTGTTACTTCGAAGTATCCGGGGTGAAAATTAATAGTTACACCTCTTCCGTTATCATTAGCCTTCAAACGATTTAGCACCAACGAAACTCCACTACTAAGTATTACCGATGGTGCGCTGTTATTTGTTGCTTTGTCTCAGCATCCGAGAGAGTTAATGCATCCCCCCACCAGTACCAATTACCATGCATATTCGTACCAATCTCTTTGTAGTTAGGATTTGCGACAAGTTCCCCGTTTTTTTTGTTTGCAAAATCCCACTTTTAAGTTGTTCATTTACAGATTCAACAACTTAAGAGTAGTTATCAAAGACCTTTTCGCTAACCGCTTCTTTCATTACTAAACAACCGTAACATAGATAAGGAATCATTTGTATAATTCTTTTGAATAAAATGTAAAATCATACTAAGGTACCATACTACCACATTTATCCTTTCGTTTATAAAATTCCTCTCATTCAAGGCATATATTTCTATCTTTATGAAAATAAGGATTAAATGTCTTGGAGGGGTGTATGCTTTGAATGACGCGGCAATGAAAAGAAATTTAGATAGCCTAGGGAGAGTTGTAATCCCAGTTGAAATAAGAAATCGATTGGGTATCAACAAGAATACAGAAATGGAGTTTTTCATAACTGAAAGCGCAATTGTTATGTGTAGATTAGAAAGTGAATCATGTCTCCTATGCGGGGGAAACAAACAACTCATTCGCTTCAAAAAATCTTATGTATGTATCTACTGTGCAAATGGCCTCAAAGGGTACCCAATCGCAGAAAATCAGCTACCTTCTACATCAGAAGATATTAAAAATGTATCTGATGAACAAATGGTTAAGCTCCTGTTAGACCTCATGAAACAATATCCCGGTGCTTCCATGAAAACCTACGCGCAGCTATTGAAGATTTCACCAACGTATGTCTCTTTCCTTAAAAGTAAGACGACTGAAATAGATCCCTCTAAATAAGTCTAAGTGTTACAATAAATGGGCGAGCGACCTCATCACAAGTTTCTCGCCCAATCGGTTATATTTAAGGAATTGAATTTTTTTCTCTTACATAAAAATGGCGGTTATATTGATTTATGAGTTCGTCCAGGATCATAGATTGTCTTAGTACACTGGCGTGATCGAATCCGTATTTTGCTTGCGAATCATAGAGTTTTTGTCGAGCTTTCTCCAAGCGTTGACGCAAAATGTCGTCTCTTATCATAATATATCCCTCCTTGATCTCATTCTTTCAGGAAGGTATGCATCAGCATTCGATGTCTGAGGAAGACTGGTCTGTTGTCTGCATACCTGTTAGCTCATTTTTGCATTTTGAACAGATGAGAAAATCTTTAAATAGAGAAAGATTTTCATTTCCTCTACAAAGCACGCAGGTTTCTCCAATATATCGCTTTAACATAATGTATTCCTCGTTATAAAAAACTTCCACAAGGTCGCCATCTTTGAGTTTTAATTTATTCCTTATTGCTGCGGGAACTAAAAATCTTCCTAAGTTATCAATGTATCTAATCAATCCCGAACTACTCAAGAGAGCATCTCCTTTTGTGAATTTTATGATCATAAAATTAATATTTATAGTTTATGCATTGTTATATAAAAAAAAATATACGTATGTTTTAATATGGAATTACAATTTAAAATTTACGTTAAGCGACTTGTGAAAGAGCGTACCAGTTAAAAAAACACCCCAACAAAAAACGTTGCGTGTCTGGTTTATGTATCCATATAAAATTAAAGTTTAATAAAATGTCGTTTTTCAATCTGTTAGCCTTATGTAATACAAACAATTTGAAGCCTGATGTCCATATATAAATGTATCATAATGGAAAAACCTTATCTAAGCTGTTAATGACATAATAACTAATTGGAACTATAATATGTATTTAATAGGATTCGAATCCCATTTATATGCATGATTTCTCTATTGGCCAGTAGAGAAGATAGAAAACTGATTTAGTTCGATCAAAGGGCACGTTTACATAGAAAACAACTTCTAGATTCCTCTTAATCAGCCTATATCATTTTTCTATACATCATGCTATTGAACACATTCATATTCCATAGGAGGAAAGTCATGAAAATGAATAAAGTTTTAATGGTAGGCTCGTTGGTATCTGTTTTAATCTTTAGCTCTTTCTCTAGCGTATTTGCCCAACCAGATGTTAATTCTATTTCATCCCATTCCGATATTTTTATCGATTCATCTGTCCAAGGGAGTGATCGGAAAGTTCTGCTTAACTTCATGGTGGATTTGGAGCCAAATGCACGCGAAAATGTAGTCTATGAAGATGCTAATGGAAAACTGTATGCGAACAAACCTGAATTACTGGAAAAAGTGTTTAAATTTAAAAAAACTTCAGACAATATATTCGAAACTTCTGATGGCAAAGAAGGATTTGCTTTACCGATTGATAATTTACCAAGCCAAATTGTTCTTCATAACGAACAATCTAAACAGGATGACAATAAAACTTCTGTTAGTAGTAGTGTTTATAAAGATTCTTCTTGTGTGGCCCCTTCACAATTAGAAGGAGAAATTGGTACACAGGCTACCCAACATCCATGCACAGGGAGTACCGGTCCCTATAGAAGAGTAACTTCCAATGCTAATTATTCATGGCAGTCTCATTATGTCTACTTACCTGGAGGATCAGAGATTCGAGATAACAACAATAAAGGATCTTCAAGCTATAATGGTGATGCAGGCTATGTATATGTCGGAGGACAGGGTGCTAATGGTGGCGGCGTAGATGCTGGACTCATTCACAGTACATTGTATGATAATTGGGGAATGCTGATCAGTGTAGATGGCGACCCTTTAGGTTACGCACAACGGTTTAAGAGCAAACAAAATGTAAATATGAAATTTTCTATTCCTTCATCTAATAATATAGCCCTTACTGTTAGCGGAATCGATTATACTACCAACCAGAACACAACAATGACTATAGGGCGCCAAGCATCAGGTTTCATTCCTGGAGGTGGGAATATATTAAAACGATTAACTACAATAGGTCAAAAGCCGCAAAATTTTCACTCTGGTTCTTATCTTCATAATGCCCACTGGTATAACAGTCTAATTGGGAATAGCTCGACGAATTACCACACTTGGTCTGCGGCCGATACTAATGCCAGTGGTACATGTTCTTATACAACTGACGTTGTAAAAGTTAATTATATAAATGCTGGTGAAGAAACCGATAATATAGATATTTAAGAGTTAATTCCTTAAAAGAGAGCGCATTAAGGAGAGGTTCCCTTGATGCGCTTTTCCTTTTTTCGCAACTTATTGTAATTATTGGCGTAAAATACGTAGTGAAGTACAAATGAATGGAGGAGAATGTTATATGAAATTATGTAAAAATATTTTTTTATTTTCTTTGCTGACCTTATTATTGTTTTCTTTAAGCATGGGCAGCGTGGATGCTAAACCGACTGTCATCAAGGCTCCTGTGATTCTTAAAATCAACCAATATTACATCTTGTACACATCACCAGACGTGCCATACATCGACAAACAACAGCGTATTATGATTCCATTACGTGCTGTTAGCGAGTTGCTTGGGGCGTCAGTCAACTATGATGCAATAAAAAAAATAGCCTCAGTTTCTTGGGATAACAAAAATATTGAAGTTACAATTAACTCTAACAATGTAAAGTACAATGGAACAAATACAAAAATTGATACTGTACCTGTTCTTAAGCAAAAGCAAGTTTTCATTCCTGCTAAGGTGCTGCTTGACGGCTTAAATTTAAAGGGGAGCTGGGAGGATCAATTGTTAACGATTAAAGATAGTAAATTCAAAAAAAGCAAAGTAATTTCCTATTTAGAGGGCGGTTACGATTCAAATACAATCCCCTTAAACAACGACATTGATAACAATAAAATTCGTCCGCTATCTTATGAGCTTACATTACCGGGAGTTGGTAGCAGTTCAAAAATTGCAACATTATCTGTAGTCGCTCGGAATATATCTGGAAAGGATTTAAAAGTAGGTAACGAAGACCTTCGGCCCACTTTCATTACAGATATAAGCTATCAGTACGATAAACAGGATAGAGATCGATCCGCAGTTCAAGAAGGAGCAATTTTTAAGCGCATCTGGAACAAAATAGATCTATCTTCTACAAGTTCTTCGAACAATTTTCAATACAACCCTCTAAAATATATTGTTGCTGTCGGAAATACTACAGACTAAATCAGAGAGTAAGGCTGCTTCAATTATCCAACCGGCTGTCGCGAAAGTCTCCACAGAAACCCAATCCCAGAAAATCAGCTACCCTCTAAAGGGGCGAGCGACCTCATCACAAGTTTCTCGCCCAGAACCATTGATTGTTTGAGTACACTAGCGTGACCAAAGCCATATTTATTTTGGAGATCATACAGTTGTTGTCTAGCTACTTCTTTGCTAACACAAAAGACCTCCTATAATTAAGGAAGTCTTTTGTGTTTGACTGCTGTGATAGGGCCTACAATAATTCAACTGTAAATACGAAAAAGCATAAAGTCTAGTTCTATGGTGTTACGTTAGTAACAAGCTGAGAAATTCCTACAATAACCAAGAAAATGTAGATTAAAACAATTCCCAAAACAGAGAACCCTACAATCTTCCATACTTTTTTCTTATTCATTAATCTCCTTGACTATTAGTTAGGGACAACACGAATGTTATTGACCACCCATACGTTTAAAAAGAAACAGAGAATAAAGATCGCTAAAATGACTCCGACAATGATTAAAATAGTTTTCTTTTTCATTAATATTAGTTAATTAAAATCCCAAGTATTGTTAGCTAATGTCTCCTGTGTACTGACCAGTAGTACCCCAAGCTTCGCCTCTAACTTCGTTACCGTTGGCTCTGAATTGAATTACATATTTTCCTGAAGGCATCCCATTAGGGAATGAATTAACGCTAGTCCACGTTAATGTGTCTCCTTTGCCAACAGTTTTATAGACATACTCTTTCCCGTTACCTTGCAAGCTCCAAGTGAGATTTGATGTTCCTGCATTCCGAACTTTAATCCTTACATGTCCATAACCTTTTTCAACAATTAAGCTCATCGTCGGACTTGTCCCACCAAGAAGCTCATGTACCTCTTGACCAGTTTGTTGGATAACTATACCTCCATGATCCTTCGATACTTCAATTCCCGTAACTGGTGCGGCAGAAGCAGCCAGCGGAGCTACTGCTGTAAGAGCCAATACACCTGTAAGGATAATTGCTGTACTTTTCAATTTTAACATACTAGCACGTCCTTTTCTATTTTTTGTATTACTACACAACAGTAACATATATAAGGTATCATTTGTATATTTTTATTGAAAAAAATGTAAAATGATGCTAAAGCATTATATAACCACATTTATCCTTTATATTATGAAATTCCATTCATTAAAATTGAAGGAGTGAACACATTGAGTGACGCGTTAATGGTAAGAAATTTAGACAGTTTGGGGAGAATTGTGATCCCTATAGAAATAAGAAGGTGACTTGGCATTAACACGGATACGCCAATGGAGTTTTTCACTACGAAGAATTCCATCATCATGTATTAAGTAGGTAACTTATGTACATTTTCTCAAAAATAAATCGGAGGAGTGATGTCTTCACTCAGATTATGCACTACATAAAAGGTGAGTAGTACCACCAAAGGTTACTCGCCCAAATCTTCTGCATTTAAACAGTTGGATTTTTTACGCTTATAGTAAGTGTATTGATATTGATTGATAAGTTCATCCAGAACCATGGATTGTTTGAGTACGCTAGCGTGACCAAAGCCATATTTATTTTGGAGATCATGCAGTTTTTGTCTAGCTGTTTCTACATGGTGACTCAAAATGTTGTCGGTTTGCATCACAATTCCTCCCTTGTGCTTTTATTTTAAGCGCTCATGTGGAATCCAATAAAAAGTAAACGTTTGGTACATGTTCTATATATTCCAAATAAAAAAGACGTACTCTGAGAGTACGTCCCTTAATTCACTTCATCTAAAATAGGTTACATTTCCCCATGATGATTCGGTTGATAGCCATGCTCTTTATCTTGAAAATGCAAGGGGATTGTCACTACTGCTACTAACATAAAGCTGGTTACTAAAAAGGTTAAAAGTATTTTACGCTTCATCTTTGTTCACCTCTTTAATGATATTTCTGTACGCTGTTTTTGTCTCAGGTGATGCCTGCTCATGATAAGATTCAAACAGGCTCATACATTTAATTATATACGATTTATTATTGATTAATGTAGATTTTTCCAAACAACTAAATAAAAATCTAAAGCCATCAGTAAATTTTCCTTTGGTCAAATAATAGGATGATAATTCCATTGAAAAATGTATAAAGCGTTCTGTTATGAATCGTTGAGTATAAAAGCTTTTAACTTTTTGTTGCTCCAGATAAGATGAAATGTCCACTTCGAATTGCTTTAGAATATCATCTACATCAAAATGATATCGGTTAGCAGCTTCAAGGATGTTATCAAGCGCGGGAAGAACTTCATCTTTTCTTGAAGAAATATATGCTACATAATCGGGAAGCACGTTCCTTTCGCCCGAAAGAAGCTTATTTACATACATATTGACTACTGCCCAATCCTCATAATTCTTTTTCCATTTCAAGGTTTCTTCATCCGTATCCGTTACCCAGCTTAAATTTGCATATTTTTTAATATGGTAAAGCCCCCCTTGATAGTCTTTCCTCTCGTCACAGGCTTGTGCGCGGAGTAAATGTGAGAATGCCCAGTAAGCAAACAAAGGGAAGCTGGGTTGCTTTGAATTTTCTTTTTTTACACGATGTTGCTGTTTGCTCAATTTGTATTGAATCTCAGCCTTTTCTCCCAAAGCTTTAGCGAATAATTCTACTTTGTCCCATTTACGCAACGAACGATATGTATTCGCTAAAGCCTTTAAACCATCTAGCTGATCCAGTTCGTCCAAACGATCAACGTAGGTTCCGAACTGCACGGCTGCTTCATAGTTTTTTTCCTGGTCATTCCCTTGTCTGCTCTGAAATAGACGGTACTGACATATGGCCAAGCGCTCTGAGTGCTGCTTATTTTCACTGAAAGCAACATTCTCATAAAGTATAGCCGCTGCCCCGTATAAACCGTCTTCAAAAAAATGCTCAGCCAGTTCAAATAATGGAGTAGCATAGCTTAACTTATCCAATAACATATTCACGACTTGCTGAATACAATCCAATTTGTTCAATTTTGCACAACTTTCCAAAAACGGACTTATCCTACGCCAGTTGGGATTGGCGTCGGCCAAGTACTCAGAAATATAACGCTCGTAATAATAACCGACGGGAAGCCCCATCGCTTCTGTTAATCTATCCAATTGATAGACTGAGAACTTGCGATTTCCATTAACGAGACCGCTAATTGTGCCGGGATTCATATTGGCAGCCCTGGCTAAATCGCTAACACCTAATTTTTTTTCTTTCATGTACTTCATCAGTTCTGCGAGTATCGTGGTTGTATTGGACAAATCAAACCACCCCTTTAAAGGAAACTTATTAGGATATCAACCTATTTAAAATAGGAACATCAGAATCAAATGCTAAAATGTCAATTTCGGAAATGAGTATATCATCTTTTGGGATATTTTTGTATACCTTTCAATGGCTTACTTTATATATACATAATAATTTTTGGGATTTTTCGAATTCAACTTATACAGACTTGAATCTTACGGGGGTTGGTAGCGCAGCGATCGTAAGATCAAATGGAACGCGGAGCGGCCTTAGCCATACAATATTTCATCTGAATGTAAAAGGGGATGATTATGTTGGCTACCTTCTCGGCCGCCCTTCAAGTGAAAAAGCGGATGGCCAAGCAAGTCTTAAAAATGTCCGGTGTCCACGGCATCGGCGTAGGGTATAGGGACCCTGCTCGTCCCAAAAGGGGAGCCGCTGTCATTGTGTACACAGATCGGTTGGCCACGGCCTCTACCGGACTTCTGTCGGCCACAGCGCTAGGCAAGCAAACGAGCGTTCCTGTCCGGATTGTAAAGTCTGGAAAGATCAAAGCCCATGCCACGGACTACAAAGTGCGTATACGCCCGGTCATCGCCGGCTACAGCGTCGGGACGATTGAAGGCTCCGGTACAACCGGACTGATCGTCGCCCCAACTGGAGCGCCGGCTACACGTTATCTTTTCAGCAATAACCATGTACTCAACCCCTCCAATACAGACAATCGGGAGGCCACGATTCAGCCAGGCGGAGCCGATGGGGGGGCAGCTACCCGAGATCGTATAGGACGGTTATATCGTTATATACGCCTAAATCCAACGGGAACCAATTTCATTGATGCGGCGCTTTCCTTGCCACCCCGCAACAGCTCGCTCAGTCCGCGTTATGCTACAGTAGGAGCGGTTCCGGGCCATGTGACCGCTTATCGTGTTGGCGAAAAATTCAAAAAGGTGGGACGTACGACCGGGCGGGTCAATGGCACGGTAGAGTCCGTCTATACGGATTTGCAAATCAATTACGGCGGAAGCCTGGGGCTGCTGACCTTCCAGGATCAGACCGTTATTAGAGGTACCACCCCTGTATCGCTGCCCGGGGATTCCGGCTCTGTCTGGCTCAGACAGTCGGATAATTATGCGGCAGCGGTCAATTTTGCAGGCACGACAGATGGGCGTCTGTCCATTGCTTTCCCGGTGCAGTGGTTCATGCAGGCGTTTAACACACGGGTAGCCCGCCCCGTCGGGGCAGGCAGGGTGCGCAGAGTAGATACAGGATCATCTCCACGCTCTTATACAAGACAGCTCACCGGCGAGGAATTGGCACGTTTGAAGCCAAGAACAACGCGGATTAGACGGAGCTAATGATCTACAGGTGGAATAGCTTCTTGCTTACAAACCAATCGTGAAGCTGCGTGTAAACGGCTTCGCCAACTCATCATAATCCCGAAGCTCTATCGTAAAGGTATAGCTGCTTTGCGGCGGGCTGGCAGATACGGTGCCGCTAATCGTTCCAGTAAAGCGGTCGAGTGTCAGCCCGGCAGGCAGGCTGCCGTTTTTCAGTGTCCAATCGTAGAAGGGGACACCACCCTTAGCTGTCAGCTTTTGGCTGTAGCTTTGTCCCTTTACGGCCTTAGGCAAGGAGGATGTGACAATTTCCGGTTCGAGAAAAGGTGTCAGCTTGCGATTCAGCTTCCAGCCGGCTTTTTCGGCAATGAGCAGCGTCAGCTTGTTCAGCATCCAGCGGCGTACCGGAAACTCCGCTGTCCAGCCTGCGCTTTGTCCGCTGAGACGGTCCCAGTATTGCCGATCCCCCGGGATGTGATAGCTTCCATCCAACGGTACCCGGACGCCTTGGTACGCTTCAACGACGGAATCGGCACCGCCGCTGCTATGGTAAGCCTGCATCCCTGCCCATGTATCGCTGAAAGCGACGGCATGGCCGAACTCATGCATTATGAGTCCGTATACGTCGGTCACCTGAGTCAGATCGGTTTTGTACCAGTCGTCGTCATTCAGCGAGGTGAATACCTGAGCATCTGGATAAAAATCCAGTGCGGTTCCTAGCGAACGGTGAATGGGACCCGGAACGCGGACGCCGTTCTTGGTGTGGTAAAAACCACTGTTGCCGGGCCATCCGGTCGAATAAGGACCGTCGATACCCCGCAGGAAAACCCATTCTCCATTATATGGAGCGTTATTTGTGCCAATCGTATGCCCGTTCCAGTCGTTGTTCGGGATATAGTTGCGTTCAGCTCCAGCGGGAACGGTATCGAACGGCTGGACATCGAAGAAATAGAACCAGTCCTTAATCGCCTGCTCGGCGGCCTTGCGAATACCTGGATCGTCAAAATAGTGATTGACCGTATCGTAGCGATAATCGAACACCAATGGGAATTGGGTATCCTGATTATCGTCCTGATCCCATACACGAATCGGAATCGTATGGGTTCGACTGGCTCCCGCGCTATCTGCAATGGTGAGATACAGCGTATAGTGTTCAATCTCGTCCGGGCCACCATTGCGGTCGGGTGCTACCTCCAGTTTGAAATCTTTCCTCTCAGATGCATTGTTAAAATTCAGCACCTTTGTAGCGCCAGTGGCAGATAACGTACTGGGCAGATTCATCATAAGCCTGGACGTTCCCTGCGCCTTGAGTGTGATGCTGATCGGATACGCCGCACTGGCAGGTGGTTTCACGGTCAGGTTGATGAATGGATTGGCGATATAGCCTTGCCAATCCACCAGATCAACGCCGTACCCGTTAATGATGCGTCCGAAGCGGTCAATCACCTCGGCATCGCTGCCGATCGCTTGCGGGGATACGCCGGAAGCCGAGACTTGTGCAGTTTCCGTTTCAAAGAGAGCCTCATTTATCGAAGCAGAAGCAGTACCGCATGAATCACAGTCAACACTTGCCGACAGGGGGGGTCTTGCATGGTCTTTACACATGGTGGAATCCTCCTAATAGGCGGAATGGCCTGAATCATTCACGATACAAATCATTCACGGCACAAACCATTTACAAGTTAAAAAATTAATGGCATAAAATAATGACATCCGTTTAATCTGCCCCTTCGGCATACGAACTGGCTACCTTTTTGAGGCCTGCAACAGCGCTGCCTACCGAGGATAAGCTGCGGATCTCCTGAACTGTCAGCGCTCTGTTGTAAATGATCAGCTCATCTATCGCTCCGTTCAGATAAGGATCATCAAACTGGGATTTTCCAATATAGTTTTGGTCCGTCAATCCAAGGCTGGACGGCTTTAACGTCATGTTCGAGTTGCGCGTTGCCTCCACACCGTCTACATATATAACCCCTGTATTGCCCGACAGCGTCACGGCCACATGCTTCCAGACCCCTGTCGCCAGCTCCGGGGCGTTCAACTGCTGTTCCTGCCCGCTCCCCGAAACGGTGATGGCAAAGCGCATACCTGTCCCCTCAGCCTTGGGTGCCAAAAACATATACCGATCCGTGCCTGCTCCAAAATCAAACAGGCGGGCCCAGCCGTTATGGGTGTTCACCCGTACCCAGGCCGCAATCGTAAAATCGTTAACGCTGCTGACCAGACCACCGGGTAGGCTGGCATAGGCGGCTGTGCCGTTGAAGAGCAGAGCATTGCCGTTCCGTCCGGCGCCCCACGAGCCGCCGTTCACATTGGCCTGCTGCCCATTGCCTGACAAATCGGCTGCGGTAGACCCGCTTGTTTCATTAAAATCATAGTGGGCTACAACGTCTCCGGCTGGAGCCGGATTACCTGTGCCTGTCTGAATGCGGATATCGTAGGAAGCCGCCGTACCAATATTCAGTCTGACCGTAGCCGATGAGCCGTTAACAGCTGTGACGGAGCCAGTTTTTGTTCCGTCTACGAGCACGTCATACGTACCTGCGGCCAGTCCGGTTAAGATCAAAACGGTGGTGTGAGCTGTGCCCGTTGTTGCATTTTTCAGCGTCAGACGGACGTTGTTTTTGGATTTGGCCACGATAGCTGAGCTGTATTGGTCTCGATTCAGCTCCAGGCTCAGCTTTTGGGAGATCAGATGCAGCCGCTGGAACACACCGTCCTTGGGAGTGATCGTATAGCTGTTACCGCTTTCTGTAACGTCACAGCCATAGCCATACAAGCCAAAAATGGGATCGACAGCAACATCCGAGCTTAGAGTTTTAATCGCTCCGAACAGCCCCAAATCCGCTTCTCCAGACATGCCACGCCAGCCATTGAAGAGCGGGCCACCGTCCAGACCAAGAGCGCCGTAATTGCCCTTACCCGCCTGATACGTCCACGATACTGCGCCGATATTGGCTGGATCGGAGCTGATCTGTCCCGAGTTAATTGCCCCGATGTTCGCGAGCTTGGCGGCATAAGATAAGCGTTGGTCCACTTCGGGCTTGGACGAATAACGGCGTGTCCAGTCATCCATCGCGTAGCCAGCCAGCGAGGTGGTGTACTGGAAGTTCCACCAATTCTCCCCGGTAATCGTGACCGGATCGGCGTAATAATACCACACAGGCATATGGCCGCGTGCGGCGCGTGTTTTGGCGTTGATTTTGCTCATCATCGTTGTATTGCTGTTCATTTTGGCGAGCGTATATACCGCTTCTTCGCCTGTATTGTCATAGTTATACTCGGAGCCGTAGGGATAGGTGGTGTTTTTGAAATTGTTGTACTTGGTAGCCATTTTGGAGATCAGATCGTTAGCCTCGGTGGTTAAGCCTTCTTCCTGAAGCGCTTTAATGATATCCGGCGTGGTCAGCTCACCCATGAGACCTGTGTTCCAGTTGTAGGCAACAGGGCCTTCATACAGTGCCTTGAAAATACGGTAAGCGCGTAGCAAATACGTGTTTTTACTATTGCGGTAGTTAATCAGGTTCGGATACAGCTTGGCGAGCTTATACATACTGAAAAACGTGTTGTAAATATGCGGATAGGCATAGCCCCGGTACGTCGGTGTTGTGTTGGGCTGTGGCATTAGGAAATCGGGAACCAGATAGTCGGTATGATGGCCTTCCATCAGATTCGTCCAGACGGCAACCTCCAGATAATCATCGACTGCTTTAATCTCGGATGCCACGGGCTTCTGTACGTTTTTCTCAGCCAGAAACTGTCCATGAGTTAATCCCCAATCGTCACCCCAGCCCCAGTAGCCTGCAAAGCTGTTGCGCTTGGCCTTATATTGCATCATCCAGTCGTCAAACACCTTGTCCCGCAGATCGCCCGGCACGTTCCATTGGGTGCTGTTGACCATGAAGGTAGAGTGGCGCTGAAGTGCAGCATCGACTGGCTCGATGGCATAGAACTGGAGAACGGTTTTTTCGCCGCTGCCGTAGTTTACGGTAATATTGTTGTGTCCCAGTCGTCCCAGTGTAAGCTCATATATTTTATGATTCGTGGGGGCTGTTTCCAGATAATTGATGGTGGTTTCGGACGGGTACTGTGCTGTGACAGAGGTAATGGATTTGCTGGTATGCAGATCGAATTTAGCCTTGAGATTCGTCGGGACAATCATGCCCGGAACCACGGTCACATCTACATGTCCCTCGCTGTACAGCCTGTCCTTCACCGCCTGCTCGTCCGCTACCTTGTAAAATTTAAAGGCATACGTTTTGCTTTCGCCTGGAGCCAGCGACAGACTGGTGTTGGAAAGATAGCCACGGTTGGTGCTCTTAATGACATTGGAGTGGATATAGAACACATTTAGTCCTTCGGACCAGCCGCCTTGCTCCATAGCCCACGTGCTGCCCGGGTGCTCCTCGACTCTCCAATGGTCCTGATATTCGAGACCTGCGCCTGTAGCGGAATCAGGGACAAGCAGTAGATAAGGCCCGATGCCGCTAGGCCGTCCAGCGGTAATAAAAGAACTGTTATGCCCTACAAAGGAGTGGGAAAGTACCCTTGTTTCATAGATTTGTTCGTTATTGCCGCCGGACCAATACTCGTTAAAAGGAAGCGGCAGCCCCCAATCTCCTATTTCGAGCGTTTGGTTGGAAGTATTGGTTACTTTCATTTGCCAATGCAAGTAATCGTTAACCAGTGAATACGTTTCATTTAATGTAAAATTACGTATTCCCTGATTGTTTGACGAATTTTGGTACGATACTTGAACACTACTGCCGGATGAGGTGATCGTGCGTGCATCCGCAGAATTGCTTGTCCATGCCCGAGTCCACGCCCCGTTACTGAGACGGTAGGTAAACATGAGTTCACCAAGCCACTGATGATCCGCCGTATTCTGTTTGGGTGCGTTGGAGCTGTTCATGACGTAGTTCGTATTGAATGTGTCTCCTACCAGACGTAAGGAAGAGATATCCCCGTAATCTCCGACCGAGATGGAGAACACATTATTAGATAGCTGTACTGCCATGCTATCAACCTCCTAAAAAAAGGTTCGTGAGTATACTCACAACGTTAATATATGTGATAGAAATGCTTTTGCTACGCTATGTGTGGAGATAGATAGAAAATAGATTCATATATTCGGGTGCATAGATGACAGATGCGAAATCTGGTGACCCTCTGGTCGAGAAAGACGCGTGTATAAAGCCATTGTTACTGCGTCGCCTCATCATATAAACTGGACATATGCCGGAATAAGCACTCAGAAGGTGGAGATAGCTATGGAAATGAAGATAGAGATGCCAAAAATTCCTTCAGACTTACCTGTATTAACCGATGAAATGTATTCCTTACGATCCAAGGATGAGTTTAACACGGGGTCTGTAGAGGATATGACCATGGATAGTGTGGAAGCTACCAGGGTTTCGTTTGAGAAGATGATTTTCAAAAATGTGACTATTATGGAATCGTCATTGCCGGAAAGTGAATGGACAGATGTTATTTTCGATAAATGCGACCTGTCCAATATTAACTTTTCCGGTTCCTTTATTCACCGGGTAGAGTTCAGAAATTGCAAGCTGCTCGGAACAGACTTCTCCAGAAGCAGACTCCAAAATGTTCGTTTTCTGGATTGCTTAGGAGATTATTCGATGTTTCGCTTTGCTAATTTCAAACACGTTGGTTTTGAGGATTGTTCATTGATAAGCTCCGACCTTTATCATTTGACGCTGCAAAAAATTTCTTTTACCCGTTGCAATATGGATCAGGCAATGCTGTCGGGGTCCAAGCTCAAGGGGGTTGATCTGAGCGATTGTGAATTCGATGGACTACAGGTGGATATTGAAGACCTGGATGGGTGCATGATCTCACCGCATCAAGCTTCATCTTTTGTGGGGCTGTTAGGGCTAGTTATTAAATAAGGGGGACCCATGATGTTTCAGTATCAGGAGCAGCAATATGAGGGCATTGATTATAGCGGGAAAGATTTAAGGGATGGTGAACTTATTCGTTGCACCTTTGAACGTTGTACGTTTGCGAACGGTTCGTTGGAGGAAATCATGACCAGCGAATGTCGTTTTATCGAATGTGATTTTCAAGGTGCGCTGTTGAACGGTTCCATTCATACTGAATCGGCTTTTATAAATTGTAACTTTATTGAAGCCAACATGTTCGTCTCCAAATTCAGCAATTGTAAAATGACGGGGTCAGACTTTTCAAAAGCAAAGATAGACGGCATTACGCTCGTTCAGGGGGATTGGTCTTATACCAATTTGCGGCAGGCCCGGCTGGAAAAGCAGGATTTGAGAGGAGTGCGCTTTTATGAAGCAGATCTCTCGGATACCAATCTACAGAAGGCAGACCTCAGAGATTGTGACCTGACCAGAGCTATTTTAGCTCATGCCAAGCTACAGGGAGCCGATTTACGTGGTGCTAATATGGATGGAGTCGATTTTAAAGCATTTAATGTCAAAGGTGCACGGATGGATCGAGACCAAGCTCTATCCTTCTTGCGCTCATATGGTGCGAAGGTCGATTGAGGCGAAGGTTCTACTCATTTTTTGATATTATCCCAAGCCTGGCGCAGACGGTGAATACCTTCAATGATTTGGTGTTCCGTTAAATGGGCAAAAATAAAACAGGCTGATGGGGGGCCTGGTGTCAGTTGGTAATCGGCTGCATCACGCCATGTGACTCCGAAAGACCGTGCTGCTTGCATCAAATGGTGGTACTGAGCAGGCTCATGCTTCCAGATGGCGTAGGCATGCAGGCCGCAGTCGGTCTGATGCCAGTGAAACAGTCCACTCAACTGCTGCATTTCACGCTGGAGCACGTCGTAGCGTGATCTGTACATCCGGGTCATCCGGCGCAGGTGGCGAACATAATCGCCGCGCATCATAAAGCGTGCCAGTGCGCGCTGCTCCAGACGGGCAGGGGGCAGCGGGTCATAGAGTCGTTTGGCGGCGGTCAGCGCTTGGGCCAGTGCAGCGGGCAGAATAGCGTAGCCCAGTCGAAGACTGCTGAACATGCTTTTGGAAAAGGAACCGACATAGATTACACAATCCGCGCGATCCAGTGCTTTCAGCGGCTCAATCGGTCGTCCTGCCCAACGGAATTCGCTGTCATAATCATCTTCGATAATCCACGCGCCCCGGGACACCGCCCATTGCAAAATGTGTTGACGGCGTGCTAATGGCAATACAGCTCCGGTTGGAAACTGTCGTCCCGGTGTAACAAACAGCAAGCTGGAATCCCAATCCTGCGGGATAATTCCTAGCTGATCCATTTCAGCAGTTTGTACCAGTCCGCCCGATGCAGTAACCGCACGGTGGATACCGGGGTAACAGGGATTTTCCAGCACGATTGGATCTTGCTCATTAATAAGCAACTGGCATAATAACGTTATCACTTCCATGGAACCACTGCATAATACGACTTGGTCCGGGTGGGCCGCAATTCCCCGTGTTCTTCCAACATGCTGACAAATCGCTTCGCGCAACCATTCATCGCCATTCACCGGTGCTGTCATCAAGGCAGACGAAGGCTTTTGTAGGTCTTTGCCAGCGGCAGCCATTGCGCTTTTCCATGCGGTCTGTGAACTGCCTTCCAACACGACTTCTCCTGCCTGAAAAGAAATCAAGGGTTGTGGAGCCTCATCTTCATTCACGGCAGAAGCAGAAGACGGCTGTGACTCTCTTTCCATCTGCATGATCCGTTGTCCCCATGCTGACAGAGCTGGGGGTGTTTGTTTTACAGAAGGTGCCTGCCTGTTTTGCTCATCCATCTGTGATTTGTCCGGTAGCATCGCTGTCTGTTCAATGACAAAGGTCCCTCTGCCTACCGTCGTTTCCACATATCCTCCCGCCAACAGCATATCGTAGGCTTCTGCAACACTGCCTCGCGAAATTTCATACATCACAGCCAGATCACGACTGGAGGGCAGGCGTGTACCGCTGGCAAGTGAACCGTTCAGAATTCCTTCCCGGAGGGCATGATACAATGCCAAATATTTATGGTGATACATTTGAATAGCACGCTGATAAGCAATCGTAATATCCATATCATTCTCCTTCATTGGACTACTCATTTTCAATCATATTGGATCTATCCATTGATCCATTTTCAACATAATCTTAAATGTATCGCTGGTCAATAGACGAAAGGAGCATGATCCATGAGAAGAAAAGAATTTACGGTGGCAGAAGAAGAGGAAATAGAGCAATTTCTGAGCGAGGTCAGTTTCGGATTTCTGGGCATGAATAGCGAGGACGGGTTTCCGCGTGTGGTACCCCTGAATTTTGCTTATGGAAATGGTGTTTTTTATATTCATGGCAGCCGTGCTGGAGAGAAGATGGAACGGATGAAGGATGACAACCGGGTCACTTTTTCCGCCGCCAAAGAGTATGCGCTAATTCCATCTTATTTTACGGATGAACATATGGCATGTCCGGCGACTTCATTTTTTAAAAGTATTACCGTGCGTGGTCATGCGGAGCAGGTAGTGGAACTGGAAGAAAAGGCGTCTGCGTTTTCCATTTTTATGAGTAAATTGCAACCAGAAGGCGGCTATGATGATATTGATGCCAGCGATCCCCGGTATGCTTCACGTCTGAAAGGGGTCGCGCTGATCAAGATTGTACCGGATGAGTGGACTGCCAAATTCAAATTCGGGCAGAATATTAAAGGTCAGGAACGTCAACAGATTATCGACGGTTTGCAAAACCGGGGGCTGGATGATGATCTGACAACCATTGAAATGATGCGCAAATTTTGTCCTCACCCCTGATCCGGCGTCATCATTCCTGTTCACTCACGGTCTAATTGGTTAATACTACCTTAAAGGGAGATACCCCCGCATTTTCAAAACCTTCATTTCTTATGTATTAGGACTTTTGAAGGACAGGCATATATCATCCTCAAGTCTGTTGTTCTTACCGCAAAGGAACTTTATAATACGATAGATTTGTGTAGTAAGGGGGCAAAACCGTGATGAGGGCAGGAGTCAGAAGTCGGGAAGGTCGACGGTTGTTACTGGAGGCAGGGGCTGAGGAGTTCGCTCAGACCGGTTTTTATCAGACAAAGGTAAGTTCGATTGCGGCGCGTGCGGGATTGACGCAGCCGGATTTTTATATTCATTTTGAGAGTAAGGAGCAGATGTATGAGGAGCTTGTCGAGAGCTTCCGTATGTTGGTGAATGAGACGGTTCAATGTATGAAGGTGGAGCCGGAGCAAAGCCACGCTGAAATTTTGAGCCAGGGACAAATGTTTCTGGAATCGGTTTTTCGTATGTTATCCAATAATCCGGCGATAACCCGTGTCGGATTTTACCAGGCGGCAGACTCGGTGCGTATCAAGGCAGAAATGGCAGGTCATATTAAAAAAAATCTGCTTGCTGCACAACGATGGGGCTCTTGCCGTGAGGAATTGGACCCGGGGCTGACGGCGGAATGCGTCGTTGGCTTGATTGAACGGTTGACGTTAACCAAATTACTGACTGGACGCGAAAGTCCATCCGTGCTTGCCAAGCAGACACGAAACCTGCTGTATCATGGCTTGCTGACGCATGAAGGAAGCGAAATCAAAGCTTAAAGACCCACATTTGGGCAGGAGAAGCGGCATCTGTACCTATCATGGCTTACATCATACGCATAAGATGCTTTTGTAAACCATGAAGGGAGGAATCAGCATGTCTGGAGTAGGCGCTGGTTATGGAGCTTTCACATCTACAGGAGCGATTCTCGTACTTTTCATTTTGCTCGTTATCATCACTAAAGCATTCTTTATCTAATTCGTTGCTAAACAATCTGCATTCGAGCGATTTGTTGTAATCAACGAAGAGAGGAGGAAGTTGAGATGGGTGAAGTAGATAGAGGTTGTGGTTGCGGCCACGGCATGTGGACTTCCACTGGTGTGATTCTGGTACTCTTCATTTTGCTGGTTATCATCACCCGCACTATTTTCATCTAAATTCTATATCATGGGCTTGAGCACCGATGCTTCGGGCCTATGACTACGCAAGCCGGAACAGAAACCGTCTCCAATAGGGGCGGTTTCTTTTTTTACAAAGTTAACGTTGACGTTAACGTTAAATAGGCGTAGAGTTTATATATAAACTTTTTCATAAGGAGAGTGTCATGGCTACGTATAAAATTGACGAGGTCGCCAAGCAATGCGGTTTGACCAAGCGAACCATTCGTTATTATGAGGAAATCGGCCTGTTGCCCTCCCCGCAGCGCAGCGAAGGGAATATGCGGCTGTATACGCAGGAGGATGTGGATTTCTAAAAAAAATAGTGAGTGCCAAGGAAGTGCTTGGCTTCTCCTTGCAAGAGCTTCAGCGTTACATATCCGCAGCGGAAATGCTAAAGGGCCAGCGGGAGGAATACCGTGAGCGAACAAATAACCTACTCCCTGCTGAGCGCCGGGCCATGTTGGAGGATATGGAAGGTACACTGAACGATCAGTTGGAGTTGATGGAGGGAAAAATCAACAGCATCCGTATGCTCCAGACCGAGCTGGAGGAGTTGCGGGTCAGGGTTCGTGAGCGAAAAGTTCTGCTTGATAAGGAACTTGGCAGCGACCCGTCATAAGAGAACTATTCTACATTTAGATTTGGGGGTTACAACATATTATGAGTTCACAACATGCATTACCTGATGAGTTAAAGGAACGTTCAGGCTTGCTGTCTCAGCCCAAGGCGGTATGGGCGGTTGCTTTTGCCTGTGTTATTTCATTTATGGGACTGGGATTAGTCGATCCCATCCTCCCGGCGATCGCCGATCAGCTTCATGCCACCAAAAGCCAGGTGTCGCTGCTGTTCACCAGCTATAATCTGGTGACAGGCGTGGCTATGCTCATTACGGGCGTAGTGTCCAGCCGATTGGGTGTCAAATGGACACTGCTGACCGGAATATTGCTCATTATTGTGTTTGCCGGGTTGGGCGGTACAGCCGATACGGTTGGCGGGATTGTGGGCTACCGGGCAGGCTGGGGTCTGGGGAACGCCCTGTTTATTGCAACGGCGCTGTCAGCGATTGTAGGTCTGTCGACTTCGGGAACGGCCAAAGCGATTATTTTGTATGAGGCGGCACTGGGTCTAGGGATTTCGGTTGGTCCGCTGCTTGGCGGTGAGTTAGGCTCCATTTCTTGGCGCGGTCCGTTCTTCGGTGTAGCTGCGTTGATGGTCGTGGGGTTTTTGTTCATTACATTTATGCTGCCTTCAATTCCGAAGCCTAAAAAGCGCAGGTCACTTGCCGATCCGTTCAAAGCGCTCAGCTATCCGGCCTTATTCACGCTCGGTATTGTGGCGTTGTTATATAATTTTGGATTTTTTACGCTGATGGCGTATTCTCCATATGTGATGCATTTGGACGAGCACGGTTTGGGCTATGTCTTTTTCGGCTGGGGGATTATGCTGGCCTTTACCTCGGTGTTTGTAGCACCGAAGATTCAAGCACGCTTTAGCGTGGTATCTTCCATTAGTGTCATGCTGACACTGTTTGCCATTGATTTAGGTGTCATGGCGATAGGAACGGTCGCAGGCTCACCGACGACTGTCATTGTTGCGGTAATCGTGGCTGGTATTTTTCTGGGGATTAACAATACATTGATCACAACGGCTGTTATGCAGGCTGCTCCGGTGGAGCGTTCCACGGCATCTGCGGCCTATAGCTTCATGCGCTTTCTGGGTGGGGCGATCTCACCGTGGCTTGCAGGGAAGCTGTCCGAGTGGTATACGGCGGAAACTCCATTTTATTTTGGCGCATTGATGGTACTGCTGGGTGTAGCGGTGCTGATCGTACGTCGTCGGCATATGCAGGATATACAGATTGATGCTCACTAAGAATGAACTTCTGAGGAGGAAAGAGTATGAGTGAATATAAACATATTCTGGTCGCGATTGATGGTTCGCAGCACGCCATGAAGGCGCTGGAAGCAGCCAAGACGTTGTCCAAACAGCTTCAGGGGGAACCGCATCTGACCGTATTGCATGTAAATCCGGCTTTATCCATGAATGAGCCACCGGTTGGGGTGGATGTCGATGAGCGAATTGAAGAGGAAGGGCGTCATATATTGGAGCCAGCATCCGACTTTTTGAAGGACGAGGGTATTTCGTACCGCATGCTGACAGGGCATGGTGATCCGGCGAGTATCATTTGCCAAAGTGCAGAGCAGGAGCAGGCGGATCTGATCATTATGGGAACGCGAGGCAAAGGGCTCGTTTCGGAAATAATACTGGGTAGCGTCAGCCATCATGTGATTCAGCATGCACCTTGCCCTGTGCTAACGGTAAAATGAACGGTAGAATAAACGTTAATATAGGGAGAAGGAGACATAAGCATGCAGCAGCATTTATTTATTGGTGGTGAATGGAAAGCAGCACAATCGTATACGGCATTGAAATCACCGTATTCCGGGGAGGTCATTGCAGAGGTAGCAGAGGCGACAGCAGAGGATGCTAACGCAGCCATTCAGGCGGCATTCGACGCCCGCGCTGAAATGCGGGCTATGCCTGCGCATCAGCGGTCAGCCATTTTGGAGAAGCTGGCTGATTTGCTGGACGCGCGGCGTGATGATGCGGCGCGTATCATTGCACGCGAAGCGTCCAAACCGTGGAAGGCTGCGCTGGCAGAGGTTGACCGGACGGTGCAAACCTACAAGTTTGCAGCCGAGGAAGCCAAGCGGATTTACGGGGAGACGATCCCGATGGATGCCGCACCGGGCGGTGAGGGCCGTATGGCCTACACCCTCAAGGAGCCTGTCGGCGTTGTGGGAGCCATTACGCCGTTTAACTTCCCGATGAACCTGGTCGCTCACAAGGTGGGTCCCGCTTTGGCGGCAGGCAACACGGTCGTGTTGAAGCCAGCGGAACAGACGCCGCTGTCGGCTTACCTGATCGCGGAGCTGCTGGAGCAGGCCGGATTGCCTGCGGGGGCGCTTAATGTGATCAGCGGTGACGGCAAAACCCTTGGTGACGTGCTTGTCACCGATTCGCGCGTCAGCTATATCACCTTTACCGGTAGTCCGGCGGTCGGCACGGAAATCCGCTCCAAGGCTGGCTTGAAGCGGGTCACGCTGGAGCTGGGCTCCAATGCAGCGGTCATCATCGACCGTGATACGGATGTGGACGCGGTCATCGACCGTTGTGTAAGCGGAGCGTTTGCCAATCAGGGGCAGGTGTGTATCTCGATTCAACGTATTTACGTCGTTGAAGAACTATATGATACCTTTGTTTCCCGATTCGTAGAGGCAGCAGGGCGCTTAAAAGTCGGCGATCCGCTGGAGCCGGACACGGACGTATCCGCACTCATTTCAGCCAAGGCTGTCCAACGTGTTCGTGAATGGCTGGATGAAGCCGTTCAGGCGGGCGCAAAGATCGCTCTGGGCGGTCAAGCCGAAGGCGGGATTTTGAAGCCCACCGTTCTGCTGGATGTGAACCCGGCTTCCAAGGTGTCCTGTCGCGAGGTGTTTGCCCCGCTTGTGCTGATTCATCCCGTAAGCTCTATAGATGAAGCCGTTCATCATGTGAACGATTCGATTTATGGCTTGCAGGCGGGAATTTACACTCGTAATATTACGACTGCGCTGGATGCAGCGGACAAGCTTGAGGTTGGCGGCGTGGTGATCAATGATATTCCAAGCTTCCGTGTCGACCACATGCCGTATGGTGGTGTGAAGCAAAGCGGCACCGGGCGTGAAGGTGTAAAATATGCCATGGAAGAAATGCTGGAGACCAAGCTGGTCATCATTAAAAGGTAAGCAATTCTTACCATAAAGCAGCAGATAGCTTTGTTGGCAATAATGCGTAAAAACGTAATTCTAAAAGCCTGTCTGATGCGGATCTAGAGCATGAGCTAGGCATGGATCAAGCACTTCGCTTGACCTCGGACAAAGGAATCTTTGAACACGCAAGGCTTGGCTTAACCAAATTGTAGACATGGCCAGCAAAGCGTAATGAAAATAGGTTAAGAAGGAGAAGGCTTGCAATAAAGAGTCTTCTTTTTTTACTATATTTGAATATAAACGTAATGAAACGTAATTTTGAAATATATGTGAACAAAACGGAATACAAAATTCTGTTAGCTGTATTGGTGTTGCCTTCATTAAATCGGAATATTTCAGATGCCAGCCAAGAAATCAGCTTTTTCAAACGTTGTTAGAAGAATATATTTAAGTTTTTTTAGAAAAAAAAGTGAAAATATCTAACGGTTATATTCTTTTACTTAGATTGAACGATGTATTACATAGTGTTAGAAGCGTCACAGAAAAGTGCAAAACTTTCCTGTAGCATTGCTCGAAAATTCTTCTTTTTCGTTTGTGACTCTATTTTTTGAAGAAGAGAACTCTAAAAAATGAGAAGCAATCAGCGTTGTTTTCGATAGGAGGGGAAGAGGGAAATACAGTTTCATGGACTCTGTCAGCCAACCCAAAACCATGTGATTTTGTGGACTGTGTCTTAATTTTTTAGGAGGATAACTATGAAAAAAATAGTAGCTTATGCTGCACGGCCCGATGAAATGAACGCCTTTAAAAGACTCCAAAGTGAATTAGATTTGGAAATTACGTATGTAAACCAAATTTTGGATGTTGAGAGTGTTAAACAGTCAGAAGGGTTTGAAGCTGTAACGATATTGGGCAGTAATACGGCTGATCGGGAAGTATTAAAAGCATTACATGATCATGGTGTAAAGTATCTTGCACTTCGTAGTTCCGGCTATAACAATGTGGATATGGCAGCGGCAAAGGAATATGGTATACGTTTCTCTAACGCGGTGTATGCTCCGAATAGCGTGGCCGATTATACAACGATGCTCATATTGATGAGTATTCGAAAAATGAAACAAATTATGATTCGCAATACCGCTCAAGACTACACCGTGGCAGGAAATCAAGGGAAAGTCATCAAGGATCTTAAAATCGGTATTGTGGGAACTGGAAGAATCGGAGCCACTGTAGCAAGAAATTTATCCGGCTTTGGCAGTGAAATCCTTGGCTACGATGTGTATGAGAATCATGACCTTCTGGATATTCTGAGCTATGCTTCGCTGGAAGAGCTGTTTGAAACATGTGATGTCATTACCCTACATGCCCCGCTGTTGGATACGAACTATCACATGATCGATGATGCTGCAATTTCCAAGATGAAGGATGGGGTTGTTATCGTAAATTGCAGTCGGGGTGAATTAATCGACACGAATGCATTAATTAGACATATTGAAAGTGGTAAAGTAGGGGCTGCGGGTCTCGATGTGATTGAAGGAGAGCTAAGTATTTTTCATCAGGATCACCGCCAAAATATATTATCCAATCATCAGTTTTCTATTTTGCAACAATTCCCGAATGTGATTGTGACTCCTCATACAGCCTTTTATACAGACCAAGCTGTTAACAGTATGGTTGAGGTAGCGCTTCGTTCACTGATATCCTTTATGGATGAAGACAAAAGCGATTGGGAAATAAAATAGTGAAATTATAAAATCATAAAAAAGTCACCTTTCGATGGAACTGAGTAGTTGAGGCTACGTTCCAAACGAAAAGGTGACTTTTTTTGTAATGCCACAAAATATAGACGAACAGCTTATAGCATAAACGAATCCCTAATGTATATCTCAGGCTCAATTGTTTTATGTGTGGGGGACAGCTTATCGTCTGTATTATCTTGATTTAAAGAATCGATAATAATAGAGATGGCTGTAGCTGCAATCTTTTCGGAAGGCATATTGATGATGGTAATGGGAGGAGTCGAATACATGGTAGATTCGGGCCCAGTTAATCCAATAGAGAGCAGTTCAATGTCCTCGGGAATTTTAACACCCATTTTATTAAATTGATAAATCATACTAAGAGCAATGGAATCCGATTCGCAAAAGAGGGCTTTTGGCGGATGATCCATTTCACAATAGCGCTTGGCAGCGAGAATGCCACCCTCCGTCGAATTTGGGATTTCGATGATATGCTCTTTTTCGATGGTGATCCCGTTTTGAGCACATGCATTGAGAAAAGCCTTGGTTCTTAGACTGGCACCTACATACGGGTTGTTGGCAATGACGATACTTACCTGCTGATAGCCCTTTTTAGATAATAATTGCGCGCCTTTATTGGCGACATCGTCATGATTTACTGAAACGGTAGAATACTTTTGGGATTCACGATTAATCAAGACGAGTGGAATTCGTGGATTCAGTGATTCCAGGTATTCCAAATCAGAGAGGGAGGTTGCGCCAATAATAACGCCATCATACGTGTTTTTGATAATTTCGTTAGTGTCTTTGGCAATCTCATTATTTTGATAAGTGCGAATAACCAGCTCACACGAATAATTCATTTCATTCAGCTCAGACTGAATACCATGTAAAAAAGATGCTAGCATATTAGTCCGGTAATCTAATGGCCAATACAAGGCGATGATTGGTTTTGGGGTAGCCGTCGAGCGTAGTCTTCTTGCGCTTAAATTGGGGTGATAATTCAAGGCATTCATAGCTTCCATCACTTTATTATAGGTTCTTTGCGGTATTTTCCGCTCTTTGGCCTTCCCATTTATAACAATAGAAACGGTGGTCATTGACACATTGGCCAGGTTCGCGACATCTTTTATAGTTGCCATGGCTTCCTCCTTGAAGAACGTTGATATCGAAACAGTATTGAAATAACCGGGATATGTAGAAAGAGGATAACCTCATGGAAAATGTTACCACAATAACTTTGGCTCTTCAATCGATTCGGTCGCTTAAAAAAGTCAAAAGCTGCTGCCAAGCTTTATAGCTAATGGAGCTGGAGCCTATATGTTGAATGCAATGCTCCAATGGAAATGGAGATTGTTATTTATTCCTAAATACATAAATTGGTTATAAAAAGGTCTATATCTTGCATATGATATAGACCTTTTTATCTATTGTCAATGATTCGAAAAAACCGCAACAGAGCAGGGAGAGAGGGCCTTATTCTGCAATGTTCTAAGAGGATGAGCCTCGGTGAAAAAAGGCACTTTAGAAGAGAGCTAAAACGCTAAAATTTCAATCGATTTTTAAATAAAATTCTAATTATTGACATGAAAAAATCGAAGTTATAGTATAAGTATATCGTTAAACTAAATCGTTTGACTAAAACGTTAAACTTGGATGTTTGCAAAATTTGAACAGTATCGCACAATGAGTTCGGTTCTGTTGCCAAGGGAGATGAGAAACTAGCATATTCGATTCATTTTGTGAAAGGTGAACACGTCCGTCATATCAGAAAGGTGCTGAGTAGGAAGTGAATTACAAGATAGCTGTTGTTGCCGGAGATGGAATAGGGCAGGAGATTATCACGGAGACCATGCGTGTGATGAATCAAGTTGGAAAGGTATTTGGGCATCAATTTCAATTTGAGGAATGTTGTGCCGCGACAGCTGCTGTTGAAAAGTTTGGAGATCCACTGCCTGAAGAGAGCTTGCGTCAATGCAAAGAAAGTGATGCGGTTCTATTGGGAAATATTTGGCTTGATACGTACTTAGACTTACCTAAAGAAAAAAGACCTAACTATGCATTGATAGCTTTACGAAAAAATCTGGCGTTAAAAACAAATATTCGCCCTGCATTTATACTTCCTTCGGTAGCTGAGTTTTGCCCGCTTAAGGAGAGCGTAATTGCAGATGGAATGGATATTTTAATGCTGCGTGATCTTGCAGGTGGCATGATTATGTCAGAAAAATACAGGGGCATGAATCAAGACGGAAGAGAAGCATTTGATAAAGAATACTACAACGAAGAAATGATTAAAGTGTCTGCTCGCAATGCGTTTGAGTTTGCCCGTCAAAGACGAAAGAAAGTGACGAGTCTTGACAAAGCCGTTATCTTGGAGAGTTCCAAGCTGTGGAGAGAGATCGTAACGGAAGTTGCCGCAGAATATCCAGATGTGCAATTGGAACATATGTATGTGGATGATGCTGCCAAGAAGATTATCGAAAATCCAGGTAACTTTGATGTCATCGTAACGACGAATGTGTTTGGCGATATTATTTCAGACGAGATTACAGCCCTTGTAGGAGCTACGAGCCTGCTACCTGCCGCAAGTCTTAACAGTAATGGCAAAGGGATCTTTGAAACGAATCAGCTTCATAATCACAATCGTGAGATGGTTGGTAAAAATACGGCCAATCCGATTGGCTCCATTCTTTCGGGGGCCATGATGCTAAGCTATTCGTTCCAGCTTGAACAAGAAGGGAAAATCATAGAAAAAGCTGTGGCCGATGTTCTTGCAGCAGGCTATGCAACACCAGATATTTATTCGCCTGGCAAAACCTTGGTGGGAACCAAAGAGCTAGGCACTAAAATTGCTGACCACATAGGACAGCTAAAAAAGGAGTTTGTTTAGAATGACAATGATTGAACATGTATTGTCAGCATCGGTAGGAAATGGAGTGACGATTAAGCCCGACTATATTGTTTTGAACGATAGTTTGGATCTTGAACTTGTGAATGCATTGAGTGAAATCAAAACATTAGCCAACAAAGACCAGCTCATTGTTATTCTGAATTACGATATTCCAGCAGGTAGCTTTACTTCGGCTGAGATTCAAAAGAAGCTTATACATTTTGCACGGGAACATGATATTGAATTTGTACAGGCTGAAGGAATTGGTTACCACATCCTGCTTAACAAGTACGTCAAAGAAGGAAATGTAGTTGTTTCAACTGGTATGCATAACAGTATTTTTGGTTCAAAAGGCGCTTTGGGCCTGCATGTTGAGTCTGAACAAATCATTGATGTTTGCGTTAAGGGTGAACTGACTCTGACCGTTCCAGAGACGGTCTATGTCGAGCTCAAGGGTTCACTTTCCCCGGACTCTACCATGAAAGACTTTATGCTGACGTTTCTGGACGAAGGCACCAAGGGAAAATATGCTGGGAAAGTGATTGAATTTGTTGGTGAAGGTGTTCAATCCTTATGCGCCAAGCAAAAAACCGACCTTTGCTTGCTGGCAGCAAGATCAGGTGCAGTCAGCGCATTTGTTCAGATTAATTCGCAAGGTATTCATACAACGGATGTGTATGATTTAAGCACAGTTAAACCTGTTGTAGCCTTGCCAGGCTCCATTCATCAAACCCAATCCGTTAAAGCGCTCAAGGATACACCTGTTGCGGCATGCTTTATCGGGGGATGTACGGGCGGAAGTATTGAGGACCTGAGACAAGCTGCTGAAATTCTAAAAGACAAAAAGGTAGCTACCTATACACGCCTCACCATTAGCCCGGAGACTAACGAAGTTTACTTAAAGGCAATGGAAGAAGGACTCTTGGAAACGTTTATTGATAGTGGTGCGCAGATTATTAATCCTGGGTGTGCAAGTTGTTTGACCACATCGAAGGGTGTTGTGGGTAGTGGAGAAAATATGCTGTCGGCCAGTTGCTGGAACTTCGCCGGATGTAATGGAACCAAGGATTCTAACGTCTTTTTGGCATCGTCCGCCACGGTTGCCGCTGCGGCTCTAACAGGATATGTATGCGAAACGACTAAATAAAAAGGAGAACTATATATGGAAAAGAAATTTAGCGGGAAAGTGTGGAAGCTACCGGACGATGTAGATACAGATACGATTATCGCGGGTCGCCATGGTGTTATTTTGGATAAAAAAGAAATGGGTTCACACTGTTTGGAGACACTCCGTCCGGAATTTGCATCAGAGGTTAAGCCGGGTGATATTTTGGTTGCTGGGAAAAATTTTGGCTGTGGTTCTTCCAGAGAAATGGCGGCTGAGGCCATCAATGTACATGGTGTGGAGTGTATTGTCGCAAAATCATTTGCGAGAATTTTCTTTAGAAATGCCATTAATAACGGCATGTTGTTGATTGAAAGCGAAGAAATTCCTGAAAGCTGTGAGGAAGGCGATATCCTGACGGTCGAAGTTAACCAAAAGGTAACCGTCAATGGCAAAGGGTTTGAAATTTCAAAATTGCCTGATAATTTGTTCGCTATTATTCAGGATGGCGGTCTGGTCAAAAATACAATCAAAAGAATCCAAAACAGCAAGTAGGGAAGGAAGAATACTCAGATGGGATCCACATTAGCCGAAAAACTATTGATACACAATACGGGCGAAAAGAATATCAAGCCAGGCGATATTGTTATAGCCTACCCGGATCGATATATGATTCATGATATTTATACATCATTCCTAAAACGAGCCTTAAAGGATATGGGGGTTACGAAGGCTTTACATCCGGAAAAGGCAGTCATTGTGCTGGATCACTTGATGCCAACCAATCAGGCTGCTACAGATCCAGAGCACTTTAGAGACGGGATCGAGCTTTCTGAAAAGCTGAATATCCAAAACCTTCATAAAGGGGAAGGGATCAGTCACTCTCTGATGCATGAGCTTCGCTATGCCAAACCTGGTAATGTCGTAGTTGCCACAGATAGTCACACGACTACTTATGGTGGAGCTGCTTGCTTTTGCACGGGTATTGGTCACACCGAAATGGCGGCGGCACTTGCAACAGGTGAAATCTGGCTTAAGGTTCCATCCGCTATAAAAATTGTTATTGATGGTGAGTTCAAAAATGGCGTCAGCGCCAAAGATATTATCTTGAGAATCCTCGGGGATATCAAATCAGACGGGGGTCAGTATAAATCTCTCGAATTTACCGGATCAGCCGTAAAAAGTATGAGTATGAACCAACGCTTCACAATCGCCAATATGTCTTTGGAAGCAGGCGCTAAATGCGGATTGTTTGAAGTGGATGAAAAAACGGCTGACTACTATGATATGGATTATCATGAAATTTCATGGCTTAAAATCGATGAAGATGCTCAGTATGAAAAAGTGCTTCATTATAATGTAAGCGAACTTGAGCCACAGCTATCCTGTCCGCAGGGTGTGGATAATGTCCATGGCATCTCAGCAGTAGAAGGTACCAAGCTGAATGAGGTTTACATCGGCTCCTGTACGAATGGCAGCATTGAGGATATGGCCGTCGCCGCAGAGATTTTGAAGGGGAAGAAGATTGCTAAATATCTGAAGCTCGTGATTATTCCAGCTACCAACCATGTGTTTAAAGAGTCTATGCGCTTAGGGTATATTAAAACCTTTATTGATGCGGGGGGAATGGTGTCCCATCCATGCTGTGGCTTGTGTTGTGGACAACCCTATGGATTGCTAAGCGATGGTGAAGTCGTACTGGGAACGAATAATCGTAACTTTATTGGTAGAATGGGAACCAAAAAATCATTGATTTATCTTTCATCACCAGCCGTTGCTGCAACCTCTGCATTGGCAGGTGTCATTACGAATCCAGTCACTCAATAGGTTTGATACGGATAACCAGGGAACCAGATATTATTGAAGCTGCTTGTTTCAATGATATCTGGGGATATTATATGTGAAAAAAAACACGTAGTTAACAAACATTTAGGAGATACTCATGAACAAACAAATTAAAATAGCCGGATTTCCACTAAAATACTTTATTCCATTTGCTGCGATCGTATTAGTGGCCACCTATACAGGGCTTATCACCAACGACTTTGTGGGGACGTTTGCCTTCTTGCTCGTCATGGGGGGGATTTTTACATGGGTAGGCTCTATCATTCCTATCTTTAATACCTGGTTTGGAGGTCCCATACTGCTACCGTTGTTTGCCGGATCAGCGTTAGTATATTTTCACCTGGTACCAGCTAATCTACAGACAAGTATTAAAGGCTTGATGGGTTCGGGACAGGGATTTCCGAATCTCTTTATTGCGGCCATTCTTATTGGCTCGATCTTGTGTATGAACCGCAAGACATTGTTAACCGTAACCATTAGGCTGTTACCTTGTATTATTGCTACACATATTTTTGCCTTCGTGTTCCTCTACTTGGGATCAGTTATTACAGGAACCTCACTATTAGATGGTATATTCATGGTAGGTCTTCCTAACTTTGCAGGTGGATCATCCGGAGCAATTGCAACCGTACCTGCAATGTATAGTTCCTTTTTTGGTCAAGATGCTGGAACCTATTCGGGTCCTTTTCTAGTCTATATTAATGTTGCCAATGTCATTGCCGTTGTATTTGCCGGCCTGCTGAATAAGCTGGGGAATGCCAAGCCATCGTTAACCGGTAATGGCAACCTGCTGATGAATGACGACGCCAATTTGGGTGAAAAAGAAGAGAAACGTCCCGCTTCCTCTGACGATTATAAAAAATTGGGTATGGGTTTGCTGATCTCGGTTGTATTTATGGTAGCCGGCAGTATTCTGAACGGTATTGTTCCTCAGCTTAATCAAATCGCATGGGCAGCTATCCTGGTCATTATTATCAAAGCGACTGGATTTTTGGATAACGAAGTATGTGATGCCAGTAACTATTGGAGCGGTTTCATGATCAAGAATTTCTTGCCGTTTTTGATTACAGGGATCGGTATTGCCTCGCTTGATCTATCCAAGTGCGGAGAATACTTTACGATTTCCAATCTAGTGATCATTTTTATGGGTGTTTTAGGCTCACTGATCGGATCCGTTATTGTGGGAAGATTGTTCAAGCTTTATCCGATTGATAGCGGTATCGGAGTTGGCTTAAATGTATGTAACCTTGGAGGTACAGGTGCGATAGCTGTCCTTTCCACTTCCAACAGAATGGAAATGATGCCCTTTGCATCCATTGCCAATCGTGTCGGTGGAGCCATCATGCTTATTGAAATAAGTCTCTTGCTGCCACTGTTTCTAAAATAATATATTAACAATCAAATGAAGATTAGGAATATAGACTATTTCAATGGTTTATACCCCTAATCTTTTATGATAAAAGGCCTGTTTATGGAAAATTTTCCGAACGCACTTGAGTTTATCCCCGTAAAGAAAATATAGTCAAACAGGGCGTTAATCAACGCGGATGTGACTTCCTTTTCTCCTTCAATCACCCGGATATAAGACTCATCGCAGGTTTCATGTATCAGCTTCCCGATGACGGCGGCAACGGCAGCGTATTGTTGGATGGCTTCAAAACGCCCCCATTCCCTCCGGCGATGGCACCAATGAGCGGCTCAATTAACAATTGAAATGGATAGTTGAACGGTCCGACAATCAGTACCGTTCCGTAAGGCTCCTTGTACATATAGCTTTTGGTTAGCGGATGATAAATAGGTGTTTTTACCTTCTGGGGCTTCATCCACCGCTTGAGGTGCTTTGTCATATAACGAATACTGTCCAGAGTAAAGCCGATTTCCGTAGTGTAGGCTTCAAATTCGTTTTTGAGTAAATCCTGATACAAGGCGGCCATAATTGGTAGCTCATAACGTTGGATGGCATGGGTCAGCTTACGTAACTGCTCTAGCCGAAACTCAACACTGCGGGTGTGCCCACTGTGGAAAAATTGGCGATGCTGCTGTAAAATGTGGCTGACCTGCTCTGATGTTAGTTGCTCCATAAAGTACATATCCCTCCTATTCAGCCTTCTATTAAAGGCAGTCCCGCTCCAGCGTGGTGACCAGGTTTTTCAATAACTGTATCGAATCCTCCAAGGCTAAAAAATAATGATGCTCCGTAATGTCGTTGGCGGTCATCTTGCCATTCTCTGAAAGTAACAGCAGAATATCCTGACGATACGGCTCGCTTAAAGTCTGAAAAGTAGGAATGCATGCTCGAAGCAGCTCGATTGCTTGTTTTCCCATAACAATAGTATCTCCTTAAATGTTTAATCTTTTAAACCTAATGAAAGGAGTACAGTCTTTTTGATGCGAGTATTCAAGTTGAAAAAGGTGTTGTTCTTATTCTTTAAAACTCTTATAAAATAAATTGACATTCATAAAAAACTAAGTTATCTTAGACTAACTGAAACTGAAGGGAGTTATTATGAAAACACCGGCTTCTGAAGTTATAAGAAAGACAGCTCTAAAAATATTAATTGAAAATCCAAGTGGCATGCGTCTTTCCGATTTGAAATTTTCAACTGAAAAAGTGCTAGAAGAATTTATTGAACCAGATAATTCGAAGAATGGGAAATTTAGATCAGCATTATGGGATTTGGAGAAACGTTATCCTGAATATGTTCTTAAGGAAAAGCAGGAGAAATCGGCAGTATTTTTTCCCACTGAGAAGTTACAAAATGATATAGAGGATATCGTAATTCCTAAATATTCACCTACGGCGAGGCAAATGTATGAGGAGATGCATTCTAGGGGGGAGAATAAATACAGGGATTATGTAGAAATGAAGGCCAAAATAATGGACGTTATTGAACTAATTGAGGAAATTAACCTGGATGGTTTTGATATCAAAACCATAGAGAATTCTAAAGAAGCTACGGATATTGTAAAGGCGCTGATTTACCTAGAAGGCTTAAAAGATTTAAAATACAGTATGCAAAATGTTCAATCACAACCTCGTCAGCATTCTAGGTATTAAAGACTTATTAAAATAAAAAACAACCCAGCTCTGCTAACGAAGCGGAGAAGGGCCGTTCCTAAAGTGTAGTCAGCTCTGCTAACGAAGCGGGGGAAACTACACTTAATCTTATTATATATATAATTAATGATAATATGTATCGAAGAAAATGTCAAATTGAACTTTATTAATCTTATACAATCAACGAAGGGAACGGTAATACAAAATGAGTTTTCATTTGTATTTTGATGAAGCTAACAAAATTGATCAACCGGGAAAAGCTTTCTCATACTATGGTGCCTATGGTGGAATGGACACCACCATGGCTAACATAACCAAAGCGATCAGAGATATCTACACATCTCTAAATACACAGAGTGAACTTCACTTTACAGAATATAATCATGATCAGTATTTAAAAAAATACTTCAAAGTGCTTAACTATGTTATCAATCAAAACATAAATATCAATATCATTATTGTTAACAATCAGAATGCACATTCAATTGCTCAGCAGATGAATTTAACCATGCTTGAGCTTCGAGGATTGTTATACATAAAGATTCCTGAGAGGCTATTTTATGGGGTGACCCGCCATTTAAACTTACCTAATAATATTGATGTAAAAATAAGGGTGGACCGTAACGATGAATATAAAGTATTGAGATTATACTCAAAAATTAAAGAGCAAATGAATGCACATTCTGTATACAGAAACCGAAGATATACAATTGAATCAGTTCGTTCACAGAAATCCCATGAATCCATTCCGTTGCAAATTATAGATACTTTTATGGGTATAATTGTATTCTTGATGGAGCAAGGTTATACAGAAAACTCTGACGCTTCGATGATTAAAAGTGACTTAATTTACCGATTTTTATCAGAAGGTCAGAACACTGAAAGATTCCAGGATCAGATTAAGTTATTTCAATGGGATGGTAGTGATATGTTGTCGGATTTACCTGTAAGTAATTATATATCAAGGTTTATGGTTCACAAAACGCAATTTGATATTAAAGAGATAACTAAGTTGAATTCCTTATTAATTAGAGACCCAGACCGGACTACCAGAGAATACAGGGAGCTAATGGGGTATCCCAATACGAGATTGCGGATGATGTTAGGTTATAAAGATGAAATAGAAGGCCGAGGGAGGAATTCGTTCTTATTAGCTTAAATAACATTAGATACAAAGAACCACCGGATGCAGGTTATTTCGCCTGAATAATATCATCCGGTGGTTCTTTGTATCTAGTATGGAATTCTCGCCACGGTCATCCATTGTTTTTTGTCGGTTAGCTATGATGTTTCGTAATACAGTTCAAATGTAATGGTGCATGGGATTTGTGATGTGTACATATGTAGGATAGCAAGCTGTAGTTATAGCATTTTTTTGAGCTGGGATATACGGGCTTGGGAAACCTCAAGAATCTTTGCATATTCGTGCTGTGCTGCATTGGGTTGCTTTTGCATCAATTCCTTTAGGCTTTCGATCATCTGCTGCGTCGAACGGCGCAGACGTTTGGATTGCTTCATTGGTCTTTCCCCGTTGGAGAAAGCCGATTTGGACGGCCTTGTGATGGGGCTGAAATCCGTACCATCCTTCAAATCACGAATACACTCCCCACAAATAAAGCTGTCTCTAAAATAAGTCAATTGCTCCGCCGAACCACACATTTTACACGTCACCCCGGTATATTTTCGTAAGGCGAGAATACCCGTTTCCTCATCAGCAAAAATCTCAACAGGATCACCCATATTGAAATCCATTGAGATACGCATCTCTTTGGGAATGACGATACGACCTAACGAATCTAAGGGACGTGTCATACCTGTACTTTTCAAATGAAAACCTCCTTTTTTTATATCCTTATAATACTAAATCAAGAGGAGAAAAAAGAATAGGCTTAGAGGAGCAATCGCATATATTAAGTAAACTGTTGAAAAGTATACAAAAATATTCCATAAGCTGGTATAATGGGTTTTGGAAAGAATATGACTCTACCACTAGATTGTAATTGGATTTGTTGTCACAGAGCAGTATCGTAACTTTATTCTATGAATGCTAAAGGGGTTGTTTATTGTGAACCATACAACCACGATTCGAGCAGAGCTTGATACATACATGAAGAACAACGGACTGAACATTACCCAACTTGGACGACTAGCAGGATTAAATGCAGGTACAGTGAGTACCTTGGTAAATGGAAATCGTACGTTTTCCGTCGATCAACTGGATCGGATTACGGCAGTTATGGGACATCCCCGAGGGCATTATTACAAGCAATATATGCAGGAATATTTAACGGATATCACGCCTAACTGGCGGAGGGTCAGACCTTTTTTGTATAATTGTGCCGAGTTGGACAAGCTGGACTGTATCCAGCAAATGGCCGACTTGTTAATGGACAATCTGGTGTATTCCGTATTGCTGTTTAATGTGGCAGAAGACTTCTTCAAAGACGGCAAACATGCGGCGGCAGCCATTCTTTACGAGAGTGTAGCGATCAGCGAGAGAAAGCAATATTCGGAACGACTGGCCCTTTGCCAGTATCGTTTGTTTACGATTAACATCGGAGATGACCAAAATCAAAATTTCGAGGCAGCATGTCATTTTCATCCCTTCGTAGAGCGGCTTGATGAAATAGACCAGCTTGATGCGCTGAAAGACCTGGCGAATGTGTATCGTTCCTTGCGTCAGTGGGCGAAGGTTGATAAGACAGTTCGAAAAATGCGGGATAAAGCCAAAATCCAATACTCCCTAGACCATCGTCAGAATAAGCGAAAGAAAAGGGACCTTCACAAAAAGGCGAGCCGACCCATGTTTGTATACATCGCTTACGCTGATTTGTTATGCGCAAGTGTTTGTGAAGCACAGGGAGATTATAGGCAGGCATTACAACATACTTACGCGTATGCTGATCTAAGCTGGGTTAAAGAGACGGACGAGGATACTCAGCATTGGATAAAGCTGTTCCAGCATTGGGCACAAGTTAATATCTATGTAAACAAGCTTCTATCTGGAGATGTAAGTGTGCTCTCTGATTATGTGGAGTATATTCGTACTCCTCCGAATAAATCCGAAAAAGAATTGGTTACAGAGCTTTTGAATATTATGATGGCAGCTAACCGCTATCAAATAGATGTGGATGATATACTTCAACGATTTGAAAAGGAGATTGATTCTTTTGCTCACCAGCAATCCTCTACTGATATGTATACTCAACAAGTGATACCAGAGCAGTTTGCGCGTCTTGGATATGAATTGGCTTATTACTATTTATATAAAGGGATGTATTCTGTTGGGTTTAAATACTTAAAGGATGCTTTAGTAAAAGCGAATATACTGAATAATAAAATATATTTTATAAACTGTACGGGACTATTTGAACATTTCAGAATGTATTTTGCCTCTGAAATACATTCACAGTATCAAAATCTGATTGAAAAGGTGTGGTTAGAGAATGTTAAGAAAAATGGTGCTTCTAGTAGTCGCAACTAGCTTTTTGCTCATAGTGGCTATACCTGATCAAACTCATAACCACTACCATAGTTTACGACCTACCGACCAAGTTGGAGGTGCTTAGCTCAGGGCGTCTTTCAAATCAAGAATTCAATTTCCCTAGACCAGCTCTCTGAGCTGGTTTTTTTCGTTATGAATAAACAAAATTTCTAAATTAAACTTTCGTCAAATATAGTCATAATATTCCAAACTAAGGTTAAATAAGGAGGGGAAAGGATGGAAGAAAAAGAACTTTTGAAACTAAGATTAGAGAACGCAAGACAAAAGCTCTACGATCTGCAAGCAAAATACGGATTAGAACATGCACTTGTACTCAATCAATCTATGATTTTGGATGAGTTGATTAATCAATACAACAGGACATTTTATAGGCGAGTCAAAAAGCCACCGGCTTAAAGCAATCGACTCCGGGGCGAGAAACCTTCGTGGGTCACTCGCTCTTTTTTAGTATAGTTCTCTTTATTTTGCACTCTTTCCTCTGAAAACTTATACTTATAGTTAAAGCTGACTTTAAGAAGTACAACAACAACGAGGAGGGGAATGGCCATGTACTCCATCAGAGAAGTTCAAATCAAGAGCGGACTGCCCGCATCTACACTTCGTTATTATGAAAAAGAGGGGATATTACCTGAAGTGGGGCGAGATGAGGGTGGAAGAAGAGTATATACGGAAAAACAAATGGACTGGTTAAGGTTTGTTATGGCTATGAAAGATACAGGGATGACGATTGAAGAGATTAAGACATACCTTGAGCTTAATGCAAAAGGCGAAGCCACCATACATGAAAGAAGAGATCTCCTCGTAGCTCATAAGAAAAAGGTAGAAGAGCATATGGCGCAAACTCAGAGCAATTTGGAGAAAATCATTCAGAAGATCGCTTATTATGATCATGTGGTTATGGGAAAAAGCTTCTCTTAACCAAGTATTTGATGCAAAGGTAAAGCCGATTGCTTAAAAAGCAAACGGCTATTTGAAGGGAGCAGGACACTATATATTTCGGGTCTGTCAATAATTTTGTGTGAACTCTTTTAGGCATAGATTCCCCCGAGGGGGAATCTGTGATTCTAACGCAAGTGTTGACCGACGGATTCTCAGGCAGAGGCGGATCAAATTCATCGGCAGTTGGCAGAAGTTATGAATAAGGGATTGAAGCATAGCAGTGAAGAAGTATAAAAAGGGATGAACAACAAGCTAATTTAAAGGCTTGCTGTTCATCCCTTTCGTGTATAGGCAGTTTTACATGCTGCTGTGTGTCGCTCTCATGCCTTGCTGGCTGTTGTTTCCGTAGTGTTGCATGTTACCGCTGCCTGCTGCATAATGCTGCCCAGTCGTACCCATGTGTTGCGGAAAGCTTTGATTCATGTGGCTTCCCATACCATAGGAGGACGGTTGCATACTGCGGGAGGCGTAGTTATCGCCAAATCCGGGTTGAGTCATTTGGCTGCTGGAGCGGATGGTGTTTTCCAACTGACTACATAATTGAATGACTTGTTGGCATTGCTGCACAGCTTGTTGGTGGTTCTGGATTGCGGTTTGGATCATTTGAGCCGCATTACGTTCACGTTGCACCAGGCCTTCAAGACTGGATGCATTTTGTTGCTCCTGTTGCAGCAACTGCTGATACATAGCTGTTCCTTGCTGTGTTTGTTGTACCAATTGCTGCATAATTTGTTCACATTGATGAAGTTGTTGTTGTGGAGCCATGTTGTTGTACATGAATTATCAATCTCCTTCGCCGGATAGTTTTAGGTTGTAAGACCCTCATATATTGTGGCGAAGGAAGATAAGATCTATTCACAATTTTGGTTACAGGCTGGACACCAGAATAGCCGTAAATTCCTCTAGGAATACACGATCTTCGTGGTCAAAGCGGGCTTTTAGCGGGCTGTCAATGTCCAGCACTCCCAGCAGTTCCCCGTTCTTGATGAGGGGGATGACGATTTCGCTGTTGGAAGCCGCATCACAGGCGATATGGCCCGGGAACGCATGGACATCTTCTACGACAAGGGTCCGTCGCTCTACTGCGGCTGTACCGCATACACCTCGTCCCAGCGGAATCCTTATACACGCGGGCTGGCCCTGAAATGGACCGAGTACAAGCTCGGTTCCATCATAGAGATAGAAGCCGCTCCAGTTAATATCCGGCAGAAAATGACCAAGCAACGCAGAAGCGTTCGCCAGGTTTGCAATGGTATTGGGTTCATCATGAATGAGTGCCCGGAGTTGCCCGAGAACTGATTCAAATTGTTCGTGACGTGTGCCTTCGTAAGGGATAGCCTGAAACATGTAGTCCACGCTCCTATCAGTGAATTTTTACCATTATCTGTTGTATATATCGGCAGAAAAAGGGTATTCTGCAAGCTACTTTTACCATTGGTTAATTAATTTAAGATATAACGATTGTATATATTCAGTCAAGAGGAAAATGCATCTGTAACCTTTCGGCGACCTCCTTACTCTACAGTTCACCCGAGGAGCACAGCTTTCTCCTATTCTCAATTGGGTCGGAATAAGGACCTTCTTGGAAATGATGCGTACACCATCTATTTTTTCAATTAAGGTTTGTACTGCGGTGCTCCCCATAAACTCGGTTTTAATTTGTACGGTTGTGAGCGCAGGGGACGTATAGTATTGTTGCGGTGAGGCTGGTGTTTTTCTTTATCTATAAAAAAGGTGAGGTTGTGTTTGTTGGAGGGGTATGCTTAAATGTAGCGTATATTTATTGTCACTTTGATACTGGAAGGATGATTGAACATGTGTGCATATGCATGTAAGGGGCATATACCACCGCTGGAAAGCCCGCGTCTTCGGCTGCGAAAGATGGAAACCGGGGATGCGGCTACGATGTTTGCCTGCTGGTCTGACCCGGAGGTTCACCGTTATATGAACCTTACGGGGATGTCTGGGCGTGAGGATGCGGAGGATATGATCGAGCTGCTGAACGAGCTGGCAAAGACGGAGGATGCGCTGCGCTGGGGTATAGAGCTGAAGGAGAACGGGAAGCTGATCGGTAGCTGTGGCTTTAATTATTGGCAGACCAAGGGAGCTTATAAAGCTGAAATCGGCTACGAGCTGGCTAAGTCCTATTGGAGAAAGGGCTATATGTCGGAGGCGCTACGGCTGATCCTGTCTTTCGGGTATGGCACGATTCGGCTGAATCGGATGGAAGCGCTGGTGGACCCGCGAAATACGGGATCGCAAGCTCTGTTGTCCTCTATGGGCTGGACGCAGGAAGGGCTGCTACGGCAAGTGCAGCATACGTCTACAGGCTTTAAGGATATGCTGATGTACTCCTTGCTGCATGAAGAATGGCTCAGACTGGAGGCGAAGCGAAATGCTGTTTCAGTATAACGGAGGGTCGTCGCCGCTGCACAGGCTGGGGCCATTAAGTAAGTTGATCCTGGTGGGATGCTTTAGCCTGCTGTCGATGGCCTGGGATTCAACACTGCATGAAGCTGCGCTGCTGGTTGTACTGATTGCTGCGGCTTGGTTTGGGGCAGGCTTAACCTTGGCACGCCAGCTTCGGGCTATGTCATTTCTGATCGGTCTGGGCATTCCGTATTTTATATTGTCTATTCTGGCGATTCGGGAAGGACATATAGTGGCCGCCTGGGGACCCATTTGGATTACAGCGGAAGGGCTGGATATCGCAGGGGCATTGACGCTGCGCATTTTTGTGCTGTTTTTGGCCTCGTATATTTATCTGTCGACAACCGATCCCAGAGATTTTGTACAGGCTTTGAATTTGCGTTTGCGTGTTCCTTATCGGTTTGCGTTCGGTATTTCGGTGGCGCTAACGTTTCTTCCCTTATTGGAAGAGGAAGGACGTACCATAATGGCGGCACGGCGTGTACGTGGACAGGAACCGCCGCGAGGGCTGCGGAACCAGCTAACATGGTGGGGCGGATATGTGGCTGCTGTGCTGGTGAATGCCGTGAGGCGGGTTCAGCAGACGGCGCTGGCGATGGAGGGCAAAGGCTTTGGAGCATATGCAGACCGGACTTATCTTCGCATGCTGGATCGTCGTCGTTCCGGCTATGTATGTGCTGTGGTTGCTGTATTAGGTACTGCTGTTTTATGGTGGAGCTTATAAGGAGCAGCCTCTTTTTTTGATCTTATTGTCAACCTATATAATAAATTATGGTTGACAATAAGGACGTGTGTGAATACATTTAGAAAGTGGTCATTTATATTTGGAGAGGAGATAGGGAATTACATATGAAGGAATCTCGTATGTTTGCAAGGTTTACGACGCTGGATATTGTACTGATGGCGATGCTGGCAACGTTGAATGGAGTCATGACTGTTTATTTGTCGATGATTAACAAAACATTAAACAGTCTGGGGGGGCCCATCGCCACTTCCGCCATTGTCGGGCTGTACATGATATATGGTTTGCTGGCCTATTATATTATTCGTAAGCCGGGTACGGCGGTCATTGCTTATTCATTCGGTGCAGTGGTGCAGTCCTTTATGGGCTCAGTCTACGGAATTGCTTCCATTATTGCGGCTGCGGTCTGCTATATGGTTGTGGCTGAACTGGTATTTGCTTTACTGCGCTATCGACGCTGGAATGCCGTTTCGTTGATGCTGGCAGGCGGGGCTATGGTTCCGCTGTGGTTTATCGTGGCAGCCAATATGTTCGGCTATATGCATTGGGGCTGGAAGGTACTGACGATTACACTGGTCGTGCGCATCCTGAGCGGCATTGTACTGTGTGGTCTGCTGACCAAGGTATTGGGCGATGCGTTGAATCGAACAGGACTGTTAAAACGATTTGAGTTGGGACGCGCATCACGTGCGTAATGTTCTTTAGAAGCGAGATAGAGCTGGCTGGTTTTCGCGAACATACAGAACAAAGAACGAGGGAATACCGCCGATGGATGAGAGAATTGAGGATAGACCTGAATATAAAATAGCTGTTTCCATGAAGGATTTTGGCTATTGGTATGATGAACAAAAGGAGCCAGCGTTACAGGGCTTGACGCTGGACATTGCGGTGGGTGAGCATGTTGCGATTGTCGGGGCCAGCGGAAGTGGAAAGTCTACGCTGTGCCAGCTTCTCCATGGAGGATTGTCCCGTTCGGGTGAAGGTAAACGGACTGGAGGGCTAACCGTATACGGGATGGACCCGGACACGGCGGACCTGGCGGCTGTCGCCTCTACCGTCGGCGTCGTGCTTCAGGACCCGGATGCCCAACTGGTGCAGGGAATCGTCGAAGACGAGATTGCCTTCGGGCCGGAGAACCTGCGCGTGCCTCCGGCGGAAATAGCGCAGCGTCTGACGGCTGCGCTGGAGGCCGTCGGCCTGGCCCCCGAGCGAGGCTCCTTCGTGCGTCGCCTCTCGGGTGGCCAGCGCCAACGCACCGCTATCGCTGCGGTGCTGGCGCTGGAAGCGCCGCTCGTCGTGTTCGACGACGCAGCGGCGCAACTGGACCCGTCGGCTGGACGCGACTTCGCCTTGCTATGCCGGCGGCTCCATGCCGCAGGCCGGACAGTGGTCACCGTGTCCGGCCGCATGGACGATGCCGCGCGAGCAGCGCAGCGCGTCATCGTGCTGGAGGGCGGGGCTGTGCAACTGCAAGGCCCGCCCGAAAAGCTGCTGCGCGAGCATGGCGCGCAGCTGGCCGCCTTGGGGCTGCTGCCCTCTCCCGCAGGGAGGGGAGGCGTGCCCCAAGGGCCGGGGGCGAAGCCCGGCCTGCCGTTGTTGGAGGTGAAGGGGCTGGCCTTCACCTATCCCGGCAGTGGCCGGGCAGCGCTGGCAGGCGTGAGCCTTGCCCTTGCGCCCGGCGAACGAGCCGTGCTGCTGGGCGAGAACGGCTCCGGCAAAACAACGCTCGGCAAGCTGCTGATGGGCCTCCTGCCTGCACCCAAGGGGTGCATGTGGTGGGAGGGCCAGGATATGGCGAAGCTGCCGATCCACCAACTGGCCGCCGGGATCGGTTATGTATTCCAGCAGCCGGAGCATCAGTTTGCGGCGGCAACGGTGTGGGACGAATGCTTGTACAGCGTCCGCGTCAAGCTTGGATTACGGGCTGGCGAGCCGATTCCTGCTGCGTATGAGGAACGGGCGCAGCGATTGCTGACAGCCGCCCGATTGGATCACAGGCTGGATTCCTCTCCGTACCTGCTGAGTGGCGGTGAAAAAAGGATCTTAAGCGTAGCTGCGCAGTTCATCCTGTCCAAAAAGCTTTACATTTTGGATGAGCCTACGGCCGGAACGGATTATGAAGGAGCGAATATCCTGCTTCGCATGTGCGCTGAACAAGCGAACCAGGGAGCAGCCTTCCTGGTCATCACCCACGATATGCAGTTCGCTGAAAGCTTTTCCAACCATATTCTGTGCATGGAAAAGGGGAAGATCAAGGAAGCGGAGAGTGCCCGGATTTATCATACGATCACAGTTGACAAAATGTAAGTATATGTAGACAATAATATTTATACATCGTATAAACAGGCGGCCTATATAGGCCGCCTGTTTATGATGATGCAGTGCGGGTAATACCAATCCTGTGCAGTCGGATTGTACAGGTGCAACACGGTTTACACAAGGAAAGGATTTGTGATTTGCTTGGGAAAAGATAAACCCATGAAGCGCGGACTCGTGCTGACTGGTGTCCTGTTGGCCACCTTTCTGGCCGCGATTGAGGGAACCGTCATCGGTCCTGCCGGACCGACTATTGTTAGTGAACTGGGCAGTGTGAATTTGCTCAGCTGGATTTTTACGGCCTATTTGCTGACGATGGCTGTAACCACACCTATTTTCGGCAAGCTTAGCGATTTATTTGGCCGCAAACCGATTTTTCTGATCGGCTGTTCATTGTTTGTACTCGGTTCTTTGCTTTGTATGCTGGCTGGTAGTATGGAGCAGCTTATTTTGTACCGGGCTATTCAAGGGATTGGAGCGGGCGGCGTGATTCCCGTTACCTTTACCATTATCGGAGATATATACAAAATGGAGGAACGCGGCAAAGTTCAGGGAATGATCAGCTCGGTATGGGGGATTTCTTCCCTGATTGGGCCTTTGCTGGGCGGTTACGTGGTCACTTATTTTGGCTGGGAATGGATTTTTGGCTTTAATGTCCCTTTTGGACTACTGGCTATGTTCTTCATCGCTCGTTACCTGCGTGAGCAGGTAGCCAAGCGTACCGCACGCATCGACGTGCCGGGAGCCGTTACCTTTACTATCGGAATGACGTCCCTGTTGCTCGTATTGGCGCTGGGCGGACAGTATATCGGCTGGGTTTCTCCTGAATTGCTGGCCTTGGCTGCCGTTGCTATTTTATTCCTGGCTCTGTTTTTGGTGATTGAAAAGCGCGCTCAGGAACCGATGGTGCCGCTCAAGCTGTTTCGGATAAGGGATATCGCTTTTTCCTGTGCCGCAGCACTGCTGGTCAGTTCTCTGCTGATCGGCCTGACCAGCTACCTGCCGCTTTGGATTCAAGGCGTACACGGCGGAGATGCCGCTTCATCCGGTCTGGCGCTGGCTCCAATGTCGGTAGGCTGGCTGTTCGGCTCCATGATTGGGGGACGCATTTTGCTGACTTTAGGTTCGCGTCGAACCTCATTAGTCGGACTGACCCTGATTGTATTGGGGGCCTTCGTGATGACCTTGATGGGCCAAACGGCGCCGATCTGGCTGCTGTTCCTGTCCACATTATTGTATGGATTGGGCTTTGGCTTCTCCATGACTGTGTTTACGATTATTGCCCAGTCTTCGGTCGGGTTCCAACTGCGTGGTGCATCTACAGCATTGAATACGTTCCTGCGCACACTGGGGCAAACCATTGGTGTTGCAGCCTTCGGTTCATGGCTTAATTATCGCATTGCTGCCCAGACAGCAGACGGACAGCTTACACAGCAAGGGGTTACGCAGGAGGATATTAACGGTCTGCTTGCACCTCATGCCTCACAAAGTATGAGTGACAAGACTGCTGGCTTGCTCCGCTTTGTACTGGAAAACAGTCTGCATTCCCTGTTCATCATCATGGTCGTTATTGCGGTGATTAGCTGGTTTGTCGTGCTTGGGCTACGAAACCGCCCACCGGGTACGGAAGAAGGAGCAGAGCAACGCATAAAGTCACCACAGAGAGAACACGCGTAAAAGAGAATACGAAATCTTCATAAAAAGAGACAGTCCGGGCACCCAAATAAGGGGCCGGGCTGTCTTTTTTCAACTTCAACTATTCAGTTTTTCAGATTTAACGAAAGTGTCAGAATTAGAATATGTTAATAGTTTTATAAGTAATTAAATGGTAGATTAGACTTAATGAAGTGTAGTAAAAAGTTTATTTCTTAATTGTATTATGGGGTACTAAAGAACCATTTTTTTGAATTCGTTTGCAAATAGAGCTTTTCATGAATTTTTTTGAATGATTTTGGATGAAAATGAAGCAAGAAACCTAGCAAAACTAAATATGCAAAAAAAGCAAGTAACAAATTCTTCTGAATGTTATATGAATGAAATAAAGCAAAATTTTCAGAAATTTACTAGGAAAATATGAGGATAAAATTCAGAGAGCATCCTGTTTCGGCCTTAAATAAAGGGGATTTTCAGTCTATATCAATCGTTTGTCATACCATATAAAATGGCCCTACCAACTAAAAAAGTTGGTTTCTAATCTAGACGGATTAATTAGAACAAGGGAGATGAGGCACTTGGAAATCAACAAATTTTTCAGAAAAGCGACCACATTAACTGTAGCAACCACATTGCTATTGGGAGGGGGCATTCAGGCTTTTGCTGAAAAAACGGATGAATCTGATCTCAAATCAGACAATGCATTTACCCAAATTACACGCCATGACATGTTGAATATTTTCAAACAGCAAGGCAAAGAGAAATTTGAGGTTCCGTCCTTTGATGCATCTACAATTAAGAATATACCTTCTGCAAAAGGCCGCGACAGCTCAGGCAAGCTGATTGATTTCGATGTCTGGGACTCTTGGCCGTTACAAAATGCCGATGGCACAGTAGCCAATTACAAAGGGTATAATATCGTTTTTGGATTGGCAGGCGACCCTAAAAAGGCAGAGGATACATTTATATATCTGTTCTATCAAAAAGCAGGTAATACTTCACTGAGCGGCTGGAAAAATGCTGGCAGAGTATTTAAAGACAATGATAAATTGCTTGTAAACGATCCGATTTTGAAAAATCAGTCAGAAGAATGGTCCGGTTCTGCTACCTTAACCTCTGATGGACAAGTACGTTTATTTTATACCAGCAGACAGCCCTTTGAGCCGAGTAACCAACTATACGGTAAACAAACCTTGACTACGGCTCAAATTAATCTCTCTCAACCTGATGATGAAACACTTAAAGTGGATGGCATCGATGATCTTAAACCGATTTATGACGGTGGAGACGGGAAAACCTATCAAAATGTTCAGCAAAGCGTCGGTGTAGATATGGATAACCATACGTTTAGGGACCCTCACTATGTCGAGGATCAAGGCCACAAATATATTATATTTGAAGCGAACACAGGGACAGAAACAGGCTATCAGGGCGAAGATTCGCTTCAAAACTCAGCTTATTATGGTGGCAATAACGAATTCTTCACGGAAGAGCTCCGTAATCTGTTGCAAAGTCCCAAGAAAAAGGGAGCTGAATTGGCCAACGGCGCACTGGGCATCGTTGAATTGAATAACGATTATACTTTGAAAAAAGTAATGCCCCCTTTGATTGCCTCCAATCTGGTAACGGATGAAATTGAACGGGCGAATGTGTTCAAGATGAATGGTTTGTGGTACTTATTTACGAGCACGAGAGGCTCCAAGGTGACTGTTGATGCAATCGGTGACGATGATATTTACATGCTGGGTTATGCTTCTACTTCCTTGACTGGGCCTTACAAACCGTTGAATGGAACCGGTCTCGTTCTTCATCAGGATCTGGATCGTGATGATATTACATGGACGTATGCCCATTTTGCTATCCCGCAAGGCAAAGGCAATAACGTAGTCGTTTCGAGCTATATGACCAATCGAGGGCTTTTCCCGGATCACAAATCCACTTTCGCGCCAAGCTTCCTGCTGAATATTAAAGGCTCGAAAACCTCTGTCGTGAAAAACGGTATTCTGGAGCAAGGGCAAATCACGATTGATCCAACGGATGACAAAAAAGAACCTCCATATGAGTATGGAAAGAAATAAGTAGGTAATGCAGTATGTCCGAAGGCGGCAGCTTGGTAGCTTGCCGATCTGTCGTCCATCGGACGGTACATAAGATGCAATGAGAGGTAAGGAGGATCGTCATCATGAAAAAAATAACTCCCAAGAGCATTTGGATACGATCCATTGTAGTCATCACAGGCTTAACTATCTTCATAGCTATGGGTTGGAGTATGTATCAACGGGATGCGAGCAAAACTCCAATACCTCCTACAACACCGACCTATCGGGCGGCCTATCATTTTACCGTTCCGGATAAGTGGAAAAATGATCCGCAGCGGCCCATTTATATGGATGGGAAATACCATTATTACTATTTATATAATCGAGATTATCCCGAGAAAAATGGTACAGAATGGCGGCATGCCACCTCAACTGATTTGGTTCATTGGAAGGATGAGGGCGTGTCGATTCCCAAATATACCAATCCGAATGGTGACCCGTGGTCTGGCTCGGTTGTAATTGATGATAACAACAGCGCAGGGTTTGGGAAAGGTGCTCTGGTAGCTATTGTGACGCAGCCTTCCGCAAATGAAGGGAAGCAAGAGCAATTTTTGTGGTATAGCAACGACAACGGTAAGACATTTACTTCTTATGGTGACACTCCTGTGATGAAGAATCCGGGTACCCGGGATTTCAGAGACCCGAAAATCATACGGGATATGCACAGCGATAAATGGATCATGGTCATGGCGGAAGGTACGAAGATTGGTTTTTATGAGTCTGACAACTTAAAGAAATGGCGTTATATGAGTGGCTTTAGCACCGGAAATATCGGACTTGTGGAGTGTCCCGACCTCTACCGAATGCGAGCGGACGATGGAACCTATAAGTGGATTCTCGGCGCAAGCGCAAACGGGAAATCAACAGGTGAGCCTAACACATATGCCTACTGGACGGGAAATTTCGATGGTAACCATTTTTCCCCGGACCATAGTAAGCCTGAGTGGCTGGATTACGGCTTTGATTGGTATGGGGCGGTGACTTTCGAGGAAGGAAAAGGCAGCGATAAATACAGCCACCGTTATGCACTGGCCTGGATGAACAATTGGGATTATGCCAACAACACGCCTACTCTAAAAGAAGGCTTTAATGGGATGGACTCCGTTGTTCGTCAAATTCGACTGAAGCATGTAGATGGGCTTGGGTATCGCTTGGTTTCACAACCGGTCGAAGCTTTGAAGCAATTACCAGCTTCAACGAAGTCATTTGAACAGATCAAGGTTAATGGTACGCACACGCTTCCGGTGAAGGCAGAAGCTTATCAGCTAGAGGCTGATATTTCATGGTCAACGATTAAAAATGCAGGCTTGAGACTACGAGAATCCAAGGATGGCAAGCGTCATGTAGATGTCGGCGTTTCTTTGGAAGGCCAATACTCTTATGTCAATAGAGGGTATACCGGACAGCCGGATCAGCGTGGAGCCTATGTGGAGAGCAAGGCGCCCTTTGATGTAAACCACAAAAACGTTCACCTGAAAATTCTAGTCGATAAGACCAGTATCGAAGTTTTTGTAGATGATGGAGCGGTGGTGCACTCCAGTTTAATCTTCCCGCGTTCGGATGATCAGGGAATTACCCTTTTTGCAGATGGCAGTACAGCTATTTTTAAAAATGTGGTTATCAGCAATTTTATGATTAAGTGAGCGATATGTGAGTCTATGACTATATTGTTTATAGCCATAGATATAGACATAGACATAGAGAGTCCGCCCCACTTTACACGTGGTGCGGACTCTTTGTGAAAAACGCCACTTACAGTTAGTTAATGAGTCGATCTGGCAAGCCTATTTGTGATAGGGTGACAGGTTGTCAGCGCTACGGCCCAGCTTTTTGAGTAAACCGATAAGCTGATCTCTTTCGGTTTCGCTAATTCCACTAAAAGCACGTTCAATCTGACGTGTATAGTCAGGGTAAATTTCGTCCATGACGCGTTGTCCTTCGTCCGTTAATTCTGCATATATAATCCGGCGATCCTGGTCGCACGGGTGACGGTGCAAATAACCGCGGCTCTCCAGCTTGTCGATAACATAGGTGACATTTCCGCTTTGCAGTAACAGCTTTGCTCCAATTTGCTGGATCGGCTGCGCGCCCTTGTGATACAAAACTTCCATCACGGCGAAGGCCGTTGGGTTGAAGCCCACCGTTTTGATGCCAGCAACCGCATGCTCATTTACACTTTTGAATGACTTGCCAAACACGCTATACAAATGCATGGATTGCTGTGTCACGAGTGTTCGGTAATCTATCATCTTCATTCCGCCTTTATGTATGGATTTGGGCATCCTTTGACCGCTCGGCTCGGATGACCGGGCAACCATACCCTTGTTACTAGCATAAAGGGATTTACGTAGGGAAAACATGCGATTTGTCACAGTAGCTGCTTTTTTAACTATTTAATTTCAAAGCTTTTAAGTAAATTTTTGAAAAATAAAGGTTTTGAATGTAAAAATTTCGTCCCAGATGGTTATATTAAAAAATAATATATATTTTGGACCCAAAATAAGATACAACAGAGGAGATGAAGCACATGGAGACGGGTTCTTTCCATTTTCAATTTCGTGATCCACAGCAGGCCGCCCGAGCCTGTGAAACATTAAAAGAAATTGGGTACACCGCCAGCACAAACGGTGACACAGGTTTGAGCGTTCATATTGAGAATCAGGATGTACTGTCTGCACTGGAGATTTGCCAAGCCTATGAGGGCAGCATGATTGAAGCTGGAAATCTCACTTCTGATTCGGGTGACATTCCTGGTTTGCAAGGAAGTGTGTGGGTGCCAAATCCGGGCTATCGTTCGGAGGATTGGATTATTCCCGCGCACATCATCAACGAAGATTGGAGCGAAGCGTATAAGAACGGTTCCTCCCAAACGAACAGCAATACAACAAAGGAGCATAACGTCAGCTCCGATCATCAACCCGAAGACGATGTAGACGGTTTTTCTGGCAGCGTCCATATCTGACTTCACATGAATGAGCATAATGACTGATCAGATGGCTGTTTCTAATGTAAAAGGCACCAGCAAACCTTGAGAGTGTTGGTTGCGCATAATATTATTACTTTCCTCGTGCCATCTTCTTCGGGGGAAGCTGCGCTAACCATGGCCTGTACTTGCACCGCTCGGCTACCCCTGAGTTTTCCTCGGAAGGGTAAAGGTCTGGAGATAAACTGCAAAGCGGCAGTTTCTTCTCCAGGCTTCTTTATTTTATTTCCTTGCTCCCCCATACCGCAATCTTCACAACGTCTCAATAAAGCATTTGTATAAGTTTCGCGTTGAATTTTAATAATATAAAATAGCGTTTTTCTAAGGAGGGAATAACTTGATCCTTGCTGATCATAAATTACTCATTGCTGCTCTAGGCGGTGTTAAGGAAATCGGGAAAAACATGTATTTTATCCAATACAATCAGGATATCGTTGTTATAGACTGTGGGTCCAAGTTTCCCGACGAAAATTTGCCTGGCATTGACCTGATCGTGCCAGACTTCACCTATTTACTGGAAAATCAAGATAAAGTCAAAGCGCTAATCGTGACTCATGGGCATGAGGACCACATTGGAGGAATTCCTTATTTGCTGAAGCAGATCAATATTCCCGTATATGGGACCAAGCTCACCATAGAATTGATAAAAATTAAGGTAAAAGAACATGGCATTCTACATAATGCTGAATTTCACATTATAGATGCCAATTCAACCGTCCATGCTGGTACGATCCAGGCATCTTTTTTCACCACCGTTCACAGCATTCCTGATTGCTTGGGTATCTTTTTTCAGACACCGGAAGGAAATGTGGTTCATACCGGGGATTTCAAATTTGATATGTCGCCCGTAAGTGGTCCTTATCCGGATCTTCATCGAATGGCTGAAATTGGGAAACGGGGAGTTAAAGTGCTTCTTTCCGAAAGTACCAATGCTGAAAGACCGGGATTTACTCCTTCAGAACGTTTGGTTGGCGGGCATATTCTGGATGCGTTCGCTAGGGCAAAACAACAAGTATTTATCTCCACGTTCGCTTCCAATGTTAACCGTGTTCAGCAAGTCATTGACGCCGCTGTAGAAACAGGTCGTAAGCTGGTATTGCTCGGCCGGAGCATGATAAATGTTGTATCCGTGGCTAAGGAGCTAGGTTTTTTGAGCATGCCCGAAGATCTGTTGATTGAGGCGGAGGAAACAGAGAAATTTCCTGCAGAAAAAATCGCAGTTTTATGTACCGGGAGTCAGGGCGAGCCGATGGCTGCACTGTCCCGGCTAGCCAATTCGATGCATCGAAAAATTGAAATTTTGCCCGGGGATACCGTAATTATTGCCGCAGGAGCCATACCGGGAAATGAGCGGAATCTTGCCCAAGTGATTGACAACCTATACGTGCTGGGTGCCCAAGTCATTTATGGATCAGGTAGCTCAACAGGGATGCATGTATCCGGTCATGGCAGCCAGGAAGAGCTGAAATTAATGTTGACCCTGATGAAACCTCAGTATTTGATTCCCGTGCATGGTGAATTCCGGATGCTGTATCAGCATCGTCTGTTAGCGGAATCTGTAGGGATTCCGAATGAAAATGTGTTTATCGTTCATAACGGTGATACCATTCAGATCGAAGAAGGAAGGGCATCCCTGGGACCCAAAGTACCATCTGGCAACAGTCTAGTGGACGGGCTGATGACAGGTGATGTGGGTAATATTGTGCTACGAGACCGGAAAAAACTTTCCTCAGACGGCATGCTGATTATTGTTACGACTTTGAGTAAAGACGAGAAGCATATGCTCGCAATGCCAGAGGTAATTTCAAGGGGTTTTGTGTTTGTTAAGGATTCCGAAGTCCTCATGAATCAAATCCGCGAGACGATCATGTCCACAGTGAACCAGTTAACGGAAACCGAGATGAGCCAGTGGAGTCTAATTAAACAGATGTTAAAGGATAATGTTGGCCGATTTATTTACAGTCAGACCAAGAGAAGACCCATGATTTTACCTATCATTATTGAGATTTAAGAAACTGGCGTGGATTTTGTTCATTACGCCTTTAATCAAAAAAAAGACTTAAATCAGCAATGCGACTGATTTAAGTCTTTTTCGTTGTCACCCTATTTTCCCCCATAGAATGCGGATGTAATGGTGGTTTGTAGCGTAGCGGAGGATTTGAATCTAGAGAAGCGAAGCGTTCGCCTTTGCCACGGGATTCTAACCCTTAAATATGTTATATAATCAAGAGAATCCCGTGGCAACAGCGATCGTAAGATCAAAGCCTACGCGTAGCGTCTTGATCGCTTACAGCCGCCTGTGTTCCCGCCGTATGCCCCGTCGTAAATGCCGCCGTAATATTATAGCCGCCCGTGTATCCGTGAATATCCAAAATCTCGCCGCAGAAGAACAATCCCGGCATTAGCTTGGACTCCATCGTTTTCGGATTGATTTCCTTCAAATTCACACCGCCCCCGGTAACGAACGCCTCTTTCAGAGAGAGCGTACCGTTCACCCGGATCGGAAATGCCTTGATTCGATGGGCTAGCTCCTGCCATTGCTGCTTCGGAATATGATCATACGTCAATTCCTCACGCAGCTCGGTTTGCTGGAGCAGCAGCGGAATCAGGCGTTCCGGCAAATAAGGCTTGAGCACATTTTTAATCGCTTTTTTGGCATCGGCTGCCGCCAGCTCCAATGTTTCGCGGTAGACTTCATCAGTATGCTTATGAGGCTGCAAATCCAGAGTCAGCAGTACCGTGCTGGTCTTGTCCTTTTTCATCCCTTTTACGACAAACTGACTGCATCGCAAGGCGGAGGGACCCGACAGGCCAAAGTGTGTAAAAATCATGTCCCCCTTGTGGGTGACGACCTTCTTTTGCTTCGCATTCCACACGGTCAGGCTGATGTCGCGCAAGGATAGACCTTGTAGCTCCTTCGTCTGGATAAACGTCTCACCTGACGTCAACGGAACCTCCGTTGGATACAGCTCGGTGATCGTATGTCCTGCTTGCTCGGCCCATGCGTAGCCGTCACCTTCCGAGCCTGTATGCGGGACGGACTTGCCGCCCACCGCTACAATAACGTTGCGGCTGCGAAGGGTTTCCCCGGAACGCAATCTTACCCCGGCAGTATGCCCTTCTTTGTAAATAACCTCCTGTACGGGACATCCTGTCCGAATGTCCACTCCTTGAGAGCGAACCTTGTTGACCAAAGCATCGACAACCGTTTTGGCCTTATCCGTCACCGGAAACATACGCCCGTTGTCTTCTTCCTTTAAGGCTATGCCCAGTTGTTCAAAAAAGGCGATGATATCCCGGTTGCCAAAAGCCGCCAGCGCACTGTGCAGAAAACGGCCATTGCCGGGGATGTGCCGGATCAGCTCGTCCAGCTCTTTTGCATTCGTGACGTTGCAGCGCCCTCCACCGGAAATACCCAGCTTTCGTCCGAGTTTATTTCCTTTTTCGAGTAAAAGCACCTTGGCGCCCTCACCGCTGGCTGCCGCAGCGGCCATTAATCCAGCTGAGCCGCCTCCGATCACAATAACGTCGTATGTCATGAACCTCTTCCTTTTTACTGAAAAATTTTTCGGAAACTCAAAATAGGGTAACAGGATTTTCATCATATCGTAATACCGTTACCTTAGATATATATTATCGCTGTATTTCTGTATAAAGATATACCTTATCACAATCTTGGGTATTCGATTGCATTTGCTCTAGAGTGCAATATATAGATGAACAAAAATATCTCAGTCCATATATGGACAGTAGAAGTCATCATCTCGATTTTTCCTGAAAATACGTAAAAACGTCATCTTCATATCTTTTGGTGTTTCGCAGATTTTGTCGTTCTATACCAGGATTTTAACACATATATTGTAATATATTGTAGCCTGTGCTTTAATTCAACTAACGGCGTCAAGGAAAGATGATGAGGGGGAGAAGTCCTTGTTAATTGCGTTGAAGGAAAGTGTGCTTCAAGTTCTCCTTGCCGTGATGTCGGCGGGTTTTTTCTCTATATTAACGGATTATGGGGATAAGAAAAAGGTTTGGGGTGGCAATCTGCTTTCTGGATCTAATCAAGGGATCCTTTATTGGTGTTGCTTGCCAGCCATATTACTATGTTCGCTCTTTCAATATCAGTCTCCTTATGGCCTACCTTCCAATCTGGGGGTTATCCCTCTCGCTGTTGGCATCATGTACGGCAGACGGCGCACCGCATTTATTCTTGCCGCTTCTGCGCTGGTCAGTGTTCTGATTATAGCCCAGTTTACGGCAATGTCGCCAATGTATGTGGGGACGGGTTTTATTCTTTTTCCGTTTATGCTGCTGCATGTTAAGTTCTTTCAAAGAGGAACAATGTTGGACAAAAAGCTTCTTATTTCTGCCTATGTTGCGGCTGATATGCTGCTTAAGGCGTTATTCCCGCTATTGTGGGGCAAACAGGATATTTGGGTATATGTTCCTGATCTCCTTACGACGCTTTGGAACATTGCAGCAGGTGTGCTGGCAAGCTTTTTGGTCGTCAGTCTGATGCAAAATGCCTTCGAGAAGCTGACGTTGCGGCGGGATGTGACCGAGTTTACGAGCAAATATTTAATTGAAGCCGATAAGCTGCGTCAAGTTATGGATCTGATGCCGTTAGCCCTAGTCACTCTGGACAGCGAAGAACGGGTTATACATATGAACAAAACGATGCTGGAACTCTATCGGGACGTCGATCCGTTTATTACGCTCCCTGAGGTGGTGGGTCGTACTTTGACATCGTTGTTGGGTTTTAACACTGTACCAGTGGTCAATGAGCGGGTTGCGAGGGCTCTTGAAGGAGAAGCGGGTGCTGATTTTATAAATGTGCATCCCAAAGTGTTTTTCTCAAGCTTCCTTCCCATTCGTGATAAACATGTAAGCAAAACGACAGGTGTCATTATCGCCTTGCAGGACATTACAGAGCTGGAGACACTGCGCAGCGAGTTGGGCAATTTCGAGAGGCTTAGTCTGGTCGGACAGATGGCAGCGGGCATTACTCATGAAATACGCAATCCGATGGCGGTTGTGCGAGGATTTTTACAGCTTATGCGCGAAAAGAGTCCCGACTCCCTCGGTCACTACTACCGTATTGTGATGGAGGAGCTGGACCGGGCGAATGGAATTATTAACGATTTTCTGTCACTTGCTCAGAACCGAATTGTCGAGAAGGAACAATGCCATCTGCATGATATTATCCGTGAACTCACTCCTCTGCTGTGGGCAGATGCCAATCTGAGAGGACAGACGATCGAGCTGAAGCTGGAGGATCATGTCGCAATGCTGCATTTGAACTCTAAGGAAATGAAGCAATTGCTGCTCAATCTGTCGCGTAATGCGATGGAGGCTATGGGGGATAAAGGTGTGCTGACGATTTCAACGCATGAAGAGGGCGATTTTGTGGAGCTGGAAGTGAAGGATACGGGTCCCGGTATTCCGCAAAATCAGCTTGAAAAGCTGTTCCAGCCTTTTTACACGACCAAAACGAAAGGTACAGGTCTGGGCCTGGCCTTATGCCAAAGTATTGTAGAGCGTCATCACGGTACGATTGCCGTAGATTCGGTGGAGGGAATGGGAACGCGGTTTAGAGTTCGATTGCGCAGAACCATTCCAACTCACAGGGAGCATTCTGAATCACCTTCCATGAATTCCATATAGAAATAATTGTACAAATATATATCCGGATTTTTGCAAATTGCGTGAAAAAGATTGTATAATAAAGATTAGATGTCCATGTCTTTAACACGGCAGAGACTGAAATGAAGCAACGTAATATACATGATTTTTCGAAAAGGAGTGAACGAATATGTCGATGTCTTTTGATCAATATATGAAGGATTCTGTTCAGCCGATGCGCGATGAACTGACGAATCTCGGGATTCAGGAGCTGCGTACTCCGGAAGATGTGGAGGCCAAGCTGCCTGATGCCAAAGGTACAGTGCTGGTCGTTGTGAACTCGGTGTGCGGTTGTGCCGCAGGTCAATGTCGTCCGGGTGTAGCCGAAGCGCTGAAGCATGATATTACACCGGATCACCTGTATACGGTTTTTGCTGGTCAGGATAAGGAAGCAACGGCGAAGGCACGCGAATTTTTCGCACCATATCCGCCATCTTCTCCTTCAATCGCGTTGTTGAAAGACGGCGAACTGGTTCACTTCATCGAGCGCCATCAGGTGGAGGATCGTTCGGCAGATCAAATCGCTGCCGATTTGACCAGTGCATTTGACCGTTTTTGCCGGTAAAACTGCTCAAGCTAGGCCCCGCATTTTTCGCTTGCGAAACTTGCCGGGGCTTTTGCATGTTGGCTTGTGAAGGAAATTCCTAAAAAAGAGGTGCTTATCTGATGAGTTTGCAGGAACAGATTATTGCTGAATTGGGAGTACAACCTACCATTAACGTAGAGGCTGAGGTCCGTAAGCGTGTGGATTTCCTCAAGACGTATGTCACGAAAACCGGAAGCAAGGGTCTGCTGATCGCCATCAGCGGCGGGATCGACAGTGCCGTAGCGGCTGCCTTGTGCAAACAGGCTACGGATGAGCTGACGCAGGAGCAGGGCGAAGAGTACAAGACGCTTGGAGTATTTCAGCCGTATGGCAAGCAGGAAGATATCGAGCACAGCTACGCAGTAGCCAAAGCATTCAACCTGAAATATGCCGGGGAAACGAACATTCAGGAAGCGGTGGACAAGGTTGCCGTGGAAGTAGAGCATTCGTTGAAGGATATCGGTCTTGAGCGTTCCATTACTCCGCAAGTGAGAGGGAATGTGAAGGCGAGAACACGTATGGTGGTTCAATACGCGCTTGCGAATGAGCTGAATCTGCTCGTTGTGGGCACGGATCATGCCTCGGAAGCCATCACAGGCTTTTATACCAAATGGGGCGATGGTGCCGTTGATATTACGCCGCTCAGCACGCTGAACAAACGTCAGGTGCGTTTGCTGGCGAGCTACCTGGGAGTGCCGCAAGCCATTTTGGACAAAGCTCCTACAGCGGGATTGTGGGAAGGCCAGACGGATGAAAAAGAACTGGGTATCTCTTACGAAGCGAACAGCGACTATCTGGAAGGCAAGGAAATTGATCCGGCGGCACGTGAAAAGCTGGAAAGCTTCTTCACACGCACAGCGCATAAGCGGACAAGCATTCCAGGCATTTAAGCAGTGAACAACTATGGCATTGTAAAATAATAATGCGGCGATCCGCCCGGCGGATCGCCGTTTGTCTTGACAGCAGGCTATAGCTTAATTGGTGATCCATTCAATGAAGCGACGGGTTTCGATAATCGCCTGATCCAGCGGAAGGCTACTTCCTTGGAACGGATGAACGGTATTGAAAGTATGATTGCCCCCTTGAATTTGTACCCATTCAATATCAGGACGAACTGAGGTAAGCAGGGCAGAGCCTTCGCGCAGGCGTTTGGAATCATCGGTACCTTGAATGAGTACGGCAGGCAGTTGACTGTCTTTAAGCCGGTCCACGATGGCAAAGCGCTGGCGATTTTGCTCCAGATCTTCCAAAATAACAAGATCCAGGGGAAGTTGCTGCCCGGTTCTGGCGTTTGATACGTAGCTGCGCCCCTTGGTCCGCATTTCTTCTTTTTGCGGCAAGGTGAACAGGTCCAGGTCAGTCACGCCATTCCATGAAATTACGCCTGAAACCTCACCCGGATGATCCAACGCATATATGAAGCAGCTTCCCGCACCTCGGCTGTGTCCTAACAGAAACAACGGCAGTTCTCTGAACTCGTGGCGTGCTCTCAGATTTGTCAGCAGTACATCCAAATCCTCTTGTTCCCGGCTGTAGGTGTTGCGTGCGAACTTTTCCAGCTCGGTAAAATTCATTAGATCCTCACCTATACCGTTATGTGAAAAGTTGAAGGTTACGACATGGTTGTCTATGCTCAAGGCTTCTGCTACATAGGGGAACATGCCCCAATCCTTGAAGCCCTTATAGCCATGAGCGATGACGAGCAAGCTTTTGGCTGTATTTTTGGCGGGAAACCAGGAAGCCCGGATTACCGCATTTGTTCCTGCTTCCGTACCTGCTTCAATAACAAGTGATTCTGACATCCTATCCTTCCTCTCTACGGGAATTTTAAATGGGCATATAAGCTAAATCAATATTCGCAAATAGCCTCTCTTATTTTAACATATTTTGGTGCTGCTTTTACGGCTTTGTGACTCGCCATGATGTGGACACGCTGTTACAATAGGGGCAGTAAAGTATAAAAGGACGGGGAATACCCAAATGATCTACGGAATCGGACATGATGTGCTGGAAATAAGCCGGATGGCTGACATATTGGCAGGCAAGCATGCAGACGCTTTTTTAAATCGGGTGTTGACCCCGGCTGAACGCGACCTTGCTGTGGAGCGAAAGGGCAGGCTGGCGGAGTTTGTAGCAGGGCGCTTTGCCGCGAAGGAAGCGATAACGAAAGCCTTCGGCTGCGGAATCGGGCAGATCATCGGGTTCGGCGATATGGATATTTTACCAGAGCCTGGGGGCAAGCCAGCGGTTTATTTGTCTGCCCCTGCGTGGGACAGACTGGGGCTACCGGGTGCGGGCGGCTCGGATTACAGTATTCACCTGAGTATTACACATCAACCCAACATTGCCTCTGCTTTTGTGATTGTTGAATATAAGGAGACGTGATGTGATGACTACCCATACATTGGAACAAAAACGCTATTTCAGCTTCGAGCTGCTAAATTGGTATACACGAAGCAAGCGGGATTTACCGTGGCGCCGCCACCGGAATCCTTTTTACATCTGGATCTCGGAAATTATGCTTCAGCAGACGCGTGTCGATACGGTGATTCCGTATTTTAATCGCTTTATTGCACGCTTTCCGACGATTGAGGCGCTGGCAGAAGCGCCTGAGGAGGATGTGCTTAAGCTGTGGGAAGGGCTAGGATATTATTCACGGGCCCGGAATTTGCAAACGGCGGCGAAACAAGTGGTTGAGCTTCACGGCGGAGAGGTGCCGGATGATACGCAAGCTGTCGCCGCTCTGAAAGGCGTAGGCCCGTATACGACGGGAGCGATTATGAGCATCGCCTTCAATCGGCCGGAGCCTGCTGTGGACGGTAATGTGATGCGGGTGCTGTCGCGCTATTTTCTGATTGAAGAGGATATTATGAAGGGCAGCACGCGGGCGCATATGGAAAGTCTGGTAAGGGAGCTGATCCCCGAAGGGAGAGCCTCCGACTTCAATCAGGCACTGATGGAGCTGGGGGCGCTGGTCTGCACGCCGAAGTCGCCCCAGTGCCTGATCTGCCCGGTTATGGAGCATTGCTCGGGCCGATTGGCAGGACGGGAGGAGACGCTGCCGGTCAAGACGAAGGCGAAGCCGCCGCGGCTGGAGCCGCGTTCCGTCGCCCTCATCGAGGGCAGCGGCGCGAATGCAGGCCGCCTGCTCGTGCGTCAGCGCCCTGCCAAGGGCCTGTTGGCCCGCATGTGGGAGCTGCCGCACGTGCTTGTCGGGCCGGAGGGCTATAACGGCCCGGTGCCGGATGAGCCAGCCATGGATCACCTGGCGGCTCATTTGCTGGCGGAGGGCGTGCTTGCCCGTCCGGTGCGGTTCGTACGTGAGGCGGAGCACACGTTCAGTCACATTCACTGGAACCTGCGTGTGTTCCAGTGTGAAGAGGCCGCCAGCCCTGCCGGGGAGGCGGGCAGACAGTCGCTGGCTGCCGAGCAGCGGGCAGACTACAGCATGGATGGTGCGAAGCCGGGTGCGCTGATTGCGCTGGCGGAGCAGGAGAAGGGCACGGCACCGCCTGCCGGGTACCGCTGGATCAGCGAGGCCGATATGGACACCTTGGCGTTCCCCAAGGTGTTCCTCGATCTGATCACCGAATATTTTGCGAAGAAAGCAGGAACCTTATGATAGGTTCCTGCTTTCTTCGCAAAAAAATTACATTATGAATATTGAATAGTGTATAATTTTTACGATATTAACATAGAATATATGGAGAAGGAATGGTGATCCATATGCTAAGAAAAGTGATAATAAAGAATTTATGGTCATTTAAAGAAGAGACGGTTGTAGACGTTATAGCGACGGGATATAAAGTGCTGTCAGATTCCAATGTTTTTGATGACAATCTTAAAGGTATTCTATTTGTTGGTGCTAATGCATCTGGAAAAACTAATGCAATTCGTGCTTTAAGGCTACTATTAGAGCTGTTGTTTGCAGAAAAAAAAATAAATTTAGCCTTGCAAAAATGTTTATTCTCAGAATTGAATTCTTTTCGTTTAACTTATGAGTTTCAAATTACAGAAGATCTAATTACGTATTTTATTGAATACGATGTAAATAAAAAAATGTTTATAGAAAAATTGATCATCAACAATCACACTGTTTTAAACAGGATCGGGAGCAACGGCGAATCAGAAATAACAGACAATAATTTATATACTGATATTGAAGGAGAATCACTACTTTTAAGGGAAATATATTTTAATACCAAATTTAGGAATCATAACACGCTAAAAAAATGGTTTGATTTTTTGATGCATTCTATATATTTAGACGGTTACAAGGAATATTTATTTTCTCCAGGCAACTATTCTCTTAAGTTAGAAGATTATTTAGAAAATCAGGGAGAGACAGAGATTAATCGTTTTTTTGAGCATTTTAACTTTAATCAAAGAATTGAATCATCCCTCGAAAAAAATATCTTTTTCAAACGTGAAGGTGTGGGGGAGCCTATCCCCTTTCCTTTAGAGTCTTTGGGCAATCAAAAGTTATTAAGATTGTTACCTGCTTTTTTTCATGTTGTTAAACATGGGGGAATGCTAATTATTGATGAATTTAGTAGCGGTCTTCATAATTTTTTGGAGGAACTGCTCGTTAAGTACTTTATGGAAAATTCATTGAATTCACAGCTTTTCTTAGTATCTCATTCAACCAATTTACTTTCCAATTCCCTATTACGACCTGATCAAATTTATGCAGTGGATTTTAATGGTATTCAGGGTAGTACAATTAAAAGATTTTCTTCTGAACAACCTAGAGTTGCGCAGAATTTAGAGAAAATGTATACAAGCGGAGTATTTGGGGGAGTGCCACACTATAAAGATGACAACAATAAAAATAAATAAAGAGAAAAATATTGGGAAAGTGTTATTGATTGTTGAGGGATTAAAAACGGAGTTTTATTTGATTCACAAGTTATTTACTCAAATATTTGATTATCAATATGAAAGTTTAAATCGTATGTTGAAGTATAAAAAGTCTAACAGTAAAGAAGGAATTGAATCTTCTGTATTTGTAATAAATACTGAAGAATCTGCCATTTCATTTATAGACGATAGTAATGATTTTCTAAATAACATGTTTGAAAAATTAATTGAAGATTATGATTTCCCTGTAGATCGATCAGCTATTTTTTATATATTTGACAGGGATGCGGATTCCAACAAAGACTCCGAGCTTATTACTAATTTGATTAAAACTTTAAGCAATTCTCGGGAAAATGAGGGTTTTACAAGGCAAGGTATGCTATTGATAAGCTATCCATGTATTGAAAGCTTCGTTGCTTCTGGTTTTATTGAAAATACACATGACTTGGAGTTTAAAACAGGCTCAGAATTAAAAAGATTTCTCAATGAGCAAAAAATATACAAGCTCTTGAGTCTACTATGTATCATGTTACTTGACTTAGGCTTGATCCAAATTACTGAATAATCAAAGTTGAAATTTTATTTTTTGCATATCTTATAGATTGTAAGTACAGATCATGAAAAATGAGTAGGAATGAGCTAATACCCATTTCTACTCATTTTAAATATACGTTTGCTTAGCAATAGCCTTTATCTACATCGCCTGTTCAAAAATGTCGATCACTTCCTGCTGTGTAGGCTGAATCGGATTGGTTACACCGCAGGCATCTTTGAGTGCGTTGGCGGCGAGAACAGCGAAGTCCTTACGCTTGACGCCGAGTTCTTCCAGCCCGGAAGGGATGTTGACCCGTTTAGCCAGCTTTTCAATGGCGTGCAGGGCGAGGTTGGCACCTTGTTCCGGCGTAACTCCGTCCGTTTTTTCGCCAAGTGTACGGGCAATGTCGGTGAGCCGTTCGGCAGAAGCCTTGGCGTTGTAGCGCTCTACATGCGGCAGCAAAATGGCGTTACAGACCCCGTGCGGCAGATTATAGAAGCCACCTAGTTGATGTGCCATGGCGTGAACAAAGCCCAATCCGGCGTTATTGAAAGCCATCCCTGCGAGGAATTCGGCGTAGGCCATTTGGCTACGGGCTTCCACATCGTTTCCATCATCGACGGCTTTGACCAGATTATCGCGAATCAGCTCAATTGCTTTAAGCGCGCAAGCATCTGTGATCGGTGTGGCATTCGTGGAAACATAAGCTTCAATAGAGTGAGTGAGCGCATCCATCCCTGTTGCAGCAGTTAATGACTTGGGCATAGCCATCATCAGATCAGGATCATTGACGGCAATGAGTGGTGTCGTGTGCTTGTCGACAATCGCCATTTTGATATGGCGCTCTTCATCCGTAATAATACAAAACATGGTCATTTCGCTAGCTGTTCCTGCCGTGGTGTTAATGGCAATCAGAGGGAAGGAAGGCTTCACGGATTTATCCACGCCTTCGTAGTCGCCGATCTGTCCGCCATTGGAAGCCAAAAGCGCGATGCCCTTGGCACAGTCATGCGGTGACCCGCCTCCGAGCGAAATAATGAAATCGCATTTGGATTGACTCAGCAGCTTCAAGCCCTCGTTTACATTTGAGACTGTGGGATTCGGCTGAGTGCCGCTGTATACGACGGATTTTACGTTTAGACTGTCCAACATGATTGTTACTTTTTTCACAATACCAATATCAACTAAAGGCTTATCGGTTACGATCAATGCATTTTTATAGCCCAATTTTCCGATTTCTGTACCTGCATCCGCCAGTGCGCCTGAGCCCATAAGACTCATACCTGGCATCATGAATTTCGAAGTTCCTGTCATCGTATGCATCCACCTTTATTATTATTTTGAGTTAAATCGAGGTATAATGATGGAGTTAAAGGATCTCATTACCATCCTTATATCCTTATCATACTGCCCCATATTGGGGGGAACTAACACATTTTATTATAAAATATCGTGATTTTTTAAAGGGTGAAGCGGATGGAACATTCCAAGACTTTAGGCGACTTTAATCGTTATAGCGAACTTCAATATGGATATGAAACCAAGCTAATCAGAATTTTGTATTATGATCTCCCAGAGAATTATTACGAGAAATATGCTTCATATGAATGCCCAAAGCTGTGTACGATTTTGGAGGGGAGAAAAGAAGTCAAAATTAATGAAACGGAGCACTTTGAATACGACTCTCAGGAGATTATCCTGCTTCCTCCCCAGTCTAGCGTTGAAATGAAAATCAAAGAACAAACCAAGGCACTGGTCTTTGAATTAAGCGATCAGTTGATGGAACGGTTAAGAAACGTGGTAGAGGAGGAATTTCAGGTCCCGGAGAGTTCCCCGACTCATGCGGTGGTTCGCTGCGAGCTGAACGAAAAGGCGAATTCGCTTACCGCGTCTATGGAACGGATCAAGCAATATATGGCACATCCCGCCGAGAAAAAAAACTTTCTGATTGATCTGAGCGCTCAGGAAATGGCCTATCATCTGCTACAGATGCAGGTGCTTGAGCAGAATCAGCTTACGAACCATCGGCATCCGGTGTTCCGAGCGATTCGCGACATTCAGGAACAATTGCCCGGCATCAGGCATGTGAAGGATTTGGCGGATAACTACAACATGTCACATGCGAATTTTACAAATCAGTTTAAGAAAATAACAGGACTGACTCCACTTGACTATATTACCAATCAAAAAATGCAGCTTGCCAAGCAATGGCTTCAGCACAGAAACGTCACGGAGGTTGCTTTTGATTTGAATTATGAGAGCGTTTCCTACTTTATCGGTCTTTTTAAAAAGAAGTATGGCATTACGCCCAAGCAATATCAGATGAGTGTGCAGCGCCAAGTTGTGGTTATGTAATGTAAAAAAAAGTAATGTGAAAAAATAAAGGCTGTCTCACTCGTAGAAATTCTACTTTGGAGACAGCCTTTATTATAGGGTAATGATGTTGTTACCAGCTTATTTTTTCGCTGCTGCGTAACGTTTGTTCACTTCATCCCAGTTGATGACATTGTAGAATGCTGCAATGTAATCCGGGCGTTTGTTTTGATATTTCAGGTAGTAAGCATGCTCCCAAACGTCCAGTCCAAGTACCGGAGTCAGACCTTCGGACAGTGGGCTATCTTGGTTAGGAGTGCTGGTGATTGCCAGTTTGCCGTCTTTGCCAACAACCAGCCAAGCCCAGCCGCTACCAAAACGTGTTGTAGCTGCTTTCGTGAAGTCTTCTTTGAATTTGTCATAGCCGCTCAGCTCGTTGTTGATAGCATCAGCAATGGCACCCGTTGGTTGTCCGCCGCCGTTAGGACCGATAACTTCCCAGAACAGGCTGTGGTTGTGGTGTCCGCCACCGTTATTGCGAACCGCAGTGCGGATGCTTTCAGGAACGCTGTCCAGATTGGAGATCAGATCCTCCAGGCTTTTGCTTTGCAGTTCAGGAGCACTTTCCAGAGCTGCGTTCAGGTTTGTTACATATGTGTTATGGTGACGATCATGGTGAATTTCTACTGTCAGCGCATCAATGTGCGGCTCCAGTGCGTCTTTCGCGTAAGGAAGTTCTGGTAATTGAAATGCCATTGTAAAATCCCTCCTGATTTATATGGTTTGGGTAAGGTATTCCTATGTAATAATACCCTCTACAGTTATATTAAACCGCATTCAGGCTATTTTATCAACATTTTTGTTTGTAAAATAGCAAACTGGGCAATACGACCTGGTAGCTATCATGTCCAAAAACCCGCTTGGAATACATGTGTATAGGTAATAAGAGGGAAATTATGCAGCTCAAAAATGTAAACGCTTCATATACAGCGCTTACATGAGAAAAAGGGATGTATTCCATCTAAAAGTGTGGTTTAATGGTCAAGGAAGCAGAAATTTCGGCTTTTTTGTCGTCTGCTATATCTCGTCATGTCCGCGGATATGACGAATTTGAGGGAATATACCCTTTTCCTGTTCTTCAATTCATATATAGCAGATCGTATGCATTTTTATCATAATGCCTTGTGATTAACACCGTGCTAAGAACTTTAAGGATTTATGTAAAAAATGATGGTGCGCTGTCTCAATTTGTTTTATTAAGCTTACGAAAAGGGAGATATTACTTATGCACGTTCGTTCCTTTCAATTGAGTGATGTGAATCCAGTAATGGAACTCATGCAGATTGCCTTGTCTGAGGAGTGCTACAAAGAGACGGTGGGTGCTTTTGCCCGTCAGCTTTCGTGGGATTCCGGCTTGATCGTCGTTGCGGAAGAGGATGAAGAGCTGGTTGGCGCTCTAATCGGCACGATTGATCAGAATCATGGTTGTTATTATCGTATTGCAATTCATCCGGACCATCGTCGGATGGGAATTGGCAAATCGCTTGTAGAGTCCATGGAGCAGCGTTTTCAGCAACGTAAGGTTAGCCGCATCTGGGTAGCCGGAGACAAGCATAACAGCGCGGCCATGCCTTTATATGAAGCGATGGGCTACGGGGCAAGCCAGATTTTACAGACTTTTCAGAAGCTCAGCATTTTGGCTCCTCATTAATTGGCAATGGATATAAAGAGAATCGAATATTTTTAAAGCTAATATTTCCATTTAGAGCATATCTGAGTAACCGTTGCATTCGGGTACGGGATATGCTTTTCTATTTATAACAGGGTTGAGGAGGTTTTTTATGGACGCTTTGGCTCCTTCGTCAGGTCCGCTTCCCTCGCCGGAAACGTCCAAACCTGTAGGTCGTGGGGGATATATACGCGATTGGTTGGTGACTCTTCTGATTGCGATGACCGTCTTGCTGCTGCTGAACCTGTTCGTGTTTAATTTGTCTACGGTCAGGGGACATTCCATGCAGCCGACGCTTATGGAAAGCCAGCATTTGTTCGTTAACAAGCTGATTTACAATTTTCATGATCCGGGCAGGGGGGATATCGTGATATTACAAGATCCCGACTCCAAGCCGTCCAGCCCGAGATTTTTAGTGAAAAGAGTAATAGGTACTCCCGGGGATGTAATCCGGGTTGAGCATAATCATCTATATGTGAACGGCGAGCTGCAAAACGAGCCTTACACCGACTCGGAGATTGAGGACGGTGATTACGGTCCTTTTACAGTGGAGCCGGGGCACTTTTTTGTCATGGGCGATAACCGACACGCCGCGGGCAGCAAGGACAGCCGATATTTTGGCAGCATTAAATCTCAGGATTTGCTGGGGCGTGCGGAGCTTGTATTTTGGCCGTTATCCGAGTGGAAGTGGCTGTAAAGCAACCATAGTCTATCCATGTGGAGCGCTTGCGAGCCGTCAGGACCATGACGGAGCAGGAGCTTACCAATCAGGAAAGGAAGAGAAATATGAAAGAAGTGATGGTATATACCGACGGCGCTTGTTCGGGTAATCCCGGGCCTGGGGGCTGGGGCGTCGTTTTGCTATACGGAGAGCATCGCAAGGAGTTGTCCGGGGCAGAAAAAATGACAACAAACAATCGCATGGAGATCAAGGCCGTCATTGAAGCGCTTAAGCTGCTCAGGGAGCCTTGCCATGTAAAGGTACACAGTGACTCCGCCTATGTCGTGAACTGCTTCAAACAGGGCTGGATTAAGAATTGGCTTCGTAACGGCTGGCGTAACAGTAAAAATCAGCCAGTTGAAAACAAGGAGTTATGGGAAGAGCTGTGGGAACTGATGAGCAAGCATGAGGTAGAGTATGTGAAGGTCAAAGGTCATAGTGACAACGAGCTGAATAATCACTGTGATTTTCTGGCGACCAGCGCTGTTAAAAATTTACGGTAGCATCTTCTGAACTATTCTGTTGAAATTTGAGATATGAGGATTTTGCAAAAATCCTCATATAAGTGATATGAAAGAGAGGTGAGTATCGGATGCAACGCGGACAGACACCAACGGCTGCCGGAACCGCTTTGACTTGGGCCTCGCTCAAGCAGGAGATTATCGAAGCCGCTCCGGGACTGGGCATCGACTCCATCGGGTTCGCATCCGCCGATCCCTTTCTGTCTCTGAAAGCAATATTGGAAGAGCATCGCGCCAAAGGCTATGAATCCGGTTTTGAGGAGCCAGACATTGATAAACGGATTTACCCGGAGCTGTACGGTTCGCAGCCTGCATCCCTGATTGCCATTGCGGTGGCTTATCCTTCCAAAATGAAGGACCCGCCCAAGTCGGACAAAGGCAAGTACCGTGGTATTTTAGCGCGTTCCGCCTGGGGGAGGGACTACCACTTGGTGCTGCGCGAGGCAATGGAAAAGCTCGAGGCTTTTATAGGTGAACGGGTTCCCGACGCGATTATGAAGAACATGGTGGATACCGGAGAGCTATCAGATCGGGCTGTTGCGGAACGGGCGGGTATTGGCTTTAGCGGTAAAAACACGATGATGATTTCACCGACACTGGGATCATGGATTTATCTCGGTGAGCTTTTGACGAATATCCCTTTTCAGCCGGATGAGCCAGTGACGGACGGTTGTGGAGAGTGTACCAAATGCTTGGATGCGTGCCCTACGGGTGCGCTTGTCGGGCCGGGACAGCTCAATGCCCAGCGGTGTGTGTCTTTTTTGACGCAAACGAAAGGCTTTCTGGATGAGGAATTTATGCTGAAAATCGGGAACCGGTTGTACGGATGTGATACCTGCCAAATCGTATGCCCGAAAAATCGGGGCCTTAACTGGGATCATCATCCTGAGCTTACACCTGATCCCGAAATTGTGAAGCCATTGCTGCTGCCGTTACTGGATTTGAGCAATCGTGAGTTCAAAGAGAGATTTGGTCAAAGTGCGGCAGCTTGGCGGGGAAAGAAGCCGATTCAGCGCAATGCGGTTATTGCGCTCGGCAATTTCAAGGATATTAGCGCCGTGCCCAAGCTGACGGAGGTTCTGTTGGATGATCCGCGTCCTGAGCTTCGGGGCACGGCGGCATGGGCTTTGGGCCGAATAGGAGGGGAAAACGCAATGACAGCGATTAAGCAAGCATCTGAGAAGGAACAACATGAGCAAGTACGCGAAATGGTCGCGCAGGCGCATTCCAAACTTGAGGAACGAGAACAGGCTGAACAGCAAAAGGTCTCAGAAGGGCCGACTACGATTTATTATGATGAAATGGAGACACCTATAGGCATCTTGACGCTGTGTGCAACGGACCGAGGGCTATGCCGGATTGATTTTGGCGTTTTTCATGCGAAGGAGGCACTGCTCCAGCAATGGGCCCGTACATGGATCGGGGAATATGTCTATGTGCAGGAACCGGAAAAGCTGCGCGAGGCTGCGGATCAACTGCGTGAATATTTTGCCGGGAAACGACGGGATTTCACTGTGGTCTATGATTTGAGGGGCACCCCTTTTCAGGAGCAGGTATGGCGTGCGCTGCAAAATATTCCGTATGGCCAAAGCGTGTCCTACAAGGATATCGCAGAGTCGATTGGCCGAGCCAAGGCGGTACGTGCAGTCGGAGGAGCGAACAACAAAAATCCGTTGCCCATTCTGATTCCATGCCACCGGGTATCAGGTGCAAACGGCAGCTTGGTTGGATATGCCGGAGGACTGCCGACCAAGATGAAGCTGCTGGATTTGGAGAAGGAATAAGGACAAACGTTTGCAAATTGTGATTTGCTAGCTGTCCCATGTTTTGCTATGATAAGTTCGTGTATAATTCAAGAGGTTTCATATAAATATACAGAGGTGACGACTTCGTGGTGTGGAATATTGTCATTCCGATCATTACCCTGATTGTTGGTTTGGTCGGGGGATTTTTCATCGGTGCTTATTATCTTCGCAAACAGCTTGAAAAGATGCAAAACGATCCTGATACGCTGCAAAAAATGGCCAAGCAGATGGGTTATAACCTGAATGGGAAGCAAATGCAGAAAGCCCAGCAGATGATGAAGAACCAGCAGTTCTCCAAAAATCAGCCAGGTCAGCGTAAAAATCAGGGCCGTCGTAAATAATGAGCAACATAAGCAGTATTGCCGCATGAGGTTGCACAGAGGAGGATTACTGTGGCTGGCGTAAAAGATTATATTAACCGCAAAGCTGCGGATAACCGGGATAAAATCGAGTACCATGTGGAGCAAATTCTACAACTGATCGGTGAGGACCCCAAGCGTGAAGGCTTGCTGGAAACACCGGCACGCGTAGCGCGCATGTATGAGGAGATATTTGCAGGTTATGAGGTTGATCCCCGGGATGCGCTGGGTGTAACATTCGACGAAAATCACGAGGAGCTTGTAATTGTGAAGGACATCGTCTATTACAGCCAGTGTGAGCACCATATGGCTCCTTTCTTCGGAAAAGTGCATATCGGCTACGTACCCAGCGGCAAAATTGTAGGACTAAGCAAGCTTGCCCGTCTGGTTGAGGCTGTGACGCGCCGTTTGCAGGTTCAGGAGCGCATTACGGCACAGATCGCAGATATTTTGAATGAAGCGGTCTCCGCTCACGGGGTTATGGTGGTCGTGGAAGGCGAACACTTGTGCATGTGCTCAAGAGGCGTCAAAAAGCCTGGCAGCAAAACGGTAACATCTGCGGTACGCGGAACGTTTCGTGATGATGCTGCGCAGCGTGCAGAGTTCCTCTCGCTGCTCAAGGATTGACCGAACAGGTGTGACGATGATGCGATGAATAAAAAAGAGTGGTTTACGCATAGGCGTAGCCACTCTTTTTTGCTAACATGAAAATAGGTGGACGGTAGCTGGCCTGGAGAAGGATGATAAGAAAAGATAGCAGCATAGCTGCCTTAAAAATTACCATTAGCCTATGGATAACAGTTATTTTTAAGATAGGGGATACAGTATGGAGAATGTACATATGTCAGCAGACAAAACAACGGTTTTGCCTGATCTGCAATGGTTTGAAGCGCCACTCGTGACCACTCAGACGGATGTTTTGTCCCCACTGGCGTGGGAGGAACTGGCCTGTCGGCAAGTAGGGCAAGGAGCTGTGCCTATTTTGCATCTATGGCGGCACCCGGCTGCGTTGGTGATCGGCCATCGGGACCGCAGGCTTCCGTACGCGCCGCAGGCGATGGAGCGTGTGCGGAACGCCGGAACCTCGGTATGCGTGCGTCCCTCGGGCGGAGCGGCCGTTATGCTGGACAGGGGGGTATTGAACCTGTCCCTGATCCTGCCGAATCCGCAGCGGGCGATCAGCCTGCATGAAGATTTTCGGCTTATGGCGGGGCTGATCGGCGATGCACTGGCCCCGTGGTTCGCCGAGGCGCAGACCGGGGAAATCGCCGGGTCCTTCTGTCCCGGCGATTACGATGTCAGCGTCCGAGGCCGCAAGTTTTGCGGCATTGCGCAGCGGCGACAGGCCAAGGCCTATATCATCACGGCTTTTGTGATGATTGAGGGCAGTGGCGCGGAGCGCGCACAGGCGGTGCAGCGGTTCTATGCGGAGGCAGCCGGAGCTGCGTCGCCGGGCGTACCGCAACCGGATTATCCGCAGGTGAATCCGGCAACGATGGGCAGCCTGGCGGAGCTGGCCGGGGTACCATCGGTTGAGGCGTATACGGCATCGCTGCGCCGTGTAGTCGAAAGCCGGGCGGCGATTTTGCCCGCCGATGGCTCGCTGGTACAGCCCCAAGGACTGACGGAGCAAATGGCAGCGCTCAGAGAGCGATACGATTCGCAGGTGTAGTGGGAAGCCGGGGGCGCATGACTACAGGTGATTTTGTAGTCAGCCGGAGTGGCCTCGGCTTAGAACGGCTGCCATCTCAGCTTCGAGGCTTGGGCGTAGCGCTTTTCCACCTCAGGCCAGTTGACGACATGCCACCAGTCCTCGATGTATTTGTTGCGCTCGTTCTGATGCTTTAAGTAATAGGCATGCTCCCATACATCTATCGCTAGCAACGGAATGGACTCCCACTGAGTCAGGTTCTGGTGCTTTTCGGCCTGCAAAATTTCAAGTCGTCCTGCACGTGGACTCCACGTCAGGATAGCCCAGCCGCCGCCCTCGACCTTCTCGGCTGCTGAGCTGAATTGCTTCTTGAATGCCTCATAGCTGCCAAAGTCTTTTTTGATCTGCTCCGCCAGCGGCCCGCTTGGCGTTCCACCGCCTTGTGGACTCATAATCGTCCAAAAAAGAGTGTGCAGATAATGGCCTGCACCGTTAAACGCCAGCTCGCGTTCCCAATGCTTCACAAGGTCAAAATCACCCGTTTTCCGGGCCTCTTCCAGCTTTTTCTCCGCTTTGTTTAGATCATTCACATAGCTTAGATGATGCTTGTCATGGTGGATACGCATCGTTTTCTCATCAATGTACGGTTCAAGCGCATTATAGGGATATGGGAGCGGTGGCAAACGATGTCCCCCTATGGGAACAGGTTGGCCGGGTGAGTTTTTTTCCATAGCCGAAGGCTCTGTCTGGCTTGACTGGACGCCTTTGTCTTTGTTCGCCCATGGTCCTTCCCACCTCGTGCCGCCTGTCTGCCGCTCTCGCAGCGCATCCTCGGGGTAATCCTCACCCTCTGCCGCCATATGATACAACGCAGTGGCCCGTGCAATGGAGCCAGGCTCCTGAAAGGGGGTGGTCGAGATTAGGAAATATTGGCTCTCATGTGCCGCATGCAGCACAATTCCGGTGGATTTAGGCTGCTGTCGTAACGCATGGCTGTGCTCGGTCAGCAGACTGAGCTGCCGTACATACTCCTGTGACTGGCGGTTTGCGGTTTGCAGCAATTCGTCCAGACGACGATTCAGCTCTTGTGAGACAGGCTGTGAATCTGATGTCACTCCCGCCGTTGCCTCAGTCGATTGTAGCTCTTCTGGTGCCGATCCTGACCCCAATTCCCTAGCCTGCCCCGATTGCCCTGCTTGTGCTTGTGCAGTAGCCGACGTCCGCTTCCATTGACGATACCACGCCTGATCTGCCGGATCGAGGGCACTGCGCTGCTCTTCAAGCAGCTCTACAGCGGTTCGCTCCGTCTGTTCGAATACCGTCCTCCAGTCATCCAGCAGCCGCACGTAAGCAGGCTCCAGACCCTCTGTAGCGGACTTAATCACTTCCACATGCCAGCTTTCCTGCTGCTTCCAATGCCGGATTTCCTCCAGCACACGTAAGGGCAGGAAAGACCCGTAAGTACTCAGCATCGTTTTTACCTCCCGTATCCCGCTATGGCTATCCGGGCTGGTCCAGGAACCCGACCCGGATGCATACGTACCCAGTATATTCGCCGTCTCATCGGGAATATGTCTACAAACTCCCCCGATCCGGCGCGGACATGTAATGTGGGGCAATGAATACTTAGTTGGACGCAAAGAAAGAAGCCTCGCTGCGGCACGGGTTAAGTGTCCACAGACGGGCTTCTCCATATTGAAAGGAGTAAGGCTTCAAAAATAGAAGCCTTACTTCGTAGTCGTTGGTTTACTGGCATTAGCGATCGTTTTCTTGTCCTCCAGCTCTTGTACACCGCTTAAAAACGTCGATACCCGCCGCAAATACTCACGTGGATGCTCTCTGAAAATAAGCTCATGCAGCCCGTTTTTGACAATCCACACACTGGAAAGCGGGTTGGTTTGATTGGCAGCGAGCTTTTCCGCAATCGGGTAAGGAGCCTTTTCATCCTGCGTCCCATGTACGAACATGATCGGGAACGGATAGTTTTCCGCTTTGACCTCTTGATATGGAATCTGATGCAAGCTGGTTCCGTTCAAGACTGGAAACAGCAGCTCCAGAATTTCCAGAGACGGATGGCGCGGCAAATCAATTTGATTATGAATGTTATGGTACAGCGTATCCGGCTCCAGCAGGAAGGTGCTGTCCAAAATCATGGCGTCCACATCCTTGGTTTGCAAGCCCGCCTGAAGAGCGGTTCCTGCCCCCATCGAGAAGCCCCATACGATAATCTCCGAGGAGCCGCGTTGCTTTGCAAGCTGGATGGCCCCAAGAAGCTGCTGGGATTCCGCTTTGCCTCCGGTTGCGACGGCTTTGCTATTTTGTGATGCGAATCCGTAATCGAACATGACAACGTTAAAATTCAAACGGTGGGCATAATGCGCCAGATCATACATCGGAATCCAGCTTTCTTCGCGGTTGGCTCCATAACCGTGGCTGAAAATAATCGTTTTCTTCGATTGATCTGCCGGGATATACCAGCCCTGCACCATCCGGCTACCGTCCTTGGCGGGGAAGCTGACTTCTTCGTAGGGCATGCCTTTGGCCTGCATCGGGTTCGAGTATAGTGGCGCGACGGTTGGATTCGTCAGTACCCATGCGATATAGGCATGCAGGGCAATAAAGCAAAACAACAGAAAAAATACGACTGACAGCAGCAAGGCAATGACAACATGCTTGAACCGCAGCAGCCGGGGATTGATCAGTGGGGTGGACGGCTCCTGGACAGCATGCTGTAGCTGAGAGCTGCGCTGGGATGTCGAAATCATGTAAGAGCCTCCTTTATATAAAAATGAACTTCGTTTCATAGAATTCTAGGTACAATTCCACTTGAAAATGATAGTTTATGTCCGTATGGATACCTATTATCGTATGATGCGTATTATCCAAAGTCAACGTCTGAACCGGAAAAGTAAAAATGATGCAAAGAATTGTCGATGTTTGTTCTCGTTCTGTAATATGGCTGTCACAAAAACATTGGTTTACAGTAGCCGCGACTATTCTATATAATTTATAAAACTTATTGACAACTGTTAAATTATGGACAACAATAGAATTCAACAATATAAAAAATTGGAATTTTTATGTGAAGGGTGGTTATGACTTGAAGCATACACCTATGATTTCGGCGGAGTTTGAGGATTATTTAAAACAAAATGACATGACATTGGGTCAATTTGCGGAATATTCGGGGGTTCATCAAAGAACGCTTAGTAATTGGATTACTCAGCATCGGCCTGTTTCCGTACAGCAGCTTGACCGAATCACTTTGGCTATGGGGTTACCAGAAGGCTACTTCTACGATTTATACATAGAAAATTACATTATAGAACGTTCCCCAAATATGCGCCGAATTGAGCCGTTGTTATATCGTTGTGCGGAACTGGACAAGTTGGATGCGATCCGAAGAATGGTTGGAGCAATCATGGACAAGTTATTGTACTCTCCCAGACTATTTGACATTGCAGAAGGATTATTTGCACAGGGACAACATGCTGCCGCACTACTGCTCTATGAGAGTGTAGCAGAAGGGGAGAAGTACCAGCACTCCGAGCGCTTGGCAGTCTGTCAATATCGTATATTCACGATTCAGATTGGAGATGATCACAGCCGAAATCTTTGGGCATCTTCGATATTTGAAGCTTTTGTGGAGCGCCTAGATGAAATAGACCAGCTTGACGCATTAAAGGATTTGGCTAACGTGTACAGGTCTTTGCGTAAATGGGACAAGGTCGAGGAAGCGGCTAGAAAAATGAGAGGGAAGGCGGAAATCCAGTACAATTTACAGCACCAAGAAAAACGAAAACCCCAAGATAATGAAAAGAGGACAAGGGGTCCATTATTTGGATACACTGCTTATGCTGACTTATTGTGTGCCAGTGTTTGTGAAGCCCGAGGCGATTATCAGCAAGCTCTACAATATACATGGGCCTACGCGGACTTGGATTGGGTCATAGAGACGGACGAGGATACTCAGCACTGGATTGGCTTGTTTCAAAATTGGGCAGAAGGTAATACGTACGTATATAAGCTTTTATCCGGAGATATAAGTGTGCTAAACGATTATGCTGAATACATTGCCGCAACAACTAATGAGGCTGACAAAGAATTGGTTACCAAGCTGTTGAACATTATGTATGCTGCTAACCGTTATCAGTTGGATGTAAATGATGTGCTTCGGAGGTTAAAAACGAAAATTGATTTTTTTGTTCAACAAAATCCATCTGCTGATATGTACACTCATCAAGTAGTACCAGAGCAAGCAACACGTTTTAAATATGAACTTGCTAAATACTACTTGAACAGAGGCAACTACCCTTATGGCTTCGAGTACCTGCTAGACGTTTTATCTAAATCATTAGTAAATAACAAAGAATCTTTTTTCATGAGATGCATAAAATTATTTGAGCAGTTCAAACAATTTGCAGACGTTAATTCTTATGTAAAGTATGAAAGTTTAGTTAGCGAAGGGCAAAAAGAAAGATTATTTTATTATTAATAGTCATCTAACTTTTCAATGCTAGATTCCATGCCCTCTATTTAGATGTTTTTAAAACGTATGGTTAGACAATGTAAAAATGCTCCTTTTGAATCATCGCGGCTAGTTTTTTGTTTATTGTTACTGTGCCTGTTCAGTCGAATAGTCATAACCAGCAGAGGATACAACTTCATGATACAATCGGGGGATTCTAAACGGAATAGAAACGGTAAAAGCTCTGCTAACCTTAATTGGTCGGCGGGGCTTTTATCGTTTCTAACAGGCCCGTGTTAGGCTGAATTATATTTCGTTTTAGCTTCTTCATATAATTTGCCGAGGTTACGAAACTCAATTGTCGTCCTTTACCACGTTGAAAGTATGTTTACTATTTAATATTTTTCGTATATATTAATATTTGGAAATTAGTTTTTCACAAATATTTCCTACAAAACTAGATTGAATTAACAGAGGAGATTATTTCAATGAGCATTTCATTAAGAATAGAACGCAAATCCGGTGGTGAACCAATCGAGTTTGTAAAAGGTGAAATCATTGGCTTTACTTATAAGAATAATAGTTCCATAAACCTTTCAGCTAAGTCTCCAAACTTGAATCATTCGCTACATATTCGAAGCAAAATTCCGCTTCATTCGCTTCCTTCAGTTGTAGACAATGCGGATAATTCCAACATGCTGTATACATGGGCAAACACAGAATATAAACCTGATACTGAGGATTACTATCGCAAATGTAATATCCAAATCGTTAGAAATGAAAACACAATTCGAGATATTACGTTTACACACGCTTACGTAGATGAGTATCAAGAACAGATTGATACCAGCAAAGAGATCCTTGAGTTTGAACTTGTTTTAAAACAAAAAGAAGATCAATTGGGAAAAATTCAATACAGTCCTCAGTTAGAACCTATGGAAACAAGAGAAAAGGATCAGTCTGATGTCTCGCAAAAAGTACTGGAAGGCGCATATAGTAAGAATATGTTAGTGTATGCAGGGAATAGTACTTTTCCGTTTGAAAATCCGATGGTAGAACTAGAAAAGACTTGGGTGCGAGGCGTAGAGAAGATAAAGAATTCAACAGATACTGTAATACATTATCCTGATCGTAAAGCATTTACATTAGTAGCTGTTCCTATAGCTCGAAAGAAGTACGGGGACATCACAGCCAATTTACTTCAGCATTCACTTGATTACAAACCAGGAAATTTACACTTTAACGAGTGGTCGTATGAGGCTCAACAAATTAAAAAATCTAAAGAACATAATATGTATGTAATTGAAAAAGAAGTACAAAAAGCAAACGACAAAAAAGTTAAAATTTTTTCAAGTTATGGGTCTATTGCAATTGAAAGTGACAGAGATTTATATAACGCTTTTCATAAAATGAAGTACAAAATAGATGGAACATATTTAAAAGGACAATGGGAAATTACTACAATATATTATGATAAATATAATTTTGAATATAATTTTAAACAAATGTTTACTGGGGACAACAAACTCGGTTGGGCTGCGGCCAATCTAACAAATTTAATGGAATCATGGGGAACACTCAATGAGTATACATCTTATGTTACAGTAACTGATACAAAAAAGGCTTGGAAGTGAGGTGTGAATTGCAGATGAAACGCAGATACAAGATTTACATCTTGATCTCTCTACTAGTTATAACTACTACTATAGTTTTTCTAGCAAATTCTGGAGACGACACGATGAGGAAGTACCCTTATGGAAAAGATACGTTAGAGTTTTTTGGAGATGGGACTTTTCAGATTTACAGGGGGGGAGGAGCGGGTGAGCCTCCAATACTATACACTCATCAAATTGAAGCCCCAAATTCAGTGATTGATAACGTTCTGTCTTATAAAATAGAAGATAATATCGTATACGTGGTTGGTGAAAATAGCTTCATTAAATTGGATTCAAGTACCAACACGTACGAGCAAAAGAAACGGATTACCGACTTTACTTCCAAAGATAGAGAGATATTTAATAAATTAATGGAAAAATAGAAGCAAGTCTCCGGACCTACCTAGGGCTTGTTTATGGTATAATCTGGATTGTGCGACAAAACGGCTATAAAGGGCGGTCGGCTAATCTCCCGGAAGGGAGGTGATGCCATGGAAGTTAAAGACGCGCTAATGTTGATGATTCAATTCGCAACGTTGGTGATCCTGATGTTTTCTTTCCATAAACGGAAATAGACCGCCCTGGTGAGGAACCGGTCTATTTCTGGATCAAACCTCAATTGTCGACCGCTCTTATAGCGGTAAATCGTACAGGGGAGCGGTGGTAGCCGTTCCCTTTATTTATTCTTATGTTACCACAAGGATTTTATTCAAGCAACGTGATTGCCAGTAGGATTTTCGTCAACTCAATTCCTTCAAAAAACGTCACAAAAAATCACTTTGAAAATCACAATATCTGCGATTATGAGCGGTTATAGACGTTCAAAACGCTCTGAGAATGCTCCTAAAAACCCAAAAAATAACGGTTCGTGATCATGAATGAATAGCGGAGACGGCTGAAACGATATATAATTTATGTAACCATGTTTCATGGTGTGAAACGAATATGGAACAAAGAGGAGCGGTTCACAATGGAAGACCGTAAATTAACCGTTCGCGCCGTGGAGCGTGCGCTTGATATACTGATGTGTTTTACCGGAGATTCCGATCTGGGCCTGACAGAGATTGCTTCCAAAATTGGTTTACATAAAAGTACCGTCCATCGACTGCTGACCACGTTGGAGGATCGGGGCTTTGTCGTTCGGAATGCGGCAACGGAAAAATATCGGCTCGGCATCCGGATATGGGAGCTGTCCACCCATCTGTCGCAAAGCGACGAGCCGGCGATACTGTTACAGCCAGCGATGGAAGGATTGCGTGACCGTCTGGGCGAAACGGTCAGCTTATACCTGCGCGATGGTGGCATGCGTATCCGCATTCAGGCCGTGCAGAGCAATCAGGCGATCCGTCGCGTTGCGCCAGTGGGTGCGCGCATGCCGCTGGCTGTAGGAGCCTCCAGCAAGGTATTGGCGGCCTTTATGCCGCCGCAGGAGCTGGAAGCACTTCTAACCGGGGATGAATGGCCGCCCTCGGTAGACACGGAGGTCTATAAGGCTCAATTGCAGGATATCCGCGAGAAGGGCTATGCGACTAGCTATGAGGAACGAGAGCCGGGCGCTGCTGCTGTGGCTGCGCCTATCGTGAATCGGAAGGGACAGGTCGCTGCGGCCTTGTCTGTATCCGGTCCGGTCAGCCGACTAGCGCCCGAGACGCTGCATGATTTTGCACCGATTTTGATCGAGGCGGCAAAGGAAATGGGGCTTATGCTTCCATAATCTTTGGAAAAAGGGACCAGGGAAGGGTTGCCAAAGACGCAAATTTGAAGTAATCTGAGGATGAAATTTATATCACAGTTACTGGGGGAGCCTGTAATGCCGGGCTGAGATGGAATCGCACTAGATTCCGGACCCTTTGCACCTGATCTGGATCATACCAGCGTAGGGAAGTAATCGGCCATTGAAATGTATACGTAGACGCTGTCTATGGCAATGCATCGGAGTATGTTTCCGCGTGCAGTCGCTGGATAGCTGTTTCGTTAGATTAGCCGGTTCCCTGGGGAACCGGCTTTTTTGCATAGATCAGCCAGCCTGGGTATGGTTCCGGATCGGTGTGTCATTTCATCGAAACGGGAGGAATGGACAATGAAACCGACAGAAGCAGAAAGAACAGTAGGGAACGTTGTGGATGAACAGACAGGAGGGGTTAAGCCCTTTCCGAGGAGCCGCAAGGTGTATATTCAAGGCTCGCGACCTGACATTGCCGTGCCGGAACGCGAAATCGCCCTGCATCCCACACATACGCCACAGGGCACGGAGCATCATGAGCCGTTACGTGTGTACGATACGAGCGGTCCCATGACCGACGAAGCCTATCAGGTTGATATCCGTCAGGGCTTGCCTCCATTACGGCGAGCTTGGGCACTGGAACGGGGCGATGTGGAGGCTTACGAGGGGCGTGCCGTCAAGCCGGAGGATAACGGGCTGAAGCCCAGCTCAAAATGGGAGACGGTGGAATTCCCTGGCGTCACCAACCGTCCGCTCCGTGCGCGGCGAGGGCACTGCGTCACGCAAATGCATTATGCGCGGCAAGGGATCATTACGCCCGAAATGGAATTTGCGGCCATCCGCGAAGGGGTGGAGCCTGAGTTTGTGCGGCAGGAGCTGGCGGCTGGACGAGCCATCTTGCCTTCAAATATCAATCACCCGGAAAGTGAGCCGATGGTGATTGGGCGTCATTTTCACGTGAAGATTAATGCGAACATTGGTAATTCTGCGGTTACATCCTCCATCGAAGAGGAAGTGGAGAAAATGACCTGGGCTGTACGCTGGGGTTCGGATACGGTCATGGACCTGTCCACAGGACGTAACATCCATACGACGCGTGAGTGGATCATCCGTAACTCCCCTGTGCCGATTGGGACTGTACCGCTGTATCAGGCGCTTGAAAAGGTGAACGGCGAAGCTGAGGCGCTAACGTGGGAGCTGTATCGTGACACGCTGATTGAGCAGGCGGAGCAGGGCGTGGACTATTTCACCATTCATGCAGGCGTGCTGCTGCGGTATATTCCGATGACGGCAAGTAGAATGACAGGAATTGTGTCCCGTGGAGGGTCGATCATGGCGGCCTGGTGCCTTGCGCACCATCAAGAGAACTTTTTGTACACGCATTTTGAAGAAATATGCGAAATTATGAAAGCCTACGATGTGGCCTTTTCCCTCGGGGATGGTTTGCGTCCGGGTAGTATCTATGATGCGAATGATGAGGCACAGTTTGCTGAGCTGGATACGTTGGGCGAGTTAACGCAAATTGCCTGGAAGCATGATGTTCAGGTCATGATAGAAGGGCCGGGACATGTCCCGATGCACAAGATCAAGGAGAATGTGGATCTGCAAATGGAAATTTGCAAGGAAGCTCCATTTTATACACTGGGCCCACTCACGACGGATATTGCACCCGGCTACGATCATATTACGTCGGCTATCGGGGCGGCCATGATCGGTTGGTTCGGGACGTCCATGCTGTGCTATGTTACACCCAAGGAGCATTTGGGCCTGCCGAACAAGGATGATGTTCGTGAAGGAGTCATTACCTACAAAATTGCGGCACATGCTGCCGACTTGGCCAAAGGCCATCCACGGGCGCAGCAGCGGGACGATGCTTTGTCCAAGGCACGCTTTGAATTCCGCTGGCGCGATCAGTTCAATCTTTCGCTCGACCCTGAGCGGGCCTTGTCCTACCATGATGAGACGCTGCCAGCAGAGGGAGCCAAGGAAGCACACTTTTGTTCGATGTGCGGTCCCAAGTTTTGCAGTATGCGTATCACGCAGGACATTCGCGCCTATGCGGCGGATAAGGGGCTGGACACCGAAGAAGCGATAGCCGCCGGGATGCGTGAGAAGGCGGAGCAGTATCGGGATGCCGGGCAGTAAATCCTTAAACTTATGGACTTATAAACGCATGAATAATAAAAGCCGCGGTTCTCTACAGATGATGTAGGGGCCACGGCTTTTTAGCTTATGTAAAGCGGGATCATGCCAACCGGATAAACGGCTGCTTTATTTTTTACTCATTTTCTCATTCAAAATGTCCTGAAAGCTGAGCTTCTTCTCCGAGCTGTCTTCTTTCTTCTGCATACTCACTGCGTTGGCACGTTGGTATTGGTGATGAAAAGGCATCAAGGTGTGTACAGTTAAATTCATTGTATTCATGTGGGTTGTTCCTCCAATTCCATTTTGTCAAATTCAGATTGAGTTGCTTAGGACGTCTGTATAGGACTATTCGTATGTACTTGATGTCGTAATACCGGGTATACTGCTTGGTAATGTTTCAATCATTATAAACGCATTTTTTCAAATTAAAACGCTTTTGACATAAAACAGGAATATGGTCATATGTGTCCAAAATGCGGATTAGGTGTATGGTCATTTTGAGGGAGAATGTGCCTAGGTCCAAAACAAGGGCCAGAGGCCCGTTTTCTTAGTTTAGTAGTCGGGATTGTGTTTTTTTGTCGAATATCCTTATATAAGTCAATATGAAGTCAGTCTGGTGGCGAATTAAAGTGTCAAAGTTGTATTGACTTTATGTTTGGTAGTGGATACCATGAACTGGTTGTAAGCGTGTTTTAGCTACTAGAGTCAGCCAATCCATCTGGCGATTCATCCGTTGAAATGTTTAAGAAAGGACCAGGACATATATGAAAAAAAGAATTGCAGACATCGCATTTATTATTCTGGGTGCGTTTTTTTTCGCGCTGGCTGTTAATCTGTTTGTTATCCCGAATGAGTTTGGCGAGGGGGGCGTTACAGGGGTCACGATCATTTTGTACTACCTGTTTCAGTGGTCCCCCTCGATCGTCAATCTGGTGATCAATGGCTTGCTGCTGATTGTCGGATATAAATTTTTGGACAAGAGAACGACCCTGTATACCGTCATTGCGGTTGCTTTTAACTCGTTGTTTTTACATTTAACGGCCAACTGGCGGATTGATTCGCATGAGCCGACGATTAATGCCGTATTTGCCGGGGTGTTGGTGGGTATTGGGATTGGTTTGATCGTGCGGGTAGGCGGGACAACAGCGGGAACGGTCATTTTGGCCCGGATCGCCAACAAATATCTGGATTGGAACATCAGCTATGGCTTGCTGTTTTTTGATCTAATTGTTGCATTTTCATCCTATTTTATTATTGGCCCAGAAAAGCTCATGCTGACCATCGTTATTTTGTACGTAGGTACGAAGGTTATGGATTTTATGATCGAAGGACTGAACCCGAAAAAAGCAGTCATGATTATTTCGGAGCAGCAAAACAAAATTGCCGAGATGGTCATTACCCAAATGGATCGGGGAGTTACAGTGCTGTCAGGGCACGGGTACTACACGAAAAATCCAAAAGAAGTGCTGTATATCGTCATTAGTAAACAAGAGGTATCGGCGCTTAAAAAGATAGTGAAAGCCATCGACACAGCAGCATTTATCACGATTCATGACGTGCGGGATGTATTCGGAGAGGGCTTTTTGGATATTTCGAAATAGCTGGCGGTGTGAAGGTAAGGTTATAGGAGAACATGGTTGAAAGTCGGTCCTGAGGGATCGGCTTTTTTTGTTGTGATGAATCCATCAATAATCGAATCTGAGTAGGTAGGTAATAACTTCTTTTCAGAAGGAAAACTATTTTTTGTAAATAATATTAGTAATTGTGATTTTCATCTCTATTTCTTTTGAAAAATATGTATTATGATTAGACAATAATATATATTTTATTCAAATATATTCATTTTAATTCTTTTATTTTACATTTTATTGAGATAGTTATTTTAATTTAATCGGAATTTTTAATTATGAATGGAAAGAGGAGGCCTTACTTATGAGCTTGATTTCACCGAATACGTTAACTGTTCTAGGGACCTATAAGTGTACTGCTGCTTGTAAAGAGTGTTGTTTCGAATGTGGGCCACATTTAAATCAAAGAGTTCCATTGGAAGATATTATTTCATTTATCGAGGAAGGAAAAGAAACTTTTGAAACTTTAAGAGGAGTAGTTTTTTCAGGTGGAGAATGTTTTCTGCTAGGTAATGATTTGGTTGAGGCCGTCAAGTGTGCAAGTTCTTTGGGACTTAATACAAGGTGTGTTAGTAATGGATATTGGGCTAGCACCACTCAGGCTGCCAAGAGAAGAATAGAGCCTCTTAGAAATGCAGGATTAAAGGAACTGAATTTTTCTACTGGCAATGACCATCAGGAGTTTGTTCCTTTTGATAATATTGTGAATGGTGCCATACAAGCCGCTAAGTTTGGTATTAATGTCATAATTGTGGTAGAAGGATTTGAAAATTCGACTTTTAAATATGAAGATGCAGTTAATCATCCAGAACTCAAAGATTTCATGAGTCGTGATCAGCATAGATATAACATTCGGATTATTAACAATGTATGGGTTCCCTTTTTCAAAGAGAGGGAAATCGTTCCGCTTAGTATAGCTAAGAGAAATTATAAATCAATGGATTCTTTTGAAGGATGCGATAATATCCTAACTAATTTGGCATTAACTCCAAACTCAGAATTGGCAAGTTGTTGTGGCATAACGATGGAGCATATTAGAGAAATGAAAATTGGAGAATTTAAATCTGAAAGTTTGGAAGAACTTTACAATAAACAGTTTGAGGATTTTTTGAAATTATGGATATGGGTAGATGGACCGGAACGAATATATCATTTTGCAACTACAAAAGAACCAACATTAGGATTTGATGCTACAATAACTCATAACTGTCAAGCTTGTGCTGTTATTTATGGAAATGAATCTGTAAAGGAGGTGATTTTCAAATATTGGAGTGAGATAAAAGACGAAGTATTATTCAGGTACTATGTAAAACGGAAGTATTATTTACAAGCAGTAAAAATATCTTAAAGGGAGAAATGAAAATGGGAAGTAAAAAAACAAGATTGTACCAAAAGCCGTTAAGCGTATTAAATATTACAGAGGCACAACAAACAAACGAAGGCTTTAGATTGAGTTTTGAAGACCTTCAGCAGCCCACAAAATTGGAAGAATGTATTGAATCCATTATGAGTTCACAACAGGCACTTATGAAGTTTTTTAAAAATCCTAAAGCATATTTTGAAAAATTTAGCGTAGGCTATATTGATATTGACCGGGATAGAAATGATATTAGAAAGTTGCTCATATCTGCAGAACCTGAAATCGGCGAGTCAATACTTAATCGCAATGCTGTTAAGTTTGTGGAGATACTGAAAAAAAATAAAATGCTCCCTGATAAATTCATTATCAAGGCAGAGGCAGATGCTGAGCCTCAAGCACTTGCTGCTGCTGTAGCTGTAACTCCAGCAGTTGTTTATACTTCGTTGGGGGTAGTAGCACAAGTAGGTGTAGCAGTAACTGCTGCTGCTGTTGTTGGCCTAGCACTCTGGACGGCTGTAAAAGTTGCGGGAGTAGCCTCTGAAAAATTTCAATCATTAAATTTTTCAAAAGAAACTCCTTCAGTATTAGCAATGGCAGAGCTGCTGGCTGACTATGAATTTGCTGCGAAAGTAGACGAGGTGCTAATAAACAAGTTTAATGATGAGCTAAATGAACTATTTCCTAGATTGTCACAAAAGCTATCTCTTGATCCGATCCTGTAAATAAGCTGATATTTAGATTTATTACAGTTTAATGTGTTGGCTAAGAAGTATCTGGGGGCGTGGATAAAAGATGTTATTCTTATTGACTTTGTTGCTTCACTTCCATCCCCTTATTTTACATTAAAGTGTTATAAATCTAAGTTCTTTGTTTGCGCTGTAGTTTTATATTTCCGGGAATACAGAAATATGAGTTTGTTAAAAAGTATCAGAGCAATATCCAATCATACTATACTCAAAGAATTTTATTGCATTTACTTCTAAAATCAACTGAAAATCAGATCGAAAGTGAGGTTATTTTGAGTGGAGAATAACTATGATTTAAAAAAAGAATTTAAAAAGCCGTGGATTCAGATTTCTATTTTATTTATTATGTTGCATTTCATAAATTCATTTATTTTATTGCCTTCAATGAACCCTCTAAAGCACCCTTTAGCTTTTTTTATTGTGTCATCAGGAGCGATGATTATCTCTTTTCTAATTATTGTCTTGTACCCAAAATTCTCGAAACATAGAGAACAATTTTCTGAAAATAATTTGATTCCATATCGTAAAATATGTTCCAGTATGTTTGTTGTTCTAAATTTTATTTTTCTTTTTTTAATGTTACTGTATTCAAATGCTATTTACTTCAGTCCCTTAAATATAGTTTTACTAGTTTCGGCGATATCGCACTTAACAGTAGGTGTCACATTCACTAAATTGACACCTAACCGTTTAATTGGTTTGAAGTTCCCATGGCTGCTTTCGAATGAAAGTGCCTGGAAGAAAACACATCGCATCTCTGCTTATATTTGGATAGCCTTTGGCTTAATAGGGGTGGCTCTAGGATTAGGACAACAAGTTAATGAATACGTGGTGCTCGCTTCTTTTTTACCAACGGTGATCAGCTTGTTTATTTCTCTTCTGGTTAGAAATAAGTAGCTTCTACGGATACGAATATACAATTTTGACAGGGAAAACAATATTTAGAGGTGGGGATATGCAGGACATATTCAAGGCAATGGCTGATCCAACGCGTAGAGAAATTATTTCTATTCTTATTCAGCAAGATCTCACGGTAAAGGAGATTAATAAAAGGATAAATATTCCTGATTCCACGTTAAGCCACCATTTGGAAATTTTATATCGAAGTGGACTGGTCTCTAAAAGAAGATCTGGAACCTTTATCCTTTATTCTGCGAGTTTATCTGTACTTGAAGAGTTCATTGCATTTATCTCATTGAAATTTACTAAAACTTAACTAAGGGAAAGGGAAACTAAAATAGGGATCGCTCTAGGGTTAGGGCAACAAGTTAATGTATAGTGGTGCTTGTTTCTTTCTCTTATTATTAGTAGTAAATATAAAAAAATAATGATAGGGAGGGAAGTACTTATGTCGTATATGAAGAAATATATATACAAAAGAAAATTTCAGCTACTACAAGTCATTTTTTTATTGTTTCTTTCTGTGCTACTTTCTACACCTGGACCTTACTATATAAAGATTATAATGGATAAGGTTTTAATAGAGAAAAGAATTGATATTTTATTTCCACTTATTTGCTTCATCATTGTTGTTGCAATCCTGCAGGTATTATTGTCTATTACGCAGAGTTACTTTTCTTCAAGTTTTATTCAAAAAATGATGATAGATATGCGTGAAGATCTATATAGACATATTTATAGATTGGATTATATGACGTATATCCGAATACCAAGGGGGGAGTATTTAACCAGAATAACAAATGATATCGAGGTTGTAGGACAAACATGTACAAGTGTTGTTTTAAATGTTCTAATAAACAGTTTAACCATAGTAATATATATTGGGGTAACAATGTATCTTAACTGGAAATTAACATTAATAGGAATTATAACAATTCCCTTTTTTGTTATAACTATACAACTCCTTAGTCGGAAACTTCACGGATTAAGTATGCAACTTCAAGAGAATAAGTCTGCAATTCTAACCAGTTTGGATGAAGATTTTGCAGGTATGAAACATATTAAGCTAAAACAAGGTTTTAAAGAAAGATATGGTGTATATTCATTACACATTAAAAATTATGCAAAGATTTTTATTAGAGTCACCGTATGGTCTAATTTTTTTACCTGTCTATCTTCTTTGATTGCATTGTTAGGACCTGTATCTATTTTAATTGCAGGTACATATTTAGTTCATCAAGGTAAAATAACGATCGGTAGTTTGCTTGCCTTCTATGGATATATTGGCGCTCTTTATCAACCAGTAAGCCAAATTTCCATAATATTACCTCAACTGGAAGTTATGAAAGCTTCACTGACTCGGATAAAAGAAGTATTGTTATTTCCTGTGAAGGAATACCTGGTTGAAGAAAAGGACTTACTCAATAAGAATTCGATTGTTTTTAGAGATGTAAGTTTCATAACTCAGGAAGGTAATCCCTTACTAAATTGTATTTCTTTTAGAATAGATCAAGGGCAAACAATCCGCTTGAACGGGGCCAGTGGGGCTGGAAAAACGACAATATTGAATTTGTTGCTTGGTATAATAAGGCCAACAACAGGAAAAATTTTCTATGGGGACAGTGATTTATGCACTTTTTCAACGGATCAGATTGCTAGACGTTTTGCGTTTGTGTCACAGGACTTTTTTTTATTTAACGGCACAATAATGGAAAATATTATATTCGGTCTGGTAGATGTGGATACAGAGAAAGTGTATGAGGTGTGTGAAGGCTGTGGCCTGCATAATGAGATTATGGCTTTCCCCTCACAATACGATACTCTTGTTGGCCCTCATGGAATTTCGCTAAGTGGAGGACAAACTCAACGCTTAATGATAGTACGCGCATTGTTACAGTATCCAGGTGTCCTTATATTGGACGAAGCAACTTCAGAATTAGACTTGAAGAATGAAAGTCTTATTTTTCAAAACTTACATCAGAATTATCCTGATACAATCATCATAATAGTAACTCACAAAGTCAACCATGAAATGAAGATATCAGCGGAATTTAATTTGGAAAACGGGAGAATTTCGCACATGAGCTCTACATTGTAAATCTTAGTTGCTAAAATTATTAGTTAGAATCACATCACGGTCTGTTGATTATTTAGATTATGGTTATTTAGAGATACTGAAGAATGGGTAAGTAGTTAAATATAACCGTATTCAGTTATGTAATGAAATGGATTTTATCTTTCTAAGGAGGACTTTCATGCGAAATAGATTCAATATTTATAATGTATTGTCCCTTCTTATTTCTGCTTTGCCTTTCATCATCTACTTTTTCATGTATCCGACAATGCCCAGGATTATAGCAATCCACTACAATTTTAATAATGTGGCTGACCGTTTTGTTGACAAATCTTCTCCTGAGGTATGGTTGTTGTGTGGACTTAGCCTCATATCTTTTATGATTATGCTTATGTTCCAACCCTATCTCAGTCGTCAGTTCAATAGTGAAAAAGGCTCTGCAATAATGAAAAGCCTGCCTGGTCTCTTTACAATTCTTATTACCCTCGTATTTTCAATCATAGGCATATGTTTTCTCCTGAATGCTTCGAGTATGCATTTATAGTTAAAAATCCCCTCTTAATTTGCAGCCTCAACTGCATTTTGGAGGGGATTTCGTCGTTTTTACGCTTGTTACTCTTGAATCATTTGACGCAATACGGTTTGCAGAATACCACCGTTGTGGTAGTAGTCGATGTCGACGGTGCTGTCCAGACGGGCAGTTACCGGGAATTCGAACTTCGTGCCATCCTCGCGTTTGGCTACAACGGTAAGCTCTTGACCCGGTTTCACGTCATTGTCGATGCCGAGAATATCAAACGTTTCACGACCGTTCAGACCCAAGCTGGACCAGCCGTTGCCTTCCTGGAATTGCAGTGGAAGCACGCCCATGCCGACCAGGTTGCTGCGGTGAATCCGCTCGAAGCTTTCTGCAATGACGGCTTTGACGCCCAGCAGAAGCGTACCTTTGGCCGCCCAGTCACGAGAGCTGCCTGTGCCGTATTCCTTGCCGGCAATAACGATCAGGTTTTGATCGGCTGCCTGATATTTCATAGATGCATCGTAGATGGACATTTCCTCATCTGTCGGCAAGTATTTGGTCACGCCGCCCTCGGTGCCAGGAGCCACGTTGTTGCGGATACGGATGTTAGCGAACGTACCGCGCATCATGACCTCATGGTTACCACGACGAGATCCGTAGGAGTTGAAGTCCTTGCGCTCCACGCCATGGTCCTTCAAGTACAGTCCTGCCGGGCTGGAAGGAGCGATGTTGCCTGCTGGTGAGATATGGTCCGTAGTGACCGAATCGTTCAACAGAGCAAGCACACGGGCATTACGAATTTCCTTGATATCCTGCACACCATCCTGAAGTTTTTCAAAGAATGGCGGATTTTGAATATAAGTTGATTTTTCATCCCATTCATACAGCTCACCTTCAGGGACTGGAATGGAGTTCCATTTTTCATTGGCAGTGAACACATTCTCGTATTTACGACGGAACATATCCGGGCTGAGAGACAGGCTGATTGCTTCCTTGATCTCCTCGGAAGTTGGCCAGATGTCTTTCAGGTAGACAGGCTGATTGTCCTGATCGTAACCGAGCGGATCATTCACCAAATCAATGTTCACAGTGCCTGCCAGTGCATAAGCGACGACGAGTGGTGGTGAGCCGAGATAGTTGGCTTTGACTTGCGCATGCACGCGGCCCTCAAAGTTCCGGTTACCGGAAATGACCGCACCAACCGTCAGATCATTGTCTGTGATGGCCTGACTAACTTCGTCAGGAAGCGGACCGGAGTTACCGATACAGGTCGCGCAGCCATAGCCAGCCACATGGAAGCCGAGTGCTTCTAGCGGACCGATCAGCCCTGCTTTTTGCAGGTATTCCGTCACAACAAGGGAGCCCGGCGTCAAGCTGGTTTTAACATAGCCTGGCTTTTTAAGCCCGCGTTGTACTGCCTTTTTGGCCAGCAAGCCTGCGCCCAGCATAACACTTGGGTTGGAGGTGTTGGTGCAGCTTGTGATAGCCGCAATCACGACTGCGCCAGTACCCAGCTCGCTGGTGGAGCCGTCCGGATGGGTCAGCGGAATCTTCTGTGCGATCTTTTCATCGCTCAGTCCGTAGCCGCCTTTGTCCACAGGGGTACGGATAATGCCTTCAAAGGTTTCTTTCATGCGGCTAAGCTCAACACGGTCCTGTGGACGTTTGGGACCCGCGAGACTCGGTACAACCGAAGCCAAGTCGAGTTCAATCGTATCGCTGAACACAGGGTCCGGCGTATCGGATGTGCGGAACATGCCTTGCGCTTTGTAATATTCCTCTACAAGACTCACTTGCTCATCAGAACGTCCGGTGCTGCGCAGGTAAGCCAGCGTTTCCGCATCGACCGGGAAGAAGCCAATCGTTGCGCCGTATTCCGGTGCCATATTGGCAACCGTTGCACGGTCAGCCAAGCTGATGTTAGCCAGGCCGGGTCCGTAAAATTCCACGAATTTGCCGACTACGCCTTTTTTACGCAGCATTTGGGTTACAGTGAGCGCCAGATCGGTGGCGGTAGAGCCTTCTGACAGACTGCCTGTCAGTTTGAAGCCGATAACATCCGGTGTGACAAAATACAGTGGCTGCCCCAGCATACCCGCCTCTGCCTCAATCCCGCCGACGCCCCAGCCTACGACACCCAGGCCGTTAATCATCGTCGTATGGGAATCCGTTCCAACGAGGGAGTCTGGGAAGACGACGGTTTCGCCATCCATTGTTTTGGTAGCGGCCACGGATGCCAGATACTCCAGATTAACCTGATGGACGATACCCGTGGACGGCGGCACTGCACGGAAGTTGTTGAACGCCGTTTGCGCCCAGCGCAGAAAACGGTATCGTTCCTCATTACGCTCAAATTCTACATTAATATTATAGTCCAACGCTTCGCTGGTACCGAAGGCATCGACCATGACCGAGTGGTCGATAACGAGATCGACGGGTACGAGCGGGTTGATTTGTTTAGGGTCGCCGCCCGCTTTTTTCACAGTATCGCGCATGGCTGCCAAATCGACAACAACCGGAACGCCGGTAAAATCCTGAAGCACGATGCGTGCAGGGATGAATGGAATTTCCTTGTTGGTGTCACGATCCTCAGCCCAGCCTGTAAGCTGCTGCACATGCTCTTCTGTAATCGCGCGTCCATCGAATTGGCGCACAGCGGCTTCCAGCAACACTTTAATGGAGAAAGGCAGCTTGGCGATGCCGCTTTTTCCTTGTTCCTCCAGTGCCTTGAGGCTGTAATAACGGTAAGGCTTGCCGTTAACTTCGAGACTGCGGGCAATGGAGAATTGATCTTTTCCTGACATAAGTATTACCTCCTTAAAGTAGATGCTTGGGGGAAAATAGGGATGTCGTTTTTTCGACGTCTTGCACAGTTGGCTTAAATTGGTTGCGCTCTCATGAAAGCAGCATAGCTGATCTGAAGAATAACCGATTAACCTATGATAACAGTTATTTTCATAATAGAGGAGAAGACGATTTCTGTTGGTTTCATTAGGTGAAACTTAATTTCAAAATAATGTTTCTGAACTAAGTATACCGTTTTCAATCGATTCCGTAAAGTTTTTTTGACCTATTTTATGCGCCGAAGCCTGGAAAATAAAACGTTCCTCTTTCTCGTGTTTCGGTGTTCATATCAAGCTTTAGAGATTCATACTTATAGATAGAGAGCCATATCAGGCTATAGAGGGAATGAAGAAAGTTATACAGTATTCCGCTATCACCTAACAAGGATGGCGGGACGGAAATGGAGGGACAGGGATGGGGGAGCGGGAATGGAAGCAGGCCCTTTTTGCTTATGTGAACCAATATAACCGGAGTGAGGTGAACGGCACTCCGCAGCCGGATGAATATCTCGAGGTAGGCCAGCGGATGGAGCGTGCGGCCCGTACGGCCAGATTGGAACAGTGGTATAACGAGCGGAACGCCGTTCCCTTACGTAGTGAAACACGCGCCAAGCCGCTGCGAATTGTGCAGGATACGCCTGAGGAGGCTGTGGTGGATGTACAACTGCATGTCCGGCTCTTTTACGAAAAAGGCGGGATGACTCACCGGGAGGATCGGATTGAACGGGAACGTCTGACGTTCACGCGTGAGGGTGAAGCCTGGCAGGTAGCAAGAATCGAGCGTGATCCGGCAGAAAAGAAGCCGGCGGGGGGAGAGGTTCCTTTTGAAGAGGCTTCGTTTAATCAGGGTGGGAATCTGCCGCTGCTGAATCAAGGTGTACTGGGCTTCGGCTCATCAGCACGCCCCAGCCGATACCGCCGGGAAGAGGCGGCAGCCTATGCGGATCAGTGGTGGGATAGCTTCAACCCGGAGTTTGAAGGTTTTGATGTGGATTGCACCAATTATATCTCGCAATGCCTCTTTGCAGGGGGAGCACCGATCCACTATACTGGTAAAAGAGAATCGGGCTGGTGGTACAAAGGACGGGTCGCCGGACGTGAGTTGTGGAGCTACAGTTGGGCAGTTTCCAACAGTCTGGAGCGGTATTTGGGCTCCAGCTCGTGGGGGTTGACCGCCGAGCAGGTGAGCCGTCCGGAGCAGCTTATGCTGGGAGACGTCATTTTTTATGATTGGGATGGTGACGGCATCTTTCAGCACAGCACGATGGTAACGGCCTTTGATGCGGGCGGCATGCCGCTTGTCAATGCGCATACGGTAAGCTCCAGGCACCGTTATTGGGACTACAAAAATTCGTATGCGTGGACGGAAAATACGGTATATCGCTTTTATCACATCGCCGACTATTTTTAAATGAGATGATTTATAACAGGTACAGTGACGCAAATCAGGCACAATGACGAAAGCAGGAAAGCGGAGGATAGGCATGGCAAAACAAAAATTAACCGTAGGGCTAGTGTACGGCGGCAAATCGGGCGAACATGAGGTTTCGCTGCAAACGGCGTATGCGGTACTGAACGCTTTTGATTATGAGAAATACGAGATTATTCCTTTTTATATTACGAAGGCTGGCGATTGGCGCAGAGGGTCGCTGCTTGACGCACCTTTGGCTTCTGTAGCGCAATTGAAGCTGGAGCACGCAGAAGGCGGTACGAAGGCGGCATTAGATACATTGTTTGGCAAGCTGTACGGAGAGCAGACGTTGGATGTGCTGTTTCCGCTGCTGCATGGCACCTTTGGTGAGGACGGAACGATTCAGGGCTTATTTGAAATGGCGGATATGCCTTATGTCGGTGCGGGAGTGCTGGCTTCTGCCGCAGGGATGGACAAAGGAGTCATGAAGAAGCTGTTTGAGCATGCGGGACTGCCGCAAGTGAAATACTGTTATTTTAATAGTACACAATGGGCGCAAACCAGCCATGATCTGGTGCGCAAGATGGAAACCGAGTTAGGGTACCCGTGCTTCGTCAAGCCGGCGAATCTGGGATCAAGTGTTGGCATTTCCAAAGCCACTAACCGGGAAGAGCTGGAAAAGGCAGTCGAGCTGGCTTTGCAATTTGATCTGAAGGTCATTGTGGAGGAGTATGTCGATGCCCGTGAGGTGGAAGTTAGCGTACTCGGCAACGACGAGCCAATTGCTTCCGTACCGGGCGAAATTGTATCGTCCAGCGACTATTACGATTATGCTGCCAAATACACGGACGGCCAATCGGAAATGCTCATTCCGGCACCGCTCGACGAGGAAGTGGCGGATCGTATCCGTGAAGCCGCATTGCAAGCATTCCGCGCTCTGGAGGGCTGCGGGATTTCCCGTGCCGATTTCTTCGTGAGACGTTCGGACGGACATATTCTTATTAATGAAGTAAATACGATGCCGGGCTTTACACCGTTCAGTATGTATCCATTGCTGTGGAGAGAAACGGGCGTATCCTATCAAAGCCTGCTGGACCGCATGATTGCACTCGCACTGGAGCGTTATGAACGCAGGTCTGCGCTGCACTACGAGAACTCATAAAACGAACCAAGGGGGAGCTGATCACTCCCCTTTTTGTTCATATACATGGTATACAATTAGGATTTGCAAGAATCCTTAATCACGAAAGGTGGCGTCTAAACATGGGCTTTCAAACCGAATTTAACTCTGTGTGCAAATTCAAGAGCGAGCAGGAATTGTACGAACTGCTGGAATACGGACGCGGCAAAATGGTTAAATCCGGCCTGCGTGTGTTCCCGACAGGTCAGAAGGTCATCGCTTACAGCGTGGACAATGTGGCAGTAGCCATCGTGCAGATTGTCGGCTGTATTGCCGAAATCAATTTTCAGGGCGACGAAGTGACCGAGGTTGAAATGATCCTCATTCGCAAGCTGAATGAAGAGGAAGCAAGAATTCAGACCGCATTGGCGGATGAAATGTTTTTTGGAGCGCAATAGACAGGTGAAGGGCAGATTAATGCCGAATCAGAGGAGGCTTTTCCGGGTATGATTCAGTAGAAAAGGAATTGAGGTCACAGAACGAAAGCGGCCTCGCCATCTACTGCGATCTGCTGAAAGGAAGGACACCTATGATAGTAAGGTTCGGCTATGTAGCTATGTCAGTTATCGTACCCAATGCATCACCTTCCAAAACGATGACGATGGCCAGCTTTAACAAAATTGGAGATCGAGAGGCCGCGATCCGCAAGCTGGAACGAATTGCCGCCGAAAACCTGCATAATACATTGCGGTTGCTGCGTCATAATCTGGCAAGCGATATTAAGGTTTACCGTTTTTCATCCAAGCTGATTCCGCTGGCGACTCATCAGGATTTGCGTGACTGGGACCCTTTTCAGGCACTTGCCGCTGATTTTGCAGAGGTCGGGAATTATGTCAAGGCGAACGGGATGAGAGTCTCGTTTCACCCGGATCATTTTACAGTGCTGAGCACTCCCCGCCCGGAAGTACTGCAAAGCTCCATTAACGATCTCAAGCATCATAAAGCGATGCTGGAGGCGATGGGACTCGGTGCGGATGCCAAGAACAACATTCATATCGGCGGTGCGTATGGAGACAAGGTGACGTCGAGTCAGCGTTTTGTAGAGCAGGTCGGTGCGTTGGAGGTTTCCTTAAGAGAACGGTTGACGCTGGAAAACGATGATAAGACCTTCAATGCTGTGGAAACGCTGGAAGCCTGCAAGCGGACAGGGCTGCCAATGGTTCTCGACATTCATCATCAATGGGTAAATAACGAGGGCGAGAAGCCATGGGAGCTGTGGCCTGGCATTTTGGATACATGGAAAGGGGAATTGGCTCAAACGGGCTCTTCTCCCGATGATCCACTGCCACCCAAAATCCATGCGTCCAGTCCCAAAAGTGAAAAAGACCCCCGCGGTCATGCCGACGGTGTTCAGGTGGAGCCGCTGTTTACCTTTTTGCGTAACATTGCCGGATATACGGATCGGATTGACGTCATGCTTGAAGCCAAACGCAAGGATGAAGCGTTGTTCGGGCTGATGAAGGAACTGCATGTACGAGAAGGTGACGGAGTAAAGGTGCTAGATGGGGCTTCGGTAGAAATTACGCCTTAAAGAATAGGGTGCTGCGGATAAGGTTCCCAAATAGAGAAACTTTATGGAATATATTGTGTATACTAGATTGTGCAAACTAGCAAAGTTGTACTTTAACAGAGATGGTTAAGAGGACTGTGCTGTAATGCAGCTTCGTAAACCACGTAACAATGATATAGAAAGTAGAGTGAACACGTTGAACGAACATGAAAACGAAAAGGTTCCCTATATTGTATCAGGAAAAAGTTATACCGCCGTGGCCATTAATGCGGCATCCAAAGCAGGGGAATGGATCAAAAGCAGACTGGGCACCGTCGAGCAGTTAAGCACCAAGCAGTCCCCGACGGACCTTGTGACCGAAGTGGATAAAGGTGCGGAGCAGATGATCCGCAGACTGATTCTCACGCATTTTCCCGACCATGCTATACTGGGCGAAGAGGGGGTAGAGCCCGGTGCCGAGGCTTCGGCCCGTGCATTGGAGGCTGCTCGTGAAGAGGAATATTTGTGGATTATTGATCCAGTAGACGGTACAACCAATTTTGTACACAGCCTGCCGTACTACAGTGTATCTATCGCTTTGGCCCACCGTGGAGAGGTGATTGTCGGTGTCATTTATGATCCGTCCCGCGACGAAATGTTTGTGGCTGAAAAAGGTAAAGGCGCGTATGTACATGGCAATTTGATGAGGGCATCCAGAGAAGAAACACTGGGAGACAGTCTGGTGTGCATCGGCTTCCCGCCGGATCGCACTTTTGCACAGCCGCTGAATATGAAGATTGCACAGGCACTTACGCCGCAGGTACGAGGCATTCGGGCCCTCGGCTCGGCAGCCCTGCATCTGGCTTATGTGGCATCGGGACGGCTGTCAGCCTATTGTGAAATCGGTTTGAATGCCTGGGATGTAGCAGCGGGCGCTTTGCTAGTACAGGAATCGGGAGGAACGATCACAGATACGCTGGGTCGGCCTTATGACCTCAGCGTGCGACATATTGCAGCGACCAATACGGCTATTCATTCTCAACTCATTCAAGTGCTGAAAGAAGCAGACGCAACCGGGTTATAATACACCTATATCGCTTATCGCTGAAGGAGGAAGGATGATGGGCCAATCCGAGGATTTGGAGCGCGAGCTCAGTGAATTGCTGACGGAAGGCGAAATTCGTGAGAATGAGGCCAAAAAACGCGAACGGCTCACTCCTAAATATGAGGTGCGGATTCAAACTCATATCGACCCTATTGTGGAGGAGACGCGTAAATACCGCAGCATGGCACGGGAACTGGATGATCGATACGATGAATATATGAGCAAGGCGGACAAATCGAAACCAACCGACAAACGCTGAGCGAACACAAATACCTCTTGCCGAATGACCAAGGCATGGGGTATTTTGTATGATGTACAGCTTTATCGTGCAATCTCCATTCCAGGCTGGACTAGGCAGACGAGCGAAGGAGGCGACATCCACTGATCACTTATTTTAAAAACGCTTTCAAAAATGCCGGAATCCATCATAAAATGGTACTGCTGATTACGGTGCTCATGCTGGTTAATTTTGCGGTTGTTGCAGTCATACTTAAATACGTATTTCATATTTATGATAATCAAATGTATAAAAAGACATCCGAAGTACTCAACATTTCTTCAATCGGCATTGAAAATGAGCTGAAGGATGTTGAAAAAGTTACTTTCAAAGTGACAACAGACGAACAGCTTCAGCGTTATTTGCTACAATTGGAAAGAGAAACCTCACCTTATGCCAAAATGGTGCTGCGTAAAAAAATAACGAATAGGCTTGTCGCCTTCGCAGGCTCCGAAACCTATATCTATTCTATGATGGTGATCGACAAAGAGGGGCAGGTCATGAGTGCGGGCAACCGTGAAGGGGTTCCCCCAGAGCTTCGATCCACCCTGTCGGAGCTGGCAGCCGAATATGACGGTTCCAACGCATGGTATGCGGCAGGCCACTCCTCCTTACTGGCAGCGCGGCAGTTCAAATCCTTTACAGATACCAATTTTACGTTAAAAGGGCTCGGAACGCTTGCGATTCGTGTGCGGATTGACCGGATTGTAGCGGATCGTGTGCAGACCTCCGGTCGTGACGGACAGTTGATGATTACAGATGGAAAGCAGATGATTTATCCCGAAACACCGCTTTTGAATGAAAGTGATATTCAGGCCGAGCTTGGGCGGAAGCAGCCTTATGGTATTGCAACCTACACAGGCGGAACCTTTTTTGCAGCTCAAACCAAATCCTCTTATACGGGCTGGACGTATTTGCATATGACCCCCTTCGACGACATGTTTCGCAGTATTACGATTATCAAAGAAATTGTAAGCGCTATTTTTGTCATTATGCTTCTGATCGCGTTGGCACTGGGAGCCCGATTATCTGGCAGTATTACGAAGCCGATCGTTCAACTCATCCAGAACATGCGTAAAATTGAAAAAGGAGATCTCGACCGTCTGGAGGAGGAAGCACTCGGCGCAGTCCCGCTTTCCACACAAGATGAGGTGGGCTTGCTGCATCGAACGTACCAAAAGATGATCCGTCGCATCCGTGAGCTGATTAATGAGAATGTTGCGAAGCAGCTATTGCTGCGGGAGACGGAATTAAAGGCGCTTCAGGCTCAGGTTAATCCACATTTTTTGTATAACACGCTGGAGTCCGTGAACTGGCTCGCCAAGGCGAATAAGCAGGATCGGATTTCGGAAATGGTGGAGGCGCTGGCCTTTCTGTTGCGCAGTGCGGTCAGTTTTGAGGAACAGCTCATCCCACTTCAAAAAGAGCTGGATATCGTGCGAAGTTATGTAACGATCCAAAAAACACGCTTCGATGAGCGTCTTGTTTTCCATCTGGATGTGCCAGAGGAGCTGATGGATGCGCAAATACCGAAGCTGACGCTTCAACCCTTGGTGGAAAATGCCATTCATTATGCGCTGGAGCCGCAAGTTGAGCCGTGTCGGATTTCTATTGTTATCAGGGTGAAAGAAGGTGCACTTTTCCTGCGGGTGGAGGACGACGGGCCGGGAATGACACAGGATTTTCTGGAAAAGCTGCGAAGAGGGCAGGTCACGACCCGTGGACAGGGCATCGGCCTTACCAATATTCAGGAACGGATTAACCTGACATTTGGTACTCCATGGGGGATAGAGCTGCACAGCAAGTCAGGAACAGGAACGTCGATTCATGTCTGTATTCCATATGTGAAAGGGGCACAGGGTCATGTACAAGGTGCTGCTGGTTGATGATGAGCGTATGATTTTGGAAGGCATATCACAGGTGGTAGATTGGAACAAAGCAGGGACAAAGCTGGTGGGTACGGCACGCAATGGGATTGAGGCCTATGATCAGATTCAGGCCAGTCCGCCTGATTTTGTGATCAGCGACATCTCTATGCCTGGATTGGATGGCATCGGCCTGGTTGCCAAAACGACGGAGCATTTTCCAGATGTTCGTTTCATTCTGTTGTCCGGCTATAAGGATTTCGACTATGCTTGTCGAGCCATGCAATACGGAGTAAAGCATTATTTATTAAAGCCCTGCAATGAGCGACAAATCCATGAGGCACTGACGGAATTAGGTCAGGAACGGGAGGAGCAGGAGGAACGCAAGCAGTTCGTGAACCGGATGAAGCTTGATTTTCAGCGTATGCTGCCTCATGTGAAGGAGCATTTTTTGAAGGAGTTTATTTCCTATAAAACTTACGGAAGCCGTGATATCGCTTTTTATGAGCGGTTATTTGGTCTGGAATTGCAAGATAAGCAGGTCCGAATGCTGCTGCTGCGGGTAGAGGAATCCCATGAGCCTGAGCATCTGTTTGCGCTGCAAAATATTGCGGCAGATTTAATGGATAATGTCCTGCTTGGTACGACCATGCAAGGCCAGCTGCTCATCGTGCTGGAAAGCGGGAACGATACGTCCAGGCTTATGGAGCAGCTTGACGCGGTACGTGCGACGTTTCGCCGTTTTTACAAGCTGGAGGTAACGGTTGCGGTTAGCGAGTCTGACAGTATGGAGCACTCAAGGGGGATGTACCGGGAGACACTGCATTGTATGAATCACCGTTTTTATACCGGGGAGGGCAGTCTGATTACCAAGGAGGATCTGGCAGTCGAAGAACCCCGGGAGATGGCAGATTTGGAGCTGGACGAAGAGAAGTTCGGCCTGCTGATCAAGGCTGGAAATACGGAGGAGGTGGCGCAGGAGGTAGATCGGCTGTTCGGTATCCTGTCCCGTATGAAGCTGGAAATTTCCGTGACCCGCTCCTATGTGCTTCAACTGTATGCAGCCATGATCCGCATATGTCCCGAGGAGGAACGCGCGGCGTTCACCAGCCGAATGGTCGTGCTGGCTGAGCAAAAAACGCTCGCTTGCCTCAAATCCTTCGTGCAGGAAGCCGCTGGACGAATGACCGCGATTTACTATAAAAGCAATGTGTACCGCCAGTCCTCCACCGTCGATAAAATGATCACCATCATCGAGCAAAACTATCGAAAATCCGATTTGTCCCTGAACGCAGTGGCTGGGCAAATGCTGTACATGAATTCCGACTACCTGGGGAAAATTTTCAAAAAGGTAACGGGTGAAAACTTTTCACATTACGTTAATCGCTATCGGATCGAACGTGCGGCTGAGCATATTCGGGAGACGGGAGATGTGAAGGTGTTTGAGCTGGCGGAATGGTTCGGCTTCGGCGGAAACGCTCAATATTTTAGCCAGGTGTTCAAAAAATGGGCGGGTATGACGCCATCCGAGTACATCAAGTCACACGAACGGGGATGAGCGCTGGAGCCCCTCTGTTTTTTAAACCAAGGAAATCTGATTTGTGTATTCCAATGCTTCTCTGCTTTTGGGAAAATAACAGCAGGAGCAAATGTAAACGCTATCAAAAAGCGCAATTACGTTTTCACTTGTAACACAGCTCCTTTCTAGAACAGCGAAAAGGGGAGAGATAAGTGGGCAAAAAGGGATGGTTTCTGATCATGGCTATGCTGCTCGTGCTGACGACGGCATGTAGCGGAGCGAACAGCGGTGGCAATTCGGGCGCAAGTACAGACGGGAAGGTAAAGTTGCGGATTGCTTGGTGGGGATCGGATACGCGTCATGAATATACGCAGAAGGTCGTTGACCTGTATAAGCAGAAAAATCCGAATGTGACGATTGATGTGGAATATGCCTCTTTTGATGACTATTGGAAAAAGCTCGCCCCGCAGGCTGCGGCAAACCAGCTGCCGGATATCGTGCAAATGGACATTTCGTACATTAGTCAATATGCGAAGAACGGTCAACTGGAGGATCTGGCACCTTACCTGAATCAGAAAATTCAGGTTGCTGACGTGAATGAAAATGTACTCAAAACCGGCGTAATTGCCGGAAAGCAATATGGTATTCCAACAGGTGTCAATGTGCTGGGCTTCCAGTATGACCCGGCCTTGCTGAAAAAAGCGGGCATAGACAAAATTCCTGACAACTGGACATGGGATCAATACAAAGAACTGGCCTTGAAGGCGGGCTCCAATAAAGTTTACTTTGACAGCTCCATGGCTGCCGATATTTTCTTCCACTACTATTTGCGGACACATGGAAAGTCTCTCTACAATGCGGAAGGAACAGGATTGGGGTATGACGACGATAAGCTGTTTGTTGACTTCTTCGGCGGATTGGCTGAGCTGATTAAGAAGGGGGCGACTCCGCCTCCTGAAATCATGAACCAAACCAAGGGGATTCTTGAGGAATCCGATATCGTTAAAGGAACAGGCATTGGCATTTGGCAGTGGTCCAATCAGTATGTAGGCTTACAACAGGTCGTTAACCGTCCGATGGCGCTGGCTCCGATGTTTGGGCCGAATATGGAAAAAGGCGTATACATGCAGCCTACGATGTACTGGACGGTTGCTGCCCGTTCACAGGTAAAGGATGAGGCCGCCAAGTTTATTGATTTCTGGATGAACGACGTAGAAGCGAATAAATTGATTAAGGGCGAGCGGGGCGTACCGATTTCCGCCAAAATCAAGGAAGCTGTAGCGCCTGAATTGAGCGAGGCTACGAAGCAGGTATTTGATTTTGTGGCTTCCATGGAGCCAAAGGCATCTCCAATGAGCCCACCGCCACCAGTCGGATCACCGGAAGTGATTGCGACCCTGACCGATTATATTGAGCAGGTCAATTTCGGGCAAATGACAGCGGCGGACGCAGCGGTCAAATTCCGGGCTGACGCAAGTACCATCCTTGCGAATAACAAGCAGTAATTAGTGCAATGGATTCCTTAGGCGACTGACACTGTTTTGACATAGGGCGAAGGCCGATTTCGTTAAGTTAACCGTGCGTAGTTGTAGTACATGAGTGCGCACGGTTAATACGACGAAAGAGCCGCAGATGCTGTCTCTATGTACGTCATAATAAAATACACGTAACAACGATCTGACAATATAAAAGAATTAACTAATCAACAAAATGCAACAGAAGGGAGGCTTGATGAGCTTGCGAAATCATCAGAGCTTGAGAGCTAATATGACCGGATATGCGTTTATCAGCCCGTTTATTGTGGGCTTTCTGGCGTTTACATTAATTCCGATGTTTATTTCGCTGTATCTGTCCTTTACAAGCTACAATCTATTCACCCCGCCCAAATGGATTGGCCTGGGTAACTTCGAAAAAATGTTCACAAGCGACCCGAAATACTGGAATTCGATCAGGGTCACGTTTACGTATGTATTGGTTGGTGTACCGCTGCGACTGATTTTCGCACTGTTTGTGGCTATGATTTTGAATACCAAATCACGTATGGTCGGCACCTATCGGACGATGTACTATCTGCCGTCCATTATCGGGGGCAGCGTCGCGGTATCCATCATGTGGCGCAACATTTTCAGCAATGACGGCATTGTAAACAGCTTGCTTTCGGCCTTGGGGGCAACCCCGGTAAAATGGTTTGGTGATCCGAATGCTTCGCTTACGATGCTGATCACCTTGTCCGTATGGCAATTCGGCTCCTCCATGCTCATTTTTCTGGCTGGATTGAAGAATATTTCGGTTGAAATGTACGAGGCGTCCAGCGTGGACGGCGCATCGCCAGTGCGAAAATTTTTCAGTATTACGCTGCCTCTGCTTAGTCCGATTATTTTATTTAACCTGATTATGCAGACGATCAGCGCCTTTATGACCTTTGTTCCAGCCTATGTTATTTCGAAGGGTGAGGGCGGTCCGATGGATGGGACGATGCTGCATTCGCTGTATTTGTTCCGGCAAGCGTTTATGTTCAGCAATATGGGATATGCGGCGGCTATGGCCTGGGTCATGCTCATTATGATTGCGATACTGACAGCGATTTTATTTTTAACCTCCAAATACTGGGTATTCTATGAAACGGAAAAGGGGCGCTGATACCGATGGCATGGAAAACGTTCAAATGGCCAATTTATCACATTCTGGTCGCTGCGCTGGCGCTCCTGATGCTGTATCCCGTATTTTGGATGCTGTTCAGCTCGTTCAAGGAGAGTCGGACGATATTCGTCACGGCATCCTCGCTTTTCCCTACAGAATGGATTTGGCAAAACTATGTGACAGGCTGGAAAGGCACAAGTGGATACAACTTCGGCACGTACATTTTGAATTCACTCACGATTGTTGTGATTGCCACGATTGGAGCCGTAATTTCCTCTTCATTAATCGCATTTGGCTTCGCACGTTTGAAATTCAAAGGGCGTAACATCTGGTTTGCCTTGATGATGATGACGCTGATGCTGCCAGGGGATGTGGTACTGGTACCGCAATACATTATTTTCACCAAGCTCGGCTGGGTCAATACGATTTTGCCGCTGGTGGTGCCATCATTTTTCGGGATGCCATTCTTTATCTTCCTGATGGTTCAGTTTATACGGACGATACCGGCGGAGCTGGATGAAGCGGCGACGATTGACGGATGCGGCAAATTCCGGCTGTATTTCCGAATTATTTTGCCATTGCTCAAATCCTCGCTGGCTACGGCGGCCATCTTCTCTTTCTACTGGAAGTGGGAGGATTTGCTGGGCCCGGTACTGTATCTGAATTCGCCGGAGAAATATACCGTATCTATTGCACTTAAAATGTTCCTCGACAGCGAGTCGGCCTCCAACTGGGGCGGAATGTTCGCCATGTCCATTCTGAGCCTGGTACCGGTTATCGCAGTATTTTTCGCCTTCCAGAAGCAAATTGTACAAGGAATGAGTACGAGTGGCTTGAAGGGATAAAACCCAAGATGCGGAGTGAAGGATATTAATCTGAAGTGACTCAAGCGAAAGGAAGGCACCAGGCTGTATACGGTTGGACTTACGGGGTTTAAGGTGATCGCGGAGAGGTGAGTGGAATGTGGAAGTTTGATTTTGGTCCGGGAGAGCCGGCTGCTGGCTACAAGGGAGTATCCCCGGATTGCTCATATACTGCTGAACGGGGCTACGGCTTTGTGGCTACGGAGCAGGTGTACGGTCGACAAAGGCAAAGCCCGGCGAAGGATGTGCTCGCGCGGCTGCGAAGCAGCTTTTGCATCCCGCTGAATGCTGCATTTGTCGCGGATGTGCCAGACGGGACGTATCTCGTCTATGCGCTGCTCGGCGATCCGCTTGCGGAAACGCTCACGCGGCTCAAGGCTGGCGAGGGCAAGCACATGCTGCCCCCTGTACACACGCGACCAGGCCAGCTCGCGGAGGCCTGGTTTGCGGTGCCTGTCCGGGGCGGTCAGATGCGCCTCACCGTATCGGGCACCGCGCCACGGCTCAATGCGCTGGAGATTACGCCAGCGCCACAGACCCTCCGGCTATTCCTGGCCGGAGATTCCACGGTTACGGATCAGGACGTGTCCGGCTATCCGTATACAGGCTGGGGCCAGGCTTTGCCAGCCCTGTTCAAGCATGATGTATGCGTGGATAATCACGCCGTATCGGGAAGAAGTTCCAAAAGCTTCGTGGACGAAGGGCGGCTGGACGTCATTATGGCCGAAATGAAAGCGGGAGATTTCCTGTTCATCCAATTCGGCCATAATGATCAGAAGCCGGACCCGGAACGGGCTACAGAGCCTTTTACAACCTATAAGGAGCATCTGCGCCTCTATATCGACGGAGCGAGAAGCAAGGGGGGAACCCCGGTGCTGGTTACGCCTGTACATCGTCGCTATTTTAACGGGGATGGTACGTTAGCCGACACGCATGGAGACTATGTGACAGCGGTTCGGGAGCTGGCGGAAGAAGTAGATGTGCCGCTGATTGACTTGTCTGCCCGCACGCAGGAGTTATATGAAGGGCTGGGTCCCGAGGAAAGCAAAGGGCTTTTTATGTGGCTGTTGCCTGGTGAATACATGAACTTTTCCGGCGGTCTGGAGGATAATACGCATTTTCATGAGAACGGCGCGGTCTGTATTGCAGATATGGTGGCAGATGCGGTGAAGGAGCTGGATTTACAGCCCTTACGCATGTATTTACGATAGACGGATTTTTCTCGAACGGGTGTCAAGGAGGCAATTAACGTGAAAATTACCAAAGGGGGAGACGAGGAAATGCCTGCATTGATTTTTGATGAGGAACAAATTAAACAGGTGATCGGCCGGGTAGTGGAACGCACGTTTCAAATGGACTATAGCTGGGATTGGCCGGGTGGTGTGGCCTTTTACGGTGTGTGTGAAGCCTATGAAGCAACAGGGAACGAGGAGTATTTGACCAAATTAAAGGAATGGGTCGATGAAAATATTGCAGATGGACTTCCACCGCTTTCGGTGAACGGAGTGTCTGTGGGACACTGCTTGCTGACGCTGTATCAGGCTACAGGAGAGCAAAAGTACCTTGATATCGCCACCGAAATGGCAGAATTTCTGGCGAAGAAAGCCGAGCGGTTTGCCGACGGCATTTTCCAGCATACGGTGAATTCACTTCATGACGTATTTCCGCAGCAGGCGTGGGTGGATACGATGTTTATGGCAGGTTATTATTTGCTGCGCATCGGTCATTTGCTGGGTAACAAGGAATATTGGGAGGACGGTATCCGGCAATATCATGGGCATGAGGAGTTTTTGCAGGACCCGGATACGAATTTGTATTACCACGGCTGGGATCATGCGAACCAAAACAGGATGTCAGGTATTTACTGGGCGCGGGGAAATTCGTGGGCTGCACTCACAATGGCAAAAGCGCTGAAATTCGTGGAGGTGCAGCATCCATCCTATATGATCATCGACGGTTCGCTACGTGACCAGCTCAGTGCACTGGTGCGGCTGCAATCCCCGGAAGGGCTGTGGCATACGGTGCTGAATGATGAAACCTCCTACCTGGAAACCTCAGGCTCCGCAGGGATTGCGACGGCCTTGCTTATGCGGGGACGACTGTTTAACAAATACACGCAAAAGGCGATCGACGGTATCCTTTCCCAGATTAAGGAGGACGGCACAGTGACGGGCGTATCCGCAGGAACTGCTGTCATGAACGATATTGACGGCTATCGAAACGTACCCTACAAACGCATTCAGGGTTGGGGACAGGGACTGGCGCTCGCTTTTCTGGCCCAACTGCTGCGTACCAAGGAGAATCCATTTGGATAGAAAAAGGAGCGAGTGGCATGGGAGGTACAGGGTATCATCAAAAAGCGACGGACAGTAAGTCCAAAGGTGGCTTGTTCTGGGTGATTCCAGATGGCTATATTCCACCTGAAAGCCGGGGGGAGCTGCTTAGTCATGAGAGTATATGTGTGCTGAACTGTGGAACTCGAGCGGCCAAGCTGAGTATAGACATCTATTTTGAAGACCGTGAGCCGCTGGAAGGATTGATCGAAGTGGTAGAAGGAAGACGAACCCGCCATATCCGCACGGCCTCGCTGGAGAAGGATAGCGAGCGGATTCCGGCAGGCGTTCCCTATGCGATTACGGTCACCAGCGACGTACCGGTGATTGTGCAATATAGCAGACTAGACACGACACAGCCCGAACTGGCGCTCATGAGCGTCATGGCGTACCCGGTTGAAGGCTGAAATATGGGTTTGAATCATTCTAATGAAATAGATAAACTAAAAAAGATATCCCGAGCCGGAGTAAACGACAGCTCGGGGATATCTTTTTTAAACGAGGACAAAATCGTCAAGAGAAGCGTCAACGATCAAAATTATGCATTTTACCATTCCACAAGCGAAATGCACATCCATTTTCAGTCCACTTTTTGTAGTTTTGCAGCAGACGCTTTTCGCGGCTCCAAGCTTCTTCGACCTCCAAAATTGGTGCCCAACACCCCGATAATGATAATAACTGCTCCAATAATATGATAGTATGCGAGCTGCTCCTTCAAAATATAAGCACCTGCCATCATGGAAATGAGAGTAGATAAATTACCGATAACACTCATTTTCGAGGCTTCGATCCACTTCAAGGCAAAGCTTGATAACAGCGAGGTGACGAGGGTAGACAGAATGCCCAGATAAGCCAGTGCCATCCAATAGTCGGGCTTCACCAGTGGAGCGGTATAGGCACTCATGGAACCGTCAATGGCATGATATCCCAGGGCCACCAAGTTAAAAACAATACATCCCAAAATGGAGGTAACATAAGTCAATTCCATCGGACTGTATTTTTGTGTTAATGGACGAGCCAGCACGTTATAGCCGGATAGGCAAACAGCAGAGAGCACGAGCAAAAGAATGCCACCAAAGCTATTGGAGGCCATAGGCGCTCCGCTTTTCATCACGAATATAAAAATAACGCCGGCTACAGAGAGCAGCAAGGAAAGCTTTTGGACAACCGTAGTCCGCTCTTTAATAAAATAGGACGCCAGCAGCAGCGTGAAGATGGGAACGGTTGCCTGAATAATGCCGCCTTCCGATGAAGAGGTGCTCATCAGCCCGAAGGCTTGCAATGGAAAATACACTAAAGGCGAGAGCAGCGCCAGCGGCAAAATACGCAGGATATCGCGCCGCGTGATGTTAATCTTGATCCAGCCCAACACTACCGGAACCGTCAAAGCGATAAAAGACAAAGCAAAGCGGTGGGCGATTACATCCAGCGGGCTGGCTTCCGTGACCGTCAGCTTCACAAACAAAAATGAAAAACCAAGTATAGCGGCATAGCTGAGAGCAGCCAGATAGGCGGCTCCAGTTTTGGAACGACTGTGCATGATAAACCTCCGTATGAATGACTCAGGCATTTTTTTAATTAGCCTACGCTGAATGATTTCAACATGTTGCTCCACCCAATATACCCGGATGGTGTCATTTGATACAATCCATAAAATGCACAACTGTACGGGTACAGTTTGCAAATTAAAAAAGCCGGAAGGCAGTCTCAAAGGTGGGATATCCCAGTCCTTAAAGCTGCTTCCGGCCCTTATCCTATCAACATTCCATCATGTACTGATCTGCTTACTTGCCCTGCGTCATTGCACGGAAAGAATCGTCCGCCGCTTCCAGCGTAGCATCCACGTCTTCATCTGTGTGCGCCGTTGTGAGGAACCATGCTTCGTACTTCGATGGGGCCAGATGAATGCCGCGATCCAGCATATGACGGAAGAAGGAAGCGAACGCTTCGCCGTCTGTATCCTGCGCCTCATCATAGTTCGTAATCGGATGATCGCAAAAATGGGTGGAGAATGCTCCACGGATGCGGTTAATCGTTAATGGCACGCCATGGCGCTTGGCTGAGGAGGCGATGCCGTCCGTCAGTCTCACAGCGAGACGTTCCATCTCCTCATACACGCCTTCGCCTTGAAGGACTTCAAGGCATGCAATGCCTGACGAGATAGAAGCCGGGTTGCCCGCCATAGTACCCGCCTGATATGCCGGGCCGAGTGGAGCAACCTGCTCCATCACATGCTTGCTGCCGCCATAGGCACCGATCGGCAGGCCGCCGCCCATGATTTTACCCAGCGCGGTCAAATCCGGCTGAATCGCATCATGATTGTCCAAGCCGGCGTACGTTTGGGTGGAGCCGTAATGGAAGCGGAACGCAGTAATGACCTCGTCATAGATGACGAGTGAACCGTTCGCCCGTGCCATCGAGCATAGCCCTTCCAGAAAACCGGGCTGCGGCATCACCATGCCGAAATTGCCGACAATCGGCTCGACCATGACTGCTGCCACATCGTCGCTCCAACGCTCCAAGGCTTGGCGCAACGCGTCCAGATCATTGAAAGGCACGGTAATAACCTCGCTCGCAATGTTGGTCGTAATTCCTGCGCTGTCCGGTATGCCCAGCGTGGACGGGCCAGAGCCTGCGGCTACGAGCACCAGATCCGAGTGACCGTGGTAGCAGCCCGCAAATTTGATGATCTTGTTTCGTTTCGTATAGGCCCGTGCAACACGGATCGTCGTCATGACTGCTTCTGTGCCGGAATTCACAAACCGGACCTTGTCCATGGAAGGAATGGCTTCCTTGAGCATCTTGGCGAGCTTAATTTCCAATACCGTTGAGGTTCCGTACAATACCCCGTTCGCCGCCGCCTCACTGATGGCCTTGGTAATATGAGGGTGGGCATGTCCGGTAATAATAGGGCCATAAGCCGCTAAATAATCAATGTACCGATTATCATCTTCGTCCCAGAAATGAGCGCCTTTGGCGCGTTTCATAAATACCGGAGCGCCGCCGCCCACAGCCTTGAAAGAGCGTGAAGGACTGTTTACGCCCCCGACAATATGCTCCAGTGCTTCTTTATATAATGCTTCGGAGGTTTCCCGTTTCATCATCTAGAACTTCCTTTCCGTTCATTAAAATAGGATATACACACGCCAAAGGGCAGCGTTCACGGCTGCCCCCTGCATACATCATTATAGCTCTTTTTGTCCTGTCTTTGTTGTCGATTGTGTGGCAGCAGCATCACTACTGGTTTTGCTGCCACCCGTGAAAGTAGCCTTATCCGTCTTGGACGATGATGCACTGTCCGGTTGCTTCGTTTCGTTTTGATCCTTATTTTGTTCCTGTGTCTGTACGGGAGGATTGTTGAATATATCCTGTACGTACTTCTTCAATTCTTCCGGATCGCGGACGGTAAGAACCTGCGCGCCGCCTACATTTTCTTCCCCGAGCAGCTTCATCGGCGGGACCTGCTCGCTGCCTGCAAAGCTGCTTTGGTAGCCGACGTTTGCCAGCTTCCACATATCGTTGACACTGAGATTCGTATCAACATACGGGTTTACCTGCTGCAAAATGCTCGGCAGATTGGCAATGGAGGTCGTGCTCTGCATTTTCTGTGCTATGGCCTCCAAAAATGCCCGTTGTCGTCCTGAACGGGAGAAGTCGGACATCGCATCGTGGCGGAACCGCACATATTGAAGCGCCGTGTTGCCATCCAGATGCTGCATGCCCTTTTTCAAATCAATATCGTATTGATGCTTATCCGCATTACTTGTATAATGCATATCCTTCTCCACTTCAAAATCAATGCCGCCCACAGCGTCTATTAGCTTAATAAATCCTTGGAAATCGGTATACACATAATATTGCACCGGGATGCCCAACAGATCGCCGGCCGTCTTCATGGCCGTGTTGGGTCCGTGAGTAATGGCGGTGTTAATCCGATTTTTTCCGTAGCCGGGAATATCCACGTACGTATCACGCAAAATAGAGAACATGTGAATCTTTTTCTTGACGGGGTCCAGCGATACGACCATCATGCTGTCCGATCGGGGGACTTCCCCTTTTTGGATACCACGGCCATCGACACCCATCAGCAAAATGTTGACCGGATCCGTACCTTCCCACTTGGGCGGATCTGGTGTGCGCACCTGATCGACCTGTTTTACATTTTTGAAGGGGGAGTTTGCACCCTCTTTATGGAGATTGTCCAGTTGATTATAAATGGATGAAAAATAATACACGGCAAAGCCGACAATCGCGACGATAATCACGGCTAGAACCGACCATATCGTCCTTTTGGTTCTGCTTGTCATGGATGCTCTCCCTTTCGCTTTTCAATTCATTACATTATAATTTCTTTTTAGAGCACAATCAATTTAACTATGGATTTTTCAAAATCCTGACTGTGAGGTATGACATGCTGGCAATTGATGTGCAGGATCTGCGCAAAACATTTAAAGTGCAAAAAAACCGCGAAGGTTTGAAAGGAGCCTTCCTTGATTTATTCGCCCGCGAATACAACGAGGTGGCCGCGGTCAAAGATATTTCCTTTGGTATTCCTCAGGGAGAAATATGTGGCTATATTGGTGAAAACGGAGCTGGAAAGTCCACCACGATCAAGATGCTCACTGGTATTCTTGTGCCAACGTCTGGACATCTCAAAGTGGGCGGCTATGTTCCTTACGAGGAACGCGAGAAATTCGTAAGTAATATCGGCGTTGTTTTCGGACAGCGTAGCCAGCTATGGTGGGATATCGGCGTGATTGAGTCTTTTCAGCTACTGCGCAAAGTATATCAGGTTCCGCCCGCAGACTTCAAACGCAGGCTGGATGAGCTGGTAGAGCGGCTCCAATTACAGGACCTGCTAAGCCGTCCGGTGCGCAAGCTTAGTCTTGGGCAGCGGATGCGGTGTGAATTGGTGGCCGCGTTGCTGCACAATCCGTCCATCGTTTTTCTGGATGAACCGACCATTGGACTCGATATTATGGTGAAGTCTGAAATCCGTGAGTTCCTGAAGGACATGAACAGGGATCACGGTACGACGATTTTGCTGACGACCCATGATTTGCAGGATATTGAAGCGCTGTGCTCGCGCGTCATTATGCTGGATGACGGGAACATCATCTATGACGGTGGTCTGGAGGATTTAAAAGCACGTTGGGGTACAGGACGGGAAGTACAGTTTCAGTTCGGCGTGCCCACCCAGCTTCAGCAGTTGCAAGCGTGGACAGCGGACATGCCGCTGGCTTGGACGGCGGATAATGATGTGGCTGCCAAGGTGTGGATTCCGCTTCATATTAACGTATCAGATGTCTTGGCCAGCGTAGTCGGGCGTACGGACATTACGGATATCAAAATCATTGAAACGAACACCGATGATATCGTGCGTAGCATCTACCAATCCGGCTCGGCGGAACGCAAGGGCAACCCCGTGCTTCCGGCAGTGGAGGCCAAAATCCATGCTTAGCGTATATACCGATTTTATTCGTATCCGGTTTCTCACCATGCTCGCTTATCGTGTGAACTATTATACAGGCATCTTAATTTATTCCATGAATATTGGTGTATATTATTTCACGTATAAAGCGATTTATGGTGATGCGGGCAGCATCGGTGGCTTTTCCGCCGCCCAAATGACGACCTATGTAGCGGTATCGTGGATGGCGAGGGCCTTTTATTTCAACAATCTGGATCGTGAAATTTCGACAGAAATTCGTGATGGCAGCATTGCCATCCAGATGATCCGGCCGTATAACTATGTGCTGGTCAAAGTCATGCAGGGGCTTGGCGAGGGGATGTTCCGTTTCCTGCTGTTTATGATCCCGGGCATGGCGATTGCGATGCTGCTGTTTCCAGTGACGTTGCCTACGGACCCTGTAGCATGGATCAGTTTCCTCGTGATGCTGTTTTTCAGCTTTCTGATCAATACCCAAATCAATATTATCACTGGCTTGACGGCCTTTTTCGTTGAAAATAACGAGGGTATGATGCGCATGAAGCGGGTGGTAGTAGATCTGTTCTCCGGCTTGATTCTGCCCATCAGCCTGTTTCCGGGCTGGCTGGCGACCTTCGCCCAGTGGCTGCCGTTTCAGGCGATCACGTATTTGCCCGGTTCCGTATTTACCGGACGAGTAAAAGGCGTTGGTATTTGGAATGTGCTGGGTATCCAAATCATTTGGCTGATCGTTCTGCTCGTGCCGATGATCATCATTTGGCGACTGGCGCGCAGACGTCTGTTCGTGCAAGGAGGGTAGGCCGATGATGTACTATTTGGGACTCATTAGCGAATATTTGAAAAATTACATGAAATCGCGGCTAACCTACCGCGCTGATTTTTGGGTGGAGGTCGTTTCGGACCTGCTATTTCAGGCCACCAATCTCATTTTTATTTTGGTCATTTTTATGCACACCGACAGTTTAGGCGGCTGGAGCGAAAATGAAGTCGTATTCGTCTATGGCTTTTTCATGGTGCCTTATGGACTATTCAGCTGTTTCGTCAATCTGTGGAACTTTAGCGAGCGCTATATTGTAAAAGGGGAGCTGGATCGGGTCATGACCCGTCCTGCGCATAATCTGTTCCAGATTTTCCTTGAAAATGTGGACCCGCCCGCGTTGGTCGGATCGGCGATTGGTCTGGTTATTATGGGAATCAGCGGGGCGCAAATGGACTTGCATATGGCGTGGTGGTTCATCCCGGCTCTAATCATCATGAGCCTAAGTGCCGTAGCGATTTATACGGGTATCTACACCATATTGACTTCTATTTCGTTCTTTTCGGACGCACCAACAGGAATTATTCCGCTCATGTACAATATGCAGAGCTATGGACGTTATCCGGTGACGATTTATAACCGTGCGATTCAGGTTGTACTGACCTGGATTCTGCCGTTTGCTTTTGTTGGCGTATATCCGGCATCCCTTTTCCTTCATCGAGAGGATATGCAGCATATGGCGCTTTTGACTCCAGTCATGGGAGCTGTATTTCTAACCTTGGGCTTACTGGCATGGAATTTCGGCATTCGGCGTTACAGAGGTGCGGGTTCTTAGGCCGGATCATATGAGAACCCCACAAGATAGGAGATGATGAGATGTCCACGACATCTACCACTATTGGGCAACCCGCGCCGGACTTTGAATTGCCGGGAAGTGAAGGGAAAAACGTCAAGTTGTCTGATTTTAGAGGCAGCAGGGTTTTACTGTATTTCTATCCGAAGGATTTGACGTCTAGTTGCTCGACACAGGCTTGTGATTTTCGGGATAAACACGGGGAGTTCGAGGGTTTGAACACTGTTATTCTGGGGGTAAGTCCTGATCCACTCAAGCGACATGACAAGTTTATTGCAAAGTATGGGCTGCCTTTTCAGCTTTTGGCGGATGAGGAGCATGAAGTGTCGGAAGCTTACGGCGTGTGGCAGCAGAAACAGATGTATGGCAAGCAGTACATGGGCATCGTTCGCTCCACCTTCCTCATTGACGAGAATGGTATTTTGATTCATGAATGGCGTAGTTTGAGAGTCAAAGGGCATATTGATAACGCGCTGGAATACATTCGGGGACTGGCAAAATAATAAACATCGACACACCCTTTGGGACACTGGCTATTCTTCAGTCTCAGAGGGTGTTTTTGATATGTATTCTCTGAATTTTTCTTATTTTAGAATTTTTTAAGATTGTTTTCTTTTCTGCTTGATCGCGTAAATGCCCCACAAGCACAAGGGAATGATAACTGAGTTGGTCAAATCCCAATCCACCCAGAAGGGAACAAGGGTATCAAAATAATAGATGATATTGGGTGCAACCATGATACTCAAGCCGTAGACGAGCATTCCCGCAGGCAAGATGAAAGAACGGTAATCTTTTAGACGAAATGTCTGTGCTGTCCCCAGGGTAAACGCGTATAAAAAAAGGAAGCTCTTGAAAAAGAGTGACAATCCCCATATAGCTGCTATAAAAGCCTCCATGCGTTGGAAAAAATTGAACACATTTATTTTGGAGGTAAGCAGATACGAAGGATACACACTAGATTCAGTCAGAAAAGGGCCAAGAACAAGCAGAGCTATGATTACGAACAGACTGAGCAGCACACCGCCAATAAGGGTTCCTGTAAGGACACTCTTTTTAAAATGTGCTGAATGCTTTACATAGGGAAAAAGCATGAGAAATACGACCAATTCCCCAAATGGATAGCTAACCCCAAGCAGTGTACCGTGAAGAACAGGGAGAATTCCGTCTTCCATCATGGGCTTTAATTTGGAAAAATCAATCTCGGGAATGAGGAAAGCCACTACAGTAATCGTCACGATGACAAAGAAAGGCAAGCATATCTCGCTGGCACGGGCAAGAGCTTCAATTCCGGTGAAAAAAGCATAGACCAGCATAATTGCCGCCAGCAGTATTATGATCCTTAACGGTGTCAACACATAGGTTTGTGTAGAATAAAAGTCACCAAATTCCCTGATATATATGGCGTCGGATATCACGAAATAAAAAAGGTACCATATGGAGACGACAGGAGCCAGCCACCTCCCTAGTATTTTCCTTATCGTTTCAATGAGAGTAAGGCTGGGATATAGCTCATTCACACGCAGTAAAAGCCATACAAGTGCGCAACCTGCTGGTATACTCAACAGCGTACTGATCCACGCATCCTGTTTGGCGATATGGGTAAAGATGCTGGGAATGATCAGTATCATATCGCCCATGGTGCAAAAAATAACCAGAACGGCTGCTTGTTCAACACTAATCCGGCCCTTTTCCAACGCTGGCGGCCCCCTTTATTTATAAATGAAATAGATGTGTAAACAGGCTGTTTACTGGCTTATATATCATTTCAATCAAGATTAGCGGACTCGGCGTTGCCTTTCCCTGGGCCGTGAACGTGCTGAACCACGTCCCGAATGCGAGCATGACAATGTATACAACCATGTCCTTAAAGTGATGCTTGCGGTATAAGCCGGGCAAGTCCTTGATTGCAAAAATTAGGGCAATGACCACTACTACGATGACGGCCTTCATAAGGGCTGCTCCTCCCGTAAGCTTACTCGTTTATTGGCTACTCCTTCATTTTCTTTTGATAGGAGTTCATAATTGCGCCGTTTTTCTTGATTTCCGTATTCGCTTTATATTCAATCTGTAAACTCATAAAATTGTGATCCCAATCCTTTTTTAGTTCTTTCCAGGCCTTGGGATTGGTCTGGTGAATTAATTGCCCAAATCCAAAAATGTCTACTTTGAACTTGCGACGTACAGTCTCTACGGAATGCTTCATAACCTCGATTATTTTGGCATTGCTCTCCCTTTCGATTTCGTGAACATCCTCCACACTTTTCAACTCCATTTTTTTGCAATTATTCTCTCTAATCGTACTTTTGTTCTCTACGGATATCTGGATGACAGGCTCACCGTTGTGTATGAACACTTTAGTCTTCGTTTGGCTCCTCAAAGCCAGCAGAGCGATTTTACCGCCTTCCGGGCAGTCCACATGTCCTGTCGTTGTATCCACATGATCCCGGATATAGTTGTATCCTTTGCTATCGATTTCATCCAGCCAGCCGATCAATCGGTCTTTTTTAAACACGGCTAAGCTGGTAATTGCCAGAACCGTTGTTGGTTCAATTGTTTTGACATTGTCTGTACCTTCCACTATCCCCTTGGGTAAATCTCCTTTGGCTTCGAGGGCGGGGAGAGTGGCATGTATTTCGGAACTGACAAGCACATCCATCAGCTGATCTATAGTCACTTTGCTGACAGGTGCCCAGGTTTTGGATAATACCTCCATAGAAGAAAACATTTTGTTCGCCGGGATTTTCTCCAATGTCGTAGCTACCTGAAGCATGTTGGAGGCAGAGGTTCCTTTCGCAACACAGATATAAAAATCAGTTCTTGCAAAAGGTTCTCTCATCAGAGATTCCACGATATCGGCGATTCCCTGTCTCGCGAATTCCTCGCCAAATATGAGCATACGGATATGGGATAGATAGATGAGTCGTGGGCTGATTTCCGTTATTTTCTGGATAGCTTCATACAGCGTAGGAGCTGTTGCCTCAAATGTAGTTACCGCAGGAGCTCCTTTGCTTGGTCTTGATTTGGAGGCCACCTCCGAAGGTACAACCACCTGTGCCGACACACGAATTTGGTCGCCGTCCTTATCCACACCCAGTCCTACGGTAATACCGATCTCGTTAAGCTCTGTACGGTCCCAGCAGCCGGTCAGAAGCGAAGCGAGCAGACTGAATATAAGAATCGTGCAGGTCACACTTTTCATGTACGGTCACTTCCCAGTTGTTTTTTTCTTATACCCCCGCTTTTTCTGGTTTTTTTGCCGGAGCGTATTCTGAACTTGATTCGAATATGGACGAGTAGTCATCCACGGCCAAGGCAGGCGAAAGAGGGTATCCTTCATATCACTTTGCACATAAGGGCCAAACGGGCTCATGTAAGACACTCCAAAAGATCTTAGACTGGTCAGATGAAGCAACAGGGCCATCAAGCCCATTAAAATGCCCAGAAATCCGAAAGCGGCGGCCAGCACCATCAGAGCAAAACGGATAATCCGTACAGCAATGGACAGCCCGTTTTCAGGGATGACATAGCTGGAGATGGCGGTGATGGACACAATAATAACCATGGCAGCCGACACGACGCCTGCATCGACAGCAGCTTGCCCAATGACCAGCGTACCTACAATGGATACCGCTTGTCCGACCGTTTTGGGAATACGGACCCCGGCTTCGCGCAATATTTCATAAGTCACTTCCATCAGCAGTGCTTCAATAAATGCGGGAAAAGGTACACCCTCCCGTTGGGCTGCCAAACTGATCAGCAAATTGGCCGGAATCATTTCCTGATGAAAGGTGGAAATGGCGATGTATAAGGCTGGAGCGAGCAGAGCGATAAAACAGGCTAAATATCGTAGCATCCGCAATAAAGTGCTGATATCAGCACGTTGGTAATAATCCTCCGGCGACTGGAAAAATTGCACGAACAGCGCAGGAATCAGCAGCACAAATGGTGTCCCATCTACCAATATGGCAATTCTTCCTTCCAACAGACTGGCAGCAACCGAATCCGGGCGTTCACTGTTGTATATCGTAGGAAAAGGGGTGAAGGTCACATCCTGAATTTCCTCTTCGATGTAACCTCCTTCCATAATCCCGTCAATATCAATTCGGTCCAGACGTTCTCTCAGCTCCTGAATAACGCCTTCGTCAGCAATTCCCTTGATATACATCACGGCCACGTTGGTATGAGTGACTTTTCCGATTTGCCTTGTTTCCATCCAAAGTCGTGGGTCGCGAATTCGCTTGCGGACCAGAGCTGTATTGGTACGCAGATTCTCAGTGAAGCCCTCCATCGGTCCGCGTACAACTGTCTGGGATTGGGGCTCGCTGACGTTGCGATCCTCCCAACCGACGGCATCAATCCAAATACCTTTCGTGTAACCCTCCAGCAAAATGATAATTCCGCCGGATAGCATCCGGTTGAATAACGCATCCATTTCATCCAAGCAGCCTGAATGCCCAGCGATCAACACCTGATCCTTTAAATAATCGAACGGTTCAGCACCTTCCGGTACATGATGAATATCCATCTGCATAAATGAGCGCAGTATAGAATCATGCAGCAATTGAGTATTGATCAGACCGTCAATATACAAAACGGCTGCCGGCCATTTCTGCATCCATAGCAGCTCTTTGATAATCAAATCACCGCTGTTTCCAATCGAGCTTTGGATATGATTCACGTTATCCCGTAAGCAAGAGGATACGTGGGTGAGCGGACAGTTTTTATTCTCATTTTGCATACGTAAAATCCTCCGATATTGGAGTTAATTGGTTTAGTATGCTCTGAATATATAAATTTATGCTTGACGTTTGTATAATCATCCCTCTAAATTAGCTATATAACTAATTAGATTAATGTATAATCGATAGATCGTTTCGACTTGGAGCTGAAGTACATGGTAAACAAGCAATACAGAAAGTTATTCGCAGCTGGCATTATTAATGGCATGGGAGACCGTTTCTGCCAGATCGCCTTGTTGGCCTTGATGTATCGACTTACCGGCTCGGGACTCAGCGTGGGGATTATGCTCGGACTACGGGTGATTCCTTTTTTAATTCTGTCGCCCGTGTCAGGTGTGCTCATCACCCGTATATCCAGACGCACACTTATGATGACCACGGATCTGTTCAGAGGCGGAGTAGCCCTTGCCTTTTTAAGTGTTCACAGCAATGAGGATATGTGGATCGTTTATGGAGTCAGTACCCTGTTAGCCTGTGGGGAAGCGCTGTACGCTCCAGCCCGTAAGTCGTCCATCCCGCTTTTGGTTCGACCATCGGATTTGATGCGGGTGAACAGTCTGGAGCAGGTGATGGGCGGACTGGTATTGGTGATTGGAGCTGCTACTGGAGGCATCGTATCCGCGTTTTTTGGACCACAGGCCGCATTTATGCTCAACTCCGCCAGCTTTTTCGCTGCAGGTCTGATCGTCCGCAATATTGCATTCCCACCCGTCACCAAGGAGGAAGTAACTAGGGAGGATGCTCATACTGAATCACGTGGAAGTCAAACGTCATTCGATAATCGAATCCTGGGTAGGTCACAAATACTGCAATGCATCCGCATTTCGCTTCCGCTCCAAGTCGTAATTGCATTTGAACTACTGGTTCCATTCCTCAATGGAATTGATAATGTGCTGATCAGTGTATATGCCGTGCAGGAGTTTAAGCTGGGGGATACCGGGATTGGACTGTTTTACGCCGCTTTGGGTGCGGGTCTGATTGCCAGCTATGCACTGGGGCGTCTATTCAGCCGCTCTTTATTGAGCGGAGGACTGGTATGCTTGCTATTGGAAGGGATTTTGCTTATGGGGTTAAGCAGAATGGATCATGCATGGGCGGCGGTCGCCATCTACTTTTTCATTTCGTTGGCTGGCGGGGTGGGGGCAATCTGTTTGGATACACTATTAATGCGGGAGACCCCGCTGCATTTACAGGGGCCATTGCTGGGCATGCTGACAGCGTGGAGTCAAGGGATTATCGGCTTATCCATGTTTGGAGCCGGGGTGGCGGTGGAAATCATGGAGCCGCGTATGTTAGGTTTGATTGGCGGAGCGGGATTTGTCATGATATCTATCGTGATAACGATGTACTATACAAGGGCTCGCAGCCGTAAGGCGGCGGATGTCTAATTATTCCGGATCGTTTTTGCCACTGGTTTTCACCGATTTGTCGGACTTGCGGAAAGAACTAAACAGGAAGGTTCTCCAGCGATAAACGATATATATCAAAAGGATAATGCCGATGATGGCAACGATTCGCAGCGCATACAGCTCCACCAAATGGAACATGGCATCCCATTGCGGACCGAACAGCTTGCCAATGCTTAGAAATAAAATAACCCAGAATAAAGCACCGCTGTATGCATACAAGGCAAATTTACGGAGAGGAATAGCGATAATTCCGGAAAAATAGCCAGTGAAATGTCTAACGCCAGGAATAAAATATCCAAGGAAAATAAGCCAGTACCCGTATCGTTGAAACCACTTTTGTGTTTTCTGAAGCTTGTCCGGTGATAAGAGAACCCATTTACCGTATTTCTGAATAAAGGGGAGCCCAGCCCATTTTCCGATAAAGTAGGTAATAGTCATTCCGATGGTTGTGCCCAAAAAGGCCAGCAGCACCAGTTTACCGAAATCCAGGGTACCCGAATAGGAGAGATATCCCGCATAGGCCATCGTGGTTTCCCCGGGAAAAGGTAAAGCAATAAATTCCAGCAGCAAGCCGAAAAAAAGGACGCTGTATCCGTATTCTTCGAACAATTGCGCGATCCATTTCAGCACATCCATCGTTTACACTCCTACGAACAGATTCATAATTGGAATTAATTCATTTTAACAATCTTTTCATGTCCACTCAACTCCGGTTGATTTCTTGACGTCTTGTTTTATCGTTGCGTATAATGAAACGAACAATTGAGGGAGGCACGGTAATGAATAAGCCTAATGAAATCGTTGTAGTTCTCGACTTTGGAGGACAATACAACCAGTTAATTGCAAGAAGAATACGGGACCTCGGCGTGTATAGCGAGCTCCTTCCATACAATACGCCTGCGGAGAAGCTGAGAGAACTGGCACCGAAAGGGATTGTTTTTTCAGGTGGACCTTCCAGCGTATATGCAGAAAATGCCCCTCAAGTCGACCGGGCAATCTACGATCTGGGAATTCCTATTTTCGGTATTTGCTATGGTATGCAACTGATGGCTCACCAACTGGACGGTAAGGTAGAACGTGCAGGCAAGCGTGAGTACGGCAAAGCAGACGTGCAATTCAATGAGGATACGAGATTGGCTAAAGGTCTGGAATCTCGTCAGACCGTATGGATGAGCCATGGAGACCATGTTACGGATTTGCCATCCGGCTTTAAACTGGATGCAGGAACGGAAAGTGCGCCGATTGCAGCGATGAGTCATCCGGAGCGGAATCTGTACGCGGTACAATTCCATCCAGAGGTGCGTCATTCCATTCATGGTAATGAAATGATTAGCAACTTCCTGTATGAAGTGTGCGGTTGTGATGGTAAATGGACGATGGAGTCGTTCATCGAGGACCAGATCCGTGAAATCCGCCAGCAGGTAGGCGACAAAAAAGTATTGTGCGCTTTAAGTGGCGGTGTGGATTCTTCCGTTGTAGCGATGCTCATTCATAAAGCCATCGGCGATCAACTGACATGTATGTTTATCGACCATGGACTGCTGCGTAAGGGCGAAGCCGAAAGTGTAATGGAGACGTTCGTTGGCAAATTTGATATGAAGGTTGTCAAAATTGATGCGCGTGAGCGCTTCTTGTCCAAGCTGGCAGGAGTCGATGATCCGGAACAAAAACGTAAAATCATCGGTAACGAGTTCATTTACGTTTTTGAGGAAGAATCCAAGCAATTCGACGATTTTACATTCCTGGCACAAGGTACGCTGTATACGGATATCGTAGAGAGTGGAACAGCCACAGCACAGACGATCAAATCGCATCATAACGTAGGTGGCTTGCCGGAAGACATGAAGTTCAAGTTGATCGAGCCGCTGAATGCACTGTTCAAAGATGAAGTGCGTAAAGTCGGCGAAGAATGCGGACTTCCGGCTGAGATTGTATGGCGTCAGCCATTCCCGGGTCCGGGTCTTGCCATTCGTGTACTGGGCGAAGTGACAGAGGACAAGCTTACGATTGTTCGTGAATCGGATTATATTTTGCGCGAGGAGATTGCCAAAGCCAGTCTGGACCGGGAAATCTGGCAATACTTCACCGCTTTGCCGAATATGAAGAGTGTTGGCGTAATGGGCGATGCCCGTACGTATTCTTACACTGTGGGTATTCGTGCCGTAACCTCCATCGACGGCATGACTGCCGACTGGGCACGTATCCCTTGGGACGTACTGGAGAAAATCTCCGTACGTATCGTTAACGAAGTGGATAACGTCAACCGCATCGTGTACGATATCACCTCCAAACCACCAGCTACGATTGAGTGGGAATAGGCTGAGTTACAATTGCTCTTCAAAAATTGAGGTGTCCCAAGTAGCAAGACAACAAAACCTTCAATTCCACATCTATCGTGGTTTTGAAGGTTTTTTTGTTTTAAGGTTTTGTTGTTCTAATTATGTGCTTTTTACCACACGAGCTTTTTGCCGGTTGCTGCCGATTCCTCAATGCGGTCCAGTAGCTGATGCAGCTTTAAGGCATGATTAAAATCAGGAGCGAAGCGGGTATCCGTCAAAATGTCCTTGGCAAATACATGATGAGCCTTCGCTACATTCAGGGTTACCCCTTCTTTTGGGAAATCCAGGCCGCTATCAGGCTCAGGAGCTATATTAATTTGTTCAAAAGCATCAAAAGCGTCACTAGGCGCATAACCCTTATTACTGCCTGAATCATACACAAGTTTTTCGAGCGTAAGATTGCCAAATTGAACATGCCCAAGCGAAGGCTTTTGTGTCAAACGCAAAGCTCCTTTTTTTCCCTGAATTTCTATCTCAAATTTAGAGTTTACGCCATCCTGAATGTGAACTGATATCGGTGTTCCCTTTTCCGACAATCCGTGAATCAAAATCTGATCGGCTGTATCCTTGGGAATGACTTCACCCGTTTCCTGAATAGTTGCTTGGTTGTAACGGGATGCCGTGATAGCCGATAGCTCACGAAATTCACCAACGATGTATTGCAGTGCGTCCAGCGCATGCCCACCGGTAATCGTCAGCAAATTGGCGCCATTGGCTTTATTCAGCAAATAGGCCGTATCCTGATCTGTCCGTCCTCCCTTGCCGCGAGTAGTTACTTGCATATGACAGGACACAATTTCACCAATCTCTCCGTCCTCCACCAGCTTTTTCATTGTTTGCACTTCTAAATCCTGCCGAGCCTGCAAGCCGACGGTATGATGAATGCCCGCCTGTTCTGCTGCCGTAGCCATTTCAGTGGCTTCCGCAATGTTTGCCCCCAAGGGCCATTCACAAAAAATGTGCTTCCCCTCTTGAATTGCCGCCATAACCGCCCCGTAATGATGAGGGACTTTTACACTTACTACCACCATGTCCACAGCCTCGGAAGCTGCAAGCTTTTTGGCATCATCAAAAGCCAGTGCCGCCCCTACTTCTCCTGCGCTTTCCCGTGCACTCTCCATACGGGAAGTACCGATGGCTGTGATATCCAGGTTCGGATGCTTGAGTAAAGCCGGAATATGCGTCTGACTCGCCCATTTGTTATTCATTGAACCTCCGACAACACCTGTACGGATCTTCTTTTTGACCATGTTGCATACCTCCTGAATTTTTAAAATGAGGGTGGAAAATAGCGTCTAAGGCCAATATAATACACTTAACTCATAAATAATAATGTTTGTTTGTGATGCAGGTATCATTTTATTTGATGGGAGGTAGAGACGTGGATATTGAGAACATGCAGGCATTTGTTTCAGTAGCTGAATTGAGGAGCCTTACGGAAGCAGCCCAAAAGCTGAATCACCTGCAATCGAATATGACGGCCAAAATAAAGAAGCTGGAGGCCCACTATAAAACAGCGTTATTTTACCGAAAACCCCGTGGTATGGAGCTGACCCCCGCAGGAGAAATCCTATATGCTCAGTTCAAACAAATTTTGCTGCTGTGGCAAGACACAGAGATGAAAATGAGACCTCAAGAGGAAAAGCTGCGCATTGGCACGATGCAGTCCATTGTGGTAGGCGAAGTAACGAGGGCGCTCACGATGATATACGAACTGTACCCACAGGTTTCTGTGACTTTAAAAACGGGCACTACCACGGAAATAGAACTGTTGATCCTCGAAGGTGAACTTGATATTGCCTTCGTCATAGGTTATTCCACCAGCCCGTATATTCATTATCAAAAATGTTATCGTGAAGATCTGGTACTGGTGGGGAAGGGCATCCATGAAGGCTCAGACCTCGAACAGGTACTGCAAGGGGCCACTATTATCATGCTATCGTATGGCTGCCTGTATCTTACGCAATTGGAGAAGATGTATCAGGTCATGCAATTGACTCATGGCGAGGTTGTGGAGGTAGGGGTGTTTGATACGATGGTGCAGTTTGTTTTGATGGGAATGGGAATCACCTTGATGTCCAAGAAGCTGGCGCGGCAATTTAATGTAAAATCCTATTTGTCGGTTCCCCCAACCTTCGGCTACATGGATACGTATTTAATAACCCGGCCAAATCATGAAATGACAGCGATTGAACATAAATTTATCGAAATCAATAATACGATCTAATAGATAGGAGAGAAATCGAATGACAACTTATCAACACAAATACCAAGGCAGCCATGCCGTATTTCTGGGCGATAGCATTACGTTTGGATATGAATTACGTGATGGAGAAAAGCCCTACCCCCACCTCGTCAGCGACGCACTGGAATTCCAAACCTTTGAGAACCACGGTATATCCGGTAGCAGTGTAGCCAGCGGTGGCTTTGAACCCATGTGTGAGCGTTATGAGAAAATGAATCCCCACGCGGACGTGATCTTTTTTATGGGGGGAAGAAATGATTTTTCGATGGGAGAAACGCCGTTCGGTCACTTAGGCACAGCGTCGACAGAAACACGAACATTTTATGGTGCGCTTAAGCACATAGCCGAGGGTTTAATTAACCGTTACCCGGACAAGCTGATCATTTTTCTGACACCGCCCCACGGATCAAGTGAAGCGGTTCCCGAACATTTGCCCAATGCAGTCACGGGACAAGTGTATAGCGCGTATGCGCAGGCCGTGAGAGATGTGGCTTCGCTGTATTCTTTTCCGTGCTGCGATCTGTGGAATATCGCCGGGATTCAACCGTTGCTGCCTATACATAGACAGATGTATTTTACCGGGGAAAACGGTATTCCTGACGGTCTGCATCCAAATCAGGCAGGTCATGAGCGGCTGGCAGCTCGTATTATTGGATTCATGAACACGCTATAACCTATAGATCATTGATAGCTGTGAACAGATACACCACGACTCTTTTCGTTTGAATTACTCCGAGCTATAGCAGGAAACCGAAGTGAAAATACTCAGGCGGGTCGTTTAGCTTGAATATTTTCCATAGAGGTGTATAATGCTTGATATATCAATTGATACGTCAATTAATTTGGAGGAGGAGGAAAAGTCATCGAACATTGTACAGATAGGAGCAAATTGTTTTATCGCATGCATCTTTTGTGTAAAGAAATGAATACTGCTTTTGAAGCGCAATTGAAAACAAGCTTTACCAAGGTGGAAATTTTATATCATATTCATCATCGACAGGAATTAAGTCAGCTGGAGCTTCAACATTTACTGGTTTTGGACGGAGCAGCGGTTACCCGACATCTGAAAAGGTTGGAGGAGGAAGGTCTGATTATCCGAGGCAAAAAAGAGCAGGATAAGCGTGTAACCTATATTCGTCTAACAGAATCAGGGATTCGAGAGCTGCAAGTTTTGTCAGAGCAAAGACAAGCCTTTCAGGACAAGCTGCTACGTGAGTTTGCTGATGAGGAGATTGTTTCTTTGACAAATGTATTACAGCGTATGTCTACCAATGTGAAGAATATGTAAAATACCCTAAGCCACAGGCCCATCAGGTCGTTGTGAAAGTAGCAGCAACCTCCATTAATCCGATTGATTGGAGCTGCGTGAAGGTTATTTGAAGCAAATGATGGATTGGGAGTTTCCGATTTTCTTGGGCTGGGATGTTGCCGACATCATCTCGGAAGTAGGTAGCGAGGTAACCGATTGGAAAGTAGGAGACGAAGTGTTTGCCCGTCCGAACACGACCCGTTTTGGTACTTATGCGGAATATACCTTGGTGGATGACCATCTACTGGCGCGTTTAACCTGCCTCTATCTCATGGGAGGAAGCTGCATCTGTTCCGTTGGCAGGACTGACCGCCTGGCAGGCGCTCTTTACACATGGTCAACTAGCCAAAGGTGAAAAGGTATTGATCCACGCAGGCGCAGGCGGTGTCGGCATGTTCGCTATCCAGTTTGCCAAGCAAGCTGGCGCCCATGTCATTACGACAGCCAGCGAGCGCAATCATGAGCTGCTTGTTTCATTAGGAGCCGATCAAATCATTGACTACCGCACGACCCGTTTCGAGGATGTATTGTCCGATGTGGACGTTGTGTTCGATACGATGGGTGGAGATGTCCAGAACAACAGCTTTAAAGTTCTGAAAAAGTACACCGGACGGATCGTATCCATCGTTAGCAATTTTGACGAAGAGCTGGTCAAGGAGTACGGCGTAACGGCCAAAAATATATGGCTGGAGCCCGATGGACAGCAGTTACAGGAAATTGCCGACCTGTTAGAGCAGAAAAAAGTAAGATCGGTGCTGGATGCAGAAGGTAAGATCGTTTATTTGGAAAATATACCGGACACCGCGAATGCTTTTGATAAGTACAAAAATATCTGATTCGCCTAATTGATAACCCGTCAGCTATACAACAGCTTGGCGGGCGTTCTATTTTCCGAACAATACATATGTGTTCAAATTACAACATTCGCTTTTTGTGTTGACAAGCAGTAGGGGACGGCCTAAAATAACGGATGTAATATAGCGCTTATGAATGCGAATATTACAGCAAATGAACGATAACAATACGAGTATGCTTTGCGTAGGAGGAATTACGACTCATGGAGCGTTTCTTTAAATTAAAGGAACATGGAACGAACATCCGCACAGAAATTATTGCGGGGATTACTACTTTTATGACCATGGCTTATATTTTGGTGGTCAACAATACCTTTTTGGGGCCGACTGGAGCAGGGATGCCCAGCGAAGCCGTCTTTTTTGCTACTGCGGTAGGTGCAGGACTGGTCACTATTCTAATGGGGCTGTTCGTTAATGTACCAATTGGAATGGCTCCGGGTATGGGCTTGAATGCTTATTTTATGACCGTAGTTTTGAGTTCGAACGGTATGATCACTTGGCAAGCGGCACTTGGCGCTGTATTTATATCCGGTATCGTCTTTCTGATTTTAACCGTGACACGAGTGAGACAGATGTTGCTTGTTGCGGTTCCTGAAAATCTAAAGACAGCTATTACAGTAGGTATCGGCTTGTTTATTACCATTGTCGGTTTTAAGTTGTGTAATCTGGTTATGGTAAGTATTGTTCCAGGGACGGATGTAGGTCAGCCGGTTCCGGGTCATGCTTTTAATCTGATTTTGGGTAGTCTGGTTCATCAAAAGGATGCGCTGCTGGCGCTGATCGGTTTGCTCATTATTGCAGCGCTGATGGTTGTTCGGGTCAAAGGTGCTTTGCTGATTGGTATCGTAGCTACCACATTGATTGGTATTCCGATGGGTGTAACGAATCTGAGTAGTTTGACAACAGGCCACTGGATTCCTGATTTTAGTAATTTGGCAGTGGGTCAGTTGGATTTGAAGGCTGCTTTGCACATTGGGCTGTTTGATATCATTTTCATTTTCACATTTGTAGAGTTGTTTGATACGTTTGGTACGCTGGTAGGTACGGCTACCCGTGCAGGTATAATGAAGGATAAGAAAAAAGGTGAGAAAATCATCGGTAAAGCTATGCTGGTGGATGCCGTTGGTGTAAGTACCGGCGCAGTATTGGGAACAAGCACAATTACAGCATTCGTAGAAAGCTCGGCAGGGGTAGAAGAAGGCGGACGTACGGGCCTGACTGCTGTAACGACAGGCGTTCTATTCCTGTTGGCTCTCTTTATCGCACCGTTGGCATTGGTTGTGCCGTCCGCGGCTACTGCTCCAGCGTTGATTATCGTTGGCGTGCTGATGATGAGTCAGGTTCGCAACATTGACTGGGATAACTTCCTGCTGGCGTTCCCGGCGTTCCTTACCATTGTTCTGATGCCTTTTACTGGCGGAATCGCCAATGGTATTTCTGCTGGCATTTTGTCTTACGTTGTTCTGGCTATATTCAGTAATCTGTTTACCAGCAACAAAGTTAAAGTTCACTGGCTTATGTGGGTGCTTGCTGTTATTGTAGTGATCCGCTTTGCCTTTATGGGTTCGGAATAGCAACTTGATATAGCTTGAAAAAGATCTTTGCAGTACAGAACCTCCTTTCCTGTTGTTTCAGGGAGCGGGGTTCTTTTTTATTCTAGTTATTTAATGTCCGGAAGAGAGCGAATAGTATTATAGAGAAGAAGAATGAATAACAAATAGAGATTTTCAAAAAATAATGCAATAAATGCTTGCAAACTTGTTCCTTCTATGATATATTCTAATTCCGGACAAGAAATACAAGGTTGCGAGCGAGAGTTACAAAAAAGATTTAAAAAATGCTTGCAAAGTTGGTTCGGACATGATAAGATATAAGAGTTGATAAGGCGACGAGCTAAGTCAACGAACAAGAAATGTTTGATCTTTGAAAACTGAACAACGAGTGAGTAAATGATTTTGTTCGCAAAATCAACCACGAAGGTTTCACTACATGCCGTAAGGTTGTATGAAATCGGAGTGTAAGAGAGATATTTTATCTCGTCAGTTTCAAAATGAGCGAATCGCTCTTTCTATAAACCAACTTCGGTTGGTCTTTAATGGAGAGTTTGATCCTGGCTCAGGACGAACGCTGGCGGCGTGCCTAATACATGCAAGTCGAGCGGGGTTATGTTAAAAGCTTGCTTTTAACATAACCTAGCGGCGGACGGGTGAGTAACACGTAGGCAACCTGCCCATCAGACTGGGATAACTACCGGAAACGGTAGCTAATACCGGATACATCCTTTCCCTGCATGGGGAGAGGAGGAAAGACGGAGCAATCTGTCACTGATGGATGGGCCTGCGGCGCATTAGCTAGTTGGTGGGGTGAAGGCCTACCAAGGCGACGATGCGTAGCCGACCTGAGAGGGTGATCGGCCACACTGGGACTGAGACACGGCCCAGACTCCTACGGGAGGCAGCAGTAGGGAATCTTCCGCAATGGGCGAAAGCCTGACGGAGCAACGCCGCGTGAGTGATGAAGGTTTTCGGATCGTAAAGCTCTGTTGCCAGGGAAGAACGTCTTGTAGAGTAACTGCTACAAGAGTGACGGTACCTGAGAAGAAAGCCCCGGCTAACTACGTGCCAGCAGCCGCGGTAATACGTAGGGGGCAAGCGTTGTCCGGAATTATTGGGCGTAAAGCGCGCGCAGGCGGCTCTTTAAGTCTGGTGTTTAATCCCGAGGCTCAACTTCGGGTCGCACTGGAAACTGGGGAGCTTGAGTGCAGAAGAGGAGAGTGGAATTCCACGTGTAGCGGTGAAATGCGTAGATATGTGGAGGAACACCAGTGGCGAAGGCGACTCTCTGGGCTGTAACTGACGCTGAGGCGCGAAAGCGTGGGGAGCAAACAGGATTAGATACCCTGGTAGTCCACGCCGTAAACGATGAATGCTAGGTGTTAGGGGTTTCGATACCCTTGGTGCCGAAGTTAACACATTAAGCATTCCGCCTGGGGAGTACGGTCGCAAGACTGAAACTCAAAGGAATTGACGGGGACCCGCACAAGCAGTGGAGTATGTGGTTTAATTCGAAGCAACGCGAAGAACCTTACCAGGTCTTGACATCCCTCTGATCGGTCTAGAGATAGATCTTTCCTTCGGGACAGAGGAGACAGGTGGTGCATGGTTGTCGTCAGCTCGTGTCGTGAGATGTTGGGTTAAGTCCCGCAACGAGCGCAACCCTTATGCTTAGTTGCCAGCAGGTCAAGCTGGGCACTCTAAGCAGACTGCCGGTGACAAACCGGAGGAAGGTGGGGATGACGTCAAATCATCATGCCCCTTATGACCTGGGCTACACACGTACTACAATGGCCGGTACAACGGGAAGCGAAAGAGCGATCTGGAGCGAATCCTAGAAAAGCCGGTCTCAGTTCGGATTGCAGGCTGCAACTCGCCTGCATGAAGTCGGAATTGCTAGTAATCGCGGATCAGCATGCCGCGGTGAATACGTTCCCGGGTCTTGTACACACCGCCCGTCACACCACGAGAGTTTACAACACCCGAAGTCGGTGGGGTAACCCGCAAGGGAGCCAGCCGCCGAAGGTGGGGTAGATGATTGGGGTGAAGTCGTAACAAGGTAGCCGTATCGGAAGGTGCGGCTGGATCACCTCCTTTCTATGGAGAATCGTTTCCTGCAATGGAAACATTCAAATATGAAGCGTAAGCTTCACAAACTTACTCACTCGTTGCTCAGTTTTGAGAGCTCAAACTCTCAAGCTTCGACGAATGTTTCATTCACACATCTGTGTGGAACCGAAATATTCATCGGGTTTCGCTTTCTTGAAGCGAATTGCACCTTGAAAACTGGATACCGAAACGAAATTGCGTTTTAGAATATTCCTTTACGCTGATCTTGTGTAAACAAGTGAAATAAAGGTAGCTGTTTTGAATTTCATTCACACTTCGGTGATGAACCGAAATTCAAAACAAATCGCATTTACTTTGTAAATGCTAGGTTAAGCTACAAAGAGCACACGGAGGATGCCTAGGCGCCAGGAGCCGACGAAGGACGTGGCGAACAACGATAAAGCCTCGGGGAGCTGTAAGCAAGCTTTGATCCGGGGATGTCCGAATGGGGAAACCCGGCTGTCTTCATCGACAGTCACTTTCTGCTGAATACATAGGCAGAATAGAGGCATACCAGGGGAACTGAAACATCTAAGTACCCTGAGGAAGAGAAAACAATAGTGATTCCGTCAGTAGCGGCGAGCGAACGCGGATTAGCCCAAACCAAGGAGCTTGCTTCTTGGGGTTGTGGGACGTCTCACATGGAGTTACAAAGGAACCGGTTAGATGAAGAGGTCTGGAAAGGCCCGCCAGAGAAGGTAAAAGCCCTGTAGTTCAAAACTTGTTCCCTCCGAGACGGATCCCGAGTAGTGCGGGGCACGTGAAACCCCGTATGAATCCGGCAGGACCATCTGCCAAGGCTAAATACTCCCTGGCGACCGATAGTGAAGCAGTACCGTGAGGGAAAGGTGAAAAGCACCCCGGAAGGGGAGTGAAATAGATCCTGAAACCGTGTGCTTACAAGAAGTCAGAGCCCGATCTAGGGGTGATGGCGTGCCTTTTGTAGAATGAACCGGCGAGTTACGTTCCCGTGCAAGGTTAAGGTGAAGAGCTGAAGCCGCAGCGAAAGCGAGTCTGAATAGGGCGATCTTGAGTACGTGGACGTAGACCCGAAACCGGGTGATCTACCCCTGTCCAGGGTGAAGGTGCGGTAACACGCACTGGAGGCCCGAACCCACGCATGTTGAAAAATGCGGGGATGAGGTGGGGGTAGCGGAGAAATTCCAATCGAACCCGGAGATAGCTGGTTCTCCCCGAAATAGCTTTAGGGCTAGCCTCGGAATAAGAGTCGTGGAGGTAGAGCACTGATTGGGTGCGGGGCCCGCAAGGGTTACCAAGCTCAGTCAAACTCCGAATGCCATAGACTTGGTTCCGGGAGTCAGACAGTGAGTGCTAAGATCCATTGTCGAAAGGGAAACAGCCCAGACCATCAGCTAAGGTCCCCAAGTGTGTGTTAAGTGGGAAAGGATGTGGAGTTGCACAGACAACCAGGATGTTGGCTTAGAAGCAGCCACCATTGAAAGAGTGCGTAATAGCTCACTGGTCGAGTGACTCTGCGCCGAAAATGTAACGGGGCTAAACACGCCACCGAAGCTATGGCTTGATATTTAGGTATCAGGGGTAGGGGAGCGTTGAATGCGGGTTGAAGGTGTACCGGAAGGAGCGCTGGACTGCATTCAAGTGAGAATGCCGGTATGAGTAACGAAAAGATCTGTGAGAATCAGATCCGCCGAAAGCCTAAGGGTTCCTGAGGAAGGTTCGTCCGCTCAGGGTAAGTCGGGACCTAAGGCGAGGCCGAAAGGCGTAGTCGAAGGACAACAGGTCGAAATTCCTGTACCACCGTAATCCGCTATGAGCGATGGGGTGACGCAGTAGGGTAGTGACGCGGACTGATGGATGTCCGTCTAAGCAGTGAGGCTGATGTGTAGGCAAATCCGCACATCGTAAGGCTGGGCTGTGATGGGGAGCGAAAATTGTAGTAGCGAAGGTCATGATCTCAGACTGCCAAGAAAAGCCTCTAGCCAGGAGAAGGTGCCCGTACCGCAAACCGACACAGGTAGGCGAGAAGAGAATTCTAAGGCGCGCGGAAGAACTCTCGTTAAGGAACTCGGCAAAATGACCCCGTAACTTCGGGAGAAGGGGTGCCTCGGTAGGGTGAATAGCCCGAGGGGGCCGCAGTGAAAAGGCCCAAGCGACTGTTTAGCAAAAACACAGGTCTGTGCGAAGCCGCAAGGCGAAGTATACGGGCTGACGCCTGCCCGGTGCTGGAAGGTTAAGGGGAGTGGTAAGTCCTTTTAGGGCGAAGCTATGAACCGAAGCCCCAGTAAACGGCGGCCGTAACTATAACGGTCCTAAGGTAGCGAAATTCCTTGTCAGGTAAATTCTGACCCGCACGAATGGCGTAACGACTTGGGCGCTGTCTCAACGAGAGATCCGGTGAAATTTTAATACCTGTGAAGATGCAGGTTACCCGCGACAAGACGGAAAGACCCCATGGAGCTTTACTGCAGCTTGATATTGAATTTGGGTACGATCTGTACAGGATAGGTGGGAGCCTGAGAGACTTGAGCGCCAGCTTGAGAGGAGGCATCCTTGGGATACCACCCTGATCGTATCTAGGTTCTAACTTGGTACCGTGATCCGGTACGAGGACAGTGTCAGGTGGGCAGTTTGACTGGGGCGGTCGCCTCCTAAAGAGTAACGGAGGCGCCCCAAGGTTCCCTCAGAATGGTTGGAAATCATTCGAAGAGTGCAAAGGCAGAAGGGAGCTTGACTGCGAGACCAACAAGTCGAGCAGGGACGAAAGTCGGGCTTAGTGATCCGGTGGTACCGCATGGAAGGGCCATCGCTCAACGGATAAAAGCTACCCTGGGGATAACAGGCTTATCTCCCCCAAGAGTCCACATCGACGGGGAGGTTTGGCACCTCGATGTCGGCTCATCGCATCCTGGGGCTGAAGTAGGTCCCAAGGGTTGGGCTGTTCGCCCATTAAAGCGGTACGCGAGCTGGGTTCAGAACGTCGTGAGACAGTTCGGTCCCTATCTGTCGTGGGCGTAGGAAATTTGAGAGGAGCTGTCCTTAGTACGAGAGGACCGGGATGGACGTACCGCTGGTGTACCAGTTGTTCCGCCAGGAGCACCGCTGGGTAGCTATGTACGGAAGGGATAAGCGCTGAAAGCATCTAAGCGTGAAGCCCCCCTCAAGATGAGATTTCCCAGTATGTAAGACCCCTTGAAGACGACGAGGTAGATAGGTTGGGGGTGGAAGTGCAGTAATGCATGGAGCTGACCAATACTAATCGGTCGAGGGCTTATCCTAAGAATAAAACGCAAATTGAGTTTCGGATCCAGTTTTCAGGGTGTAACACCTTGAAGGTATGTAGAAGATACATACGAAAAGCGCATGGCTATTCATTCACACGATTCGTGATGAACCGAATACCCATACGGTAGAATTTGTTTAACAAATTCATGTTTGGTGGCGATAGCGGAGGGGTTCCACACGTACCCATCCCGAACACGACCGTTAAGCCCTCCAGCGCCGATGGTACTTGGACCGCAGGGTCCTGGGAGAGTAGGACGTCGCCAAGCAAAAGTAAGAAGGACTATGATCTCCTTGAGATTATGGTTCTTTTTTTGCGTTGAAAAGGTAAGACATCTATACTTAACTTAAAGGAAAGATACAAATTGAGACTAACTTGTACCAATTGAAGCTATTTTGAAATAAATTAGTACCAGGTATTAGTATCAGGTGTTATAATAGGGGCAAGGATTATAAAGGAGAGTGATCAGATTGTTGAATTCTAAAGCAAAGCTTACGGCCCTGGGTACTTATGTACCTGAACGGATTTTGACAAATGCTGACTTGGAGAAGCTTGTGGATACTAGTGACGAGTGGATTGTGCAACGAACGGGTATGCGTGAACGGCGAATTGCGGCTGAAGATCAATATGTATCTGATCTATGCATTCAAGCCGTTACACGTATGGTTAACCTCTATGACGTAAATATAAACGAAGTTGATATGATCATTGTAGCAACAAGTACACCTGATTACTACTTTCCAAGTACGGCTTCACGGATTCAGGCACATTTTAATATTCCAGATACGGGATCAATGGATGTAAGTGCAGCATGTGCAGGGTTCACCTATGGACTTCACCTGGCTAATGGCCTTATTACGGGTGGTCTACACCGTAAGGTGTTAGTGGTGGGAGCGGAAACGTTGTCTAAAATTACAGATTATACGGACCGAACGACTTGTGTACTTTTTGGAGACGGTGCAGGGGCTGCTCTTGTTGAATATGACGAGGATGAAGGATCATTTTTGACTGCAGATATCGGAACTTATGGGCAAGGGGGAGTTCATCTCTATCGGGCAGGTTTATCTAATTATTTGGATGAAGAAAAGCTGCAAACTAATGGATTTCTTGTTCAAAATGGACGTGAGGTTTATAAATGGGCTGTTCGTTCTGTCCCAGCGGGAGTAGAACGGTTATTGGAGCAGGCTGGAATGAAGAATGAGGACCTTGATTGGTTTGTACCGCATAGCGCCAATTTGAGAATGATCGAATCCATATGTGAACGAGGGGCAATACCTTTGGAAAAGACGCTGACAAGTGTAGAGTTTTGTGGCAATACATCGGCGGCATCTATTCCTTTGGCTTTACAGTGCGGTCTGGATGATGGACGTTTACGGTATGGGCAGCGGGTAATGTTATATGGGTTCGGAGGGGGACTGACTTACGCAGGTCTGCTGTTAAAATGGAGCGTGCCTGATTTGTAAGCTGTCCAATGAAATGTAAGAGTAAGTACTATCATGTCTTTGAGAGCGTTGGCATTTGATTTATCGCAAGATGGGAGGATGGTATAATTAATAATATAAGAGAAAGGGGCGTAACATGAAGGTATTAGTATTAGCAGAAAAGCCATCCGTAGCCAGAGAGATTGCACGTGTGATGGGAAGCCGTGAGAAGCATAAAAGCTATATAGAGGGGCCCAAGTATGTTGTGACGTGGGCGTTAGGACATTTGGTTGGACTGGCAGAGCCGGAGGATTATGATTCCAAGTATACAACCTGGAATTTGGAGGACCTGCCAATCCTCCCGAAGAGCACCAAACTGAAGGTACTGCGGGAAAGCAATCATCAGTTCAAGGCTGTGCAGCAGCTCATGAAGCGGCAGGACATTGGAGAACTTATTGTGGCAACGGATGCTGCTCGTGAAGGGGAGCTGTTGGCACGTTGGATTATACAAATGGCGAACTGGAAAAAGCCTTTCCGCCGCTTGTGGATTTCATCGCAGACGGACAAGGCGATCAAGGAAGGCTTCGCGAAGCTGTTGCCTGGGCAGCAGTTTGATCGTTTGTACGAATCGGCTCGTTGTCGGGCTGAAGCAGACTGGATGATTGGTTTGAATGTGACCCGTGCATTGACGTGTCGCTATAACGCTCAGCTTTCGGCGGGAAGGGTACAGACACCGACGCTGGGGATGATTATGGAACGTGAGAAGGAGATTACTCAGTTTCGTTCTCAGGAATATGATACATTGACGGCAGACTTTGGTGATTTTCAGGCGACTTGGCGTGCGGAAAATGGCGATTCACGCATGTTTGACCGTACTCAAGCAGAGGCTTTGCGCCGCAAATTGGAAGGCGTCAAAGGCACGGTTGACAGTGTCAAAAAAAGTGAAAAGAATGAGCCACACCCGTTGGCTTATGATTTAACTGAGCTGCAAAGGGATGCCAACCAGCGCTACGGCTTTTCGGCCAAGCAGACGTCTAATGTGCTTCAACGTCTGTATGAGCAGCATAAGCTGGTCACGTATCCACGTACAGACAGCCGTTATCTGACATCGGATATGGTGGATACTCTTAAGGAAAGGCTCAATAGTGTGGCTGTAGGTCCGTATGCTTCCTTGGCACGTCCGTTACTGCGCAAGAGCTTGACGATCTCGAAGCGAATTGTGGATGACAGTAAAGTGACGGATCATCATGCGATCATCCCTACAGAGCAGACATTATTGCTTAATCAGCTAAGCCCGGAGGAACGTAAGCTGTATGATCTGATTGCGCGGCGATTTATCAGTCTTTTCTATCCACCTGCTCGTTATGATGCTGTAGCAGTTGCGGTAACGGTAGAGCAGGAAACGTTTCAAGTCAAAGGCACGACGATAAAAGATAGTGGCTGGCGTGCTGTATATGACGGAAGTCTCTATGATACGGACGAAGAAGCAGAGGAACGTGAGGACAACGGAAGTGGTGTTATTTTACCTGAACTGAAAAAAGGGGATTCCGTCCGGATTCAGCGTTGCCTTGTGCGTGCTGGACGAACGATGCCTCCGAAGCGGTATACGGAAGCGGCACTGCTCGCTCAGATGGAGAAGCATGGTCTGGGTACTCCTGCTACTCGCGCAGATCTGATTGAGAAGCTTGTTAGCTCGGATACGATTGAACGTCAGGGAAATGTAATGCATCCAACGGGGAAAGGCAAACAATTGATTGAGCTGGCAGCTCCACAGCTAAGAACACCGGAGCTGACGGCACGCTGGGAAGCGGAGCTGGAACGAATCGCGCGTGGTCAAGGGCAACCGGGACCGTTCTTGGACTCCATTCGTGCGATGGCGAAAGAGCTGGTTTCCACTGTGAAAAATAGCAGTGCCGAATACAAGCCCCATAACGTGACGAACAGCCATTGCCCGGATTGTGGTACAAAGCTTTTGGAGAAGAAGGGCAAACAGGGCAAGTTCCTCGTATGTCCAAGTGCGGATTGCGGTTATCGCCGTTCGGGAGAAAAACGTTTGTCGAATCGTCGTTGTCCGCAGTGCCATAAAAAAATGGAAATGAAAGAGGGCAAGGCGGGGCTGTATGTAAGATGCTTGGCCTGCGGCATTACCGAGACGCTGGATAAGGACAAGCAGCGGGTAAACAAACGTGAACAGCAGAAGCTGGTAAGACAATATGAAAAGCAGGAGCCTCTTGGCTCCAGTCTGGGTGATCTGCTAAAAGCAGCTATGGATCAAAAGCAAGGTAAATAACGGAAAGCTAACAGTAGAGCAATACTAAGTCAGCAGTAAAGACAAGAAGCAAGCAGCAATCGGTATAAAAACTCTTGCTCTTTGGCATGGTAAGCCGAGGAGGTGAGTAGTTATGTCCAAGCATAAACCGCTTAAAATCAATAATCAGCAAAATAAATCAAGTATTTTGGAGGAAGAAATTGCTCCACATCCAGAGAAGCAAGCGAAATATCCTCCAAGCCTGAATGGAATTCCTAAACAGCAGTCCTGATACGAAGTAGCAGGAGCAAAGGATTGTAGCAAAATGGACAGTTATCAATTGAATGGTATAGATTTAACTATTCGAGAGGGAAACTTAAACTTGAAGCTATATTAAGGCTAAGACAATTGGGCTCTGTGTGAGTTGTAGGTTTGTCATTGTCTTGTGAAAAAGGAGCAACAGTTACGGTATATCACCATTACTGCTGCTCCTTTTTTTGGTGAGCTGGCTTTTATATCTTATCGTTCATTGAGAATGCTTATTTGAATTTTCATAAATCCTCATTTATTAGTATTCATTGAAGAAGGATTGGATTTGGTTCACATCATGCGTTTGGGTCAAAGCGAGCATGAGCAAAATCCGTGCTTTTTGCGGATTGAGCGAATCGGTGGAAACAAAGTTCAATGCCGCGTCTTTCGTCGATGGAGATACGACTCCACTTCCTACACGCGTGGAGCGGGCGATAATGACTCCTTTTTTACCTGCCGCCTCTGCACCTTCTGTAGAGGCTTTGGACAGGGAACCATTGCCGGAACCTGCTACAACGATCCCTTTGGCACCAGCCGCTACAGCAGCATCATACAGATAGCGACCGTTGTTTTGATATTCGTATAAAATATCTACCTGTGGAAGCTCGGTCAGATTGGAGATGTCGAATACGGAAGCAGTTGTATGCTTACGTACAGATTTATTATAGTAGTACACTTGATCTCCGACAACAGCTCCCAGATACCCCTGTTCCACGGACTTGAACGTATCCACTGTGGTCGCGTTTGTCTTGGTGATGTACCTTGCTGCACCAATACGATCATTCAGCAGTACGAGTACGCCTTGCCCTTTGGAGCCTGAGGCGCCGGCGACTTTCACAGCATTATAGAGGTTAAAAGGGCCGTCGGCGCTGATCGCTGTAGCTGGACGCATGGAGCCAACGACAACTACAGGCTTATCGCTTTTAACCACAAGATCCAGGAAATAGGCTGTTTCTTCCAATGTATCTGTACCGTGCGTAATTACGACTCCATCTACGTCATCTCTGGCAAGCAGTTCATTGGTGCGTTTGGCAAGCTTTAAGAGGATGTCGTTATTAATGTCGGGGCTGCCTACGTTAACAACCTGCTCACCACTGACGTTGGCAATACTTTTCATCTCAGGAACAGCCTTAATCAAGGTTTCAATACCCAGTGCGCCTGCTTTGTAGTCTGTTGTATCGGTATTGACAGCAGATGATCCTGCGATGGTTCCTCCCGTGGCCAGTATTTTAATATTGGGTAAATGGTTGGTTTGAGGTTTTTCAGATTTGCCTGCAGTCGTAGAGACAGAAGCAGGTGCAGTCGTGCTGGTGGCTGCTGCCGCAGTGTTCGTAAATCCACCACTCCATAAGGTACTTCCGAGAATAAAGCCGGCCAATAGGGGAATCATCGTCATTTTTTTCATGTTAGTCATATAAAGCTCCTCTCTAATGTCAAAACCTGAATTGTAATGATAGATTAACTGACGATAAAAATGTCGAATTGCGTTAATGTCACGAATTATAGGGGATGAAATTGTTTTTAGTCAATATGTATGTTATAAAACATGACATTAAAATTTATTTTTTAAAAATGTAATCGCTTTATTATTGCATTTTATCTGATTTTTGCATAGAGTGCATTTCATGGGGCAAGAGGTTTTCTTTGGCTTCACGCAAATGCAAAAACAGCAAGCCGAAAAGGAATCCGCTTGCTGTTTCTGTGGAGATGAACGACCAGTTTGTCTTAATTCATTAAAGGAAACTACAAGGTTAAGTGGATTGGATGCGTTAATAACATGGTTCTACAGCTTAGGCAGAGCCCTTATCAGGGATTTTTGGTATGCTGTTTGGTTGGCAAGCTGGCACTGGGAGTTCCTTTTCCTCGTTTACGGTTGTGCTCTGCCTTTTTTGCATTTTCTCGCAGTTTTTCAACGTATTCATGGGTGCTTTCCATCGAAGTTCCTCCTTTGAGACAAAATAGATGTAGTCGAGGATTTTCCTCATACCACGTTACTATATCCGCCAAAGCGCTATTCCAGTCAAAAGAAGATTGTTTCTGTAAAAGGGGCGAGGGTATAATGGGGGGAGAGCGCTATATAAGCCCTAATACCTGATTGGTACGGTGTATAAAAGGAGGAGAGACATTGCAGACAGGCTTGTTCGTATGGCTGCTGTTTATCAATGCAGTAGGCTATCTGGTAATGTCGGAGGATAAAAAAAGAGCGCGCAAGCATCGTGATCGGGTGCCCGAACGGACGCTGTTTTTGCTGGCCCTGATCGGAGGAGCATTGGGTGTGCTGATTGCGATGTACCGCAAACGCCATAAAACACGGCATATGAGCTTCAGACTCGGCATTCCTGCGTTGCTGTTCATTAACGCATTGCTATATGGATATTTTTTGCGGTAAAGCCGGGGTTTAGGTTCGTATAGAAATGTTTAATGATGAGTAAGGTGGCTATTCCAGCGTCCACGAATGTATTGTGCAAGCGTGCAAAGGAATACATATTTCAGGATGGGATTTAACAAACTGAACAGGAAGAGGTGTATATGATGCTATTTTCAAAAATATTGCTTGCTTATGACGGTTCGGATGCAGCCAACAAGGCCTTGCTGAAGGCAGCTGAATTAACCAAGGCATCACCGTCCTCAAAGCTGGAGGTTATAACGGCATTTGATTTCCCGCGAATTTTTATGGGTGAAGGCTTAGCTCCAATTCCGGCTTCGGTGAATAAAGAATATTACGATTTGGCGGAGCAGACTACGGATGAAGCTAAAAAGCGGCTTGCTGAGCAAGGCGTAGATGCCAAGGTGGAGCTGATCCAAGGTTCGCCAGCCGAAGTTATTTTGGATTACGCCAATGAAAATGGCTTTGATGTAATTGTGATCGGCAGCCGTGGCTTGGGTGGTATTCGTGAATTTGTATTGGGCAGCGTGAGCCACAATGTGGTTCAGCATGCGCGTATTCCTGTGCTGGTTGTTAAGTAACAGAATAGAAGGAATGAAAGTCGGATTACTGCCTGTATAGGAAGTACCGGCTTTTATTTTTTTTGTGGAGGATAGCGCCGATCTATGATGGTAGTCTGAGGCAAAGAGTCGGCTAAATGTATAGCTATCGTCCCGTCTTGCGGGTAGAAAAGGGTTTGTGTTTTGTCAAACACGAACATTCAATTGGTTGATTTTAATAATGTTCGTTTCCAAGTTGACATAAGGTGTAGGGAATTGTTAAACTATGAAGTGTATTGTCGATAAAAAAAGAACTTTAGGTAAAATTTAATAAGGTACACATGTTTGAGCCGAAACAGACCACAATTATATTTGTAAAGAATATCTTTAAAGGTCGAGTAGGCAAAATGATGACTCGTATAATGCCGGGGATATGGCCCGGAAGTTTCTACCTGGAAACCTTAAATTTCCGGACTACGGGAGGCATACGGCTGAAGCCGCATTTGTTGCGGTGAAACAGGCTTGCTTTTGGCATGCCTTGAGAGGCTTTGTCGTTTGTTTTTCGTAGTCCGGTGTCTTGAAAATAACGTTATTTTCGAGTGCCGGATTTTTGGCGCTTACTGATAAACAGGGAGTGAAGGACATGTCAGTGCAGGTCGCTGTTATTATGGGCAGCACATCAGACTGGGACACCATGCAACATGCATGTGCTGTGCTGGACGAGCTTGAAATCGGATATGAGAAAAAGGTAGTCTCAGCCCATCGTACACCGGATTTGATGTTCCGCTTTGCAGAGGAAGCCGCCGGGCGCGGATTAAAGGTCATTATTGCCGGAGCGGGCGGGGCTGCTCATCTGCCGGGAATGGTGGCTGCGAAGACATCCTTGCCAGTCATCGGTGTACCTGTCCAGTCGAAGGCACTGAATGGTTTGGACTCTCTGCTCTCGATTGTGCAGATGCCGGGTGGTATTCCCGTTGCCACTGTGGCAATCGGCAAGGCAGGTGCTACAAATGCAGGATTGCTGGCAGCACAAATATTAGGTGCTTTTGACGAAAAGATAAGCCAGCGGGTCGTAGCAAGACGCGACCGTATCCGTGATGAAGTGCTGGAAGGCAGTGATTCGCTATGAATGAGGCATGTGAACCTGCAGGACGCGTCCGTCCTCCGGGTACAAGGATTGGAATTTTGGGAGGCGGCCAACTGGGCAGAATGCTTGTGCTGGCGGGAACAAACCTGGGATATCGCTTTGTGACGCTGGATCCGGCACCGGATAGTCCATGCGGGCAGGTGTCAGAGCAGATTCGTGCCGCCTATGATGACGAGCATGCGGCCAGAGAGCTGGCTGGGCGATGCGATGTGATCACATATGAGTTTGAAAATGTGGATGCGGGTGTAGCTGCGCTTTTGGAGCAGGAATCCAGTGTACCGCAGGGCAGTAGTCTTTTGTACACAACACAGCATCGTCTGCGTGAAAAACGTTCTATTGAGGCGGCTGGCGTTCCGGTAGCTCCGTATCGTGAAATCAGCAGCGCTACGGATATGGTTCAAGCGGTAGCTGAATTGGGTGTGCCGTGCGTGCTCAAAACGACGGTCGGCGGTTATGATGGCAAGGGGCAGGCGGTCATTCGCCAACCGGAGGAAGCCGTAGCTGCCTATGAACGACTGGCGGGTAGCGGTGCGGAGCTGGTGCTGGAGCAGTTTATTCGCTTTCGCTGTGAAATTTCAGTTATCGTAGCTCGTAGCACGAACGGCGAAGCCAAAGCCTTTCCACCTGCGGAAAACATTCATGTGAACAACATTTTGCACACGTCGATCGTACCTGCGCGTGTATCGGAATCGGTACAGGAAGAAGCACGCAGGCTGGCGCTGGCTGTAGCCGAGTCGTTGGGTGCGGTAGGACTGCTCGCTGTAGAAATGTTTGTGGCCGAAAATGGGCAATTGTATGTCAATGAGCTGGCCCCGAGACCGCATAACTCCGGTCATTACACGATGGAGGGCTGCGCGACATCACAATTCGAGCAGCACATACGTGCGATTTGCGGCTTGCCGCTGGGCAGCACGAAGCTGCTGACTCCGGTGGTCATGGTCAATGTGCTGGGGGAGCAATTGGAGGATGTGGTTCAGCGGTTCATGCAGCCTGATGCCGAAGCCGAAAGATTGGATGTTGTACCCAAGCTGCATTTGTATGGAAAAAGTGAAGCCAAGCCAGGCCGAAAGATGGGACATATTAATCTATTGTGCCAGGATACGGAGCAAGCGCTGGAATGGATTGGACAAACCAATATTTGGGGGAATAAATAGTTATGATCGAACGCTATAGCAGACCGGAAATGAGAGCGATTTGGACGGAAGAAAATAAATTTAAAGCATGGCTGGAAGTAGAATTGTGTGCCTGTGAAGCTTGGGCAGAATTGGGCGTTATTCCGAAAGAGGACACTGTGGCGCTGCGTAAGAACGCAAGCTTTGATATTGACCGGATCTATGAAATTGAACAGGAAACAAGACATGATGTCATTGCTTTTACCCGTACGGTGTCCGAGAGCCTTGGCGACGAGCGCAAATGGGTGCATTACGGTCTGACCTCCACGGATGTGGTGGACACCGCACTGGGCTATCTGTTGAAGCAGGCGAATGAAATTCTGGAGCGCGATATCTTGAATTTTATCGAAATTTTGAAGGAAAAAGCACTGGCTTACAAGCACACGCCGATGATGGGCCGTACACACGGGGTACACGCAGAGCCAACTACGTTTGGTCTGAAAATGGCTTTGTGGTACGAGGAAATGAAGCGCAATCTGGAACGTTTCCGCTTTGCGGCTGACCAAGTAGAGTACGGGAAAATGTCTGGTGCAGTCGGTACGTATGCCAACATTGATCCAGCTGTAGAAGAGTTTGTATGCCGCAAGCTGGGCACCAAGCCTGCGCCAATCTCCACACAAACGCTCCAACGTGATCGTCATGCCGAGTACATGGCGACATTGGCACTGGTAGCCACATCGTTAGATAAATTCGCAACAGAAGTCCGCGCCCTGCAAAAGAGTGAATTCCGTGAGGTGGAAGAAGCCTTCGCGAAGGGTCAAAAAGGTTCCTCTGCGATGCCGCATAAACGCAATCCAATCGGCAGCGAAAATATTTCCGGTCTGGCGCGTGTGATTCGCGGGCATATGGTATCCGCGTATGAGAACGTAACACTGTGGCATGAACGCGACATTTCGCATTCCTCTGTAGAACGTATCATTCTGCCGGATGCAACGATGCTGTTGAACTACATGCTGAACCGTTTTGGCAATATCGTGAAGAACCTGACGGTATTCCCTGAAAATATGAAGCGCAATATGGCGCGTACGTATGGTGTACCGTTCTCTGGCCGTATTATGACGAAGCTGATCGATAAGGGCTTTAGCCGTGAAAAAGCCTATGATACCGTGCAGCCGCGTGCGATGCAGGCATGGGAAGAGCAGCGCCAGTTCCGCGAAATCGTGGAGGCGACCCCGGAAATTACCGCTGTCCTCAGCCCGGACGAAATCGAGGACGCGTTCAACCCGGCTTGGCATCTGAAGAACGTAGATACGATCTTTAAAAAGCTGGGATTAGGGGAGTAGAGGGAAGGCTGGCGCTTGGAGAGGCCGCTGCGCGAACGGATCATTCTTCCGATTGCTGTTGCCCCTGGATTCCTGTGATTGTAATAAACCCGTAAAGGTTGGAATCCAGAGGCAAAGGCAAGCGCTAACGCTTCTCCAGAACGATTCCGTCCGCTCCGCTGCACCCAGCACCACCCTTCATGTGGGAGCAGAACTAGGGGAAGGTGCGGCACATAAGATGCCGCACCTCCCGAGAGCGATGGAAAAGCGTGTTCCACTGCTTTTCTATCGCAAGCAACGTTCTTGGGAGGGCTGCCGAATTTGCGTAGCAAACAGCCCGCAGCCCTCCCAAGAACGCGCAAGGCTCAAGGAGCGAAGCCTTGCCGCCGCATAAGTGCGCAGTCTTAGCACATGCGCACAACAGGCGAAGCCTTAATGCTCGGCCGCATGGCATGCCGAGCCACGGCCACAGGCCGAGGGCTAGGCGACATGCAAGGCCGCCAAGCTTCAGTCTGTAAGCTGCATATAAATTGCAGCTTACAGATTTCAACGCTGATACGGCGCCATGCACGTAAAAACGTCGCCCTGCACCAACGTAAAAGCGTTGCTGGATGAGACTTGTGCCAACAAGCCTTAATCCAGCAGAACGCGCTCGCCCCACCCCAGTTTACACAATACTCCATCATCCGCTGCTCACTGCGCCGACCATTGCGGGAGTCCCGAGGGCAGCAGCCCTGGGGGTCCTCCCTGAGGGGAGGATTTAGGAGGGGCAAACTTCTTTGAAAGAGGTGTAATGAAATGTCATTGTCCACCGCAGAGGGTCTAATCCATGCGCCGCTCTTGTACAAAGGTAAGGTGCGTGAATTGTATGATCTCGGAGAGCATTTTCTGATTGTCGTGACGGATCGGATTTCGGCTTTTGATTATGTGTTGGAGCCGCCCGTGCCGGAAAAGGGGAATGTGCTGAATAAGCTCAGCGCTTTCTGGTTTGAGCAGACGAAGGACTTGTTGGAAAACCATGTTGTGCATACCGATGTGAACAAGCTCGGGCATGTGATCGACGAACAGAATAAAGAGCTGTTGAAAGACCGGATCATGGTCACGCTGAAGGCCGAGCGCATCGATATTGAGTGTGTGGTGCGCGGATATATTACCGGAGGCGGCTGGCGTCAGTATGAGCAGAACGGCGAAGTGAACGGCATTCCATTGCCGAAGGGGCTCCGTAAAAATGAGCGTTTCCCCAAGCCTTTATTTACACCGGCTGCGAAAAATGATGTTGGACACGACGAGGACATTTCCCTTCATCAGATGAAAGAGCTGGTTGGGGCCCAACTGACAGGTGAGCTGGAGGAAAAAAGCTTGGCGTTGTACGAATTTGCACGTGCTTTCTGCGAGAAGCGTGGAATTATTTTAGCCGATTGCAAGTTTGAGTTTGGTCTTGTTAATGGAAAGGTTATTTTGATTGACGAAATTTTCACCCCGGATTCATCCCGTTTCTGGGCGCAGGAAAAGTACGAGCTGGATGTGGAAATTGACAGCATGGACAAGGAGCCGGTACGAAGCTATTTGGCATCATCCGGTTGGGACAAGAACAGCAAGCCCGATCCGTTGCCGGCTGAGGTCGTAGAAGAAACAACTGCAAGATATACGGATATTTGGCGGCGTCTGACGGCACAGTAAATAGTAATCATAATTCAACCAATAGGATTCATCCATTCGGAGGAGGAACTGAAGGAACATGATTAAAGCAACGGTCTATGTCACGATTAAGCAAAGCGTTTTGGACCCGCAGGGGGTTGCGGTGCAAGGCGCACTGCATTCTATGGGCTTCGGAGAAGTCGACAGCGTCAGAATTGGTAAGTATATGGAATTGAATCTGGATACAACAGACCGCGAGAGTGCAGAAAAGCGCGTCATCGAGATGTGCGAAAAGCTGTTGGCCAACACGGTCATTGAAGACTACCGCTACGAACTGGAGGGCTGATTCCATGAAATTTGCAGTTCTGGTTTTTCCGGGCTCCAACTGTGATATTGACTGCTATAAGGCGGTAGAGGACACGGTCGGTGAACCTGTCGATTATGTTTGGCATACTGCGACGGATCTGTCGCCTTATGATTGTATTCTTGTTCCAGGAGGTTTCTCCTATGGGGATTATCTGCGTTGCGGCGCGATTTCCCGGTTTGCTCCGGTAATGAAGGAAGTAGCCAAAGCGGCTGCCGAGGGTAAATATATTTTGGGTATCTGCAACGGGTTTCAAATTTTGACTGAAGCTGGGCTGCTGCCGGGTGCTTTGCGCCGTAACTTGTCGATGAAGTTCCGTTGCCACGATACGGTGTTGAAGGTTGTGAATAGCGAAACGCCTTTTACAAAAGATTATGCTGCTGGTGAAGAGATCGTCATTCCGATCGCCCACGGCGAAGGCAACTATTACTGTGATAATGAGACGCTGGCTCGCTTGCAGGCGAATAACCAGATCGTATTTACGTATAAAGATAATCCCAACGGCTCCGTGACGGATATCGCAGGGATTTGTAATGAACAAGGAAACGTGCTGGGCATGATGCCTCACCCGGAACGTGCGGTGGATGCATTGCTTGGAACGGATGACGGCAAACGTATGTTTACATCTATTTTGAACGCTTGGAGGGATCGTCATGGCGCAGCAAGTGTCCGCTAAGGAACCAACGGCAGAGCAAGTTGCCGAACATAAACTGTATCAGCAGATGGGTGTATCGGACAGCGAATATGCGTTGATCTGCGAATTTATGGGACGTCAGCCGAATTATACGGAGATTGGCGTATTCAGTGTCATGTGGTCAGAGCATTGTGCTTACAAAAACTCCAAGCCGCTGCTGCGTCGTTTCCCAACGAGTGGTCCGCGGGTTCTGATGGGACCGGGTGAAGGCGCAGGGATTGTAGATATCGGTGACAATCAGGCCGTTGTCTTTAAAATCGAAAGTCATAACCATCCGTCGGCTGTGGAACCTTTTCAGGGGGCAGCGACAGGGGTAGGCGGTATCATCCGTGATATTTTCTCTATGGGTGCAAGACCTGTAGCGGTGCTGAACTCCCTGCGTTTTGGCAAGCTGGAGAGCGACCGCGTGAAATATTTGTTCGAGCATGTGGTATCCGGTATTGCGGGATATGGAAACTGTATCGGTATTCCAACCGTAGGCGGCGAGGTTGTATTCGATGAAAGCTACGAAGGCAATCCGCTCGTTAATGCGATGTGTGTTGGACTGATTGACCATGATAAAATCCAGCGTGGTGTTGCTAAAGGGGTCGGTAACCCGGTGTTCTATGTGGGACCACCGACAGGCCGGGACGGGATTCACGGAGCGACCTTCGCATCGGTTGAGCTGACCGAGGAATCCGAAGCGAATCGGACTGCGGTTCAGGTAGGCGATCCATTTATGGAGAAGCTGGTCATGGAATCATGCCTGGAGCTGATCGATAGCGGTATTGTGCTGGGTATTCAGGATATGGGCGCGGCAGGACTTACCTGCTCCAGTGCGGAAATGGCGAGTAAGGCAGGCAACGGCCTCGAGCTGTATCTGGATCAGGTACCGCAGCGTGAAGAAGGCATGACGCCTTATGAAATGATGCTGTCCGAATCACAGGAGCGTATGCTGTTCGTTGTTGAACCTAAGGATGAAGCACAGGCGCTTGAAATTTTCGAGCGTTGGGGTGTCATTTGTGCCAAGGTCGGTAAGGTGACGGATGACGGGCGTTTGCGCTTGTTCCATCATGGTGACGTGGTGGGAGATATGCCAGTAACGGCGCTGGTGGACGAGTGTCCGATTTACGACAAACCATCCGAAGTTCCTGCTTATTATGAGCAAAATGCTGCCATTGACACGCTTCGTTATGCAGAAGTGACGGATTTGAACGGTGCGTTGAAAAAGGTACTGTCTTCGCCAAGTGTAGCCAGTAAAAAATGGGTATATGAGCAGTATGATTACATGGTCCGCACCAGTACGGCCGTTCGTCCGGGATCGGATGCAGCAGTAGTGACTGTGCGCGGAACGCGCAAGGGACTCGCCATGACGACGGATTGTAACGGACGTTACGTATACCTTGATCCAGAGGTAGGCGGACGGATTGCGGTCAGTGAAGCAGCACGTAATATTGTATGCTCCGGCGGCGAGCCGTTGGCGATTACGGATAACCTGAACTTCGGAAACCCTGAAAAACCGGATATTTTCTGGCAAATGGAAAAAGCTGTAGACGGGATGGCAGAAGCTTGCCGTGTACTGGATACACCTGTCATCGGGGGCAATGTCAGCTTGTACAACGAAAATGCTAAAGGCTCTATCTATCCGACGCCTGTAGTCGGTATGGTAGGTCTGGTTCATGATACGGATCATATTACAACACAAGGCTTCAAAGCCGAAGGTGATGTGATTTTCCTGGTAGGAGAAACGAAGGCCGAGCTGGGAGGCAGTGAGTTCCAGGCTGTCGTACACGGTGTCTCCGAAGGACGACCGCCTGAGCTGGATTTGAACGTGGAGAAAAAGCTGCTGAATGCGGTGCTTAGCGCCATCCAAACAGGTTTGGTACAATCCGCGCATGATTTGGCAGAGGGCGGATTGGCTGTAGCGCTTGCGGAATCTGGGATTAGTGGCGGATTGGGAGCACAGGTCAACGTAGAAACGACCTTGCGTCCTGACCATGCTTTGTTTAGCGAAAGTCAGTCCCGCATTTTGCTATCTGCATCGCCGGATAAAGCATCTGCGCTGGAAGCACATCTGCGTGGATTGGGAGTGCCGGTTACTGTATTGGGAAAAGTTGAAGGATCACAATTGACAGTTGAGGTGAACGGACAACCCGCTTTGAACGAGGCAGTCGCCAGTTTGAAGCAAATCTGGGAGGATGTCATTCCATGTCTGATGAAATAACAGCACGGACGTTGTGGACTGGAGATTATTATAATGAAGGCTCTGGTAAAGAGGGGCTTTTTGATAAATTAAAAGAGGAATGCGGCGTATTCGGAGTGTACAGACACTCCGATGCTGCTTCCCTGGCATATTACGGATTGCATGCGCTCCAGCATCGCGGAGAGGAAAGTGCGGGCATCTGTGTGAGCAGTGGCGACGAGTTCCATTATCATCGTGGAATGGGCCTTGTTAAAGAAGTATTCAATAAAGATTTGATGGCTTCGCTAACAGGCGACATTGCCATAGGGCATGTACGTTACTCGACAAGTGGAGACAGTAAGCTGACGAATGCACAGCCATTGGTTTTCAAATATCGTGATGGCGATTTGGCAGTAGCGACGAACGGCAATATCGTGAATGCCTTGCAAATCCGGCATGAGCTGGAGCAGGGTGGGTCTATATTTCAAACGACAAGCGATACGGAGGTAGTTGCGCATTTGATCGCTCGGTCGTCCAAGGATTTGGTGGAGGCCGCCAAAGATGCATTGAAGCGTATTGTCGGCGGGTTTGCTTTTCTCATTATGACCAACGACAAGTTGCTGGTTGCGTCTGATCCTAACGGCTTGCGTCCGTTGACGATGGGCAGATTGGGTGATGCATATTTGTTTGCTTCTGAATCCTGTGCTTTGGAAACGATTGGAGCAGAGCTGTTGCGCGATATCGAGCCGGGTGAGCTATTGGTGCTGGACAAAAACGGGCTGCATGAAGACCGCTACAGTGAAGGCAAGCATCGTAAAGCACTGTGCGCGATGGAATATATTTATTTTGCCCGTCCGGACAGTGACTTGAACGGAGCCAATCTTCATGCTGCACGTAAAAGAATGGGCAGCCAAATGGCGTTGGAAGCTTTTGTCGATGCCGATTTGGTTACCGGGGTACCGGATTCCAGTATTTCTGCGGCGATTGGTTATGCAGAGCAGACAGGTATTCCATATGAATTGGGCATGATTAAAAATAAATACACCGGACGTACCTTCATCCAGCCGAGTCAGGAGCTGCGCGAGCAGGGTGTGAAAATGAAGCTGAGCGCCGTACGCCGTGTTGTCGAAGGTAAACGGGTCATCATGATCGACGATTCCATTGTGCGGGGCACCACGTCCCGACGCATCGTGAATATGCTGCGGGATGCGGGGGCGCTAGAGGTACATGTACGCATTACCTCGCCGCCTTTCAAAAACCCGTGCTTCTACGGCATCGACACGCCGGATCGCCGGGAACTGATCGCGTCGTCCAAAACAGTTGAGGAAATCCGCCAGGAGATTAACGCCGATTCGCTCTATTTTATGAGTGCTGAGGGCTTGATCGCCGCAGTAGGCGGAAATAACGAAGAGGATTACAAAGGCGGTTTGTGCCTGGCCTGCTTCGATAATGATTATCCCACTCAAGTGGATTTCAAAGGTGAAGAAAAGCTCGGATGTAGTTGTTGATAAAAGGGGAACAAAAGAGGTACAGCGGCGCATGGTGGTGTGGGGATGATGCGGTTCTGAGGGGGCCACTCCGCGTGTGGAAGGTTCTTACGATCGCTGTTGCCGCTGGATTCCTGGATTGGAATAACCCTTATAGGGTTAGAATCCAGCGGCAAAGGCGAACGCTTCGCTTCTCCAGAATCCTTCCACCCGCTGCGTTCCTCTGGGCGGCACTTTTGCAGCAGCAGTGCCTGTACCTCTTCTGTTCCCACGGGGAAGAGGATAGGAAAGGCAGTTAAAAACTCATGGCATAACTATTTCATGCCATGAGTTTTTAACGGGCGGCCGTAAAGCCGTCCGTGAGCCAGCGAAGCGAGGCTCAATAGCAGGCAGGGCGAAGCTGCCTGCCTCAAAGGGTAAAGAAGTAAGCCAGCCGTCGGTGCGGCTCACTTCTTTGCCCGGCACGTCCCCGCCTTTGCGAAGCAAACAGCCCGGGACGTGCCCGCCGCCGCAAAGGCGGCCACGCTCTAAAGCGTGTCCTTGTGGTTGGCGGGAAAATCCCGCCAACCACAAGGACAACACGCGACTCACAGCACGAACCAACCACCAAGCAGCACCCAACCCTACGCATCTGACCGACTCTTGAGGGGGCCAGGGGGAGCAGCCCCATGGAATCCTCCCTATTAGGGAGGACTTAGGAGGGTCAATCATTTGAAGGAGTGTTCATGAATGTCCGAAGCATACAAAAACGCAGGGGTAGATATCGCTGCTGGTAATGAAGCAGTAGAACGGATGAAAAAGCACGTCAAACGTACCTTCCGTCCCGAAGTGCTGACGGATTTGGGCGGATTCGGTGCGTTGTTCGGCCTGAATAAGGATAAGTACGAGGAGCCTGTACTCGTTTCCGGTACAGATGGAGTCGGCACGAAGCTGAAGCTTGCTTTCGCGATGGATCGTCATGACACCATCGGTATTGATGCGGTTGCGATGTGTGTGAACGACATTGTCGTCGGGGGCGCTGAGCCACTCTTTTTTCTCGACTACCTCGCTTGTGACAAGGTGGTACCCGAGAAAATCGAAGCCATTGTTGCCGGAATCGCCGAGGGCTGCCATCAGTCAGGTTGTGCGCTGGTCGGCGGTGAAACAGCAGAAATGCCGGGGATGTACAGTGAAGGCGAATATGATATTGCCGGATTCACGGTAGGGATTGTAGATAAAAGCAAGATCATTAACGGCAGTTCCATTTCCCCCGGAGATACGGTTATCGGACTGGCCTCCAGCGGAGTGCACAGCAATGGCTTTTCACTGGTTCGCAAGCTTTTATTGGAACAGCAGGGCTATGATTTACATGATGAAATCGAAGGCTTGAACGGCAAACTGGGCGATGTACTGCTGGAGCCTACGAAAATCTATGTGAAATCCGTTTTGGCATTGCTGGACAAGGTAAAAGTAAAAGGTATGGCGCATATCACGGGCGGCGGTTTTATCGAAAATATCCCTAGAGTGCTGCCGGATAACGTTAATGTGGATATAGAATACGGCGCTTGGCCGATTCTGCCGATCTTCCAGCTCATGCAGGAAAAAGGCGCAATCTCCAACAAAGACATGTTCACAACCTTTAATATGGGGATTGGTATGGTTATCGTTGTAGGCGAAGAGTATGCACAGACTGCACTGGAAGTTCTAAAAGAACAGGGCGAAGCCGCTTATGTGATCGGAAAAGTAACGGAAGGCAGTTCTATCGTGACCTTTACGGGAGCCGAGGTGTAATGAGCGATTACCGGATTGCTGTTTTTGCATCAGGTGAAGGAACGAATTTCCAGTCATTAGTGGATGCGGCTGCGCGAGAAGAGCTGGGTGGGGCAACGGTGGAACTGCTGATCTGTGACAAGCCTGCGGCTCCTGCCGTAGCCAGAGCACAGAAAGCCGGAATTGCGTGTCACACTTTTCGACCCAAGGAATATGCTTCCCGCGAAGATTATGAGCGTGAACTGGTTGCTTTGCTGGAGCAGAAATCCATTGATCTCATCGTGCTAGCAGGCTACATGCGTTTGCTGTCCAGTGTCATGGTAGATGCCTACGCCGGAAAAATCATCAATATTCATCCGTCGCTACTTCCTGCATTTCCAGGGAAAGATGCTGTTGGACAGGCATTGGCCTATGGGGTCAAGGTCAGTGGGGTTACCGTTCATTTTGTGGACGGGGGGATGGATACTGGAGCAATTATTGCCCAGCGTGTCGTAGAAGTACACGACCATGATACAGCGGAATCTTTATCCGCAGCCATTCAATCCGTGGAACGTCAGTTATATCCAGAGGTGGTTGGCAGACTGGCTCAAGGCAAAATCCAATTGGATGGCCGTAAGGTGATTTCACTTCTCTAAAGATGATTGTAATTTGTCATATCATTGTCATATCAAGGATGCCGTACAGGCATTTTCCGATATTTCTCGGGAAATAAATTGATAAAGAACTAAAGGAGGAGAAATGGTGAGTATTAAAAGAGCGCTCGTCAGCGTATCAGATAAACGAGGGATCGTGGAATTTTGCCGCGAGTTGTCCAAATTGGGTGTGGAGATCGTTTCGACAGGGGGAACGAGCAGCTTGTTGTCGAAGGAGGGTATTCCTGTCATCGGCATTTCAGAGGTAACAGGCTTTCCTGAAATTATGGACGGACGTGTTAAAACCCTCCATCCTGCGGTACACAGCGGACTGCTGGCTGTTCGGGATAATGAGGAGCATCAGCGTCAGATGAAGGAGCTTGGACTGGATTATATTGATCTGGTCGTTGTGAATCTGTATCCTTTTGCGGAAACGATCGCCAAACCCGGTGTAACCTATGAGGACGCGATTGAAAATATCGACATCGGCGGCCCAACCATGCTGCGTTCTGCGGCGAAAAACCATGCATTCGTAAGTGTAGTGGTGGATGCGGACGATTATAGTACAGTGCTGGAGGAAATCCGCAAGGATGGCGATACCGAGCTGAACACTCGTAAGCGTTTGGCTGCAAAGGTTTTCCGTCATACCGCATCATACGACGCGCTCATCTCCGATTATTTGTCGAATGTGACGGGCGAGCCTTTGCCTGAACGTTATACGGTTACCTATGAAAAAATTCAGGATTTGCGCTATGGCGAAAATCCGCATCAGCAGGCAGCATTTTACCGTCAGCCGTTGGCAGCGAAGGGTACACTGACGACAGCGAAGCAGCTTCACGGCAAGGAATTGTCCTACAATAATATCAACGATGCTAACGCAGCGCTGCAAATTGTTAAAGAATTCAGCGAGCCTGCGGTGGTAGCCGTTAAGCATATGAATCCTTGTGGCGTGGGAATCGGCAGCAGCATTTATGAAGCGTACAGCAAGGCGTATGCGGCTGACCCGACTTCCATTTTTGGCGGCATCGTAGCCGCTAACCGAATTATTGACGGCGATACAGCGAAGAAGCTGAGCGAAATCTTTTTGGAAATTGTACAGGCGCCTGGCTTTACAAAAGAAGCACTAGAGATTTTGACGAAAAAGAAAAACATCCGTTTGCTTGATCTGGGAGAGCTGTCCCCGTCTGAAGAGGCTGAAAGCCGTTTCGTAGTGACTTCCATTGAAGGCGGCATGGTTGTTCAGCAGAATGACATTCACGCTGTAGACCCGGACGCGCTTACCGTAGTGACGGAGCGTGCGCCATCCGAGGAAGAATTGAAACAGCTTTTGTTTAGCTGGAAAGTCGTTAAGCATGTGAAGTCCAATGCGATCGTACTGGCGGCAGACAATATGACTATTGGCGTGGGTGCAGGACAAATGAACCGTGTCGGAGCGGCTAAAATCGCTATCGAGCAGGCTGGAGAAAAAGCAAAAGGTGCTGTGCTGGCATCTGACGCATTTTTCCCGATGGGCGATACGCTGGAGCTGGCAGCCCAAGCAGGCATTACGGCAGTTATTCAGCCGGGGGGCTCCATCAAGGACGAAGAATCCATCAAGGTTGCTAACGAACACGGCATTGCAATGGTCTTCACAGGCGTGCGTCATTTCAAGCACTAGCTTGTATTAGCTGAGAATGCAGTAGCATTCTCTCACACGAGGATTTTGCAAAAATCTAAGAAGCGACTTGTAATTGACAATATATAGATCGAAATGGTTTTATTCGTCTATATACTGCACTTTGGAGCGACTGGAATCGAATTTTGCAAAATCTTGACACCATAACGGGAGCGGGAGGAATCACCTGAATGGATATTTTGGTTATCGGTGGGGGCGGCCGTGAGCATGCGATTGTGTGGGCACTGAAAAAAAGCCCCAAGGCCGGACAAATCTACTGTGCGCCGGGCAATGCCGGGATCGGGCAGTTGGCGGAGTGCGTGCCGATTCCGGTGAGTGATTTTGATGCGTTGACGGAGCTGGCGGAATCCAAAAAGGTCGGACTTGTCGTGGTTGGCCCCGATGATCCGTTGGCAGACGGTATTGTGGATGCTTTTGAAGCGAAAGGCATTCCGGTATTCGGACCGCGTAAAAATGCAGCAGAAATTGAAGGCAGCAAAATCTTCATGAAGGATCTGCTGCACAAATACCATATTCCGACAGCAACCTATCGGAAGTTTTATACCTATGAGGAAGCACATGCCTATTTGAAGGAGCAGCCGATTCCTGTGGTCATTAAGGCGGACGGACTGGCAGCAGGCAAAGGGGTAACGGTCGCATACTCTATGGAGGAAGCGGAAAAGGCTTTATCCGACATTATGGTAGCGAAGGTGTTCGGAGAAGCCGGGGCGCAGGTCGTGATCGAGGAGTTTCTAGCCGGACAGGAAATGTCGATTCTTTCCTTTGTGGATGGTGAAACGGTTCGTCCGATGGCAGCGGCGCAAGATCATAAGCCTATTTTTGATGGTGACAAAGGGCCGAATACCGGGGGAATGGGCACGTATTCCCCATTACCGCACGTAGCGGATTCGATTATCGAGGAAGCCCTTGAGACTATCATTAAGCCGACGGCAAAAGCGATGGTGGCTGAGGGTCGTCCGTTCCGTGGGGTTTTATTTGCCGGATTGATGATTTCGCCGGACGGCAAGCCGAAGACGATTGAGTTTAACGCACGCTTCGGTGATCCGGAAACTCAGGTTGTGCTGCCCCGGCTAAAATCTGATCTGCTCGATATTTTCCTCGCTGCGGTGAACGGCACGCTGGATCAGGTGGAGATCGAGTGGAAGGATGAAGCGGCGGTATGTGTGGTGTTGGCTTCCGGGGGCTATCCTGGAACGTACGCCAAAGGTGTTCCAATCCACGGACTGGATCAGGCGGACGAAGCTATTGTGTTCCATGCCGGTACAGGCATCAATGAACAGGGTGAGTGGGTAACAAACGGCGGACGTGTGTTGGGCGTGGTCGGTTTGGGACATGGTATTGCCGAAGCGCGGGACAAGGCGTATGAGCAGGCGGCACGTATTACCTTTGAAGGCAAGCAAAACCGTACGGATATTGCGGCAAAAGCACTGCTACAGTAGTGTATTTGCAAGATGAAGAGAACCTCAACGGGGTTCTCTTTTTTCCGTTTGACAAAAGTATACTTATCCTATAGGATTAAAAATACAAAACTGACTGACTGATCAATCGGGAGGAGGAAACCCATGCAGCCACGGAAGGCGAAGCAGTCCAAGACTACCGCGAATGAACCATTGGTTGATCACGCGGGAGAAGAAACAGCAGAAACCGATCGCAGAACGCAGCTTCTTCACATTGCGTTGAAGCGATTCGCCGAGCAAGGGTACCATCAAACGAAGATTTCAGATATCGTGGTGGAGGCCGGAGTGGCCCAAGGCACGTTTTATTGGCATTTTAAAAGCAAAGAAGCGCTGGCACTGGAGATTATTGCTACTGGCCGCGAGCAACTGCTGGCAGCAATAGGACAAGGATACCGCCGTGATGCAGGTACGTTGGCTGATATGGTTAAAGCGTCCGAAGCGCTGTTTGTCCGTCTGTTTGATTTCGCATTGGAGAACCGCTATCTGATGGGATTACTCCTGATCGGCAGCGGTGTGGATGAACCGGTACGCCAGAGCATTCGGGAGACGAGAATCGCGATGGAACGGGCCTTTCGGCGCAATATGGAGCGAGCGATAGAGCTGAACATGCTCCCCGCTGGATTGGATGTCGAACTACGAGCAGCCCTGCTCATGAGTATGATCGAAGGTATTATTACACGTTGGCTATTCGGTTCCGAGGGAACACATGACAACATTACGCTGGTAACAGCTAAACAATTGGCGGCAGAAGCGGCAAATTTTGAATTTTACGGGCTGTTGGGTCAAGGATAGGCGGGTGGGAGATCACATCGCATGAATTGGCAGTAAGAGGCGAATAATAGAGCCAAAATACACATATGTACTCAATCATTTACATCCAGACAGGAGAGAACGATTCATGAAAACACGTAAAAGAGGGTTTCTGGTAACTACACTGATGGCTTTGGCCATGTTCAGTCTGGTACTGAGCGCTTGCGGAACGAAACCGGAAGCTGCCAACAACAACGGAGCGGGCAGCAGCAATGAGGCGGCAGCGGGCAATGAGCTCGAAGCGATCAAGAAGGCTGGTGTGATCAAGGTTGGAATGATGGGGACGTACCAGCCGTACAATTTTTTGAACGATAAAAAGGAATTGGACGGGTTTGATGTTGATATTGCGAATGAATTGGCGAAGCGTATCGGGGTCAAAGCGGAGTTCACGGCACAAGAATTTTCGGGACTTATTCCAAGTCTGCAAAAGAAGAAATTCGATGCGGTGATTAGCCAGGTGACGATTACGCCAGATCGTGAAAAGGTAATTGATTTCACAGATCCGTATATCACCAACAATGTAAATATCATCGTGAACAACAAAACAAACGATATTACCAAGCTGGAGGATTTTAAAGGCAAAACGATTGGTGTCGGCTTGGGAACGAATGATGAGTCCTATCTGCGTAACGAAGTGCTGCCGAAGGTCGGCGATTTTGAGATTAAAACATATGATGATGTCATCACTTCCTTGAAGGACCTGAACTCTGGTCGAATTGACGCAACAATCAACAATCTGTATGCGCTCAAGCCCATTGTTGATAAAAACGGCTTCCAGATTAAAGCGGTAGGCGAGCCGATCAAATCCGATCAAGCGGGTGTGGCTATTAATAAGGATACTCCTGAGCTTAAAGCAGCCTTAAACAAGGCTTTGAAAGAAATGAAGGAAGATGGCACCTATAAAACGATTTTCAAAAAATGGTTCGGCGAGGAGCCAAAAGAATAACGAAAGCCTGTTACAGGCGTCTGGCTCCGGTCTTGGCTTTTATGCTGACATGGGGCCACTCGTCTGAAAGAAGGGAATATATACGATGCTTGAATTAATGTGGGAGAACGTCCCTTTTTTATTGAAGGGCGCTTATTATACGCTGTATATTACGATTGTTTCCATGCTTTTTGGCCTCATGATCGGTTTGGTGGTGGCAGTCGCCCGATTGAAGGGAAATCGTCCGGTTCGTTGGCTGGCGCGCAGTTATGTATCTATCATTCGGGGAACGCCGGTTTTGGTGCAGATTGCAGTCATTTACTATGGACTGGATGATTATGGGATATCGTTCGGCTCGCTGACGGCTGCTTGTCTTGCACTGAGTATCAATACAGGGGCGTATTTATCGGAGACGTTCCGTGGGGCTATTTTAGCAGTGCCAAAGGGTCAAACCGAGGCGGCCTATGCAACCGGAATGTCACCGGGCCAAACGATGCGGCGCATCATTCTTCCGCAGGCCGTGCGAATTGCGATTCCGCCGATGGGCAATACATTTGTCGGTATGCTTAAGGAAACGTCGCTCGTTTCGGTGATTGGGGTAAGTGAGCTGATGCGTCAGGCACAGCTTTTACAGGCACAGTATCTGCGCTATATGCCGTTTCTGCTCGAAATTGGCATCATGTACTGGATTATGAGCATTGGGTTCTCCGCTATACTGGAGCGGGTGGAAAAGCGTCTGGCTCGAGCTTATTAAGGTGGAGATGATAGAGAATGATAACAACAAGCGGTTTGGGTAAACGCTTCGGTCAGGTGGAAGTGTTAAAAAGCATTGATTTTCAGGTGGCCGCGCGTGAAATCGTCGTGTTGCTCGGCCCAAGTGGTTCGGGTAAAAGCACCTTGCTGCGCTGCCTGAACGGTCTGGAGGAATTGTCTTCCGGCAAGTTTGAGGTAAACGGGATAGAGGTAAATGCTACGGCTCCTCTTCGTACCCGGCAAGCAGCCATTCGTGATATTCGCAGACAGACGGGGATGGTATTTCAGCAATTCAATCTGTATCCGCACAAAACAGCAATCGGCAATGTCATTGAAGGACTGCTAACAGTGAAAAAAATGCCCCGCGACAAGGCCATGTCCATCGGACAGCGGCTGCTGGAGCGTGTGGGGTTGTCGGACAAGCAGGATGTACATCCTGCGCGTTTGTCCGGTGGACAGCAGCAGCGGGTAGCTATTGCGCGCGCGCTGGCGATGGACCCGGCGATTATGCTGTTCGACGAGCCGACATCGGCGCTCGATCCCGAGCTGGTCGGGGAAGTGCTGAGCGTAATGCGGGAGCTGGCCCAGGACGGGATGACGATGGTTGTCGTCACTCATGAGATGAAATTTGCCCGCGAGGTGGCGGACAAGGTTATATTTATGGCGGACGGTGTGATTTTGGAGGAGGCTGCGCCACAGGCATTTTTCGAGGCTCCCCAGCATGAGAGAACGCAGAAATTTTTACGTCAAATTAGTGAGTTTTGAAGCGAGAATAAGAATAGATCATACATTATTAAGATGGAAAGAAGGCCTTTGAGCATGAAAGTATCTACAACTTGGCATGGCAAACGCGCGTTTACTTCGGAGGGACCGTCCGGTTATACTGTTGGGATGGATGCTACGGCAGCTTATGGCGGCGACGGCAAAGGTATGACACCGATGGAACTGCTGCTGGCGGGTCTGGCGGGATGTATTGGCATTGATATTACGATGATTCTGGATCGCTTCCTGTCGGACATTACCCGTATTGATATTGACGCAGAAGGTACGCGCAAGGATGAAATGCCGAAGGGTTTTACAGCGATTGATCTGACGTTCCACGTAGATGGCGATGTTCCGGATTACCGCGTGTGGAAAGCGATTCAGATGGGGAAGGAAAAATATTGTGCCGTATCCGATTCCTTAAAAGCGGAGATTCGCATGCACCTGATCCTAAACGGAACAGAAGTACCACATCCAGCGTAAGGGTGGAAGGCTAGTAAAGGAGAGTCAACCTGTGTTATATGCAGGAAGGCTCTCCTTTTTGAATTTATTTTCAAATGTGACATGTAATGAAACTTTTTGTGCTTTGTTTTCGTTTACAATAGAAACTGGAGTGTAAAAATGGGAAAATAAACCTGTGTGCTGAGTGCATACGGGGGGAGGTATATAGTGAAACGAAAGCAGCTTGTGATCAAAGCGGTGGGCTTGGCTGCGGTACTCATCGTGATTGGTATGGTCGTGGGATTGCCATCATCGATGCAGGACAGAATGGCTAATACCTCGGATACTGTTCGGCCCGCAACTGCCATTGTAGCTGACGCTAAGGAGGAAACGATTGAGCAGGATAGCGCTCATCGCGTGCTGCGCTTTTTAGAGGAACATCCAGAGAAAGCATCCATTACGATTCTGAGGGATGGAAAGAAGCTGGCAGGCCGTGAGGAGAACCGGATGATGCCCTTGGCGAGTACGGTCAAGACGGTCATTGCGGTGGAATATGCCAAGCAGGCGGCGGCAGGTACAATCAACCCGGATGAACGGATCAAGCTGACTGCGCTGGAGCGATTCTATCTACCAGGTCTGAATGGTGGCGCACATCCGGCATGGTTGAAGGATATGGAAGCCAAAGGACAGTTGAAGAATGGAACCGTGTCTATGCGCGAAGTCGCTAAAGGGATGATTCGGTTTAGCTCCAATGCCAATACCGAGTATTTAATGGACAGACTGGGCTTGGAACAGATTAACCAAACAAAATCTGACCTGGGACTCCAAGATCATGATCCGATTTATCCATTTGTATCTTCCATTCTGATTCCTTATGAATGGATGAGAGAGACCCAGGGACGGGCGTGGGATGGTGCAAAGTATAGCAATTCTGCCAAAGCAGACGTTCGAGCGATGCCTGATGCGGAGTTCCGCCAACATGCCCAGATGATACATAACAAGCTGGCTCGTGATACGAGCGGTTCTTATAAGAGAAATGCCGCTATCGCGACATGGTATAATCGGGAGTTTGATCGAATGAACACGGAACGTTTTATAGCTTCGACGACAGCGGACTATGCGTCCTTGATGAGTAAGCTGAATAGCCGTCAAGGCTTTACTAAAGCCGAGCAAAAATTATTGTCTGAGGTCATGGAACCGCTGATGGATCATCCGGAAAATCAGAAATGGCTGCACCATTCCGGGCAAAAGGGCGGATCTACCGAGTATGTCCTCACCCTGGCCATGTATGCGACGGACAAGGAAGGACATTCGACAGAAATGGCGGTCTTCTTTAAGGACCTGGACCCGTTCACGAATGCCTCCTTACAAAATATGATGAATGAATTTAAAGAACGGCTACTGCGTGATGAATCGTTCAGAAAAGAAATCAATCAGCGCATTGGTGTACAGGTGAAAATGTAACCCCTACCCGTTGCCTTTTTGCTTGTGTTCCCAACAGCCCGGTGACCACCAGCACTAAAAGGGATATGAAAAGGATTAGTTTTGTCTGAAAAACGCACGTGCATTCACCGCCGTCAAGCAAGATATGGGAGGGGCCGATCGCCTGATTTTCTCTCCAACACGATCCATTTTACTGTATTACAGGAACGGTCGCACTTTTAATCTGCCGGAATAATGGTCTATAATAGAAATAGTTACATAATGTGAGGAGGACGATATCATGATTATTATTCATGCTGATATGAAAGTTTTACCTGAAAAAAGAGAGGCTTTTCTGCAACAAACCCAGGGATTGCTCAGCGCTTCACAAGCTGAAGAAGGTAATGTACGCTACACGCTGATGCAGGATCTGAATGATCCCAACGCTTTTACCATGGTTGAAGAGTGGAAGGATGCTGCTGCTGTAGACTTCCATAACAAGTCTGCCCATTTCCAGGCATTTGTTGCCGCAGCTAAAGAATTGCTGGCCGCTCCGCTTCAAGTGAATGCTTTTCAGGATGCAACCAAGCTGTAATTAGCCCGTTTTCTAAATCATAATCAGGAACAGGAGGAGATAGACATGGGGAACATTGCGGATACAACTGTACTGAATAACGGAGTTCAGATGCCTTGGCTGGGTTTTGGTACGTACAAGGCGGAAGGCAATGAGGTTTACGAAGCGGTCAAAATAGCCATAGATGCTGGTTACCGCAGCATTGATACAGCGGCGATTTACGGCAATGAGGACCTGGTTGGACAAGCCATTCGCGACAGTGGGGCGGACAGAGAAAGTCTGTTTGTTACCACAAAGCTGTGGAACCAGGATCAGGGCTACGATTCAACCCTGCGTGCCTTCGAGGAAAGCCGCAAGCGGCTGGGTCTGGACATCATTGATCTGTATCTCATTCATTGGCCTGGCAAGGACAAGTACAAGGAAACCTGGAAGGCATTTGAACGCCTGTATGAAGAAGGAAGCGTACGCGCCATCGGAGTAAGCAACTTCCAAGTTCACCACCTCGAAAACCTCCTGAAAGACAGCAATATCGTACCTGTCATCAACCAAGTGGAGCTTCACCCGCGTCTGACACAGCAAGAGCTGCATCAATACTGCCGAGAGCACCAGATTCAGCTTGAATCCTGGAGCCCACTGATGAAGGGTAAATTGACCGAGCAAGCGGATATCGTTGAGATTGCTGCAAAATACGGCAAAACCTCGTCGCAGGTTATTTTGCGCTGGCATCTGGATCGGGGTATCGTGACGATTCCCAAATCTGTAACCGCGCATCGTATCCGCGAAAATGCCGATCTGTTCGATTTTGAACTGACGGAAGAGGATATTAACCGAATCAATGGTCTTCATCTGGATGAACGTGTAGGCACCCATCCCGATAAGCTGTTGTTCTAGTTGTAGAATGAAAAAGAACCTTCAATTCCACGTGTGTCGTGGTTTTGGAGGTTCTTTGTTTATTTATGCATTGGGATTATCTCATACGCTTTTGTCCGTCTGGACAGAGTTACTACGTCCTGCATGCCTACTTTTGATTTAATTTGCGATGCAGGAGGAAGGAATAGAGTATGGGGGCGACGACGGATATAGCCAGTCCAGTGAGAAAAATGACCGTTCCCGCCACTCCGCCGACCCATGCCGCCACCAAACCCGAAGCACCACCGAGCATCATCATAGGGCCGCCAAAACGGTGCGTTTTACGCCATACCTCCGGGTTGGACAAAGTCCACGGCGTGCGGATACCGAAGGTATAGTTTGGCTGTACCTGAGTCAAATAATTACCGAGCACCAGCAGCATCAGGCCTATCAACCCGCAAATTATAGTATTCATTTGAAAGGAGATGTTCAGGCTATACAGCAGCATGCCCCAGCCCGCCACAGCGAGAACTACCGAAATACCTGTACGCGTTACTTCGTAGGCTTTAGAAAATTTCTGGTAATTCGCTCGATTCGGGTCCATGTAGCGGGCTAACCGGATCAATAGTGGTACCAGGCCTATCAGCACTAGCATGACGATAGCACCATTTTTACCCATATACCTGTCCGGTGTATTGTTAAAGCTAAAATGAGAAGCTATGGTTTCGGGCAGTCGGTCGTACATTAACAAAGCACCTATAGCGGGTGACAAGGCGATCAAAGTGGTCAAAACATCCGTAAAACTCCAGCTTACACGAAATTTCATTCCAGTCCCTCCGTATCCTTGATGTCATTTGAATTTTTTTTCGCAGGGGCATCGGAACGGGCTATGCTGAACATCCAACCGATGACATCCGCGACAACCGTCGTGTGAAGGGTGTAAATAATGTTTTGCCCCTGTCGCTCATCCAGCACCAGCCCTGCTTGCTTCAGGATATTCAGATGGTGGGAGATGCTAGGCTTGCTGATTTGAAAATGCTCAGCCACTTCGCCTGCGCTCATGCTTTCTTCTTTTAAAAGCTGTAATATTTTACGCCGGGTCGGATCAGCTAAAGCTTTGAACGCATCATTCAAAATCCACTTCCTCCTTTAGATATTTAGATAATATTCTAAATATCTAATACAATAGTAAAATAGAGCTATGATATATGTCAACGGATCATTACATTATTTTAGAAAAAAGGTTTAGAGCTGGTTTGCTGATTTTGTTTGTAAAAGGTCGGGAAGTTCGCTATAATTCATTTATGTTAAAAATAAGATTCTTAATTTAAAATAAAATTTGGAGGAGGATATACATGAAACACGTATTCCGTAAAGGAAGTCATCCGCAGGCCCCGGTTATTTTGCTGTTGCACGGGACAGGTGGGAACGAACAAGACCTGATCCCTTTGGCTGATTTGGTAGCACCGGGGGCGTCTGTGTTAGGCGTAAGGGGAAATGTGTTGGAAAATGGCATGCCGCGTTTCTTCCGCCGTTTGGCAGAGGGGGTGTTCGACATCGAGGATCTCGTAATCCGTACCAAGGAACTGAGTGAATTTGTGGATACGGCTGCGGAGCAGTACGATTTTGACCGCAACAACGTTGTGGCTCTTGGCTATTCCAACGGAGCGAACATAGCGGCCAGCATGCTCTTTCACGATGCCAAGGCGCTGCGCGGAGCTATTCTGCACCATGCGATGGTGCCGCTGCGTGGGCTGAATCTGCCAGACTTGAATGGTGTTCCTGTATTTCTGTCTTCCGGCGAAAATGACCCGATTGTTCCGGTTGCGGAATCCCGTGAGCTGCAAACCTTGCTGGAAGGCGCAGGCGCGCAGGTAGATGCGCACTGGGAACGCAACGGGCACCAATTGACCCGTACCGAGGCCGAAGCCGCAGGAAAGTGGTTTGGGAAGCATTTTAATGCATAAAATGATCCGATAGCGTTCAAGCTACTGATTAGCGCTCCAGTGAGCGATTCCATGATTAGGAGGCGACAAGCGAAATGGCAAAACCAGATAATCGAGCCGACAATGTTGAACATTTGCAACAAAGTATTCAGAATACACAGCAGAACCTGCATGAAGCTGAAGGGTATCTGAACGAATTTTCCTCTGAAATCAGTGATGAGGAGCGTAAGCAAATCGAAGAAAAAAATAACCGCCGTAAAGAAAGTATTAGATCGTTTCGAGCAGAAGTGAAGGACGAAGCAGCACATTCTCAAGAGTAGTTAAAAAAAACGCGACCCAGCTCCGAGTTTCAATTCGAGTTGGGTCGTTTTTTATGCAAAAATCATCATAGCCCCATTCAATTCATTTTCCCCCTATAATGCAATGTAGGCGCTAGTTTTGCGCTAAAAATGAATTTTTTATAAATAATGTTCTTGTAAACTAATTTGGCTTGATGTTAAATAGAAAAGAAAGCGCAATCATTTTAAGGAATCATCTTTTCATCATGCGAAGGGGGAAGGATATGCTGCTGCGAAGAAAAAGCATGGCGTTGATGCTCATGGCGGTGGTTCTGCTGGCTGGACTGCTGCAAGGCTGTTCTGGCAAGGCCGACGAAAAGGATGGGCCGGGAACAGAACTGGTATTGTGGACGTTTAATGAACTGCATGAGAAGTTTTTTCTGCAAATGGCTGACCAATGGAACCAACTGCACCCTGATGAACCGATTGTTTTGAAAGCGAATACATTCCCTTATGATAACCACCACAGCAAGCTGTCGATTGCGTTGCAATCAGGGGTGGGCGCGCCGGATATCGCGGATATTGAGGTGAACAAGATCGGTAATTTCCTCAAAGGGATACCGCAACTGGTTCCGCTCAATCCGGTAATTGACCCGGAGCTGAAAAATATCGTGCCCTCCAGAGTGCAAATTTACGGTAAAGACGGTAAGTATTACGGCATTGATTTTCATGTCGGAGCCGAAGTGATGTATTACAATAAAGAAATTTTGGATCAGGCGGGGGTAAACCCGGATTCTATCGTAACGTGGGCAGATTATGCTGCGGCGGGCAAGCAAGTGCTGGCGAAGACGGGCAAGCCGATGGCGACCGTGGAAACGAATGACCTGTGGAATTACTGGCCGATGATCTCCCAGCAAAAATCGGATTTCTTGGATGACAAGGGTGAACTGACGCTGGATAACGAAACGAATATTAAAACGCTCGAATTTCTCCAGCAGATGGTGAAGGACAAAATCGCTATTCCCGCGCCGGGCGGCGGACACCATATGGAGGAATACTACGGGTTTATGAACAAAGGAGGGGCCGCTTCGGTGTGGATGCCGATGTGGTATATGGGACGTTTTACGGATTACATGCCTGACCTGAAAGGGAAAATCATCATCCGACCGTTGCCAGCGTGGGAAAAAGGCGGCTCTCGGTCAGCGGGGATGGGCGGAACGGGCACGGTGGTCACGAACCAATCGAAGCACCAGGATCTGGCGATGCGTTTTCTGGCTTTTGCCAAGCTGTCCAAGCAAGGGAATGTAGAGATTTGGAAGCAGCTTGGCTTTGATCCGATCCGCAGTGAAGTATGGACGATGCCGGAAGTCAAAGCGAAGAATAAGTTTACGGATTATTTCGGAACGAATATTTTTGATACGCTCATTGAGGTAAAAGATGAAATTAATGCGGTGCATATCGGACCGAAAACACCTGATATCGCCAGTGCAGTGCGCAATAAAATACTTTACCGAACACTGCTGAATGGTGAGGATCCGGCCACGGTGCTGCATGAGCTGGCAGATGAATTGAGATAGACCTCAACAGGAAAGGGAGTGAGATTCATGGCAACGCCCGTTCATACGAACGCAAATGTACCGACAGGTCAGCCGCCGAAGCCTCAGCGTCCGACCAGAAGCCGATGGAGCCGCTTTATTCATTCCAGCCGCACGGCGCCGTATGTGTTTGTACTTCCGTTTGTCCTGTCCTTTGCACTGTTTTTTGCCTATCCGGTCATCTCAACGGTCATTATGAGCTTTCAGGAAGTGCTGCCTGGCATAACGACGTATGTCGGACTGGAAAATTATAAAGATTTGATCAATCCCACGTTTGGAAAAGCGATTCTGAACAGCGTTCTGTATACCCTGCTTACGCTGGTGGTGCTGATTCCGCTGCCGCTGGTGCTGGCGGTATTGCTGAATTCGCCTAAAATGCCGGGCAGAGGACTGTTTCGCTCGGTGATGTTTATACCTGCACTGACCTCGGTGGTGGTCGCGGGAACGATTTTCCGGCTCATGTTCGGGGAATTGGACGGCTCGCTGATGAATTCCTTGCTGGGTGTGTTCGGTCTGGAGCCGTACAAATGGCTGATGAACGCCAACACCGGATTTTTAGCGTTGATCGTACTGGCCTTGTGGAGATGGCTGGGCGTGAACATGCTGTATTACATGTCGGGACTGCAAAACATTCCCCCCGAGCTGTATGAAGCCGCACAGATTGATGGAGCCAGTCGCTTTGATTCCTTTTGGCGGATTACGATTCCGATGCTAAAACCAGTGACGATCTACGTATTTACGATTAGTATTTATGCGGGGTTGTCAATGTTTACGGAGAGCTACATGCTGTGGAACGGGAACAACTCTCCGAATGATATCGGCTTAACGATTGTCGGTTATCTGTACCGTCAAGGTCTGGAGCAAAACAGTATGGGCTTCGGAGCCGCAGTAGGCATTGTATTGCTCGTATTTACGCTGCTGCTGAACCTGGTCCAGCTCAAATTTTTCGGCTTGTTTCGGAAGGAGGACTAAGCGATGGTTCAGAAGCAAAAAGGCCCGTTATCCGCACTGCTCGTTGTTCTGTTCATCCTGTTTGCAGGGTTTGCCCTGTTTCCGCTATTTGCCGTGACGCTTGCCTCCTTCAAGCCATCGACGGAGCTGCTGCGGTACGGCTTGAATCTCAAGCTGGAGTGGAGCATCATGTCCTTGAAAAATTACGCGTTCATCTTTCAGGGGACGACGGATTATTTTCAATGGTACTGGAACAGCGTTGTGATTACCGTCCTATTTACGGTGCTATGTCTGATATTGTCCGCCATGGTGGGCTATGGACTGGAAATGTATCGTTTCAAACTGAAAAATGTGATTTTTACGCTCGTACTGGTCGTGATGATGATTCCAGTAGAAATTATTATGCTTCCACTCTATAAGCTGATGATCGGCATGAAGCTGATCAATACGGTATGGGGCGTCATTCTGCCATTTGTTGTCGCGCCGATTCCGATCTTTTTCTTCCGTCAATATTTGAGCGGGGTGCCGAAGGATTTTATGGATGCTGCACGGGTTGACGGCTGTTCGGAGTATGGCATTTTCGTGCGGATTATGATGCCTCTAATGGCGCCCGCATTCGCGGCAATGGCTATTTTGCAGGCGATGAACAGTTGGAATAACTTCCTGTGGCCGATGATTGTACTTCGCACCAACGACATGCTGACGCTGCCGATTGGTCTGTCCAGTCTGCTGACGCCGTATGGTAATAATTATGATGTGCTGATCGCCGGGTCGGTGCTGGCTATTTTGCCAATTCTCGTTGTGTTCCTGTTCTTCCAGCGTTACTTTATTGAGGGAATGACCGCAGGCGGGGTAAAAGGATAAATTGCAGTTATGCTCTAACGTCAGGAAAAGCAGGTCGGGAATCATCCCGGTCTGCTTTTTTTTGAATATAATTGATTTTCATTCTCATTTTCATGCTCTATGACCTGCACAAGCTATAGGTAAACGTGGTATGATATTTGAAAGATTTCAAATACAGAAATATTCAGGCGGAGCGTGGAGAACCTATGGAACCAACAGAAACCCAGAAAATCGATCCGACCCCGATGGCGTCAACCGTCAGCATGGAGGATATTGTACGGGCGCATCATATGTTGCGTGAGGTGATTGTACGTACACCTTTGCAGCGGGATGCCGTCCTGTCGGCCAAATATAACTGTAACGTGTATCTGAAGAGAGAGGATCTCCAGGTTGTGCGTTCCTTTAAAATCCGTGGAGCCTACAACATGATTCGCAGCCTGACTCCCGAGCAGATGGAAAAGGGTATCGTGTGTGCGAGTGCGGGGAATCATGCGCAAGGTGTGGCTTTTTCATGTAATGCGCTGGGCATTCACGGTAAAATATTCATGCCGAGCACAACGCCTAATCAGAAGGTGAAGCAGGTTCGTCGCTTTGGCGGCAACAGTGTGGAGGTCATTTTGACCGGGGATACGTTCGACGATGCATACGATGAGGCGATAAAGGTGTGCAGTGAGCAGGAGATGACCTTTATCCATCCGTTTGACCAGCCGAAAATTATAGCGGGCAACGGTACGATTGCGATGGAAGTAATGGAAAGCTTGGATACGCCAGCGGATTATGTGTTCGTAACCATTGGCGGTGGCGGTTTGGCGGCAGGCGTAGGCACGTATTTCAAAACGGTCAGTCCCTCCACTAAGGTAATTGGCGTAGAACCGCTTGGCGCGGCGTCGATGACGGAAGCGATGCGTTTGAACAAGGTGGTTACGCTGGAGCAAATAGACAAGTTCGTTGACGGAGCCGCTGTTAAGCGTGTCGGTCAGTTAACGTATGACATTTGTACACGTACCCTGGACGATATTGTGAAGGTACCGGAAGGTAAGGCGTGTACTGCGATTTTGGAATTGTATAATGAAAATGCGATTGTTGTGGAGCCTGCGGGTTCGTTGCCTGTAGCAGCATTGGATATGTATCGTGAACAGATTCAGGGCAAAACGGTTGTCTGCATCGTCAGCGGTGGCAACAACGATATTGACCGTATGCAGGAGATTAAGGAACGGTCCCTGATTTACGAAGGACTGAAGTATTATTTTATGGTAAATTTCCCGCAAAGAGCAGGAGCGCTGCGTGAGTTTCTTCAGGATGTGCTTGGACCGGACGATGATATAACAAGGTTTGAGTATACGAAAAAGAACGACAAGGAGAATGGCCCGGCGCTGGTTGGCATTGAGCTGTTTCACAAGGAAGACTATCTTCCTTTGATTGAACGAATGAACCGCAAGGGGCTCAAATATACGGAATTGAACAAAAACGAAGATCTGTTTAATATGCTGATTTAACAAGGAAGGAGCCTGCGGGCTCCTTTTTGTATGTATAGCGTTATGCGTAGTTTATGAATTTCTTTTTATTTGAAATAAAGCGTTTACAAAACAGAAGTTGATAGGTTAATATATATGTAACTTCATAAGTATAAACACTAACATAATATGTGTATCACCTGATTCTTATCATAAAAACGAATTTGGAGGTGCGTAAGAGTGTTGAAATCTTGGAAAAAATCAGTACAGGGTAAATGGGCCCGAACGGCGTTTGCTGCCGTAACCTCGGCTGCATTATTGCTATCAGTGGTGCCGTCGGCGTCGGCAGAGCATTGGGCGTTAACTGGTGACGTAGCGGTGCATGATCCGTCCATCACGAAGGAAGGCAATGCATGGTATATTTTCTCCACAGGGCAGGGGATACAGGTTCAAAGATCGGATGATGGACGTAATTTTTACAGATTGCCGCAAATATTCCTGTCGCCGCCATCATGGTGGAAATCGTATGTACCCAAGCAGAAGACTAATGATGTATGGGCACCGGATGCTCAAAAGTACAATGGACGAGTATGGGTTTACTACTCCATTTCTACTTTCGGGTCCCGCACTTCGGCCATTGGATTGACTTCTGCAACAAGTATAGGAGCCGGAAGCTGGAGAGATGACGGACTAGTGCTGCGTACGACGGATTCTAACGATTATAATGCCATTGACCCGAATCTGGTCATTGACGCTTCCGGTAACCCGTGGCTTTCCTTCGGCTCATGGAACTCAGGCTTGAAAGTGACACGTCTGGACAAAAATACGATGAAGCCTACGGGGCAGATTTATTCCATCGCGAAGCGTACCGCTGGCGGTCTGGAAGCTCCACATGTTACATACCGAGACGGTTATTATTATCTGTTTGCTTCCATTGATAACTGCTGCCAGGGTGTAAACAGTAATTACAAAATTATTTACGGTCGCTCCAAGAGTATCACCGGACCGTATGAGGACAAGAGTGGTAAAAAACTGATGGATGGCGGCGGAACTGTGCTGGATGCGGGGAATGACCGTTGGAAGGGACCGGGCGGTCAGTCTATTTATAACAATAGTGTGATTGCGCGTCATGCCTATGATGCGACTGATAACGGAAATCCAAAGTTGCTGATTAGTGATCTGAAATGGGACTCCGCAGGTTGGCCTACGTACTAAAAAATGTGGGCTACATGGAGTCATCCGTCTAGCCACCTCACCTAGGTATATCTAAAAACTGTTCCTCCATTGGGGGAGCAGTTTTTGGCTTGCAATGTCATAGAAACATGCTATTATGAATCAAGTTGATAATAATTATCATTATCGACATCGTTATGAGCGTTATGGTGGTTTCAGGTATGGAGGGAGTGACCTCACGAATGCAGTTTAAAGGAAGAGCAGACAATCATGCGGCTCGGACAGAAGGCACAGCTCCCGAAGCAGCCTTTGTAGCCCGGCCTTTACTCCGGGCGGGCCGGATTCGGCAGGCGCTGCTATTCATAGGTGCTGCTGTGCTGCTGGCCTTGGCCATGTTTGCCGCGATTTCCCTTGGAGCCAAGGACTTGACCTTAGGCACGGTATGGGCGGCGGTATTTCACTATGATCGTTCATTGATGGCGCATCAGATCATTCATGAGCTGAGATTACCACGTGTGCTTGGGGCGGCTGTCATCGGAGCTGCGCTGGCGGTAGCAGGCTCCCTGATTCAGGGTATTACGCGCAACCCGCTGGGAGATACAGGTGTGTTAGGCATTAACGCAGGAGCGATGTTCGTGGTCGCTGTGAGCTTTGCCTTTTTCCCTAATCTTCCTTATGGGACGTTAATCGTATTGTCATTCCTCGGGGCGCTGATGAGCACCTTGCTGGTATTTGGTCTGGGAGCTTCCGCGCCCGGAGGTTTGACGCCGATGAGACTGACCGTATCTGGAGCAGTGACGGCTGCTCTACTAGGCTCTATGACTTCGGGAATTGCGATTTATTTTGATCTGAGCCAGGATTTGGCCTTTTGGTATGCGGGCGGTGTCGCCGGAATCAAATGGTCGCAGCTTGAGATTCTTGCGCCGATTTTGCTGATTGTGATCGCTTGGTCGATGGGGCTGGCACGCTCTATTTCACTGATTTCGATGGGCGATGAGGTGGCGCTGAATCTTGGATTAAATCTCAAGCGTATCCGGCTGCTGGGTCTGCTGACCGTGGTGGTACTGGCCGGGTTGTCCGTGTCCGCCGCCGGGGCCATCGGCTTTGTAGGGCTGGTTATCCCGCATATTGCCCGCAAGCTGATCGGTGTGGATTATCGCCAGATTGTACCGCTGTCTGCGCTATTGGGAGCTGTGCTGCTGGTGTTGGCTGATTTGGGAGCGAGAATGGCGAATCCGCCGGAGGAGCTAGCTATTGGAATTATGGTGTCTTTTATTGGGGTGCCTTTTTTCCTCTTTCTCGCCCGTAAGGAAAGGAGGGATTTGTAGTGAGTCGCTCTTTAGGGACCGGGGATGCAAGAAGGACAAAAGCTTGGCTCGTCTGCATGGTTTTGGCGGGGATCAGCTTTGTTGTCATTGTTCTGGGTCTGAATACCGGAACGATTCGCATTCCACCGCTACGCGTGCTGGATACGCTATTTGGCGGGGGCAGCGGACGTGATCATACCGTTCTGTTCGAATACCGTCTGCCGCGTATCGTTGTAACGATACTGGCTGGGGCCGGATTGGGAGCAGCCGGAGCTGTTATGCAGGGCTTGTCGCGGAATGCACTCGCTGACCCGGGGGTGCTGGGGCTTCACGCGGGGGCTGCGTTGGGACTGGTGATGTTCGTCAGTTTCTTTCGCGATCTTGAAGGATCGGCAGCCGTGCTGATCCCCCTGTTTACTTTTGCAGGAGGTGTCGTGGCGGCGGTGCTGATTGTACTGTTGTCCTATAACCGGAACAGAGGAATCGTGCCTGTGCGTCTGATCCTGTCCGGCATCGGTGTAGCCTCGGGCCTCAGCGCTATAACGCTGTATTGGTCCTTGCGGCTTGATGAGGATACTTACGCGTTCACCGCACGTTGGTTGGCTGGTAGCGTATGGGGCCGGGACTGGATACATGCGGCGGCTTTGCTGCCGTGGATAGTTATTGTGTTGCCCTACGTTCTGTCACAGACGCGCAGCCTGAACAATCTGTCGCTGGGCGACGAGACGGCCGCTGGAATCGGTACGAGTGTGAAGCGTCAGCGTCTGTTGCTGCTGGGTGCAGCCGTGGCCCTATCCAGCGCCAGTGTGTCTATGGCTGGAGGTATTGGCTTCATTGGGCTGATTGCGCCTCATCTGGCTCGCCGTCTGGTTGGGCCAATGTATCAGCATTTGCTGCCGGTGGCCTGCTTTGTTGGAATCGTCATTTTGGTCACTGCGGATACGATTGGACGCTCTGTGTTTCAGCCGAATGCGATTCCGGCGGGTGTGGTGGTTGCTGTGGTAGGGGCTCCGTATTTTTTATTTTTGCTGTCCCGTACGAAATGACAGATGCAATAGGTACATAAACCAACAAGTTGAAGCTTTCTATATAGATCATTTTATATGGAGCTTCTAATCATATTGGAGGAATAACGATGAAAAGAAATGGTTCCAATTATTCAGGATTCAAGCGTTCATGGGTGGGCATGGTTCTTATTTTATGTATGGTGATGCTGTCCGCTTGTGGACAAGCAGCAGACAACAAAGCTGCCGATACGAAAGCGGCGGACAAGGGGGAGCAAACGGTTAGCGCGGATTCGCGTATTGCTTCCATGTCCATTCATTTAACGAACAATTTGCTGGCGCTGGGCATTACTCCGGCTGGTTCGGTCATTGGCGGAGATGTTAAGGACTTTTTGCCTCATGTAAAAGATCGCCTCCAAAATACCCGCAAGCTGGGTGTTGTCACAGACCCGGATATGGAAGACGTGCTGGATCTGCAACCTGACCATATTTTTCTCGACAAAAAATATTCGGGAACCGATGTAGCCAAGTATGAGAAAATCGCACCGACCGAGGTCTTTGATCTGGACGAGGGCACATGGAGGGACCAACTGAAAAAAATAGCCGTTATGGTCAAGCATGAAGCACAGGCGGACGCTTTCCTGAAAGATTACGACGCCCAACAGGAACGGGTTAAAAAGCTGATCCATCAAAAAATCGGCGATGGAACCGTTATGGCTATTCGTGTTACGGCGAAGGAAGTCCGCGTAATGGGCATGAAGCGCCCGGTAGGACCGCTGTTGTATCAGGATTTGGGCTTGAAGCCAGCCAAGGGCGTAGAGAAGATCAACAAAGCTTATCAGGTCGTATCTCAGGAGGTTTTGCCGGATTATGATGCCGATGCGATCTTTGTCATTATCAGTAAAGGAGCGGATGCCCAAAAGGTATACACGCAACTGGAAGGAAACGCGGTATGGCAAGGACTCAAAGCAGTGAAGCAGGGTCATGTCTACATGCTGGACGGACAGCCTTGGCTGGACTATTCGGCGATGGGACACAAAATCGCTCTGGATAATGCAGAGCAACTCTTTTCCAAATAAGCTTTAGCGTACATCAGAGCCGTATCCCTAATGCATTTTATTGCAGGCGAGGAATACGGCTTTTTGCCGAGTTGTAAAATATCCAAAAGAGCCGCCACGAACAACAATCGGGCAGCTCCAGTACAAATGAGGATTGCGTCTTATGAACGTTTTTTGCGTAAAAAAATCGGCTTGAGACCGATAAAGCCGATTGCGGCAAGGATCAGATTCACCCAGGGTGAAATGCTGAACACGGGCATTACGCGGCGCAGGGCCAGCCCGGCGACGAGAATCACCACGACTAACACGACATACAGCAAGATGGACTTGAGGTCTATGCGGGGCTTCACGGGCGTATAGTCTTGCTGTGCTTCCTCTCCTTCTTCCGGGCGGTCCATAAAATTCATCAGCGCTTCAACCAGCAGGATGGCTCCTGCGGCGATGATGATCAGGGTGGACAGGTTAACTTTTTCAAAAGGAGCAACATCTCCGCCTGTAAACGTTACAAACCATCCGATGATCGCCTGTGTCAAAAAAAACATGGACAAGGCAATCCATGCAATAAGCGTATAATTTTTGGCTTTATTCATTGCTTCCTCCTGCTTTGCGGGCGTATTCCGGTCTGGCGGAACCGCCAATCCGTAACAAAAACAGTATACGTGAGTAAGCTGCGGATGGCAAAAGGCTTTGCCTGCGCAATGTATATTACCGCTGCATTCTCCTCAAACTGGATAAAGGGTGAGCACGCGAGCATCCTGAATGTAAATGTGGAAAGGATGTGGCATCATGAAGCTGGATAAGCAGGCGGATTATACGGTTAATAAACGGCTGGAAGCCGCTCCAGTTAGAAACAGCGTGGAGGCCTTGCCTGTGAACGTGAGTCATCGGAGCGTTCAGGGGACATCCCCGACGTACCGTATTCTGAACGATGCTGAATTGGCTCAGGATACCGAGTTTGCAGGTGATCTGGGTGAAGAGAGCTACCGTAGCTTATGGCATGAGGATCAGAATAGCGGTGTCTCTTGCAGGCTGGAGTGGGAGGGGCGTACGGAGACCCACGAAATGTTCAGGAACAGCTACGAATAGTCTGCGGGATGAAAGTAATTTTCCCCGTCAAGTAATGCAATATGGCGCTCTCCGTTATTCGTTGCGGGGAGTGCCATTTGTTCCCTTTTTCTCCGGTATAACTGACAGGTTGACAAGGAAGCAGGGCAATGATAGACTGACTTTACCATAAAACTTATTAAACTCATCGGAATTAAAGTGAATAGATATTTTGCTGAGCATCCATGTTACAATATACGTTTGACATATTCGTTTAAATCATTAATTACCAATCATTAATCATCACAGGAAGCTTCGCAGGATAGGGTTGCCAATATAGCATAGCAGGTTGGTGACGGTGAAGCTTGAAACAGGGGGACAATCATGATGGAACGGCAAATTGGAATACGCTTTGAACATGAGGAGCTGGCCGCAACGATTCATTATCCAAGCAATGCGAATGAAGGAGACCGTCAGAGACGGGTACCGCTCGTAGTGATATGCCACGGATTTGTGGGCAATCGTATCGGGGTAGATCGGTTATTCGTGAAGACTGCTCGTGAGCTTGCAGAAGGGGGATATTTTGTCCTGCGCTTTGACTTTGCGGGTTGCGGGGAAAGTACGGGTGAATACGGCAAGCAAGGGCTGGAGTCGATGATTAATCAGACACGTACCGTGCTTGATTATGCCGTGAATTGTGCGGATATCGACCCGACCAAGGTGACGCTGATCGGTCACAGTCTGGGCGGCGCGGTCGCCCTTCTTACAGCAGTACGGGACAAGAGAGTACAAAATCTGGTGCTTTGGTCTGCGGTTGGCTACCCGTTCAATGACATTGTTAAAATTACGGAACGGAGCGTGTACGATGAGTCAGTGAAAAGCGGCAAGGCCGACTATCTGGGCTATAAGTTCACACCTTCATATTTTGAGTCGCTTGCCCAGTTCCAGCCGTTTCAGGAGGCTGTCAAGTTTAACGGGGATGTACTCGTTATTCACGGAACCTCGGATGATATCATTCCTGTGGACTATGCATTCCTGTTCCAAAAGGTATTTTGGATGCGTCCAGAGGGACGCTGCGACAAAGAGATTATTTTTCAGGGAGACCACACCTTCTCTTCCGGTAAAGAGCGGCAGCGGTTGATCGACCGGACGTTGGAATGGCTGGATGAGCAGGAGAATATTCAGCGGGATTGGCAGCACTGGATGATCTGATTTCAGGCTGTAACGGATTGTATTGGAAATTGCGCCTCCACCGGAGTAAAATGGAAGAGTAACACTATACTGGCGTGTGGAGGTTGGCAGCGATGACATTACCCTCAATTTTTGTTGCGCACGGTTCACCGACACTGGCTTTAGAAAACAACGCATACACCAGCTTTCTTGCAGAGCTGGGCGCGAGCCTGCCCCGACCCAAAGGAATAGTCATTTTTTCCGCGCATTGGGATAGTGCTGATCAATGCATAGGCGCGGATGACCAGCATGCGGCGTTGCACGATTTCTATGGCTTTCCTGAACAAATGTACACACTTGATTACCCTGCACCAGGCGATCCGAAGCTGTATGAGGAGATAGAGCATCTGTTCAGTCAGCATAACCTGTTCCACCAGCCGGTACGGAACCGGGGACTGGATCATGGAGCATGGGTGGTTTTGCGGCATATATATCCTGATGCGGACATCCCGATCGTCCCGCTCTCCATTGATTCCCGGCGCGCTCCGCAGGAGCAATACGAGATTGGGCGGATGCTGGCACCGTTGCGTGAACGGGGCATTTTGATCATCGGTAGCGGTGGACTGGTCCACAACTTGCGAACACTCAAGCAGACGAATGAGCCGGCTGATTGGGCGGTTCAATATGATAACTGGATCGGTCAGCAGCTTCAGGAATGGAATTTACGTAATTTGTTCCAATATGATAAAAAGGCTCCTTATGCCAAACAGGCGGTTCCCTCTTATGGGATAGAGCATTTTTCGCCGCTGTTTTACGCGATGGGGGCTGCGGATGACCAGCACTCGGCGCAGAAGCTTTTTCAGTCCTATGTCTTGGGCTCACTGAGTCTCAATTGTTGGGCCTTCGGTCAAGAACGTGATACGTAAATGTGAAAAAAGAACTTCCGAATCCACATGGAAAGTGGGAATGGAAGTTCTTTTTTGGCGTTAGGATGAATCTTCTTGGTATCGTAATCGGTAGCCGCCTGTCTGGATTCCACTGCCATGATGTCAATATAACGTCAGCAGCATAGCTGCACAAAAAAACAACTGTTAGCCCGAAGGTAACAGTTGTCTTGGGTAGTTTAAGCTATTTTTCGAGCAGGGTCTGCTGGAAAGGTATCTTTATTTTTACGGAACAGTCCACGCAGGAAGGGCAGTACCCAACGATCCAAGCCAATCCGTCCAGCGTTTGCGCCAGCAACTACAAGGAAGATTTCAAACAGCAGGTAGATTGCATTGGTGCTTACTGTGCCCGAGAACAGGAACGAGAAGTTCATGACCATTGCCATCAAGGCAGCTAATGTAGTCAGTGTACCAAGAAGCAGGCCAACTCCGACCAGAAACTCACCCAGTGGGATCAGGACGTTGAACAGACCGACATTTGGTAGAGCAAAGGCTTCAAGGAACGATCCCCACCAGCCTTGTACAGCGGGATGATCTCCGCCTGTTTTAGCAATGGCCCCCGAGATAAATCCACCTGCATCGAATCCGCCAGTCAGTTTCTCAAGTCCATGGGTCATCCATTCATATCCCAGATAAACCCGTACTACAGTCAGCAGCCACATTGCTACTTTGTTCTCACGCAACCAGTTGTTAAACATTCAAACCACTCCTCTTTCTTATCTTATAATGTTGGTTGTATTTCATTTGGTTTGGGATGATCATCTCTGCTACACCTTTATTGTATTAGGTTAAGTTACAGTTATTTGTGATAAAAATCACAAAGTCTGAATATTTTTTTAAATTTTAATGTCTTCAGATAAGTATTCTATAGAGATGTCGAGTTTCAATCAAGACAAAAACAGGAAATAACGCTTATAATGAGGGAAATGTCTATCTGGAGGGATGAATTTGTCCGGGCCCATTTTCAATCGAAGCCAATGGTGGCGTATGATGACCTCGGTTTTGCTATGTATGACCATGATGTCTTGTTCTGCTATGTCCCAATCGGGTGAATCAGAACCCGCGCCCCAACCGGTTAAGCAGCAAACACAGCCGGAGTCGCTCAAGGAACCGACTATTCCGGCATTTACAGCTCCGCTTACCGGCCTTCCGGTGGAGCAGCCTGTTCTGGAACGACCGCTTGCTATTATGATTAATAACGCTCCAGCCGCACGACCTCAGGCGGGACTTAGCGAGGCCGACATGGTATATGAAGTTCTCGCAGAAGGTGGAATTACCCGTTTGGTAGCTTTTTTCCAAAGTCATGGCGGTGATGTGAAAATAGGCCCGGTCCGCAGCATCCGGCCGTATCTGATTGAGCTGGGCGAAACTTACGGGGCGTTGCCGATACACGCCGGGGGCAGTACAGATGCCTATGCAATTTTACAGCAGCAACGAAAAGAGCATCTGGATGAGATTTCGAATGGGGGAGCTTACTTCTGGAGAAGCAAGGATCGCCGTCCTCCACACAATCTGTACACAGATGTGAACAGACTTCGCCAAGGAAGCGAAAGCAAAGGCTACGCCAAGCAGACGGTGGTTCCGGTATATAACTACCTTAAATCTGGTGAAGGTTCGGTCATGGGAGACGAGGATGCAGTATCTTTGCAAATTCGCTTTTTGCTTAAAAGCTACAAGGTATCTTACACTTACGATCCGTCAGATCAGCAATATAAGCGTTTTGTGAACGAAAAGTCACATGTGGATCAAAACAATAACAAGCAGCTCTCTGCGGCCAATGTCATTGTGATGAGCACCAGACACCAAACACTGGATGATGTAGGTAGATTGAGCGTTGAACTTAATGGCGGTGGAGAGGCTATGGTGTTTCAACAAGGGAAGTTGATACACGCCGAGTGGCAGCATACGCCCGGTGATGCTATTCGTTTTATGAAAAATGGAGTTGAAATTCCGTTGGTACCGGGTACATCCTATATTCATGTAGTTCCGGCAGACGTTTCGCTGAATGAGCATGTAAGTGTAGAAGCAAAGTCATGAATCCAAAATCAACCTTTCTAGGTATGATTTGTCGGATAATGAACTTCCTTGTCGGGTAATGTATACTTAATATTGTGAAATTTGCCTTTACAAACTTTACAAAAACATTGATGAGTGTGATAAGATAGCAAAGGTTGTCTAATGCAGTCGAAACAGGTTGCGGATATTTTCGTAAAGGGGTAATCGTTAATGAGATTGAAGAAAAAGGATATATTCTTCGAGACGTTGGAAAATATGGCAGATACAATCGTGCAAGCAGCCGATTACTTTGCCCAACATACTTCAAATCTTCAAGATGTGGTTCTGTTTACTAATGAAATGAAGAAGTATGAAAATAAGTGTGATGATTACACACACACGATTATTACTGAGCTGAACAAGACCTTCATTACGCCGCTGGAACGCGACGATATCATGGAACTGACAACGACCATGGATGATGTGCTGGACGGTCTGGAAGCGACGGCCTCTCGTTTTTATATGTACAACATTACGGAGCCGGACGAGTATATTGTGCAGTTCGCTGATATTTTACGTCAGTCGGCTTATGAAATCCAGAAGGCTGTACATTTGCTTTCACAAAAGAAGCTGCTGGCCATCCGTGAATACACCATTCGCCTGAATGATTTGGAAAATCAGGGGGATGAGTTGTTGCGTATTTGCATCAAAAACCTGTTTGCAACTGTAACTGATCCCATTGAACTGATTAAACGCAAAGAATTGTACGAACGCCTTGAAACGACAACGGATTCATGCGAGGATGTTGCAAATATGCTGGAATCCATCATTATGCGTAACTCGTAAGGGAGTCCTTTTACATGGATACAAGTTTACTGGTATTGGGTATTGTTATTTTTCTTGCTCTGGCATTTGATTTTATTAACGGTTTTCATGATACGGCGAATGCTATCGCAACCTCCGTATCTACCCGTGCGCTGACGCCGCGTCGTGCGATTATTATGGCTGCGGTCATGAACTTTCTGGGAGCTATATTGTTTACAGGGGTTGCCAAGACGATTGGTGGCAGTGTCGCTGATCCTACCAAGCTAACGAACGGGATTGATATCGTCATTGCGACACTGATCGCAGCGATTATCTGGAATCTGCTCACATGGTGGTTCGGTATTCCTTCCTCATCTTCCCATGCCTTGATTGGTGCGCTGGCCGGGGCGGTGTATGTAGGTGCGGGATCAGAGAAATTGAACTGGAGTGGGTTCATCGGGATTGTCGAGGGACTTATTTTCTCCCCCCTGATTGCTTTTGTTATCGGTTATATCGTGATGATGATTTTAAAATACATCTTCGCTCGTCGTAGTCCGCATACGGTGAACAAGGGTTTTCGCACGATGCAGGTCATTACGGCAGCACTTCAATCGTTCACGCATGGTACGAATGATGCTCAGAAGGCGATGGGAATTATCACTTTTGCACTCGTCTCTGCAGGGTATCAGGATCATCTGGAAGTGCCGATGTGGGTTAAAATTTCGGCCGCAACAGCAATGGCGCTCGGTACGTCCATTGGGGGCTGGAAGATCATCAAGACGATGGGCACCAAGATTTTCAAAATCGAGCCGATCAATGGCTTCGCTGCTGATATTTCCGGAGCTTCTGTTATTTTCACAGCCACGCTGCTTCATTTACCAGTAAGTACCACTCATGCCATTACTTCGGCTATTTTGGGTGTTGGTTCTGCGAAGCGTTTTTCCGCTGTGCGTTGGTCGCTGGCTGGTCGCATTGTTATTACCTGGGTTATTACGATTCCAATTTCTGCTTTACTATCAGGTTTGATTTTCAAAATTCTTTTTTAGCTCATCATTATTTCTCAGAAAATAAGTACACACTATAGGACACACAATAAGCTTCCTTCCGCTTTTTGCGGCAGGGGCTTATTGGCATTATAGGGGCAAAAATAGGTCTTTTAAACCTTACCCGATCAGACAGGTCCATGAAACATCTTTCAAAAAATATCTGACATCAACGTAGTCAATTTTTAATAACTCCTGTAGAATAAACAGAAAACTTTGAACCGTTTGACTGACTGGAGGAACTTATGCATAAATCTAGAAAACTAATAGCACTCATGATTTGTCTGTTTTTTGTGGTTGCCCTAGCCGGTAATTTTGGCGTAGTGGCACACGCAGAAAACAAAACAAAATATGATATCGGCACGGATACTACGTTCGCTCCTTTTGAGTTTGAAGATGTAGATGGTAAATTTGTTGGAATCGATATGGACCTGCTGGCTGCTATTGCCAAGGATCAGAATTTTGACTATACCATTAAGCCTCTTGGCTTTAATGCGGCAGTGCAGGCCCTTGAAACGAATCAAGTGGACGGCGTTATTGCTGGCATGAGTATTACAGATGAACGTAAGCAAAAATTTAATTTTTCTGAACCGTATTTTGATTCAGGTGTCGTCATGGCGGTCCGTAAGGATAATGATACGATTAAGCGCTATGAGGACCTGAAAGGGCAGCGTGTCGCTGTCAAAACGGGAACAGAAGGGTACACGTTCGCCGAGTCCATTAAGGCCAAATATGGCTTTACTACGGTTCCGTTCGATGATTCCTCTCAAATGTACGATGAGGTTAAGACTGGAAATTCAGTTGCATGTTTTGATGACTATCCAGTGTTGGCATATGGAGTGACACAGAATAATGGACTCAAGCTTGTGACGGATAAGGAAAAAGGTGGTTCTTACGGTTTCGCTGTCAATAAAGGCAAAAACCAGGAACTGGTGGAGAAATTTAATGCAGGGCTTGTGAATCTTCGCAACAGCGGGGAATATGATACCATCATGTCCAAGTATCTGGGCGAATCCGGCAAAGGTGCGGCACCTGTAGAGCGTGGTCGCTGGGAACTCATTTCCGCTTCCCTGCCTTCGCTGGTCAAAGGAATGGGAAATACGCTGCTGTACACGCTTGTATCCCTGCTGGTAGCTTTTGTGCTGGGTCTGGTGTTCGGCTTTATGAAGGTGAGTCACAATAAATTGTTCCGTGGTATAGCAACAGTTTTTGTCGATGTCTTCCGTGGTATTCCGCTGATCGTACTTGCTTTCTTTATTTACTTTGGGATTCCACAGGCACTGGATTTTAAAATGCCGCTCTTTGTCGCGGCTGTACTGACGTTGTCTCTGAACGCGGGAGCTTATGTGACGGAGATCATCCGTGGTGGTATTCAGTCCATTGATCCGGGACAGATGGAAGCGGCTCGTTCTCTTGGCTTGCCATACCGGACGGCTATGCTCAAAATTATTTTACCGCAGGCTGTGAAAATCATGATCCCGTCGTTCATCAATCAGTTGGTTATTACGTTGAAGGATACGTCGATTTTGTCTGTTATTGGTCTGGTCGAATTGACCCAATCAGGTAAGATCATTATTGCGCGGACGTTCCAATCCTTTGATATTTGGCTAGTGGTTGCGGTGATGTATCTTATCGTCATTACAGTCCTGACCAAAATTTCCAACCGTCTTGAAGGGAGAGTTCGCCGTGGGTAAAATTATCGTCAAGAACCTGAAAAAAAGCTATGGTAGTAACGAGGTGCTGAAAGGCATTGATATGCAAGTGCAAGAAGGCGAGGTTGTCTGCGTCATTGGCCCCTCGGGTTCGGGGAAAAGCACGTTTTTGCGTTGTATGAACATGCTGGAGGAAATTACAGCAGGCGAGGTCATCGTGGATGACTACAACTTGAGTGACAAGAGCGTGGACATTAACAAGGTCCGTGAAAATATAGGCATGGTTTTTCAGCATTTCAACCTGTTTCCACATATGACGGTGCTCAAGAACATTATGTTCGCGCCGACAGAATTGGGTAAACAGTCCAAGGCAGAGGCCCGAGAGACGGCCATGAAGCTGCTGGAGCGTGTGGGCTTATCCGATAAGGCAGATGCCTTGCCAGGACAGTTGTCCGGCGGTCAGAAGCAGCGCGTGGCGATTGCACGTGCGCTGGCAATGAATCCGGATATTATGCTGTTCGACGAGCCGACCTCGGCGCTTGATCCTGAAATGGTCGGAGAAGTGCTCGGCGTCATGAACGATCTGGCCCGTGAAGGTATGACGATGATGATCGTAACGCATGAGATGGGTTTTGCACGCGAAGTAAGCGACCGTGTCGTATTCATGGACGGCGGCTACATCGTGGAGGAAGGAACGCCACAAGAGGTATTTGGTAATCCGCAAAATGAACGGACGATTAGTTTCTTGGAAAAGGTGTTGTAAGTGGGGCAGGGGTTGTGGATGTGCTCGGGGATGCGGCTCGTGTGAGACCGCTCCGCGTTCCATTTGATCTTTCGATCGCTGTTGCCCCCGGATTTCCTGAATAAGCTCATGGCTGGAGAAATCCGGGGGCAAAGGCGAGCGCTGGCGCTTCTACAGATTCAAATGGAACGCTGCGCTACTTGTATGCCTTCCCCTCTCCTTTGGTGCAGAACCCTGCCCCACTCTTTTGGGGTGGAGCAGGAGGAGGGAATTGGCACATCGCTTTGCTTGCTGCGCTGGGGGGAAATAGCGAGGTAAGCATCATCCGACCGCGGAGTGGCACTTCGTGAACGTGAGTGATTTTTCTTTTATGATGTTTATTTTCATAAGTGGAGGGCTTACTTTGAAGATAAGGACTGCTCATCACGAGGATATTCCGGCGTTGGCTTATTTAATGGAGGAGCTTGGTTATCCTACATCAGTTGAAGATATGAAGTTGAGATATATGAAAGAAATGAAGCTTATGCGCGTATCGTTGTTTTTGTGATGGATTCGAAACATCGTAATAAAGGCATTGGTAAGGCGCTAAATCAGGAAGCGGAAGCTTGGGCAAAAGAAAAAGGTTTGGTTGCCATTGCTTTGAACAGCAGTAATCGGAGTGAGCGACAGGATGCACATCAATTTTATCGACGGTTAGGCTATGAAGCGACAAGCACAGGCTTTGTGAAATTAATTGAAGCATAGCTACCATTATAAGTTAGCTTCTTATCAGATAGAGAGATGGAACATATCGTTTAAGTTGGATTTATATTTTATTAGGATATCTTGGGAGATTGTGATGGCCCGGAGATATCCTTTTCTTTATTTTGCTATATGAAGCATGAATATGAGGCTTGAGATTTGTATAACGCTGAGTAGCTTATATACAATGTAAATAGAATCAATGACAGAAGTGTTAGGTTAGGGGGTCGTACGGTGATACGTACATTGGTTATAGGCCATGATCATCAGGTGACGGTGGGGCTGTCACTGGAGCAGATAGACATGGAGGATTATATATGGATGTGGGTGGATTTTAGCGAGCCTACCGATCATGAATCAGAGCTGCTGACGAGTTATTTTCATTTTCATCCGTTGGCTGTGGAAGATTGTTTGCATGTTCTGCAACGTCCGAAACTGGACTATTATGAGGATGTGCAGTTTCTGGTGGTACATGCGCTGGATGTAGATACATTGGATGCGGAAGAAGTGGATATGTTCATTAGCAGCCGTTTCTTGGTGACATACCATCATCATGAACTGGAGGAGCTGGATCAGGCTTGGGAACGGATTGTCCAGCATGCCAATGAACGCAAAATTTGGTCGCGTGGGCCGCTGGCTGCGGCTTATACAGTGGTGGACAAGCTGGTGGATAACTATTTCCCGAGTCTGTTTATGATTGAGGATGAGCTGGCAGAGCTGGAGGGCCTGGGCGGGCGTGAATCGGTGGAGGACTTGATGAAGCAGGTATTTGCTCTGCGAGGCAGGCTGCTCAAGCTGCGCCGTACAATTGTGCCGATGCGGGATTTGATGTACAGGGTTCTTAATTCGCAGCATGTGCAAGGTAAAGGGGAGCATATGGCCTATTTTACGGATATTTATGACCATCTGCTGAAGCTGACCGACATGCTGGAGGCCGACCGCGAGATGACAGCCGACCTGAGAGACAGTTATATTTCGCTAAATTCCAACCGTATGAATTCAATTATGAAGACGCTGACTGTCATTACGACTGTTTTTATGCCCTTGACGCTGATTGTGGGTGTCTATGGTATGAATTTTTCGTATATGCCCGAGCTGGGCTGGAAATATGGTTATTTTGGTGTGCTGTTCTTTATGTTCATATTAAGTGCAGCGATGGTAATCTGGTTTATGCGTCGGGGCTGGTTCAAATAAAATAACCTACTTTTTTTTGCGCTTGCGCGGACGTTTACGCGTGGTCGTGCTGCTTTTGCGCTGTGTCTTTTTCCGGCGTGGGCGCGGTGGTGTGTATTCATCCAATTCCTCGGCGAGTTCCGTTGCAGAATTTTTGCTTGCAGATTTTCCGAAAGCTGGGAGTGCGCCCATAATCAGCTTCGCCATTGGCGCAAATTGCTGCACACTGGACATAACCTTTTGTACCTTGCCGAAAGTAGCGACAATCCCATCAATGCCGCCCATACGGTCAATGAAGCCTTTAATTTCGTTGAGATTGCTAAGACCGCCAAGACCGCCGAGCAGTCCTCCTTTGGCTGGCACCGGATCAGGTGTGACCACGGCTGCAGATTCTGTAATACTTGATGGCGCCTCATAAGGCACGATTCCAGAGGAATCGACTTGCGGAACACCGCTGTACGTGTCGAGTCCCGGGTATGAAGATGAATTATACGGATCGGAAAGGGAACGCTGTGGCGGCCTCCGATGATAGTAGTTTCCAGGCATGAGATCACATTCCTTTGTAGGTTGATACTCTACTGTATGTTACAAACGCACAGTGGGTTTAGGCGCATGTACCGAAATCAGGTATAAAAGCGGATTTGGGCTCTAGCACAGTACGATCCTGCTGAAAAATAATGCTGTTCTGTGATGCGTGAAATCGTTAACGCTTGAAAAACCGACTATTCCTCGGGTACAATGGGGATAGATTGTAACCTTGGGAGATGATAATCCATGCAGCTCAAAAAGCTTAATGATAAAAGTATTGATCAATTGTTCGAAGCCATCCTAACTCTAAAAAATTTGGAAGAGTGCTATGTATTCTTCGATGATTTGTGCACGATTAATGAAATTCAATCCCTCTCTCAACGTTTGGAAGTTGCCCGTATGCTGGGTAAAGGTAGTACGTATAACCAGATTGAAGCAGAGACGGGTGCCAGCACAGCTACGATTTCCCGTGTTAAACGTTGCCTGAACTACGGTAATGACGGGTATAAATTGACACTTGAGCGTCTGGGGCGCTAATGCGAAGCCCTGGGGTACTGGTCATTAGCCATGGCTCAAGGGAGTCGTATTGGGTGGAACAGGTGGATCAGGCAGCCGCAAAGCTTCAATTGCCGAAGGACATGCCGTTAGAGGTTTCTTTTTTGGAAACGGTTAAAGGAAGATTGATCCAGAATGGTATTGATCGCTTGGAAGCTCTAGGTGTGACAGATTTACTGATTGTGCCCTTATTTATGTCATCCGGCAGCACGCATGTAGATGAGATCAGTTATGCGCTGGGAGTCAAGGATACGCCAGACAAAGAAACGGATTTGAAGCCTTTTCGAAGAAAGGCGCGAGTGCATTTCGGCAGCCCATTGGATGACGGAGAAGATGTGGCTCACATGGTTTGGGACAAGGTTAGCCCATTGTCGGTCAACCCTGCGAGAGAGACTATTTTGCTCGTAGGACATGGCAGTGTGCATGATGGCTTTTTTCAGCGCTGGGAGCGAGGGATTTCTTCGTTAGCCCGCACGGTGCAAAGGGTGAGTAGTATCGCTACGGACTACGCCTTGCTGAATCCTGAGAGTGTATATGATAAGGTAGCGTACTGGAAGCAGGAGCGGGGTCATGATGTTATTGTGGCGCCGCTTTTTTTAAGCTCGGGATATTTTACAAGTCGTGTCATTCCTGGACGATTACAGGGGCTTGAATACCGTTATTCGGGAGATCCTCTGCTGCCGCATCCTCTGCTCACAAGCTGGATGGACGGGCAAATTCATGAACTGCTGCAAAGAATGCAGAAGCAAGATTGAGCAACAGGGCGCTTGGTTCAGCTACAGCTTTATCATAGCCCGAAATTTCCGTATTTAGGTAAGCGTAGGCTTCTTTTATTGTAAAAGAGGCCTTTTTCCAGTATGATGATATTTTGTATAGAGTGAATGTGATGAATGAGAATATAAACATAAATATCATTAAATATACGGGTGGCGTAACGGGAATGAAAAGTGCTAGATTAATCTATAATCCGACCTCCGGACGCGAGGAAATGAAGCGTCGCCTTGCGGACATTTTGCAGCGTCTGGATGAAGGTGGTATTGAAGCCTCTTGCCATGCAACTACGGGCGAAGGGGATGCAACTCGTGAGACGATGGATGCCATTGAGCGCGGCTATGATATGATCATCGCCGCAGGTGGGGATGGTACATTGTACGAAGTTATTAACGGAATGGCTGAAAGGGAAAATCGTCCGCCCTTGGGCGTATTCCCGTTAGGTACGACGAATGATTTTGCCAGAGCCTTGGGCATTCCCAAGCAATGGGAGGACTATTGCGATCTGGTCATTCGCCAAAATGCGAAGCCGCTGGATATCGGAAAAGCTAATGATCGGTATTTTATTAACATCGCGGGCGGAGGGACTTTAACCGAGCTTACGTATGAAGTGCCGAGCAAGCTGAAAACGATGATTGGACAGTTGGCTTATTATTTTAAGGGTGTGGAGAAAATGGTCAGCCTGGCCCCGCAAGAACTGATTATCAAAGCATCGGGTCAGGAAGTGATACACGACGAGTTCATGCTTTTCCTGATTGCTAATACGAACTCGGTGGGTGGATTTGAAAAGCTGGCGCCTGGTGCGACCATTGATGACGGGCTGCTCGATGTGATCGCTGTGCGCAAATGTAATCTGGCGGAAATGATTCGGCTGGTGACACTCGCGCTGCGTGGTGAGCATCTACAGGACAAGAAAATCGTTTATTTTAAAACGGATTACATGGAAGTAACCTCGCCCGGCTATGTCCAGCTGAATCTGGATGGCGAACTGGGTGGAACCTTGCCAGCAACTTTCCGCAATTTACCGCAGCATTTGAATGTGTTTCGGTAAGGAATGATGGTGAGTGTTCTCGCTTCTCATTGCAGTACAGTATATGGAATGTAGAGTTGGAAGTTATTTTTCGCTGTGACGATATCGGTTCTTGCCGTTCTCCGTGGGGAGTAACGGCATTTTCGAGTTCACGATACTGGCGTTAATGAGTGGAGCGATGGCCGCGTGGTTATATATGAGGCTGTATGCCGATCATGAGCATAAACAGGTTTGAAAAGATTATTAGAAAGAAGTGACTTCTATTATGACGAGTAACCGTAGCGGACGTGGAAAAAGCCGCCGGAATGAAGCAGCTCCCAACCAAGGAAATCCACAGAAAAAGACCATGCCGATGAACAGTGAAAGAGGACAGGGACAGCTTCGAGCTGGAACAGGAAATGGAAGTGCGAGTGGAAGTACGCAGGAAAGGGAACGGAAAGCATTGGAAAATGGACGTGAATCACGCCGTCCTTCCAGTGGTGGACGGAGTCAGGATGCATCCAATCGTAATCGAGTCAGTGCAGAGCGTACCGATCTGCCAGTGCAAAAAAACGATGAAGCCGTGATGGACATCATCGGCATGAACCATGACGGCGAAGGCGTGGGGCGTGTTGAGGGCTTTACACTGTTCGTTCCAGGCGCGTTGCCGGGTGAAAAGGTACGGATAAAGGTGCTGAAAACGAAAAAGCAGTACGGCTATGCCAAACTGCTGGATATCGTGCAGGCAAGCCCCGACCGGATTGCAGCACCCTGCGCCATCTACGATCAGTGCGGCGGCTGTCAGATTCAGCATATGAGCTACGAAGCACAGCTGGGCTGGAAACGCCAGCATGTCGTGGACGTGCTGGAGCGTATCGGGAAGCTGAATGTGGAGGGAAATGAAGGTTCCATCGCAGGTGAACAAGCTGCCGTGAAGGTACTTCCTACGCTGGGCATGAACGAGCCGTGGCGGTACCGCAACAAAGCCCAAGTGCCGATCGGTGTCACCGAAGGCGGACTTGTCGGCGGCTTCTACGCACGTGGCAGCCATCGTATTGTGGATATGGACACCTGCCTCATTCAGGACGAGCGTAACGACGAAGTCGTTGCACGTGTCAAAGAAATTGGGCGGGTGCTGGGCATCAGCGCATATAATGAAGAAACTGGACGCGGACTGCTGCGCCATGTCGTCGTAAAGACTGCTTTTCGTACAGGCGAAATGATGCTGGTCCTCGTCACGAATGGACGAGATATCCCACATGCAGATGCCTGGATCGGTAGTATCCGTGAATATATTCCGCACGTGGCAAGCATTTGCCAGAACGTGAATACCAAGCGAACGAACGTTATTTTTGGCGACGAAACCCGTGTACTATGGGGCCGCGACGTGATCTACGATTACATCGGAAACGTCCAATTTGCTATTTCCGCGAGGTCCTTCTATCAGGTGAACCCCGTTCAAACCGAAGTGCTGTATAGCAAAACCGTCGAATATGCCGGACTCACAGGTAAGGAAACAGTGATCGACGCGTACTGCGGCATTGGCACCATTTCCTTGTTCCTCGCTCAGCATGCGGATCAGGTGTATGGGGTGGAGATCGTCAAAGAAGCCATCGAGGATGCACGGAGTAATGCGCTGTTGAACAATATGCGCAATGTGAAGTTTGAGGTAGGTGCGTCCGAAGACGTCATCCCCGCCTGGAAAGAGCAAGGCATCACTGCCGACATCATCGTCGTCGACCCGCCCCGCAAGGGCTGCGATCCACGCCTGCTCGAAACTATTCTGGAGATGAAGCCAGAGCGCGTAGTCTATGTATCCTGCAATCCGAGTACGCTGGCACGGGATTTAAGGATACTGGAGAATGGCGGGTATAGTACAGTGGAAGTGCAACCCGTGGATATGTTTCCGCATACGGTGCACGTGGAGTGCGTGGTAGTAATATATCGAGATAAGAAGCATTGATGTATGAGGGTTTAAGCGCAACTTGAATATGTTCCTGCATTCAAAAAATAGCATTAGGGTTGAGTGCGGGAACATATATTATTTCATATACGAGGCACACGAGTGTTGCTAGTAAGCAAGGACAGTTAAATCGGAGTTGTATAGGCGAAAATAGCATAGAGAGGGTAAACCCCTCTTCTTTTAGATCTCAGTTCTTATGCGAGGGTAAATTGTTAATAGGTGATGCTCAACAATCATGTGGAGGTAGGCATTTTGTTGTTCAACAGCCATAGGTTGACCAAATAATTCAAATTCAAAACTCGCTTTGATTGTTAGTGTATTTCATATCCTCTTTTCTTTTAAAACAAATTTATCATGCTTACAGTATAGAGAGTGAATCTGGTACTTAAAAGCTTCAAATTCGTGAACCTCCATTATAATATCTAAGTCGGAACCCTCCACATCAATTGAAATTGGTATGGTTCCACATAAAATAGGATGATATTGAGCCAAATCATTTAAGATTCCTAAATCGTTAATAACATTGAACGCTCGACGCTGAATTTCGTTACCAGATTTTAAATACGTGATGGTTTTAAATATAAGCTGACCCCCTGAACAGTTTAGTTTCCCCCTCAAATATATCACCGTTAATGCTTATTTACATAAATTGAATATTCAAAAAGTATCAGGCGATCAAAAATTCATAAACTCAGTCCTACTTTAGATTTAGAAATATTAGTCCCTCGGTATTATGAATTGACCCCCGTCAAGTAGCCAGTTATTAAAAAGCCATATTTAAGCAGCCTGAGTCCTGTATTCGTAGGGACTTAGGTTGTTTAGTCTCTTTTGAAAACGTTCATGGTTGTAGAAATGTATGTACTGTTGTACAGCGTGCTTCACTTGCTTTGGCGAATGAAAGGAGTGAAGATAAAACCCTCTGTTTTAAAATGGCTGAAGAAGTTTTCCATACATGCATGTCCTAATATTTTCCTTTTTTTGGACATGCTGGCTCGGATATCGTATCGTTTGAGCAGGTTATGATATTGGCGAGAGGTATATTGGAATCCTTGGTCACTGTGCAGGAGAATCCCAGAGATATTCTGCCGTTTTCTTGCATTTTTCAACGGATCCAACACTAGCTTTAAGTCGTTTCTCCGACTGACATGATAGGCCACGATTTCGTTATTGTAGAGATCTTTGATGGCGGAGAGATAGAGCTTTTGTCCGTTGAACATGAGATTTGGTAATATATGTTACCCATTTTTGGTTCGTCTGGTTCGCTATAAATTCTCTGTTGAGATGATTTCCCGAGAGGACATAAGCTTCTCTCTTGCCGTAATACAATCTTTTTCTCCGAATGACAGCCCGAATTCCAAGTTCGCCCATCAGCTTCTGTACACGCTTATGGTTCACGTGTATGCCATAGGTTCGTTCTAGCCAAACCTGTATCCTCCGATAGCTCAAAATGCCTTTCATCTTCTCATGACATGCCCCTATTTTTAGCTTCATCGTTTCATCTTCTCGTTGTTTTGGAGAAATAAACGTCTGCCGTTTCATCCACTTATAAAAACCGCTTCTGGACACTTGGGCCAGTCTACATAGCAGTACGATGTTGTACCCGTTGCTCATCAAGTCCTGGATCAACGCAAATTTTTTCCCCTGCGGTACGGCGTTCATTCCTCCTTTCACATCTGTAAGAGCTTTTTTAGCATTTCGTTCTCGGCTTCCAGACGCTTCAGCTTGACTTCTGGATCTTCTGGCCGTGTTCGGGGTTTTCCCATTCCAGGACCCTCAGCCTGAAAAGATTTCACCCAACATCGGACCAATGAATGATCCATCTCCAGATCTCGCCCTACATTCTTGTAGCTCATTCCCTTTTTAAGGTAAAGATTAACTGCTTTTTCCTTGAATGCAACATTGTAAGTTTTTCTTATTTTTTCACAAAAATCGCCCCCGTAATAGACAGACTAATGGGCTTGCTTTTTTCTGTCTACTATAAGGGGAGCATATCAACTTGCCAAGGTTCTCCTTTCTAAATTAGATATAGCACAGAGTCTTCTTGAACGAAGTTTTTTAAAGAAACCCTGATATAACGAAAGCTGTTCTCTCAGTATTAAAGCAAAAAGAGCTGGAGTCTTCATTTATCGATAGGGAAAATTTCAGAAGCTTGATGATGTACATTAATCAGCTTGGAGGAGTAACAATATTAGATACCTTGAATCGAAAGGATCTAGAGGGACTTATTAGAGAGAAAATCGAAACGTTGGCTTAATAACTGCCCATCAGAAAATGGGTGGGATTATTATTTTGTATAGCATGTTGTCTTGAAATATTGTATTCTAATGATTTAGAGTTATCACTTGAAAAAAAATCTGCGAAATGTTAAGCTGCTTATATATGGAACGGATGTTCGTGAGCAAGGGGTGGAGAATTAATGAAAAATAAAAAACTGTTAGCGGTTGATTTATTCTCTGGAGCTGGAGGGTTAAGTTTAGGTTTTTTGCAAACGGGTCAAGTGAAAATTGCAGCCGCGGTGGAAAACAATGAATCTGCCCAAAAAACATATAAAAGAAATCATGATCGTTATAATCATGAGAATGATGATAGAAATATTAGATACTTTAACGATATTAGAAAAGTTAACTATCAAGAGATGATAGATGAGTGTCAAAAGATAGATCTTGTTTTTGGTGGACCACCCTGTCAGGGCTTTTCGAATGCCAATCGGCAGAAGTCAGAGCTCATTTCAACCAATAACCAGTTGGTCAAAGAATATGTAAGAGCTATTAAAGAGTTAAATCCAGACGCATTTGTAATGGAAAATGTTAAAGCTATGAAATCGGACAAGCATAAATTCTTTTACTCATCAAATGACCGACAAGAGGTAGTAGAAGAATTAGGGATACAACTAATTCCTGATAGGGTCATTTTAGGAAGAGAGAATAGTTTGACCGATGAATTAGTCAGTTTTCTTAGAGATCGCATTCAGCGGAAAGTTAATCTATCTCCATTCATAATAAATGATAAAAATTTATTTTCTAAAATAAGTCATATCAGTAGAAAAGAGAAAGAAGCTCATATTTATATTGCTAAAGCCCAAAATGCTTTACAAAAAGCCCTCTCGAAGTGGAAGGAACAGCATAATAGTTATTGGAGTATTTATTACCAAGAACAATGGATGAAGCTTGGGGATCTGATAATGAAGAAAGATCTAACAGATTCATCCCGAAAAGATCTATTTGATACTTTAAATCAAATCATTGAAGTTCAAAAGATTTTGATGAAAATGAATGAAATTCAAGCCAACGATATTGAGATAGTTGATATTTTACCTGATCATAAAAACATTTGTATTAGCGTACAGACATACGGTGTAATGAGTTACTTAACCTCCAAGTTTAAGAATCTTGGTTATACAATAAATGAAGAACATATCATAAATGCAGCGCATTTTGGTGCACCCCAGCTTCGAGAACGCCTTGTTCTTATTGGAGTCAAAAAAGAGTTCGTAGGAGATAATCCTGTAGTATTACCGGATTCTGTTGTTAAGGAACCAAGTCAGTTTTATAAAGTGGAGGATGCCATTGGAGATCTTGAGGAAATCGAACCATTTACAACAATGGGAGCAGATCAACCAATTGATAAACCACTAACTAAAATAAATAACCCGCTTCTTCAATATCTGCGTGGAACTGATGCTAGAGTACAAAACCATGTTATGACCGAAACAACTAATACGGCTTTAGAGAGATTTAAAGTATTGGAGCCAGGGCAGAACTTTCATGATCTTGATGATTCTTATAAACAAACATATTCTAATCCTGGTAGAACTCAAAATACTGTATATCTAAGGCTTAATTACAAAACTCCATCAGGGACAGTTTTGAACGTTAGGAAGTCGATGTGGATCCATCCATGTAAAAATAGAGCAATAAGTATTAGGGAAGCAGCGCGGCTTCAAACTTTTCCTGATGACTTTATTTTTGAGGGTTCTAAAGATTCACAGTATCAACAAATTGGAAACGCCGTTCCACCACTTTTGGGTAGGGCAGTGGCTGAACAGGTATTAAAATATTTAGGGGTACTCGTAGAAGATACCCTGAGAAATATAATAATTCCACAGGAAACAGTTATAATTATTTAAGTTAAGAGTCTCCGCTCATTGAGAGGAGATTCTTTTATTTGAAAAAATGGATAACCTTATTCTATGAAGGATATAGGACTTCTGTGTCGAATATTGCTGTGAATAATGGTCAGCAAAGGTAGCTACTTATTTATTTGAACTAGATATTTGATACTACTTAAAAAATAGGAGTACCCACTATGAATATAATTGTAACTCAGCCATCTGCTACACCGGTTATCCAAGCACTTCGTTCATTAGGATATAACGCTGGTACCGCAATAGCAGATTTAGTGGACAATAGCATTGATGCAAAAGCAACTAAAATCACACTCGAATTTAAGTGCTTAGTTAACGATGGGACAATAATAATTGCAGATAACGGTTCTGGAATGGATGAGAATATGCTCCAAATAGCTATGAATATAGGTTCGAAAGACCCACGTGCAAACAGACAACCCAGTGAACTTGGGAGATTTGGTATGGGGCTCAAGACTGCTTCATTTTCTCTTGGTAAGCGGTTAAGTGTTCTTACCAAACATAAGGGAGTTTATGCACAGCGGTGTTGGGATCTAGACCATGTGTCTCAATGTAATGAGTGGCAGCTGTTCACGGAGATCCCAGACGAAGTTAGGGAGTTAATGAGCGTGATTGAGGGAGATAGCGGTACAGTTATTTGTATAGATAAGCTGGATCGTTTCATGGGAGCGGGGACTGCAAATACAATACATGAAAGCAGTTTTTTCACCAAAGTTCGGCGGATACATAATCACTTAGAGTTTGTTTTTCACTCAATCATTGAATATGGCAAAGTCCAGATTATCTTAAACGGAAATGTTCTTGATCCTTGGGATCCTTTTATGATTAAACATCCTTCTACTCTGGAAGGAGAAACACAGGTTTTAAGCATCAATAAGAACAGAATAAAAGTTAAATATTATCTACTGCCTCATGCCTCTTTTTTAAATGAACAAGAATATAAAAGAGCTGGAGGCAATAGGGGGTGGCGAGACCATCAAGGTTTTTATATATATCGCGAGAACAGACTGCTGCATTACGGTGATTGGTTGGGAATGTTTCAAAAGGATACTTCGTCCCAGCTAGCAAGAATTCGCATAGACCTGCCAAATACGGCAGATGATGCTTGGCAGGTAGATATAAAAAAATCAGCTGTGATTCCACCGGATAACGCAAAAATAAGGCTTGAATCAATAGCAAAATTTGTTCGCAAAATTTCCCGTGATATCTTTTACTTTAGGACCCAAGGCGCCCATTCTAACCAAACCTTTAAAGGGAGTCTCAATACATGGGAGTTGTCGGGTAGTGATGAAGGGCAACAATTTATTTTAAATAGAAATCATCCTGTTTTATCAGAAATTCAGAAAAGAATAGATGACGAGACCTCAAAACTGCTTAACATGTATTTAAAGTTCGTTCAGTTGGGATCACCCAGTAATATCATTGATTCGCCAAAAGTGGCGGAAGAAGTCGTCCAAATGGTCACTGACGCTATGAGAGAGCTAGTTGTCCAATTCTCTTCCACCTTAACTAAGCTTCATATTGTTCAAAATCAACAACAGTTATTAGATGCACTTATTACTCAACCTGCGTTTGATGGCCTAAATCGCATAACATTGAAATCAATTTTGGAAGAGGCGGATATCAGATATGAATGAGGCAAGAGGGTTATTTGAACAAACATTTGCAACTAATTATATGAACTTAAAGTCATTCTTGTCCAGCCAAGAAAAAGCAGCTGAACAAGCACTAGAGCTAGCAAGGCTCGTAATACAGGGGCAAATAGTAGAAGCGAGTCTGATCGAGCAGTGGTCGTTAGAAATGTATATGAAATATAATGTTAATTTTGATATTATAAAAACTCCAGTATTACGTCTAGAAGAAGTGAGCTACTGGTACAGTCCCAAATTACTCTTGGGAGCATTTTTCTGGACCCGTTACAGAGACTATCTAATAAGGATTAAGCATTGGGACCAAGAGGCTGTTGACTCCATCGATGATTCAACAAATGAAATTATGCGGTCTTTGGGAAACCCAAATGAAATACATTCTTTTGACAAGCGAGGACTTGTATTAGGGTATGTGCAGTCCGGGAAGACTGCTAACTTCACAGGTTTAATTAATAAAGCTTACGATGTTGGATATAAGTTGGTAATTGTATTATCTGGTGTACACAATGACCTACGGGCGCAGACACAGCTTAGATTAGATGAAGAAGTGATTGGAAGCAGAGTGGATAGGGAGGGTAAACCAGTTGGAGTTGCCCAAATTTATACTAATACAGCTGATCATATTATTTCAACATGGACTACAGTGGAACGTGATATCTCTTCTGAACCAACTGGTATTTTTAACTTAAACCAAAGAACTCTTATGGTTGTTAAAAAGAATAGTATTGTCTTAGAGTCACTGAAAAATCAGCTCGAGTATCAAAAGAATTTATTTAGTTTAGATATTCCTGTTTTAATAATCGATGATGAAGCTGATCAGGCGTCCGTTGATACCTCGAAGGATGAAGATCCTAAGACAATAAATAAGTTAATACGGCAGATTCTAGAGGTGTTTAATCGGAAATGTTATGTAGGTTATACAGCAACACCGTTTGCAAATTTATTAATTAGTGCTGAAGCTAAAACAGAAGACGAAGGCAAAGACCTGTATCCTAAAGATTTTCTTGTCGGGCTGCCCAAGCCAAAAGAATACTGTGGTCCGGAAGAATTTTTCAATGTTGAAGAAGATGCGGACGATCCACGTCCAAGTTTAATTCGTCCTTTGAAGAATGCCGATATAGAAGTCTTTACGGGAATTAAAACAAAAGGTGACGCTGATAAATTTGAAGAGGTTCCACCTCAGATGGGAGAGTCGATCTTAGCATTTCTTTTAACGATTGCTGTACGAAACCTGCGGGGCCAACGGAATAAGCATAATTCAATGCTTATTCATACCTCTCGTTTTAAAGATGTTCAGTCGACTGTAAAAGATGGTGTGGACAAGGTATTTAACGAAATAACCATGCAAATTCAGTATAACGAGAATAGTAAGATTGTTAAAGCGATTAAAGAGCTTTATGAGGAAGATGTAATTCCTACAAGTAGAGCATGGCCTGGTAAGATTCAAGAATTCAACTGGGAAGAGGTTTATCAGGAACTTAGAGAGAGTTCAAAAAAGGTTCGTGTTTTTGAAATTAATGGTAATAGTAAAGATGCATTAGACTATCACCGATATAAAGAGGATGGTCTAAACGTAATCGCAGTTGGTGGAGACAAGCTGTCACGGGGACTCACGCTTGAGGGGCTCAGCATAACTTACTATTTCAGAAATACGCTGATGTACGACACTTTAATGCAGATGGGTCGCTGGTTTGGTTATCGAAAGGGATATATGGACTTATGCAGAATTTACACGACTGCTGAAATTGCTTCGAATTTTGAACATTTAGCCATTGCTATGATTGAACTGAGAAGAGAATTTGACAGGCTGGCAAAAGCGAAAAAGACACCACTGGAATACGCAATGAAAATGTTAAGTCATCCAACTATGACCTTAACAAGTCCATTAAAAATGAGAAATGCTGCTGTATCAAATATTATTTATGGGTTAACCCTGCAGCAAACTCGTATATATGACAACAAGGAAACTTTTTTCTCTCACAACATGAAAGTGACCGAGAACTTTATAAATAAATTATCCTCTCAATTTACGAAAACGTATATTGGATCGGGTAAAACTGGTTATTATATAGCTCGGGAAGTGGAAGCAAATTCAGTATTAAAATTCCTTTCCGAATACAAGACCAGGCAAGATGCTGATAAGGTTGATAGCTCCAAAATTGTGAATTATATTCAGCAGGTTAATGAAATTGGGGAACTTTTGTATTGGACAGTAGCAGTTGTAGAAGGAGAGCCAAGAGGTAAAAGTGGCCTTGAGAAGTTTCCAGTACAATTCGGGGAATTTAAGATTGACTCTGCTGTGGTGCGTGGAGTTAAAGCAGAAGAGTATAACAACCAAGGGCAGGATAAAATTGATATACGTGCTATAGTTGCTTCGCGGCAGGAATTCATTGATCTCGATCAAGACGCGATAAAGAATATGAAGGACAAAAAAGAGATTCGAATGCTGCGACGAAAAGAAAATGGCATGCTTCTAATCTACCCGCTTCACCCTAAAGTAAAAGTGTTCGAATCCCTTAGTTTTAGCGAGAAAATGGTACCAATTGGTATTGCAATCTCATTCCCTGACTCAGAGCTAGATGTTTCTAAAATTTATGAAGTGAACAAAACAATAAAATAAGTATTCTAATAGAGTGAGGAATTTATGGTGAATCTTAAATTAGAATTCGAGCAAATGATTAAAGAATTGGATAGCCAGTCACAGCAAGAAGTATATAAACTAAGGATTCTTACGGCGGAAAGTCCCATACTTTTTGCAGGGTTAGATACTGTAAATATGAATAGGCAACTGTATATTGATTTAGGATTTGAACCTTGGGAGCCGGATCAGCTAAAGGCACTTCCAAAATGGCGAGGTTTATCTATAAAAGTTGAGTATTATGAAAAGCTCGCTCTATTGAAAGGGCATTACTATCTTGTTTTGCGACAAGAGTCAGAACATGGTACAGATATTTTTGAAGTTGTACTGCAGAATGTTGTGGATCATTTGATGGCCAGAGAACAGAATGAATCAGTATTTACAGTAGTATACAAGGTTTTAGATAGATGGCGCGTATTTTTTCAAAAAGGTGGGTACCGCAAACTAACCGAGGAACAGCAATGGGGACTTTTTGGTGAATTATGGTATATTAAAGACTGGCTTAATCGGTTTCCAACCGCTCCCCCACTAATAATAAAACAGTGGGAAGGACCGACCAGTGGACGAATTGATTTTAAGCATTCTAATTGCGGCGTAGAGATTAAGACGGCAATAAATAGGTTAACCAAAACAATTAAAATTTCTAATGAAAATCAGTTAAGGCTTACAAATGCAGTATCGAGTATTTATCTCTATGTATGCTTTATAGAACCAAGTAAGACTCATGGTGTTTCTTTACAGGCACTTGTAAACGAGGTTCGAAACAATATTGCAAGTCGTTCCGACCGAATGCTATTAAAGTTTAATGATCTGTTAGAGGATTTAAGATTTAAAGAAGAAGATTATACGGATGATTTCTTTTTTGTAGATAAAGTAGAGGTATACGAAGCCGCAATGAACTTTCCAAGGATTTTGCAGGAGGATTTGCCAAAAGGGATTTCTCATGTTAGTTACAGCATAGATCTTACACATTGTATGGAATTCAAAAGAGAGGTTGATGAGGTATTTGATTTGTAATGGGGGATCATTTAAATGTTAGAGAATAGACAGAGAAGAGAATTCCTGAAGGAATTTCTTGAAGAAGTAGAAGAAAAAGCGGCAAAAACAGGAGTATATCGAGTCCCTTTCCTTGAGAAGATGCTTCAGTATATGGAAAGGGATGATGATCCTGATATATTAATTCCTCCATATATAGATACCTCAAAAAAAATTGCTGTGAATGCTTACTCATATGACGAAAGTCAGCACATTCTTGATCTATATGTAGCTGATTATAACTTTGAACAAAATGAGCGGGATTTACTCTCAATAAATATGACGATGCTGACGGAATTAGCCAATCAAGCTAAACGCTTTATTACGAACGCTAAAACATTAGCTCACACTATTGATCAATCTCTGGAAGCTAGACAATTGGCTTTACTGATATCAGAAAATATTAATGCTATCGATGAAGTAAATATATTTGTACTGACGAATATGTTCTATAATGCCAATAAACCAATTGAGCTGTCGATCCCTGGAATAGAAACGGTAAATGTTCAGGTGTGGGATATAAATCGCATACTTCAAATCATTTTGGCTGAACAAGGAGTTCAAACGATCCATATTGATTTTGAGCAGGATTTGGGACAGTCGTTTGAGATGATGTATGTCCCTGGTTCTCAACATGAAGGAGAAAGGAATTATTTTACATGTTATGTAGGATTTATACATGCAGAATTGTTGGCTAAAGCCTATGACCAATGGGGCTCCAAATTGATTGAACGAAATGTAAGATCTTTTTTGCAGGCAAAAGGTGGAACTAACAAAGGCATTTTGAGGACTCTAAAGAACCCGAATGAACGACAAATGTTTGTTAGTTATAATAATGGTATCTCAACTGTGGCTCGTGCAGGCGACATTGAGAAAATAAATGAAAATATTAATCTTTATCGTATCAATGGGTTAATTGGCTGGCAAATTGTAAATGGAGGACAGACGACTGCATCCATTCATCAGGCCTATAAGAGTGGTATAGACTTAACGGATGTGTATGTTCAGGCAAAGCTGACTATTCTTCATGTTGAAGCAAACCAAGAAAAAGATCAGCAACTTCTTGAAGATGAAATGGTTTCAAGTATTTCAGAGTATGCCAATACACAGAATAAAATTAACAAATCTGATTTGCTGGCCAACTCTAGGTTCATGTCTGAATTGGAGAAATTATCCAGAAATACATGGATTCCATCTAGTGATGGTCGAAGAGCAGAGAGTAAGTGGTACTTTGAACGTGCCAGAGGTCAATATGTGGTTGATTTAAATAGACGTAAGCGTGGTAAGGAGCAGAATGAATTTAAAAAGCAATATCCAGGTGAAAAAGTCATTACCAAAGTTGATTTAGCTAAACATTTTATGTCGTGTGAGGGCTTTCCGCATGTTTCAAGTAAAGGTGGAGAAGAGGCCTTTAAGCGATTTATGGAGCAAAATAAACAATTTTGGAAGTATGACAAGGATGATAATGATGAGATTATTCCGCTGAGTGAAGTTACCCTGGAGGTCTATCAGAAACTGGTAGCAAGGACTATTATTAATCTACATGCAACTAATATTGTGGGGTCCATGAGACTGCAGGGATATAGGGCGAATGTAATTTATTACACTGTAGCTATGCTCCATCATATATATGGAAGCAAAATAGAGCTAGTTGATGTATGGAATCGACAAACTTTATTTGATAAGTGGGATGAAATAATAAGAATTATTGCGGATAAAGCCTTATTTTTCCTACGTGATTCTGCGGGTGATAGAAACGTAACTCAGTGGGCTAAACAGGAAGCGTGCTGGATGCAGTTCAAGGATGAATATACGAAGCAACTGAGAAATATTATCTGATTATGAGTATATTTCTTCGATTTTAATTAATTAAACACTCAACTACCGTTCTAACGAGTCGGTATTGGAGTGTCTTCTTTTTTTATAAGGAAGTTGCAACGATTTAATTGTATGAATATTATGTATGTCGCTTAAAAGGGTAAGAATAAATAATAATACGGGAAACATTAAACAGGTGATGAGATGAGCAAAGATTCTTTCTTTTGGACGGGACAGCACATATCAGCCAAAGTATATATGAACGTTCTGGATTTGAACTGATCCCCATGACAAATGTTCATCGATATGCTGAGCGTTTGAATATGCGATGGAAAAATATAAATACGTCCACAACATTATCTTACCGTGAACTGAAAGAAGTCAAGGAAGCGATAGCAGGAGATTTCTTGGAGATACAAATTAAACTACAAGAAAAACGTCCAAATTTCAAAATGATTGAATTACCTAAGCAAGAAGATATCGCATTTTATCACGCTGAGGGTGTAATTACGGACGAGTAGCTCAAGCAATTTTTCACAATCAAGCAGAAGTCAGATGATGACATGAGGAAACATCTTTTCAATGTGGTAGGTAATAATGATTTTTCTAGCTTTAATGCGATGGCCTTGTTTGGTATTCCCATTCGCCCACCTAGGCATTATCGGGAAATTGCCGTAGCTATGTATGGTGTAGACATCGATATATCCTTAAATGAGAATCGAAATAAAGGAAACTGGTTTACAGATGAGAGAATACAAAAACTATATATAGAAGATGTGCTAGCTAATCTCTCGCAAATTATTCATAGGACTTCCTTACGCAATGTAAATTTAACCGAAGAAGTGGATATTGTGATGTACTCGAAACAGACAGAATGGTTAACACTGATGCAAAAAGAATTTAGATTGCCGGATGAACAAATCAACATGCATCAACTACATAATGAACTTCGATTTAAGAAAGCTTGTTCCAAGAAAATGATCGAAATGGTTAAGCTCATGGTGGGCAAAAAGAATATCATGCTTACCGCTAAGGAAATAGGTGGAAAAGCATTATATCAGTGGTTTAGAGATAATTGGAAGGGAAATAGAAAGCAATTCATTTTGAGTGAGTTAAAGAATCATAATATATTGCTATTCGAAAGAACTTCAAAAGTTGGACGACAATATTGGTTGTTTATGCTAGTGGATCAAGATGCATTTACCGATCACGTGGTTAGCGAGCATTATCGTAAACTATCATAGAGTGGAAAGGAAGATTTTCTCCCTAATATTAAGGGAAGATTTCTTCCTCTTATGATAAATTTGCAAATAAATTGTTCATAATGAGCCGCAAAAGGGTGAATTGCCGTAGGCAAGAGGGGAAACGGCGGCAGGTCGATGAATACCGTTTACGAAGCGTAGCGAAGTGGTTTTTATCGAGATGGTGATAGAGTTTCCCCTTATGTGGGTACAAACGTTAAGATCAAAAGAAACCGTCAACAAAAATTTGTAAACAAATTATTTCTTTCCGTAGCCATCCAACATCGTTGGCTGTCTTCATTTTATTTTTTGAACATGATAGATTGACGTGACCCTACTTTTCTATATATAGGGGAAACTGGGGTCAGTCCATGGAATGTAGCTTAAACTTAGAAAGAATGAAGTGGAGAAATGGTGTTTACCCCAAATTCAAGACATCTATTCATTTGTAGTCAGGCTGCTTATTTTAAAATTTTCGATTTACATATTCAATTTTATCTTGTTGAATATAGACTGCTATTTTCAAAATTTTAAACCAATATGAATTGGATTGGGGGATATAGTTTGAAGTGTGTCACGTGACACAATGAGCAAATTTAAAAGTACATATTATACACGGGAACTCTGGCTATGAGCTAGGGTTCCTTTTTCATTTAGAGAGGAGCAACAAGATTGCTATTAATGTTACAAGCAATAATCATAGAAATATTACGATTTGTTACTGCAATTGGTGTGTTTTTCACCTGGATGTGGATTGCAGCCTTTTTAAAAATGAAGGTTGAAAGGGGGATCAAGTGGATTGGAAATCAGATTCGTAAACGTAGAAACGTTAATTCCGTACATAAAAAACGCCAGAAATAATGAGAAAGCTGTAGATTATGTAGCAACCAGTATTCAGAGTTATGGTTTTAAAAATCCAATTCTGATTGACAGTAACAATGAAATCATAGCAGGTCATACTCGTTTGTTAGCAGCTAAGAAGCTTGGATTACAGCAAGTTCCAACGATACTGGTGGATGACTTAACACCAGAACAGGTCAAAGCTTTCAGAATAGCTGATAACAAAACGGCTGAGTATGCAGATTGGAATTTTGAATTGTTAGCGCAGGAACTAGAAGAATTAAAACTGGCTGATTATGATCTCTCTCTAACTGGATTTGATATGAGTGAGTGTGAGAAGTTGCTGGATACATTACATGAAGATACAGCCGATGATGAGGATGATTTTAATGTAGAAGAAGCATTACCTGAACATCCGATCACTCGTAAAGGTGACATCTGGTTACTTGGGAAGCATAGGCTCATATGCGGTGACTCGACTAATCCACAAGATATCGCAACATTGATGAATGGTAAGAAGGCTCAGCTTATTGTAACTGATCCACCTTATAACGTGGACTATACGGGCAAGACGAAGGATGCATTGAAAATAGAGAACGATAAAATGGACAATCACCAGTTTTATAATTTCCTATTGGCTGCCTATACTCAAATGTTTGAAGTAGCAGATGACGGAGCAAGTATTTATGTGTTCCACGCAGATAGTGAAGGTTTGAATTTTAGGAAGGCATTTATTGAAGCTGGATTCAAACTTTCACAATGTTGTATATGGGCAAAGCAAACAATGGTACTCGGTCATTCTCAATATCATTGGATGCACGAACCTGTATTGTACGGTTGGAAGCCGACAGGTGGACACTACTGGAACAGTGATCGTAAGCAAACAACCTTGTGGCAATTTGATCGCCCCTTCCGTAATGAATATCATCCCACGATGAAGCCGATTCCCCTGATTAGCTACCCGATTAAAAATTCCAGTAAGCTTGGTGATATTGTATTTGATCCATTTGGTGGTTCAGGTTCAACGTTGATTGCTTGTGAGGAAACGGATCGGCTTTGCCATACGAGTGAGCTTGATCCCAAATATGTAGATGTGATTGTGAAGCGATATATTGCCCATGTTGGCAGCGGTAGCAGTGTGTATTTGATTCGAGATGGAGTGAAGGTGAGCTACCAAGAAGTTGTTGCTGAGTCGGCAAGGTCAGAGGTATCATGTGCTGACTAAACCGAAAGGGTGATTGGTAAATGGGCAAGGCAAAAGTGAATATGGTGATTCGATTCCTAAAGGGCATGCAAGCCGAAAAGGTAAATGTGCTTGGGGTTGAGGAAGCTTGTGAGGACAATGAGTTGATTCAAAAGGTGATTGAGGATATCGAATTGTTTTACGAGGCTGAATTGGAAGGGTAAGCTGGAATACATATGGGGAATGGTCGATAGTGGGCTGTTCCCTTTTTTCGTGCTGGAGGTGAAAAGAAGATGAGTAAATATAATGAAAAACCAAAAAGGAACAAACCAAGGATACTGACCAAATATGATCAATTTGTTGTACCAAGGCTTAGAGATATTCCCGTTTGGGTACGTGAAGGAGCAACAGATGAGGAGATTGCGAAACGGCTAAATATTCATATTTGGACATTAGGCGATTATAGAAGGAAACATCCCAAATTTGCGGAAGCATTGGAACGTCCGACTAAATGGGAAACACATGTTTATCCTCGGTTAGCGGAGATTCAACAGTGGTTCGAAGAAGGCATGAACGCAGAGGATATTATCAGGAAGCTCGATATAGGTAAAACGACTTGGTACGAATATATTGATAAACATCCGATGCTAGCTGAACTAGTCAAATGGAGCAGATCTGTCCCTATCTCACACGTAGAAAATTCACTTTTGAAAGCTGCTACGGGGTTTGAATATGAGGAAATTCGTACAATAGTTGAAGAGGACAAAAATGGAAAAAAGAAGACGCGCATTGAAAAAGTGAAACGATATCAGCCTCCCAATCCGACAGCGATGATCTTCTACTTAAAGAACCGCGCACCCAACGAGTGGAATGATCGACGTGAGTTGGTGGTCAATACGAAGGCACTGGAACAGGAGCGCAAGCAGCTATTTCTGGATATGATTGAAGCGGATGTAGTGGATGCCGACTATGAAGCTATCGAGGAATCGGTCGAGATGGAGGAAGGATACGTAGAGCCGGATGATTCACAGTCATAACGTTATGCCGTCAGTATTTGTATAGATAAACGCCAGTTTAAGCCCGAAATTTGCCCCGAAAGTAGCCAGAATCAGTGCATAAGATAAGTTATGCAATCAGTGGACTTTCCCTCGCATCAACGCTATGATGTGACACACGAGCGAAAGGTGGGGGAGAAAATGGACTATATTATAGGGTTTGAAGCACATTTACGGAGCAAGGATCGGAGTGAAAATACGGTTTCCTGCTATATTCGGGATGTATTACAGTTTATAGCCTGGTATCAAAGGAAAACGGAATATGGACTGGATCAGTGGATTGAACTGGATGGGGTAGAGTACAAGAAGTATCTGCAAAGCACCAATCAAGCGATACTCACCATCAACCGCAAGATTGCCAGTATCAATGTATTCGCACAGTGGATGCATCAGCAAGACTATATAAAGGAAGAAATACATATAGAAGCAGTCAGGAATAAGGTCGTTCGGCAATACAAAGGGTTAGCGGAAAAGGATTTGTGGAAGCTGAGAAATGAAATTCACCGTATGGGTAATCGGCTGCATGTCTGTATGATTGAATTACTGCTGGGAACAGGGATACGGGTAAGCGAACTGGTTGGCATCAAGCTGAAGGATATTGAAATAAGCGAACGCAAAGGTTTATTGAAGGTATTTGGCAAAGGGAACTCCTTCCGCATCATTCCATTAAATAAGGATGTGCGAAAAGCTATTACTCGGTATCTTGAAGTCAGACCACAAGTGGAATCAGAATATCTATGTATTGGGCAGCGTGGAGCATTAGAGCGAAATGCGGTCAACCTGATCCTGAACAAATATGGAGATCGGGTCAACGTAAAGGTTACACCCCATATGCTCAGGCATACGCTTGGCTATAAGCTGGTCAAAACGACTCCATTGACAACTATCCAACAAATCCTTGGACATGATCACGTAGCGACCACCAATATCTATACCTTAACAACACAGCAGGATATGGAACTAGCCTTGGCAAATATCGAGTGGTGATGAGCCACTCTTTTTGTCGTGGATGGAGGGGGTCTTCTATGTAGATAAACGGAGCCGCCAGCAAAGGGTGCAGAAATTTTTGTGATGGTTTTATAGTAAATTTGAGAAAGGAGCTATACCGATTGAAACAATAAAGCAAGAAGAGCAACGCCAAGCTGAGCTGCTTAAGCAGTATATGGAGAAGCATTTCAAGCCGTCCAAAATGAAACAACTGATCGAAACGTTCTCTTTCTCCGAATTAAGAAAGCTTATTGGTGAGATGGACATTGAATTTTTTGCTTTAGCCTATTTTCCTAAATACTTTGATCGAGCGTTTGGACAGTTTCACAAAGAGTTATTTTCGGAATTAAGACATATGCTTGCAAATACAGGACTGATTACGGCTTTCGGCCTCCCAAGGGAGCATGGAAAGTCGACGATCAGTTCTTTTTTATTTCCGCTGTATGCAACTTTATATGATAAATCACAGTTTACATTGATTATATCTGCGACAGAACAAATTGCTCTCCCGTTCCTTGATATGATCAAAGATGAGTTAGAAACGAATACGATGCTGATTGAGGATTTCGGTATTTGTAAAGGTAGTCGCTGGAACAACAATGAAATATGGCTGAAGAGTAAAGGTGGACTGGATTCCTGCATTATGATTCGTGGGATTGATGGTAGCTTGAGAGGCATTCACTATAAGCATCATCGTCCTACACTAGTTCTAATGGATGATTTGCTTAAGGAGGATACTGCACGATCCGAGGCCAAACGAGAACAGATTAAAAATACATTTACGGATGTTATTCTGCCTATTGGAACAAGAGATACCAATATACTGATCTGTGGAACGATTCTCAACGAAGAAGATATCATGGCTGATCTGCTCAAAGGTAAAATCCCAGGTGTAAGAAGTGTCCGTAAAGCAGCCGTGCTTCGGTTTTCAGAACGAGATGATTTATGGTCAGAGTGGGAGCGACAATATAATAACTTGCAGGATGAGGACAGGATCAATACTGCCTTGTCTTTTTTTATGGCGAATGAGGAGGAAATGCTGGAGGGTACGAAAATCCTGTGGAGCGAGTATTTGGACTATTATTATTTGATGTGCAAGAAGCAAGCGATGGGGGAGAAAAGTTTCTATAAAGAGCTACAAAACGATCCGCGTTCAACCGATGAATACATATTTCAGAATCTCATGTATTGGGATAGGTTGCCTGAATTTGAGGACATGGAAGTTGCCATGTATATTGATCCAGCGATTAAGGCAGGGAAGAAAAACGACTATTCGGCTATTTCAATTATTGGGCAACACAGGAAGACGAAGCAGATATACGTGGTTGACGGTAATATTTATAAGCTGTTGCCGGATAGTTTGTTTCAAGTAGCGATTGAAAAGTTAAAGCTTTACCCTGTAGATAAGTTGGGTTTTGAAGTGAATCAGGCACAAAGCTATATGAAGCAAAAGTTTGAAGAAGAGTTATGGAAAGCGAAGATACATACGCCCGTAGAAAGTGTGCATTCCAAGGGGCAGAAGCACGAACGCATTATTAGCTTGGAACCGGAAGTGAAGAAGGGTCATATTCTGTTCAATGCAGATAACCTCAGATACAATCATCAGGTGAAGGACTACAATCGAAATTGTACATATGATGACGCGCCAGATAGCTTATATGGGGCTGTTCAATTGATTCAGTCGGTCAAGAGTCTGGAATTTTATGATCGCAGTTTGTTGTTTTGAGGGTTCTGCTAGATACTCATTCTTTATTTTGATCCAATCTCGTTAAGCTAACGGTCAGTTATGCGTGGTGCATATCCTCAAACTTCATGGTTGAAGGAAAGGAGGTATGTTTCTGGAATATCTATATGTTTGAACATTACGAATACCTCCTGTTAGCTTTCGAAGAAGCAGAAAAGGCAAGAGATGAAGGTAGTTTTCCTATCGGAGCGGTTATTGTCGATTTGGACGGCGAAATTATAAGTCAAGGTAGGAACAGAGTATTTTCGAGCTGCGATTCTAGTTAGCCCATTACTTCTCGTCACGTACTTGCTCGCCTCTCGCTATGTCCCGATGAGTGATTTCGTAAATGGTTTGTTGGCGGGGATTTCAGTGGGAGGAAGCCTTTACACTTTAGTGCTGCTCGGACGGAGAAATAAAAGAGAGTGATTTAGGAATGAAAGCATGACCAGTCGTCTAGAGGGCTGGTCTTTTTTTGCCTTATTGATTAATAATCATATCATGGCGAACTCCCCACCATTGTGATGCGTTAGCATAAAATGATAAAATTTCGGATTTCAGGGATGATATTAAGCTAGAGAACAATAGTTAAAAGGCCTCAGTCCAATGGGTTTCAGGACTAAGGCCGTTCTAATTGATTGTTATTGGCGATCTTCGATCCGTTATGTCCAACTCACAATTTGATCCATATTGCTTCTTGTTTTGGCTCGTTTGGGCTCTTCATTCCGATATCCAAAAGCGACCATCACGGATGCCTTCAAATTTCCTTCCTCTAACAAACTTTCTTCTTTTAAGATATGGTCTACTGCTGCATAGTCAAATCCTTCAATCGGACAAGAATCGATTCCAGCTAAAGCAGCGGCGGTCATCATATTCCCCATAGCAATATAGGTTTGCTTGGCAGACCATTCATACATTAAACGTTCATCTTTCAACAAACCACGCACTTCCTGAACCTCTTTTAATGCACCAGAGATATAAGTAACAACCTCTTGGGGCATTTTTTGCACATTTTTCATTTGATCAATCACATATTCGGAATCATACCTTACATTTGTCCGGGCAAGAATGATCAGAAAATGACTCGCAGTGTCCAGTTGGCCTTGGGCTCCAGGTGAAACTGCTTTTAGCTTATTCCTTAACTCCGGATTTTGCACAACGATAAACCTCCATGGCTCTAAACCAATCGAGCTGGGAGATAACTTTCCCGTTTCTAGAATATATTTAAAATCCTCTTCGGATATTTTTTTGGTCGTATTAAAAGTTTTGGTAGCATGTCTATATTGAAAAGCTGAAATAACGTGTTCTTTGCAAACGGGTATGATTGTATTCATCCGAGTACTCTCCTCTGTTTTTCATTTTATTGTTTTAAAATTTATCATATGATAAAATTATATCGCGCAATTAGTATTATAGAAGTATCTTCAGAGGGTTTCTACGCTCTTGGAGTAGCGTTAGTATGCAATTGGATACCGGAAAGGATAGCAATTATGAACTACACAAATGAGATATTGGAAGAATGTGGATTCACAAGCGCTCAAAAGATATTGTCGGGAAAATGGTCCATGCTGATCATTCTGTTTTTAAGTGAAAAAACGATGCGATTTAATGAAATTCAACGGTTGTTTCCAGACATTACTCATGCAACCTTAACCAAGCAGCTTCGCATTTTGGAGGAGTATGGCGTTGTTGTTCGTAACGTATATTCTCAAATACCACCTAAAGTCGAATATTCGTTGAGCGATATCGGAAAAAAACTAAAGCCGATACTAGATTCAGTTATGGTTTGGGGGGAGGAATACAAGGAATATCAATATGGTTCGACGATATTAAAGAATTCCTGATACGAGATAAAACGACTGTCAATTTTCCAGTTCTCGAAAAAGGACGAAGCGTAAATGTTGGCTCTTCATTTCATGTTGACGATAAGCAAGCAACTATAAATATTTCATGGAAAGAAGATAACAAAGCGTTCAAGTAAAACCTACTTCTCTCCTTAGAATAATTATTAAGTAATTTGTTCAACTAAAGGGGTACGTTAATTCAACAAGGAACTACCTTATTAAAGGTGGTTCTTTTATTTATTTGAGCAACAATTACATAGCCCATTTTGAAAGGAAGTATATATTTGCAAATAACCGAACAAATCATATTAGAATGTCTAAACGAACTCCACTCGATTGCATTAGCCAAACAGAAATATGCAGATTACTACAATGGTCAGCATGCTATTCTCAAGAACTATGCGATGCAAGAAAGCCGAAGCAATCAAAAGCTCATTTTCAATTTTCCACGTAAGTTCGTAGACAACGAAGTGGGCTATCTACTTGGAAAGCCAGTAAACTATGTGTCCAAGTCAGATCAGGATGAAGCCATACATAATATAGATGTACATATGAGTCATTGGGACAAGGAGCATAATCTACAGCTTCGGAAACAATCCGAAATCTTTGGCGAGAGTTTTGAGTTGAACTATATCGACTCGGATGGACAGTTTTCAGCCACAGTATTGTCTCCTTTAAATGCGTATGTGTTGGAAGACGGAACAGCAGAACGAAATGTATTACTTGGCCTACATAAATTTACGAGACGGTTTGATAAGCAAGTGTATCTTGACGTGTATACCGATCATGAAATTCTACACTATACAATCGGCAACGATGATAAACACAATCAGAGTAAGCAAAACAACCAAGCACCTGAATTGAAATATATCGGCAAACATAATCACATCTTTGGGAGAGTCCCGCTAATCTCCTGTCCAGCCAATACGGAGAGAAAAAGCGGATTCCAGGATGTGATTTCTTTATTTGATGCCTATAACGCATTGAATTCCGATCTGGTCAATGAAATTGCAGATCATCGCAATGCCTATCTCGTGATTGAGAATGCCAAGTTGGAAGCTGACGATTTATTGAATATGAAGAAGATGGGCATTATTCAAGTTCCGGCTGGGGGGAAGGTAAGCTGGCTTACGAAGGAGATTAATGATTCTTTTGTAAAGAACGAACTGGATAACATTGAACGAAAAATTTTTGACATGATGGATCAGGTTAACTTCAATGAGAACTGGGCCAGCAATACGTCCTCCTTAGCGCTGAGAAATAAGTTGCTAAATTTGGAGAATCGAGTGGCGATGCGTGAAGCGTTGATGGAAAAGGCGATCAAGCAGCGATTACGGAATTTCTTTACCTTTCTGCACATTAAAGAAGGGATGCAATATGATTACCGTGATATCGCCGTGAAGTTTACTCGCAACTTGCCAACAGATTTGGTTGGGATGGCTGATGTGATTGTGAAACTGCAGCAGGTGGTCTCTCAGGAAACGTTGCTGACGTTGCTTCCATTCGTGGAGAATCCAAAGTTGGAATTCAATAAATTTCATTCGGAGCAGCAACGATTAGCAGATGTGAGTAAGGAGAAATCGAATGCAGAATAAAAATAGGTTCAAGCGGCTGGTTAAAAATAATTGTGCATGCTATCTCGGAGCGAAACACGGTATCTCAAACTACTGCTGTTTACAGGATAGTCCATGTGTATTTTTCGCTCAAGATGATGGTCTGCCCCGTTGTACATATTTTGAAAATGGAGTTTTGCCAATGGACGAGAAGCTGGATCAAGAATATACATCTGAGCGGAATGTGAAGACTGAGTTTAAAACAGCGCAACCGAGGGTGAACTGTCAGAAATGTGGGACTGCATTTTCAGCTCATTCGAATCGGCAAAAATACTGTGAGAAATGCAGAGATAAGAATGCGAATGAAAAGACGAAATTGCGGATGCGTCAGATTAGGAAAAAACAGGCTTGATGTTACGCTTTAGAGGTATAAAAAGCCCAATAAACTAAGGGAGAAAAACAACCCAAAATGAGGAGTTAGTATGTTTGTGCCTATTTCTCGTTTTTACGGTTTCTAATGCGTAACATCATTGTAGCAGGTATGACGTTAAACGAATTGAACATACATATACGTGTTCGAAAGCTCGAACCCAAACAGACTCGGTGTTACGCTTTAGGCTGTCAAAAATCCAAATGAAATAAGGGTTAAAAATACCTAAAAGTGGGGAGTTGGTATGTTTGTACCTTTTCCTCGTTTTTGTGATTCCTAAAGCGTAACATCCCTGTCCTAAGCATGACATTAAACGGCTCCATACATACATAAGCGTGTTCGGTTCTGTGAGTCGAATGGGCAATAAAGGAGATTAACGAAAATGAATTTAGAACAAGTAAAGCAGTTGATTGAGGAAAACCAAACAAATGAGGAATGGCTGTCATATCTTCAGGGTTTGAATCCGTATAGCGTAGAAGGGATAGAGCGATATATCCAATCCAACAAGGAAGCAAAAAGTTGGTTCGATAGCACGGTGGACAAGCGATCCGCTAAATCGCTTGAAACGTGGAAGGCCAATCATTTGGAAAGTGCAGTGGATGCTGAGATCAAGAAGCGATTCCCGGCGAAGGATGAGAAAGAAATCGAAGTTGAGAAGCTACGAGCCGAAGTGGAAAATATGAAGCTAGAGAAGCAGGATGAACGGTTAACCAGCCAAGCGATCAAAATTGCATCCGAAAAGAAACTTCCACTTCCGTTAGTGGATTTTTTTATTGGTGTGGATGAAGAAGGGACGACAGCGAACTTAGCTATGTTGGAACAATCGCTGCAATTGGCTGTACAACAGCAAGTGGAACAACGGCTGAAAGGGGATGGCTATACACCTCCGGCTGGTTCAACAGGTAGCATATTTACATTGGATGCGATTAAAGGCATGTCGCCAACTGAGATTAATCAGCATTGGGATCAAGTCAAACAAGCATTACAAAACAAACAATAATTAACGAAAAGGACAGGGTGACTAGAATATGACAGTACAAAATTTTATTCCTACCATTTGGAGCGCACGTTTAAATGAAAGCCTGAAGAAGAATCTGGTGTATGGAAATGTGGTCAACACCGATTATGAAGGTGAGATTCAAGGCCAAGGCTCCACCGTGAAAATCAATTCTATTGGGGCGGTGACAATTGGCAATTATGATAAAGCTGCAGGAATCGGTAATCCACAGGAACTGGATGCCACGCAAAAAATATTGGTGATTGATCAGGCGAAGTATTTCAATTTTCAAGTGGATGATGTCGATGCTGCTCAAGCGAATGTGAATCTACTGGATGGTGGAATCGTGGAAGCTTCGTATGGACTCGCCAATGTGGTCGATCAGTATCTTGCTGGATTCTACACAGAGGTCAAAGCTGAGAATACGATGGGTAACGATGCAACGCCGATAACCCCTACGAAAGATACAGCCTATGATTTACTGATTGATTTGGGCGTTTTGCTGGACGAAAATAATGTGCCTGAAAGTGAGCGTTTTGTGGTGGTTCCTGCTTGGTATTATGGCTTACTTTTGAAGGATGCACGCTTCACCAAAGACCCGAATGTTATCCGCACAGGCTATGTCGGAGATATTGATAGCATGACCGTTTATAAATCCAACAATGTGCCAAATACAGGAGGAGCCAAGTATAAAATCATCGCAGGTCATAAGAGTGCCATTTCGTTTGCCGGGCAAGTGGATTCGGTGGAAGCATTCAGACCAGAGAAACAATTTTCAGACGCAGTAAAAGGGTTGCAGGTATTCGGAGCTAAATGTATCAAGCCGGAAGCTCTCGCTGTACTCACAGCCAATAAGTCTTAATTGAAAGTGGATGATATGAGAACACATTATAATAGAAGAAACACGTTTGGGGTATCCGTTTTGGATGCCCTTATTTTTAATTTTGGAGGGTGATAAGATGTGGTTTTTGAATCAGGAAACAGGCTGCACATGGGAAGTCACAGATCAGGAGTTAATGCTGCGGTTACAGGCCAGTGGACATTATGAGCAAGTAGAGGAACCTAAACAGGATAAGACGGAGCAAGATGTACCCCAAACGAAAGCTCAAGCTACCAAGAGCATGAAGCGTACCGAGAAGGAACAGGTAAAGGAGGTACAGGAGATAGCACATGAGTGAGCTAATGGATTTAATGAAACAGTTATTAGGCATAGAGCCAATAGATACATCTAAAGACGAGATCTTGATTCACTACTTAAACAAAGCTAGAAGTAATATTATCGGCTATTGTAACGTGGTAACACTGCCAGTGGAATATGATGATGTCATGGTCGATTATGCGGTGTATCTATTTAAAAATCAGGATTCAGTTGGCTTAACAAATAAGCAGGAAGGTGAACGATCAGCTACATACGAAACAGGGATTCCGGCAAGTATCCTGCTTGCTCTTCCTCTACCTAAAATCAAGGTCGGGACAGATTAATGTTCTATGATACGAAGCTGGAAATTTTGGATAACGCCAATTTCACACCTGTTCTGTCAGTGATGGCAGACGTACAACCTTATCGCAAAAGCTTTTCATTTGAAGATGGTTACATACTAGAGACAACATATCGAGCTTTCTGTCCACCAGAATCCTTGTTGCAGTTGAATGGCTATGTACGAATTAGCATGAGTATCTTTATTATTTTGGACATGAAGGAATGGAGCGATTATGTGGAGTTATACCTGTATCGCTGTAAGCCGGATTTTGCATTGGAGGTGAAGGAGTGACACGAAGCTTAGAACCCATGCTGGATTTCTTTCTGCGAGAGAAGGGAGAGCTTGTGCATATCAACAGTGTAAGACAGCTTGCTCTAATTCAGGATGCGACAAATACCATTCAAATGACTGATGAAAAAATTATTCGTGCAGCAACACCATTACATACAGGTGATATCGTGGATTATCGTTATGAACGTTATTTAATTACTAGTCAGGTGGATCGAAATGAACAGTCGTGTCGAGGCAGAATGAAAAAGTGTAATCAATGGCTAGCTTTAAACTGGAATGGACAGGTGAGATGGTTTGATGCTGTGGTAGAAGCCAGAACGTTTTCAACGGAAACAGGTAAAGTTATCTCCATGCCAGAGGGCAACATCCTGATTACCGTACAAGACAATACAGATACGAGGGGCATTACATTAAGCCAACGATTCTACATTACTCATCAGCCTTTTAAAATAGTTGGAATTGACCGCACGATGAATGGCATCATCCAGTTAAGCTGCACATTAGATAGCATAAATACAGCTTATGATGACGTGGAAAATAATATTGCAGACAGATGGAAATATGAGATTACTCATACATATGCTTTACAAATCAATCAGAGAACGATAGCTTATGTACCTCTAAACGAAACAATACCGCTGAATGTGACTGCTACGGATAATGGGAATGAGATAGCGAATCCGGCGATTACCTATACATCCAGTGATCCGAGTGTAATTAGCGTAGACCAGCAAGGTCGGGTTATGGGCATTGCTTTGGGACAAGCAAGCATCACTGCGAAATTAACGTATCACCTGACAGTACAAAGTACCATTGAAATAAGAGTCGTCGAAACAGGAACGCATATCTATTCGATAGCCATTACCGGCAATCCCATCCTCAAGACAGGTCAAAGCGCCTCATACGTTAGTCATATTTATGATCATGGAGTGGAAGTGTTTGACCAGTCTGTAGAGTGGAGTCTACAAAATCAGGATCATTCAACTCCTATCATGGGAAGCATAACATCCAGCTCAGGAAATAGTGTAACCATAAAAGCAGGAAGCAGAGGTCGGGTGAACCATAAAGCCCTTATACTGACTGCCACCTTAGTAAGCGATCCTAGCATTACTACAGAAAAGACTATTAGCCTTAAGAATTTATTCTAAGCTTTATATCTATCGGCTTGCCTTTGTGGTGAGCCATTTTTAATTTTAAAGGAGCACATACATATGCAACGAAAATCTATCGACTACTTACTTAGTCTAAGCTTGTTGAAACAATTGAGATCACTACATGTCATTACAGAAGAAGAGTTTATAGCGATTGATGAGCTGAATAAAAAGTCTTTCAAGTAGCTGTAACATGGACAGAAATGGACTTGATGATGTACCGCACGCATTATACCATGTGACCGTATAAAGAAGATATCGAAGGGAGAAACACCTATGGCACAAGCCGCAACCGCAAAAAAAGTCGTGATCGTTCCCATTAAAACGATGGACATCGTAGAAGGAATTCAATCGATTCAAAAGAAGAAAGTCGCTGCCTATTGCCGAGTCAGTACCGATTCTGAGGAGCAAAAGGAAAGCTATACCAATCAGGTCAATCATTATACCCAATACATTCAAAACAACTTGGAATGGGAAATGGCTGATATTTACGCCGATGAAGGGATCACCGGAACTAACACCAAAAATAGAACGCACTTTAATCGGATGATACAGGATGCTCGAAACGGTAAACTGGATCTCATTCTGGTCAAATCGATTTCGAGGTTTGCGAGAAACACATTGGACTTATTGAAATATGTACGGGAACTCAAAAGTCTCGGGGTTGCCGTATTTTTTGAACGAGAAAACATTAATACACTGGATACCACAGGCGAAGTATTGCTGACTATCCTGAGTTCACTTGCTCAAGACGAGAGTCGAAATATTTCTGAAAACAGTCGATGGGGAATACTGCGTGGCTTCCAAAACGGCAAAGTCTTCTGCAACACCACTCGCTTTCTCGGCTATGATAAGGATGAACATGGTGAATTGGTCATTAATGAGAAGGAAGCCGAGATTGTACGCAGAATATACGAGGAGTATTTGGATGGGAAAAGTTATCAGGCGATTGCCAGAGGATTGATTCGAGATCACATTAAAACAGTCACGGGTGGTGATACGTGGTGGGATTCCTCCATTACCTTAATTCTGACCAATGAGAAATATTACGGAGCTTTGCTTCAGCAAAAGACGGTGACTGTAGATTTTCTAACCCACAAACGAATAAGGAATAAAGGACAGGAGCAGCAATATTTAATTGAGGACAACCATGAACCGATTGTATCCAAGGAAATATTCGATGCGGTACAAAAAGAGAAGGAACGGAGAGCCAAGCTGAAAGGGAGCGTAATGGGAGAGAGTAAAAGATACTCCAGTAAATACGCACTAAGCAGTAAAGTATATTGTGGATGCTGTGGAGCCATTTTTAAACGCCGAACCTGGAACAGCAATAATCCATCCAAAAAAGTGGTATGGCAATGCAAAACGTATGTCAATGAAGGGAAAGCAGCCTGTGATGCCAAATCAGTCGATGAACAAGTTTTACATTCCGCGTTTGTACGATTGTTTAACCGGATGTATGAGAACAAGGAAAGATTCATGAAGACGTTGAAAGCCAATATTGTATCGGTACTTTCCAGCAAAGTAGGGCGAGAACCACTATTGGAAATTGAAGGACAGATGCAACAATTGAAATCTGACTTGAAGGAATTAGTGAACCTCAAGCTGAGGAATCAGATTGATGAGAGCGTATATGCTGAAGAAACAAACAGACTTTCCAGTGAGCTAAACGAGCTACGGCAACAGATGCTTATATTAGAGGAGGAAGAGGATCAGAAGGAAAAAATCAAGGAACGAGTTGATGAAATCATTCAAGTACTAAGCTCACGGCAAGATATACTAGAACAATTTGTTGATAACCTATTTAATGCGTTGGTGGAGAAGATCACGATTCTCTCACCAGCGCATTTTGTTTTTACCTTGAAAAGTGGAATGAGCATAGACGAAATATTGGACTAACGAAATTCATAGGCTAAAACGATCAATAGGCTAACGAATAACTGTGGGTTGTATGACGGGAAGAATCAATCGAATCCCGTCTTTTACTCCTTCCATATAGATGGATTGTTTGTCCTGACTTAGCTGGTAGGCAATTGCTTCTTCCCATTCAGATAGCAGATGTTGGGCATCCTCGTTTTGGTTGCTTTTGAATTGATTCATTTGAGTGAATAGATTTTTGTCCTCTGATGAACATGAAGCTTGTTGTTCACTGGCGAGCTCTAACTGATAAAAACGTTGACGTAATGCTTCGAGAAACCAATCTGGCCAATCTGACATGACATATTTCCCTCCCGTTGTTTGAGTGTGTGTATGTTAACTCTGATGGGGAGGGATGGCAAGTTGTGTTTTTCTGTAGGGAGCTGTTGGGACTTTTAAGGAGATTTTTTTAACATGAAAAAAGCTCACTCCTACTTATGATTCAAGTGGGAATAAGCCTTAGAAAGTTTATCAAGTGTTTTTGTCAAGTTGTTTAGTGTTTGGTTTGTTGTATTGTACGATCTTGTTGTTAAGATTGTAAATCTAATCTTTTTTTGTCCCTTCTAAAGCATTCTTGATTCTTTCTTCATTTTAGGATGCCCTTCAAGGTATTTTCCGCTGTATAGAACTAAATAATTGTAAAATTCATTATGTTTCATAATTTCCATCACATGGGTACCTAATTGAAGACTAGAACTCAATATATTTAGCACCAATAAAATCTGCTAACCATACTTTATCATTTCCATAGTAGAACTTAACACCTTGAGTATATGCTTCCATCGCTCTAACCTTCAGTATTTGAGGTTCATTGTCTCTTCTTTTTCCCACTTGAATAGCTGTATCAGTATCCGCTGATAGATGAACATACTGCCTTGCTTGTGGCAACAACCCCTTTACCTTAATTGAATCAAGAAATCTTTTAGCAGTACCATGATATAATACATTTGGTGGTTCTTTTTCTTCTTTTAGAATCTTATTAGTCATTGAATGTCCGTATAATGCACGAATCTTATTTCCTTGAATTTCATGACGCTTCTTTTCCGATGAATTTACCATTTCAATTAAATCATTAGTCTCTAACTGAATCCACTTATCATTGGTTGCAAAAGATTCTATTAATTGCTCTATCGAAACCCAACCTTCATCATCGATTTCTAATTCATATTCCCATGGGGCATGTCTAAGTGCATAAGAAACTTCTTTGCTTAATTCTTGATAAGTCATTTATTATTCACCACTCTATTCATTGTATTCTACCATTTCATCTATTGCACTTTTAAACCAATCCCAGAATGTTTCAAATTCTTTTCTCTGTTCATAGCCAACACCAGTAAAATCATGAATTATCTCAACTTTATCTGCTTTCCCAATCTCAAAACAAGCAATATCATCACTATCATCTCTTCTTGCGAAAGGAATCAATTTCCTATTAGGATATCTATTTTTAAGTCCTTCAATTCGAGTTAAAACTTGTTCATTGCTCATTAAATACCATAAATCATAATCAATTAAATTTAATTCTACTACTTTTTGAAAACTCTCAGGATACTCGAATGTATCATATAACTCTTTTGCATTTAATAATTTCATAGTTAATATCCCCTTTATTTTACTGTTTCCATTTCAAAAGAACCATACGGATTGTTGTTTCTAAATGAAGCTTTTTGTTTCCCAATTCTTAGCTCAATAGCTTCTCCCCATGTTGTAGGAACTCCTTTTTTCGTTGTAAATCTGTCTATATATTCTGTTGGGAGCAACTCATCTGCACTATGCACTGTAGCCTTTACATCTATTCCTGCTTTTCTGGCAGCTACAACTCTTGTATTATCAATGGTAGTATAACTTCCATCTGGCATTTGAACAACATCTATAGGATCACCTTTCCATCCATTTGCCTTCATACTTGCTATAATATCATCTGCTCCATTTACTGAGCTTTGACTAAATTGTATCTCATTAGGATTAACATCGATAGCCACACTATTTCCTTTACCAGCTTTTCCTGTCCCCTTAATCTCTATCTCCTTATTGGGCTTCGGGTTTGAGAGTTGGGGTGACTCTGTTTTTTCATTTATGATTCTAGGGCCTGAATGAACCGGCTCTTTAGCTGGTAATTTTAGTGTAGGTTTGGGCTTGAAAAATGAACCGACTCCCTCAACGATCCCTGCTACACTAATGATATTGGACCAATGGTCTGGTGACAAAGGATCTTCAGGTGTCAAAGCTCCACGTATAGCCTCTGTTACTCCGAATGTAGCAAAATTGATAGCGTCACTACCAGATTTACCTTGATTACGTGCACGCTCCATATAAGCCTGATACAATCCTTTAGGTATACCGTACGACAAGTAATCCAAATATGCGCCAACCGAATCGTATCGTTTTTGGGTTCTTTCTGCTGTAGCATCATAAATTCCTTTTCCTATTTCAGTTAGACTATCTGCCGACTTCACAGTCACATTTTGTGCTGTGTGTGCCTGTTCCATTGCTATTTGGCTTTCTATCATCGCACTGCTACCCGTATGATCCAGATAACGGTCCCACAAGGACTTAGGCTTCTCAACTTGTGGTTTCGGCTGCTGCTGTTCCATGTGGCTGTCGGAATTTGCTCTCCAGCGTTGTCTCAGATCTACAGGAATCTGCTGATACGCATGTACTATAGCATTTGACTCTTTCAGCAGGTTCTGAATCAACTCCAATGGGCCACCGGAATCAGCCAAATGACGCGCACTCGTATATACTTTACCTAAAATCCACTTGCTATAATAGGCTTGTCTCGCTTGCTCGTGTTCATATTGACTAATCAATCCCTGCATCGCTAAACCAGCCAAGTGTTTCAGTGGATGTAAACCGCTACCCTCACTGCTTCCAACCGTTGGCGTTCCTTTACTACGAATAGGGATGGCTCCAGTTGCCTGTAACACCGTTGCCGCTACTTTACCTGCGGGTCCACCAACCGTATTCAACATCACACTAGCCACTTTTCCCATCACTGGAATGGAACCTAATAGCTTGGATACTGTCCCCATCAAAGCATTAGCCTTCTGAAGCTCAGCTGGAGTCGTAATTTTGGCTTTAGGTGTAGAGGCTTGGCTGCTAGATGAATCCTTAGCTGCTGATTGAGCCGCTTCATAGGCTTTAATACTCATCAATGGAGGCTCAGGTACAGGAGGAAGGTCAGCTACGAAAACTGGAGCTTTTACCGTACCTTCTTGGTAAATCACTGGAGCTTTGGTGTCTGTCTCACCATCGAGCACCATGCTGCTGGCCCCACCTTTTAAGTATAGCGCTGTTCCAGCTTCGAGTGATAGTTCCTCACCTGCATCCAGCTTCACGTGACCACCCTGAATCTGTACATCCCCCGGACTGTTGATGGTGATGCCCGTATCCTCGTGCAGTGTAATAGAAAATCCATCCGAGGTAGAAAGGGTCAATTCATGCTCAGACATTTCTATCCCACTACCTTGCACATGTTGCCATATCTTCACATTCGGCTGCCCATTCGCGTGGCGTTGTTGTCGCAGCGAATCCGTTACATAGGCATCCTGTTCGCGGTGTGTAGGCAGATATAACTCCACCTGTTCCCCGATTTCAGGCATATCGTACCATCCGCTATGTTCTTCGGCTACATATCGAGTCGCTACGGGAAACCAGCAGGTTTTGGTAGGATCTTGCTTCGGGTCGATGTCCAGTTGAAGCTGTACGAAATCCTGTTGTACCTTGAGCACCGTTCCTGTCAATGAAATTCCGGTAGCCTGATCGTTTTCATAACGGGCATAGCGGATATCCTGTTCAGCTTGAAGATCATAACGAGTACGCAGTAAGCCATCTGCTAACGTTGTTACTGCCCGAACGACGACCAACTCTTTGCCTTGTCCAATGGGCAACGTGATAAGGTCGCCCAGCGCATAGTATTGCAGACTTTCGATCATATAAGTGACATATGAGCCAGCATGTTCCCCTGGTTTTCCCGTATCCAGCTCATGAAACGTTTTTCGTACCCGATAAAATACATCTCGTTCCACCTTGTACTGCTTGCCTTCTGGCATCCCGAAGAAAACTTTGGGTGAGGCTGCGGTTACCTCTGGCACAAGTACGGAGCCAAAGCGGGAAGCAAGACGCTTTAAAAACGCCCAATCGGTCTCCTCATATTGTAAAACAAATGTCTCCAGTTTGGCATAGTTGCTTACCGTATCAATGGCATCTCCGTACTGATACTTTCGAACCAGTGCAGTGACCAGATCATCATAGGTACGGTGAATATCCTGATAGGATCGCTTTTTGACCTTGATATCCATCTGATAGGAATGGGAAGCGGCCTCCAGTTCAAAGGTATATACTCCCCGCGTGCAATTCACAGACATTTGCTTAACGATCCCGTGAAACAGTCTTCTCAGCGATTGTCCTTGATCATCCAACTGACGAATCACAATCGGCTCTTGCTCCATATTTTGTCCGATGCATGCGGCTCCCTGTTCTTCGGAGAGCATACCACTGATATGTAAAAAGGTATGATCATTAATGGTACGTGTTATTTGAAGTTTTTCGATGTGTTGCGGCTGAAAGGGGCCATAAAAGCGTAGGCTTTCATATCCGATCCCATCTGATAATATGCTCAAGTGAGTTCATGACTCCTTTCTAGATGTGATGGCTGATTACAAAAGTAAAGTGCAACATTTTTAATTCGAGTCTGACTATAGAAGACACAGATGGGAACAACTTGGGGTCAAGACCGATATGTATCACAGGGTTTGTTGGGTACAAAAACATTCTTAATCGGATACAGGTGTCCCAAGTAAGCGTTCATTCAAGAAACAAAAGGACAGCAGAAGATATTTAATTACGAACCTAGCATATGTATTCATCGGTTGAAAGAGAGATTTAGTTTACAAAAGGACCCATTCGTTGGGGTATTTTCAATGTTTAATACTGGAAGGGAGAAAGCTGACAGTAATTTTGAGCAATTGCCTTTCAAAGTCAGGAACGGGGCTGATTTAATCGTGATCATGGATTCGGGTAAATTAAATACAGGCTCATATGGAATTAGTGGGATCGGAATTTTATTTCCCTAAAGATAAGAGAGAACAAGATAAAATTGGTGAATTTTTTAGCGATCTCGACCACCTCATCACCCTTCATAAGCGTAAGCTGGAACACTTGCAAGAGCAGAAGAAAGCACTACTACAACAGATGTTTATCTAGGAGGAAAATAACAATATGAGCAATAATCTACAAACCATCACAACAAAACTGTGGGCACTTCAATAATAACGCTGGATTAAACCAAGAAGCTGCGAAAGATTTTCGTGGCGTATTTAACGACATTAATCTTGGAGACTCACGTCTAGGTTCTTCTACCAATGAACGTGCAAAATCACTTAACCGAATTGTAAAGCTTGTTCATGGCATTGAATACAAGGGTGAAGATAACAAGGATATTCTTGGTGCAATCTATGAATACCTAATCGGTCAATTTGCAGCAAGTGCAGGTAAAAAAGGTGGAGAGTTCTACACACCTCATGAAGTTTCTAAAGTATTGGCTAAAATCGTAACGGACGATGTAGAAGAATCGGAACATACTTTTTCGCTATATGACCCGACTTGTGGATCTGGGTCATTGCTATTAACGGTTCAAGGTGAGCTGCCTGGTGGAAATAAACCAGGGGCGATTAAATTTTTTGGTCAAGAAAAGAATACGACAACATACAACTTGGCTCGTATGAATCTGATGATGCATGGTGTTTCATTTAATAACATGACTCTGTTTAATGCTGACACACTTGAAAGCGATTGGCCTGATGGACCAGATGCCCAAGGAACTGACCACCCCCGCTCATTTGATGCCGTGGTTGCGAATCCTCCTTATTCTGCTCATTGGGACAATAGCGAAACGAAACTCAAAGATCCACGTTTTAGGGAATATGGTAAACTCGCTCCTAGAACTAAGGCGGATTATGCATTTATTTTACACAGCTTGTATCATCTGAATGATACTGGCACCATGGCGATTGTATTACCGCATGGTGTCTTGTTCCGTGGTGCAGCGGAAGGTGCGATTCGCCAAACGATCATTGAGAAAAACTACCTTGATACCGTTATAGGCTTACCTGCCAACTTGTTTTACGGCGTATCCATCCCAACTACGATTTTAGTATTCAAGAAAAATCGTAAAACAAAAGACATCTTGTTTATCGATGCAAGTAATGAATTTGAAAAAGGTAAAAATTAAAACAAACTTACTGATAAAAACATCAATAAGATTATCGAAACGTACCAAAATCGTGTGGATGTTGATAAATATGCTCACGTGACATCACTTGAAGAAATCAAAGAAAACGAGTTTAACTTAAATATTCCTCGCTACGTGGATACGTTTGAAGAAGAGCAAGTTATTGACCTCGATGAAGTAAATAAGCTATTAGAGCAAGATAAACAAGAAATTGCTGAACTTGAAGCTAAAATCAATGAACAGTTGAAAATCTTGGGTATTCATGTGTAGAAATTGACGAAAAGGGTCAAGGATATTATTCCTCGGCTCTTTTTTTAAGCCATTCGCATGGGAACGGCGTAGGCTGGGGGAAGTTATGCCGTGCAGTATTTCTATGAACTGCGGCGCAGTACGTTATAGAAGATGGCAAGGAGGGGCGGCGCTCTTCCTTTTTTTGCTAGTCTTTTGGGGAGTATGCTCCTCTATTGGGTATGATATACTCATTTAGATGTCTATGTTTAACATATACACCGTTTGAACTACGTTGCTTAAACATATTATATGTAAAGAAGAAGCAAGGACATGAACAAGTTAGCTTTACCATTTTGGGACCAAAGATTTGTCCTGGTATTTATAGAGGAGTTTTTGATATGACGAATAATTTTTGGCGTGATTTGCCACGACCTTTTTTTATACTGGCACCGATGGAAGATGTGACGGATGTTGTGTTTCGCCATGTCGTAAGTGAAGCAGCCAGACCGGATGTGTTTTTTACGGAGTTTGCGAATACAGAGAGTTATTGTCACCCGGAGGGGAACAAAAGTGTACGCGGGCGTTTGACTTTTACAGAGGATGAACAGCCCATGGTGGCCCATATCTGGGGAGATAAACCGGAATATTTCCATGAAATGAGCATCGGTATGGCGAAAGAAGGCTTCAAAGGCATCGATATTAATATGGGTTGTCCTGTAGCGAATGTAGCCGAGAATGGGAAGGGAAGCGGCCTAATCTGCCGTCCCGAAATCGCAGCGGATATCATTCAGGCCACCAAAGCCGGGGGACTGCCCGTCAGTGTAAAAACAAGGCTTGGTTTCACTACCGTAGACGAATGGCGCGACTGGTTGACCCATATTTTGAAACAAGACATTGTGAATTTGTCCATTCATCTGCGGACAAGAGAGGAAATGAGCAAAGTAGACGCTCACTGGGAACTGATTCCGAAGATTAAGAAACTTCGTGATGAGGTGGCACCAGATACACTGCTGACCATTAACGGAGATATTCCGGACCGTCAGACCGGCTTGAAGCTCGCTGAGCAATATGGAGTGGATGGCATTATGATTGGGCGTGGTATTTTCCAGAATCCATTTGCGTTTGAGAAGGAGCCGAAGGAACACAGCAGTGAGGAATTGCTTGAACTGCTGCGGCTTCATCTAGATCTCCATGATCATTATTCAGCGCAGGAGCCACGTTCGTTCAGCCCTCTCGCCCGCTTCTTCAAAATATATGTCCGTGGATTCCGAGGGGCAAGTGAACTCAGAAACAGCTTAATGAACGCCAAATCAACAAGTGAAGTGCGTACATTGCTTGATGAGTTTGGAAGCAAGGATCATGATGAGGTAGAGGAACGTGGAAATTAAATTGCCGAGTTGGGGGACGGGCTGTTAGTAGACATTGGAAACATAGGAGGATATATGTCCTGGAGTAAATTGAAGCAACAACTGGAGAGCTTCCTCTGTCCTGCGTTAGACGGAAGGGGCGAATACCGAGCGACCAGTTACCGTTATTTACCTGATAAATCTGGAATTTGTTATATAACTGTAGATAAGAAGAACATACTCAATATGAATGATATCACTAGTCCAATCAAATGGTATCAGACGGAGTTGGAAATCAAGAATGATCCAGATATCCAAGTTCCTATCAGCAATGAAGAAATTGAAGCGGTCAGAAAAGATACTAATGGGAACGTTCCCGAGGAGCGTCTACAAGTAATTGCAAGAGGTAGAAAAATATCAGAACATGCAAAGGAGCTTTTATCAGCACAGGCCTCATTAAGCAAGTCTAATTTTAATGTTGTAGCTAATAAGTTTTTAACTACTTCTATAGAAGACAGCTTAGAGAGTAATGATATCTTATTGAATATTCTAGCTTTAGTGGACAGACGAGTAGGAAAAAAGCGAATTTTAAACATGACCGAGAAGATGAAGTTAAAGCATCCCAGTGTGCAGTATTTTTATGAACTACGACGTAGTACATTATGAAAGTAAATAACTTTCATTGATGGGGGCACGTCGTGTCAGGATTGTTTCTCACTGAAGACATGAATAAGACTTGAAAAAAATTGGGGAAAAGGTTGATTGGAGAACGGGGCAAACCCGCTTCCGTCATGTCTTTTCCCTGTTTTTATATATCTGAATATAATCTGAAAATAATTATGTCGTTGTTTTTCTCCGGTTTTTATAGTGAATTTAAGAAAGGAGCTATACCCATTGAAACGATAAAGCAAGAAGAGCAGCGACAGGCTGAGTTGCTTAAGCAGTATATGGAGAAGCATTTTAAGCCGCCCAAAATGAAACAACTGATTGAAACGTTCTCTTTCTCTGAACTCCGCAAGCTTATCGGTGAGATGGACATTGAGTTTTTCGCCTTAGCCTATTTCCCTAAATACTTTGATCGAGCATTCGGCAAGTTTCACAAAGAGCTATTCACGGAATTAAGACATATGCTTGCAAATACAGGACTGATTACGGCTTTCGGTCTCCCAAGGGAGCATGGAAAGTCAACGATCAGTTCTTTTTTATTTCCACTGTATGCGACTTTATATGATAAATCACAGTTTACACTGATTATATCTGCGACAGAACAAATTGCTCTTCCGTTCCTCGATATGATCAAAGATGAGCTAGAAACGAATACGATGCTGATTGAGGATTTTGGGATTCGTAAAGGGAGCCGCTGGAATAACAACGAAATATGGCTCAAGAGTAAAGGTGGACTGGATTCCTGCATTATGATTCGCGGGATTGATGGTAGCTTGAGAGGTATTCACTATAAGCATCACCGTCCTACACTGGTTCTAATGGATGATTTGCTTAAGGAGGATACTGCACGATCCGAAGCTAAACGGGAACAAATTAAAAATAAGCTTATTATTTTAAGGCTTCTGCTAAAAAAAATTATTGAATCACTCGTTAAGCAAATGGATAGTTATCTTCATAACTATAAAGATCGGCTGTCAATTGTTTAGCATTTGGTGTTGCCGTTGTTTTAAGGTCTCAGGCTCTTGAGCAATTTTTTAAACCTTTAGATAGGCAAGTGCATAGAATGAAAATAAACAATGAAATGCTGAGAGGAGAATGAATAGTGTACCGTAATTCATGCTATCCATATCAATGGCATAATCCAATGCATGACCATTGGAATAACATCCATTGGAGTAATAATTGGAATGGTCATTATTATAATGGGATCAACACGAACTGGTGTCCTTATAAATTAACAGATTATGGGCAAAGACCATTTGTAGTGAATATTGACCAAGCTACTAAGCAAAATAATACTTACCGCACTGCTTTGTGGACAGGGAAACACCTTCAAGTGACCCTAATGAGTATTAATGTTGGAGATGACATTGGTTTAGAAGTTCATCCCACAACGGATCAATTCATACGTATTGAAGAAGGTCAGGGACTTGTTCAGATGGGTGAAAGTAAAGATCATTTGAATTTTCAAGCAATGGCCTGTGGTGGCTATGCAATTATGGTACCTGCTGGAACATGGCACAATGTTACCAATACGGGGAATACCCCACTTAAAATATACGCCATCTATGCGCCGCCTGAGCATCCATATGGTACGGTTCATGTAACAAAAGCGGATGCCATGTCCGCTGAATAAAGCCAACATTATTAATGGATCAAGTAAATGAGGATTGAAATGAATTACTAACGGTGAACGTTAATTCAACAAGGAACTACCTTAGTAAAGGTGGTTCTTTTATTTATTTAAGCAACCATTACATAGCCCATTTTGAAAGGAAGAGCCTAGATGTGATTACTTTATTTGATGCCTATAATGCGTTGAATTCCGATTTGGTCAATGAAATTGCAGATCATCGCAACGCCTACCTCGTGATTGAAAATGCCAAGCTGGAAGCTGAAGACTTGTTGAATATGAAGAAGATGGGCATTATTCAAGTTCCGGCTGGTGGAAAGGTAAGCTGGCTGACGAAAGAGATTAATGATTCCTTTGTGAAAAATGAGTTGGACAATATTGGACGAAAAATTTTCGATATGATGGATCAAGTCAATTTTATGAAAACTGGGCCAGTAATACCTCCTCCTTGGCGCTGCGAAATAAGCTGCTGAATTTGGAGAATCGAGTAGCGATGCGTGAAGCCTTAATGGAAAAGGCAATCAAGCAACGTTTACGTAATTTCTTCACCTTTTTGCACATTAAAGAAGGCGTTCAATATGATTACCGTGATATCGCTATGCTTCTGCGTTTGCAAAAAGGGAGTTTTTGAAACATGAAATAACTGATGTCCAGTTTATGACCTCAATATCGGATGCGATTCCATATTCAAAGCGGAATGATCTTCATTTTAAAGTGAAAGAAGAGAATGTCGTATATGGTTGGAAAGGAGTTGTAAAGGATGTTGTTGAATTACCGTAATTTTTTTATGAATGAACGCTTTCTTATTGGTACAAGTATTCTTCGGATATGTATCGGGTTGATATTACTTTTCAATTATTTTATTCATTATAAACAAAGATACTTTTTTTGGCACGAATCTGGAATTAATATTTATTCTGCTGGGTACAAGTCATTAACATGGTCTTTATATAATTTGAATTCATCAGCTTTATTTTTTGACTTTATCTATCACCTAGGAATTATAGTTACTATTTTTTATTTAATAGGATATAAAGGCCGTCTTTTTTCAATTCTGGCCTACTTATTTTTTTATTCATTGTATGTTCGCTCTTTTCATATTAGTGACGGAGGAGACAACTTACTTATAGTGAATATGTTTTTTCTGTTGTTCACCAATAACACTGCCTATTTCTCTTTGGATTCTAAAATGAACAACTCACGTGGAAAAGACTCGAAAGACTCTTTACTCTATAAGTTATCCATGATAATCCACAATTTTGCAGTACTTTTTTGTATTATACAACTGTGTATTGTTTATTTTTTCTCAGGAATGTACCAGCTTATGGGCGAAATGTGGCAAAACGGAACAGCACTTTATTATATATCTCAAGTGAGAGAGTTTAACAGACCTATTTTGGATTATATGGTTAACCATTATGTTGGACTCACCATTGTATTCACTTATTTATCTATAATTATTAAAATTGCATTCCCTTTTGCTGTGATTAATAAGAGGCTTAAACCGTTTGTAGTTAGTGCTATGATATTGTTTCATATAGGTATTGCTATAGGGATGGGTCTGCTGACATTTTCGTTAATTATGATTGTTATGGAATTATTGTTGTTTACGGATCAAGAATATAAAAAGTTATACCATTTTATAAAGATCAGTTTCCGGAAAATATCAATTACAATTCGAAGAAAAACAAGAAGATTAGGATATGTAAGCTTTCAACACAAACAAATTCTGGTTTTCTATGATGGTTGGTGTCCTGTCTGTACAAATATAAAAGACTATTTATACAAGCTGGATTATTTTAGAATGCTACGGCTTGTTAGTTTTCGGAATTCTTCGTTGGTTCAAGCATACAAATTAGATGTTGATGAATTACAAAGGCGAATGCATAGCTTCTCACGGAATGATCCCAGTAAAATACACCGCGGAATTGACTCTATTGCACAAATTTGTACAAGAATACCGTATCTATGGTGGGCGGTTCCCTTTATAATCATTTTCAAAAAAATGGGTATAGGCGGTTATTTGTATGAGTATATAGCTTCTAAAAGAAAAGTGATTCCTGTAGGGAACTGTGACGATTTATGTGAACTTCACCATTAAGGAGCAAAGTATGCAAATAATCTTATTGTTAGTAGCTATAATTTTAATATTTGTTTTCATATGTATCCTGTTTTTGCTCATTGCGAAGCGCCAAAATAATAAGAAAACAGAAATGGATGTTCTAAGCTTTTTGAAGGAAAATCCGAGTAAAGCATCTTTGTATATGATCAAAAATGGTATGGAGAAAATCAGCTACAACTCAGAAGTTAAAATGCCGCTTGCCAGCACTGCGAAAGTGATCATCGCTATTGAGTTTGCTCGCCAAGTAGCGGCAAAGCTGTTAGATGAACATGAACTTGTGGATTTAGAGGAATTAAATAAATTTTATATTCCTGGTTCTGATGGCAACGCTCATAATAGCTGGATCAAATGGATTAAGTCAAATCATAAAGAGGTTCAAGGAAAAATTACATTATTTGAAATTGCTCACGGCATGTTAGCTTACAGTTCCAATGCCAATACAGAATTCCTGATGGCGAAAATGGGATTAGATGAAATAAATGAGAATATAAACAAACTCTCACTTTCGTTACATGATAAAATCTTTCCTTTTTCATCTGCGGGTTTAATGTCTTCTTATATCCAAGAAATAGAAAAAATAGGATTTAAAGAATCGATACAAAAAATAAGTGAAATGACCTACGAAGAATACATGGGAAAATCCATTGAAATTCACCAGATACTAAATAGTGATAAGGGGTTAGGATGTATTCAGAAATGGAACACCAAGCAGAATTATGCACGAAGGCTTCAAGTGCTAGAATCGCGAAAGCTTCCTTGTTCTACAACTAAAGAATATGCTCATGTAATGAAGTATATACACAAGGAGGAGTTGGCTCCTTCTACTATAAATCCATATCTTAAACTGTTAATTCAGCGACAGGTGGATAACTCCAAGCTAATAGAGTTTGGAAACAAAGGTGGATCTACCATTTCTGTTCTAACTGAGGCTTTATATTGTACGGATCGGGAAGGAAATGACATTCAACTAGCCATGTTTATTCAAGATGAATCTGGGGTGGATCATATTTGGCTCAAGCAGAAGCTGGATTTGTTTTTTTATAAATTATTAACGGATACTGAATTTCAAGAAGAGGTAAGTAACAAATTATCATATGATAAAGGAAGAAATTGAATGTTTTTTATTTTGTAAAAATGCTGCTGATTCCACTTATACTTTATTGGATTATGGCTTACTTTCCATTTAAAAATCGTATTTCGTGGTATATTCACACTTTGTTTACAAGTGCATATACGTTCATGATTTTATTCATAAATGATTGGACAGAAATTAGCTATTATTTACGTCCGGTTTGCATCGTGTTGTTTGGATGTTCGTTATTTCGCCAAATAGCTACTTTACGCTCTTTAGTATTTCATACATTTCATCCACTCCTAAACACGAGGATGCAGTCAATTTAACGTTCCCGTTGAAAGGAGGGGGTTATGAAGTAGTGAATGGTGGAATGAGTTCATCTATGAACTATCACTTTTCGCATCGTACCCTGAAATATGCAGTGGATATAACTAAGCTCACCCCTTTAGGCTCAAGAAAAGAAAAATTTGATAATTCTGAATCTTTAAAATCCTATCCCATTTATAATGATTCAGTATATAGTCCGGCTGAGGGTAGAATTATCGAAGTTGTGGATGGAGTAGATGATAATGTGCCAAACTCCCTGGGTAGTAGTAATACAAATATGATTATCATCAAACACAAAGGATATAATATTTTGTTGTTACACTTGAAGAAAAATAGTCTGTTAGTTAAGAAAAATGATTTTGTCAAGGTTGGACAAGAAATTGCGAAAGTAGGAAACTCAGGTTACAGCAGTGAGCCGCATCTTCATGTTCATGCTATAAAACATGACAATAAGAGAGATTACTTCAATGGAACTTCAGTGCCTATCACCTTTAATGGTAATTATTTAAAGAGAAATGATTTACTACTTGATCAAACGCTTATTTTTCGATAAAAATGAATATCTACTTAGAACGTCGGTTTGAGAAACTGTTTTTCAGGTTTTCAGTATCGTGTATTGTTCTTCAAAGCAAGTATTTTCAACTTAAGCGAGAGGTATATCCCTTCCATCGTCTCGACACACGTGGAGAGTATCGCACGCTTGGTGTATAAGGGTTTAGACAACAACCAAATAGTTTGCCCCTAAGCAAAATAAGTTTACAACTGAGCCGAGCGAAAATCAGGAGTTCTCCCTAATTTTCGCTCGGCTTTTTTCTCATTATTGCAGGGGATAGGATTCAGGGAATAAAGAAGAAGCCTCTCAGAATCCTCGTAGTTCCTATAGCCTCAGCCATTTCCCCGATTTTTCTCGAATTTCTTTTGATTTTCTCTCGTTTTACATCAAACTTCCAGCAGTCCAATAACAGGTGCATACAAACTTGATAACTAATTATAATCGAACATATGTTTTTTGTGAAAGCTGGTACTACTCCAACCAAATATAGAGATGAATAGATGAAGTTTTGTATGAATTCTGGTGATACAAATCAAGAAAGCCTGACCCATCCAAAGCTCAATCTAACTTTCCGCGTAAGCTCGTAAATAAAGAAGCTGGTTCGAGATATGAAGAAGAGCTGCAAGTATGTTATATTTAACAAACGGCAATCATGATGAACAGCAGATGGAGTGATTTTTTAGTAAAGCCACAGGGTCGAAGAACAGGTGAACAGAGCGTTCTGATGGTGGAACCGTTACAGGATCGAATATAGATTGACTCAGGTATAGAAAAGGATGAGATTATTTTGGAAAACAACGAAACTCAACAGGAATTTACAGAAGTATATGAGCAGCTTAAAGCAGCTGTAAACCGAACCTCCGATTGGAAAGCGCGTCTAGCTGCGGTGAATGATCTGGGTGCATGGAAGAACCAACAGACTATTGACGTGCTGACACACCGATTGAATAATGATACGGTATATGCCGTTCAGGAAGCCGCATACCGCAAGCTTCAGGAATGGGGAGAGAATGTACAGCCACCTGTGCGTAAAGAGGGTGAGCTTGTTAAGGGCTTAACAAAGATCCTGGTACGGATTAAAAAAAGCCTGCCAGCCGGCCATACCTATAACGATTTTCGCGAGAAGCTGCACAAGATGAGAGTCGATATTTACGACGTCTATGAAGGTAACAAGGGTGCTGACTTTGATCAGTGGCTGGAGCAAAAATGGGCTTCGTTATCGACAAGATAATGTCAGAACCCTACAACTGAATGTGTTTTTAAGGATGGTTACTGTTAATGCAGACAAAACCTTAACAGGGATAAGAAGTTATCTTTGTTAAGGTCTTTTTTATTTATGATATTGGGAGTTGGTATGTTTGTATCTTTTCCTCGTTTGTGTGATTTTTAATGTGTTACATCTTATTTAATTGCCGAATGTTTCTTGAGCAAGCTATGAAATACATATCAGGAATGCAAAGAATGCGACTAAGGATTAGATGTAGATAAATTGTAAGAAAATGATCCTTTTTTGAGGCGAGCCATAGTGAAGTTTGTCGCTGATAAACACATGTCCGTGGAATATAGTAGTCGAAAACGTGAACATAGTGTGAATAAGCTGCTATAATGGCAAAATCGGGCCTCTATTTTTTACCATTAACTTTAACCATTGGTTAATTAACAAATGTTGATTTTCCCTTTTTTTTGTCATACAATTCTTTCATTGCTACAGGCCCGGACTCAGGAACAGCAAGGCTTTATTTATTTTTTGGACATGATTTCCTTGTACGCACTCGGATGATGAAGTAGCTCTGTATTGGCAAGATCAGCATCACGGCAGACCGATATCTCCATATCCTTTTTGGGATAGCGGCTGTTTTTCATATCTTTCAGGTTTGATGATGAACAAATACGAAGGGGAGCGTTCTTTTGGAATCGAAACAATTATCGAGAGGGCTAAAGCCACGGCATGTTGAGCTGATTGCGCTTGGAGGCACAATTGGCGTTGGCTTGTTTATGGGGTCGGCAAGTACGATAAAATGGGCGGGGCCTTCTGTGCTGTTGGCCTATCTCTTAGCTGGGATTATTATGTTTTTTGTCATGCGGATCATGGGAGAAATGCTGATTCTCGAACCGGTGACAGGCTCATTCGCCACTTTTGCTCATAAATATATCAGCCCTTTGGCCGGTTTTTTGACCGCTTGGAGTTATTGGTTCTTGTGGGTTACCGTAGGGATGGCCGAGGTTACTGCGATTGGAGTGTACGTGGGCTATTGGTTCCCTGACATTCCGCAATGGCTACCAGCCTTGGCAGGTGTAATCATTATTGCGTTAGCCAATTTGGCGGCTGTGAAATTTTATGGAGAATTTGAATTTTGGTTTGCCATGATTAAGATTGTCGCGATTATCTTTATGCTGATTGTTGGCACGGGTATGATCTTTTTTGGCTTGGGGAACGGCGGGCAACCTATTGGTCTCTCCAATCTGTACAGCCATGGCGGTTTTTTTGCGGGTGGTTTGAAAGGTTTTCTATTTGCGCTCTGTATTGTAACGGCGGCTTACCAAGGTATAGAGATGGTGGGCATTACGGCGGGAGAAGCAGAAAATCCGAAAATGACACTGCGAAAAGCCATTAAAAATATCATCTGGCGTATTCTGATTTTTTACGTGGGCGCGATCTTTGTCATTGTTACGATCTATCCATGGAACCAAATTGGCGAGATTGGTAGTCCTTTCGTTCTAACCTTTGCTAAAGTAGGGATTGTTGCTGCTGCTGGCATCATCAATTTTGTTGTTCTCACAGCCGCGATGTCAGGTTGTAACAGTGGTATTTACAGTGCGGGAAGAATGTTATATACATTGTCTAAAAACGGACAAGCCCCCAAGTTCTTTGGGAAAGTTTCCGAAAGCGGTGTTCCCAGAAATAGTATTATTACGACCATTTCCTTGCTGCTAGTGGGAGTGCTGTTTAATTACTTAATCCCTGATTCCAAACTGTTTCTGTATATTTATAGCGCAAGTGTTCTTCCAGGCATGGTACCATGGTTTGCAATGGCGATCAGCCAATTTAACTTCAGGAAAAAGTGGAAGAACGAAATGGGAGATCATCCCTTCAAGTCTCGTTTTTTCCCGATCAGCAACTACATCACCATTATCTTCTTGTCCCTAGTGATCGTTGGAATGTGGTTCAATCCAGACACGCGTACGTCGCTGATTGTCGGAGCATCATTCATGGCAATCGTCGTTGTCGGCTATTTTGTCTTTGGTATAGGAAAGCGGCAGAGAATTGAAGAATTAGAGAAGAAATAAAAGGTTGCTAAATATGTAAAATTTGCCGAGTGCCATTCAGGTTATATCCTGAGTTCGCTCGGCTTTTATTTTATGTATGGTTATCTTTTTCACGCAATCAGCCTAAATATAAATACAAAAAAAGTGAAAAAGGAAACGATAAAGCTGGCTATAGCCATATGATTTCGTTTTGCTTTAAACTCCAAAATGCCTGAAAATAAAAACAGAATGCCCATAAAAAATTGTGCGATGGTGTATGAGTGCGTATAGGTATCAGGAAATGCGAGTGATAAAGATGATAGGATCACAACCATTAAAGCAGATATGAGAGTGAGGATTCTGTAAATATCCATTTTCTTAAACATAGATAAATTCACCCTTCCTGCAATCGATAGAATCTAGTATATTCTATATTCTATATTCTATATTCTATAGGACAGACTGTGGTACATCAAATGAATAAAGAACAAATTATTCTTATTTCTTTCTAAAATTTAACTGTCAGTATAATTATTGAAACGCTATAATGCATTGTATTAAGAAAAAAAGAGGGAGAGGGCATGATGTTGAAAAAATGGCCATTATTATTCATGCTAGGTATTATCATGCTGGCATCTGTAGGCTGGAACAGTGGAGTATCTCATGCGAGTTATTATTTTGAATACACTTGGGAGAAGTACAAGGGGACTGAGGTCAGAAACTACAAGTTGACGCCAGTACCTGGAAGAGCCGGATTTATGGATCAGGAAAAATTCTTTGCTGCTATTAGCAAAACCCCGAATGTGTATGGGGGGTTCAGCGGCTATAGAACAGGAAAAACAACTGGAGTTGCTACCAAGAGTGTAACAGATGGGGTTTATAAATATTCGGTTACTGATTTTATTCGCGACAAGGAACCAGAAATTTTGGAATACGTTAATCCAATAGGCGGAATTCCTGGTAGATGGAACGGAACCGATGATATTCGCGTTTTTATGAGAGGGTCTGAAGCGGCTTCTTTGGCAGAGCTGTTTTATGAGGGGACTCCAACGGAAGAACGATATCATTTTAATGCTAACGATGTCTATTTAGTTACATTCCGGTCCAGTACAGTAAAACCGATTAGTGAAATGTCTGCTGAAGCGTTAGTTGAAGAAGGAACCCCTATGTTTATCAATCAAGAGTTGGTAGGCCAAATAAAGGGTAAAGATCCTGCTGCTTATCCGTCAAATGGAATTTTTAACGGCTACTTTTATATTTATAAGGGTTCTGAAGTAAAAGAGAATTAAAGAGCAGACAGAATTTAATAAACTTATCTACACAAGAACGAGATAACATTGTGTATTCTTCATACTGAATGAGGATACATGATGTTATCTTTTGTTTTATTTGTAGGTGTGACCAAAATAGCAGCCCAATAAGGTAATAAGCATTTAATTCCCAATGAAAGCCATTGTTAAGTGATTGGGATATACAGCTTTAAAAGTATATTAATTAGCATAAGGACAGAATTACTTTTTTTTACTGGCCTTATTCAATTCCGGGGGGATTATTCCGATAATTTAATTATATACAGTTTGGTGTTAATGGAAATTAAAATTCGTTTGAAAACAAATGGGGTTATTTTCAAAGCTGAAACAGAGGGACAGGTGAAAATGATCCAATGCTATCTCATAGAGGAGGTGTAATGATCTAAAATAATGAGATATGAAAAAAAGTTAAAACGAATTAGGCAATACATGGCTAGTTTACTGGCTGTTTGGTTGTTCTGTATACATACTGTGCCTGTTTTTGCAGATAGGGCCTTTAACGATATTGAACATTCCTACGCAGCGGATGCGATTGAGGCCATGGCCGCTCAAGGTTATGTTACGGGTTATCAGGATGGTAGTTTTCGACCTGTACATTTTATTTCGCGGCAGGAATGGGCTAGTATCTTCGCTAAAACCTTAAAACGCACGTCGAATGACAAAGACGTTATTTCTTTTCGTGATGTGTCTCCCTGGGCTCTACCTTATGTGCAGATCTTGCAGAAAGAGAACATTACGAAAGGAATTAGTGATCAATTATTTGGTGCCAAGCACAATATGACTCGTCAGGATATGGCCGTTTGGTATGCACGGTATTTTGGTGTTTCAGAAGATACACGTTCTGCCGGTATATCCAGTTTTGTGGATCAATCTGATATATCAGACTATGCACAAACGAGCGTGTGGTTGATGGAGCGATTAGAGCTGATAGAGGGGGATACGAATCATTATTTCTATCCCAAAAAATTTGTAACACGACAAGATGCCACGTTGGTTGCATATCGGGTATGGCTAGGCGGTGACGATCTGAGAGAGCGTGCCAAGCGTTTGCTAGAGTCAGGAAACGGAGCTGGAACGACGAATCAGCTACCAAGCTTGCCGGAACAGGACAAACCAGTGGTTGACTTGGCACCGGAAATTAGTCCCCAACCTGTGAATCCGGAAATTGAGGAGCCTGAAAGACATAGCTCTAAGCCTGATCCCAAGCCACCGGCACCTGATCCCAAGCCACCGGCACCTGATCCCAAGCCACCGGCACCCGATCCTAAGCCACCGGCACCCGATCCTAAGCCACCGGCACCCGATCCTAAGCCACCGGCACCTGATCCCAAGCCACCGGCACCCGATCCTAAGCCACCGGCACCCGATCCTAAGCCACCGGCACCCGACCCTAAGCCACCGGCACCTGATCCCAAGCCACCGGATCACTCTTCGGATTTTGTAGTGGATGAGGTCGTAATCAAGGCGCCGGAGCTCATAAATCAACCGGAAACGTATCCTTCGTATCAGCTGTCCTTTCAGCTCTACAAAGAAGGGCAGCCGGTGAGTATTCCCGCTGCCAGCGTTACAAGTGTTACTTATACATTTAGTGATGCATTAGGTGTGTTTGATGAACAGGGGAAAATCGTACATTCTGAAAATATTCCTGCTGCAGATGGTACTATTCCTGTCGAGTTGGAAGTCACCATTGCCAAACCTTATCGGGTACTTAAAGCACAGACCAAGCTGATCGTGAAAGGGATGACTCCTCCAACAGAGGCTCCGAATGTAATCAGGTCCGTATACTTGGCGACGTACTCCATTTCACAGGCCGCTACTCTAGACCCTGCAGCCTGGAGCATGCCCTATGTATTTCACAATGCAAAGGGAGAGGTCATACCGCCCGGCTCGTTGCCGTCAGACTTGAAGCTTCGGATAGAGGATTCCAGTGAAATATTTGATGAGGATGGACGTATAGTCAATCTGCATTTGATTCCGGCAGTGAACTCGGTCATTCCAATCAAGATCGAGGTTGAATCACCATCTCAGGGAATTCACTTCATATCCGATGCCGAGTTAACTGTAGTACCAGGAGAACGCAAAAAGCAATATTTTGCTGTCTCTATAATGCTGCAGGGACAAGGCGGCAGTGCGACCACGGTAGACCAAATTAAGCAAGCTCGTCAGTTGCTGATGGATCACTTTGGTCCCAACTTAAAAGTGACCTGGGCGATGGAAAATACATTTGTTTTTGTAGACACGAATCGCCCGCAGCTTAAACAGGTTTTAGCATACGTGGATCAGTATGGCGATGAAGTCGGGATTATGGACGGGTACCCGAATAACCTGCACAAGCTTCCTATTTGGGAAGCACGGATGAGCGAGTGGTTGTATATGTATCGTTATAATGCACTCAATGAGCTGCACCAAGGCGGTACGATGGGATCACCTTCGGTGTTTGAAAGCATGGATACAGACCAATATCGGAAGTATCTGCCTAAATCATTGACCAGCTTTACGGTGAATCCTGAGCAGGCCCAATGGCTTAAAGATCATTATAAGATCACTTCAGCTATGGGGTGGTCGGCTACACAGTATAATGTTAACAACATGTATGGTGAGGGTTCACCTTTGATGCCTTACTGGTCTAATAAGGATAATCCGATTGTTCCAGCACAGGGGGTTACCGATAATAGCGGTATCGCGTTTATGAACTCGGTTACGATTGATCCCATTGGATCACGCTATACAAAAGATTCCTCACGCTGGACGCTCAATCCAGGTGACCCAAATTTGAATGAAAAAACGGATGCGGCACCACAACTGTATATAGCACAGCAATATTTGGATAATCCGTATCAACGTTTAAATACGGTGAACTATATGTCCATTATTCTGGACATCAACTCGTTTGCCCAAAAGCATAACATGTCTCAAATATGGGAGAACTTTGTGAAGAACTTCCCTGCTGGCCGTGAGGTCGAGATTGTGAGCGTGGACGGGTTAAAACAGATTTATCAATCGTCAGCTGGATCGAATAACGATCATTCGGAATTTTCACTCATGTTTAGGGGCTCCGGCATTGAGACGCCCACGGGCTCCAATAATTCGCCGGCCAATCTGCGTTACTTGTGGACTGAAAATGCCTCACAGCGGATCATTTTATCCAAGGAGGATGGAGATGCGGCTTGGTCCATTATTGATTTTACGGACTATACCCGCAGTCCGGTTCCGAAGTTACCATACAACCTGGATTTGAAAACGGATGTAAGCTATGTCACCGGAAGGAACTTCAAGCTAAATCCTACGGCTCCGTTAACAGCAGATGAAATCCAGCGCGTAAAGGATCGTTTGAAGGAGATTTACTTCGCAGAAGAAGTAAAGTATCAGTAAGTGATTGGAATGACAGGATTTTTTAAGATTTGAGAAGCCTTATGAAAAAAGGGGTGTCCCAAAAGCCATGGAAATGGCTAGGGGACGCCCCTTTGCTTTAGAGAAGGTTATTCGTTGGTGGTTAGACCCATTCAATAACCTGATCTACAGGCCGCCGGGTTTTTCCGCGCGGCTCATTCAGACGGTATCCAAAAGCCACCATGCAGGAAATGCCGAAATGCTCGGCATCCATGATGCCTTCTTCAGAGAGGATGCGATCGATTTCCTGTTTATTAAAGCCTTCAATCGGACAGGAGTCAATTCCGATTTGAGCTGCGGCTGTCATCATATTGCCCAATGCGATGTAGGTTTGTCGGCAGGCCCACTCGAACATAGCTCTTTCATTGTCTTCCAGTCTAAAATCTGATTTCAGGAAGGCGTCATATACTTTCTCTTTGCCTTGCATAACTTCAGCAGGTAATTGCTGCACGTTTTCCATCATGTCCTTGATGTAATCGGATGAGGCTGCCATATCTTTAGGCAGTCTGGTGAGGATGAGTACGAAATGGCTTGCTGTTGGCAGCTGTTTTTTGGCCCCCCAGGAGTAGGGCAGCAGCTTCTCACGCATAGCATTACTTTGGATGACAACGAATTTCCAGGGTTCAAAGCCAAATGAACTCGGGGATAAACGACCAGTTTCAAGAATAAAATCGAAGTCGGAATCGCTAATTTTTTTATGACTATCAAATTCCTTGGTTGCATGTCTGAACTGATATGCAGATAAGATTTGATGTTTAGTGGCTGTTAAGGTTTCCATTGTTTTTACACTCCTTATGGATATCGTTTAGAATTGACGCTTACCAAGTGGCATGCTTAATATTAGAATATAGATGATCGTTTTTGAAGTACGCACATTAATGTGCTGTAGTATATAAAATGTTACCAAGGGGGAGAAATACCTATGCGCAATCGGAAGGGTGGCTTTGGGGAATGTCCCGCTGGAAATGATCAGGCTTGTCCTGTGGAGTACACGCTGGACGTGATTGGGGGCAAGTGGAAAGGAGTTATTTTATATCATCTCATGTATGGAACAAAGCGTTTCAGTGAATTTCGGCGTATTTGTCCGGGAATTACACAGCGTATGCTGACACTCCAATTGCGTGAGCTGGAAGAGGACGGTGTAGTTCATCGGGAGGTTTACAAGCAGGTTCCGCCCAAAGTCGAATACTCCCTAACTGAATTTGGAAGAACTCTGATCCCGATTATTAACCTGATGAAAGACTGGGGAGAAAATTATAAAACCAAGCAACGTCCAACAGACAGCCTCCTGCAGCATCCGAGCCCCAATTTGTAGTATGCGAAGGCAGAGCCCACGACAAAAGACTTGTCATCTATTTGACAGGTCTTTTCCCTTTTTACCTACTGAGGAAGCTGTTCTATTCCAGTTAGGCTATGCTGTCAATTTTAGTTGACAACATGAAGGCAGCCTGATATATTTCTTACGATATTGATAATCATTATCATAATTATATAAGGCTATTTTCATATTACATAGGGGGCTCATATGTTGAAGAAAAAATCGTTTTTTATGCTGACTACTTTGATGCTTGTATTGTCTGTACTCATTAGCGCTTGCAGCGGAAGCAATAATGGAAATAATTTCGCTCCAGCTTCAGAGGATAAGAAAGAACCAACTTCGGCTGAGACGAGAAGCTTTAAAACGGTCAAAGGGGATATTCAAATTCCAGTCAAACCGCAGCGCATCGTAACGGATTTTTACGGTGGGGAATTATTGTCCGTAGGGGCCAACGTGGTGGGTGTGGAGCCGACCGCCTTTCAAAATCCTTTTCTGACAGATTTACTGAAGGAAAAAGGGACCAAAGAAGTCGGCGACCCGACCAATTTGGAGAAGACTTTAGAGCTTAAACCCGATCTGATCGTGGTTATGAAGGATACCAACTATGAGGCTTTGTCAAAAATCGCACCTACCCTATATATTCCGTACGGAACGACGACCAACATTTACGATACAGTCAAGCTATTTGGTGACATCACGGGAGAAAAAGAAAAGGCAGAGCAATTTATTGCCGCATTTGATAAAAAGGCTGCTGAAGGCCGCGCACGTCTTAAAGGCGTGATTGACGAAAAGGCAACCTTCGGCCTGTATGAGCTGACGGACAAAAATGCACTTTGGATTTTTGGAGATAATGCGGGCCGGGGTGGACAAGCTGTCTACAATGCGCTTAAGCTGAATATGCCGAAGAAGACAGCTAACTCCAAGGAACAAACCGTACAGCTTTCGATGGAGGTACTGCCGCAGTATGACGCCGATTACATGTTCCTGACGACCTATGACCCGGAGAAAAAGGGAGACGCGCTCAAGCAGCTGAAATCGTCTGCCGTGTGGGGGAATTTGCCTGCGGTGAAGAATAATAGAGTGTTCTTTAACGATTTTGATACGTATTATCGTTATGATCCGATCGCCATTACCGGGCAAATTGATATGATCGTAGATATGCTGATTGAAAGAGAAAAAGAGAATAAAGCGAAAAAATAAGTATATGATCCACATTCGTAAGCACTTTACTACATGGGCAGTATGGCCGTGGGTGAGGTGCTTTTTTGTAAAATAATTTTTTTATTGCAATCGATTACATTCTAAGATATACTCATTTTCAAAGCTTCCGAAACGTTTTGGAAGGCAGATCTAGGAGAAATGATATGACGACAATTAAAGATATCGCGCGTGTTGCTGGCGTTTCCGTCACGACGGTCTCCAGAGCTCTCAACGGGTACGATGATGTCAATGAAGCGACTCGCCGCAAAATTATGCAGGTGGCCAAAGATTTGAATTACAGCCCCAATATTTTGGCTAGAGGACTCGTCATGAACAAGTCGAAAACGATTGGACTGCTTGTATCGGGAATGAATCGGCAAAGTGCCAAGGATCATTTTACATTCGAGGTCTTATCAGGGATTAACGAATGTGTGTCGGAAAAAGACTACGATCTGGTCCTGTTCAGTACCAACTCGACGAAGCAAAGAGAAAAGACGTATTCCCAACTGTGCCGGGAGCGGAGAGTGGACGGGGTCATTTTATCGGGGATTAAAACGGATGACCCATATCTTCAGGAGGTGGTAGATAGCGACATTCCCTGTATTCTGATTGATATCCCAATCTTGACGGATACGGTAGGTTATGTGACGACGGATAATGTGCTTGGTGCAAAAAAAGCAGTAGATTATTTGATAAGGCTCGGTCACAGCCATATTGGGATGGTGAATGGGCATAATCAGGCTTTTGTCAGTGAGAGGCGGCTGGAAGGATACCGGGAGTCACTGGAATCGGCAGGATTAACGTTCAATCCGGAATGGGTCGTCAATGGGGCGTATGATGAAGAAACCGCCAGAGAGGAAGCCGCTAAGCTGTTAACACTTTACCCCGAAATGACGGCTATCTTTTGTGCGAGTGATCTAATGGCGCTGGGGGTTTTAAAAGCAGCGAAGCAGCTTGACCGGAAAGTGCCCGAACAGTTGTCAGTTGCCGGATATGATGACATTCAGCTTGCGTCTTATGCGAGCCCGCCTTTGACAACCGTATCACAGGATAAATTTCAGCTCGGCTATCAAGCGGCCACGATGCTGATTCAAATGCTGGAAGGCAGCGCTCAACCACATGCCATGACCCTGGAGACACAACTGGTTGAAAGAGAATCGACAATGAAACGATAAAAAAACAAAAAAACCACGATATGTGGTTTTTCAATTACATTTTTTCCGAAACGTTTCGGATAGAAAGAGGGACTTATGGAATACAGAGTAATTAAAGAAAATGACCTGTTTTTATTGACAGATACGAAAGGGAATATTCCCGAAGATCACCCCTATGGATTGGGATTGTATACGAAGGATACCCGATTTCTCAGCAGGCTGGATCTGAGAATTAACGGACAGGAACCCGTTTTGCTATCCTCGGATGCAGCAGAAAATTACATGGCCACCATTTTGCTAACCAATGTGCAAACGGAAATCGACGGCAAGCTGGAGTTATGGCGTGAATCGGTTGAAGTAGAACGGACCCGTTTTATTTATGATGATGTGCTGTATGAGCGCATTAAGCTGACGAATTATTACCCGAAGCAGATTACATTCAAGCTGAGTGTGCACATGGATGCCGATTTTGCAGATATGTTTGTCGTTCGCGGTTTTCAGAGCGGAGAGTTGGGGAAAAGAACCGGAACCAAGGCCGCGAATCAGTCTCTAATCTTTAGTTACCAGGGAGCTGATCAAGTCTGCCGGGCCACCGCTGTTACATGGGACCGGCCAGAACAAGCCGCTGATGAAAACGGCGATGTCTTTTTTCAAATCACTTTGGACCATGGGGCATCTGAAGTGATTACGTTCACAGTACAGCCACAAATTGGAGAAGCCGTTGTAGCAGAGCCGATGAAGCCGGAGGATGCGTTAAAGCAGCTCAAGCAGGTTTATGAGGTATGGGATCAGCAAACGGCCAAAGTACAGACAGATCATGATCTGCTTCAGCGGCTTGTGGACCGGGGCTTGAAGGATTTGAAGGTGCTGCTGACGGATTTGGGCTATGGCGCGTTTCCAGTCGCTGGACTTCCCTGGTTTGGTGTCCCATTTGGAAGAGACAGCCTCATCGCATCCTTGCAAATGCTTCCCTTTAATGCGCAGGTTGCGAAAGGTACAATTCGCACGATGGCTGCCCAGCAAGGGGAATCTGTAGATCCTTGGCGTGACGAACAACCGGGGAAAATCATGCACGAAATCAGATACGGTGAGCTGGCGAACACGAATCAGATTCCGTTTACCCCATACTATGGCACCATTGATGCGACTCCGCTGTTTCTGATGCTGATTGCAGAGTACGCCAGATGGACTGGGGATCTGGAATTCGTGCGGGAGCTGGAACCGAATATTATCGGGGCGCTGGAGTGGATCGATCGCTACGGTGACCGGGACGACGATTTGTTTGTGGAATATCATCAGGAATCAAGCAAAGGCATAGCCAATCAGGGCTGGAAGGATTCCGGCGATTCCATTGTTCATCGCAGCGGAGAGTATGCCAAAACGCCGATTGCTTTAAGCGAGGTGCAGGGCTACGTCTTTCAGGCCAAAATGGGCATTGCTGATTTGTATGAAGCTCTTGGCCGCAACGAGGAATCCGCTAAGCTCAGAGACGAGGCTCGGCGCCTGAAAAACAAATTTGATGAGGCTTTTTGGATGGAGGAGCATCAATACTATGCTATCGCTCTGGATGAAAACAAGCATCAGGTGGGCACCATTACATCAAATCCTGGACACTTGCTGTTGTCGGGAATGCTTGACGACTCCAGGGCGGATGCGGTAGCCGATATGCTGGTTTCACGCAAAATGTTCTCCGGGTTTGGGATTCGGACGATGGGAGAAGGAGAAGCTGGATACAATCCGATGAGCTACCATGATGGAAGCATTTGGCCGCACGATAACAGTATGATTATCCTTGGACTCAGCAAAACTGGTCGTCAGCAGCAGGCGAATCAGGTGATCAAAGGGCTGATTGACTCTGCTGGCCATTTTGAATATGAACGATTGCCTGAGTTGTTCTGTGGTTATGACAGCTCAAGCGGGAAGGCCGTCCCTTATCCGGTGGCTTGTTCTCCACAAGCATGGGCGGCGGGAACGCCTCTCATATTTATCCAGTCCCTGCTTGGCCTGTTTCCAGACGGAATCAAAAAACAAATCCATCTCTCACCTGTCTTGCTTGACGGGATGAATGAGCTGACGGTTTCCAATATCGCCATCGGCAGCGGCGTGCTGTCCATTCGTGTAGAAAGAAGCAGTGAGCGTGATATTTCCTGGTCCGTGCTGGAGAACACCACGGGCTATAAAGTTATCGCTGACTAAGCCAACAGAAAGGGAGGGGAAAACGAGGATGAAAGCGATCAGATGGTTCGTAATTGTGGCCGTGATGACCGCCCTGTCCGCCAGCCTGCTGGCGGGCTGTGGCAGCGGACAGAAGCAGAGTGCAGGCGGAAAGGTAGAAATTACTTTAGCAGGCTGGGGCTCTACCCCGGAAGAAACCAAGCTGTTGGATCAGGTGCTCGCTGACTTTGAACAAAGCCATCCGAATATCAAGGTGAAACGTGAAGTGATCGCCGATCAGTATATGGATGTGATCAAAACCCGTTTAATTGGCGGCAAAGGCCCGGACGTATTTTATTTGGACGCTATTGAAGCCCCGGGACTGATCGAAACGGGGGTTTTGGAACCGCTTAATCATTATGTAACCCCTGATTTTGATATTAATGATTTTGAAAAGCCAATGATTCAGGTATTCCAAAAGAACGGAAACATATATGGTTTTCCGAAGGGATATTCGACGCTGGCGCTCTTATACAATAAAAAGATGCTGAAAGAAGCGGGTGTGGAAGTTCCAAAAACATGGGATGAGCTGCGGGCGGCTTCACGTAAATTAACACAAGGAAACAAAGTGTACGGTTTCGGACAAAATCCGGAGCTTGCACGCACATTTTTTATTGCCCAATCGTTAGGTGGACAGGTGGTTAAGGACGGAAGAGCCAACTTCACCACTCCAGAAGTACTAAATGCTCTTCAGCCCTATGTGGATCAGCATCTGATCGACAAGACGGCAGCGCAGCCCAGTGATGTTGGAGCCGGGTGGACCGGCGAGATGCTCGGTCAAGGGAAAGCGGCCATGGTGCTGGAAGGGAACTGGGCAATCCCATTCTTGAAAAGCACCTTCCCGAACATTGATTTCGGGACAGCGGAAGTGCCGACGATTCATGGTAAAAAGGGGACGATGGCCTTTACGGTTGGATATGTGATGAATGCCGCTTCCACCAAAAAGCAGGCTTCCTGGGAGCTGATCTCCTATTTGACCGGCAAACAGGGGATGAAAACCTGGACGAGCAAAAGGTTTGAGCTTCCGACCCGCAAATCAGTGGCCAAGGAGCTAGGATATGATAAAGATCCGGTACTCGGACCACTAGTTGCGGGTGCCCCTTATGCGACTGTCTGGTCAGAAGGATCTACGCTTCCGACGATATTTAATAATTTTAACAACCAGTTTGTAAGCGCTTATATCGGGGAAAGGCCGTTGAAGGAGGCGCTTCAGGAGGCGCAGGACCAAGCCAATGGGGAAATTGAATTCCAGCTCTATGATTAAAACAGGAACGGAGGGTGCTCATCATGAACCGGAGTGTTTCCAAAAGAGCGTTTAAAGAGGCGGCTCAAGGGTATTTGTTTCTACTACCGACCTTGTTCGTGCTGCTCTTTTTCATTATCGGACCGATTTTTTACGCCATTTATCTGGCATTTCATAAAGTGCAGCTGCTTGGCGTTTCCAGCTCGGAATTTACGGGTATGCGAAATTTTACCCGTATTATGGTGGATAACCGGGCTCATATAGCCATCTGGAACACACTAAAATATGTCATTATCGTTGTTCCGATTCAGACCATTCTGTCGATGGTCATGGCCGCCGTGTTGAATGCGGGCCTGAAAGGACAGAAGATATTTCGGGTCATTTATTTCCTTCCCACATTAACATCATCCGCCGTACTGACGCTCATCTTTATGTGGATGTTCAATCAGAGTGGTCTCATTAATGAGCTGTTGAGTGCGGTAGGATTGCCGATATATAACTGGCTGGGTGATCCGAGGGTGGCCCTTAATGCCATTATGGGGATGAATATTTGGTCGACGGCTCCCTTTTTTATGGTTATTTACTTGGCGGCGCTGCAGGATATTCCGAGCTCTTTATACGAGGCTGCCGAATTGGATGGGGCGAACGCTTTCCAAAAATTTTGGAACATTACGATGCCTAGTTTGAGACCTGTGACCTCTTTTGTCGTCATTATGGGATTAATCGGAACATTTCAACTGTTCGACCAATCCTATATTTTCTCGGCGGGATCAGGCGGTCCGAACAACTCGACGCTTACCGTCGTCCTGCTGATCTATCAATATGCCTTTAAAAACCTGGGCACGATGGGGTACGCCGCTGCGCTGGCGATGACATTGGCGGTGATTATTTTGATCGCAACGCTAATCCAACGCAAATTTTCCAAAGAAGAGTCTTTGAACTAAGGAGGGGGCATCATGAATCTTCGAATAGGCATCGGAAAAATCATATTGTATTTGATTCTTATCGGTTACGCGGCCGTTACGCTTGTCCCGTTTTTTTGGGCGCTGTCGTCGTCATTCAAACCGTTGGAAGAAATCGTGAGTGGAAAAATCAGTTTTATTCCCAAGGTTTTTACCTTGGACAATTATAAAATGATATTTATCCAGCAGCCGTTATTCGGTCGCTGGTTGTTGAACAGCCTGTTGATCGGTGTAGCGATTACTGTGCTGAACCTGTTGTTTAATTCTATGGCCGGCTATGCGCTTGCCCGCTTGAATTTTCCGGGAAAAAATCTGTTGTTCATCATCATCCTGGGTGTACTGATGATTCCGGCTCAGGTTACGATGATACCGAATTTCTTAATTTTGAAAGGCTTTGGTTGGCTGGATACGTATCAAGGAATGATCATTCCCTCCATGATCAGCGCGACGTATATTTTTATGATGCGCCAGTTTTTTGTCAGCTTTCCAAAAGAACTGGAAGAGGCCGCCGAGATTGACGGCTTAGGGCGGTTTGGCGCTTTTTTCCGCATTGTACTTCCATTGGCCCGTCCAGCACTGGCTGCACAGATCATCTTTGTGTTCATGGGGTCATGGAATGACTTTATGAAGCCGTTGATTGTGATGTCCAGTCCGGAAATGTTTACCTTGCCGCTTGGGCTGAATACGTTCAAAGGCCAATATATCAGCTATTGGAATTACATTATGGCGGCTTCCATGATATCTACGCTACCGATCCTTGTCATTTATGCATTCTTTAATCGTTACTTTATTAAGGGAATCACGTTTACGGGCGGCAAATAACGGAAAAAGGGATATCGTACCCATACAGGGCAGATATCCCTTTTTTGATGATCCAAGAGGTTATCCAGATCTGTATGAAGAATGTAAAGAATGCGTGGGATCAATAAAGGAGCGGGTCAAGATTTACATATGGAAAGTGTCTGGTGGATCAAAGCCGACATGGACCAACACGCTGTTCCTGTCCGATTCGCAAAAGAAATGAACTGGCTTGCGGAAAATTACAAAGATTTTCCCGATGTATTAGGGGATATATAAAACATAAAAAACCAGTCCAACACGATCGTGTTTTGACTGGCTCTTTATTTACTATTTCGTCGTGATGACGATAGTATCTTCTTTTTGAATCCAATCTACTTTGGCCCCTAGCGTCTCACTGATCAGCCGGAGCGGTAGATAGCCAATGCCGTTTACCGTGAAGGGAGGATTTGTGAGTTTCACAACTTTTCCGTTCATCGTTGTCTGTCCGTTTTTAAGATTAATTTGCAGAGAGACGGGATTGACACCTGTCTTAGACTGATTAATTTCCGCTATTTTGCTGTTAAAATCATAAGTGACCTCAGCTCCCAGCTTGTCAAAAACGGAACGGAGGGGAATAAACGCCTGTCCGCTCCGGGTTATAACACCGTTACTTAGGGGGACAGGTGTGCCGTTGAGACGGACGAGAATAGGTTTTTGTACAGGAACCGGCGTACTGTAGAGAAATTCATAATCCCCTATGCCAAGTTGCGCATGTTTGTTGACCCCCCAGCCCCACAGGGTGCCGTCTGTTTTTTGCATGATCACATGCCGTGATCCTGCTTGGATGCTTTGAATATTTTTGGTGAGTAATCTAAAAGGGACATTGGACGGTAATTTTTCACCTTCCAGGGAAGCTTCATATACATTCCCGCCTGTTGTCAGTACAAGGATGGAGCGTTCAACGATAAAGACGTCTTTGACATCCTTTATACCTGTTAACAATACAGGGGTATTTTCGTTGTGATAGGTTGTACTATCCGAGTAGCCAGTGACCGTTTCACCCCAGAACCACAATCGTCCTTGTCGATCTATCGCGAGATTGGAACTCCCATTGTTCTTAAGTGTCTTGATGTCCGATAAGGCTTGAATTTGCGATGCAGATAAAATGTCGGATGAGGTAGTATTTTTTTCAAATACCTTGGGCCATGTCCACACGGTGCCGTCTTTTTTTAAGGCTATGTTTTTGGAGATAGCAGTAATATCCTTTAATGATGGAATAGGTTCGAAGCCCTGCAAGGCCTTTGTATTTTTCCATACACTTCCGTCGTGCTTCAAGAAGAGCCAGCGTTCCTCATATTGCGGTCTTTCTTCATAGTAGCCATCCACATCTGTAACCCCGTCGATCCCGAATAGGGTTTGAAAAGAGCCAAAGTTGCTACCATTTTTGATTCGATCAGCAGATAATACGGTTCCTTCGGCGCTCAGGGCGAGTACATGATCATTCATACTACGCACGTCTACGATGTTTTGCAGTCCTTCCAATGAGATAAATTTTACGGATTCAGAAATGTTGTTTCTTGGTACATACCAAGCGGAATGATCTTGTAAGGTAAATACCAGGTCTCCTTCGTTGAGGATATTAGAAAATGTTCTTACGACGTTCGGCTTATCTTCTACACGAGTCGGTACGGATTGATTATAGCCCCATAACCACAAGCTCCCATCGGATTGAATCAGACTCCCGGAATCATAGGAACGAATACGGGACGTAGACTCTTTTTCGGCCGCCCATGCACTAGAGCTGAATAACAATAACGCGATCATACTGAGTAATAGAGTCCGTTTTTTCATACGCTTTTCCTCATTTCTTCATCAGTTAAATAAGATAAAAACGACGTCTTGGGAAATATACCCTTATCAATAGACGAAGAATTTATAGAAAAAGTTTCCATGATTCGTAGGATTCCAATAAAAAAGCCTCCAAACCCACGAGCAGAGGCGGGCTTGAAGGCTTTTTTTGAGCGTGGAAGCAGAATATGACTTGGGACAGGTTCATCTGATGGTTCACCCTGCTTAAGCGGACTATTTTGCTATTCGGCTACGTACGATCAATAAGGTTTGCGCTTTGATTTGTCCAATTTCACGAATGAGCGCAGCCGTTTTTGCTTCATAGGAGTGTTTGGCATCCAAATCTTTTAGGGAAGCAAGGTTAATGTCAATGGTAAGCAGGGCGGATTGAGCAGCAGCTTCAAACAGGATTGCGCCTATGCCAAGATCAGAAATGACATTTTTATTGGACAGTTCCACAATACTATAGGCACGCTGCATTCCGTCCCTGCATACTTCCAGCAAACGCATCGGCACCTCAATGGCGGCGAACACCGAGGTCTGTAGGGAATGGGTACGATAGCGTTTTTCTTCGTCTGTTTCTTTGGGCAAGCGCAATGCCGTCATGTACTGTTCAAAGGATCGGATGTCTGCGGTCATCAGTTCCTCACAGCGCGTGGACAGGTTTTCCATGCTGTGAATCACTTCAGTGATTTGTCCATGAACATGCGCGTATTTTTCTCCTTGGGAAAGGTTGGCGGTCATGGAGGTCATAGCCGCGCCCAGTGCCGCAGCCAGTGCGGATACACTTCCTCCGCCGGGAGTAGGTGCTGCACTTCCAGCCTCTCTTAGAAAATGTTCGATGGAATCACTCCACGACAGTTTACTCATGAATAGACCACCTCTCTGGAGTATTGTTGCAGATCTATTGCTTTGAGCAGATTCTTGTACAAAATCGCAGTTGTTAATGTGCCGACACCACCGGGAACCGGAGAAATCGCATGTACCTTTTCCCCTACATCTAAAGCAGCATCCCCCACTATTTTTCCCTCCAGCGTCTCGTTAATTCCCGCATCTACCAAAATCAGACCGGGATGAACCATATCCTGCGTAATCACATCAGGGCATCCAACTGCGACGAAGGCAATGTCTGCATGGCTCAAATGCTCTGCAATATCACGTGTGCCTGCATGACAGGCGGTAACAGTGGCATTTTCTCTTTGCAGCATGTGAAAAAGGGGGAGTCCCACCGTCTGCCCTATGCCGACAAGGGTGACATTTTTGCCTGCCAATGTGTGACCGTAATGCTTGAGCAGCTCAATACAGGCTTGAGGTGTAGCGGGATACAACCCGGCTTCACCTGTAACGGTAGCCAACTTGTTGCCTGGGGTAATTCCATCAATATCCTTGTTCGGGGCGATGGATTGTTTAATGGCGGAGGCAGATAGATGCTGGGGAAGAGGCAATTCCAGCATAATACCATGTACATGAGAGGCTTCGTTCAGGCTGCCGATCAGGTGAAGGAGTTCAGCTTCGCTTACATGGCGGTCAAAGGTATGGAGATGGAAGGAGATTCCCAGCTTCTCCGCTATTTTTTGCTTGGTCCGGGCGTAGTAGGCAGAGGCTGGATCACCTTCTACCAACAGTGTTGCCAAATGTGGGCGATGTCCTTGCTGTTTCATTTGTTCTACTTTGGTACGGATCGTTGCATACACTTGCTCAGCTGCTTCTTTGGATTTCATAATGATAGCCATAGTCCGAACCTCCTCTGAATTTATCGCATGATGGAATCAACAGGGTGTCATGGTCTTATAAAACGAAAAAAAGTATTTGCACAAGGTCGTCACGACAGACGAATCCTCTGCAAATACTTCTCCCAGGCGAACGGCACGCTTTCATTGTATGCTCCCTCGTGGTTGATTCCACTGACTTCGCCAGTCACATACAGCGTTATGTACCTTATATTTTAACAAATAATCTTCCGAAAAGAAACCCGTGAACATTTGGCAAAGAGGTCATGTTATTTGCCTATATGACAAATGTCATATTCCTGAACTGACGTTTATGACTACATCGAATACGGGTATCCCCTTATACTGAGGTTAGATCAATATGTACGCCTGACGAGATCAAGGTACGGGCGTCATTTTAAAGGAGGATCAACATTAAGTATGACACAACTCCCATTAGCCCAATTGAAAAAAAATATGGCTCCCTACGAGAAAATAAACACGAAATCCAGCGTTCTCCAACTCATTAACACCTTGGGTCCACTGATCCTGCTATGGTATGCCGCCTATCTCAGTCTGTCGGTATCGTATTGGCTGACCCTTCCGATTACTATTATTGCATCAGGGTTTGTCGTACGGACGTTTATCATTTTTCATGATTGCGGTCATCAATCGTTCTTCAAAAGCCGCAGGCTGAATGACATTGTGGGCACGATTACAGGTGTTATTACACTTTGTCCGTATCACCAATGGAAAAATAGCCACGCGATTCACCATGCGACCAGCAGTAATCTGGACAAACGAGGCACAGGTGATATGTGGGTGCTTACGGTGGAAGAGTATGCAGAAGCTTCTGTACGAACACGACTGGCTTATCGGATATACCGGAATCCATGGGTTATGTTCGTACTCGGTCCGATCTACACTTTTTTGATTTCCTATCGCTTTAATACAAAAACGGCGAAACGTAAAGAAAGAATAAATACGCATGTAACGAATATATCTCTAGTTGTATTGTACGCACTGTTGTGCTGGGCCATCGGTTGGCAAGCTTTTGTTTTGGTACAGGCACCTATCTTTTTTGTATCGGGTGCGCTCGGTATCTGGTTGTTCTATGTACAGCATCAGTTTGAGGATTCGTATTTTGAGCATGATGAAGAATGGAGCTATATTAACGCAGCCGTAGAAGGCAGCTCTTACTATAAGCTTCCGAAGGTATTGCAATGGATTACAGGCAATATCGGCTTCCATCACGTTCATCACTTGAGCCCAAAGGTACCTAATTACAATTTGGAGAAGGCGCATGAAGCGACACCGTTGCTGCAAAAAGCGACCACCATTACAGTGAGTAGCAGTCTGCAATCTCTGAAATTCCGTCTTTGGGACGAAAGCACGAAAACCTTTTTGACCTTTAAACAGGTGAAGCCGTTGCTCAGCAAACGTGTTGCCGTTACGAAACCTGTCCCTACACCTGTTGTGAGCACGGAAAGAAAATAACTTTGTACGAAACACGGTATGATAAGATAAGGAATATAAGCTGAATTAGTGAAATGATAAAGGGAGGGCAGGATGCAAAAATGGTATCAGATTTTTCAAAGAAATACGGGACTTAACCCTTATGTATGGGTCGTCTTTTATATCCTGCCCTTCTATTATTTTAGCTCCTCATCTACAAGCCATATTGTGTTGGGTACCATCTTTATTTTAGTGTTTTTTGCTTGTTATGTAATGGCTTTCGTCTCTCAAGGTTGGCTGATCTACTTCTGGACCAGTGTGCAGATTGCAATATCCATTACCATGACGTTGTTATTCAGCTATATGTATTTCTCGATATTTATCGCTTTTTTGATTGGTAATATCAAAAGCAAGGCCGCATTTACTACACTATATATTGTTCTGATTGTTTGTACCATTGGATTGATCAATTATGGTTTTGTCTCTGAGAATCCCGTTTTTATTAAGCAGATTCCCTTTATTTTGCTCAATCTGATTGGTGTGATTCTTCTTCCGATCACCAATTTTAATCGTAACAAAAGTGATCGTCTGCAAGTGCAATTGGAGGATGCCAATAAGAAAATATCGGAATTGATTAAGCTGGAAGAGCGGCAAAGAATTGCGCGCGACCTGCATGATACCCTCGGTCAGAAGCTGTCACTCATCGGACTAAAAAGTGATTTGGCTGGCAAGCTGATGGACCAGTATCCGGAACGGGCTCATGCTGAAATTAACGATGTCCGTCTTACGGCGAGAAGTGCGTTAAAAGAAGTGCGAGAAATGGTCACTCAGATGCGAGGTATGCGATTAGAGGATGAATTACTGCGTATTCGGCAGATTTTAAAGGCCGCTCACATTGAATTTACCTTGGAGGGCGATCCGAAGCTGGACCATACGTCTTTAATGAACGAGAATGTGCTCAGTATGTGCATGAAAGAGGCGGTGACCAATGTGGTTAAGCACAGTGGCGCTACAGCTTGCTCCATTGCTATTGAGCCGTCTCGTAAGGAATTGACCCTTCGGATTCAGGACAATGGAGTCGGCATGGCGGGAGAAAATGCAGCCTTTCGGGGGAATGGCCTGCAAGGGATGAAGGAAAGGCTCGAATTTGTGAACGGGTGTATGGAGCTGCGTTCAGATCAAGGGACGGCCCTGATCATTAAAGTGCCGAATATTACTGAAAAGCCAAATGAGGAGGTGGGGCCATGATTCGAATCGTCATTGCGGAAGACCAGCGTATGCTGCTGGGTGCTTTGGCCTCCCTGCTGGACTTGGAAGAGGACATGAAAGTAGTCGGAAAAGCAAGCAACGGGGAAGAGGCTTTGGAGCTGGTCAAGCTGCATCAGCCGGATATATGCATCATGGATATCGAAATGCCAATCAAGAGCGGATTGGATGCGGCTGAGGAACTTAAAGGCATGAATTGCAAGGTGCTGATTCTGACCACATTTGCCCGTCCCGGATATTTTGAACGAGCCATCAAGGCAGGCACGCACGGTTATCTCCTCAAGGACAGTCCCAGTGAAGAACTGGCTTCCTCGATTCGAAGTATTATGGCAGGCCGCCGCATTTATGCTCCGGAGCTGGTCGATGATGCTTATGCGGAAGTTAACCCGCTGACCGAGCGTGAGAAAACCGTCTTGGCGCTCATTGCTGATGGGAAGAATACCAAAGAGATTGCCGGTGAGCTGTATCTAACGACAGGAACGGTGCGCAATTACATTTCAGTCATTCTGGATAAGCTGGGTGTCAGCAATCGGATTGAGGCAATTACACGTTTTAATGAAAAAGGCTGGTTTAAATAAGCGTAAGGCAGAAATGTTCAAGGAGAAACAGGGGAGCTATGAAAAAAAGACATAGCGTCTCTGTTTTGTTGTTTTATCGGAGGATACATAAGAGAAAGTTAACGGAAAATACGGATTCAGGAAGGTAAGATTTGATATCCTTTAGCCTACTTCCTTGTGATACAATAGGATAGCTGTCCATGGGATGGACCGAAGTACAAGGAGGAACGGAACCGCATGAAACAAGCCCCATTTATAGCCGTTGAAGGGCCGATCGGAGCAGGAAAAACGACGTTGGCTTCCATGCTTTCAACGGAGCTGCATATGCCGATTATTAAAGAGATTGTCGAGGAGAACCCGTTTCTCGATAAATTTTATCAAAATATAGATGAGTGGAGCTTCCAACTGGAAATGTTCTTTCTCTGCAATCGGTACAAGCAACTGGAGGATACCGGCCTGCAATATATCGAGAAAGCAAATCCAGTTATTTCCGACTATCATATTTATAAAAATCTGATTTTTGCTGAGCGAACCCTAAAGGGTGTGAAGCTGGAAAAATATCGCCAAATCTATCATCTGCTCACCGACGATATGCCTAAACCGGACATAATCATCTATATTAAAGCCGATTTGGATACGTTGCTGGGCAGAATTCGCAAACGGGCGCGCTCCTTCGAACAGGAGATGGACCCAGCATATCTGGAGCAGCTCATCATCGATTATGATAAAGGCATACAATTTCTTTCCGAACAGGCTCCTTTTCCTAAGATATTGACCGTTAACGGGAATGAGATTGATTTTGTAGAAAACCGAGCACAATTCGAACAAATTGTTTCCGATGTAAAGGAGCTTATTCAATGAATAAATACAACATTCCCGCGAATGCCCTGATTACGGTAGCGGGCACGGTAGGTGTGGGTAAATCCACACTAACGGCTGCTTTGGCTGAACGCCTGGGTTTTAAAACCTCACTGGAGAAGGTAGATCATAATCCATATCTGGAGAAGTTTTATCACGACTTCGAAAGATGGAGCTTTCATCTGCAAATTTATTTTCTGGCCGAGCGCTTCAAGGAGCAAAAAAACATTTTCTTATCCGGTGGAGGATTTGTACAGGACCGTTCGATTTATGAGGACACAGGAATTTTTGCCAAAATGCATGCCGATCAGGGGACGATGAACCCTACGGATTATGAAACGTATACCAGTCTGTTTGAGGCTATGGTGATGACACCGTTTTTCCCCCACCCGGATGTGCTGGTCTACCTGGAAGGCAGCTTGCCATCCATACTGAGCCGGATTGAGGAACGCGGTCGCGAGATGGAAATCCAGACAGAGCGATCTTATTGGGAGCAGATGTATCGCAGATATTCCGATTGGATCAACGAGTTCGAGGCCTGTCCTGTGCTGCGTCTGAACATTGATGAATATGACGTGCATGATCCCGCTTCTATGGATGCCATTTTGGTAGAGGTAGGCAAGGTTATCTCCAAAAAATAAAGATTGTTGACCGTCCGCGAGGACGGTTTTTTTGTGTTATACATTTATAAAAATCTTGCACATATGTGCAGGTAAGCTTACTGAAAATGATCCATCAGGAATATGGACTGGCGGTCATGAAGCTGGTACATTTTGATTGATGAATACAGGAACGTATGTTCACTATTATGTTTTCTTATTCATTGTCGTGGTATAATATGAGCAGATGGAGCTGATTCTATTGGTAGAAATGCTGGACCCCCGCAACGATTTTTTGTTTAAGCGCATTTTCGGAAGCGAGGAAAACCGTGATGTGCTGTTAACTTTTCTAAATCGTACCTTTGAGGAAGCGGGGAAACCTCCATTGACGGAAATTGTACTTTTGAATCCTTATACGGATAAAGACGCACCGCGTGATAAGCAGTCTATTTTGGATATTCGGGCCAGAACGTCGGAAGGTCAGCTTATTAATGTGGAGATGCAGCTTTTTAATAAATATGACATGGATAAACGAACCTTGTTTTATTGGAGTAAACAGTATGCAGGACAATTGTATGAAGGGCAATCTTATAAGCTGTTGAGGAAGTGTGTAACGATCAACATTTTGAATTACTCTTTCCTGCCGAACAGCCGCTATCATAATGTGTTTCATTTGACGGAGGACCGTACGGGCATCCCGTTTAGTGATGATATGGAGTTGCATTTTTTGGAACTGCCCAAACTGGATGAGCACGAGATCCCGGCTGATAGTGGTGGCTTGGTCAACTGGCTTTTGTTTCTAAAGGGAAGTAATCCATCTCAATGGGAGGTATTAGCCATGAATGAACCTGGTTTGAAAAAGGCGATGACTACGCTGGAGTTTCTAAGTCAGGATAAAGAGGCGCGTTTACAGTATGAAGCTCGACAGAAGTATCTGCATGATGAGGCTTCCATGATTGAAGGCGCGAGGGAAGAAGGTTTGAAGCTAGGTAAGGCCGAGGGAAAGGCTGAAGGTAAGGCAGAAGGTAAAGCAGAAGGTAAAGTTGAAGGAGAGCGTCAAAAGGCAATTGAAATTGCACGAAATATGCTGAATATGGGGCTTGAAATCGAGGTAATTGCAAAAGCATCTGGCTTATCCGAATCAGAGGTCCGTGCATTGAAGGTATAAAACCAGCAAAAACATACGAAGACTGTGGTACAATCAGAGATGAACTTGGCTGATGACCGCAGTCTTTTTTTGTCGAATGGAGGATCTATAAGGACGAAGTATGCTTAACCGTATAGTGGACAAGCTTAGGCTAGAATGCGAGAATAGTTACATATATTAAATGTAAATTACTCACGGGGAAGGATGGGATACTGTGATACGTTTTGGTATTGTTGGAACCAACTGGATAACGGAGAGATTTATTCAAGCCGCGGTAGAGACGGACGAATTTGCCCTGACGGCGGTGTACTCACGAACAGAGGATAAAGGCAAAGTTTTTGCCGCCAAGTACAACAGCCATCCGGAGGTATTTACAGACTTGGCGCAAATGGCTGCAAGTGATCAGGTGGATGCCGTATACATTGCCAGTCCCAATTCATTGCATGCGGAGCAAGCGATTGTGTGTATGAATCACGGAAAGCATGTGCTGTGCGAGAAGCCGTTTGCTTCTAATGCAACGGAGGTGCAGAGCATGATTGAGGCTGCGCGCAACAATGATGTTTTGCTGATGGAGGCCATTAAATCCACGCTTATGCCAAACTTTAAAATCGTTAAGGACCATATGTATAAAATTGGTCGGGTTCGGCGTTATTTTGCAAGTTATTGTCAATATTCATCACGCTTTGATGCTTTTAAGCAAGGAAAAGTGTTGAATGCTTTTAATCCGGCTTTTTCGAATGGCTCCTTGATGGATCTTGGGGTTTATTGCCTGTATCCTATGGTGGCATTGTTCGGCAAACCGGAAGAAGTTCGCGCGGTTGGCGTGCTCTTGTCCTCTGGTGTAGATGGGGAAGGCAGCATCGCTATGCGATATCCGGATATGGACGCCGTCGTCATGTATTCCAAAATTACCGATTCATATTTGCCTGCCGAAATTCAGGGTGAGAATGGAACGATGGTGATCGACAAAATTAGCCAGCCGTATGAAGTGAAAATTCATTATCGGGACGGCACGATTGAGGATCTGACGAAAGCACAGACACGTGAACCGATGTATTATGAAATTCAGGAGTTTATTGATCTGATTAAAAGCGGAGAGCGCAATAGCTCCATTAATTCACTGGAGTGTTCACTCGCAGTCGCTGAAGTGATGGAGGATGCAAGACAGCAGATTGGCCTTCGCTTTGAAGCGGATTTAAAAAATACGTCTGCACGTTAGTTGGCTAGTGATTTAACGATACCCTAAAACAGGGAAACAGGGCTGCCGGTTTTGCAAACTTTGCAAACATTCGGTCGGCCTTTTTGGGTTTTATATGTCCAATAGTGTAAGCGGCTGTGATCACAGGAGGATGAATGATGTATTCATTTTTATTGACAGATTCTCCTTCTTGTCTTAAGGTGTTAACCATACGGTATATAGTTAAATAATTCCACCTCCTGTATAAATGGAGTCAAGGGAACTTTTTTTAGGCTATAATCCCGATTATTTCAACCGGATTACTAAAAAGAGTTGGGAGGGCAGGAGTACAGATGTAAGGGGGTAAGCGGGTTTGATTAAGTTTGAACAGGTCAGCAAGATATTTTCTTTACCCAATCGAAGGGTAAGTGCATTGGAAGAGGTTACGTTATCCGTTGAAAAAGGAGAGATTTTCGGCGTCATTGGCTTCAGTGGAGCAGGCAAAAGCACGCTATTGCGGCTTGTGAATTTGCTGGAGCGTCCCTCGGGAGGGCGAATTATTGTGAATGATCAGGATATTACCCGAATACGGCCCAAGGAGCTAAGGGATTTAAGAAGACGGATCGGGATGGTGTTCCAGACTTTTAATTTATTCAACTCGCGTACCGTGTATGGGAATCTGGCATATCCACTAAAGCTGGCCAAACTGCCAAAGGCGCAGATTGATGCTCGTGTTAAGGAGTTGCTGCAATTTGTAGCGCTGGAGGACAAGGCAGATTCCTATCCAGAGCAGCTATCTGGTGGTCAAAAGCAACGGGTTGGCATTGCCAGAGCACTGGCGAACTCGCCGGATATTCTGATATGTGATGAAGCGACCTCGGCGCTCGACCCGGAGACGACAGAAGATATATTAAAGCTACTGAAAAAGGTCAATGAGGAATATCAGATTACGATTTTACTCATTACTCATGAAATGAACGTGATCCGCAGTATCTGTGATCGTGTCGCGGTGATGGAGAATGGCAGGGTGATAGAACAGGGCAATGTGTTCGATGTGTTTGCCAATCCACAGACGAAAACGACCAAAAATTTTATTCGCTCAGTACTGAATGATCAGCTTTCACCCAAACTGCTCAGCAAGATTCGGGAGCACCACGCCGGGCGGCTGTACAGACTTATTTTTCGGGATGGAGCAACAAGTGAACCTGTGCTATCGAGAGCTACACGCAAACACAATCTGGATTACAATATCGTATACGGAAGCATTAATGAGCTACAGGGAGCGTTGTTCGGGAGCCTGATTGTTGAGTTGATCGGGGCAGAAGACGAGGTTAACAAGGTCGTGGAAGAACTGCGAACGACGGTAGAAGTCAGGGAGGTCGTCGATCATGAGAGTTAATTGGGATACATTTTGGTTTAAGGTGGTGGAGGCTACAGGTGAAACGCTTCTGATGGTTGTCGTCACGCTGGCATTTGCCAGTATTCTGGGGCTTGCCATTGGTTTGCTGCTGTATGTGACACGCCAAGGGAGCCTGTTTGAAAACAAATTTGTATTTATGGTTCTGAATTTGCTGATTAATATCATCCGGCCGATTCCATTTATTATTTTCCTGGTCGCGATTAGCCCGTTTACGCGCTTAGTCATGGGGACCACCATTGGAACCTCGGCGGCTATTTTCCCGATGACCATTGTAGCTGCCTTTGCTGTAGCAAGGATTGTGGAAAATAATCTGGTTTCCATTGACCCTGGGATGATTGAAGCGGCCAAGGCATTGGGGGCGACTCCTTATCAGATCATCACGGGTGTGCTAATTCGAGAAGCGTTGGGACCTTTAATTCTCGGGCTGACGTTTATTACAGTGGCATTGATTGACTTCTCTGCAATGGCTGGCACCGTAGGTGGGGGGGGTCTTGGACATCTGGCGATGACCTATGGTTATCAACGGTTCGATACCTCGGTCATGATTGTCACGATTGTTTTGCTGATCATTTTTGTACAGGTTGCCCAATATGCGGGGAACTACCTGTCACGTAAATTTTTACGACGCTGATTTGAAATCAGGTATCTTACATAACGATTAAAGGAGAAATGGACATGAAAAAAATGCTTCGTTTGGGTTTGCTCGCTATTCTTAGTGTATCTCTTCTTTCTGCTTGCTCGGCTAATAGTTCAGGCTCAGGTGCAAATGAAAAGGTGCATGTTAAAATCGGGGTTTCCGGCTCGGAAGATACGTATTGGGATGTGCTCAAGAAGAAGGCGGAGGCTAAAAATATTGAAATTGAGCTGATCAGCTTTTCGGATTACACGTTGCCCAACAAGGCACTTGCCAATAAAGAGGTGGATTTAAATTCCTTTCAGCACTTGGCCTTCCTCAGTCAGTTCAACGTGGAAAATGATCTGAGCATCGTCCCCATTGGTGCAACGGTCATTGCTCCGATGGCGCTGTACTCCGAAAAATTCAAAAACGTATCGGATATTCCTGATGGCTCCAAAATTGCTATACCGGATGACCCCTCCAATCAGGGACGTGCTTTGAAGCTGCTCCAGTCTGCCGGGCTGATTGAATTGAAGAAGGATGCCGGCTTGTATCCAACCACAGATGAGATCGAAGGCAATCCGAAAAAGCTGGAGATCGTTCCTGTCGTTGCCCAACAGACGCCGCGTGTGTTGTCTGATGTAGCAGCTTCGGCCGTAAATAGCGGTGTTGCCACAGATGCCGGACTCAAGCTGGACGCGTCCCTTTACAAGGATGATGCAAATAGCGAGGAATCGAAGCCTTATATCAATGTATTTGCCGCCCGTGCGGAGGATAAGGACAATGCGACCTATAAAACGATTGTGGATTTGTATCATGATCCGGAGGTAGCGGAGGCGGTAAAACAGGATTCCAAAGGAGCCAACGTCGTGGTAGACCAGTCTGCGCAGGAGCTACAGGCTACATTAGATAAGCTGGTGGCGGATGTCAAAGCGCAAAAGAAATAAGGGTGTTTAAAAAACAGGATTGAAAACATATGATACCAAAAAAAGAGGAGAGATTGCGATGAGTGCAACGAACACGGTGGATACGCACAAGCAGCGGATTGTAGAACACATTGAGAGTTCCCGGACGCTCTATACGGATACGAGTCGGTTTATTCATGCCAACCCTGAAATCGGCAATCAGGAATTTCAAGCTTCCCAGGCGCTGACAGATATTTTGCAGCAGGCGGGTTTTGAGATAACCCGTAACGTAGCGGGTCACGAAACCGGATTTGTTGCCCGCAAGGCTTCGACCCGACAAGGTCCGAAAATCGGATACCTGGCGGAATATGACGCGCTGCCTGGCCTGGGCCATGCTTGCGGCCATAACATTATCGGGACGGCGAGTACGGCTGCCGCCATTGCTTTGGCTCAGGTTATTGACGAGACGGGAGGCGAGGTGTATGTATTCGGCACTCCGGCAGAGGAAGGCGGGCCTAATGGCAGTGCAAAGGGAAGCTTCGTGAGACATGGGCTGTTTGAAGCGATTGACGCTGCATTGATGGTTCATCCGTCTGGTGTGACCCGGCTGACTTCGCCAAGCCTGGCGGTTGACCCGTTGGACTTTCATTTTTACGGGAAAGCCGCTCATGCTGCCGGATCACCGGAGCAGGGGATTAACGCGCTGGATGCGGTTCTTCAATTATTCAGTGGCATCAATGCCTTGCGTCAGCAGCTTCCCACGGATGTACGGATTCACGGCATTATTACGCATGGGGGAGACGCACCCAATATTATCCCAGATTATGCATCTGCACGCTTTTTCATCCGGACAAGCACTTGGCAGCGAACGGAGGAGGTTTCCGGGAAGGTTCGTAATATCGCAGAAGCTGCCGCACTGGCAACAGGGGCTACCGTGAAGATCGAACGTTTTCAAAATGAAGTGCGTGATTTCATTCTGAATGATACGCTGGATGAAGTTGTAGGCCGGGAACTGGAAGCGTTGGGAGAACAGTTGGATCGTGGACCACGTGGCGGAATCGGCTCGACGGATGCGGGCAATGTAAGCCACGTCATTCCCACTGCGCATGCCTACATTAAAATCGGACCGGACGATCTAATTGCACATACGGTGGAATTTCGGGAGGCGGCTGGCTCTGCCAAGGGAGAGGAAGCCTTAGTAACTGGCGCGAAAGCGTTGGCCTTGTCTGGGCTACAGCTACTGGTAGATGAAGCGCTGCTGGCCGCGGTGAAGGAAGATTTTAAACGCACGCATTCAGCGGCACAATAAGCATCATCAGTGATGTAAAGCAGAGCGATCTGATCTGAGCGTTGCAGTTCGTGAATAGTGCTGCGGCGAAATTCGATTATAATTGCTTCTATAATGAATAGCATCAAAGGATATCCTACAGTCTTGGAGTATGTATGGCTGGGACGAATGAATTCGACCCATATAAGGATTAATGAATTAATTTAGTAATAAAAAGAGACTATGGCCCAGCAGGAGCAATCCTTCGCCTGGCATAGTCTCTTTTTATTATTATATAGAAGGTTTTAGGAGAATTTCATAGGGGCACACCGTGCAAATCTTACAGTTGGTCCGCAAACAGCTGTTCCTTGATATAAGAAACCGGCATTTCTTGACCTGTCCACAGTTCGAAAGCAAGTGCGCCCTGCCACAGCATCATGCCCAGACCGTTAATGGCGGTTGCACCTACGGATTGAGCTTGCTCCATCAGCTTGGATTTAGCCGGGCTGTATACCACATCAGTCACGATCAGGTCGGAACGAAGCATGGATACATCTTCAATCACACTTTTGCCTTCCAGCGGTTTCATGCCGACGCCTGTACCGTTAGCGAAGATATGACTTGTGCGGATCTCTTCACGTAATTGTTCTTGATCCTCCAGAGGATATATATTTGCTTTGACTTGGGTGTGTTTCATATCTTCATTAATAATACGGACATTTTCTTCCGCACGGGCAAAGAACTGATCGTTACGAGCAAAGATTGAAATTTCAGCCAGACCTGCTCGAGCTGCTTCAATGGCAATCGGAGTAGCTGCGCCGCCAGAGCCGACGAGTGTCATTTTTTTACCTGTCAGATCAATACCGTGTTCACGCAAGTTACGAACATAACCAGATCCGTCTGTGCTGTAGCCTTTCAGCTTACCATCCGTATTCACAACGGTGTTGACGGCACCTGTAAATTTAGCGCTGTCGTCCAGCTCGTCAAGGTACTGCACAATGGCTGTTTTGTTTGGCATGGACACGTTATAACCACGTACGTTCAGAGCACGCATCCCCCGTACCACTTCTTCCAGCTGTTCATTTCCTACTTCAAAGGCCATATACGCATTGTTCAGGCCCAGTTTTTCAAACGCAAGATTATGCATAGCCGGGGACAAAGAATGTCCGATCGGTGTAGCAAGCAATCCAATTAATTGTGTTCTTCCGTCAATACGTCCAGCATTTTTCATGATATAAGCCTCCAAGTTATCTGTGTAGTTTAATGAAACACTTTTTTATATCGATAAGCAACAAACACGGCCAGCAAAATACTGACTACGGCAATTGCAATATCCAGAATGAACACGGAAGTAATTCCGAGGCTCTTGGACATTCCCCCGGTAGCTAACGGCATCAGAATGAACGAAAGACTGGCTGCAATGTTCACGAGAGAAGTCGTAGTTCCTTTATTCTTGCGGAAAAATTCGGTCATAACGGTGAGAGCAATTTGGAATATGCCTGCGGTAGACAATCCGATTAAGAATGAACTGATGATCGTAGCGACAGGATTGTGCCATGTAATTAAAGCCAACAAAGAAAGCAGGGCAATAAACGGATACACAATCATGACGGTAATCGGTTTAATAAATTTACCAAGCACGACAGCTAACAGAAGCACTGAAACCAACGAACCTATACTATAGTAGCTTAGCAGTTTAATGGCACTGGCTTTCTCCATGCCCAGGGCCTCTTGACCAAAGGTAGGAAGCCATAGCTGCACGACCATGAACAATAAAGTGGAAGTAAAACCGATAATAATCAGGGACAGGCCTTCTTGCCAAAACTTAGGCTCGCTGCGGAAAGTATCTCCTGATAGGGCAGCTTCGGTTGTAGCTTTTTGATCCTCCAATTTGTGATTGGGGAAGGTTGACATCGACAAGAAGATACCGCTAAGCAGATAAATACCTGCCGGAATAAAGAAGGAGTACCCGTAGAACATATCGTGATTAATAAAGAATGCAATCATGAACGGAATGACAATGGCACCGATAGAAACGGATGCTTTGACCAAGACGGTTGCAGATCCGGCTTTTTTTCCGAAACCTTCAATTAAAGCGGGATATGTTCCCGAATCCATCATGGAGTTACAAAGCCCTGCGATAATTGCAAATACGAATGCCAACGTATAATTGGGTGCAAGGGGAATACCGATCAGGAAAATTAAATAAGCAAATGATGCAGTCACAACGAGCGGCTTTCTTCCGTATTTGTCTGACATTTTCCCGGCTACCCCAAGAGCCAGCAGCTTACCGATCCCGATGGCTGACACCAGATAGCCGATGGCTGCTTTATCCGTGTTCAATTGCACGGTCAGGAAGCTCATATTCGAGGAGAGGATAACATTGATCATACCCAGAAGAAAATAGTTGATGTAAAGCCCTGTTGCCATTCTGATATAAGGATTTTTCATGAGTGTAGCTCCCAACTTAAGTTTTAGATCAATGGCCTAGTAGTGAAAAAATTCACATTGTTTCTATGTCTTTATTATATAAGCAGTGTTATTATAAATCCAATGCATATTTCTATCGTTTTCCATAGTTTGTGTCTATAATTTAAATTATAAATTAAAGAAGGAGACGGCATAATTATGAACCTGAAGCACTTACAATATTTTCGTGTACTCGCAGAGATGGAGCATTTTACTCAAGCAGCTGTACGACTATGTATTACTCAACCCAGTTTAAGCCATGCGATTTCAGAATTGGAAAAGGATTTGGGGGTTCATTTGTTTGAGAAGCATGGGAGGAATATTCGGCTGAACAAATACGGACGATTTTTCCTGAAATATGTGGAGCATGCGATGGATGAATTGGAGAAGGGAGAGCACAACTTGCGGGAATTGGTTAGTCCAAGCCACGGGAATGTGGATCTGGCGTTCATTTACACGTTAGGCTCTCACTTCATTCCAGCGATCATTCAAGCCTTCTCGGCTTTGGAGGACCGTAAAGATATATCCTTTTCTTTTCACCAAGGGAATACGAACGATATTATCCAGGGGCTGAAGCAGGAACATTATGATGTGGCATTCTGCTCTCACGTGGAAAATGAACCGGATGTGGAATTCATTCCACTCGCTCAGCAGGAACTTGTCGTTATTGTTTCACCCGATCATCCGTTGGCTTCCCTGGACCAAATCGATCTCAAGGATACAGCGGATTATCCGGTGATCTTTTTTAACAAAAAAAGTGGTATCCGGCCCATTATTGAAAATTTGTTCACCAGAGTAGGTGTCTCTCCAGAGATCATTTGCGAGATTGAAGAGGACACGGCGATGGCAGGACTGGTATCTGTGAATTACGGAATTGCGGTCATGCCCCGAATTTCATCGTTGGATTATTTTAACGTCAAAACATTGCCCATTGTAAATCCCGAATACGAGCGTTTTATCTATCTGGCCAGTATCAAAAATAGATATTTATCCCCGGCAGTAGTGGACTTTCGGAACTTTGCACTAAGTTACGGCAAGGAGTTTTATCTGAAAACACATCAACGCGTCTAAATTTAAGTCCCGCAATATTTAAACTTGATAAATTTAAAAATGTGTTCTATACTTCATCATCGACACAGGTAATGTGAAAGGATTCACATTTTTACACTACGAGACTTACTTACAAAAGCAGGTGAATTCATGGTGAAGCGTTCTTCTTTTTCGGTGGCGACCGGCCTTTATGTAAACTATCTTTTGTTCGGTATGTTTAATATTATGCTGGCGTCACACATGTCCTTCTTAACAGAGCATTTGAATACAGATCAGGTGGGCATCAGTCTTTTGGTATCCGCGATGGGATTTGGCAGGTTATTTACCCTGTACATATCCGGGGTGCTCTCCGACCGTTATGGCCGCAAGCCGTTTATTGTGGCAGCTGGCTTACTGATGGCCGTATTCCTAGTCGGTATTCCGCTCAGCCCCAGCTTTGAGATAGCGATGGTACTGGCTGTGCTGGCAGGCGTAGCGAATTCCTTTCTCGATTCAGGCACCTACCCAGCTCTGATCGAAGCTTTTCCCCAATCCTCCGGTTCGGCTACGGTTTTGGTGAGAGGTTTTATATCCATCGGAGCGGCATTTTTACCGTTAATGATTATCTTTTTTATGAAGCATGATATTTTTTATGGTTTTTCTTTCTTTTTACCAGCACTCATATTTACTTTGAATGCTGTTTACCTGTTCAAGATGAAATTTCCAGACATGCGGGTTCAGGCACCCAAGGATTCAATTCGGGATAGTCCTGCAACCAACGTTGAACAACAAACGGTAAAGCCGGAGGCGAATGATCGGAGTAAGCCGCGGTTCTGGCAGGAAGGGATTTACCTTATTTTGCTTGGTTTTACCGGACCTACCTTGCTTTATATTGTCCAGTTGTGGCTGCCTACTTTTGGACAGCAGTTTATCGGTATGACCGAATCAGAGTCCCTGAGCTTATTAGTCTATTACAATGCCGGTTCTCTCGTTTCTGTGTTCGTATTGGTGATTGTGTTAAGAAAGTGGATTAAACCTGTTCACATTATTCTTATTTATCCATGCATTTCTTTGTTGGCTTTTGGAGCATTGCTCCTTTTCAAATCACAGGCTGCAGCCATTATTAGCTCGTGTGTCATCGGATTTTCCATTTCGGGTGTGCTTCAACTGACATTGACCGTAATGAGTGAGTTTTTCAGTCAACGAAAAGGACAGATTACCGGGTTCATTTATACAGCGACCTCTCTGTCATACACAGTTATTCCTGTGTTTACGGGGTTCCTTTTGAAACATTCCCAGATATCCAGTGTGTTCATGCTGGCTATTATTGTGAATGTGTTGGGAATTGTGCTGGCGATATTTGTTAATTTTCGGTACAGTACCGTTTTTCCAGCGACTCGCAAATTGCCCTCCAAAATCGTGCTGGAAACGGAATAGGAGGGCAGGCTGGACCTAATCATCAGTAGGATTATTCAGAATGCGTTATAATATGAAATATTGTAAATGTTCGACTTGAAACTATGATTTGGGAGTGAGTTAGATATGGCAAAAATCGTTAAGGTGAAAGATGTTCTGATCGGTGAAGGAGCACCTAAAATCTGTGTCCCGATGGTGGGAGAAACGTTGGAGCAACTGAAGGAAGAGGCTGCCCATTTACGTACACTCGACCTGGATATCGTGGAGTGGAGAGTCGATTTTTTCGAGCATGTAGAGGATTTGGAGAAGGTTAAGGCTGCCTTGATTGAAATCCGGCCCATTTTGGCGAATATTCCGCTCGTCTTTACGTTCCGCAGTGCCCGGGAAGGCGGGGAAAAGGAAATCAGTACGGCGAGTTATGTGGAGTTGAACCGCACGGCAGCCGAAACGGGACAGGTAGATATCATTGATGTGGAGCTTTTTAATGATGAAGCCGATGTGAAGGCGCTGGTGGAAGCTGCGCATAAGCATAACGTATCCGTGATTATATCCAACCACGATTTCCAGAAGACACCGCCCAAGGAGGAAATCGTTTCTCGGTTGCGTAAAGCACAGGAGCTGGGAGGCGATTTGCCTAAAATAGCGGTTATGCCGACAAGTACAGCCGATGTGCTGACCTTGCTGGATGCCACCCGTACCATGGCAGAGGAATATGCAGACCGGCCTATTATAACGATGTCGATGGCGGGAAAAGGTGTCGTGAGCCGTCTGACCGGAGAGCTATTTGGTTCGGCTTTAACCTTTGGTGCCGCTAAGAAAGCTTCCGCGCCGGGGCAGATACCTGTCACTGAACTGAGAGAGATATTAACAGTGCTGCACAATCATTCATAAAAGACACATGGTATTAATGCTGACAACCCAAGTGCCAGTGCCAGCATCAAAAAAAGGAAGGCCCGCATGCAGCAAGCATGATGGAGCCTTCCTTTTTGTTAAGTGTTTGTGAGTTCGGGAGACGCCAATGGTCTGCCGATGATCCTGTCAGAAACTTAATTCAACCCACGGGTGGACTCATACAGTTCCCAACCGAGATTTAGAGTTTGAATAATATAGTCTGCGACTTCTTCCGCATCCAACTGATTTGTATCGATCCTGGAGTGATTCACCGCGTAAATGTCCTGTCTGGAACGGAAAAGAGCTTCGATTTCCTCCAAATTCTTGTTTTGCAGATTGGGCCGGGTATCGATGAGCATCTTGAGTCGATCCTTCCAGGATTCCCAATTTAAATCTAAAAAGAAGACAATAGATGAAGCCAGGCAGGCCTGTTTAACCTCTTCTTGTAAAAAGGCACCGCCGCCAACCGAGATGACTTTCAGGCGGGTATTGCTGCATAGTTTGAGAATATGATCTTTTTCAATCTCACGGAATCTTTTTTCTCCATATGTTTTGAAAATTTCTGTTGTCGGCATGTTGTACTCTTGTTCAATCTCCTGATCAATATCCACAAAGTCCCGATACAGCTTGCGCGCGAGATGGGAGCCGATCGTTGTTTTGCCTACACCCATAAAGCCAATGAGCACAATATTCTGTTCTCTTAATGGAATCTCTCTCTTGTTTTGCATCATAACCACTCTTTTCCCACCAGTAATGTTGAGATTGTAACGCTTCAAAGCGCTAAATACATAAATATATTATACGTTTATCAAACGTGTCATTCAATAGCATAGATCACTTTAGGAGAAAGGTACAAGATAAAAATGGTGTTCATTACCATATGGATGATATTGAACATGTAAGACGGATTAGTTCATAAAGTAATTTCATGCGTAATTTTGCGAAAAATAAACTTGTACAAGTATAAAAAAGTCAATTTTGTGTACTTAATTGAAAAAAAGAGCATAATTTGCCGAAAAGTATATTGAAATTATTGGAAGTACGATTATAATGGAATTATGCATAATGTAAATGAAATTGCTGTATTTACATTATGTGTTTATTTTATACAAGGTAAGTAACCTACTTTGAACCAAATACCAAGTATACATATCTTAATAGTTACATATATGTTATAGACATGTATCGGTCGATTGGGTCATTGTATAAAGGCGGTGATACGGTCTACGGGCTCTAGTCAACTACGAATTGGGCGGCGGAAATAAAAAAAACATGTACGAGAGGGATGAATTGAAATGAACACAAGAACAGCCAAAGTATTGAAAAAGGGAATGAGTATCGCTTTATCAGGTATGCTGGTCGCTTTATTTGTCGGCAATTATTCTGCTCATGCAGCTCCAGAAGTCGTTAGTAAAACCATACTTGTTAAAGCCGGAGAAGTATACGATGGTAAAGGGAAGACAGTAGCAGCTGATCCAAAAACTTTGGGTGACGGAAGCCAGAAAGAGGCCCAAAAGCCTATTTTCAAGCTTGAAAATGGTGCAACTTTGAAAAATGTTATCATTGCTGCGCCTGCTGCGGATGGCGTACATGTTTATGGTAATGGCACGATCTCCAACGTAACATGGGAGGATGTAGGTGAAGATGCCTTGACGCTTAAAGAAGCAGGCACGGTAAACATTACGGGCGGCGGAGCGTACCACGCATATGACAAAGTGTTCCAAATCAATGCGGAAGGCACGATTAACATTAAAAACTTTAGAGCCGATGATATCGGAAAGCTGGTTCGCCAACTTGGGGACTCTAAATTCAGAGTGAATATGACTCTGGACAACTCGGATATTTCCAACGTAAAGGATTCGATCCTGAGATCGGATGGTCCTAACAGCAAAGCTAAAATTACAAACACTCGTTATCATAATGTGCCACAATTGTTCAAGGGCTTTAAATCCGGTAATACGAGCGAGTCCGGGAATAGTAAATATTAATCGGAATAGGATAGGAGCGGGGATGGAAATCGATAGATTTGAATTTATCCTTGTATAGATTGAAAATAGGGGCTGTCCCACAGATCGTTTGGATCTGATTGGACAAGCCCCTGTTTTAGCTTTTATTTGTTTTTCGTGCCACCGGAAGATACCGTTGGAACGCTCAAAGGACAAGCGGGACTTCGTTCAGAACGAGTACTGTGATATGATCATGCTATTACATTTTATACAAAAAAGTTGGGAAGCTATGAATCTATTTCATCCATATGTGAATTTTGACGGTACTTTAGATGACACGCAAGTCTGGAGTCGGGAAGTTTTATATACAGGTACAAATGGTCGGCATGTTGAACGTTTTTACGTGTCACCTTCTGAGAGTTATGTGTTCAAGCCATTAACTAATGATGAGCAAGAAGGCCGGGAGAGATGGGTGTATGAGCACGTACTTCCTTCGCTACCGTCGGTTTATCCCCGATTGCTAGATTGGTCTGATTCAGGTGGGGATGGCGGAGTAGAATGGATGATTTTTGAGGATCTTGGTCCATTGCATCATCTGCATGATGAAGAAGCCATGTTGCAAGCTGCCGGACTTGTAGCAGGGTGGCATGCTTTGTCGACGGATCGTTTTACTGGAATTCCACTGCGAGGACCAAAGCCGCTCATTCAGGATTTGGTTTCTGAGCTGTACATGCGCAAGATTGATGTGTTGAAGCTTTGCAGTTCGTTAGGGTTTCCTAAACAGCAGGTTCAGCGTATTTATGCACAACTGGATCACTTCGCTTTTTCACCGCAGCTTGTGTTGTCTCATGGTGATCTTCATCCGGGCAACTATGCGCTGAGTGGGGAGCGGCTAATGGTACTGGATTGGGAGCATGCCCATTTGAACACACCGCTCTGGGATGTGTATCATCTGATCGACATGTCCCACCCGTTGTTTCCCCGGCGTATAACGTTCGACTTGCGAATTCGCTTGCTGGACAGGTATTTGGAGCAGCTGGAGCTGTTGGGAGCAGGACTGGAGCGAGGCGCATTTATGCAAGAATATGGCATGTTTGCTGTAGTATTTTCGCTGTGGATGCTGTTGTTAATTGAAAGCGATTTGCGAGAGATCGAAACGAAATTGCATATAAACGGTGATAAATGGTCAAAAGAGCAATTAGAAGCCCAACGGGGCGAGGCGTTAGCCTGTTTGAACCAATGCGCAGCGATGATGGAATGGGGACAAGTCAGAAGGTGTGAATAAAGAGTTTGAGCTACAGCGTGTGTACAGATTGTAAACAAAGGTGGGGACATATATGAAAAAAGTCGGTTTGGTCATGAGAAAAATACAGTTTTCCGAAGCGCAGGGCCCGCGTATTTTTGCGGAACGTCTAAAGCAGATCGGGCTGGAGCTGGGCGTGGATATCGTATTTGTGTCACCGGAGCGCCATGTTAGCAGCCATGACTGGCTTCCCGGTTATGAGCATGAAAAGAGTGATCTTGTTAATTATGACGTGGTACTCGACCAGCTTCATGAGCAGCAGATTGAGCATGTTATTTATACGGTATCCGGCTTTACATATTTGAATATGTTTTTTAAAAACAGTGTTCTTTTTCCACACAGCTTTCCTGATCCGGCGCTTACAGGCTATGAGATGATGAAGCCTTTTTATCAGATCGTGGACAAGGCTATTGTGCAGACTGACTTTCTAAAGCAGGAGATGGCATCCAAATTTGGTGTAACCGATGTGACGGTCATCCCGATTGGGTTTAATGAGCGGCTGGTGGAAAAGCATTTTGACCCTTCGCAGGTCGTGGAGAATCGGGTGATGTGGATCGGAAGAGATGAGGAGAATCGGCGTCCTGATCTGGTGCTGGAATATGCGCGGCATAATCCCGACAAGGAAGTTTACATGGTGTTTGGCGGGGAACGCTACAAGGAAAGCATGAAAAAGTACGATATCCCTGACAATGTGAAGCTTCAATTTGCGTTGACACAGGATGAGGTGTTTGCGCTGATGAATACGGCGAAAGTATACTGGAGCTGCTCCAAATTCGACACGTTTGCGATGCCGCTGACCGAATCGCTGGCTATGGGCAAAATCGTTGTGAAGCCCGAGCATCCTTGCTATGGACATATCAGCTCCACGCACTCTTTTTCGGGCAATGAGAAAAACTGGTTCGAGCTGGTCAATATGGCTGCCGCCTCCCCTCGTCGGGTTTCCACGGAAAATCAGGCGTATGCCTTGGAAAAGTTTTCGAGTAAGGTGATGAAGCAGGGGTATCGGGACTTTTTTGAAGGTTGGTTAAGCTGAGCGGCGAGGCAGAATACTTCGATTTAAACATGCGTTTAAGCGTCCAAAAATAGAGGGTGGATTACAAAGAAGGGACTTTCGCTTAAGTGAAAGTCCCTTTTTTTAGGATTGTATTCCCGCTACGTCTTCAGAATGAGCAGTTCTGCGGTCGATTACGTAGCTGACCAGCAAGAGAAGCAGGCCGCCGAGGGTGATAAGAGATGCAACCCATGGGATGGCGGAGAGTCCCATCTGGTTAATAACAACCCCACCGATAAAAGCGCCTCCTGCGTTGCCCAGATTCAATGCGGAATGGCTGGAGGTAGAGGCGAGCAAAGGGGCCTCATAGGCCAGATTCATGATGCGAACCTGAATGCCAGGCATAATGCCGAACGCGGCAATGCCCCAAATAAAGACGGTGATGACGGCCAGCACCGGGCTTTGAAGCGTGAACGTCAGGATGGCCAAAATAATAGCCAGTATAGCATAGTTTGCGATCAGCGACGGCAGCAGCTTCCAATCCGCGAGCTTGCCACCGACGATGTTGCCGATGGTTACGCCAAGGCCAAACAGGACGAGAATCCACGTAATGCTATGCTCGGCAAAGCCGCTAATGTCGGTCAGTAAAGGCGTGATGTACGTAAAGACGGTGAACAGGCTACCACAACCGACAGCACCTATGAGCAGCATCAGCAGCACCTTCGGATTAAACAGGCTTCGGACTTCTTGTTTGAGACTGGAAGGCTTGTCCTGAGGAGTGACCGGAATGTAACGGATGATGCCAAAGAGAGAAATCAGGCCGATTACGACGATGGCTCCAAAGGAAGCGCGCCAGCCGAGCTGTTGCCCGATAAAGGTGCCAAAAGGCACGCCGATAATGTTGGCTACGGTCAGTCCGGTCAGCACCATGGAGATGGCACCCGCTCGTTTATCAGGACGGACCAGCCGGGCGGCGATCAGGGAACCAACTCCCAAAAAGGTTCCGTGCGATAATGCGGTAGCCATGCGGGCTGCAATCAGAAGCTCGTAGTTGGGAGCAATGACAGAAAAAAGGTTGCCTAAAATGAATATGATCATCAGCAGGCATAACAGCTTTTTTTGTGGCACCTTGTGAGTTAATACAGTGAGCACAGGTGCGCCAATGGCCACACCAAGCGCGTAGCTGGTGATTAGCTGTCCGGCTTGCGGGATGGTAACATGAAGATCCTGGGCTACATTAGGCAGAAGACCCATAATGACGAATTCGGTCATGCCGATGGCAAAGGCACCGAGCGTCAACCATAGCAAGGAGGGGGGGAAGCGATTGGCTGTCAAATTTTCTTGAGTATTCATGAGTGTCTTGTATCCTCCTGAAAAATAGTAATGCGAGTATATCATTAGAAACCACATCTGGCGACCCATTTGCAAGAATTTTACATACTAAGCAGATAAGATTTATGTATTTTACAAAAGCGGCAGGTATGAGCGGGTTAAATATGTTATTTTTATAGTATGGACCTATCCAAGGAGGATACAATGATGACGCTTAAAGTGGTACATAGTATTACAGATTTAATTGGAGATACGCCTTGTGTGCGGCTCCAACGGTTAACCGGACCGCAGGATGCGGAAGTGTATGTGAAGCTGGAATACTTTAATCCCAGCGGCAGTGTTAAGGATCGGGCGGCGGGTAATCTGATTGCCGTGGCGGAAAAGGCCGGACACTTAAAGCCAGGTGGAACTATTATTGAGCCGACCAGCGGAAATACGGGGATTGGCTTAGCGATGAATGCGGCAGCCCGAGGCTACCGTGCGATTTTGGTGATGCCGTCGAATATGACGAGGGAACGAATCAATATTTTAAAAGCATACGGGGCTGAGGTTGTGCTGACACCAGCGGAAGAACGGATGTCAGGAGCGATTCGCAAGGCGCTGGAGCTGGGGGCTGAAATTGAAGGGAGCTTTATCCCGCATCAATTTGAAAACGAGGCCAACCCGGATATCCACCGTACGACGACTGCGCTTGAAATTTTGGAGCAGACGGAAGGCAAGCTGGACGTGTTCGTCGCTTCTTCGGGAACAGGCGGTACGATTACGGGAACAGGTGAGGTGCTGCGCCAGCATTTGCCGGATCTGCGGGTTGTCGTGGTAGAGCCGAAGGGTTCGCCAGTGCTGTCAGGGGGCAAGCCGGGTCCGCATAAGCTGGTTGGTACTAGCCCGGGATTCGTTCCTGCTGTACTGAATACGGATATTTATGACGAAATCGTACAGGTTTCAGATGAGGATGCGATTGCAATGACACGGGCAATTGCTGCTCAGGAAGGAATTCTCGTCGGACCTTCCAGCGGAGCTACCATATGGGCGGCAATTCAGGAAGCTCGGCGCTTGGGGCCGGGTAAACGGGTGCTTTGTATTGCCCCGGATACAGGAGAGCGATATTTGAGCATGGGTATTTTCGGATAAAAAATTTGGAATAAAAGAGAGCCATTCGTGCGAGATGCTGGTACACAACCATATATAGATGGTAAAATAGGCTTTGAAAACGATTACAATTATGTATAGCATGGGATGATAAAGAATGATCTTGAAGAGTTGGAGGGGAAGCAGCATGAAGATTATGCCTTTACAGAAACGCAACATTTCGGATAGCCGTCTGGTGCTTGGCTGCATGCCTTTTGGCGGGGAATGGGATCGTACGCCGTATACACAGGAGCATGTGGTGGAAGCAGAACGGGCAGTAGAAGCCGCGCGTTCCATTGGCATTACGATGTTTGATCATGCAGATATCTATCGGGCAGGGAAAGCGGAAGAGATTTTCGGTCGAATTTTAAAGGGACAACCCGGCTTGCGTGAGCAGATCGTGATTCAGTCCAAGTGTGGTATTTGTCTTCCTGAAGATACGCTCCCGACCCGTTTTGATTTTTCATATGCTCATATTATGGAGTCTGTGGATGGTATTCTGAAGCGTTTGGGCACTGAATATTTGGACATTCTGCTGCTGCACCGTCCTGATCCGTTGGTAGAGCCGGAAGAAGTAGCGAAGGCGTTCAGCAAGCTCAAGGCATCCGGCAAAGTACGGCATTTCGGTGTTTCCAATATGAATGTAAGCCAAATTCAGTTTCTGGAGCGCAGCCTGGCGGAGCCGCTGATTGCTAATCAATTGGAGATGAGCCTGGCGCATCTACACTTTATAGATCAGACGGTGCATGTGAATCAGCAAGCGGGGACGAATGTCCATTTTGGCGAAGGCTTAATGGAATTCTGCCAAACACAGGATATTCAGCTTCAAGCGTGGAGTCCGTTGGCACAGGGACGTTTTAGCGGCAGTTCTTTGGACGGACAGCCGGAGCGTATACGCCAAACAGCAGAGCTGGTACAAAAGCTGGCTGCTGAAAAGGAAACGACACGTGAAGCAATCGTCCTTGGCTGGATCATGAAGCACCCGGCACGCATTCAGCCTGTCATTGGTACCGCCAATCCAGCACGGATCAAGGCTTGTCAGGATGCTGAACGCCAGAGCGAGCTAATGACCCGCGACGAATGGTATACTTTATATGTCAGCGCTCGCGGGGAAAAGTTGCCTTAATATGTGTAAAGCCCATTCTTTGTCGATAGGACAGAGGATGGGCTTTTTTATGTGGCTAATCCTCTTCGTATCTTGCGAGAGCCTTGCCGATGGTTTCCTTCATTCGTGAGATCAACCGGGAGCCTTGGACGACCTTGACGCGTTTCCCGAGAAAACGGATTTTGGACAGTACATATTCACATTCGTCTGCCTGAAAAGTGAGCGTAATACGATAGGTATCCACATCCTGAACATACTCCACCTCTTTCTCAAAGCAGGAGAAGGCATATAAAATACGGGATAATTCCCCGTTGTACACAGGCATAATTTCAATGATGCCCTGTTCTTTGCGTGACTCCAGAATACCGAGTATGCGTTGGGTGAACTTTGCTGTCTTTTCAGATGAAAATTCCTCTTCGGTGATGGTTGCGATGTTGGTCAGCTTGGTGGACATCAGTGCACGGTGTCGGCGGTTGTACCAAAGCAGGCTCCATTCTTTTTTGACCATGGAAAATTCCAGTTTATACGGAAAGCCGGATATACGCTCATGAACACGCCCGTTGCGCATTCTGTAGCTCATACAGATACCTGAGCGGGACCGCAGGATGGGACGCAATATACGCAGGAGCGGATGATAAACCGGGGAGGCAGGAATGCCGGCCTTTTCCCTCAAGCTGCCATCGACCTCCAGCGGCTCGTCATCTGCGAGCATCAGCCGAAGCTTATCGAGCGTAGACGGGGTAAAAGCTTCTGTCGCCGCCGGATCTGCCAGCATGGACTGGAGCCAGATTCTTTCCTGCGATGTGGTGGCAAAAACGCCCGATTCATCCAGCCGCGAGACGATCTGGTAGTTAAATATTTTCTCGAATAGGCTCATAATAGGCTTGAAGCTCCCTCCATTCCTGCTTGAATTCGTGACGCAGCCGTTTGGGCTCCAATACCTCACAGCTTGATCCAAAGCTGCGCAGCCATGGTTTAATCTCGGTGATTCCGTTCACTGTAATTTCATAGATAAAGAATTCACTTTCTTCCTCCGTGATCGTTCCCCATTGCCCCTGCAATAGCACGCGTTCCCGAATAAAGTTGCGTTTGGCACCTTCGGGATTGAAAAAACGTACCCGCACTTTCACGGCACGACCGGTATCTACAAGCCAGCTATATCGCGTTCTTTCTTCCAACACGGCCAGCAGGTCAGCAAAACGCTTCTCGGACACGTGTTCGCCCTCCGCCAATTGTGTCATGCCCTCCATGCGGAACTTCATGATCTCTTTGCCGCGCACCTGACCCAGCACATACCAACGCCCGTATTGATGATCATAGATGACTTGCAAGGGAAGAATGGTGTGCTCACGGCCTTGGGTTTCTTTTTCAAACAGCGGATTCGTGTTCTGTGACCCATACATGCTTCGTTTGGCCGCCGAAAAGTACAAAAAAGTTACACAGCGACGTTGCCGAATGGCGTGAAGAAGCGGATGAATATGAGCCTCATCCAGAATGCGTGAGTAATAGTGGTATTTGTATAAAAAAGGTTCTGCGATCTCCTGTTCCCCCGCTTGACGGCGCATAGCTTTTTTCAAATGATCCCGCAGCAGATATCCCTGTACAGAGGGGAGGTGCGTATTCGCCATTACGTCCACAAAGTCATACAGGTCCAGTAATTCCTCGTCCGTCAGTCCAGTGACCAGATCGTTGCGGACAGCATAGCGATAAGGTCTGCCTCCGGATTCCTTGCGAACCACGCCGACTTCGACGAGATATTTCAGGTCTGAACGGATCGTTTTCTCATCCGGCAATGCACTGTCGGCAGGCAATCCCTCGCAACAGGCATCCAGCAGCTCCATGGTGGTCAGCGGTTGTGACTGTAGCGCTGTCAGCAGAAGGGCCAAGCGGACGCTTTCCGATTCCTTAAGCGATTTGGCCCGAAACAGGAATAACAGTAGCGGATCAGCGGATTCGTAGTAGTTAAAGCGCAGCATTTCATTGAAGTCATGTCCTTGCTCCGCTGGTAACTGTTGCTGCACGGATTGAACGATTTCTTTGAGACGCCGGATTGTTTTGTCAAAGGTGTGTACCGAAATGCCCAGTCTGTCTGCAAATTGCTGCCGATTATAAGCGCCGCTCGTTAGTGTCAGCATGCGCAGAAATTGAATTTCTTTATCAAAGCTTTCTCTCGCCATGGCGGATTCCCCGTTTCTGTTGCCGTTCTCCGAACACAAGTATCCCTATATTCTAACAGGGAAGGGATGCAGGAAAAAGGGAATTTATTCATCTTTGTAATACTTTCGCCATGTTCGCGGCAAGCAAAATATAGGATGATATAAATACCAAGTAGAACCCGTCAGCCAAGACGGGGCGTAGAATGAATGAGGAGCATTCAGGAAATATCAAGGTATAAAAGGGCGGTTAGGGAGGAAATAGCATGACAGATATAAAACATGAGCGGGATTCAATCAGACCGGAAATGCGTGAAACGATATTGCAGGAGCTGCGCGTTTTGGAGCAGGAGGAGCAGGTGCGCATTATATATGCCTGTGAATCAGGCAGTCGGGCGTGGGGATTTCCTTCACAGGATAGTGACTACGATGTACGTTTTATCTATGTAAGGCCGGTGGAGTGGTATTTGTCCATTTTTGATAAACGGGATGTGATTGAGCGTCCGATCAACGATTTGCTGGATATCAACGGCTGGGATTTGAAAAAAGCGCTCAATCTGTTTCGCAAGTCCAACCCACCTTTGCTGGAATGGCTGCAATCCCCGATCCCCTATCTGGAGCAATATTCAGTGGCAGAGCAGATTCGCGCTATATCGCCGTTAACCTTCTCGCCGAAGTCTTGTATGTATCACTATCTGAATATGGCACGGGGCAACTATCGGGATTATTTGCAAGGAGAACAGGTGAAGATTAAAAAGTATTTTTACGTGCTGCGTCCGCTGCTGGCCTGTGGCTGGATCGAGCGTTACAACAGCATGCCTCCGATGGAATTCGAAGACTTGCTGGAGGAATTAATTCCGGCGGATACAGAGCTTTATCAGGTGATCGGACAATTGCTGCAACGTAAAAAAGCCGGCGAGGAACTGGATATTGAGCCACAGCTTTCGGTGGTGAATGATTTTATCCAGCAGCAAATGGCTTATTTTGAACAAAAGGCGCCCTTGCTCCAGCATATGGAGGGCGGACGTGATCAGCAATTGGATGATTTGTTCCGTGCTGCGGTGAAGGAAGTATGGCAAGCCGAACTGTAAAGACTGGTTCGTTGACTATGAATCGGGAGAAATAATGGTATGGGAACATGGTCCGAGATTATAGTTTTATAAAGGAGGAACTGAAATGGGTACGTCACTGATTGATATTGGTGTAAATCTGATGCATCGTTCGTTTCATGAGGATCGGGAGCAGGTGGTGGAAAGAGCGGCAGCCGAAGGGATTACACCGCTGATTATTACCGGGACAAGTGTCCGCAGCAGCCGGGGGGCTTCACAGTATGCGGCACGTTATCACGGCAAGCTTTATGCGACGGCTGGTGTGCATCCCCAGGATGCCAAAGACTGTACCCCGGATACGATTCAACAGCTCCGTACGCTGGCGGGTCAGCCGCAGGTCGTAGCCATCGGGGAATGCGGGCTGGATTATAACCGTGATTTTTCTCCGCGTGATGTGCAGCGTCAATGGTTTGGGGAACAGATGAAGCTGGCTGGCGAGCTGAAAATGCCGTTATTTTTGCATGAGCGGGACGCGCATGAGGATTTTGCGGCTATGCTGCGGGAGCATAATGGGCTGGTAGATAAGGCGGTGGTGCATTGCTTTACCGGAACCGCACAGGAGTTGCACACTTATGTAGATATGGGATTGTACATCGGTATTACAGGCTGGATCTGCGACGAACGACGCGGCAAGCATTTGCGTGAACTGGTCAGGGATATTCCATTGGACCGTCTGATGATTGAAACGGATGCTCCATTTCTCACCCCGCGTAATTTACCTGTAAAGCCGAAGGAAGGGCGCAATGAGCCGATCTATCTCGCACATATTGCCGCTACGGTTGCAGAATGTACAGGTCGAAGCATCATGGAGATCGAAATCGCGACGACAGAGACAGCCAAACGTTTTTTCGGATTGTAGGATTGTCAAAGCAATAGATGTGGTGTACATTATAGTGAATTAAAAAGCATTGTCGGGAGCTTGAGAAAGTCAGGCTGAGAGGGTGGCCCCTGCCATCGACCGTGAAATCTGATCTGGGTAATGCCAGCGTAGAGAAACCTAGAGCACTATACAGGAATGCCGCTTGTTTTGCGGTTGTCGATAGATTCGGCTCATATCTTATAATCAAGCTGGACGGCTGCAAGGCTGTAAAATGCTCCGCATGTTTTTGGGGCAGGCTATTTTGACGCTGACCTTGGCTTGGTTGGAGGACAGTAGCTTAGGCTACTGGTTGTATGAGGTATATCGACGAATGATGTTTTGTATGGTGATCCACCTTTTACTGCGCATAAAGCTTGCCTGGAGATTCAGCTCCGGACAAGCTTTTTTTTCATGGCCACGAGGCCCATTTTAAGGGAAAAGGGGAGTACATCATAATGAATACTGCTGTAAAAGCGTCTAAAGGATTGAAGCTGACGGATATTTTGGTCACCATTGTGATCGCTGTTGTGTTCGGGTTGGTCTATAAAATATGGGGGCCTGTATATGATCTGGTGAAACCGCTTGGGCTGAACGCCGAGCAATTGGTGTATGGCATGTGGTTTATGGCAGGCACTTTCGCATATCTTATTACCCGCAAGCCGGGAGTTGCGATTTTGGCAGAGGTTGCAGCGGCAACGGTTAGTGCTTTTTTGGGAAGTGAATGGGGGATGTCCACCTTGTACTACGGCTTGCTGCAAGGTTTGGGAGCAGAGCTGTTCTTTGCGGCTTTTCTGTACCGAAACGCCAACCTGTGGGTCACTTCACTGGCTGCGGCTGGATCGGCTATAGCCTCCCTGATGTTGGATTTCAGTTACGGGTATATTGATCAGCTTTCGACCTGGAACTATGTTTTGTATGTCGGATTCCGCATGATTGGCAGTATTGTGATCGCCGGGGTGTTCGCGTTCTATCTGGCTAAGGCACTGGAAGTCACTGGGGTGACACGTACCTTGAGACCTGCAACGGAACAGGATTACAAGGGGCTGGACTAATGAGTTGGGTTGCAGAAGATGTGGTGGCGTCGGTCACCCGTCTTCGTTTGAAATTTCCCGGTGAGCAGGAACTGCTTTTTCACAATATGTCTGTATCCGTCCGGAAAGGGGAAAAGCTGCTGCTTCTCGGACCGAGTGGATGCGGTAAATCAACGCTGCTCCAGGTGCTGAGTGGTCTGATTCCGCGCACGATAGAAGTGCCGATGAAATGTGATGCTGCCGTCATTCCGGCACGTGCGGGTATCGTATTTCAAGATCCGGATACGCAGTTTTGTATGTCGTATCCGGACGAGGAGTTGGGTTTTGTACTAGAAAATAATCAGGTTCCCCGTGAACAAATGCCGTCTCGTATCCGCAAGCTGCTGACGCAGGTTGGTCTTTCGACGGATGAAATACATATGCCGATTGGCAGCATGTCTCAGGGTATGAAGCAACGGCTGGCGATTGCGTCTGTGCTGGCGATGGAGCCGGAGGTGCTTTTTCTGGATGAGCCGACGGCTTTGCTGGATGAAGAAGGCACCGCACAGGTGTGGGATACGATTCGCCACATTTCAGCAGATCAGACGCTAGTGATTGTGGAGCATAAAATAAATGAAATTGTCCACGATGTGGATCGGATTGTGGTGCTTTCTGCTCAAGGGGAGATCATGGCAGACGGAACTGCGAAAGAGGTATTTCATGTGCATCGGCAGGCGTTGTCTGATTACGGTGTATGGTACCCGGGTGTATGGAATAAGGCATCTTCACCACGTTGGAGTGAACAAGAGGCACAGGGACACATCTCCTGTGAACCGATTGAGTTAAACATTTCTCATCAGGTAGAAGAGGCGGCAGCGGGTACTCCTTTACTGGAACTGGAGCATTTTAGCGGCCTTCGGGGTTCGAGTCCGGTCATTCATGTGGAGAAAGCACCGGTGAAGTCAGGTGACTGGATTGGCGTGATCGGTGAAAATGGGGCTGGTAAAAGCTCGCTGCTGCTCTCCATGATGCGCTTAATCCGAACGCAGGGAAGTTACAGCGTGGACGGAATAGAAGCGGGTGGTACGGAACAACTGGCAGAGCACATCGCGTTCGTGTTTCAAAATCCGGAGCTGCAATTCGTAGCGCACACCGTTCGGAAGGAATTGGAGTATTCGCTGCCGGAGAGCTTGTTTACAGATAAACAGCGCCGGGAGCGAGTGGATCGAATGCTCGTACGGTTTGGGTTGGAACAACTGGACGAACGTCATCCATATCAGCTTTCATTGGGGCAAAAAAGGCGGCTGAGCATTGCCACAGCTATGATCCGTGAGCCAGCCGTGCTGCTGCTGGATGAGCCGACCTTTGGACAGGATGCACGCAATACCTTTGTCATGCTGGACATGCTGGAGCAGCTTAGAGCGGCGGGTACGGCGATTGTGATGGTCACGCATGACCCGGAAATTGTCCGTCGATATTGCACAGATATATGGCGAATACAGAAGGGGGAGCTGAGGCATGAACCTGTCTTTCCCCTTTCATGAAACATGGCTTCACCGGGTTAATCCGGGGCTAAAGCTTGTTATGTTTTCCTTGTTGTTCGTGGTCGTCATTCTGATTCATAATCTGAATGTGATGTTCAATGTGGCGTGTGCTATGCTGCTGTTGCTCGTCTGGTCTGGTCATCCGTGGAAGCGTCTGCTGCTGTATGGTTCTCCTTTTATACTGGTGTTTATCTCAACCTCCACAGGCATGATGATGTTCGGCAAAGGGGTGACGACCTGGTGGACATGGGGCCTGATCCATATTACGCAGGAAAGCTTTTATCGGGGAATGCATCTTGGATTTCGTGCACTGAGTATGGTGGCGGTAGGACTATTATTTGGTTTGACGACCCGCCCGGTGAACCTGTTTTATTCGCTGATGCAGCAATGGAGGCTCCCTCCGAAATATGCGTACAGCTTTTTGGCGGCCATGCGGATGATGCCGATGATGCTGGAGGAATTCCAAACGTTGAGACATGCCCACCGCATTCGGGGTGTGCATCAGCATGTGTCCAAATGGAATATGTATGCTACGCTTCGCAGATATGCGATTCCGCTGCTGGCGCAAAGCATCAGGCGCGCCCAGCGAATTGCTATTGCTATGGAGGCCAAGGGTTTTGTTAACGAAACCAGGCGCACGTATTATTATGTGATCCGTTATTCGGCTGTAGATATTATGTTTATTTTCTATTTTGTGGTGATGCTTACGCTGGCTTGGGGGCTTGGTATCCGTTTTCCTTATGTGGACGTGTGGGATGTACGCTAATTTGCTGTCAAAAGGCTTTGCCCGGTTTCTCCACTGTGTTATATTAATGCAATGGGAATTGACGGCTCGTACAGACCTGACTGGGCTGGCGGGCCTATTACATTTTCCCTGAGAAATGGATCATCAGGAGGCCAGTTTCATGATTACGCTGCATCAGGTAAGCAAGCATTATACGACCTCAAGCGGCCCATTTCATGCGGTTCAATCCGTGTCCCTTCAAGTGGAGGAAGGGGAGATTCACGGTATCATAGGTGCCAGCGGTGCCGGCAAGTCTACATTGCTCCGGTTGATGAATGTATTGGAACAGCCGGATGAGGGAAATGTGGTTGTAAATGGAGATGAGCTGACCCGCATGCCGGAAAAACGTCTCCGTGAAGCGCGGCGATCCATCGGGATGATTTTTCAGCATTATCATCTCGTCCACAACCGGACGGTTAGTGGAAATGTGGCAATGCCGCTGGAGCTGGCGGGCGTGCCGAAAAAAGAGAGAGCGGCACGTGTGCGCGAATGCCTGCAATTCGTCGGCTTGGCTGACAAAGCAGAGCAGTATCCAGCACAACTGAGCGGAGGTCAAAAGCAACGGGTGGCGATTGCCAGAGCGCTGGCGAATCGACCTGCAGTACTGCTTTGTGATGAGCCGACCTCAGCGCTTGATCCGCAGACAACGGCGGATATTCTAGGCGTGTTACGGGAGATCAACCGTGAGCTGGGGGTTACGATTGTGATCGTAACGCACGATATGGACGTGGTGCGGGGCATTTGTAGCCGCGTTTCGGAGATGCGGGATGGACATTTGCTTTCAACGCAGCTAGTGGCTGACCCAGCAGTCGATTCAACAGCGAAAGCAGGTGAAGCTCATGAATGAAACGCTGAGCATCATTGCGCAGTATCAGTCCGAGATATGGAAGGCCATTGGAGAGACGTTCATCATGGTGGGCTTTTCCATCGCAGCAGCCGTACTTTTGGGGCTGCCGGCAGGAACGATTTTGTATTTGTGCGGCAAAGGGCAAAAATATGAAAATCGGCTGGTGTTCACCATACTAAACAGTCTGGTCAATGTGATTCGCTCGTTCCCGTTCTTGCTGCTGGTCGTGTTTATGATTCCATTTACACGTCTCGTCGTGGGTACGGCACTGGGTACGATGGCGGCTACGGTTCCCATGTCAGTGGTAGCCATTGCCTACTATTCAAGGCTGGTGGAGCAGTCACTGCTGGATGTGCCAAAGGGTGTAATCGAAGCTGCTACTTCTATGGGAGCGTCTACCCTCCAGCTTATTTTTAAATTTTTGTACGTGGAAGCCCGCTCCGGGCTTGTACTGGGATTGACCACGTCCACGATCAGCTTCATCTCCTACTCCACGGTGATGGGCATTGTGGGCGGCGGCGGTGTGGGCGATTTCGCTATCCGCTACGGCTACCAGCGTTTTGAAACGGGCTTAATGGCGTTCACCATCGTCGTCATGATTATTTTCGTGCAAACGATCCAGTTCACCGGAAGCACCATATCCCGCCGGATCGACAAGCGATAAGAGAGGTTACAGCCTGCTATGTTAGAGCGGACGCTTTATTGAACATCTTATAAGTTCAAGCGTAACAGCAGCCTATGGCAAGAAGGTAAACTGAGGATGTAATCCCTCAGTACCGATAGATCGTAGGCAATACACTTGCACCACCCACCATGGGAAATGAGAATGACTTTACAGTGCCTCAAAAGCGTAGCGGGCAGAATTGTTCTAAAGAAGCGATAGCGTTCGCCTTTACCCCCGGATTTTTAACTTTAATGTTTTACTAAATGAAAAAAATCCGGGGGTAACAGCGATCGGAAGAACAATCTGCACGCGAAGCGGCTCCCTCTGTAACTCACTCTCTTTTCCCAATCACAAATTTACTTGGAGGTTCCTCACCTAATGAGTCGGAAAAACAACATAAAAACCAACCTGAAATTATTTACACTATTCGCTGTCGTCATGCTGCTGGTTGCTGGATGCGGCGGTCAAAAGCAGGCGGCACAAGAAACACAGCCTAAAGAAGCGACTTCTCAAAAAGAAGTGACTTTGAAAGTGGCGACGCTGATTCCACCGATGACGGATGTGCTGGATATCGTAAAACCATTGCTCAAACAGGACGGAGTCAATCTGGAAATCGTTGTGCTGTCGGACAATATCCAGCCGAATAACGCATTGGCAGCCCATGAAGTGGATGCTAACTTCTTTCAGCATGCTCCTTTTATGCAACAATACAATGAAAGCAACAAGTCTGATCTGGTAGCAGTCAAACCGATTTACAACGCCATCTATGGCGCGTACTCCAAAAAATACAAGAATATTAAAGATCTGCCCGAAGGTGCGACCATTGCGATTGCCAACGACCCGGCAAATACCGGACGTTCTCTTGTGATGATGGAACAAAACGGTCTTATCAAGCTTAAAGAAGGTGTAGGCTATCATGCTACACAGGCTGATATTATTGAAAACAAGAAAAAGTTTGTGTTCAAAGAAGTGGATCTCTTGATGCTGGCGCGGTCGCTGGATGATGTGGACATGGCTGCCATGTATCCCGCTTATGCCAAGCCACTGGGCCTGACACCGAAGAAGGACGCGTTGATTACTGAAAAGGACGATACTCACTTCGCCATTAATCTGGTAGCGCGCAAGGATAATGCGGATTCGGATGCCATTCAAAAGCTTGCGAAGCGAATGACCGGTCCAGAGGTTCGCAAATTTTTCGAGGATAATTACAAGGACAGCGTCATTCCAGCATTTTAAATAAATACGAGTGTTGAAACGTTGTTTTATGATTAGTTGTGGCCTGTATAAGGTAATGAAGTCTGTGATGAGCAGATGGAGTTCCTGGTGCAGGTCTTTTTCATTTCTATCCTTTATATGGATATTTTTCGTCGAAAACAGGGTAAAAAGTCTTAGTTTTAAAGCTTGTAGGGTGTGATATGGCTGTGAATTTGGTCATAAAGGGTGATGGAGTATTGGTTAGGAACATATTAAAATAAATATACGAACAAACATTCGTTTTCGGTTTCGTTAACGGTGTTTTGGGATAGGGGAAAAATTCAACTGACAACGGGTCAGAAGCGGAAGCAAGAAGGAAGGGGAACGACATGAAGCTGGCAGTAACTGTAAAAAGTTTGGGAAAACGAAAGCCGGAACTCGCAAAACAGGAGATGGAGCTGAATCCTGCCCCTGAAACTTTGCGAGAGCTGATTGCTGCTACCGTCGCCCTGAATGTCCGCAGACTGCGTGAAAAGCAGGAGAGTGTCGCACTGATTCCGTTCCTTACAGGGCAGGAGGTTCAGGCGCAGGGCGAGACAGGCAAGGTAGGATTCGGGTCCATCTATAATGATGGCGTTCCTGATGTGGAGGATGCGGTAACCACGGCGATGCAGGCTTTTGAAGACGGGTTGTACAGAGTTTTTGTACGTGATGAGGAAGCTACTGTGCTGGATGCCCCTTTGTTGCTTGAGGAAGGAAACGAGATTGTATTTATACGGTTCACAATGCTGGCCGGAAGCCTATGGTAGAGGGGGAAATGAAATATGCATCAGGAGAAAAATGAGCAGGAATATTTCACCGAACTGAAGGGGCGCGCGGCGCAACTGGATGGACAACAACAGGAATTGGCCCAATATGTTATGGAACTGGGGAGAATTCATTACATACGCGAGGATGAGGAGCCTTTTAACGAATGCCAGCGCATATTAAACGCACAGGCAGAAGCAAGCGGAGAGCCGCTGTTCAAGCCACTGGCAGAGGTGCTGTGTCAGTTGGTTGGAACAACGGCCGGGGATGTGTTTGAATATATAACGGAGCATCTGACTGAATATCCTTACAGTACAGGGTATGAGCGTAAACCGTTCCGTACCTCGGATATCACATTCCATACTTCGCGGATTTATAAAAGAATGGTGCAGCTTATCCGAATGGACTGGATCGGCTTCTCGCTCATAGATTATTTAACGAAAAAGGATTATGAACATGCGAATGACTATCGGATTCAAGAGACCATTAGTGATTGGATAGCCTATGAGTTGGACAACGGTAATCCGCAGGTGCTGGAGGCGCTAAAAGGTATTATTTATGGCGATAACCAGACTGCGCTTCTTTCGCGTGCCATGATTAAAGGATTGCTCTTGAGCCATCAAGAGGAGAATTACCATATGATCGGCGAGCTTTTGGCAGCTGCCAAGCTTCAGGAGGGATTGCGCCAAAGCATCGTGGAACAAATGGATGAAGGAACCCCGGAGGCCCTTGTATATCTGTTGAAGGTGATTATCGACCAGGGTTTCATTCGTTACAGCTCGGTGGTACGGGCGCTTGCGGTATGGACGGGCATGGGGCTGGAGTCGGCCAATCAGCGAGTGGTTCGCCAACTGATTGAGCAGGCGTATGAAGCGTTGACGAATAGCGAACTGCGTCAGGAATGGTTGACCAGCGCGAATGCCAATGAGGTATATATGAGCTTGTGGGCTACCGCAGTATATGAGGAACGTGATCTGTATGGACAAGTTCGACAGCTTATGGAGCAGGGAGTACCTTATCAGAAGATCGTAGCGCTTTATGTACTCTCTAACAGTAAAAACAAGGATGTGCGTCTGGGGATTGCCAGAGAATACCTGAATGAGACGAACCCGGAGCTTCAATATTGGGTATTGACTAACTATACAAGTAATTATTTTTACGAATGGGTAGAAGGCGGGACGGTCGCTGATCGGATTGTTAAAGTGGTGCGTACTCCATTGCTGGAAAATAAAGAAGAGCGGCGTAAGGATTTTGAGCGACTTCATGCTCTGTTTGAACAGATGAAAAAAGGCGAGTCTACCGAGCCCTCCAAGGTGCTGGATTTCGTAAACGTTCATCACCGTTCAGATGCACCGGTTCAAAAAATGCTGTATCTTGCCGGTTATGATATGGACGCGACCTGGATCGATGAAATCGTAGCTTTGAAGGATCAGATTAGCCCTGATCTGCGTGGCGAGCTACTTAATCATTTTGTGCAGAACCCGGATGATACGGTGCAACGTGAATTTATTTTCTCAAGCCTGTCTGACAAAAGTATGAGCATTCGCGAGTTCGCTGTTGCCAAGGCGCGCAAGCTGACGCTGGCGGAAGAAGAAATGCAGCAGATGGAGGGGCTATTAAAGCTCAAGACGGGTTCCCTGCGGCAAAGTGTCATTAGTTTGCTGCTGGTACAGCCGGATAAGTCTCTAAATGGCTCGTTGGAACGGTTGCTTCGAGCAAAGGCGGAGCTGCAACGATTGGGTGGACTGGAAATATTGACGAAGATCTACGCAGACCCTGAGCGTGCCGAGCAGTATGGAACCCTCCAGTCTTTAGCAGGTATTATCCAACAGCCGACGGCTAAGGAAGAACAACTGCTGTCCAAGCTGGGGCAGGAGGATGCTTATACAGGGACAAACGGCTTTGGCTTGTACAAACCCAATGCCAAGGAGGAGTGGCTGGAGAAGCAGCCGGATCTGGATGATTTTCGGCTAGGCGATGTTTTTGTGGGTTCACTGGAAAAGATGAAGCGATTCCTGAGCGGACTGGATGAGCTTGTCCACCAGCATCGTGATGTAGAATACACTGCTGAGTATTATTCAGGTTACAAAGAAACGCTGCTAATCGGCGCTAACCTTCGTACTGTGCGGTTGGTCCAGCCTAATGAAGAAGCAGTTCCCATGCTGTCTTTATATCCTCTTCAAGAGGAGTGGAATCGTTATTTGCAGGAGAGCGGCATGGAAGTGAGTGAACTGCTAGAGCTTGTTTTGTATGATCGCTTGGATTCTATGGATAAGACGCTTGACCGCTACTACAGTTATTTCTCCCATAACATGGACTACTCAGAACTGAGCAAGCACAAGCTGCTGGAAGGATGGCGTAAAGACTTCGCTGAACAAATGTATCCTTTAGACCGAATTAACGAGATGCAGCAATGGATGGCAGAGCTGACGTATTCCAATCAGGTAAGCACACTGATTAACGCTTATTTTCTGGACACTCCTGGCGAGAAAACCTTTGATACCATTGACCTCTCGTTGAATACACTGATGCAAGCTATGCCGAAGGACAGACCTGCTGAGGACATGGGAATGCTACACCTGTTGTCTAGCCCGTGGATAGGGCTGGAAAAAGGGCGTGTACATGATGACGAGTCCTTTAAACGCTTTTTCCATACTTTTGTTAACTATAATGAGCTGGCAGGTGTATTAAATCGCTTTTATTCACCGCTGGATCTGGAGGATTATTTCAAAGCATATGGAAAAGGGCTGATCGGTGTAGGGGAAGTGTATCGGGAACTGTTGGCTGGCAGTGACAGCAGAAGACATATGAGTTCCTTAACGAATGCCCGCAATACATGGATTGCCAGCACGCCTGAATTTTTGGAAATACGTCGTACGGTTATTGAACGACTGCTAGAGGTTGAATTGGTTCGAGGCGATTTGCCTACCGATGCCACCCCAAAAGTGATGGGATTGGGCCGGATTGAAGGCATGGATTATTTCATTCGTATTCTGGAGGGACTCGACAAGGAAACGTTCGTGCGTGGTTATGTGTACGGCTACGGTGATCGTATTACCAAAAAGGAATCGTTCAGCCACTTGCTCAAGGCATGTTATCCGCGTGATGGCGAGGATGCTGCTTTGCTTAAAGAAAAGCTGGCAAACGCTAAAATTACGGATAAACGTCTGCTGGAGGCGGCGATGTATGCTCCACAGTGGATTGAAATTGTAGCAGGCTACCTCGGATGGGAAGGTCTTCGCAGTGCTGCATGGTACTTCCATGCGCATATCAATGAAGGTTTTTCCGCCGAGAAGGAAACGATTGTAGCTCATTATTCGCCGATTGCTCCGCAGGATTTTAATGATGGAGCCTTCGATATTCACTGGTTTCATGAGGCCTATGAGACGTTGGGCGAGGAACGTTTTGATCTGCTGTACGATTGTGCCAAATATATTTCGGCTGGAGCCAATCATCGCCGATCCCAGTTATTTGCGGACGCGACGCTGGGTAAGCTGAAACGGAGTGAAATGAAAAAGTCAGTGGAAGACAAACGGAATAAGGAACATTTGCTGACCTACAGTCTGATCCCACTTGCCAAACCTCCTGAACCAGATGTACGGGAACGTTATGACTTCATCCAGAAGTTTCTGGAACAGAGCAAAAAATTCGGGGCACAGCGTAAGGCCAGTGAAGCTCTGGTTTCACGAATTGCGCTTGGAAATTTGGCACGTAACGCAGGCTACGATGATGTAACCCGGCTCGTGTGGGACATGGAAGCCCGTAAGCTGGAGGATCTTCGATCTTATTTTGAGCCACATGCTTTGGAAGAGGCCACAACGATACAGCTTGTCATTGATGGAGAAGGAACAGCAGATATTGAGATTGTCAGCAAAGGGAAGACGCTGAAATCTATTCCGGCTCGCTTCAAGAAGGATGAGTATGTTACTGCGTTGAAGGAGCTTAAAGGCGATCTGGTGGATCAGTACCGTAGAGCCCGCAAGGAATTGGAACGTTCTATGGAGTCCGGCACGGCCTTTATAGTGAAGGAATTAACGGGATTATTAGGCAACCCTGTGCTTGCTCCGTTGGTACGAACGCTAGTTTTCAAGGCTGGAGATCGCCTGGGATATTTCAATGAGGATACATCGGGGTTGGCCGATCCTTCGGGTAAACAGTATTCCGTAGGTGAAGAGGAAAAGTTGATCATCGCTCATCCGCTCCATTTGTACGAAAGTGGTCGTTGGAGCGACTTCCAGAAGGATTTATTTGACCGCAAGATTCGTCAGCCGTTTAAACAGGTGTTCCGTGAGCTGTACTTGCCTAATGCAGATGAACGTGCAAGTGCCACGGTTTCCCGTCGATACGCAGGACATCAGGTACAGCCTAATAAGACAGTAGCCCTGTTGAAGGGTCGCCAGTGGACGGTCAGCTATGAGGAAGGACTACAGAAGGTGTATTATGCCGAAAACCTGATTGCTAACCTGTACGCGATGGCAGATTGGTTCTCACCAGCCGATACCGAGGCTCCTACACTGGAGATGGTGCAATTCTTTGATCGGACTACGTATAAGAGTGTGCCATTGGAGGAAGTCCCTCCAGTGCTGTTCTCTGAAGTCATGCGGGATGTTGATTTGGTCGTCAGTGTCGCCCATGTGGGCGGTGTTGATCCGGAAGCAAGTCTTACGACCATTGAGATGCGCAGCGTTATTGTGCAGGAATCGCTGCGTCTGCTGAAAATCAGTAATGTACGCTTGGATGGCAATTATGCGCGTATAGACGGCAGCCTCGGCGAATATGCAGTGCATTTGGGAAGCGGCGGTGTCTACAAGCAGGCGAGGGGAGCGCTGCATATCATTCCGGTGCATTCACAGCATCGTGGGCGCATCTTCCTGCCGTTCCTGGATGAAGATCCAAGAACAGCCGAGATATTATCCAAAATTGTACTGCTGGCTGAGGACCAGAAAATCAAGGACCCGCAAATTCTTACACAGCTTCAAGCGTAGGATAGAAGCTGTGATATAGAGATTCATTTTGAAGTGTCCATTGATGTGATGCGAAGGGGTAAATTCTACTCTATTCGCAAAGGTGTAGCGTGAAGCCCTGTCTATGCAGATCTGTGTGGCGGGGCTTCATCATTTGCGCCAGAAAATTCTTTTGTTCCTGACGGGCGTTTGCTAGAATAAAGGGGATTGTGTAAGTCAACGTTGACCATATTGCAGGGAGGGACACAAATATGAGCAAGAAGATCAAATGGGGAATTGTCGGCACGGGATGGATCTCAGATCAGTTTGTTGCGGATTTGGTGCATGTTACGAATGGAGAAGGGTATGCTGTTGGTTCACGTACTATTGAAAGCGCTACCGAATTTGCAGCCAAGCATCAAATGGCACGGGCTTACGGAAGCTATGAGGAATTAGTGCAGGATTCTGAGGTCGATGCTATTTATGTAGGCACTCCTCATCCTTTTCATACAGAAAATGTTCTGACAGCTCTTCGGGCCGGCAAAGCCGTCTTGTGTGAGAAACCCTTCACCGTGAATAGTGGGGAACTGGAGGAACTGATCGGCTTTGCACGTGAACATAAGCTATTCCTGATGGAAGCGATGTGGACACGTTTTTTGCCTCCGATTCGCCAAGTGCGGGAGTGGATAGATGCCGGACGAATTGGTGAGGTGAAGCTGGTTAAGGCAGAATTTGGTTTTCGTGTAGAATGGAACCCAGAAGGACGCTTATTGAACCCCGATCTGGGCGGAGGTGCTTTGCTGGATACGGGAATTTATCCGGTTTCTTTTGCCTCGATGGTCTTCGGTCCTGAACCCAAGCATGTATGGAGCACCGCCCATATTGGGGAAACGGGTGTTGACGAGACGTTCTCCATCCTGCTGGATTATGGAAATGGACGCACGGCTATGCTTAACGGGGCTGTTCGTCTCGGACTTACGAATGAAGCCTATATTCATGGAACAAAGGGCTCTATCCACATTCCGTCCTTCCTGAACAGCACATCGGCTACTTTACATGTGGACGGCGAAGAGGCACAAACCTTTCAGGATGACCGAGCTTCCACAGGGTATGCCTTTGAAGCAGAAGAAGTGGGGCGCTGCCTGAATAAAGGCTTACTCGAAAGTTCCACGATATCTTTGGATGAATCATTGGGCATTATGAAGCTGATGGATCAGATTCGCGCACAGTGGGGACTTCGGTATCCTTTTGAGTAATTGAATTATGAATTGAATAAAGAATAAACGACTTAAAGTCCAGAGAGCTTTTGAAGCTCTTTGGACTTTTTTGTGTACACCGCTTGGAATTAATGCAATCCCCATAAATCGGCTCAATAACAACTTTGGTCGCAGGTTAGAAATGTTCATATGAGCGCTGGAATGAGTGGGTCGTATGAATCATTTTTTGTGATTTAAGTTAGTTAAAAAATCGTAATATATAAGTGACAAAAATGTAATCAAATCTTCAGTTAACGGAATTGGTAACGCTCTCTTTCTATGAGAATAAATGATGGTCCTAGGTAATGGCTTCCAGAATTTTTCAATGAAATTTTCAGAAATGTACGGTAGGGTGTTGTATGTGTTACTTGAGCCAGTGCGGCTTTTGCTGATTTGCTTGCTTATCCCATGGCTATTGATTCTTGTCGGAGCTCGCAGGATCGAGAGCCTTTGCAAGCCTATGAGAGTTGAATTGGCATTCATCTCATGACCTAACATCAAGGAGGAATTACAAACGTGAAAGTGAAATCAACATGGTTGTTTCGTATGATGATGATGACCGTCATTGTGGCTGTTGTGATCGGACCGATGAATATTGCAGGAGCGGCAGGAAGCCGGACAGATCGGCCCTGGATGAACACGTCCCTTTCGGCTGAAGAACGGACGATGTTGTTGTTGAAGGAAATGACGCTGGAAGAAAAAATAAATTTGGTGACCGGCAAGGTCAACAATTATTATGGATTTTACAATGATCCGATTGAGCGTTTGGGTATCCCGGCGCTGACGATGGCAGATGGTCCTGGCGGGGTGCGTATCGCCAATCCAGACGTTCAGAACAAGCAATCTACTGCGCTGCCAGCTCCAATTGCGTTAGCTGCAACATGGGATACAAAAGCAGCCAAGCAGTACGGTGATTTGATCGGAGACGAGGCTTTTAATACGACTCATAATGTCGTGCTCGGACCTGGGATGGATATTGCCCGTATCCCATGGGGATCGCGGAACTTTGAATCTATGGGTGAGGACCCACTGCTGCAATCGCAAATGGTGACTGCTTATGTCAAAGGTGTACAAAGCCATCCTGTGTTGGCGACTGCGAAGCATTACCTTATGAATAATCAGGAAACGGAGCGCTTCACGACGAATGTCAAAGTTAGTGACCGTGCGTTGCATGAAATTTACATACGTCCTTTTCAGGAGGCCATCGCCAAGGCTGATTTGGGAGGGGCTATGTGCTCCTTTAACAAGGTCAACGGCGAGCCTGCTTGTGAGAACAAGACCCTCTTGACGGACCTCTTGAAGAAGGAGCTTCAATTTAAAGGTTTCATAATGAGCGATTACGGTGCGAACCTGAGTACAGTAGAGTCCGCTAATGCCGGCTTGGACCTGGAAACACCGGGGACACCTTTTGGTAAATGGGGAGATCAGCTACTGGCTGCTGTCAAGAACGGCAAGGTAAGTGAAAAAACGATTGATGATAAGGCTGGGCGCATTCTGATGCAAATGTTCAGCAAAGGGTTGTTTGATCACCCGGTTGAAAATAACCAGATTGATGCTCGTGAACATGGTAAGACAGCCCGCCAATTGGCGGAGGAAAGTATGGTACTGCTTCAGAATAAAAACAATGCATTACCGTTGTCTAAAGATAAGCTTAAATCCATTGCTGTTATTGGTCCCGATGCAGATAACGGCACTGTAGCAGGTGGAGGCAGCTCGTTGGTGAACCCAACCTATACCGTAAGTCCGTTAGAGGGGATCCGCAACCGTGTCGGCAAAGGGGTTACCGTCCAATATGCACCGGGTACGGACCCGATTTCTGCGGGAGACATTATGCCAGGTCCATCGGCTGTGCCATCCTCATTGCTGACCACATCCGACAAAAAAGAGGATATCAGCGTTGGATATGCCACTTATAGAGATGACGAACAGGGACTACGGGGAGAATATTGGACGAACAACAAAATGGAGGGCAGTCCGGTTCTTGTACGTAATGATGGTCAGGTCAACATGAATCTTGGATTTTATAATTATCAGGGCCTTAACGCGAAGTCCCCTAAAGTTCCGAATACGCCAACGACACTTAACGGTTTGATATCGGCGCGATGGACGGGAGCAATTGCAGCACCTAAGGATGGCGATTATGCATTATCTTTAACCAGTTTGGGATCCAGCAAGCTATATCTTGATGACAAGCTATTTGTGGATAATCAGGGCACGAAGCTGGGTACCACGAAGAAAAACATCTCGCTCAAAGCGGGTGAAAAGCACAAGGTGCGGATCGAATATCGTGCCGATTATCCGACAACTGGCCGTGATTCCGGCGGTATGGTTCGTCTGGGCTGGGAGCCTCCGGCAGATACGTCAGACAAGCTGATTGACAATGCTGTGAAGCTGGCGAAAAAGTCGGATGTTGCGATTGTCGTCACACGTACCTATGATAGCGAAGGCTATGTTGAGCGTTCCGATATGGAACTGCCGAACAATCAGGATCGGCTGATCCGTGCAGTTGCCGCGGCGAACCCGGAAACCATTGTTGTGCAAATGAGCGGCAGAGCTGTACAGATGGACACTTGGCAGAATAAAGTTCCTGCCATCGTACAAGCATGGTTTGCTGGTCAAGAGCAGGGGAATGCCGTAGCACGCGTTCTGTTCGGGGATGTGAATCCTTCTGGCAAGCTGCCAGTAACCTTCCCGGTTAACGAGCAGTCCACGCCGGTATCCTCACCAGAAAAATTCCCGGGTGTGAACGGAATAGGTGACTATTCGGACGGTATTTTTGTAGGCTACCGTGGGTATGAGAAATCGAGCATCCAACCGGCGTTCTCCTTTGGACACGGTTTATCCTATACGACATTCGGATATAGCGATCTAAAGGTAAAACAGCACGCGAGCGGAAAGAAATCCAATCGTACAGATTCTATCGAGGTTTCACTGAAATTGAAAAATACCGGAAAAGTAGCTGGAGCAGAGGTTGTACAAATGTACAGCGGCAAGCTTCCGACAAGTGTAGAGACTCCGTCGCGGCAATTGGCAGGCTGGGCCAAGGTCGAGCTGAAGCCGGGCCAAGAGAAAAATGTCCGTATAGAGCTGGACCCGAAAGCCTTCTCCTACTGGGATGAGAAATCCAAAGCATGGGTTATGCCTTCAGGTGAAGTGCCCATTTATGCAGGCAGCTCTTCTCAGGATATCCGTCTGACAGGAAGTGTTACCATTCCGGCAGCATCTACAGGAAAGACAGCGAAGTAACCCCGTTACATTTATTTTAAAATGGTTATATTCAAGAGAGCGCGGGCATATGCACCGGCTCTCTTTTTGCGGTAGGTATGCAAGGGGGAATCCAAGTGAAAGCTGAAACAGAAGGAAGGCTGAGGACGATGAAGAAACCCCAAAAGCAACGACGTTCCAACATGCGGCTGCTCGTAGCTGCAACTGCGATTTTGGTATGTGCTATTCTGATCAGTATCGCTATACGGAATAGCCCTGAGCCGAAAGCAGAAAGCAACGTCAGCATGTGGCTGACGTCACCGGACCCGGCGAATCGCCTGACCGAGCAAGCTCCGATACATTGGAGTAACGATAATGCTAAAGGCAGCACAGTCAACTCGAACGTACTGACGGTTGAGGTGAAGCCGGATATTCGTTACCAAACGATGGAGGGGTTCGGCGCAGCGGTATCCGGTTCATCCGCTTATCTCATGAATCACGGCATGTCTCCGGATCAGCGTGACCAGTTACTCAACGATTTGTTTACCGCGAGCGGTATTCAATTGAGCTATATTCGCCACACCATCGGGGCATCCGATTATTCGGTGGATGAACAGGGACAGCCCAGCAGCTATACCTATGACGATGTGGCATCAGGCAAGGACTATGATCTGAACCGCTTTTCCATTGCCAAGGATCAGGACGTGACGGATGTGCTAAAGCAGATCGTACGCAGAAATTCTGGCCTTCGGATTATGGGAACCCCGTGGACTGCGCCGCCCTGGATGAAATATGGGGAGCAGACCTACAATGGCTGGTATTTGGACTATAACGATCCGCGCGTCTATTCCGCATATGCTGACTATTTTGTACGTTATATCCAGGCTTATGCGAACGAAGGCATTCCGATTCAGGCGATTTCCATTCAAAATGAGCCAGAATTCACCACGTCCAACTATCCCAGCATGAGTATGGGGGCAGCCGAGCAGGCAAACTTTATTAAGCAATATTTGGGTCCTGCCTTAAGTCGGAACCAATTGTCCACCCAGATTATTGCTTTTGACCATAACTGGGATACCGGGAGTGATTATGCCCGCACAGTGTTGGGAGATGAGCAAGCCCGAAGCTATACGCACGGCACGGCCTTTCACTGCTACAAAGGAGAGCCCACAGCGATGACAGACGTGCATAATGCCTTTCCGAACAAGGCTGTGTACATGACAGAATGCAGTGGGGGGCAGTGGAGCCCGGATTTTGGGGATAATTTGAGCTGGGATATGTCCAAGCTGATCATCGGCGCTCCTCGGAACTGGTCGCAAAATGTCCTGTTTTGGAACGTGGCGCTTGATCCATCCGGCGGCCCGACAAATGGTGGCTGTACCAACTGTCGCGGTGTGGTTACCATTGATCCATTGAGCGGTGCCGTTACGAAGAATGTGGAGTACTATGCGATTGGACATGCCAGCAAATTTGTCCGCCCGGGTGCGGTACGTATTGATTCCACGCATTACAGCGGAAGTATTGAAACGGTCGCCTACCGTAACCCCGACGGTACCCTTGTCCTGATTGCGGCTAATACGGGAGCAGACGAGCGGACTTTCAAGGTTCGGCAGGGAAGCAAAGTCTTTACCTGCAAGCTTCCTGCCAAATCGGCAGCTACCTTTCAATGGAACTCTTCGGCTTCCTTCAAAAAGTGAGTGCAGTCACACAAGTACATTGAAAAGCTTAACTATAATGTACACATATACATCGTTTAAATTTAGCCCTTTTGGAATCGGCGCTTCCAAGCATTCATATATAAAGGAGAAGAATAGCCTCATGGATATACAATTACAGTTGGACCCCTTGTCAGTTGAACGATTAGCAAGCGCGCTTTCAGCACAACCGGGAGTATTTAAGCTGTTTTATGACACAGAGGGCTGCGGATGTAACGGCGTAATTGTCATCTTGGTAGTCACTGCGCCCGATGCTACCGATATACTCATTCAGTCCGAGCCCTATCCTTTTCTTGTAGACCGGCAGCAGGAGCAGCAATTTGACAGCAGAATGAGGCTTGAGGCAGACCCTAATTATCCGTCGTTTAAATTGAGCAGCGATGCGGGCCTATTCAGCAGCAACATTAGATTGAAAGATGTGCGTGTGTGTAATACAGACTAAAGACTAAATCAGTATTGACACGAAACTAGCAGCGAATCCAAAAAGACGAACCTCATCCACCAAACATGGATCGAAGTTCGTCTTTTTGGACATATCACTCACCTCTCCAAAGAACTAAGTTATGTAGTGGCTTCCTTGTAAGTGGTACAATAGCCATTATGATCATTCGAGAAGGACGTTGAGAAGATGAAAAACTTGCTCGTTTCGGGCTACCGTGCCCATGAATTGAATATTTTCAGCCAAAAGCATGAAGGCATTCCATATATCAAAAAGGCGATCACAGGCAGGCTCATTCCCCTGATTGAAGAAGGACTGGAGTGGATTATTACCCCTGGTCAGTACGGGGTGGATCTATGGGCCTGTGAAGTGGCAATTTCACTAAAGCTGCAGTATCCTCACTTAAAATGCTCCATTATGTTGGCCTATCAAAATATGGAGGAAAAGTGGAAGGAGGATAAAAAGGAGTATTTTCAGCAGATTTGTGAGGGAGTTGACTATGTGGGAGTCGTCAGCCGCCAGCCTTATCAGGGAATATGGCAGCTCAAGGCACGGGATGAACTGCTTTTCCGCAAAACCGATGGTTTATTGCTCGTTTATGACGAGGATGCCGGGGAGGGCAGCCCACGTTTTATGAAAGAAATGGCATTAAAAAAACAACAGGCAGAAGGCTATCAATATATCAGCATCAGCTCAGAGGATATCCAAAGCATAGCGGATGAAGAACGATTATTCATGGACCTCTGATTTTTAAAGCATTAGCTCGGATTTTTGAACAAAAAGGGAGAATTCGTCCCTTTACTTTTATGTAAGCGCTATCATAGAATTTAAACAACAATAATTTATCAGTCATATAAAATAAATTTATTGAAAAAACAAACCATGAAAGGAGTTAAGGATTCAGATGAAAAAAAGATTTCGGTATACCGCGTTGCTCTGTCTCGGTGTCATTTTGTGTGGGACAGCCACCCCGATGGATAGCCAGGTCTCTGCTGCATCTACGAGGCAAATGGAAAAGCTGAACCGGGGAGCCGTCGCTGTCAAGGTGCCGGAGGGCGTGCTAGTGAGCTGGCGACTGCTGGGCACAGAAGCAGATTCGGTCAGCTTCAATCTGTATAGAGGGACAAGCAAGGTCAATGATGCGCCGATTACGACGAAAACCAACTTTCTGGACAAGGCAGGCACAACCTCATCTTCGTACACTGTTCGTGCCGTAGTGAATGGAGCAGAACAGGCTGCTTCTCCGGCAGTGAAGGTTTGGAGCAACAACTATCTGGATGTTCCCATCCAGCGGCCAGCGGGCGGTACAACCCCGGATAATGTAAGCTACACGTACAATGCCAATGACGCCAGCGTAGGTGATCTGGATGGGGATGGCGAGTATGAGATTGTGTTAAAATGGGACCCTTCCAATGCCAAGGACAATTCACAATCCGGCTATACGGGAAATGTATTTTTGGATGGCTACAAGCTGGATGGAACACGCAAATGGCGAATCGACCTGGGCCGGAACATTCGGGCTGGAGCGCACTACACGCAATTTCTCGTCTATGATTTTGACGGAGACGGCAAAGCGGAAATCGTATGCAAAACAGCAGACGGCACTAAAGACGGCACAGGTGTAACCATCGGCAACGCTTCGGCGGATTATCGTAATGCCAGTGGTTATATTTTGGACGGGCCTGAATTTCTGACCGTGTTCTCGGGCGATACGGGCAAAGCACTTAGCACGATTGACTATTTGCCGCCACGGGGAACGGTATCCAGTTGGGGAGATAATTATGGCAACCGAGTGGACCGTTTTCTCGCCGGGGTTGCTTATCTGGATGGCGTACGGCCGAGCATTGTTATGGCACGGGGGTATTATACCCGAACGGTTCTGGTCGCGTACGATTGGCGTAATGGTAGCTTGAATCGACGTTGGACCTTTGATAGCAACAGTTCGACCAATGCCGGAACCGCCGGACAGGGAAATCATAGCTTGAGCGTGGCTGACGTGGATGGAGATGATAAGGATGAGATCGTGTACGGCTCGCTAGTGGTGGACGATAACGGAGCGAAGCTGGTCAACACGAAGATGGGACACGGCGATGCACTTCATGTCGGGGATTTGGACCCGGACCGTTCAGGATATGAGGTGTTTAAGGTAAATGAGGACAAGAATGCGACTTATGGCGCTGCCATGTATGACCCGCGTAATGGCAATATTTTATGGGGCGTAAATACAGGCAAGGATACCGGAAGAGGCATGTCGGCAGACATTGACCCGCGTACAAAAGGAAACGAGCAATGGGCGCCGGGGATCGGTGTGCGTTCGGCTAAAGGAGAGCTTATTACGAATACGCTCCCGTCCTCCATTAACTTTGGAATTTGGTGGGATGGAGACCTGCTGCGTGAATTGCTGGATCATACCTCGTCAAGCGCTGGTAAAATCGACAAGTGGAACTATACCAACTCGACCACTTCCAATTTGCTTACGGCGACAGGCACCAGCTCCAATAACGGAACGAAAGGAACACCGTCCTTGCAGGCCGATCTGTTCGGCGATTGGCGCGAGGAAGTGATTTGGCGCAAAAGCGACAATTCGGCGTTGCGTATCTACGCAACACCGTATGAGTCAGAGTATCGCTTTTATACACTTATGCATGATCCGTTGTATCGTCTGAGTATAGCGTGGCAGAACGTGGCCTATAATCAGCCGCCACACACTGGGTTTTACCTGGGAGAAGGGATGTCCAAGCCCGCGCGGCCGAATATATACACCCCTTGATTTGTAGGTTGGTTTGAAGGTCGAAATGAAACGCGAATGAACAAAAACAGAAAGGGCTCCGGGTTGATCGGAGCTCTTTTTGTCATGTAATTATTTAGTAGATTGGATCAGGTGTGTTATTCATATTCTCGCAGGAATCTACCGATAAAATACAAAGTAACACACATTTTCTATGAATGACAACAATAGAAGGAGCGCATGACGAATGGGAAAAAAAGTGTTGATTGGTTTTGCTATATTTATGGGCGTCATTATTTTATTTTGCGTGATTACGGTAGGTTCGATCTGGAGTCACCGAAATACGGCTGTGAAGCTGGAAGGAAGAATTGAGGCTCAATATCTATCGAACCAGTCCAATTACGATAATATGTGGAAGAAATTCAAGGAAATGACGCAGGTCACGGATTTACAGGCTGGACAGGTCAAAGAGGTATATACCGGGATGATTACCGGACGATATAATGATACGAATTTGCTTTATCAGGCGGTGCATGAACAAAATCCCCGTTTGGCTACATCTGTTTATACGGATCTTCAGCGTGAAATTGCCGCTAGCCGCCAGCAGTTTGATAACAACCAGAAGCAAATGATGGATATCGTTCGGGAATATAACACGTATATCAAGGTACATTTTATTATGGCTTCCCTGACTAATATGAAAACATATGATATGTCCCAATATATCGTAACTTCAGACCAAACCGAAGATGCTTTTACCAAGAAGAAGGCGGATGAAATCCGTCTGAAATAGGGGGATCATTTTATGTATTGGTTTATCCCTCTCATCATATTCGTGGGATTGATTCCAGTGAAGCTACTGACCGGGACTCGCTGGAAAACAATCATTTGGACTGCTATTTTCAGTGCTGTATTGACGGCTGTGACCATCTATATTGATTTCCGAATAGAGACATGGGATACCGAGGTATGGTCTGGCAAAGTCACAGATTGGCACCATAAGGAAGAATGGGATGAGTGGCATCCGCCTAGGAAAAGCTGCAGTAAAGACAGTAATGGTAAAGAGAAGTGTACGAGACATAGCGGCTACTGGGAGCATCATCAAGCGGAAAACTCCATTTATACCACAGATGATGGATGGATTCGCGTGTATCGTGCGCCTGATGGCAGCACGTTTGGGGATAGCTGGCCCAACAATACCGCAACACTGAAATGGTTCTGGCCCTATGGCACACCGAGTGCTTCGACGCATGATTATCTGAACAAAGTACAGGCTTCCTATTCCATTTTCAGACATAAAGATATAGATGTGGAGCAATACTCTGACCTGCCGGAATATCCCAAGGCTGTGCTTAATTATATTGATATTAACCGTATTATCGGTCAAGTTCCTAACAAAGCAAAGGCATTACGTATGTTGGCGAGTATGAACACTGAATTGAACAAGCCTGTACCGAACCCGGAAAAACCGGGAAAAACGAAGTCATGGAAGCAGGTCAATTTGATTTTTGTTAATGTGGGCTTGAATAAAACACAGGACTATGGCTTCGCGCTTCAGGACAAATGGGAAGGCGGGAACAAAAACGATTTTGTCGTAGCCTTCTCTACCAACGAAAACAATGAACTGCTATGGGTCTACCCGTTTTCGTGGAGTGAAGTGGAACTGCTAAAAATAGAGATCCGTGATTACATGATGAGCGTACACCAGCTCACCGATTTTGTACCCATTGTCAAGAAGGTAGGGAATTTGGTGGCAGCCCGCTTTGTGCGCAAGTCTTTTTCCGATTTTGATTATTTGCAGATTGATATTAGCTTGGGAGGATGGGTTTCCATATGCGCTCTTAATCTGATGCTGGTGGGCTTGTACTGCCAGAATGTTATGGAGCAAAAAAGAGAACGACAACTTCGAGAGCGGGGAGTTACAGGCTAGATGAAGCCTCACCTTTGCAGCCTTCTTTTTCAGAAGAGAGCCAACGTATGATTTTCATAAAAATGGGAACATTAGTTCTTATTAGTGAAATATATGTATGAAAAAGGAGGCGGGATATGTGACTTCTCTAACGACCGAAGGTATGATTGCGCTCGTAACCAATGTCGGATTCCCTGCTGCATTAAGTCTGATTCTGTTAAAATACATCCTTGTCACCCTCAGCCGCAGATTGGAGCAGCTTGACCGGTCTGTTAAACAACTGTCACGATCCCTGGAAGAGGTGGAGGCAAAGCAGGTGAAGCAGTCAAAAGAACCGTGCCCGACAAATACGGACAAACTTCGTGCAGAATGAACAAATAAACGGAAATAGAAACAATTTAGCAACCCAATTGTGGTAGGAGATTCTTATAATAGAAACGTCTGCAGTTTATGCAGGTATATGATTATGGAGGTGCATAGAATAATGAAAACAGGTATGAAAATAAATACGAAGCTGTCCGCGCTGTGCATCGCAGCAGCACTTATGAGCGTGGCGCAGGCCGCAGCAGCCGCGCCCGTCGTGACCGCTCCGCCGGAAGCGACGCAACCGGGCGTTGCCAGTCCGGCCGCAGCCGCTCCGGCCCAGGTGCCAGCACCAGCAGCATCTGCGTCGGTTACGACGCCGGCCCCGGCACAAGCGCCGTCGGTTCCAGCTACATCGACCCCGGCCGCAGCCGCAGATTCCGCCAAAGCCACTACACCAGCAGCTCCGTCTGCGCCAGCACCGCGTCCATCCACGTCGGTAGCGCCAGCGGCTGCTCCGTCCGTACCGTCGACTGCGAAGCCGTCGAAGCCACAGCAGCCGTCCACTTCGACGCCAGCAGCGGCTACCAGCGTGAAGCCGACGCAGCTGGACAAGCTGAATCACGAGAGCGCCATTCCGCTCGTGCTGGAGGCGCAGTCGCGTTATCTGTACGCAATCAGCGGTGGCAGCACGGTGGGCGAATCGTTCCAGTGGAACGGCAAAAGCTACCGCTACCTGTCCGAGGACATCGGCACCAAGACCAAGCTGATCAGCTATCTGACGCAGGCCTACACCAAGCAGGCCAGTGAGCAATTTGTCAGCAAATTTTTCGTTGAAGTCAACGGAAAACTAGCTCAGTTGGATGCAGATGGTGGTAACCTGCTGGAGTTCAATCGGGCTACAGCGAAAATGGTAACGATGACTCCGGTTAAGCGCAGCTATCTGCTGACTGTGCCTTATCCGGCAGGAACCAAGCAGGCGAACGAGAAAATCACCGTGAATTTTGAAAAGGTCGGCAGCTACTGGAAAATCAGCTCCGCGCCGCATGTCATTTTCTAAATTAAGATTTTGCAACGTTATTCATAAATGGGGTAAAGTGAGGTTGAGGCTTGCTTCGTAAGTCCCAATTCAAGGCAGGGGAGTGCTGTGCAATGATGACACCCATCAAGGTAAAAGACGTTAAGGATATTGAAAAAATCAATCAAATCGTTTCGAATTACACCTATGATATTTGGATTCATGGCAAAAGCGGCATGGCAGATGCCAAATCCATTTTGGGCATGTATGTGCTAAAGCTGGATGAGCCGCTGACTCTGGTGGTGCCCGACACCGTCAATCCCAAAAAGCTGTTTAAGGAGCTGGAGGAATTTATTCATTTTCCTGCTCAAGAAGGATAACAGACAAGTGAACACATGTAGACGCTGCATGTTCAAATTAAAAATAATGCAAAGAAGCCGTGGAATGCTTAGATTCCACGGCTTCTTTTTTAATGCTCCTCCTCGTCCAAAAACGGGAGATTCACCGAATAGTACATCACACCCATCAGCAGCACACCGCCAACCAGATTCCCGAGCGTAACCGGAACGAGGTTATGGATCACACCAGCAACAGAGACCGTACCTGGATGGTCCAGCACGAGCGCAATGGCGAAAGTACACATATTAGCTACACTATGCTCATATCCCGAAATGAAAAAGCAGAACACGAACAGCATCATCGCAAACATCTTCGCGCCATTTTCCTTCATAAACATCGGAACAAAAAAGGCAAGGCAGACCAGCCAGTTACACAAAATAGCTCGAAAGAACAGCTGCATTGCGGGCGCTTCCATCTTGTGCTCCACCACGTTCAGCAAAAAACTGTTCACATTGGAGGACTCAAACAGCCCAGTTAAGTAAATAAGGAGTGCGAACACCCCGGCACCCAGCAAATTACCGCCATAGCTGGCAGCCCACAGCCGAAGCACCTGTCCCCAGCGGAGCTTTTTACGGAGCGCAGCATAGGTGTAATAAAAGGTGTTGCCTGTAAACAAATCACCGCCGCCGTAAGCGATCAGAATGATGGCCGCCCCGAACGTGAGCGCTGCCATAGGATAAGTGAATGGAGAATGCTCCATGTAAAAAAAGTTGCCCGTCTTGAACGCCACAATAACGCCGAACCCGATGAACATACTCGCCAGCATGGAACGAGCCAAATACCGGAGCAGGCTTTGCTTGTAAATTTTGTACTTCTTCATGGCTAGCTGTTCGACATTGCGTAAGCCTTCCGTCTCCATATCCAACGACAACCCCCTATTTTCTCGGATGTAAGTCTTTAAACAGACCTTATTTTTCCCGAAACATTGCCCAATCAGTCAGCAATCCTGTTAGCTTACAATAAACCAAGCTTTTGCAGCCCGTACAAAATGCCGTCTTCATCTGCGCGTTTTGTGACCATTTTAGCTGCGGCTTTGGCTTCATCACAACCGTTACCCATTGCGACACTATTATGTACAGCCGTCAGCATTTCCACATCGTTCAAACCGTCGCCAAAAGCGTATTGATTCTCATCGGCAATGCCAAGTCTGGACGTAATTTCGAGGATGCCCTTTGCTTTGGAGCCAGCGTGAGGAACAACGTCCACAGAACTCGGATGCCAGCGTACAAAGTCAAAAGCCTTGAATACCGCTTCATAGAAGGGTTCTTCTTCTACCGTACACATCAACAGCGTCTGATAAATATCTCTTCCCTGGAAATAAAGCGGATCGTATCCAACCGAAAGCTGGGCCTTGAACGTTTGAAGCGATTTTTTTACAAGCTCATCGTTAGGAATATTAGCCTTCATATTGGCATGATCCATATATACAATAGCATGATTATGAGTGAGGGCCAGATCAGTCATCGCTTGCAAAGCTTCTCTGTTCAACGGATTGGTAGCAACCACTTCTCCCCGAAGCACGACATATTGCCCATTAAAGCTGACGTAAGAGTCAATTTCCAACTGCTCACGGATTTCCTTGAACATAAAAGGTGCGCGTCCTGTGGCAATGGCTACCTCATGACCTTGCTCTTTCAAAGCAAAGACAGCCTTTTCAGCCGTTAGTGGCATTTTTTTGTCATCGTCCAGTAATGTACCGTCGATATCGAAAAAGATAATTTTTTTATCTGACATGTTCTTACACCTGACTTTCAATAATGTATTGTCGAAATGAACTCATATGGATTCATTATATCAAAGGAACTGCTTCTGAATACACAAATACGTATAAATCCTCATGAATGTCTGACTTCTATAGCTTACAATATGAAATAAGGATTACTGTAAAATAGAATGCCTATCTCCTATTTTCATAGACGGGATGTGATCATCATGACGAAAATCCAAGTCACACCGGAGCAGTTGGATAGCGTGGCCTCCCAATTTGCCAATGCACACGGAACACTGAATAACCAGTTAAACGGCCTGGATAACACTATGAACAACCTTCACAGCCAGTGGGACGGTATGGAGAGAAATCGCTTTTATAACGATTATCGGACGGCTAAATATACGCTTTCTTCCGTGTTAAACAAGGTTCAATCCATTGAAATTGAGCTGAAAAGCATTGCCTCGAAGTTTAGAAATGCGGATGACAATCCGCGTGGCTTCTGGACCGCGCTGGCGGCGGCTATGAGCGCTAGTGCAGCGCTGGAGGGCGGTGGAGAAGCTGGAAACCATGCTGGGGATGCCTCCAAGTCGCCCAAAGACATAGATGATTGGAATCAGGCTGACGCCGATAAATACCAGCAATATGAGAAGCTCCTGAAAGATGCCGAGGCGATTGGAGACAAGCAGGTCATGCAGAAAATCCACGACCAGATGAACGTCCTGCGGCTGCAATATGAGGATTCGGTTACCCGTACAGATTACAATACAGGAGAAACGTCCAAGATCACATCCGATTCTCTCGTCGCCGTCACTGAGCTGACGGGTAAGGATGGTACGAAAACGGATATAACTATAGATAAAAAAGGAAATGTTGTCAGCTACGAGCAAAATAACGACAAATACGATTACTGGGTCCAAGAGCATACCCAATCGGCCGGAGAGCACACTCTGGGTAAAACGGCCCAGACCGTCACCGGGTATGGAATAGGTCTTATTTTGTCGCGTGGGACTGGCGTTGGTGGCGCAGGTTCGGGCATTAGTTCCAGCGCAGCCTCCGGCTGGGGAGAGCACGTCGTCGGCATCGGTGGCGGCATGATCAGTGACAAGGTGCTATTCTCTGTACCAGATGAAGGCGAAACCCGCACCATGATCTACCGAACCGACAAGGAAACCGGACATATCGAAAACATGATCATCGTCACCAAAGGTGAGAATGAAATGGAATACCGCTATTGGGAGGACTATAACTAGAAGTGGTCCAGGGTTTGAAACGACATTAGCAACGCAAATAGGAGTATCTATACAATCTACAGTCTTTTTTTCTGGAACAGGTGAGCGGCAGTTGGAAACTGTAAAACTCGCTAGCTGGAGAAGTCTGTAGATTTTTTTGTTTATTCTTCCATATTAAATATGGTTTGTAAAAATTGCTGTCAAAATAATAGAAAGCTTAGATAATGCAAAACAGGTAACCTCATTAAACTTGTCCTTACGCTATGATTGATTAAGTTCGAATTTGCTGATGAAACATCCTGTAACTATGGTGCTGTGTGATACAATGGTTGAAAAAAAGTAGCAATGAACGGGAGATTAAAGTGAACAAAGCGGGAATCCAGCGTTTGGAAGTTTTATCATTCATACAAGAGAACTATGTTAAAAAAGGGGAAGAGCTACAAAATGATGTTTTTACAGGGAGCTCCTTTGATATAGATGTGATGAAATACTCCGCCAGAATATATAAAAAAATAGGGAACTTAAGAGGCTCTTGTCCACAGGGGAGTTTTATACTATCGGAAGAAGATGATTCTCCCATGTTGCTAACGATTTTTCACAGTGCTCTTGTGAAGAAGACAGAGCAACAGCTTTATAGCCTTGGAACGGATATCACTCAGGAGCGACTTAGCGATTGGCTCCAAAAGGGAATGATTTATCGGAAGACTGAATATTTGAATGATGGCAAGACAATGAAGAGGATTGTCTATGTGATGGGATATTTACTTTACAGCATGCAGAGAGAAAAGTATGGGGCTGAACTGGAGGAAATGTTGGAGCGATTGAAAGGCGGGATTAGTCAAACTGAAACGCTGCTGAATCAATTAGCCGATGTTCGAAGTGAAGACAATTATCAGGGTGTAACGCTGAACAGGCTATATAAAAATATAGAAAAAATACGCGCTGCCCTTACAGTCGGATACAGAGAACAAGCATTCCAGCCAGTTAGCGCTGCATTAGGAATGCGATGGAGAGAAAGCCGCGTTAGCAAATATATTCATTTTGTGCTGGCTGTTGCCACTGTGCGAATTGAGCATGAGCAATTTGACTGGAAGCAGATTGGAGCTGCTTATTATGGTCAAATTGGAGGCTCTAAAGCTTTTGATATGGAGAAAAAAGACTTCCTGGGCAAGTTGGAGGAAGACTTGGGCATGCCGTTGCATTTTATCGGTTTGGTTAGTCTGGGAGCGGTCACGCCAATTCTATTTGCTGGTGAACTGGCCGGAAGTTCAGGGCTTTACTACCCGGCTGGTTTTATGCACGCCACAACAGATCTGACGGTGTTTGAAATGGAGTTTAGCACTCCATGCCGGGTCATCTGGCTTGTTGAAAACAGAGCGTTACTCACTCGGATGTGCGTAGATTCTTTTTTTCTCCGCTCCAGTGGAAGCCTCGTTATCGGATTGGATGGTCAGATCAGAAGTGGTCATCGCAAGTTGATTCAGGACGTTATGGGCAATTCACCATCTATTACTCAGGTACTTGTCTGGTGTGATACAGATCATTCTGGTGGAGTGATAGCTGCTCATGTAAGGGAACTGTTACGGCCTTTTCAGCAAGTGAAAGTAAAATGGCTACTTTCTGAGCCTATGAACAGGCAAGTAGGCACTTATAGCACGTGGGAGCAATATGAACAGGCTTTACAACAGGTTCTGCTGGAGGGCAGACTCATGGAACAGGAGGAATTCCTTGGAGGAGCAGAGCTATGGAAAACATGGATCAACGGTTAGTATCAATATTTGACGAGAATGCTGACACACCTCTTGTCCGGGAATCGCTCCGGGATGTGATTAAGCTGTCGGGTGTGTTGAATGAACTGCGGGAATATTTTGAGGAACCGCTAAAAGTACTGCATATGCTCCAACTGCTTAATCTGATTCACGAGGAAGCCTTGGGCCTGGAGCAGCCGCTTGAAAATGCCAGCGCTCTTTACTACCGTTACCGCAATCGTTATGGGACAGAACCGCCTGTATCTGTAGACAGGTTGTTGAATGTACTGGAAAAATATAATTGGATTATGCGGGGGAAGCGCCGGATTTTAATGATGGATGTTGGAAAGCGGTTGATGGATGTACTTATCAGGCTTGCCAACGATTCCCTTGCTTATTACATGAGAGATGAAATTGCCAGATCGTTATTTCAGGCTGCGCGTGATGCGGATCTGAGCGAAGCTTATGATGATAAGGGAATATCGGGCGGAAATCGATTAGCCAGTATGGTTCGGAATGTGGAAGAAGCCGTTGACAAGCTTCAGGAGCGTCAGCTTGAATTTTTGTCAGACAGACATGCTCTCCCACAGGTGCAAATTATTGTGGAATTAATGGGACAATTGGACAAGCGCCTTAATGAACGAATGGATAAAATGAAGACGTTTGAAGAAGGACTTAAATGGGATCGTTTATTCAAAAAAGGAACATTCGTTATGCTACAAGGTACGCAAATTAGCTTGTCTACACTGCAAAAAATATTAAAGTTTGCCCATATTCGAGAAACAGAAATCGGTGTACAAATTGATTCGATGGCTTTTAAGCAGTATGTGATAGACTCCTTTCATAAAAAACCGGATTCTGCACAACCGAACGGCACAGAAATATTGAGCTTTATGGAACAGGATCGGGATGAAGGGGAACGCCTGGACGGATTATGGATTCCTGTAAAATTTGCTTCCCCTATACCAGAACGGCAGATTACATCTGCAATTGAATATCTGGAAAATTATAAGCCTTCTATAGACCCGATAGAGTCGGACATAATAGAGGAGTTTACGGATGCAAAAGAATGGACAGAGCATGAACTGAATGATCATATGGAGAATGCGGCTTGGCAGATGACCAAGACAATGATCCGCACAGAGGATGTGGAGCGCGTTCTCTCCTTGCACAAGCAAATAGGGATTGAGCCCCTAATATTAGAGGCTGGATCAGAACAGTGGGCTGATGCAATCAATGCACTGCTGGCGATATCGGCTGTCGTGTCCAATCGGCAAGCTGAAATTTTTAGAGAATCTTCTGAGGCAGAAGAGCCGGATTTGGAAGAGTCGGCTAGAGAAAAGGAGTGGGAATGGCTTGATGAATCAGACCGACGATATGTTGTTCGAACAACCTGAAACGAATGATGATAACTATGTTGATAATTATCAATCTTTATCCGCAATGGCGTCCTTGACGGCTGTGTTAAAACCGGAAGAGGAACACGCATTTATGCAAATTATGTTTTCCTCTTCGGCTACGGTGCGCAAAGACAACTTTGGTCTTTCAAGGCGGGAAGTTATGCGTCTGCTTAAGCTGAAGCCAGAAGAAATAGAGGCCTTCTATCAATTTATTGTGCGTGTTAATCAATCGGTTGCCCGGTATTTTCAACTTGTGTACGATGAGCGGAAAGATCAGACCATAGTGCTCATGCGCGTTCCTGCACAGCAAGCAAAGGAAATGTTATCTGCTGAAAGCCTGTCACTGCTCATGTTTATTTTTTATCATCAGGATGTTCTGCAAAATGAATTCACCTTATTCAAACAACTGGTCGAAACGTTCGGTCATGAGACGTTAGATATTCGTAGAAAAATGAAATCGAATCTTGAACCATTACTCAAAATTGGAGCTATCACACTTTTTAACAGTGATACGGATGAGGAAGCCTATGAGCTTACAGCCATCGGAAGCCGGATGTTTGGCAATGCTTACTTAAAGCGCTTCACAGAGTTTAGTCAATCTCAACAGTTGCATATGGATGAAGTGCTAAAATTTTTTAAAAGATATAATTTTGGAGGCGGAGAAGCACGATGATTCCTTGGGAAATGAGTATTTCCGGCATACGCGATTACCCGCCAACACGTTTGGATCTGAGCGGGGACATGGAGCATATTCTTATCACAGGACCCAATGGGTCAGGTAAGTCGACGTTGACATTTTGTATGGGTGCCGTACTTAACTCCGTTAAAGTAGAGTTGGAGGGTCTTCGTTCCAAAAATATAGAGCAACATCAGGTTTGGAATGCTCAAATTCAGCTTGTGTTTGCTAATGTAAGTCCAAATCCGATTGATGCAGCTCCATATATCCAGTTCACAGTACAAGTGGAACAAAAGCCATTCGAGCCGCTTAAACGACAATATTGGATTCGTGAAGGTGAACAGATAGGAGTGTGGGACAAGGAGACTCGTTTTACCTCTGGAGATAGTGTGAACAATTTTAAAGAGTATCGTTTTCAATTGCAGCATAAATATGTAGTTGACCCCGATGCATTTTATCTGATCTGGTACCAGCAGGACGTAAATCAATTTGCAACGATGAGACCAGAGGAACGGTTTCGCATCTTTAGTGAAATGACGCAAATTGACAAGATGCAGCGTACCTGGGAGGGTGCCAAGGAACAACTGCTGGATGGAATGAAGACCCGCGAGGAAGCGGAACGTAATCAGATTCAACATAATTTTGAGTTGGAGAGATGGCAAAAGGAGCGGGATAAGTTGTTGAACCGCAACCGGAGCAGGCTTGATAACTTACGGATTTTTGTGCAAACATCTACTAAGCTCCAAGACATGTATCAACACGAGCAGAAGTTACTAGAGGGCCAAATTGAGCAGTTGGAGCTTGAGGAGGCAGAACATCAGGAGAAAAAGGTAATCTTGCTTACGGATATGGAGCGATTGCAAGAAACACAAACGGATCGTCAATTGCAAAAGGAAGAACTTGAATTAAGATTGCAAACTGTAGAATTGCAGCTCATAAAAATAAAGAGTGACATAGCAGAGCGAGAGCAAGAACATAAGGAGCTTACCGTTTTTTTGAAAGACTTGGCTGAAGAGATAAGGGGTATTAAGTATTCGGCGGAAGAAGTAAATATACTGTTAGCTGAAGTTCAAAAGGGAATGAAAGAAACAGAAGAAAAGCGGAGCGTAGCAAATGTAGAGGACCTTGAGCTACAGGCGAGTATAGACAAGTTGTTAAGGGAGATGGGAAGATTATCTGCTCTCACTCAACAGGATCGGGAGGAAGAAAAAAGATCACGTGAAGTACTTCGGGAATTTGGTGAAAGCTCTCATGTGCAAAGGCAAATTGAAGCGTTGGACGCAAGACATTTACTTTTACAAGATGAATCCAGGCAGTTATCTGGAAAGCTAGAAAATCTGAAGCAAGAGGAGTCTTCTTTAAACACAGACAAATTCATGTCGAAGCGCCAAGAAGAGTCCGTTCGTATGTTCAAACATCTTGGAATCCAGGTATACACGATGCAACAACTACTGGAAATGAATGAGCAGGCACCATTGGAACAAGAATTTGCACTGGAGGCGGTTAAGTACAGTATTTTTGTAGATAGTAAATCTTTTATCCCACCTAATGATTTGATTCATGTCGAACTACCTTCGGTTGTTCCTGAACGCTCCCTTAAGCGCCTGGAGAAGTTGCATATTCAGGTTAAGGAAGGTCTGAACGATGAGATGTATGCGGCTGCGCAACGAGTGATGTGGTGGTTGTATGAGCTGGAGCAAGGAGCTCACTGGACCCGAATAGAAAATGGAATACTACGCGAGCCATATGTACGGAGAGGTCCGCAGGAAGAAAAGCAGTCACTGCTTCATACGAGAGGCATTCTCATCCGCAAAGGTAAGGTGCAAGAGGAAATCAGAACAATACAGCAGAACTATGACAGCTGCATTATCGCTTGGGATAAGGTTAAGGAACGGCTAGGGGTGTTTCGTTCTGTTCATCTGCAAGTACAGCAGGCTGAAACCTTTTTAGCAGACAGCGCTGATCGTGAGCTGCGAATAAAGCAGTTGCAACAATCTGATGAGGAGAGTAAGGTTGCGCTGGAGCGTCGGACTACAGTGGAGGCGGAGATTAAGAGACTGAATGAGATCTATGCCAAACAGTACCAGGAATCTGTGAGATTTCAAGAATACGCAGACGTGTATGAACGATATGAGCATGAACGGGAACAGATTGAACGTCTCCAACAGTTAGATAAAGAATTAGAAGAACTGCGGGGTCAGGAAGAAGAGTTAATATTGGCAGATAAGGATTTGGACAAACGTCTGCACGATCTTGATACCCAGATTGAGAGCACTAAGCGCAGATTACGGGATAAGAAGAGCCAAATGCTAGATATAGAAGGAACCATTGTACAGATTAATCGGCAAAAGGAAAAAAGTATTGAACAACGTGATGTTTTCCAGAGACAGCAGGCCGAAATCAATCTGGATTTAGGAAAGTGGCATGAAAAGCTGGATTTTTTATGGGATGAAATAGAGCAAGAAAAAATAGAAACGGAAGATATGAAATTGAGAACAGAGCCCGCATTGCAAGCCGAGCTTGAGCAAGCTCGTACCCGCCTCCAGCTTGCCTGTAATGAGAGGGTTAATGAATTTTCCATTGAAAATTATGAAAGTACCCGTGAAGCATTTGAAAGAGGTGCTCAGGATCTGCAAAATGCAAGGTTGCTTATGGAGCAACTGGAAGAGCAGCTTAAGGAGTTGGAGGATAAGCTATTTAATACTGTTAAAAACGAGGTCCATCGTGTCAATCAGAAATTTATTAATTATATGGATTTATTCGGTTTTGATGGAGAAGTTACATGGCACCATCAGGAGGGCAAACATGGGGAGCTTAAGTATTTTCTGAATGTACGAGCCCGGAAACAGGGACATCGTGGCCCTTTGGAGGAGGTTAGCCTTAAGGGACGAGGAAACAAAGTAGGTAAAGGTGTGTCTGGCGGAGAAGAATCACTTAGTTCACTGTTGTTTGCTCTGGCTTTGTTAAAAACTATAGAAACCAATCCAGGCTATATTATTTTAGATGAATTTGATAGTGCTCTGGATGAGAGCCGCAAGGAAAAAGTGTTTGAATTGTATGAGCAGGAGCTGGCACGCAAAATGATTATCCTTTCACCAAAATCGCAAAATGCTGATTACTTGCAGCATTTTGATAAGTCATTCGTTGTATACCATGACTCCTCCATTCCCAAGAGCGAGGTAATTCGTATTAAGAAAAGTATGTAATTGGTGACCACGTCTCGTACTTGTAACCTGTACTTCATAGGTTTTCGGATTATGGTAAAAGGCGCAGTTATTCCGTTGAATTGGAAGGCTGCGCCTTTTCGTTGCTTTAATTATATTTACTGAGCTTCCCCGTTCAAATAACGATAAAAGGGAGCATCCACCCAGAAGTGGTAGCTTTCTACCTCTACACCTGGCTTGATCTTACGTAAGCCATCGGCAATGGAGGAAGCCTTGTCCGTGAGCGAAAAAGACTGGGCGTAATAGCGTCCCGCGCTGACCCGGTTGTTCGCAATTTCTGTGTAGGCTGAGCCGGGGGAAGACAGAGAGTAATAGAGCGGCTGCCACCAGGACTGAGTGATCAGGCCGGCTTGGTCTTTGCTGTTCTTTTTGGCGTATTGGCTGATGATGGTGTCAAAACGGTTCTTCTGCCCGATCGTCGCAAATTCGAGAGCCAGGTCATACTCCTTGGAGTAGGCAATATAGTTGCCGTTGTTGATTTGTAGGACTTTATAGTCTTCGGTCTGGACAGGCTGTCCCCATTCTTTCAAGTATACAAAAGCCGAAGTTTTCGGCTCTAGCTGTACATTTGCTTGAATACCCTCGCTGCGAAGCAGCCCGATCAGCTGGATCGCGTGCTTGAGATCGCTGTGTCCATAGGTGAGGGACAGCTTCGGATCAAAATGGGCATCATAGCGGCTGTCCTTGATATTGTAGCCTGTGAACAGATTTTGTTGAAGTCCTGCGTCGAACAGGGCTTGCAGCTCCGGGGATTGGACGAGTATCTGTGTATCATAGGCCTGATGAATTTTAGCAAAAATATCGTCATCCTGTACTTGGCCGATGGTATTTTTGTATTCGCCGTGGAATGCCAGCACACGGCTTAGCACCTTGGCGGTGAATGACGCATCGGCTTGCTCGTCCGGCTGGAAGGAGGACAGCTCGCTTTGCGGTAGCAGTCCTGTATCTACAGCGACTGCCAGATCCTTTGAGGCCGCCAGATGGGTCTCAGCAGTTCCAGACAATGTACGAATACCCGATTTAGTCAGCACGGCCTGCGCCTTATCCGCAGGGTATGTAGCAGCCAACTCAGTCAATCCGGCGGCTTTTACAGCCATTCGGATCGCGTCGTTTTGTGCCAGGGGAATAGACGGTTTTACGTCAGCGTTATCCAGAATGCCTTCTGCATACAGTGCTGCCGCTTGGGCATACAACGGGTCATTTGATTTTAAGTCTGTAAAGGCGGTTTTTTTGTCCGCAGAAGCTGTACTTGAGCTGTTCAGGTTCAGCACGGTGGCAAGGGCAGCGATATATTCCCCTTTTGTCGGGATTGAGGATAGTTGGATGTTAAAACGGTCTTTTAGATAGGTGAGCTGGTTGTCTGAATCAGTAACAGTGCTTGAAGCGGAGCTGTTAACTTGCTGGACAACCGGGGCTACCGCAGGTGCGGCATAGGAATGAACAGGACTGGAAAAGGCAGCAATGAGTAGAGCGGCGGATAAGGGGATCATTTTCCAAGAGGATGGTCTTAGGCTGGCAAAAGGTGCGGTCATGTGAAATTTCCTCCTAAATAGGCTATACTATTTTATATTATTCCTAGAGAAATACTTGTAATTTGATAGAATGATATCTTGTTCCTCCTAAACTGTCAATCCATCTGGAAGAATAGGGTTGTTATTTAGCCACATATCCATATGAGCATACCCGCGCTGTATCTATGGACTTGCAATTGGGGTACCAAATGATAGATGATGGAAGAGGGCCTTTTAGCAGAAAATAGGGCTAAAGATAGAGAGGATACCGACAAAAAATAGATCGGATTTACCGTATTTTTGTATATTATTGTAGAAAAAGATCGTAATTCAGGTTATAGTAAAGGAAGATATTAACTAGGATGGGTTTCACCCAAATACGATTTTGTGGAGGGCGACATGAGTACATTTAAAAACTGGCTGAACACGACTAAAAAGGGTCTTGGAGACCAAGTTAAGAAGTTTAAAAATAAAGATTTCATGGAAGCAGTTGTTGCGGGTTGTGCGCTGGTAGCCTTTGCTGACGGTACCATTAGTCCGGAAGAGAAATCAAAGATGGCCGGATACATAAATCTCAGTGAGGAACTGAAAGTGTTCGATATGGGAGAGGTCATCAATCGCTTCAATCACTATGTAGCGAACTTTGAATTTTCGCCTGAAATCGGCAAACAGGAAGCACTCAAAGCGATTGGCAAATTGAAAGGCAAGCCTGAGGTGGGTCGACTCGTCGTTGGCGTATGTAGTGCCATTGGTGCTGCTGACGGTGACTTTGATGCCAATGAACAACGAATTGTCGCTGAAATTTGCGGCGCTCTGGGTTTGAATCCGTCTGAATTTAGTCTGTAAATTTTACAGAAGGGAGGTGTGTTAATCAGTGGCTGTAATTAATCTGGTTAAGGGCCAGAAAATTGATTTGACCAAAGGAAACGCAGGTCTAACCAAAGTTATTGCTGGATTGGGATGGGACCCGGTGCAGTCCAAAGGATTTTTTGGCTTCAAGAAGCAACCGAATATTGATTGTGACGCTTCTGCCATTATGTTGGACGCCAACGGAAAACTGACTCAGTCGGATAACGTAGTATGCTTCCACAATAAAAAAAGCCCGTGCGGTTCTATCGTACATTCCGGTGATAATTTGACTGGACAAGGTGACGGTGATGATGAACAAATTGTGATTGACTTGGCACGTATTCCTGCCAGTGTTCACAAAGTGCTTGTTGTTGTAAATATATATGATTGCGTAAACCGGAAACAGGATTTTGGCATGATCGAGAAGGCGTATATCCGCATTCTGGACGGTGCTAATTCCAAGGAACTGGTCACGTTTAATTTATCTGATAATTATGAAGGGCTGACTGCATTGGTTTGTGGAGAACTCTATCGTCATAACGACGAATGGAAGTTTGCTGCCATCGGTGAAGGCACTAATGCCGTACATATTGATGTACTGGCTCAGCGCTACATGTAATTTTATTTTACGCATACAAAACTTAATTATGGAAAAGGGGTTCTTATCATGGCAATTAACTTATCCAAAGGTCAAAAGATTGATTTGACGAAAACAAATCCAGGCTTGTCCAAAATCACGGTTGGTTTGGGTTGGGACACGAACAAATACGATGGCGGTAAGGATTTTGACTTGGACGTATCCGTATTTTTGGCTAATGCAGAAGGTAAAGTAGAATCGGATAAGAACTTCGTCTTTTTCAATAACCCACAAAATGAGAACGGCTCTGTCGTTCATACTGGGGATAACCGTACGGGTGATGGTGACGGAGACGACGAGCAAATTAAAATTGATTTGGGCAGCGTGCCTGCTAACGTAGAAAAAATCGCTTTTACGATTACAATCTATGAAGCTCAAGAACGCAGCCAAAACTTTGGACAAGTGTCCCGTGCTTATGCTCGTATCGTAAACGAAGCTAACAATGAAGAATTGGTCCGCTTTGATCTGGGAGAAGATTTCTCAATCGAAACGGGCGTTGTTGTGGGCGAATTGTATCGTCATAGCGGTGAGTGGAAGTTTAATGCCATTGGCAGTGGCTACCAGGATGGTCTTGCAGGGTTGACTCGCGATTACGGTTTGGCATAAATATTTTTAAAATCTATACAAAGAAAGCAGGTATGCGATATGACCATTAGTCTTTCCAAAGGACAACGTATTGATCTGACCAAAACCAATCCCGGCTTGACCCGTGTTGTCGTAGGTCTTGGATGGGATACGAATAAATACAGCGGTGGCGCGGACTTTGACCTGGATGCTTCGGCTTTCCTGCTTTATGAAGACGGCAAAGCAAAAGCTGCGGATGATTTTGTATTTTACAACAATCCAACAGGCGGAGCAGGATCTGTTACCCATACGGGCGATAACCGCACAGGTGAGGGCGATGGGGATGACGAGCAAATCATCGTTGATTTTTCGAAGATTCCTGCGAACATCCACCGTATCGGGATCACGGTTACCATTTATGATTACGAGGCACGTGTGCAAAACTTTGGTCAAGTGTCCAATGCTTTCGTACGTGTGGTAGACGCAGCGACGGATCGTGAAGTGCTGCGCTACGATTTGGGAGAGGATTTCTCCACCGAAACGGCCGTGGTATTCTGTGAATTTTACCGTCAGAATGCGGACTGGAAATTCCAGGCGATCGGCAGTGGCTTTGCTGGTGGATTGGGTGCGCTTGCTAAAAACTATGGCTTGGACGCTCAATAATATCCACTTTGGGTGGTGTCCATAGGGCGCCACCCTTTCTTTTTAAGCTATTGAATGGACGTACGCTGACACATGACAAACGGACGGAAAGGTGACACAATCATGGCTGTTATCGTAGTAAAGGGACAGAAGGCGGATTTGACGAAAACGAATCCGGGTCTGACCCATGTCAACGTAGGGATTGGCTGGGAGTCCCCAGCGGCTCTGGAACTGGATACTTCGGCATTTTTGCTGGGCCCTGGAGGAAAGGTATCAGGCGATGAGGATTTGATCTTTTACAACAATCCGACCACTCCCTTTATCACTTATTCAGACGGACAACAGTCCGGTGACAAAAAGCAATTTGCGCTTGATCTGACGCGGATTCCTGCCAATATCGAGAAGATTGCGTTCACGCTGACGATTTATGATGCGGATCAGAAACGGCAAAATTTTGGACAGGTTCAAGGTGGGTTCATTCGTTTTGCTCATCCGGTTAGCGGAGAGGTTTTGCGGTTTAATTTGGACAGCGGATTTACAGTGGAAACGGCGATTGTCATAGGTGAGCTGTACCGCCATAACGGGGAATGGAAATTCAACGCGATTGGCGCGGGCTTTTCCGGTGGATTGGATGCGTTGTGCGTCAATTTTGGGATTGAAGTGGAAAATAATCCGGCTCCGCCGCCGCCAGTGCCTACACCACCTCCAACGCCTCAGCCAGCACCAACGCCGCCGCCTGCACCTCCTGCTCCGAAGCCAGAGCCATCTGCAACACCGGTGAATCTGAATTTGCGCAAAATTGAGCTGAAGAAGAAGGGCGACACCATCAATCTGAAAAAAGGCTCAGGTGGATTGGGAGAAATCCTGATCAATCTGAACTGGAATCAGGTACAGCAGAGCAAGGGCTTTTTCAATCGCGGCTCCAAGGGTGTCGATCTCGATCTGGGCTGCTTGTATGAGATGAAGGACGGAGATAAAGGTGTTGTTCAGGCGCTGGGTGAAGTTTTCGGCTCGCTGAATCGCTTCCCGTACATTGCTTTGGACGGCGACGACCGTACGGGATCTGTGAAAACAGGGGAAAATCTCCGCATCAACGGTGCTAAAATTTCTGAAATCAAGCGAATTTTGGTGTTTACCTTCATCTATGAAGGGGTTACGAACTGGTCGCAGGCGGACGGAGTGGTCACGTTGTACCAGAAGGACGGACCGGATATTGTCGTTCACCTGAATGAACATGACAACCGCAAGGGGATGTGTGCGATTGCCATGCTCCAAAACGTGAACGATGAAACGTTCAGCATTGAAAGACTCGTGCAGTTCTATGGCGGTCATCGTGAGTTGGATCGTGCACATAACTGGGGCATGCGCTGGTCGCAGGGTAGCAAATAAACTGAATTATCGGAGGCACTCTTTTCATGTTGAATGATTTATTTAAAAATATCAGTGAGAACTACGGCCATTTCTTTTCATGGAGTGATGTTGTAGCTACGCTTTCTGACCCGGTGAGTTGGGGGATTATTGGAACTCTCATTTTGCTGGAAGGTCTTTTGTCGGCGGATAACGCCTTGGTTCTCGCAGTTATGGTTAAGCATTTACCGAAGGAACAACAAAAGAGAGCCTTATTTTACGGAATTTTGGGTGCGTATATATTCAGGTTCCTAGCCATCGGCTTGGGTACATTCCTGATTAAGTTCACACTGATTAAGGTACTGGGTGCGGCCTATCTTCTTTATATTGCTTATAAGGGCTTATTCAAATCCGAAGCTGATGGAGAAGTGAAAAACAAACCTACTTCTTTCTGGAAAACCGTATTAATGGTCGAACTGATGGATATTGCCTTCAGTATTGACAGCGTCATTGCCGCTTTTGGTGTGAGCGAGAAAGTATGGGTTCTGTTCCTGGGAGGTATTCTTGGTGTTCTGATGATGCGTGGTGTTGCTCAAGTGTTCCTCAAGCTCATTGATAAATTTCCGGAACTGGAACAGACAGCCTTTATTTTGATCGCCATTATTGGAGGTAAAATGCTGGCTGCTGCTTTTGGCTTTCATATGCCGCAACTCTTGTTCTTCGGCATTTTGATTGCCGTCTTTGTAGGCACAATGGTTATTAGCTCGGCGAAAAGAAAGAAAAAGGCCGACGAAGAGGCTTAATGTACAAAGTATAGCGAAATCCCTCCTGAATTTAAGGGGGGATTTCTTTTATACCCGAGGCACAGGGCTTCAGTCAGGCAAGAAAGAGCAAGAGGAGGAGAAGGCCCTGAAATATTTTAATGATTTGACCTCTGAGGAAGTAGAAGCGATCTTTTGCACACCGCCGTCAGAATTTCATAACCGATCCCCAAAAAGTATATTGGCTTACGCGGTAGGGGCGGCTTTGTACATGCCTGCGACCCGTTCGGAAGTAGCGGAAGAGATCAAGAATGGAAAACATGAAGGACTGACGACGGTCATGCTGGATTTGGAGGATGCGATAGGGGATCAACAGGTCGAGTATGCAGAACAGTCGCTGGCACAGCAGTTGCTTCAACTCTTGTCGTATGTGCGGACGGGTGTGATGAGTGAACAGTCTTTACCGCTGTTGTTTGTACGTGTCCGGTCTGTGGAACAGCTGGAACGGCTGCTGAAAGGTTTGGGAGAATCTCTGTCGCTACTGACGGGCTTTGTTTTGCCCAAGTTTTCTTCTGGCAATGGACGAGCATATTTTGAGCTCATTGCCGGATATAACCGGGGTAAGGCTGAACAGAACATCCCTGTGTTGTACGGATTACCGATTCTCGAAAGCTCCAAAATCATTTATCGGGAAACTCGCTGGAATGAGCTGCTGTTGATCAAAGAGATTTTGGACGAGTATCAGGAGTATGTGCTGAATGTACGAATTGGGGCAACTGATTTTTCCAGCTTGTTTGGCTTGAGACGTAGTCCAGATATTACAATCTATGAAATAGCCGTCATTCGGGATTGCATCGCTGATATAATTAACTTGTTTGGACGCGTAGATTCGGATTATGTCATTTCCGGTCCTGTGTGGGAATATTTCTCTCATCGGGAACGTGTATTTAAGCCTCAATTAAGAGTGTCGCCCTTTGAGGATGCATTTGGTAAGCAGGGACGCAATCTGCGGATGGGCTTCATTTCAGATGCGGTGGACGGACTAATCCGAGAGGTCATGATGGACAAGGAAAATGGCATCATCGGCAAAACGATCATCCATCCTTCCCATATTAAGCCGGTACAGGCCATGTATGCAGTGACACATGAGGAGTATATGGATGCCCTCGCGATTGTGGAGCGTAATGACGGTAGTCTGGGTGTATTCAAAAGCACCTATGCCAACAAAATGAATGAAATTAAGCCGCATTTAAATTGGGCTCATCGTATTATAAACAGATCAAAAGTATACGGGGTGTTACATGAACAACAACATTTTGTCAGTCTCTTACCCAACCACGAAAACACATCTGCTGCCTATCCTGGAGCAGTTCAGCGTTAAAATTACGGAAACACATAATCCATTCTGCCTTCCAGTAGACAAGCTGTTTGCGATGGCGGCGCGGGTGAACAAGAAGCGTTCGTTTTTGTTTGTCAGCAAGGTGCTGGGCAAGCATATTCCGGTGAACCCTTACACTTCTCTGCTGAGTGGTGCGGCGCTGGCTATACTGCTGTACAAGGAGCTTGTCCCACAGGCAGGACAACAGATGGATGAGCTGATTGGAGAGGCTGTGAAGGGACTTCTGGACTCGGACTATGCCCAAGAAGCTTATCGTAAGCTGATGGAAGAACGTTTGGCTTTTGCGGAGCCGATCAGGTTTGTTGGCTTTGCCGAGACAGCTACGGCGCTGGGACACGCCATGTATCAGGTGTTTGCGTACGGTGCTTCATATATTCATACGACGCGCGAGGATATTCCGGGTCTTCAGCCGATCATTCGATTTGAAGAAGAACATTCACATGCTGTTGACCAACGCTGCTATGTGCTAGATGAGAATGCATTTGCGGGAGAAGGTCCCATTGTGCTGGTAGATGATGAAATTACAACGGGCAAAACGACCCTTAATATTATTCGGGATATTCAGGCACATTTTCCAAGAAAGCAATATGTGATTGCTTCGTTATTGGATTGGCGGACGGACAGCGATGAGCAGGCTTTCACCGATCTGGAGGCAGAGTTGGGCATTACGATCACGCCTTTAAGCTTGCTCAAAGGAAAGATTGAGGTACAGGGAGTACCGATGCTGGATCATGCAGAATACGCTGGACGGGCCGGGCATGCAGAACATGCTGCTACTAGCATAGCAGAGGATACGACAGACGCTTCTGGAATAATTGACCACTGTTTTGAAGAGGATGCGTCTGGTTTTGAACGGGTAGTACACAGCTCGATTTCAACGGACGGTTACGCCAATAAGGCTCCCTATTTAAAATATACAGGTCGTTTCGGCCTGCAATCGGCTGATAATACTGCGTTGGATGCGGAAATTATGCGTACTGCGGAACGTTTGAAGAAGCTTCGTTCAGGGCAGCGCACGCTGGTGATGGGTACGGGGGAATTTATGTACATTCCGATGCGGATTGCAGCGGAGCTAGGCCCGAATGTGTATTATCAGTCGACGACGCGCAGCCCGGTTTACCCCCATCGTGAGAAAGGATATGGCGTAGCTTGTGGTATGCCTTATCCCTCACCTGATGATGGGACGGTGCGCAATTTTATTTATAATGTAGATCCTGGTCAGTATGACGAGATCTTTGTGTTGATCGAAAGGGAGCCGGACGCGCAGCGAATGCAGCCCATGCTGGATGCTTTGACCCGTCTTGGCTGCGACCAAGTTCATGTCGTTTATTTTAACCGATTAACTGGGCAGGAGAGTAAAGGAGCACGGATATGAAGCAGACACTCATGAAGCAAATACAACAGAAGAACATTTATCCGCCCGAACCGTTGGGGAGCTATCCTGCATCGGATGTTACTTTTTTATTGAAGGATTTGAGCCGTGTTACGTTGGAAAAAGGGACCGAGGATCGTGAAGAGGCGATTCAGTCGGGAGTCCATTATTCAGAAATGCTTCCGGTGGAATATGAGCCTACAGCGGAGTATATTGCGTTGTTTCACGAAACGCTTGCCCAATCGGCCGGAAAAGTCGCATTAGCCGCAGCTTCTGTGGCTGAAATGATTGTGAGAAAAAGGGGCCTGAACACGGCAATTGTTTCGCTTGCCAGAGCAGGAACGCCCATCGGTATCTTGATCAAGCGGTATATTGACTGGAAGTATGGCGTTTCCCTGCCGCATTACAGCATTTCCATTATTCGCGGCAAAGGCATCGACCGGAATGCTATTTTGTATATTTTACAGCAGCATGGGCTGGATATTGAGCTTCAGTTTGTAGATGGCTGGACGGGAAAAGGGGCGATTCGGCAGGTGCTGATCGAGGCTTGCCGTGAGATGAACGCAGATTACGGATTACGCCTGAATGATGATCTGGCGGTGCTGGCCGATCCGGGTAGCTGCTCGGATACCTTTGGTACACGGGAAGATTATTTGATCCCAAGCGCTTGTCTGAATTCGACCGTATCGGGTTTGATGAGCCGGACGGTATTGCGCGACGATCTGATAGGACCGGATGATTTCCATGGGGCCAAATTTTATGAAGCCTGGCGGTCGGTCGACCAGTCCAATACGTTTGTGGATACGGTTTCCAGTTACTTTCAAGACGTGGCTGAAACTGCCGCTGCGTATGCTGAACAGATGACATTGAATCCACCTGTGGTGACGTGGCAGGGCTTACGGGATATCGAGGCGATTCAAGAGGCTTTTGGTATTAAGGATATCAATCTGGTCAAGCCCGGTGTGGGGGAGACGACCCGTGTGCTGCTGCGCAGGGTGCCGTGGAAAATTCTGATTGATCGTGAAGATAATCCGAATCTTCGGCATATCGTGCTGCTGGCAAAGGACCGGGGAGTGCCTGTCGAGGTATTTAGAGGGCTGACCTATTCCTGCTGCGGGATCATTAAGCCGCTCAAGGGGGGACAAGAATGATCTACGCAAGCGATCTGGATCAGACGCTAATTTACTCCAAACGTTCGCTTGGCGTGCCGTTGGAGTCGCCTGGGCTGCTGCCGGCGGAACACATGGAAGGGGAAACAGCGGCGTTTATTTCAGCACAGGCCCTTCAACTGCTGAAGACGCTGTCGAAAGACGTGATATTTATGCCTGTGACGACTCGCACGATGGCACAGTATCGACGGATCACGGTGTTTCAAACGGAGCTGGTTCCGGCGTATGCCGTGACCAGTAATGGCGGTAACATCATTGTCGGAGGCGAGGTGGATCGGGAGTGGAATCGCCGTATTCACGAGCAGGTACGCCGAGATGGTGCTAATGCGGAAGAAGCACGTCATGTATTCGGACAGGTGCTGCATGAGGATTGGGTTGTGAGTGAGCGTTTCTGTGACGAGTTATTTTACGCATTCGTTATTGAACGAGATCGTATGCCGCTGGAGCAGGTGCTGGAGAAGGCGCGAATCATGCGTGAAATGGGCTGGGAGGTATCCATTCAAGGGCGTAAGGTGTATCTGGTCCCTGCGGCCGTAAATAAACAGGCAGCCGTGGAGCATATCCGTAACCTCACGGATGGGGGGCCTATCGTTGCGTCCGGTGACTCTTTGCTAGATCGCTGCTTGCTGGACTATGCTGACTATGCGATTGCTCCGCGCCATGGCGAGCTGTACAGGGAACAGCTCCGGGATGAGCTGGAAGTCAATTACCGTTTTACGGAAGGTTCGGGTGTCTATGCTGCGGACGAAATTATGGCCTATGTCCATGAAGTACAGCTCATTTCAAGAGAGATAGGGGACAAGGCTCTGTGAAGAAGCTCAAAGTGTATTTTAACCGCTGGTTTTCGGTGGCGTATCATTATATGAATGCTATTCGTAACAATGAGGACGGTATTCCGTTCGAAATCTATGCGACGCACTCGGACCCGCAGCATATGGCGTTGCAGGCCAGTGATGTGGCTGAGGTGGAGCCTCGAACAAGTGGTGTGGAGTATGCACGTTATTGTGCGGATTTTTGCCAGCGTCACAGAATTGATGTATTTATTCCACGGTGGAATATGCTTGATATCAGTAGGCATCTTCATCTGTTCGACGAAATTGGAACGAAGGTCATCGTATGCCGAGATACCGAACTACTGGAGCAACTGATGGAAAAGGATCTGTTTTACGAATCCATTCGCCAAAAGGACATTGTCACGATTCCCGATTATGCCATTGCCTGCAATGCGGAGCAGTTTAAACAGGCTTATGAGTCGTTAATAGCACTTGGGCATAAGGTATGCTTCAAGCCATGTAATGCAGAAGGCGGGATGGGCTTTCGTATCATCGACAACGAGCGTAATCCACTGGAGGAACTGTTCGGCCATGCGCTAAACCATATCTCGTTCGAGGAGGCACATCGTGTATTGTCATCCACAGAGTCGTTCCCCAACCTGATGGTGATGGAGCTGCTGGAGGGCTACGAATACAGTATTGATTGTCTGGCTGACCGAGACGGAAAGCTGCTGGCAGCAGTTCCGCGCAGGAAGGCGGGGGGACGATTACGGTTGCTGGAGCACCATAGCGAGCTACTGGATGTGGCGCATAAGGTGGCTGAGGCGTATCACATTCCGTACAATTATAACATTCAGGTAAAATATAACGGCGAGCGTCCCAAACTGCTGGAGATCAATCCGCGGATGTCTGGGGGGCTGCATGTATCTTGCTTGTCCGGCATCAATTTTCCTTATCTGGCAGTGAAATCAGCTTTGGGAAATGAGGTCGGTTCGCTCCATCCGCGATACGACATTTTAGCCAGTCACATCGAGCAGCCGATCACCATACGTAAATCCTTACATTGACACATGTAGAGTGTGTTTTCTACAATATGGGAAGGGTTTACGTCAGGAGGTACAAGCTATGACGTCAAAAATGTGGGGAACCACGATTGCCGTGGCCAGCTATCTGATTGCGCTTTTGCTAAGTTTTTGGTTACCGTTGTTTGTGTGTTTGGCGATTCCGGTCATTTGCTTAGGGGGATACAGCGCCATTATGGCTATCCGTCATCCTCGTCCCAATCTAACGGGTTCCGTTATTCCGGTAGTACAGGAGCAAGCTGTTGAGACACAGCAAATTGAAAAGGAAGCCTCGGAACCATCGAAGCCTATGACTGGAAAACCACACTTACCAGACCAGGTGAGCAGCGAATTTGCTCAGATTATGGAGTATCTGGAGGTATTGGAGGATATGGTGATCTCCGAAGGGCAAAAGGATGCGCTCGATAACGAGATCGTCGAAAAGGCATTGGCTCTGTTCGCACGTTTACAGCGGGTGATTCCGCTTTTGCATGAATTAAATAACAGCGAAGTGAACCACACGGTTCGGAGATTGATTTTGAAGGACCTGAACGGATTGATTAATCCGTTTCTCCGGCTTAGCGGTGATGCCAAGCGAACCAACCGGAGAACGTTATTAAACGGCTTGCGGGATGTGGATAGCAAAATATCGGTGATTGTCTCCACAGTGGAGCATAAGGATCTGATGGAATTACAAAGCAAAGCCGAGCTGATTCATCAGCGTTACAGCAGTTCGGAATTGTAGGCTATTTATTAAGAAAATATAAAATAGCAGCATAGCTGCCTTGAAAACAACCATTAGCCTATGGATAATAATTGTTTTCAAGATAGGAGGTTCCGTTTATGGCTACCCCATGGGCTGAATTGAAAAAAGAAGACGAACAAAAGGTGACCGAGGAGGCTTCACAGCTGATTCAGAAGGTGTCACAGAGCGATGTCATGAGCCTGGATACCCTGATGGACGACATCGGAAAGCTGGGAGTTAAAACGCAGGAGCGCGCGGGACAGACTCTAAAAATGCTGGATCGTCCGGTGAACGATCTCATGTCCGGCGACCGCGCCGAGGTATCGAGCATGATCTTAAAGCTGCGGGATGAATGCGAAACGCTCCAACAGAGCAAAAATGTGAGTTTTTTTGGCAAGCTTCTACGGAAAAGCCCATTGAAGAACTACATTTACAAATATCAGTCGGTCAAAACGAACATCGAGCAAATCATCACAGCTTTGAGAGACGGTAAGGACAATCTGGAAGAAAATATCGTCAGCATGAGGCAGTTGAAAAAGGCTTCCATAGAGGAAATCTACAATTTGCAGACGAAGATCGCCTTTGGCAATCGGTTGAAGGAGCTGTTCGAGACTGAGATTGCCAAGCCGGAGAATGAAACGCGTAAGCCTCATCTGGAACGGGGACTGCGCAAGGTGGTTACTCGCACGCAGTCGATGACCGAAATGATTTTGCTCTACAATCAGGCGATTGCGGCAACGGATATTATTAATGATAATAATGATAAACTGATTGATTCCGTAAATAATGCCATTGATAAAACGTCGAATCTGATCACTGTATCGGCTATGATTGCGATGGCACTGGCGGATCAGGACAAAATCATTTCAGCCGTGGATGCCACGAATCGTACGATTGAGAATCAATTCAAGGAAAATGCCAAGCTTCTCAAAACGACGACCGAGAGAACGACGGATTTACTTAGCAAGCCCTCGATGTCACTGGAGGCTGTAAATCAGGCGATTGGCGATTTGGTATCTGCTTTGGATCTGTCTGAAAAATCCAACCGTCAAATTATTGAAAGTTGCCATGATTATACGAGCAAAATGACGGCAATCAACGCCAACCTCAGCCAGCGTTTGGGTATAGAGGGGAAGGAACAGCCCAAGAGTTTGAAGGATAAAGATTCTTCTGAAGGTCTAAGCTCGTTTCTGAACTGATTTTACAAATGTAGAATAATGGACCTAATCTATTGAAAAGACGCCAGGGCGATCCTGAAAGGCGTCTTTTTTTGGTTTGGGGGTAGCCAATAAAGGACATGATGATCATACATAGCAATCTCGTGCATAAACTCTTAAAAAGTGGAATAACAAAGGAGAGAACGAGTGTATGATGTCCTTTATCTTGGGGTGTGTGATTGTATATCTGCTTGTAGCTGCCAGTAGTGAAAAAGCCGATTCTATTGTGGAATTAAATGATGCTGTGAAATAAATTTTTTTATTGAAAATCATGCATTTTCTGATAGGATAGAGTTAAATATTGGAATCCCAAAGGAGAATGCATGCTGGAATTTTCATTTGAAATCATCGACGAATCGAAAATCAACATTGTGTATCAGTATGGAAGCAGCAGCTTTAATTTCAATTTGTTTTATAATTACGGTGTATGGACGCTGCATCCTTTTGACGGGATTCTGTTGCAGAACAAGGAAATGTGCCGTTTGATCGTGGCAGACCTGTTTAAGAACAAAGATTTTCATGTCATGCTGGTACGGGAAAATATTTTGTTGTCAGCCTTGCGCACCTCTATTGATCTCAATCCAGAAACCCGGGGAGAGCGATATCAGGAGCAGGAGCCAGATGAGCTGTCTGAATTTGCCGAGGCACACAGCTTTGAAGATGTACTGCATATGGAGCAGGATTTCATCCGCAAGCGTATCGAATTTTTCCAGAACATCATTCAAAAAATGTATATGGAAGGATTCGGCCCGGAAGACAGCGACTTTAACAAGGTGCAAGCTATGATCCGAATTTATACAGATGCGCATGACCAACTCGGAGATTTGAGCGACTTTCCCCTGAGAGGCGACGAACGCCGCAGATGGTAGATTAGACGGACTAAGCCTTGTAATGTGAGAATCCCACAAAGCTTTTTTTTAAGAATAGATATCAAAAAGAGAGAGTCCCGCGAATAAACTCCACGGAACTCTCTTTTTTGGTCTTACCCTTCTTGTAAACATAATAAAACATGGTGGGCACCGTCCATTTAGTCATCACTACCCAAAAGATACTGGTATTTTTCGGATTCATTACGAATATCGACAGCAAGTTCTTCATATTGGGCTGAAAGAACGATGGTACGGATACGTTGCGCTTCCGGATCTTTTGGATCCAGGAACCCTTCTTCAATCCACTTTTTAATCTTTTCTCGTACCGTTCGTTCACCAGCGTCCAATAGCCTACAAATCTCAGTTATTGAGGCGGCATTTTGCTTGAATACCAATTGACGGAATAGTGTACGTTGCTGTATGTCCAGCTTCCGGATCAGTTCAGGTTCTACCCTGAGCATCTCGCTATTTTTTTGTCGAACGATCTCTGCTGCTTCTGAGTATACTTCAGCCAATCCACTCAAAAAGTACTCCAACCAAACGGTTATATCTGCATCATTTCGACCAAAATAATAGTTGTGGGAAAGCTTCATTTGCAATGCACGGTAATAATCATTCAGGTTTCGATCGTAGAAATTTTCCAAAACAAACAATCCTTTCAGACCATAACCCCCTCTACGCAAAATGTACGTAGCGATCATACGAGCGGTTCTTCCGTTGCCATCCATGTACGGATGAATAGTTAGAAACTGCCACATGGCTGTTCCTGCTTGAATGGGAGCAGCTAAATTCACATTATGCGGCGAATTAATCCATGCAATCAAGTCTTCCATCAGAACGGGAACATCTTGAGACTCCGGCGGGAGATAAAAGCCTGCCTGATTGCGGTCGCCGACTTTATTTTGTTCATTACGGTATTCGCTCAGTCTGGGTCTGCGTCCATGTACTACTTTAATGATAGCATGTAGTTTTTTAATCCATTCTTCGGTGATGGGCAGTTCACGCTGCTCTGACTCATCTAGAAATTCAATTGCCTTCATCAGGTTATAAACCTCTTGCTCTTCGTCGTTTTTACTGGATTTATAAAGAACCTTCCGCTTTGCCTCATTGTCCAGAGTGTTACCTTCCATTTTGGTTGAAAGAAGTACAGTAACCTCTTGTGCTTCTTTTTTTAATTCCTCAAGAATCGTTCCCGGAAGCGGAAGCTGCTCTACAACTACGCTGGAGCGTTCTATTTTCAGTAAGTCATTAATCATCGACGAAGTAATGGTATATCTCGGCTTAAACATATTGAAACCCCCTTCTCATTATATTTTAACACATTTACCGCTAAATTACCGCAAATGAATATATTCATTTAATTGTTTATTGATAATTTTAGGAAAAAGTCAACAAAAAAGAGAGTCCCACGATTAAACTCCGTGGAACTCTCTCTTTTGTGTGCCTCAGTCAAAACAAGGTAGGCCAAGTTAAACCACTTGGCCTACCCCTCTCTCCACCTTACACACCACTAAAACGTATAGAAGCTCTACGGCGGTTGCCGGCGGAGCGGGCAGAATTGTTCTGAAGAAGCGAAGCGTTCGCTTTTGTCCTCGGATTTTAACCTTTACAGGTTGTATACAATAATAAAAATCCGAGGGCGGTGGCGATCGGAAGAACAATCTGCACGCGCAGCGCCTACCAACCGCAAGAAGGCTTTCATACGCCCTAACTAACTTATCCCCATTAAAACCATCGAGCAAAGCACAAGCCCCGTACCGCACCCCGAGGTGTACACCTTGAGATGACGGAACACCGACGTTTTCCAGGCAGTTAGAGACTCATCCGAACGCAAACGTTCGTTTTCCTCCTGTAGTGCCTTGGATTGTCGGATGAACAGCTGCCCGATGTCTACGAATCCCCGCAGGAAAAGGGTGAGAAACCCGCTTTGCAGGACGTGGAAAATCGCGCCGATCACCAAGCCTAGCAAGCCCAACAGGAATAGCAGATTGGCGGTAGCGATATGTTCACGGCCATCCAACAGATGGGGTGAGGCATACAGATAGCCAAAGGTACCGACGATCAGAGCCGTGATCCCGAAACGAAAAAACATTATTTTTCGACCCGTTTAGCAAAACGAAGATCCGGGTTCGAACGGGCGTCAAATACGATGCCTTGAACTTTAGGACTGATTAATGCCGTATCCGCAGAGAACTGGATCGGAATAATTGGCAGGTCTTCCATCAATACGTCCTCAGCCTGATGAAGCTGCTCAAAGCGTTTTGTCGGATCAAGCTCGAAGGTAGAAGATTCGATCAGCTTGTCATACTCCGGGTTGCTCCAGTTGGTAAAGTTATTCGAGTTTTTGGAAGTATAATGTCCCAATACGCCGAGCGGATCAAGGAAGTTTCCTTCCCAGCCCATACGGGCGATCTGGAAGTTCTTTTGTTTGAAGGTATCAATGTATGTTTTCCATTCCTGATTTTCCAGCGTTACTTCAACGCCCAAGTTGGTTTTCAGCATTTCCTGAATCGCTTCGGCTACTTTTTTATGCTTGTCCGAAGTGTTGTACTTGAAGGTGATCGGTGGCAGCTTGGTCAGACCTTCTTCTTTCAAACCTTCAGCCAGCAATTGTTTCGCTTTGGCAGCGTCGAATTCATAGTATTTTTTGGGCGCTTCGTCACGGAAGTCCTTGCCAGACGGTGTTGTTGTTCCGTATGGAACATATCCGTAAGCCGGAGTTTCGCCACCTTTAGTTACGTTGGTCGCCAGGATTTCGCGGTCAATCGCGTAGGCAATGGCCTGTCTGATTTTTTTATTGTCAAAAGGCTTTTGTTTTACGTTAAAAGAATAAGTGTACACACTGAAAGATGGATGCGACAAAAATTCCTTGTTGCTCTTCTCCTGATCCAGTGTATCCACGGGAAGACTCAAAATCAGATCCAGATCACCTGTTTTGTACATTTGATAATAAGTGGTGGAGTCTTGAACCATTTTAAAGTTAATGGTTGCCATCGTAATGGCATCCTTGTTCCAATATTGGTCGTTCTTAGCCAGTGTAATTTGCTCATTATGCTTCCATTCCTTGGCTACATATGCGCCATTGCCGACAATGGTGTTGGCTTCTGCCGCCCATTTGTCGCTTTTCTCAACCACGGATTGGTTTACTGGCAGATACGCGTGACCCACTGCGATCGTTGGGAAGAAGCTCAGCGGTGATTTCAGTTCAACTATAAGGGTTTTATCGTCTTTAGCTGTAACACCCACGTCCTCGATTTTACCTTTGCCTGTGTTGTAGGCTTCGGCTCCTTTGATGTAGTACAGGGCGGAAGGATCGTAGGCAGCCGTTTTCGGATTCAGCACCCGTTTCCAGGAGTATTCAAAATCCTTAGCAGTAACCGGGTCACCATTCGACCATTTGGCACCGTCGCGGATGGTGAAGGTGTATGTTTTGCCGTCAGGAGATACGTCTACTTTGCTGGCAGCGCCCTCTACGATTTTACCAGCTTTGTCGTATGTATACAGTCCTTCGTACAGGTTATCAATAACAAAGTAGGACGTTGTATCCGATGCAAAAGCAGGGTCCAGCGTATAAGGCTCGCCACCTGCCAGGTTGGCTGTAATTTCCTGTGGAACATCTGCTTGCGGTGCAGCGGCTGGATCATTGCTTGCTGCTTTGTCTGTATTGCCAGAGCATCCGGCCAAAGCCGTTACTGCTAAAAGTAAAATGAGAGTCATCCAATGCATTTTTTTCATCGTGGTTTTCCTCCATTAAATTTGTTAGTTATCCAAAAGATAAGGTGCACCGTACAGGGATTTATTCATCCTCCTTTCCGACAGGTATGCCGCGTGTGCGTAGTTCCATAAAGGAGCTGCCGTTGTTTTTGCTGTTGGGCGAGAAATTGCGGATCATGGTAGACATCCCTCCTTGCTCCATTTGTACACCTCTGTTATTAATGTTGTGAACGCGGGTCAAGCGCATCCTGAAGCCCGTCTCCGAGCGTGTTGAACGCCAGCATGGTGAGCGAGATCATCAGTCCGGGGAAGAACAGTCGCCACCATTGCCCGCTTAAAATGACCCCGAGTGAATCGTTAGCCATTGTCCCCCAACTGGCGGAAGGAGATTGAATCCCCAGACCAAGAAAGCTCAGGAACGATTCGGCAAAAATAGCCGACGGAATGGTGAACGTCAGGTTCACGATAATGATCGCCGCTGCATTCGGCAGCAAATGCTTGAAAATAATGCGCGAATGGGAGGTTCCCAAACTACGGGCGGCTAACACATATTCCTGCTGCTTGAGCTGCAAAATCTGCCCTCGGACGACACGGGCCATACCAACCCATCCGGTAATGGATAAGGCAATAATCATCGTGAGTAATCCCGGCTTCATAATGACGAGCAACAAAATGATGACCAGCAAATAAGGGATGCTGTACAAAATCTCAATAATACGCATCAGGATGCTGTCAATCCGGTCGCCCGTTTTGCCACGTCCCGCACAATATCCGGCTATACAGCCGACGAGAATGCCAAGCACCAAATCAATGGCGGCAGCGGCAAAGCCGATCATCAGTGAGATTCTGGCCCCGGCCCAAGTCCGTGCCCATACGTCTCTTCCCAGATCATCCGTGCCAAACCAATGCTCCCCCGAAGGAGGCAGATTCGTCTTCAATAGGGATTGGTCACTGGGTGCATAAGGAACCATGGAAGGTCCGGCAATGGCCAGCGCTATAATAATGATAAGTAAGGAAAGCCCCAACAGAGAGAGCTTGTTGTTAAAAAGTCTGCGAAGCCGACCCCGCCATGGTGATTCTTTGGGTCTGGACAATGTAGGGGCGGGCAGCTGGCTGCGGTCAACGGGACTGAATAGGCTGTCCCTTTCGACAGTGGGTGCTGCTTTCATGTTAATCTCCTTTGCTGACTAATTTGATTCGCGGATCGACAAGACGATAAGAAATATCAATTAAAAATAAGGTGACGACCAGAATGGCACTGTAAAAAATGGTGGTGCCCATAATGACTGGATAATCCCGGTTAAATATACTGTCTACAAAGTATTTACCGATGCCGGGAATGGCGAATATTTTTTCCACAACAAAGGTACCTGTAATGACGGAAGCGAACAGGGGTCCAATGAAGGACAGCACGGGAATCAGCGCATTGCGCAACCCGTGACGGATGACTACTGCCCAAGAGGACAGCCCCTTCGCCTTGGCGGTGCGTATGTATTCCTGATGCATCACTTCCAGCATGCTTGTCCGCATGAAGCGGGCGATGACGGCGAGAGGTGAAACGGCGAGAGCCAGCGATGGAAGCACCGTATGCTGCCAGGTTCCCCATGAGGCGACCGGGAGCAGATGCCATTTGACGGCGACATATTTGATTAAAAGCGGTGCCAAAATGAAGCTGGGCACGGAAATACCGACAATGGCAATAAACATCGAAATATAATCCAATGGTCGATTATGATGTAAAGCTGCCAGCGTTCCGAGCGCAATACCCGCAATAATCGCAACTACGATGGATTGAATGCCGAGCATTGCAGAAGGTGGAAAACCTCTGGCAATGAGCATGTTTACGTCCGTCGTTTTCGATTGAATAGATGGGCCCATATCCAGCACCAGCAAATTTTTCAGATATAACACATACTGCACTGCAAGCGGTTTGTCCAGATTGTATCTGGCGCGCATGTTTTGCAGAACCGCTTCCGGAATCGTTTTAGAATCGTTCGAGAATGGGTCCCCCGGAATGATGTGCATGATGATGAACGTTAAAGTGACGATAATCCACAACGTAACAAGCATCGTAAAAAGACGTTTTAAAATGTACATGGGGCTTTATTTCTCCTGTCTATGCTGAAAATAATGGTTATTCGTAGGTTAATCGCTATTTTCAGGTCAGCTGCGCTGCTAGTTTTCATCTTTATTTAAAATAAACAAATGTATATAAGAATACTAGGAAATAATAAAACGGATAAGATGACATGTCAAGGTAAGGTTTTACATTATAGAATATGGTCAAATTTTCGTCACAGTTTTTCCATTTTTATAAGGCTAAGATTCCGCTCCTTCCTCTCGACGAGTATCTTAGGGTATGGTATGATGATACTCTGATAACGTGTTAACGAACTAAAGCGTTTGCCGCCTGTCCTTTGGATAGGGCGGTTACCATTGCTGGAGGGAATAAGATGAGAAAAACAGCCATGTTTACAATGATGATTGGATTGATTATGATCGTTTTGGCCGGATGTTCCGGCGGCAAGGATAACAGCAAGCTGATTATCGGAATTGATGATAAATTTGCACCGATGGGTTTTAGAGATGAAAATAATGAGCTGACCGGCTTTGATATTGATTATGCCAAGGCGGCTGCGGAACAGATGGGCAAGCAAGTGGAATTTCAGCCCATTGACTGGTCTGCCAAAGAATCCGAGCTGAACAGCGGCCGTATTGATCTGATTTGGAACGGCTATACGATTACGGATGAGCGTAAGGAAAAAGTGCTGTTTACGAAGCCGTACCTTAAAAATAGTCAGGTGATCGCGCTACCTGCCAAATCCAAGCTCTCGAAGCTGGACGAACTGGCGGGCAAAAACGTGGGTCTTCAGACGTTGTCCTCGGCAGCAGATGCACTGGATGCGAACCCGATCAAGAGTAAGCTGAAACAGGTGTCTGAGTATCCCGATAATGTTCTTGCGTTGACTGATCTGAAAACCGGACGTTTGGATGCGGTTGTCATTGACGAAGTGGTAGCCAAATACTATATGTCCAAAGAGCCAGGAACCTATAAGCTGCTTGGTGAATCGCTGGCCCCTGAGGAGTACGGCATCGGCGTGAAAAAAGGGAACGAAGAGCTGCTGACGCAATTGCAATCTGCTTTGGATGAGCTGCACAAGAACGGCAAAGCTGCTGAAATTTCGAAAAAGTGGTTTGGTGAAGATAAAGTTTTGAATTAATACGTAGCGTATTGAACTAAGGGTTTAGGAGTCGAAGGTTATGAGTATGGATTATATTTTACGAATTATGAAGCCTATGCTCGAAGGGGCGCAGATGACGGTTATTTTATTTTTTATCACGCTCATCTTGTCCATTCCGCTGGGATTTATCGTTACATTGCTGGCGAAAAGCCGGATTAAGCCGATTGCCTGGCTGATGCATACGTACATTTATGTCATCCGGGGGACACCGCTTCTGCTGCAATTATTGTTCTTTTGTTTTGGTTTGCCGATGTTGCCTGTGATCGGGGAGTATCTGGTTCTGGACCGGACAACGGCAGCAGTGCTGGCATTTGTACTGAATTATGCAGCTTATTTTGCTGAAATTTTCCGAGGCGGAATGTTGTCGATTGATAAAGGGCAATACGAAGCTTCACAAGTGCTGGGCTTAAGCAAGACGCAGACGCTGATTAGAGTTATTGTGCCGCAAATGGTACGGATTGCTTTGCCTGCGGTCACGAATGAGGCGACAACACTGGTGAAAGATACGGCGTTGCTATATGCGGTAGCTGTACCGGAACTGCTGCATTTTGCGAATACGGCTGTGAACCGTGATTTTTCGATTGTGCCTTATTTTGTAGCAGCTATGATCTATTTGTTGTTGGCTTTGGTGCTGACGCTATTCTTTAGAGCGCTGGAAAAACGTTTTAAATTCGAGTAAAAGGAATGTCGGGATATGAACACTAACGCAATAGAAGTAACCGATTTGAAAAAATCGTTCGGTAAGCTCGACGTTCTGAAAAGAGTGAGCTTTAACGTCAAGGCGGGTGAGGTCGTTGCGGTCATCGGTCCTTCAGGCTCGGGGAAAAGCACGATGCTCCGCAGTCTGGTTCATCTGGAAGATGTGACGGGCGGGACGATCCGCATCCATGATAAAGCATTGGTGGAAAATGGTCAGTACGCCCCGGCAGGCGACATTAAGGGCATTACCACCGGGATGGGCATGGTGTTCCAGCATTTTAATCTGTTCCCTCACTTGACGGTGCAGGATAATCTGGAGCTGGCTCCAAAGCTGGTGAAAAAAACGAGCAAGGCCGAACTGCGCCGTCAAAGCGCTGAACTGCTGGCTAAAGTCGGCTTGGCGGATAAAGCGGATGCGTATCCATCCCGCCTGTCGGGCGGGCAGAAGCAGCGTGTGGCGATTGCCCGGGCAATGATGATGAACCCCGACATTCTATTGTTCGACGAGCCGACCTCGGCCCTAGATCCCGAGCTGACGGGCGAGGTACTGCGGGTTATTAAAAAGCTGGCTGAGGAGCATATGACGATGGTCATCGTGACCCATGAAATGAATTTTGCGAGAGATGTGGCGGATCGTGTCATCTTTATGGACAATGGAGAGATTGCGGAGTCCGGCACGCCAGAGCAGATTTTCGGCAATCCACAGTTGGAGCGGACGAAGGTGTTTTTGAATCGGGTGGGGGATTAAAAATAGTTACTGGTGGGGTGTGTGTCGGGGAGGCGCTGCGCGTGCAGATTGTTCTTCCGATCGCTGTTGCAACGGCGAACGCTACGCTTCTTTAGAACAATTCTGCCCGCTCCGCTGACCGACCACCTGTACAGGTAACTATTTTTAAGCAGGAAGTATGGGCAGGAGTAAGGGCGTGCTGCAAACTGTGCTCAAGACTCCCATTCTTATGCTGACCCCACCGTGTCCAAGGAACAAACTGGCCCAATTCCGAGCGGAAGAAGCGAAGTACAAGGATTCGTACAAACCAAAGCACTTCAAGGCAAAAGATTATTTCTGCCGATTGAAGTGCTTTTTCTTTTGAAGTATATCTGGAACAAGTATACAAACACTCAACCAAGTTAGCGATTCAAGCAATTTGTGCATAATCACTGGGTCTTTTTCACTATTTTTGTTAGGTTACATCATTCACCTTACTTCGACAAAAGAAAAAACATATATTAATAGGTGAAAATACAAAAAAGTGGAGGTAAAATAAAATGAGTAGTCAACTGGTAAAAAAAATTGCCTTGAGTTCTGTAACTACAGCATTAATATTTTCAGTCGTGTCCCCCTTCTCTGCATTTGCTGATAGCACATCTGTAGGTTCTGCTACATATAGTGAATCTTCTAATCAATCAGGTATTATTCCCTTAGCACCTAACGAATCTGATGTAAATCTTAACGGAGATGTCACAACACAAGGCAAGGTTTCGTGGTCCATCAAAGCCATTAAAGCAGCTCTGAAAGCAAGCGCAAGCAAAATTGATAATGCAATAAGAACGGCTATTGACTGGTTACCTGTGAGTCAAAGCGTTAAAAATAACCTTACGAATGTCGTGAAAGTTGATGCCATTATCAAGGCTTTGGATGTGGTGACCGATTTTAGTGGAAGTGTGGAAGATGCACTTTCACAAGCTATTCAGTATTTAGGAGTACCAGCCTGGATTGCTGATATTTTAGCCAGAGCTGTAAGTGCTATATTTCTCTAAACTTGAAAGCTAGGTTTTAGAATGAATATTGCATCAAGATATTAACGGAGGATTTATGAAAAGAAAATGGTATTTACGTCCCATGGTGGTAATTGTTTTAATTGTCATAGCACCACCAATCGGTTATTTGAATGTGTTTTTAAATAGAGGGAAATTTGAACTCAATGAAAGATTGGGCTATTTAGCAGTTGCGACTATTTTTGCCGCACTGTGGCTAACTAAATTTTTACCTCATGTTTGGCGTATTCCAGCAATTATAGTAGTTGCTCTTTGCGGAATCTATCTATTAGGAAAGAGCAAATAACGAGTAATAGGATAATCGTAAGTTGATCTTTAAAAAGGGGCAGCAGGACCACCTGGATGCTCCTTTTTTGTGTATAAACCAAGAACCAGCCAGCGTTCTTGGTGCTCCGCTCTTTGCAGTCCTCCTACCACCCCATTCCCTGAAACAGGCGATGACGGTTGGTCAGCGCAGCGCGTCCCCTACATCATCTATCTATTACCATCGATAAATTCTTTCTCCCCGCTAAATACTTCAATCATCGTCATTGCCCCCGTTCGATACCCGTGGATGAATGCTGCTGCGGAGTGCAGGGAAGTTGACTCGCTCAATAAATCAAACAGGACTTCAATTTGCTCAAAATCGACTTCTGATAATTTATTTTTCAACATCTTCATAAGATGACTAATCTTTTGATTCACTTTTTGAGACGCAGGGTCGGTTGACTTTATTTGCTCACTGGGACGCCATTCCCCATAATATATCTCCTCCAAAATCATTTTTATCATGCCTCCTATGAATACTGATTATTTATTAAGTTGAGCTAAAGATGTACATACGGCGCCACTCCGCGGTCGGATGGTGCTTCCCATCGCTGTTGTGTCCAGATTTCTTAATCAAGCTAAGAAGGTTGAAATCCGGACACAAAGGCGAACGCTATCGCTTGTACAGCACCATTCCGCCCACTTCGTTCTTATTCTACTTGTTGTACTCTTTAAATAAATTTTATGCGAAAAACGCATAAAAATCAATATGCAGTTTTCGCATATCGTAAACTTTACTTGGGTGATGAGCAATGTATAAGAGAATTCGCGATTTACGTGAGGACAAAGACTTAACACAACAGAGCATGGCCGACTTCTTAAATATCTCACAAACGACCTACTCTCGATATGAAAATGGGAGTTTGGACGTTCCAAGTGTTGTCTTAATCAAATTAGCAGATTTCCACAAGGTGAGTATCGACTTTATTCTAGGTCAGACAGATAACTCTGAACGTTGTACAGGTAAAAAGAATAGCATGCAAAATAAAGCTCTTTGATGACCGCAGGAGCTTTATTTCATATTTGTTATACACTTTGTTGGAAAATATTTAACTTTAATAAAATGAATTTAGGAGAATCTGTCTGTTCCCATTGAGAGTTTTTGCATATGAATTGATTTATTGGGTGAATCAATCTTCCTGCACTCCGCAACAACGTTCGCCAACGGGTATTTGGGATTCCATTTACCATATTACATATTTTTCATCACGCTTCTCTATGGAAACTGATTTGTTTATATGAGTTAAAGACAAATAAATAATTTTATGCGAAAAACGCATAAAAATCAATATGCAGTTTTCGCATGTTGTAAACTTTGTTTGGGTGATGAGCAGTGTATAAGAGAATTCGTAGTTTACGTGAGGACAAAGACTTAACACAACAAAGTATGGCCGACTTCTTACAAATCTCACAAACAACCTATTCCCGATATGAAAATGGGAACCTGGACGTGCCAAGCGTTGTTTTGATCAAATTGGCGGATTTCCACAAGGTGAGTATCGACTTTATTCTTGGTCAGACAGATAATCCTAAACGTTACAGGTAAAAAGGCATAACATGCAAAGTAAGCTCCCGTGATGATTCACAGGAGCTTTATTGCTGGAATTATTCATAATACGAACAGGCAGATTAGCTTAACAAATGATATGCTTTAAAAAAGCAAACCATTCGACCAAGAGGAGAGGTATATTAATGCGGTACCATGAATTTTATATCGGACAACGATTTAAAACCAAGTCTTTAACATTAACAAAAGAGGATATTACCAGATTTGCAACGGAGTTTGACCCACAATATATGCATTTGGATGAAGATAAAGCAACGCAGGGAAGATTTAATGGAATCATAGCATCAGGAATTCAAACGCTGGCAGTTTCATTCAAGCTTTGGGTTGAAACGGGTAGTTATGGGGATGATGTCATTGCTGGAACTGCTATGAACAATATCAGATTTATAAGACCCGTGTATCCGGGAGATGAATTACATACCATTGTGGAGGTAACTGCACTTAGAGAGAAACAGAATGAAACAGGAATAGTTACTGTTATGCTGACGACTTTCAATGACAAGGATGAAAAAGTATTTAAAGGTGAATTGTCCGCTTTAGTTAATAAATAATACGATGCGTTTTGAGCGCTAAAGGTTGCTCTTAAAAATAGATTTATGGAGGAAGTTAGATGACTAAAGAGGAAATAATAAATTACTGTCTGACTTATCCCGACGTTTATAAAGACTATCCCTTTGACGAAAAATGGACTGTAATACGTCATAAGGATAATAAAAAAATATTTGCGATGATTTACAAGCATGATGGCCACCTTTGCATCAACCTCAAATGCGAGCCGAGCCGAGCCGATTTCCTGCGCAGCATATTTAAAGAAGTTAAGCCGGGATATCATATGAATAAAGTGCATTGGAATACCGTTATTTTAGATGGTGACATGCAAGATGATGATCTTTTTGATATGATGCAACATAGCTTTCAACTGACGAAACCGAAGAAGAAGAAAGCAAGGACATAATCCATTCCTTTTGAGTTGTTGTGTTCGACTTGTTCTGTTCTTTAGTATATTTTTTATATAGTAAATTTTCGAAATTCTCTAGGGGTTTTTTTATGATGTTTTTTAAATGACTGAATGAAGTGATTTGCATCATTAAAGCCCACTCTGTGGGCTATTTCGGTTACTGTATAATCTGTTGAGATTAATAATTCAACGCTTTTCTTGATGCGGTATTTAATCAAGTAATCATAAGGCGTCTTATGAATGGTTCTCTTAAAACTACGAGTACACTCTGAAACACTTAGATGTGCTACATCAGCAATTTCTTGCAATGTTATATTGTTTGTGTAGTTTTGGTGGATAAAGCTAAGCATCAGTTGTAGTCTTTCCTGCTGCAGTTTCATATATTTAGGTGCTTCCTCGGCAGAAATCGAAATATTAGATATTAAAATTAACCATAATTGAACAGTTTTGATGGAAACCTCATATTCCCACCCCCAGTTTTTTTTCATATCAAATTTCTTTTGCATATCCCAAAGCATTTCTAGTACTTGACTTTGCCATTCAACATCTCCCTTTATTACTAATGACACTAAGGAAGAGTTTGTATAAGGTAGTACATAATTTTTTTCCATGGCACTATCTGCATAGAAGGCTAGCAGCTTTTCAGGAAAATTAAAACTGACATATTGACCGTTATGTGTCAGGTGCGTAGTAACATGAAGGACGCCCTTATTAATTAAAATGGCCTGACCGGTTCCTAATTCATGATCAATCCCATTAACTTGTATAACTAGTTTTCCTTTAGTAACCAAAGTGATTTGTAGTTCTTCGTGCCAGTGTAAATCATTAAATCCTCTACCTTCAGGGATACTTCTATGAATAGTATGGGTGTACATGATGTATGGAAATGAAACATCGGGATATAAAATGGTCTCGTGCAATTGTTTTTCCATTTATGCGAAGCCCCTTCCTTTGTGACGATATTTCTATATAAATTAAAGATATAGTTACACAAATAAAATAATGATGGTGATATTATTATATCAGATCTTCGGCTTATCATTACAATCCTGTGCACAGACGATTGGGTAAGACATCTTGGAGGCGTACATGTGAAAATAAATCAATCGTCGTTACTGTCTCATCCGTATATTTTGCTTTTCATCAGCATACTGTCTGTTTCTATCTCATCCATCATGATAAAATCCTCAGATACTCCAACCGCTGTGGCTGGAATGTACAGATTGTATATATCAGTAATCATTATGCTTCCTTTTGTACCTTGGAAAACTCTCCGATCCTCAGAGATGAACAAAAAAGATTGGAGTACCGTTCTTTTAGCTGGTCTATTTCTCGGGTTACACTTCTTGTTTTGGATGGAGTCTTTAGTATATACCTCAGTTGCGAGCTCCATGGTCATCTTATCATTGCAACCTTTATTTGTAATGATTGGCTCATACTTTATGTTCAGAGAACGAGCAAATATATTAACCATTCTTTGTTTGATTGCCGCTCTTATCGGTTCAACCATTATAGCTTGGGGAGACATCGGGGTTTCGCGGGAGGCGTTAATAGGAGATGGATTATCTTTATTAGGAACAATTTTCGTTTCAGCATATATGTTGGCAGGACAGAAAGTAAGTCGCAAAATTGACGCAAATTTATACAGTGTTATTGTCTTTTTTATTGGTGGGAGCGTCATGTTAGTCTACAGTTTGTTAAATAATATCACTTTGATAGAATATGAGTCTTCGGATTGGACATATTTCTTTTTACTTGCAGTAATCCCAACTATTTTTGGACAATATATTTTTAATCTGTTGTTAAAATCTATAGGAGCAACTACTGTTTCTGTAGGTATTATTGGAGAGCCTGTTCTCGCCATCATTCTCGCCTACGTATTTTTAGGTGAAACAATCTCTATATCTCAATTCACAGGTGGAATGATGACTTTATTCGGTATGGGCATGTATTTTTGGGCAAAATCTTTAAACTATGCAGTTGTTAAAAATAAAATGTACTGATTATTTGCGAAATTTAAAAAAGCAGTAGGAGAGGGCGGATACTAAAATGGCAACGATTGATGATTTTTTGCAGCTCGATATTCGGGTTGGAACAATAATTAAAGCTGAGTTTTTTGCAGAAGCAAAAGTACCTGCTATTAAACTTGAAATTGATTTTGGGCAAGATATCGGAATTAAAACATCGAGTGCCCAAATCACAAAAAGGTATACGGCTGAAGAAATTATAGGTGAACAAATAATAGGTATAGTCAACTTTCCTCTTCGACGTATAGCAGGCTTTAAATCAGAGGTATTAGTCCTTGGAGGAATACCCGAGAAAGGGGATGTAGTTCTATTGAAACCAGATATTATACTACCCGATGGAACACCTATTGGGTGAGTTTAATTAGTGTAAATATCTGTAAGATAAAGTGTTGAACTTACGAGAAACGATGACTTAATAAACATGAAGAGACGGCAGCCGATAAAGTGGCTGCCGTTTTCTCAACTAACGGGCAATTTGCCGTAATACCCCCCCAGTAAAATTAGCTGACTCCGAGCGGCTTTTCATCTTTTTTCGATGGGTTATTTGAAGAAGACTTTTTATTGAATGCCAATAATAAAATAAGTGCGATGATACATATTACACCCATCCATTGGAAAAATTCAAAAGGCTCTTTTAACCAAAATACAGTTGTTAAAACAGCAGCTAGTGGTTCCAAACTACCTAAAAGGCTTGTTTCTTTTGGTGAAAGGCTTTGTAAACTTTCTATATAGAACCAAAATGCTATCATGGTGCCGAATATGATAACGAATGCTAGATATAAATAGGTTTCTAGTGTCAAGTTTTTAAAGTCTATCTGCCAGGGTGGATGGATAAAGCTTAATCCGAAACCGCCGATGATCATAGCCCAACCCACAATGACGAGGGAATCGTATTGCTTCAAAAGAGGAATTGCGTACAAGGTATAAAAAGCCAGCGCTATTCCTGATAAAAGACCCCACACGATTGCGATTTTTGGCACAGATAGTTGAGAAATGGAGCCGTTTGTTAATAAGAAAAAACAACCCACTAAAGCAAGGAAAATAGCTGACAAATCCTTTCGTGTTAAGACCATGTGTTTCCGCAGAATTAAATAGATGATAATCATTATAGGGGCTAAATACTGTAATAGTGTTGCCACGGCAGCATTACCAGTTTTGATCGATGCCATATACGTATATTGAACCGAAAGCATACCAACCAAACCGAAGACAATGAGCTGAAAAGCTCTCCTTCTATTTTTCCATACACCCCAAGCGACTAATTTACCTTATTTATACATAGATTTTAATGAGCCTTGGGGGAAAAACATTTTAGATGCTATTTTGAAAATTAATCAATGTATTCAACAAAAATCACCATACTTTGAAATCGATATTACCATGCATTTAACATTGATTTGGAAAAACTTAATCATTAATGGCTTTCAATTAGAATACGACCAGATGGAAATGGTAAAGAGTCAGCGGATCAAGCAAATGTTAAATTGGATCTATTTACATTACGCTGAAAAAGTCACATTAGATGATATTGCAAGAGCTGGACAATTGAGCCGTTCTGAATGCTGCCGATATTTCAAGCGTTTTTTAAAGATAACCCCGTTGAATTATGTGGTGGATTATCGAATTCAAAAAAGTGTAGTCTTATTGCAACAAGCAGAATCTAACGTTACAGAAGTTGCCTATAAGGTTGGATTTAACAGTACGAGCTATTTTATAGAAAGATTCAGAAAGACGATGAACATGACACCTTTAGCCTATAGAAAATTAAAAATGGATGATTTCTATTAGGGATTTCCCATTATATACCATTAATTCTCCCGATTCTATCACTAGAAAAAAATTTTTCTATAAAATTCAAAGAAAGCTAAACATAATAGAGTTAAAGCTTTAATTTGCTAGGTTTTTATGTAAACGCTATCATTTTATAATTTACTCAGAAAGGAGGTAAAAGTTAAAAAACAGGATGTGACACGGATAAGAGATGTGCTGTAAAGAGAATCAACCAACAAGCAGGTGTATGGGACAAACACAAAAATTTTAGGAGGTAGAGTATGTTTAAGTTTAGTAAGAAAATGATGACGGTAGTTCTTGCAGCTTCCATGAGTTTTGGGTTGTTTGCAACAACCTCAAGTGCAGCGACAGACTATTGGCAAAATTGGACCGATGGCGGCGGGACAGTCAATGCTGTCAATGGATCAGGCGGTAATTACAGCGTGACATGGCAAAATACCGGGAATTTTGTTGTCGGCAAAGGCTGGACTACTGGATCGCCAAACAGAACGATTAACTACAATGCCGGTGTCTGGGCGCCGTCCGGTAATGGATATTTGGCTCTCTACGGGTGGACGAGAAACGCACTCATCGAATATTACGTCGTTGATAGCTGGGGTACTTATCGACCTACCGGAACGTATAAAGGTACGGTGACCAGTGATGGGGGCACATATGACATCTACACAACAATGCGATACGACGCACCTTCCATTGAAGGCCAAAAAACGACGTTTATTCAGTACTGGAGTGTTCGACAGTCGAAGAGACCGACCGGGGGCAACTCCACGATCACTTTCAGCAACCACGTGAAAGCATGGGCGAGCAAAGGAATGAATCTGGGGAATAGCTGGTCTTACCAGGTGTTAGCAACAGAGGGGTATCAGAGTAGTGGGAGCTCTGACGTAACGGTGTGGTAACCACTCAACTGCAAGCTGTTCGACGAACAGGCACGGTTGGGACTGCCTCACGGGATAAACGGGTTTTGAAAGCTGTCTGATAGGATTTACACGAATTGATCCATAGAGGAAACACCGATCTCTAAGCATTGTAGACAGGCCGATGGCCGTTCTCCTCCAGTCTATCCGTCAGTGCGGATGCGTTGCAGGCCGTTAACCTGCTAGACGAACGACCTTCGACGCTGCTGGAGGCGAATTGCGGGCCGTATGGCCTATCATTTTTCCTATCAACTTAAAGGTGATATATCAATGGGAAAGCTATTAATGTTCCTTTTAATAGCAACAATGGTTGTGATCAGCGCTTGTTCGCAAGATCAGCCCGAAAAAAGGATGACCTTGTATTGGTGGAAAGTGGGACTTTTCAGAACAACAAGTCCAACAACTCTGGAAAAAGCGTGAATCTATCGAATTTTTATATCGGCAAATATGAGGTAACTAAAAAGGAGCTAATGGTTACCGTTTGCCCACAGAAGTGGAGTGGGAATATGCTGCAGGCGGAGGTCAGGCGAGCAAGGGCTATACATACAGCGGAAGTAATAATGCCGACGAGGTCGCATGGTATTGGAAAAATGCCGGAGACAAGTACTTATCTGGGGACTGGAACTGGCCTATCATAGAGAGCAACAATAATAAAACAAAATCGATCGGTACCCGAAAACCAACGAGTTAGGAATATACGATATGTCTGGCAACGTAAGGGAATGGTGCTGGGACTGGTACGGAGACTTGGATAGTCAAAGCGGTTCCTTCCGGGTTGTGAAGGGCGGCGGTTGGATCGGCAACGTCACAAACAACGAAATATCTTTCCGAGGCAAGTTCGATGCGAATGGCTTTGGTCCCGATCAAGGGTTTCGTATAGCTCGTAGAGAATAGTCGATGTCAGACGGAATGATTTCTTACTTTTATCTTGCCCGAACCCATAGCGAATAGGGATGGAGCATTTACTACGGATGCAACTGGACAACGGTGCTATTCGACTATGTTGAGATGGATTGAGGGAGAGCACATGGATAGAGGAGCATTGACAGAGGAGGCACTCCGAGATGGTCACCTTGAGAATCCCCCGAAGGGCAGCAACGGACGCGGCTGCCGCAACGTGACCATCACCGTAGGGAAAGGGGAAGCCTTTGGCTTCCTCGGTCCCAATGGAGCCGGGAAAAGCACGTTTGTGAAAATGCTGGTCGGACTTATCCATCCGACGGCCGGAGAAGCGACCCTGATAGGTGCACCCATCGGTACGCTCGAAGCGAAACGGCAAATCGGGTATCTCCCCGAGCTGTACCGGTATCAGGAATGGCTTACCGATGATGAGGTCGTCCGGTTGCATGGGCGATTATGCGGTATGGACAAGCAGGTGATCAACAAGAGAGTTCCTGAGCTATTGCACATGGTAGGTGTGGGGCAGCAGGGGAAAACGATTTTCTTAAACTCTCATCTGCTTGAGGATGTGGAAGTATTATGCGACAGAATGGCACTCTTGAATAACGGACAAGTTCTCCGCCATGGCGGGTAGCCGAAGTGCTTCAGAAGCGAGTCTGCTGGCGTTTTAAAGTCGGCGGATTTACAGGAGAGACGGGCATTGATGATACCGTCTGGCTTGAAGCGGAGCTGGAGAGCGAAGAACAGGCAGGCTGGAAATGGTGGCCATAATATCCTGCAAAGGTGTGAAAGTTTCAAAACTCATGCGGATATAGCCTATCTCCTGCCTGTTCCATCTAATCTAAAGCATATATAAGATTGTTGAATTATTAAGGATGTCACTTGGAAAGTTTCATATTCCAGTAGCATCCTCTTTTTTTTGTAATGCACAATTGACCCAACTATAACTGTTGTGACTCTTTGTTACGGAGGAGATCCGTGATTTGGCCGCAGGCCGAATTCCACAACTCATGAGTTTAATCTTCAAAGTCTATGAATTACCACAAAAGTGGTAATTCAGGTTCTGTTTTTATATGTTTTTTCAGATACTGTTGCGTATATATACATTAATGTTGATGAGAATTAACGAAAAATGATAACACATAACCAAAATATGATCATTAATTTATCGATCGAAACAATAAACCATAAATAAATGAGCTAGTTTACATAGAAATTAAAAAAAATAAGAAAATAAAAGAAAAAACATTGACTGAAAGCGCTTTTAATATTACTATATAATCACACAATGATCAAAAGTTGATCATTATATTATCATTCCAATGGAGGAAATGGATTCCTGGGCAATGCCTCATTTATTTTTATCTGAAGGAGAGTGCTTATGAGACATCAAGATATCATGTGGGGGATTGCACCCATAGGTTGGCGCAATGATGACATCCCAGAGATAGGGGCAGGAAACACGCTTCAGCATTTACTTAGCGATATCGCTGTAGCCGGGTTTCAGGGAACGGAAGTTGGCGGTTTTTTTCCTGAAGCGAGCGTATTGAATAAGGAACTTCAGCTACGCAAGCTGAAGATTGCCGCTCAATGGTTCAGTAGTTTTATTATTCGTGACGGTATTGAAGATGTGATTGGGCTTTTCCGTAAGCAATGCACTTACCTGAATACAGTTCAAGCGAGCGCGATCGTTGTATCTGAGCAAACTTATAGTGTTCAGGGTTTAGAGAAAAATGTGTTTGCCGATAAGCCGTATTTCTCGGATCAGGAATGGGATAGATTGTGTCAGGGACTGAATCTTTTGGGTGAAGTTGCCGAGGAGTATGGCTTAAAGCTAGTGTATCATCACCATATGGGTACAGGTGTTCAGACCGGTAGCGAGATCGAGAGGCTTATGGCAGGCACTGATCCGCAGCATGTACATTTGCTGTATGATACAGGTCATATCTTCGTCTCGGATGGGGATTATATGACCATATTGAACCGGCATATTGACCGTATCAGACATGTGCATTTCAAGGATGTCAGACTTCAGGTGATGAATGAATGCAAACATGCAGGAAAATCCTTTTTGCAATCCTTCCTTATCGGAATGTTCACAGTACCTGGAGATGGTTGTATTGATTTTACCCAGGTGTACGGCAAGTTGGTAGCTGAAGGATACACAGGTTGGATTGTCGTTGAAGCCGAACAGGATCCGAGCATTGCTAATCCTCTTGAATACGCTTTAATTGCCCGTAAATATATCGACGAAAAACTCCTTGATCAAAATTTGAATTAGGAAAGAGGTGGCCTTTATGCAAATGGAAGCAGCTAAGAATTCTTTTCTGACCAAAGTTATTCTGATTTCAACGCTGGGAGGATTGCTGTTCGGTTATGACACAGGTGTCATTAACGGTGCACTTCCTTTTATGTCTGGCAAAGACCAGCTTAATCTTACCTCCTTTACAGGGGGGCTTGTTGCCAGTTCGTTGCTGTTCGGTGCCGCTCTGGGAGCCGTTTTTGGAGGGCGCTTGTCCGACTACAATGGACGTAGAAAGAATATCATGTTGTTGTCCGTGGTGTTCTTCGTTTCAACGATTGGTTGTGCGCTCGCACCGAATGTGACAATTATGATCATATCGCGCTTTTTGCTGGGCTTGGCCGTTGGTGGCGCTTCCGTAACGGTCCCGTCTTATTTGGCCGAGGTCGCCCCGGCGGATCGACGCGGAGGCATTGTAACTATGAATGAACTGATGATTGTAAGTGGTCAACTGTTTGCTTTTGTCATCAATGCGATCTTGGGTACAGCATTCGGTGATACCAGCCATGTATGGAGATATATGCTTGCTATTGCGGCCCTACCTGCGCTATTCCTGTTCATCGGAATGTTTCGGGTGCCTGAAAGTCCACGTTGGCTTGTAAGCAAGAAGAGAAACGACGAGGCTCTTACTGTGCTTTCCAAAATTTTCAGTAAAGAGAAAGCTACGGAAGAGCTTGCACAGATCCAGGCAACAGTCAACCAGGAGCAAGAGATAAAAAAAGCAGGATTCAAGGATTTGGCGACTCCATGGGTTCGTCGTATAATGTTCCTTGGAATAGGGATTGCTGTTGTTCAACAGATTACAGGTGTAAATTCGATCATGTACTATGGAACTCAGATCCTGAAAGACGCAGGTTTTACAACAAATGCTGCTTTGATTGGTAATATTGCAAACGGTGTCATTTCAGTTCTGGCTACTTTTGTAGGCATCTGGTTACTAGGCAAAGTTGGGCGTCGTCCGATGCTGATCACCGGCCTGACTGGAACAACTGCCGCACTGCTGTTGATTGCAATCTTTTCGTCTACAATGCATGGATCAACCGCACTGCCTTACGTCGTTTTGGCTCTGACCGTTACATTTCTTGCCTTTCAGCAGGGAGCAATTTCACCTGTAACTTGGCTCATGCTATCAGAAATTTTTCCACTTCGCTTGCGTGGTCTCGGGATGGGATTGACGGTCTTCTTCCTTTGGATTGTTAACTTTGTCATCGGGTTATTGTTCCCGGTACTTCTTGGAAGCTTGGGGTTGTCCACAACTTTTTATGTTTTCGTTATATTGGGCGTTTTGGCGATCGTGTTCGTAAAAATGTTCTTGCCGGAAACCAAAGGTTTGTCTCTGGAACAATTAGAGCAAAATTTTCGTAACCACGGAAAGAATACTGGAGGTTTGCAGGAAAGTTATAGCCCAAAAGCAGCATCTACCGATTAAGATTTAAATTGAAAGCGCTATATTTAATTTAGAATATCAGGAGGAATCATAATATGACTTTGAAAATTGGTGTTATCGGAACAGGTGCAATCGGTCGAGAGCATATTCGCAGAATTACAAATAACTTGTCAGGAGCCACAATTGTCGCCGTAACTGACGTTAATGCAGAAGCAGCCAAGGCGGCTGTGGATAATTACAAGCTGAACGCACAGGTATTTCCTGATGACAAAACATTGATTGAGTCCGGCGGCGTTGATGCCATTTTGGTAACTAGCTGGGGTCCTGCTCATCAGCAAAGTGTTATGGCAGGTATCGAAGCAGGCAAATACGTATTCTGTGAAAAGCCGCTCGCAACTACGGCTCAAGGATGTATGGAAATTGTTCAGGCTGAAGTCAGACATGGAAAAAAGCTTGTTCAAGTTGGCTTCATGCGCCGTTATGATCAAGGCTACCAGCAACTTAAACAAGCGATCGACTCCAAGTTCATTGGTGAGCCTCTGATGATTCGCTGCGCGCACCGCAATCCGGAAGTCGATGACAAATATACAACGGATATGGCGATTACAGACACGCTCGTTCATGAGATTGATGTGTTGCACTGGCTGGTGAATGATGATTATAAATCAGTGCAAGTCGCTTATCCGAAAAAAACAAGACACGCTTCCAGCCATCTGCGCGATCCGCAAGTCGTTACGCTTGAAACTCAGGGAGGTATCCTGATCAACGCAGAAATTTTCGTTAACTGTAAATACGGCTACGATATTCAATGCGAAGTTATCGGTGAGGAAGGCGTTGTCAAACTGCCTGAGGTGCCTAGCATCACATTCCGTAAAGAAGCTCAGCTCGGAACACATATTTTGATGGACTGGAAGCAGCGCTTCCTTGATGCATATGACCGTGAATTGCAAGATTTTATTGATTCTATCCGCCTGTCAGGCGAGCCACAAGGTCCTACTTCATGGGACGGTTACATTGCGGCTGTTACGGCAGACGCATGTGTCAGAGCGCAGGAATCCGGCCGTCAGGAATCTGTTGAACTGGGAGAGAAACCGACCTTATACAAATAAGGAAGCAAAAATCGACGTTCATGTTTAACGAGCCACAGAAAATCATACAAAAATGATGGAGATGAGAATGAACGATGAAACTATGTTTTAATCAAGCAACAACCCTGAACAACTCGAACCTCGTTAAAGATCTGGAATATTGTGAAAAGTATGGATATGACTACATCGAAATTCGGACTATGGACAAGTTGCCAGAGTATTTGAAGGATCATTCTATTGACGATCTGGTACAATATTTTCAGTCCAATCATATCAAGCCACTGGCATTCAATGCCTTGGTGTTCTTCAACAATAGGGATGAGGCCGAATATCAGGCACTTTTGGATGAATATCGCCAAATGCTGGACACCGGCTCACGGTTGGGTGTGGAATATATTGTTGTAGTCCCCCTTGTGACCGAGAAAAAAATTACTCATGCTGATATCAAGGCAAGCTCGGTCAAGGTGCTGAGAGAATTATCGGACCTGGCGAAGCCCTATGGTATTAAAATTGCTGTAGAATTCGTCGGACATCCGCAGTGTACGGTTAACACCTTCGGTCAGGCTTACGACATTGTTGAGGAAGTGGCACGTGACAATGTTGGCCTTGTGCTAGACTGTTTCCACTTTCATGCAATGGGATCGAAGCGTGAAGACCTGTTGCGGTCCGATGTCTCTAAAATTTTCATCGTGCATATTGACGATACCGAAGATTTTCCGATCGGCTTCCTGACCGACGAAGATCGCGTATGGCCGGGGCTTGGAGCCATTGATCTTGACTTTATTTTTGCTACTCTTAAGGAAAAAGGTTATGATCACGTCGTTTCGGTCGAACTGTTCCGTCCAGAATACTATGAACTGGATGCGGAAGAAGCAATACGAACAGCCAAGGAAACAACGTTGCAGGTTGTCTCCAGACACTATAACTTTCAACTGTCATGAATTGAATATTAAACTTGATGCATTCATCTAATAGCATCAAATATTCGGAGGCTGCCTGTCTTAACAGGTGGCCTCCGAATTTTGCTGCGATGAAGGGTCCAAAAAACGGAATGGACTAGCTCTGACGAAAACAGTATGGCCTCCGTCCGAGGGACGAAGGCCATACACCAAATAATGACTTATGAATCTATAAAGTCTATAGTTCCCCGGTTAAAAATTGTGCTCGTCCATATCCGAAGCTCCAGTCACCAGTACCGTTCTCGACGATGGATATCATCACATCGCTAGGGGCAATACCGCATTCCCTCTCCAGACGCTCGACCAGAAGTTTGTACAGCAACTCCTTTTGTTCCGGTGTTCGCTCTTTGCTCACGACATTAATGATAACGACCTGAGGTGTACGCTCAAAGCCCAAACCTGTATCTTCGATAATCATCTCGTGTGGAGCGTGCTGATGTACAATCTGATACCGGTCTCTGACAGGAACGTCAAAGGCTTCAACCATTGCAAGGTGAGCGGCATCCAGAAGTTTTTTCAGTTCCTCGGGGCTACGTCCTTCGATTACATCAAACCGCAATAATGGCATATTGTTTTCCTCCTATAATGGGTGGGATTTAAGTTGTTTTGACTTCAATATTATGTGTTGCGCAAAAAGCCTGGAACTGATTTGTAAGTGGATTAGAAGTGACAATTATGTCTACATCCTCAAGGGATGCATAGGTCAGTAATGTTGATTTACCAAACTTGCTCGAGTCTGCGAGCAAAATCAATTTTTCCGCCTTTTGGGCAATAATCTTCTTAATCTCGAACTCCAGTAAATCCGAGTTGGTAAGTCCGTGAGTTATGCTGACTCCTGTTGCCGCCATAAACGCTTTGTTCACATTATATTTGTCCAGCATGCGAGGCTCGTCAACACCCACAAACGATTTGGTTTTTTGTTTGAATGTATTGCCGATGACCAGTAGATTGACTAAGGGGAGTTCAGCAGCCCCGTTAATGATATCGAGACTGTTTGTCAGGATCGTGAAAGAAATGTCAGTGGGGAAGTATTTGGCCATATGGCAAGTCGTTGTGCCTGAATCTATAAAGATCAGGTCATTTTCCTCAATGCAAGAAGCGGCCAAATGCGAAATGCTATCTTTTTCAAACGAATGCTTGCTTCCCCGGTTTTCAAACGGAATAGGATCTGTGGTAGAGGCAACTCCTCCATACACTTTTTCAATAGAACCTTTGCGAACAATCTGGCTTATATCCCTCCTTATCGTATTTTTGGAAACATCGAATTTTTGGCACAGCTCATCCAGGGTGACATTTTTATGAGAGTGAACGTACTCTTCGATATCTTGTAAGCGTCTGGCTTTCATGGCACTCTCCTGTTTAATAAGTTGATATAAATAATATAAAATAATACCAACATATAATCAACACATTATTAATAATAGACAAAAACATTACAATCAACTTATGATAATTACGTTGTAACTTATGGAGGGGAGCTGCCACAATGCTGGAGATTTTGATTCATGAAAATATGATCTTGTTGACTTATATGGTGATTGGATTTCTTGCTTTCAGGTTAAAATTGCTGCATACATCCCACATGGAGGGGTTGTCCAGGGTGCTGCTAGGCATTTCACTGCCAAGCGCCATTCTGTACAGCCTTCAAATTCCCTTATCTAGAGAATTGTTACGTGATATCGGTATCACTTTAATCGTCGCTGTGGCTATATTGTTCTCAACCCTCGCTATCGGCCGCCTGTCAGCGAGGCTGCTCGGAGTAAAGACGGGGGAGCGAGAAGTATGGGTGGGCTGCTGCATATTCTCTAGCATCTTGTTTATTGGAATGCCAATTGTGGAGGCGATGTACGGAGAGCGAGGGCTGGCCATACTCGTGACCTACAATGCGGTATACAATGTTGCACTGTTCAGCATGGGGGTGCGCATTTTCTCGGCGGGTAAGGCCAGTACAGTGTCGCTTGCAGGATTGCTGCGTAATCCAGCGATTATAGCGACCGCTGCTGGCTTTGGCATGTTTCTTCTGAACGTTAGGCTGCCCGCTCCTTTGCTTGATGCAAGCAAGTCGCTTGGTGGATTGACGGTGCCGATTGCAATGATCATAACAGGCTCAATGATCGCTGGCAGTAAGCTGGGTTCACTGCTACGCAACAAGCGAGTGTATCTCTTCAGTCTGGTGCGCCAGGTGGTAGTTCCTGTGGTGCTGCTGGTGATGTTCAAGTCAATAATGGAGGGAGGAGTACTGCTAGGCATCGCCTTCTTGGTCAGCGCCATGCCTTCCGGTGCCTCCAATTCCGCATTTGCTGAAACGTATGGAGGTAGAGGTGGCGAAGCTTCACAATATGTTGTGATGTCAACTTTAATTTCCATTTTCACCATACCACTGTTGTTCTTGTTGGTGTAAAATGTTTGTCAATAGACATACAACGAATCAAAAAAATGATCACATTTAGTTTTTTAATTAGGTTGACGGTTACTTTTTTATCGGATATCATAAAAACATAACCAAGATATAATCAAAAAGTGATTTAAGGTAATGAAGTGGTTCTATGATTCTTATTATTCATATTCAACATGAGAGAGGAGTTTGACGATGTCTACAACAACAAACACAACGGTAAGAAGATTAAAGAACTATATTGGCGGTAAATGGGTAGAAAGCCAGGCGACCAAATATGAAGGCGTTTACAACCCGGCGACCAAAGAATTGATCTGTGAAGTTCCATTGTCAACGAAAGAAGATGTGGAGTATGCGGTGCAAGTTGCGAAGGAAGCGTTCGAGAAATGGAAAAAAGTCGCAGTCCCAAGACGCGCACGGGTTCTGTTCAACTACCAGCAGCTTCTTCTGAAGCACAAAGACGAACTGGCTCGCCTGATTACGATTGAGAACGGCAAAAGCCTTAATGAAGCACTCGGCGAGGTGCAGCGCGGCATTGAGAACGTCGAGTTCGCCGCAGGAGCGCCTTCCCTGATGATGGGGGATTCACTGGCAACCATTGCAACGGATGTCGAGGCAACCAACTATCGCTATCCAATCGGAATCGTAGGCGGAATCGCACCGTTCAACTTCCCAATGATGGTGCCATGCTGGATGTTTCCGATGGCGATCTCGCTGGGCAATGCATTTATTTTGAAGCCTTCCGAGCGTACTCCGCTCCTTACCGAGAGAATTGTTGAACTGTTCACTGAAGCGGGATTACCTGCCGGTGTGTTCAACATTGTATACGGAGCTCATGATGTCGTAAACGGCATTCTGGAGAATCCCGAAATTAAAGCGATTTCATTTGTTGGCTCCAAGCCGGTCGGCGAGTATGTGTACAAAAAAGGCAGCGAGCACCTGAAACGGGTGCAGGCGCTGACAGGAGCGAAGAACCATACGATTGTCCTGAATGATGCCAACCTGGAAGATACAGTAACGAACGTTGTGAGTGCTGCCTTCGGTTCCGCCGGAGAACGCTGTATGGCCTGTGCGGTTGTCACTGTGGAAGAGGGAATCGCTGATGAGTTTATTGCTTTGCTCAAGGAAAAAACGCAAAACGTGCAAATGGGTAACGGTCTGGATGACGGTGTATTCCTCGGTCCGGTCATCCGTGAAGAGAACAAAGAGCGCACCATCCGTTACATTGAGAAAGGCGTCGAAGAAGGAGCACAACTGCTGATTGACGGTCGTGACCGCTTACTTGAGGATGGCTATTTCGTTGGACCAACTATTTTTGAAGGCGTAACAACCGATATGGCGATCTGGAAAGAAGAAATTTTCGCTCCGGTATTGTCTGTAATCCGGGTGAAGAACCTGAAGGAAGCTGTGGAAATCGCGAATCAATCGGAATTTGCCAATGGAGCATGCCTTTTCACAACGAACGCTCACTCCATTCGCTACTTCCGTGAAAATATTGATGCAGGGATGCTGGGTATAAACCTTGGCGTACCGGCTCCGATGGCATTCTTCCCGTTCTCGGGCTGGAAATCTTCCTTCTATGGCACACTTCATGCCAACGGTAAAGACAGCGTAGACTTCTACACTCGAAAAAAAGTCGTAACTGCACGTTATACAGAACCTGAATTTGAGTAATACTGGAGGGATTCAGTCGTGATCAGTCATTTGTTGCGCAAGCCTAATCAAGTTCAACAAAACGATGTTACAGTTGTTCATCAATTAACGACGCAAGACACGGAGCTGGAATATGTCGGCTTCAAAATGATTGATCTCAAAGTGAACGGACGCTATGAAGAAGTGCTGACGGATCAGGAATGCTGTATTGTTGCCGTTACAGGCAAGATCACCGTTACCGAAGGCGAGCACGTTTTCGAAGGAATCGGAACGAGAGAGCGTGTTTTTGAGAAAAAACCGACAGACAGCGTGTTCGTATCCGGCGGAAAAAGCTTCACGATTGAAGCGGTAACGGATGCAACCGTCGCCCTGTGCTACGCTCCTGCTCTGGTGCCGCTCCAGACAAGATGGATCAAGGCCGAAGACGTCGGCGTTGAGCACCGCGGGAAGTATCAGAATAAGCGCATGGTCCACAACATCTTGCCGGATAACGACCCATCCGCAAGCAGCTTGCTTGTCGTGGAAGTATATACAGAGGGAGGCAATTTCTCCAGCTATCCGCCGCACAAGCATGATCAGGACCGTCTGCCGGATGAATCGTTCCTGGAAGAAACCTACTACCATGAAGTTGAGCCGCATGCCGGATTTTTGTTCCAGCGGGTATACACGGATGACCGGAGTCTGGATGAGACCATGGCTGTTGAGCATCGGGATGTGGTTATTGTACCGGCCGGATATCATCCGGTAGGCGTACCAGACGGGTATACATCCTACTATTTGAACGTTATGGCAGGCCCTAGGCGCATTTGGAAATTCCACAATGACCCGGATCATGAATGGATTCTGGATCGGAAATAACCGAAAGGAGCGGAAAAGTATGAGCAATGGAGCAAACAGTGCAAAAAAGTTCGATTTGATTGCGATTGGAAGGGCTTGTATTGATCTAAATGCCGCCGAATACAATCGGCCGATGGAAGAAACGATGACATTCGTCAAGTATGTTGGAGGTTCCCCTGCAAATATTGCCATCGGGGGAGCACGGTTGGGACTGAAAGCAGGGTTTATCGGCAAAATTGCTGATGACCAGCATGGGCGTTTTATCCAGAAATATATGAGTGATGCCGGAATCGACACTTCCCAGCTTGCTGTAGATCAGGAAGGCCACAAGACAGGACTTGCCTTCACGGAAATCAAAAGTCCCGAAGAGTGCAGCATTCTGATGTACCGCGACGATGTGGCTGATTTGTACTTGCGCACAGATGAAGTAAGCGAGGAATACATCCAACAGGCAGGCATGCTGCTTGTCTCGGGCACGGCTCTTGCGCAAAGCCCTTCCCGCGAGGCGGTTCTCAAAGCGGTTCAACTGGCTAAACGTAACGGTGTAAAAATTGTATTTGAACTGGATTATCGTCCGTATACGTGGAAAAACAAAGAAGAAACAGCCGTATATTATTCGATAGTAGCGGAACAGGCGGATATTGTCATCGGGACCCGGGACGAATATGACGTGATGGAAAACAGCGAAGGCGGCTCTAATGATAATACCATTAGCTATCTGTTCGGACATCGTCCGGAAATTATCGTTATCAAGCATGGCGTTGAAGGGTCATATGCATATACCAAATCCGGCGAAGTATTTCGGGCGCAGGCGTACAAAACGAAAGTGCTCAAAACGTTCGGTGCTGGCGACTCGTATGCCTCAGCATTTCTGTATGCCCTGATTATCGGCAAGGATATTGAAACTGCATTGAAATACGGCAGCGCCTCCGCTTCCATCGTAGTCAGCAAGCACAGCTCATCGGAAGCTATGCCGACGGTGGAAGAGATTGAAGAATTGATTTCCAATCAGCCTGTCATCCATTCCTGATATCGTGATAACACTTCAATAAAGGTGGAGTTGTACAATGGGCAACAAAATCAGAATGACTACAGCGCAAGCGCTGATCAAGTTTCTTAACCAGCAGTATATTCATATCGATGGTCGTGAGACGCCGTTTGTTGAAGGGATCTTCACGATTTTCGGTCACGGCAACGTGCTTGGGATCGGTCAGGCACTGGAACAGGATGCCGGCCATCTGAAAGTGTTTCAAGGCAAGAACGAGCAAGGCATGGCTCATGCCGCAATCGCGTATGCCAAAGAAAATTTGCGGCAAAAAATTTATGCGGTGTCCACGTCGTCTGGCCCGGGGTCTGCCAATCTGGTAACAGCGGCCGGAACGGCGCTGGCAAATAATTTGCCTGTGCTATTCCTGCCTGCGGATACTTTTGCAACCAGGCAGCCTGACCCGGTATTACAGCAAATTGAGCAGGAGTACAGCATGGCTGTCACAACCAATGATGCGCTTCAGCCGGTGTCCCGCTATTGGGATCGCGTGACGCGCCCAGAACAGTTAATGAGCACCCTGATTCGCGGCTTCGAAGTTCTGACCGATCCCGTCAAGAGCGGACCTGTCACAATCTGTATTTCCCAGGATGTTGAAGGGGAAGCCTTCGACTTCGATGAGGCCTTCTTCCAGAAGCGCGTTCACTATGTAGACCGTCTGCGGCCGAGCGAACGAGAGCTGGAAGCGGCAGAACGACTGATTCGCAGCAGCCGCAAGCCTCTGATTCTGGTCGGCGGGGGCGTGAAATATTCGGAAGCGCGGGATGAGGTTATCGCTTTCTCGAAGAAGTACGACATTCCGCTGGTGGAGACACAAGCCGGTAAATCGGCTGTCGAAAGTACCTTTGCGAACAATCTGGGCGGTATGGGGATTACAGGAACGCTGGCAGCGAACAAAGCCGCTCGTTTAGCGGATCTGGTCATCGGTATCGGGACCCGATATACTGACTTCGCCACTTCCTCGAAGACGGCGTTCGACTTTGACCGTACGAAGTTTCTAAACATTAACGTTAGCCGGATGCAAGCTTACAAGTTGGACGGTCTGCAAGTGGTGGCCGATGCTAAAGCTGCGTTAAGCAAGCTGTACGACCGTCTGGATGGATACAGCAGCGAATTCGGCACGATGATTCCGGAACTGCAAAAAGAATGGGCTGGAGAGCGTTCGCGTCTCGCCAAGGTTGAATTCAAACGTTCGGGCTTTGTGCCGGAAGTCAAGCAGCACTTCACCCAGGAGACGATGAACGAATATGCAGATGCTCTTGAATCGGATATGGCACAGACGACTGCATTGATTGCTGTCAACGACACCATTGACAAGGACAGCATTATCGTATCTTCCGCCGGTTCACTACCGGGAGATTTGCAGCGCCTCTGGAAATCTGAAGTGAGCAACACGTACCATTTGGAATATGGATACTCCTGTATGGGATACGAAATATCAGGCGCTTTGGGCATCAAGCTCGCGAACCCGGATCGCGAGGTCTACTCCATCGTCGGCGACGGCAGTTTCCTGATGCTGCACTCCGAGTTGATTACAGCAATTCAGTATCATCAAAAAATCAACGTTCTGCTGTTCGACAACTCGGGCTTCGGCTGTATTAACAACTTACAGATGGATCACGGCTCTGGCAGCTATTACTGCGAGTTCAGAACACAGGACAACCAGATTATGAACATTGATTACGCCAAAGTCGCAGAAGCATACGGAGCGAAAGTGTATCGCGCCAACACCGTTGAAGAGGTGAAGGCAGCGCTGGAGGATGCGAAGAAGCAGAAGAACTCCACTCTGATCGAGATGAAAGTGCTGCCTAAGACAATGACGGACGGCTATGACAGTTGGTGGCATGTCGGTGTGGCTGAAGTATCGGACAAAGAGGGTATCCAACGTGCGTATCAACGCAAGGTGGATATGTTGAAAAAATCAAAACAGTACTAATATCCCGACCGTACAGGCAAGAGGAGGAGCAAACATGAAGCTGGCATATGATCCGACGCATTTTAGAGATTCGTTATCTATGGAAGAAATGATTTTCAAGGTAGCCGATCTGGGCTATGAATACATCGAGCTATCTCCACGTGAAGATTTCTGTCCATTTTACAAGTATCCTAAAGTTGATAAAACCAAGATCAAGCAGGTTAAAAAATGGATGAGCGAAGCGGGGGTGAAATTTTCTTCCCTGCTGCCTCTCTACCACTGGGCAGGTCCGGATGAAGACAGGAGACAGGCGGCTGTCCGCAACTGGAAGCGCGCCATTGAAGTCGCAGTGGAACTCGATATTGATCTGATGAACAGTGAATTCAGCGGCTCCAAGTATGAACCGTTCGTTTGCGAAGAGAAGTTCGTCAAGTCGATGGATGAACTGATCCCGGTATTTGAGAAGGAGGGAATTCGCCTAAATCTGCAAGCGCATCCATATGATTTTATCGAGACGAATACCGGAGCGATTAATATGATCCGTGCACTTGACCGTTCTTGGATCAAGCTAGTATACTCCGTCGCCCATACATTCTTCTATGATGATGGGGTAGGTGATATCGCCAAAATGCTGGACGAAGCGGGTGATTTGACCGATCATGTGCTGTTTGCCGATACCTTTAATCATAAGGCGGCTTATGGACTGCGTTACATCGTCAATCCGCCTGATGCCCAAGTAACGGTTCACCAGCACTTGAATATCGGTGAAGGCGATATTGATTTTGACACCTTGTTTCGTAAGCTGCGCGAGATGAAGTTCGACGGTATAGCCACGAATGCAGTGTTTGCTTACAGCGACAAGCCGGAAGAGTCAAGTGCATTCATGTTGAAAAAAATGAAAGAAGGATTGGGCCTTAGCTAGAAAGTGAGCGGAAAGGAGATGATGAGCGCATGCCCTTGGTTTCCATGAAGGAAATGCTACAGCAAGCAAAACAGGAGCATTACGGCGTTGGCCAGTTTAATATTAACGGCTTATCTTGGGTTCACGCCATACTTGATGCAGCCCAGGAAGAAGAAGCGCCTGTCATTGTGGCGGCATCAGATCGACTGATTGACTTTCTGGGTGGTTACCGGACTGTTGCGGCTATGGTAAGTACGCTTGTTGAGGAAAAGAACATTCAGGTCCCTGTAGCTCTGCATTTGGACCACGGCAAGACGGTTGACAATTGCCTGCGTGCGATTGATGCGGGCTTCACCTCTGTCATGTTCGATGGCTCCCATGGCCCGATTGAGGATAATATCCGGGATACGAGAAAGGTTACTGCATATGCAACTGGTTCCGGTGTATCCGTCGAAGCGGAAGTCGGTACAGTAGGTGGTATGGAAGATGGCCTGATCGGCGGTATTCAGTATGCAGATCTGAATGAGTGCATACGGATCGCAGAAGAAACAGGTATTGATGCACTGGCAGCCGCACTGGGTTCCGTACACGGCAAATATGCTGGAGAACCGAAGCTCGGCTTTGACGAGATGGATGCCATCTCGCGAGCGGTCGGTATTCCTCTGGTTTTGCACGGTGCTTCGGGGATACCGAAGCATCAACTCGACCGGGCGATCAAGCTAGGTCATGCTAAAGTGAATATCAACACCGAATGTGTGACAGCCTGGTCACTTCAGTTGCGTAACACGCTAGCGGAGGATTTGGAAACGACCGAACCGAGAAAAATATTAACTCCGGCGAGAGACGCGATTCGGGAAACGGTGCGTGCCAAAATTCGTGAATTTGGCTCAAGTCATAAAGCGGTCAGTTTGAAAAATAAATAATAGCATTCTATATAAAAGCAGCACATTCTATCCTTCACTGTAACCAGGACGGAACGTGCTGCTTTTTTGGCTTTGAGCTTATGACGTCACGATTTTGATACCATGTTCTGATGCATATTGCTGGTAGCTTACGTTTGGTATACTGTTGGTGATCAAATAGTCAATATCGCTAAGAGAACAGTACGTAGTGAGGGCATATTTGTCGAATTTGCTGTCGTCAATCATTAAATACACGTTCATGCTTTTTTCCACAACTGTACTTTTAATGTCGGTCTCAAGCGGAGATGAATTGGTCACTCCGTTCGTAATCGAAATGCCTGTTGAAGCAACAAAAGCTTTATTGATGTTATATTTTTTTAGTAGCTCAATACTTTGGAAGCCAACAAAGGAATTCGTTTTGCGTTCAAGCATGCCGCCCGTAGAGAAGATAGATAGGGAAGGGAAGGGCTTAGCTTCATGAATAAAATCAAAATTGTTCGTTACAATCGTAAGCTGCCTGTGTTGAATGTAGGGTAGAAGCTCCAAGGTCGTCGTCCCCGAATCAACAAAAATAACATCCCCGTCCTCAATGAACTGGGAAGCCAGTTTGCCAATCTCCTGCTTCTTGGTAAGGTTCTGATCGCGTCGTTCGTTGAAGACAACAAGGGTAGAATGATTGACAGAAACCCCACCGTATACTTTTTTTATGATCCCGGAATCGACAAGAGGCTGAATATCTCTACGGATTGTATTCTTCGATACTCCAAAATGCTCCACCAGTTCTTCCAATGATACCGATTCATGCTCAAAAACGTATTCCTTAATCTGATTAATTCGTTGCGATTTGATCATTTGTTGATTCTCCTAATGACATTTTTAGTTAAAGTCCTGATCACAATGGTTAAATTCATTGTAAGCGACGTGAAATGAAAAATCTACATAAATGAGCAAATCTCAACTTCAAACAAGGGATTGAGGCACAAAGAGGTGTTTAACGAGCTGCAGTCAAGCAGCGTAAGCAGAGGAAGAACTCGTGGAATCGCATATGTTGTCTATCCACCGGATTTATGTAGAGAGGGTATCTTGGTTAACCACAAGAAGGTGTACCGCCTGATGGAGAAATCGGGAATCCGTTCGGTTCATCCGAAAGAAGCGACGCTTTTTCGGCAAACAGGCATCTGCTGTAAATGCCAACCGATTAGATCGCCAATTTCAGGCAGATTCCCCTTTATCCAAGCTGTATAGAGCCCTTCTTTTTTCATCTTAAAATAGAGAAGCCAGCTCTTTTTGAAGATAAGCATCGATTGGCGAGTGCTTCTTCCACTGCATCAAGAAGCTGATGAAGTTTTACCGCATCCGCAAAACTAGGTGTTAGGGATGTTCCTTCTTGTATATCTTTAGCAAACTTACTGTTCGCCTGAGCGACATTAAAGAATCTTATCTTAGTCTAAGCACTAACTGTTTTAAGTTTTTTTTATTTTAGGTCTTAATAAGTTACCCTTCCGGCTCCTTTTTCTGTACAAAGCAAGAAGCTGCAAGTCTTCTTGCCGCTCTGCACTTGCAGTTCCCCTACCGCCCCAATTCCCTAAAAAGGGCGATGACTTTACGGCGGTCGGTCAGCGGAGCGGGCAGAATTGTTCTGAAGAAGCGTAAGCGTTCGGCTAAAAGCTTTCCAGAGGAAAGCTTGCATCGTAAGCATAAGCTATCCCCGGATTTTACCCTCTAATCTCCTATTCAATAGAAATCCGGGGGTAACAGCGATCGGAAGAACAATCTGCACGCGCAGCGCTCCCTACCTCCGCCGTAACTCCTCCCACGATTAGGTTGAAATCCTATATAAATCGGTTGAAAATGTTGATTTTACCAATGGACAAGGATTTGTACAATGGAGTTGTAGCGCTTACATTTCCAAGGAGGTTGCGGCGAAATGAAGAGACTTCAGGTGATTGGCAAGCAAATGAGAACTCCAAAATCCAAAAGGAGGCCGTGTTGATGAAACTTAAGGGAATATTGGCTGCATTTTTGTTTTTAACCGTAGCGTCTGTGCTGTTGGGGGCGCATAAGGCAGAGGCCTATGAACTATCCAATGACAAGCTGACGATTCAGACAGGCGAGCATGGAGAAATTTCATCCATTCGTATCAAAGGAGATGCTTTCCCGACTGAATATGTTATGAACGCAACGGTAACACCTGAGCAGAACACCGCAGATCATCAATGGCTGGGAGAGCTCATGTTCACGTACCGACTGGACAATGGCAGTTGGACAAAGGCTTGGACGAACAAGTCGGCAGACGCACGCAAGATCACGACCAGTGGCAATCGTGTTACCGTTACGTATGAGAATTCAAGCAACGCAGAAGGCATACGCAATTTTAAAGTCATCGAAACGTATTCGGCGGAGGCGAACGGTTCGGTGTTGTGGAATATACAGGTACAGAATACGAGTGGAAAAAAGTTGGAGATTGGCGATTTCGGCTTGCCTTTGCCATTCAATGAGCAGTGGACCAACGGCGATGCGATTTACGAGACTCGAGTCGTAACGCATTCCTTTGTCGGCAACAATAGCTCCTATATTACAGCTGGACGTCCCAGCGGGATTGGTTCTTCGCTGCTGCTGATGCCTGATTCCACAACAGATGCCGGTTTTGAATATCAGGATCACTGGCGGGATGAGGAGCATCCAGGCAGTAAATGGGCTTGGAACCCAGCCAACGAAGGCAAGTGGCTGGAGGGACTGAATGTATTTTATATTCATTCCAATGTCATCAAGTCCACCAACCGTGGATATTTATCCAACACAAGTCTGATCTTGAATCCCGGTCAAAGCAAAAACTATGGCTTCAAGTTTCTGGCGGTGAAGGACGAGCATGATGTAAAAGATACGCTGTACCAAGAAAACTTGGTAGATACGACAGTCGTACCGGGTATGATCGTGCCTACGAATCAAAAGGCGAAGGTGGATCTGCGCTCCAAGCAGGCGATCAGCAAGGTGACCTATCCAGATGGAACCGTCATTCCACAGACGGACAGCAAGTCTGGAGGGCATCATATTTATGAACTGAAATTTACGAAATTAGGCCCAAACTTCATAACCGTGGAATATGGAAACGGCAATAAGACGGTTTTACAGTTCTATGCCATCGAGCCAATTGATCAGGCGCTGCAACGGCACGCTACGTTTATGGTAGATAAAACCCAGTGGAATGTACCGGGTGATCTGCGCGACAAGGTCTTTGACGATTGGATGATGCATACCAAATCCAAGCGTAACATTTTCAACGGCTACTGGGGCTGGGGGGATGATTGGGGTCTGACGCACGGACAGTTCCTGGCTGAGAAAAATACACTGTCTCCAGTTGCCAAAGAGGTGCGGGCAGTAGACGATTATTTGGAGACGGCGATCTGGACGAATCTGATGAACGGACATCATGAGGATTATTTAATTCATGATTTCCTGATGCCGGAGCCGAACGATACACCGACCTATCGGGGGTATGCCTACCCGCATGTATACAACACGTATTTCAGCATGTACAAGATTGCCAAGGAATACCCGGATCTGGTCACTTACAAGCATCCGAAGGAAACGTATTTGCTGCGGGCGTATAATATTTTCAAAGCATTGTATGAAGGGCCAGTCGCGTACAACTGGGAAACGGGCTTGATGGGCGAACTGACCACGCCGGATATTATTCAGGCACTTCATGATGAAGGCTATGATGATGAGGCGAATGATCTCAAGGAAAAAATGGATCGCAAATATAATAATTTTAAAAATACGAAGTATCCTTACGGCTCCGAATACAGCTACGACAATACAGGGGAAGAGGCCGTATATACATTAGCCAAGCAGAATATAGACACAGAAGGCGAGCAAAGCAAGGCATTGGAAATGATGAGCAAAATCAATGCCAAAACCCGTGCAGCACGCGGACATATGCCAGTATGGTATTACTATACTGATCCGGTGACGATTACCGGGGAGAACTGGTTTAACTTCCAGTACACGACCTCGCTCGCAGGATATGCGATGGATGACTGGATACGGCATCATGAGGACAATCAACGCGAGGAACAACAACGGCTGTCCTATGCAGCTAAAATGGCGAATGTCGGAGCGATTAACTCCGGGCAAATCAGCTCGGACCCAGAGAACATCGGGGCAGTCGCTTGGACGTATCAAGCGGAAAAAGGCAATAACGGAACGAACGGCACCGGAGGGGGTAAAAATGTTCCGCTCTTTAACGGCTGGCGCGGCATGAGTGGCGAGGCTGACCTCGGATTGTTCGGTGCGCTCAAAACGTTAAGCGCCGATATTGCGGTGGATCCGATTTTCGGATTGACGGGCTACGGTGCAGAGGTAAGCAAAAGCGGTAACGTGTATACGATCAAGCCGCTGGACGGCCTGTTCAAGCGCGTCAATCTGATCACGGAAAAGCTGTATATCGAGCTGGACAGGGACCAATATACAGAAGCCAAGCTGGCAACATCCAAGGATTATGTATGGTTCCAGCTGAAAAACCAAACGCCAAGCCAAGCACATTCCACGTACGTTACATTTGATGGTTTGAAGAAAGGAACGTATTTGGTTAAAGTAGGTGGTCAATCGCAAGGTAAATTTAATGCGTATGCACCTACCAACAAGCTGAAGTTGGACATTGGCACAGCCTCCTCCTATACGGTGGAGCTGACACCGACAACACCCGATCCGAACAAGGCTCCTGTCGTCGATGCTGGTAAAGACTCCAAGGTGAAGCTGCCGGATCAGATCATTTTGAAGGGTACGGCTGTCGATGATGGGCTTCCGCAAGGAAAGGTTACAAGCGAGTGGAGTCTGGTTGAAGGACCACAGAGCGCCAAGGTCACATTCAGCAGTAAAACATCGCTGCGCACGAAGGTGGACGTTTCTGAGCCAGGAACGTATATATTCAAGCTGACAGCCAGCGATTCGCTGTTGTCTGCGGAGGCCAGAGTAAGCGTGGTAGCTGAACCGGCGACTCCGTTACCAGAACAGCTTGCAGTTTACAAGTTTGACGAAAAAAGCGGTACCCTTGCTGCGGATTCATCGGATAGCGGCAATGATGCTACCGTCAAGGGGACAGTTGCATGGGCCGCGGGTAAGACAGGCAATGCCGTCAGCCTCAATGGCAAGGACAGCTATGTGCAGCTTCCAGCTGGCATTGTGAGCCGGGCACAGCAATTGACCGTATCCGGCTGGGTGAAAGCGAACAGCCTGAGCGATTATGTACGGATTTTTGACTTCGGCTCCGGGACGAATGAATATATGTTCCTGACCCCTAAAGTCGGGGACCGGATGCTGTTTGCCATTACGAACCAAGGTAACGGACAAGGACAGGAACAGACGATTGATGCCCCTGTGCTGCCGACTGGTGTGTGGAAGCACGTTGCGGTCACGCTTTCGGGCTCTACGGGAATTTTATACGTGGATGGAAAAGAAGTGGGACGCAATACCAACCTGACCCTGAATCCTACCAGTCTGGGCCAGACCAAAAATAATTTTATCGGTAAGTCCCAGTACCCTGATCCGTATTTCAATGGTCTGGTGGATGAATTCCGCATCTACAGCCGTGCTTTGAATGCAACCGAGGTGGCGGGTCTGGCCTCCGGTACAGCACAGAGTCTGACGGCAGCCGAGAAAATCACCGCTTTAAAAGAAGTAAACGTGACGACTCGTGCAGGTGAAAAGCCCGAATTGCCAAGTGTAGTGGAAGCTACGTATGGAGAAGGCTCCATCAAATGGGTAGCTGTAGAGTGGGAAAATATTGATCCTGCACAATATGCTACTCCGGGTTCATTTGAATGGAAGGGCAATGTAGAAGGAACAGAGTTGAAGGCCATTGCCAAGGTGACCGTGGTCGAAGCGGGGGTTCCCGTCAACTCCGGTACTCCAGAAACGCAGACAAATCCGGTTAACCCGGTAACACCCGAAACACCTGCTCCTGTCAGTTCTGCTAAATCAGCAGGGGGATCACGATCTGGAGTAAATAACGAATAGCCATTGTTAACCTTTCCCACCGTCACTTTCTTCCTGCAAAGGGGAGAGCGGCGGTGGGTATCCTTGCATTTGGAGTACAAAGCTTCGAATACGAATTTGAATGGGGGAAAAGGCATGAGCAAGATTACATTTCTGGGTGCAGGCAGCACGGTATTTGCCAAAAATGTGCTTGGTGATTGTATGTTGACACCTGCTTTGCAGGGCTTTGAGCTGGCGTTGTTCGATATTGACCCCGAAAGACTGAAGGATTCGGAAAATATTTTATCCAATTTGAAAAAAACGACGGGCAGCACCTGTGTGATTCGCTCCTACACAGACCGTAAGGAAGCGCTGCGTGGAGCTGCCTATGTGGTAAATGCCATTCAGGTAGGTGGCTATGATCCGTGTACGATTACGGATTTTGAAATTCCTAAAAAATACGGCCTGCGCCAAACGATTGCCGATACGGTCGGAATTGGTGGTATTTTCCGCAACCTACGAACGATTCCGGTGATGCTCGATTTTGCCGCAGATGTGCGCGAGGTATGCCCGGATGCATGGTTTCTCAACTATACGAATCCGATGGCTGTGCTGACGAATGTGATGAACGTATACGGCGGTGTCCGTACAGTAGGGCTGTGTCATAGCGTGCAGGCATGTATACCGGAGCTGTTCAAAAGCCTAGGACTGGAGCAGGAAGGCGTGAAGGCGAAAATCGCAGGCATCAATCATATGGCGTGGCTGCTCGAAGTGAGCAAGGACGGCGAGGATTTGTATCCCGAGATTAAAAAACGGGCCGCCGCCAAGCGGCAGGAAAAGCATCATGATATGGTGCGCTTTGAAATGATGCTGAAATTCGGCTATTACATTACGGAATCGTCCGAGCATAATGCGGAGTATCATCCATATTTTATCAAGCGGGCATACCCTGAACTGATCGAACGGTTCAATATTCCTTTGGATGAGTACCCGCGTCGCTGTGTGAGCCAGATTGAACGATGGGAAACGATGCGCGGGGAGCTTTTGGGAAATCAGGATCTACGTCATGAGCGGTCGAATGAATATGCTTCCTATATTTTGGAGGCTATCGAAACGGATCGGCCTTTTACCATTGGCGGCAATGTGATGAACACAGGTTTAATTACCAATCTGCCGAAAGAAGCATGTGTGGAGGTGCCTTGTCTGGTGAATCGCAACGGGGTTACGCCGACCTTTGTCGGAGATTTGCCGCCCCAATGCGCTGCGCTGAACCGGACGAATATTAATACACAGCTGTTGACGATTGAAGCTGCTGTCACCGGGAAAAAAGAGCATATTTATCATGCCGCACTGCTGGACCCGCACACATCAGCCGAGCTGTCCATGGATGAGATTGTTTCGCTGTGCGATGAACTGATTGCGGCGCACGGAGAGTGGCTTCCAGCCTATGTATAAGGGAGGCAATTGAATGGGAGGCCGTGGTCGTCAAAAGTTTACCGGGATTCCTACGATTCGTGGGAAATTCATTGTACTGACGCTGGTGCTCACTGTCATTCCGATGGTGGTGCTGACCTTTACCTTTTACCGGATCGCGGCCCATTCACTTGGTGAGAAGTCGGAAGCGCTAGCTATGCAGTCCCGGCAAATGAGTGAAAATTACGTCAATGCGACGCTTTCCGATTTGAACGATTTGACCAATGCCATTCTCGGCAATCCCGATGTGCATGCCACGCTGGAGAACAAGCCGGAAGACGATTATGAATACTTACGGAACGATGAAACGCTCAGCATGGTCGTCCGGGCGCAAACCCAGACCAAGCCGTATATCACGTCCTCTCTTATATATGCCGCCAATGGCGGGCCCAAGCATTCGCTGTATCAAGGGAATGTTTCGGTCCGCTTTGGCGGCCTTCCTACATTAGAGGAAGCACGTGTTTACTATCGTCGGCTGCTCGCCGAGCAGCCCATGATGTGGATGGCCCATTCACCGTTCGAATCGGGAAAAGGGATGGCGGATGATCGACTCTATGTCGGGAAGCTGCTTCGAAAAACGACCGGAGACTATGCGCCACTCGGATTTTTACTGCTGGAAATTGACAAAGCCAGCCTGTTCCGGGGGCTTGCCTTTCATGAAACGGATGGCAATACTCAGATGTGGGTGCTGGATCAGAGGGGTGAGCCTGTATACCGTTTGCCGGAGCAGGCCGTTGCGGACAAGTCGCTGCTGCAGCAGATTGCCAACTCCGCTGTGGACAAACCCATGCTTGCGAAGGACTGGAGAGCATGGAACGGTCGTCAGACCATGATTTCCTACGGCCCGTTGAATGAAGGACAATGGACACTGCTGCAAAAAGTCGATCAGTCCGTGTTGTTCGAGGATGCGCGGCAGATGGGTGCCTGGACCATCTGGACTTTTTTAATTGCACTGGTGTCCGGCTGGATGCTGTCTTATCGGCTGAGTGATACGATTCGTCGTCCGTTGCTTCAGTTGAGCCGATTAATGGCGGTGGACGGCAGTACGAGCGCAGGCACCGGAACGGAGGGCGTAACTACAAATTCAGGCTCAAGTCCAAGGTCAATCGCAAGTCCTGTTACTAGCTCAGCCCAAGGTTCCGACGGTCCTGCACCTGTTATTTTTAATCCCAAGGACGAAGTGGGGCAGATCGGGGAGCGTTTTCTTCATATGATGCAAAAAAATCATGAGCTGTACGGACAGGTGTACGAAGCATTGCTGTCGCGTAAGCAGGCGGAGTTTCGTGCGCTTCAGGCGCAGATTAATCCGCATTTTTTGTACAACACGCTGGAGTCGCTCAAGGGAATGGCGCTGGCAAACGGGCAACGGGATATGGCGGAGGTGATCGGTGCTTTTGGTAAATGCTTTCGCATCTCGCTCAGCTATGGGCGGGAGCAGATTAGTTTGGGACAGGAAGTCGAGCATGTGAGCGCTTATGTGAAGGTGCAGCAGTTCAGATTTCGGGATTCGTTCGAGTGGATTTGCGAGGTGGAGGAAGATATTTGCGGGTTCTACGTACCCAAGCTTATACTCCAGCCGCTCGTTGAAAATGCCATTTACCATGGCTTAAAAGGGCGTACCGACCGTGGATACATCATGTTGTCCGGTACAAAGGAAGGCGATGCGCTGCGATTAACGGTCAGTGACGATGGAGACGGTATTGGAGCGGGACGTCTGGACGATATTCGGAAGTCACTGGACGCCGAGCGGGGAAGTGCCATTGGTTTTGGGCTGCGTAATGTACATGAGCGTCTTCGCCATTATGGCCCGCAATATGGACTGTCCGTGACAAGCGAGCCCGGAACATACACCTCGGTTACCTTGCTGGCACCGATTCGAAACGAATAAGGAAGGGAGAGGATGGCATGTACCGGCTGCTGATTGTGGACGACGAATATCATATTCGGGAAGGACTGAAGCTGATGGTGGTGGAAAGCGGCCTGCCTGTGGAAGTCAGTCATGTGGCGGGTGATGGCGAAACGGCATTACGTTTGTATGCGGAGCAGCGACCGGACATGATTTTACTGGATATTAATTTGCCGGATATGAGTGGACTGGATATTGCAAAAATCATTCGGGAAAAGGATCAGCGGACACCTTTGCTATTCCTGACAGGGTACGAATCTGTGACGTACATTCGTCAGGCGGTTTCGCTTCAAGCGGTCGATTATTTGCTCAAGCCTGTGACCCGCGAGGATTTTGAAGCGGCCCTGCGGCGGGCCGAAGACCGTATTGTGCAGTTGAGAAGAAGCGAGGAGGAACTCATCCACCGTCATCGTTCATCGGAGCCGCTGTACAGGGAGCATTTGCTGCTGGATCTGTTACAGCAGCGGCGTCCCGCAGCCGAGGTTATTCGGGAGATGGACGGGCTGGAGCTTTCCGGCGAGACCTCCGGGCCGCCCTATACTGTGTTGTGCTGCGAGCTGGAAGAGCCACAGCAGCAGGAAGCAGCGGCCACGAGCGAGCTGCACGGCTACGAGGAGGGAAGCAGCCGCGAATTCGCCGGGCTGGCTTGGGAAGCTGCGGCGGCCGCCGGGGCGAAGGCACACGGAGCGGCGGTTTCCCGAGATCGGCGTGTCGTGCTGCTGGCGGCAGCATCTTGCAGGGCGGCGGAGCGGACGGCACAGCATATCCGGCAGGCGGTACAGGAGCGGCTGAACCGGGCAGTGTCCATCGGGATTAGCCGCCCTGTAGGGCGGATGGAGCAACTACCCGAAGCGTATGAGGAAGCTGTCCGGGCAGCGGAGCATCGGGGCTGGGTTGGCTATAGCCAGATCATCCCCTATGAGAGCATTCAGGCGGCTGAGCCGAACAGCAGTCATTTGCTGGAGAAGGAGCTGCTGATGATTACGGAAATTCGGGCCGGAAATGATGCTGCCGTACATGCGATTTTACAGGAATGGTCCGGACAATTGGCAGGTCTGCCCGTCAAGCAGGTGAAAATGATCGTTACCCAGCTCGTTCTGTTCGTCATGCGGATCGTCCAAAGCGACGCATCCGTAGGCCAAGCGTCCATGCAGGAGCAGGACCCGCTGCTGGAACTGTCCCGATTGCGGCACGGACCCGAGATGATCGACTATGTATCCCGCTATTTTGTGCGGGTGGGTCGCCATGTTCGGGAATCGCGCGAGCAGGGCATTCCACGCAAATTTCAACGGGCCAAGGAGTGGATTCGGGAGCATCTTCAGGAGGATGGCGGTCTGAACAGCCTTGCGGCTTACATGAATATGAGTCCCAAATATTTGAGCGCCCGTTTCAAACAGGTTACAGGAGAAAGCTTTGCCGATTACCAGACGCGTGTCCGCTTCGAACGTGCCCGCGAGCTGCTGCTGGACTCGAATCGGAAGGTTGCTGAGGTGGCGGAGATTGTGGGCTTTGCGGATACGAACTATTTTAGCATTGCCTTCAAAAAGCATACCGGACTGACCCCGACGGAGTTTCGTAAAACATTTTTGTAAACGCGCTGTTAAAAAAATCATACCAAAACAAAGAGAGTCTGGAGTCGTTGGGTAGTCGGCTCCAGGCTCTCGGCGCATAATAGGCTTGTAAGGAGAATCCAGTTCAGGAAGGGGCCGATTGATTTGCTGAAACGAAGGTTACGGACATGGATGGCTCTTGTGATGACGGCGATTTTGACAGGGCTGACGGCTTGCAGCGGTAACGCTGGTGAACCGGTCAACCCCAATGCGGTCGAACTCAAGTTCATGTACTGGGGGAGCAATGACGAGAAACAGGCAATGGAAAAAATGATCCAAAGCTTCAATGCATCCCACCCGGATATTCGAGTGAAGGGCGAGCATGTCCCGGGTGATTACACGACGAAAATTAACACGTTGATGGCCGCCAATCAGCTTCCTGATATCGCCTACCTGGGCGATTCGCTCACGATGAAATGGGCCAGTGAAGGCAGACTCCTGGATTTATCCTCCTATTATGATGAATATCCCGAATTAAAAAACAAGCTTAAATCCTCCTATCTCTACAGCGAGCCCGGCAAGTCTATCGGCAACTACACCGCCATGGAAGTGATGCAGTTATTTTACAACAAAGAGCTGTTTACAGAAGCAGGCGTATCCGTTCCCCCGGCTGATCCTAAAAAGGCTTGGACATGGGATGAATTTCTAGCCATCGCCAAAAAGCTGACCAAGGATCAGAACGGAAAGCATCCGGGTGACAGCGGCTTTGATCCGAAAAATATTGCGCAATACGGCTTTGCCTTCGGCAATGACCGTAGCTCCTGGGGACCGCTTCTGGCGAGCAACGGCGGAGCTTTGACCGACAAAACGGGCAAGAAGTATACGCTGAACAGCCCAGAGTCGGTGGAGGTATTTCAGAAGCTGCAGGATCTGGTTTTCAAAGAGCATGTTTCTCCAGATTTGATCCAGCAGCAGGACATGCCATCCAATACGATCCGGCTTCAGACGAGAAAGGTCGCCATGGTTGTGGACGGAACATGGTCGCTGCTCGATTTTTCGAACAACAAGCAACTGCAATGGAGTATCGGTGTTCTGCCGAAGCTCAAAGAACCCAAAACGATGATTGTTGCGGGGGCCACTGTCATTTTCCAGAGCACCAAGCATCCCAAGGAAGCGCTCGAATTTTATTTGTATCATAACAATCCGGAAAAGGTGGATTTGTTCAAATCCGGTCTGTGGATGCCTATCGAGGAAAAATATTATACCGATGAGCAGGCCATCCAGTCATGGACGAATAATGCTGCACATCCACCGGAATTTCAGGAGGCAGGCATCGAGTATGCCAGAGATTATGCGATCAAGCCGTCAACCTCTACGCTGCGCAACTGGCCTGATATCGGTTCCAAGCTGACCCCGGGGCTGGACCTGATCTGGACGAATAAAAAGACACCTCAGCAGGCGCTGGATGAGCTGGAGCCCATCATTCAGCCGTTGCTCCAAGGAGTATATCCGGATGAATAATCCGTTAGGACAGCAGCGAAAGGAGATCGGCCCATGAAGCGACAAAAATCAGGAATGATGCGCATGGAGCGCAACTGGGGTCTGTTATTCGCGCTTCCTGCCATCCTGGGCTTAATGATATTTACGATTGGACCGATCACGGCCTCGTTCGTATTCAGCCTGACCGACTGGACCATTGGCGGACAGATGACCTTTATAGGGTTGGACAATTATCGGACGATTCTGACCGAGGACTCCACCTTTTCCCAATCCATGTTCGTGACCACGTATTACGCGCTGGGCAGCGTGCCTCTCGGGTTGGCGGCTGCGTTTATCATTGCGCTGTTATTAAATCAAAAGGTGAAAGGCCTGTCCGTGTTCCGCACGGTTTATTATTTGCCCACGATTGTGCCGAGTATTGCCAACACGATGCTGTGGCTGTGGATGTTTAACCCCGATTTTGGTCTGTTGAATTCGTTGCTGGAGAGTGTTGGACTGCCGGGGAGCAAATGGATTTACGACGAAAGCACGGCGATCCCCTCCCTGATTATGATGAGCACCTGGGGGATCGGGAATACGGTCATCATCTTTTTGGCAGGGCTTCAGTCGGTTCCCACCCATCTGTATGAAGCGGCTGAGGTGGATGGCGGCAATAGGTGGCACAAATTTTTCCATATTACCATTCCTTCGATGACACCGACGATTTTCTTCAATCTGGTCATGTCTTTAATCAGTACCTTTCAGGCATTCAATCAGGCGTACGTCATGACGAAGGGGGGCCCCAACAATTCGACCCTGTTCTATGTATTCTACTTGTGGCGTACAGCCTTTACAGAGACCAAAATCGGCTATGCCTCGGCGCTGGCCTGGATCTTATTTTTCGTCATTATGGTGCTGACGGTCCTGATTTTCTCCACGTCCAAAAAGTGGGTTCACTATGAAGGGGGGGAACGTTCATGAATCAAGTCGCTTCTTCTGTCAACGATTCAACAACACCGAAACATCCGCCTCCACAGCCTGAACGCTCTCGCAGTCCTGCTACCGCTCCCCGTGCCAAGCCTCTCAAAATCAGTCGTGTTCTGCTGTACGTTGTTTTAATAATGGGCAGTATTTTGATGCTGTTGCCATTTGTATGGCTCATTCGCAGCTCTTTGATGGGAACATCGCAAATTTTCGTGTTCCCGCCAGAGTGGATACCGTCTCCTTTTCAATGGAGCAATTACCCGGAAGCGCTGACTTCTGTACCGTTCGGCAGGTATTTTATGAATACGTTCATGATTGAGGTATGTGTGCTGGCAGGAGTGATGTTGACCTCGATTGTATCGGCGTTTACCTTTGCCCGCCTGCGCTGGCCTGGACGTAATCTTATCTTTTCCCTGCTGATCGGGTCGATGATGCTGCCTTATGCAGTGACGCTGATTCCAACCTTCGTCATGTGGCGAGAGCTGGGAGGGTTAAATACGTTCCTGCCGTTGATTGTTCCCGCATGGTTCGGCGGAGGGGCGTTTAACATCTTTTTGCTAAGACAATTCATGCTGACCATTCCACGTGATCTGGACGAAGCGGCTTATATGGATGGGGGTACACCTCTGACCGTACTATGGCGCGTCATTATTCCATTGTCTTCACCCGCGCTGATCGTGATCGGGATATTTACTTTTATTGATGTGTGGAATGATTTTTTGGGCCCAATTATTTATTTGAGTGATGAAAAGCATTTTACATTGGCGCTGGGATTGGCGACTTTCCGAGGGCTGAACAATACCAATTGGCCTTATCTGATGGCGGCTTCCAGTACGATTTTGGCTCCCATTGTCCTGATTTTCTTTATTGGACAACGCTATTTTATTGAAGGCATCACGCTGACAGGCATAAAAGGCTAAAAGGAAGCCAGGACGCACTGCGGCAGCGAGAAGAACATATATGCGTTCAAAAGCAAGTGGTGGAGTGTGTTCAGAGGTATATTTTTGGGAAAGAAATACGGAGCGGGGAGGCAGTACGAGTGAAAGAGGAAGAGATTCAAAATGCGGAAGTATCGGCAAAGCAGGTACAGGGTGTTCCGGGCAGATTAGCCCGATTACGGTCGGAGTTTTCGGCGCTGGGTATAGATGCGCTGCTCATTACACACGGACCCAATCGGCGTTATATGACGGGGTTCACAGGCTCGGCTGGGATTGTGCTCATTACAGAGGAAGATGCTTTTCTGGTGACGGATTTCCGCTATATGATGCAGGCAACCGATCAGGCACCGGAATATTCGGTTATTCGGCATGAGGCACAAATTTTCCAGACGGTGGCTGATCTGACAGACAAATTGGGCGTTCACAGACTGGGATTGGAGAGCCGTCATGTCTCACTCCAGCAGTCGGGTCAGCTTCAAGCCGCGCTGGGTTCGCTGGAATATGTACAAACGGGAGATGTGATTGAACGGCTGCGTGATGTGAAGGACGATGAGGAGATTCGCACGATCAGCGAAGCGGCGCGTATCACCGATGCCGCCTTTACGGAGGTGCTGAATTACATTCAGCCCGGGGTTACAGAGCGGCGGATTGCAGCGGAGCTGGAATATCGGTTGCGGCTGGCGGGCGCGGAATCGGGCGGGTTTGCGTTCATTGTTGCCTCGGGGGAGCGTTCAGCGTTGCCGCACGGACTGGCCAGTGACAAGGAAATTGGTCAGAACGAGTTCGTCACAATGGATTTTGGCGCGAATGTGCGCGGCTATCTGTCCGATATCACGCGTACGGTTTTCGTCGGCAAACCGTCAGAACGCCATGAGGAACTGTATGCCATTGTACTGGAAGCGAATATGAAGACGATTGCAGGGCTTCGCCCCGGATTAAGCGGCCGGGAGGGAGACAGTCTAGGGCGGGATGTGATTGCCTCGTATGGCTATGGGGAACATTTTGGTCACGGATTGGGCCACGGTTTTGGTCTGGAAATTCATGAGCAGGTACGCCTGTCCCGCGAAAGTAAGTCGGTGCTCGTACCGGGCCATGTCATTACCGTGGAACCGGGCATTTATATCCCCGGCTTCGGCGGGGTTCGTATTGAGGATGATGTGCTGATCACAGAAGACGGTGTGAAGGTACTGACCTCTTCGCCAAAAGAACTGCTTTTATTATAGAAAGCAACTATATAGGACGAACTCGTAAAATTCACATGAAAAATTCCAGTTCTATTTGTAGAGTCTGCCAGTCATCCAAAAACGATATGGAGGGATCGTATGAACATGCAAAAAAGACGCACGAAAATATGGCTGACCGCGCTGGCGGTTTCTCTCATCGTTGCTTTGACACCAGTCATTTCGGGTCATGAGGCTTATGCCGAGGCGGAGTCGGATGCAAAAGTCATCGACATCTTTAGCCGGACAGTGAACGATTACGGTATAGACCTCGTTGATTGGCAAGGCTATCTTGCGAACCCGTATGTGAAGCTAAAAGTAAAGCCGCCTGCGGACGCCGCTTTTCCAGTGACGGTTACGCTGAATGCGCAGGGCACGTCCCGGCTGATGATGGATTTACCAAGTACGTTGTCGGCGCAAGGCGCAAGCAAGACCTTGACCTTTGACAACTCGCAGGAGGAAAAAGAATTCCGCCTAGCCATTCATCCCGACCGGATCGGAGGAAACGACGAAATAGAACATTACACATTGTCTATGTCCGTTGCCGGAAATGATGGGCAGACGACCGTGCAATCTATTCCGATTCGGGTGCTGGACCAGGACGATAATGAAGAGCCGAAAGTACCTATTCATTTTGACTACCGCTTCGATACGATTATGCCCTATTTCAATGATGCTTCTACCAGAAAGGCCGCAGAGCTGGCGGTGAAGGACTGGTTCTATTTCTTTGATCTGGATGCCTTCGACGAGGTTCCTGCCAATGCAGAGGTAAACCATCTGCCGGGAGACGATTGGCAAAATGAAATACAGGTGACGAATGATAAGCCCTATAAGGGCATGTGGGTGTTTATGAGAGGTTTGAATGGACCTTATTCTACAGGTTTTCCGGCCGATAACGGCCATTATCATACACGCAACGGTGTGACCGTGCCGGGGAACTTAAACCGTTCCTACAGTTTGATTCTGGATTTCTATGATGATGCGACTCCATTCACATCGGTAGACGATGAGGAATGGTATCAATCCGATCTGTCCAAGGTGACAGATGTACACGGACTGATCATGCATGAATTCGGTCATGCGATTGTGTTCAGCGACACGTTCCCGGGCGTCAAGGCGCTGAAGGAGGCCGCAGGCAATGACCCGGATATTATGGCCTATCAACACAGAGCGGCCGCATTGGACGACAGCTACCATCTCTCTGGGGAGCTTGCAGAGGTTGACAGACTGAGCGGACAAAATGGTGGCTGGCGCCATATGTTCCCGACCCGGCGCTGGATGAACACGAAGCTTTCGTTGCTGGTAGCAGAAAAAGCAGGCTGGCCGCTGCGTAAGGATCTGACTCCTTTCCTTGCGCCGGAAATCGTTACGAAAGAACTGCCTGAACCCGTCAAAGGAAAGGCCTACACCGCCAAGCTGGAGGCAAAGGGAGGCGTACCGTTTTACGATTGGACGGTGACAGACGGCGAGCTGCCCGCAGGCTTTAAGCTGGATCGCTTCACAGGAACGATCAACGGGACAGCAGACAGCGGAGCAGAGAACAAGACGTATACGTTCACCGTACAGTTACGGGATTATGACGAGCTGAGCAAGCCTGTGACACAAAGCTTTAAGCTCAAGCTGTAACTGAAAATAATCCATTCGGGGCAAAGGCGACTCCATTATGATGTACTCGGGCTTGAGTGGTCGGAGGGAGGGGAAATGAATGAAACACGATGCAGCGGATCTGGTCGTTGTAGGCGGCGGGATTATCGGTGCTGCCATCGCTTATTATGCAGCAAAATCCGGTTTGAAGGTCGTGCTGGCTGAGCGGGGGGAGCTTGCTGGAGGCACTTCGTCCCGTTGTGATGGAAATATTTTAGCAATCGACAAGGAGCCGGGATTTGACAGTCGAATGTCGCTGGTATCGCAGGAGCTGGTGGGAGAACTGGCTAGAGAACTGGAGGATGAATTTGAGTATCGTGCGCCGGGCAGTATTTTGGTCTGTGAAAATGATCAGGAGATGCTGGCGGCAGAGCAGTGGGTGGCCCGTCAGCAGCAGCAGGGACTTCCGTTTCGCATGCTGGATCAGCGGGATCTGCAGGAGGAATGGCCCCATCTGGCTAAAGATCTGCCGGGCGGGCTGGAATGCGCGACAGATTCAACCGTGAATCCGGTACTGATGACATATGCACTGGCCGGGGCCGCACGTCGGATGGGAGCCAGATTATTGCCGCGTACGCCGATACAGTCCGTCCTCAAGGACGAAAGGGGGGACGTCCGGGGTGTGGAGACGCCCCATGGTGTGATCCATGCTGGAGCGGTGGTGCTGGCGGCAGGCGTGTGGACACGCAGCATTGGTCAATCACTTGGTCTCCACCTTCCGATTAAACCGCGCAAAGGACATATTCTGGTGTCTGCCCGGATGCCGTCTATCGGGAACCGCAAGGTGATGGAGTTCGGGTATCTGATGAGCAAGTTTGGCGGGCAGCGGAGTGTGGATGAGATCTATGAAAAATACGGTGTAGCACTGGTATTCGAGCCGACTGCATCGCAAAATATCCTGATCGGCAGCAGTCGCCAGTTTGTCGGTATGGATACAGGTGTCGATCAGCAGGTGATCCGGTTAATCGCCCGCAGAGCGATTCGTTTTTTTCCAGACTTGGCAAACGTTCCACTGATGAGGGCATATACCGGATTGCGTCCATGGACGCCTGATCACTTGCCGATTGTATCGGCGGTGGACGAAATACCGGGGCTGTTTATCGCTTCGGGCCATGAAGGGGACGGTATTAGCCTCGCGGCGGTTACGGGGAAACTGGTGACGGAAATGGTGCGCGGCGAATCGACTTGCATTCCGGTGGAGCCGCTGCGTTATGACCGATTTGGGGAGGCTTTTAGCAGCAGTCAGGTTCACGGGGAGGTAACCGGATGAGTGTGCCGGGCAAAATTACTACGATTGATACCCACACGGGAGGAAATCCGACGCGGACGGTCATTCATGGTGCGCCTAAGCTGGTGGGACATACGATGCTGGAAAAGATGACTTATATGGCAGAGCATCATGATGATTTTCGCCGTTTGTTAATGTTCGAGCCGCGCGGGCATGAGGTCATGTCGGGCTGCATTTTAACAGAACCCTGCCATCCGGATGCCGATATCGGTGTGGTTTTCGTGGAGACAGGCGGCTACTTACCGATGTGTGGCCACGATACGATTGGTGTATGCACGGCGCTAATGGAAGGCGGATTGATTGCTGCGGACAAAAACTCTATTTTGCTGGATACCCCGGCAGGCCCGGTTCAAGTGCTACTGGATGTAGACGAGGGAAAAGTACGACAGGTAACGTTTACGAACATTCCTTCTTTTGTTTACCGTCGGGAGGTAAAGGTGGATGTAGAGGGCATCGGCCAAGTAACGCTGGATATTGCGTATGGAGGTAACTTTTACGGCATTATGGAGGCGGCTTCCATCAGTCTTGCGCTGGAACAGAGCAATGGGGCAGAGATTGTACGGACGGCAGTGCGGATTCGGGAGGCGGTGAATGCTGTGATTGAGGTGGTGCATCCTGAAAATCCGGTCATCCGGGGACTGACGCATATTGAATTTTACGGGGAACCTGTGGCTCCACAGGCTGATTGCCGTAATGTGGTTGTCATTCCGCCGGGCGGCATTGACCGTTCGCCTTGTGGTACAGGAACCTCGGCCAAGGTAGCGGTGCTGCATGCCAAGGGAAAGCTAGGCTTGCATGAGACGTTTGTGCATGAAAGCATCACTGGCTCCATGTTCCGGGCTGAAATTGTGGGTGAAACACAGGTAGGCCCTTATCCAGCAGTGGTTCCACAAATTACCGGCTCGGCTTGGGTGACGGGACATCATCAATTTGTGCTTGATCCGGGGGACCCGCTCCGAGAAGGATTTTTACTTATGTAATATAAAAATAAAGATGGGAAAGGGTTGGTGAGCATATGGCACGTTTTGAAGGTGTATATGTAGCGTTGGTTACACCGTTCACGGCAGAGCTGGAGGTCGATCACAAGCGTCTGACCGAGCTGTGCGAGCATCTGATTGCAAACGGCATTAGCGGACTGGTTCCTACAGGATCACTGGGAGAATATGCAGCTTTGTCCGCGGAGGAACGGTCGCAGGTTGTGCATACGGTAATTGACGCTGCGGCGGGGCAAGTCCCGGTCGTTGTCGGCTCGGCGGCTCCATCCACCAAGCAGGCGGTGCATTGGGTTCAGCATGCAAAGGATGCCGGAGCAGCTGGTGTCATGGCGCTGCCGCCCATTAATTACAATCCGCTGCCTCATGAGGTAACGGCCCACTATGAGGCGCTGTCGGAGGTAGGCTTGCCGATCATCGCATACAATAATCCCCATGATTACAAGGTCGATATGACCCCGGACATCCTTGCGGACTTGTCGCGCATTGAAAATATCGTAGCAGTCAAGGAATTCTCAGGTGATGTACGACGTATTCACGCTATTTTGGACCAGACCGAGCTGGAGGTCATGGTCGGAGTGGATAATCTGGCAATGGAGGGGGCATTGTTTGGCGCGACAGGCTGGATATCGGGGGTACCTAATGCGTTGCCCAAGGAAGGGGTAGAACTATTTCGGCTTGCACAGGCGGGAAATATGGCGGAAGCTTCCGCTTTGTATCGCAGGCTGTTGCCGCTTTTCCGCTATGATGCCAGCCCGCAACTCGTACAGTCCATCAAATACATGATGGAGTTGGCCGGATTTCCGGTCGGTCCGACACGTCCGCCCAGACTTGCGCTGCCGCAGGCGGATTATGACCGCATTCACGAAGCTTTTGAGGTGGCGATTCGTCCGAGCGAGGTTTCATCCTGAATGGAGGTGAAGACGATGGAGAGCAGAAATTGGATCGGCGGTGAGTGGCTGAGTCCTTCCGGCGAAGAAATGGTCGTTCGCAATCCTTCCGCGCTGAAAGAGGAGGTGGGTGTCGTCCATTTTTCAGATACGGGCGATATTACACAGGCCGGGGAGGCTGCACGGCATGCACAGGCGGGATGGTCGGCATTGAGTCCGGCAGCGCGGGGGGCTTATTTGTTCAAAGCAGCCGGGTTGCTGGAGGCGAGCATGTCCGAATTGGCTGAGCTGGCCAGCCGTGAGATGGGCAAGCCGATCACCGAGATGCGTGGAGAGGTCATGCGAGGCGTCCATCTGCTCCGATACTATGCGGCAGAGGGCGTACGTTCCATCGGTACGGTTATCCCATCGAATGAGCCGGGAGTGCTCCAGTACACGAAGCGTATTCCGCTGGGCGTAACGGCTGTCATTACGCCATGGAATTTTCCCGTAGCCATTCCGCTGTGGAAAATCGCCCCCGCACTCCTGTGCGGAAACACGGTCATCTGGAAGCCTGCCGAAAATGCTTCATTAACCGCGGTACGGGTCACAGAGCTGTTCGAAGCCGTACAGCTTCCACCTGGCGTACTGAACCTCGTCGTTGGGCAGGGCAGCCGTATTGGCGATTCCCTGCTGGAGCATCCGGCGCTGGATGCGGTCAGCTTCACGGGTTCTACCGCCACAGGTTTGGGCATTGCCGAGCGGTGCGCGCGCCGTAACATCAAGTACCAGACCGAGATGGGCGGTAAAAATGCCGCCGTTGTGCTAAAGGACGCAGATGTAGCGCAGACGGTGGCGATGATTACCAGCGGAGCCTTCCGTTCAGCCGGGCAAAAATGCACGGCAACCAGCCGGGTGATCGTGGAACGGTCTGTCTATGAAACGTTTACGGAAGCCTTGCGCCAAGCGGTGGAAAAAATCCAGATTGCCCCGGCGCTGGACCCCGGCGCGTATCTCGGACCTGTAGCATCAGCAGGTCAATATGAGAAGGTCATGTCCTATGTCGCGCTGGCCCGCCGGGAAGCAGACATTTTGGCTGAGGGCGGAGCCGCCGCCGGGACGGATAACGGGTATTATGTGCGTCCGCTGGTGGCAGCCGGGCTGGCTTCGTCACATTCGTTGATTCAGGAGGAGATCTTTGGCCCCGTGATCGGTGTCGTGCAGGCGGACGACTTCGATGATGCGATTCGACTGTGCAATGATTCTATTTACGGGTTGAGCGCCTCGCTGTTCACCCGCGATTTACGGCTCGCTCATCGGTTTCTGGATGAAGCGGACGCCGGAATGGTACGGGTTAATCAGGAAACGGCTGGTGTCGAATATCAGGCTCCGTTCGGTGGCCTGAAGCGATCCAGCTCACATACCCGGGAACAGGGGCAGGCGGCGCTGGATTTTTATTCAGCCATTAAAACCTGCGCGATCAGCTATGAATAAGCACGCGACGGGGCAGAGCGAGACGGTTGGGTCGGATGTGCAGGGTGAAGAAACGCAGAATGAAGAGGCTCAGTATGAAAAGATTCAGTATGAAAAGATTCAGTATGCCGAATCTCGGGGCTGTCAATCCAAGACGCTTGGCGCGTCAGGTCATTTGCTCGTATGTCGCTGCGAAGAAGTGAGTATGGCGCAGCTGGAGCAGGCCTGCCGCATGGGAGTGGATACGGTACGCCAGCTTAAAATGGCTACGCGAGTCACGATGGGGGCATGTCAGGGCAGGGTATGCCGACCATTGGTGGAGTCGTGGTTTTACAGTCAGTATCCCGCTGCCCGCCGGGAGGCGGAGCTGTTATCACAAAGGCCCCCGGTGCGTCCCGTAACGTTCGGTCAGTTGGCAGAGGGAGGTTCCCTATGAATCGTGCGCGTATTGTGAATCATCCTATTCTGGGGACGAAGCCGGATCGGCGACAGGTGCCTTTCGTTTTTGACGGCCGCCCCATGCAGGGCTTGGCCGGAGAGCCACTCGCGGCTGCGCTGCTGGCAAGTGGTGTCCGTTTGCTGAGAAGGCATGAGGAATCCGGCACAGCCAGAGGTATATATTGCGCCATTGGGCACTGTAACGAATGCCGCCTGACGGTTCATCCGCTCGGTACCGTCCGTTCCTGTCTGACCAAGCTGGAGGAAGGTATGGTGGTGGAAACCGGGCGTCAGCTTTCCAATGAAATCACAGGGAGAATTGTGACATGAATAAAATGGCGCATCTCATCGTCATTGGCGCGGGTCCCGCCGGATTGTCCGCAGCGGCATCGGCCGCTGAGCAAGGGTTGCCAGTCACCGTGCTGGATGAATTTACGGAGCCGGGTGGACGTATGCCCGGACAGTATCATGAGGAAGGCAGCAAAGGCTGGTGGGTCGGAAAACACGTATCGGATGAGCTGATTACCCGTTGCGTGGAGCTTGGGGTGGACATCCGCTGCGGCGTATCTGTGCATGGCATGGAATATACGAAAACGTGGGAAATTTCCACCTCCCGTGGATTGTCCACTGCTGATTACGTATTGCTGGCGACTGGGGCCGCCGAAATTCCCGTTCCGCTGGACGGCTGGACGCTGCCAGGCGTAATGTCCATCGGGGCCGCGCAGGTGATGACCAACGTTCATTATGTCAAGCCGGGAGAACGCGGCATCATTGTAGGCATGAACGTACTGTCCATGGCAATTGCCCGAGAGCTGTCCGTCGCCGGGGTGAAGGTGGCGGCGATTACACTGCCGTGCGCCAATCCGCTGGCTGGTACGGCGGCAGATCCGACATCCTCCGCCAAGCTGCTGCTACAGCTGTCGGGGTTGGCTCCCGCCGCCTGGATGCGTGCAGGCGGCAGGCTGGCAGCAGCGATGCGGATGGAGGGACTCATCGCGAGCTGCTATCCCCACAGAGGTTTCCGTCTGTGGGATATCCCGATCCGTTTGCGGACGGCAGTGCTGTCCGTCAACGGGCAGGACCGGGTCGAATCCGTGACCCTGGTCCACGTTAAACCGGACGGCTCGCCTATTCCCGGCAGCGAGCGCGTCGAACCCGCCGACTTCGTGGCACTGAGCGGCGGATTGTATCCGCTCGCCGAGCTGGCGGCGGTAGCGGGGTGCAAATTCGTGTACAGCCCCGAGCTGGGCGGGCATGTTCCACTGCATGGTGAGCGAATGGAAACCTCGCTCAAGGGGCTGTACGTTGCCGGAAATATTACCGGCATCGAAAGCGGGCTGGTCGCCATGGCTCAAGGCCGATTAGCCGCCGCCTCCATTATCCAGGCCGCTGGCCTCAGCGGAGCCGCTGGGGAACAGCGAGTACAGGAGGCGATCCGTGAGGTCCATTTTACACGGGAAAACGCTCTGATCCAGTTTCATCCCGGCATTACAGAGGCGAGAACGCAGTTGTACCAGCAGTGGGGGCAAACCACTGGCAGCGGGGCTTAACGGCTGGCTGTACTAGATACGCGCTTTCTTTTTTACATCCCCAATTCGCCTTAAAGGAGGAACGGAAAATGACGCTCAAAGCAAAAGCCCATATGAAAGCAAGACCGTTCGCACTGAACGAGGTGGTGTTGGCTGAAGGCCCCTTCAAACAGGCGATGGAGCTGAACCGATCCTATCTGCTGGAGCTTCAACCCGACCGTCTGCTGGCGCGTTTTCGGGAATATGCCGGACTTTCAACCAAAGCGCCTCAGTATGAAGGCTGGGAAGCCATGTCTATTTCCGGTCATACACTGGGACATTATTTGTCTGCTTGCTCTATGATGTATGCTTCAACGGGCGACAACCGTTTTAAAGAAATCGCACATTACATTACGGATGAGCTGGACGTTTGCCAAGAAGCACATGGTGACGGGTATGTATCCGGCATTCCGGGGGGAAAGGAGCTTTTTGAAGAGGTGTCTGCCGGAAATATTCGTTCGAAGGGCTTTGACCTGAATGGTGCCTGGGCTCCCCTTTATACATTGCATAAGTTGTTCGCCGGTCTGCGTGATGCGTACCATTTGACAGGCTGTAACAAGGCTTTGTTGGTAGAGCGGAAGCTGGCCGACTGGCTCGGGGGTATTTTGACACCGATGAGCGATGAGCAGATGCAGCAGATGATGTTTTGCGAATATGGAGGCATGAACGAAGTATTAGCCGATTTGTATGCGGATACGGGAGAAGAAAGCTACTTGCGGCTGGCTGAGTGCTTCTGGCACAAGCTGGTGCTGGACCCGCTTAGCTCGCAGGAGGATTGTTTGCAGGGCATTCATGCCAATACGCAAATTCCGAAGCTGATCGGGCTTGCCAAGGAATACGAGCTGACGAATGATACGAAGCGCCGGGCGACAGTGGAGTTTTTTTGGGATCGGGTGGTGGATCATCATTCGTATGTCATAGGTGGCAACAGCTTTGGTGAATATTTTGGAGCGCCGGGTGGTTTGAATGATCGCATCGGGCCACATACGACAGAGACGTGCAACACTTATAATATGCTTAAGCTGACTAGCCATCTGTTCCAATGGAATGTATCCGCCAAGGAGGCAGATTTTTATGAGCGGGGTCTGTTTAATCATATTTTGGCTTCGCAGGACCCGGTTCATGGGGGTGTAACGTATTTTCTCTCGCTGGCTATGGGCGGACACAAGCATTTTGAAAGCAAATTTGATGATTTTACATGCTGTGTTGGCACAGGGATGGAAAACCATGCGAGCTACGGCAGTGGCATTTATTTTCACGATCATGATAAGTTGTATGTCAATCAGTTCATTGCCTCCACACTGGAATGGAAGGATACAGGCGTTACGCTAAAACAAAGCACGTCCTATCCAGATACCGATCATACGACACTGGAAATTCAATGTGATCAACCTGCCAAATTTATGCTGCTTGTACGCTATCCCTATTGGGCTGAAAAAGGGATCACCATCCGCGTAAATGGCAAGGAGCAATCGGTCGTATCGGAACCGGGCAGCTTCGTCTCTATCGCCAGAACGTGGATTGACGGCGATGTCGTAGAGGTGACGATTCCGATGTCGCTGAGACTGGAGCAGATGCCGGATAACCCTGACCGGGCGGCTGTCATGTATGGACCGTTGGTACTGGCCGGGGACCTCGGTCCCATAGATGATCCCAAGGCCAAGGATTTCCTGTACACACCCGTATTCATTCCCGGAACGGATGAGCTGGATACCTGGATCCAACCCGTGGAGGGCAAGACGAATACGTTCCGCACCTTGAATGCAGGCCATCCCCGGGAAGTGGAATTGTCTCCTTTGTATAAAATGCATGACCGCACCTATTCCGTATATTGGGACATCTTTACGAAGGAAGCGTGGCAGGCAGCAGAAAAGGAATACACGGCGGCACGCGAAAAGCTGGCTATTCTGGAGCAGTGCACGATCGACTTTGCCCAACCCGGTGAAATGCAGCCGGAGCGGGATCATAACTTTCAGGGGGATGCTTCGACTCGCACCGGATATGTGAACAACCGACCTTACCGGAATGCAGGCATTGACGGCTGGTTCTCTTTTGATCTGAATACAGATCCGGCTGCTCCGATGCTACTGGTGATCACCTACACAGCTACGCTGGAAATGCCGAACTGCGGTTTTGACATTTTGATTAACGGTCATCCGCTGGAGCATTTTAGTGAAGGCTTTGATGAGGCCGACAAGTTTTACAACGTAAATGCCGCCATTCCGGCTGCATATCTGGAGGGCAAGGATAAGGCGACAGTAACCTTCAAAGCTAAGCCGGGGCAGCGTATCCGTAGATTGTTTGGGCTGAGAATGGTGAACAAGGATGTGTATGAGCAGCTATATGAGGCAGGCGGATCAGGTTTGCATGAATGATATTTGAGATGTTTCGTGAGAAAAAGTAACGTTTGATTTTTAGTCAGCTATGATTTATGATGGAATAAATATTGGATGATGCTGGAACAACCATTATGGTATGAACTGATATATTCATAGTTTTTTGCGCGTGAAGCACACGGGCTGTTTCTTCCTTACAGAGGGGAGAGGCAGCCCTTTTTTGTTGAGATTTTGGGGAAGCCGAACTTAAAAGTTTAATATCGCGCCACTGCGCAGTCGGATGGTGCTTCCCATCGCCATTGCCCCCGGATTTCTGGATTAAACCTTATGATCAAGGTAGAAATCCGGGGACAAAAGCGACCGCTTCGCTTGTACAGCACCATTCCGCCTACTCCGTTTTTATGTTCACTTCTTCGAGTTCGGCTGATATAGATATGGTATGGCTTTTTTAGAATGCTTTATATTTAGAAGTTTTTCTTATAGATTTTGTGATAGGGAAACCATATAATATATAAGTTGTATCCAGTATTTTCCGAAAGTGGGGATGCGATAAGTTCGTGGGTTTTGGCTTGATATACATAGTTCATAGTATAAGCAGACAAAGGGGATAGAGAGATGAGTATGAAAAAATGGGTGCTGAGTTTGACCGCAGTCACGTTGCTTTGGGGAGGAACAGTTCCGACAGTGGGAGCAGCGAACAGTTCAAAACCGATTGAAGTATTGTTGAATGCGAAAAAAATACAGTTCCCGGATGCTAAGCCTTTTCAGGATGAGAACGATTATGTGATGGTTCCGATTCGCTTTGTATCCGAAGCGCTGGGGGCTAAGGTAGGCTGGGAGAAAACAGGCGGTCAGTTGGCTGTTTCAATTAAAAATGACGCGCATGCGGTCAACATGATGGTTGGACAAAACACGGCTACCGTGGACGGGCAGACGAAAACATATGAGACGAAGATTATATTGAAGCAGAACCGTACTTTTGTACCGCTGCGTCTTGTAAGTGAAGGCTTGGGTCAAACGGTGGAATGGGATAAGGTCAGCCGATGGGTGTGGATTGGGAAGAAGGATATTGCCGCGCTGGAGGATAAAGGACTCCAAAAAGTCAGCATTGAACCGTACAAGAAACTATTTGCTAAAGACCCGTTTTTGCTTAAAAATCTAAATGGTCAAGAATACACAAAAACTATAATTTTTAAGTATTCGGATCTTCCAATCAAATTATTGCGTGATGTGTATTCAGTTGAACCATACACCTTAAAAGGGGTTCCTTACTTGAAAGTCAGAATTAAAACTATATCTACAGCAAGCCCATTGTTCTATGTCACTAAGAGTAATGATACGAGATACCGTTATCCTATGGATGAACTTACCCAAGATAACGGGGATGGGACAAAAATGATTTTCTATAAAATTTATTCTTCGGCTGACGAAATGTACTATGGCATCAAAGATTACAAATCATTTAAACTCCAAGACATTCAATACATTGGTTTTTATGGCGCATCGACAGATTATATACCGCTAATGATCAGCCCTTGGAAAGGTAACTAAAGCACATGAAGACCGCACAACGCATTCTGGCCGTATTGCTGGTGGGGGTACTGCTATTCTTGCAGCTCCCACCTTTTTCTTTTCCTACCAACAAGGCAGCAGCCGATACGGAAATTACGCCACTGTCCTACTATCCAGACAAGAATGATCGCTACTTTGTCGGCATGATGTACTTCGATATGTGGAAGAATACCGCAGGGACTTGGGTCACAGATGGTGGTAAGCAACCCAATAAGGATATGCAGGGTGAAGCCACATTTACCTACAAGTTTAATTTTCCAGGTCGTAAGATTAAGAATGTCGAAGCAAAATTGTATGATCCAGCAGCAAAAGCTAACCAAGACAATCCTGATTATATAAAGTATTTTACAAAATCTCGGTCAGATACCTATGGAGACTATCTGACTTCAATAAGTGGCGGCCCCAAAGGGGGTACTAAGGATTCGGATGTTCGACCTTTTGGAAAAAAGGGAATAGGAACTGATACAACGATAATCCCAATCACAGTAAATATACGGCTAAACGCTGATAGACCTAGAGATATAAAGCTGGAGAGCTGCTCTAACTGTGCGAAGGAAGTAGAAGCCTACCGTATTTTCCAGCCGATCCTGTTCAAGATCGAACTGGAAGGCGGCCTAACCGTGAAGCATTATACTGTAACAGACAAGCCGCTAGATAAGGTGTTTCCACCACGCCACGAAGACCTGAAAGTTGGTCAAACGTATGACTTCACTCCAGGAAGTGATGAAAATTACGAGTACGTGGGCTACAAGAAAAGCTCCACCGGAGCGCCTCCAAGTGGCAACATTACGCCCGGCCAGCTCAAGCCATTGACGTATGACGGCAAGTTTGAGCAGTACACGGTCAATCTTTACTACAAAGAGAAGGGGCCGCCTCCTGACACGAAATGCACCCGACCTACGCCTAGTGGTAGCCAGTCGGACAAATACCTCGACCCAATGGCTTCAGGTGTTATTAAAGCCGATCAACGAGGTGCGTCACGTTTTGATGTAGCCAAGGGTATTCCAACTTCTGAAAGCCTGTACGGAAACGTGCTGGCCCGAAATTACCTGTTTCAAAACACTTTCCAACAGCTCAAAGGCGAGTGCACCTACAACGTCAAGCTGAAGCGTGCCTATGATCTGGAATGGGAAGGACCTACGGATACCTTGCGTATGAGAATCGTGGAGTATTACAAATACGAGATTGTAAAACCGTACTCTTACTGGACGATCGGCAATCTCGAAGTGTACGGCATCAAGAACGCGCAGCTCCGCAACTACGCACTGCCAGGAGGAAACATTACGATTCCACCGCGTAACTATACACCGCCAGCGCTGGAATCCGCGACCAATGGCAAGTACTATCCGGCTCCTTCGCCGGGTACTATCGATGGGGGTTCACTTTATATTTATGGTGGCAAGAGTATGCCGAAGGTGCCCAACGAACAAAGGGCACTGGAGCCTGTGGCCCAGAAGGCTACACCAGACGTGGAGGTGGAAAACGATACCGTGAAATTCAACGGTCAAACGATCATGGAACACCAGCGTGTTAAGGAAAAGGGCCCAACTCCTGGAAAAATCCCCGAACCCGTAAAAATCGGGCCGGATACCCTCTACAGCCCGGGCCATGTGATTGAAAAGCACAAGACAAATAAGCCCAATACGCCTAGTAGCGGTGATATTACCTATACCATTCTCAAAGGAAATATCAATGGCGGTGCAGATAAGACTTTGCCGATCCAAGGGATCAACACCGTGACTGTCCACACGCCCGTGGTGAATCTTTCAAGCGTATCAGACGATGCGGCCCACAATCAGAAAACCCAACCGACGAAAGGTCGATCGGCGCTCATTCTGGAACGGCCTTTCCGCGTGACGATTTCGACGGCGGGTCCGCATCTGGATATTCCCGGCTATGGTGATCGGGAGTATGCCAAATATGTGCGAACCAAGCAGGTGCGATTTCCGTTCGATGTGTATGACAAGGGGAAAACTCAGTTCTATCCTCGTGGAACTTGGATTGACATTCCGGTAAGGCAACTGGATACAGACTTCTATTTGCCTGTATGGGTGGATGAAGGGAATTATACTGTCGAGTTTCGGACTATTGCGGAAAACGCACCGGACGGGTTCACTGAGCAGCGTCATGCCAATACGGATATCGCACACCATGTCGCCAATGATGTGGTAGAGATTGAGGTCATCGGACGGATGTATGATTTTCATATCACGGATATTGCTGATTACCATTGGGAGCGGGTGTTCCGACAGCGCAAAGGAAGCCCGGTGCATAGCGGTCTGTCCTATTGGACGGGACTAGGGAACATCGACGGATTACCGAGGGGGAATCAGGAGCCATTTACCTTGCCTGTACGGCCCGGCAGTCATCCGCATGAAGTCTACCAAAATGTGGCGATCAAGACAGGCTACCATTTCAAGTTTGACCTCAAAACGAAAGGGAATATGTTCAGTGCCAAGGACGGTATCCGCATCACGCCATCATTCTATTGGGTAAGCAAGGATGGTCGTCAGCGGGAAGAAGTGGATCTGTATACCCATGCGGGAAGCCGCAAATTTGTTCGATTGGGATCGGCGGAGGATCGGGAGAAGCGCTATGTCATTTTGAATGAACGGCTGCGCAATGTGCCGGTGGAGGAGATGCAGGATACAGCAGCCTATCATTACAAGCATGAGCTGAGTGAAGCACAGCGAAGCCAGTCGACGCTGGAGCGCTATGTTTCCCTGTATGCCCAGCGTATCACGCGCAGCAAGACGTGGATCGGCCGCTACGATTGGCTGGTGCTGCCTGCGGCGGTGCGTACCTTGATCGGTCCGAAGGTGGACCTGCCGGATGGAGTTGATGTTGACCGTGCCAATGCGTCGATTCAGCGCTGGTATGGCGAATATAGCCTACCTGCTGATGTGTACGTGGTCCCTAAAGGAACGGATTTACGTGAAGAAAGCCGCCGCCGAGAGCTACACGAGCATGCGAGCATATTTAAGAAAACGGGCTATATCATTGTTAACTTCAATTTGGAGTCACTCCGTCAGGGGGATACTGAGCATCCACATTTGCAGTATATTAACGGCCCGCTACTGAACCAGTGGCAACTGGAGGGCTACCGGAGAGAAGTAAAAGACCCGTATGGGCATACCTTTCATTTGCAGGATGGGGATGTAGTGTTTTACCATGCGGACCAGTCCAGCCGGGACGATTTTAGTTCTTTTGTCCCTCACTAATTTGGAGAAATACAGACGAGTTCTCATAAATCCTAACGAAAAAACGGGCTATGGAGATCATTCCATGGTCCGTTTTTTTTATATTGTCTTAGGAGCTTGCATGAAGATTTTGACGGAACAGGGGCTGGGGAAATACCTCTCACGAACTTAGACTTTGCCCAAGCCCTTCATGCGGTATAATAGACCGATACGTCTGAGGGCTTTTTTCCTGTGGAGGACACGAGAACGGATGAACAAGGGAACAATATAACGAAAGGAGTGACGATGATGGATGAAAAGGATTGCCTGATGTTGTGCTACATTGCAGAAGAACACAGTCTGAAACGTGCCGCTGATCGTTTGTATATTACACAGCCCGCCTTGACCTACCGTTTGAACCAATTGGAAAAGGAGTTTGGCGTGCCGATTATCGTACGCGGGAACAGAGGAACGAAGCTGACCATGGAAGGGGAACGACTGGCTGAGTATGCCAAACGAAATTTGAGAGAATTGACCGAATTAAAAGAAGCTGTTATTCACCTGAGAGGGGAGGTAAAAGGAACGCTTCGTTTGGGGATTTCAAGCTACTACGGGCATTATCGGCTTCCGCCGATCTTAAAGAGTTTCAAGGATATTTATCCTGACGTGCAATTCTCGGTAACTTGTGGACTCAGCGCAGAAATTTATGAAATGCTCCGTGGAGATGAAATTCATCTGGGTGTCATTCGCAATGATTACCCTTGGTCTGAGGGAAAGCATCTTCTTTCTGAGGAGCATATTTGTGTGATCTCCAAAGAGGCTGTAGAGCTTGAGCAATTGCCGGAGCTTCCGTTGATTCGTTATAAGGACCCGGGCAAACCGCAGCATTCTGGCCACATGTATTCCTCGTTTAACGAATCGGTGCAGGCATGGTGGAGTGAGATGTTGGGCAGGTCGCCGCAGGTTTCTATGGAGGTGGACAGCTACGAAACCTGCAAGGAAATGGTCCGACATGGACTGGGATATTCCATCGTACCCGAAATATTTATCTCTCCAAAGGATGAATTATATGCATTTAACTTAGTCCGTAAGAACGGGGAGCCTGTCTTGCGCAGAACATGGATGTTGTATAAAAATAAATCCAGCCACCTTATGGCAGTGGAAAGATTTGTAGAATGGATGCTCCAGTCTTGACGTGATGAAGGTAGCGAATACACGTAATTATTGGTGAAAAATGGCGTATTTCAAGAAAAGTCATGTCATATATAAAATAATTTTAAGGATAGAACCAAAAAATATTAAATTTACTTCACTGGCATTCGCTTATACAATGTTGAATATTGATTGTATAATTATTCGTTATGACGAATGAAAGGCGGCATTCCATTGATGGATTCAACAACGAACGGACTTAACGGCAGAACGCTATTCCATGAAAAGATTATGACAGCTGTAGAGGCGAAGGATCAAGAATTACGGGAACTTGCCCAAACGATACATAAACATCCTGAGCTAAGCTTCCATGAATATCAGGCACAGGGCTGGCTCACAAATATACTGGAACAGGCTGGCTTTGCTGTGGAAAAAGGCATTGCTGGACTGGAAACCTCCTTCCGTGCGGAATGGGAAGGGAAGTCCGGCGGGCCTACAATCGCTCTGCTAGCAGAATATGATGCACTTCCAGCCATCGGACATGCCTGCGGACACAACCTGATTTGTACCGCATCAGTGGGGGCTGCTATAGCCCTGAAGGAAGCGATGCCGGATCTGCCCGGCCGCATCGTGGTGTTAGGCACACCAGCCGAGGAGGAGGGTGGCGGCAAAATCATCATGTGCGAGCAAGGCGTGTTCGACGGCATTGACGCCGTAATGATGGTGCATCCGCAGAGCAAAACGATGGTTTTGCGCGGGGGATTGGCCTGCGTGGATGCCACGTTTACGTTTCATGGCAAGCAGGCCCATGCCGCTTCCTCCCCGGAGAAGGGCATCAGTGCACTGGATGCCATGATTAATGCCTTTGTGGCGATTAATTCAGTTCGCCAGTTCGTCACCAGCGACGTGCGTATCCACGGCATTATTACAAAGGGCGGGAATGCCCCGAATGTTGTGCCGGAGCTGTGCGAGGCCGTATTTATTTTGCGGGCTCAAACCGTTGTCGGCCTGGCAGAAGTGCGGAACAAGGTGTATCGCGCTGTTCGTGCGGCGGCAGAAGGCATGGGAGCGACCGTGGACATTGCCGAGGGACTTGTTTATGCGGAGCGCAATACGAACAAGAAGCTAGCCGCTTTGTTCCAGAACAATCTGGAGCAGCTCGGTTTGGAGGTTCACGAGCCGCCTGCGCAAGGGGGGATCGGCTCGTCGGATATCGGCAATGTCAGCCAGATTACCGCAGCAATTCATCCTTACATCCGATTGGGGGATGCGTCCACGCATACGCCGGAATTTGCCCAGCTTGCGGGAGCGGAGGAAGGCATGATTGAAATGAACTATGCCGCCAAAGCATTGGCATTAACGGCTTATGATCTAGTGACCGATCCGGTGGCTTTGAGAGAGGTACGGACTGAATTTGAACAGTGGCAAGCGCAGAGAAACGGGGGAGCATCCGAATGAGTAGCAACACGGCCGTACCGAGCGGCCCGAAAAAATGGCTGAAAATGCCGCACACCTTTGTCATTCTTATTTTTCTGACGCTAGTGGCCGGGATACTTACCTATGTCGTCCCTGCTGGAGAGTTTGAACGGGTTAAAAATGAAACAACCGGCAAAACGCTGCTCGTTCCCGGTTCGTATGCTCATGTCGATCCCAATCCGGTTACGCTGTGGGATATTCCGAAATCCATCGTATCCGGTCTGGTCGATTCTGCCGATGTGGTCTTTTTCATTCTGATCATCGGCGGTGTTTTTCAGATTATTACGTCCTCGGGGACGATTGAGGCGGTGACGGGAAGAGTCGCGAGGTCTTTTTCCAACAAAGGTATATGGGTGATTCCGGTATTTATTACCCTGTTTTCCGTCGGCGGTTTTACGATGGGCATGTCCACCGAGGTGATGGTATTCGTGCCGATTGGTATTGCTATCGCCCGGGCGTTGAAATTTGATGCGATGACGGGTACGGCCATGATTTCACTGGGGGCTTCCTGTGGATTTACGGCCGGGCTGCTGAATCCGTTTAATGTCGGCTTGGCACAGGCGATTGCGCAAATTCCTATTTTTTCAGGGCTGTGGCTTCGTGCCATCCTGTTGGTCATCCTGATTGTGATTACCAGCTTATATATTATGCGCTATGCCAGCAAAGTAAAGAATAGCCCCGAGAGCAGCCTCGTTTACGAATTGGAAAAGAGTGCTGAAGACAAGCCAGTGGATCTATCCAATCTGCCTTCCATACAGCTTAAGCATATCCTGATCATTTTGACCGTTGTCGTAAGCTTTGCGATGTTGATCTGGGGAGTGTCCAAAAAGGATTGGTGGATGGAAGAACTGGCTGCCCTGTTTCTTTCGATGGGAGTCATTTCCGGTTTTTGTGCAGGCTACGGGCCGAGTCGTATTGCTACAGAGTTTGTCAAAGGGGCCAAGGATATCACGTATGGTGCCTTGATTATCGGTTTTGCGCGCTCCATCGTGGTTGTGCTGGATCATGGTAATGTGATAGATTCCATCGTTAACAGTCTCGCTATCATGGTGGGACATCTGCCTGAATCGATCCAAGTGCTGGGCATGTATGTGTTCCAAAATATCATGAACGTATTCATCACCTCCGGTTCGGGTATGGCCGCGACGACGATGCCGATTATGGTGCCACTGTCCGATCTGCTTGGTATTACACGGCAGACGACGGTACTTGCCTTCCAGCTAGGAGATGGATTTTCGAACATGATTTTGCCTACTTCCTCTGCCTTAATGGGAAGCTTGGCTGTATCGGGTATTCCATATCAGAAATGGGTTCGTTTCTTTTGGCCGCTACTAGCCGCCTGGTTCGTTCTGGGTGCAATATTCGTAGTTGTGGCCCAAATCATCGGGTATCACTAAAGTATAAAAGCAGGATTAGTCCTGATACCATTTGATGTTCATAGCAAATACAGGGATCAAAACACTCTGCACGTTTAAGCAGCCAGTCGTCGAAGTCAATCGGCGACTGGCTATTTAGTTTGGCTTGAACCCCGAATTGAGTTATAGCAGGTATCATGGTAATTCATTGCGTTTTATTTTCGTATACATAGCTTCTTCATTCCGTACTATTTAAAACTCTAAATGTGGATTTGGAGATAGTAAAACGATTACAGTATTATTATGATAGAAAATATCCCAAGAATTAGCAGTGAACACCGGAGGTGGATTTTAGTCGAAAACAGCGATAGTGAAATGATATTCAAATAAAATTCCTTTTCGAACACGCACTAATAGTTACCAAGGAAATAAGAGATTGGGCTTGTTTCTTTCCTCGACTAATCTACTTCTATATCGATGGGAGCCGGAAATGATGGAATTCAAGGTAAAGGATTTGTTTCAAATCGATACACTAAAGCAAGCATTCGTCATCAGTGGCAAGCAGGGCCTGGACAATCCGATTCGCGGAGTGACAATTATAGAGGCGCCGGATATCGCCGAGTGGATTAGCGGAGGAGAATTGCTGCTGAGCAGTCTGTATCCGCTGCAATCCTACAATGTTAGCGAACAGAAAGCTTTTATGGCCCAGTTATCGGAAAAACAAGCAAGCGCATTAATTATAAAAACTGGGAGATTTGTCCATGATATTCCTGCCGGCATCATCGAAGCGTCGGAGACGCTCCATCTGCCTGTTATTCAGATTCCCAAGCAGGTCCCTTACCGAGAGATCATATATCCGGTGATGGAAGCTCTTTTTAACAACCAAGTGGTAAAACTCAAATACTTTAAGGAAGCCCATGACAAATTTATTGCGCTTACACTTGCCAATAAAGGCTCGGAACATATTATTGCTTCCTTAAGAAAGCTGATTGGCAATCCTGTGACTTTATATGATCGGAACTTCCACCCCATATCGTCAACCGATCCTCATTTGGTGCAGTTTGAAGTGCTGGAACACGAGGAAGCGGATGCTGCCCGGATGGATACGGAGTTCCCTTTTTATCGACAGCGCGTGAATTATCCGGATTGGGACGGCCGAATATGCAACCATTTTGTCATTCCGGTTGAAACCGTGAATCATATCAAGATTCATCTCGTTATTCATGAAACGTGCAAAACAGTAGAGGCGCTTGATTTTATTGCGATTGAAAACGCGGCCACTTCCTTGTCGCTCGATCTCGTCAAGCAATATGCCGTAGCTGAAGTAGAAATGAAATTCAAAGATGACTTAATCGATGATCTGCTGCATGCCAAAATTGAATCACTGCAGAGCGTATATCAGCGGGCCAATTTGATCGGCTGGGATTTGAACAAGATATATGTCGTCGTACTGTTCCGCTTGCGGGCCGCGGATGGATACGATGCGATGAAGACAGATCTGTATGGACTACATAATCCATATCAGCGTATGCTGTATGAATTCATTCATCAGCAGGTTCCAGAAGGCACCATTCGGAGCAGGAGCGATCAACTCATTGTTTTGTGGAATGTGGAAAACGACGAAGAAGACAAATCAGCCTGCTTGCGCATGATAAAGAAAGCGGCCGAGAGCATTCAGAAAACGTTTTACAAAAGCTTTCAGCATCTCAACTTGCAGGTCGGCATCGGGAGTGCGGCCCATTCGATAACGGAGCTGCCCCGCAGCTATAAGGAAGCCCAGGACGCTTTACAGCTTGGGACGTTGATGAATGGCAGTTCCGCAATCGCGGCCTTTTCGGATTTGGGTATATACCGTCTACTATGTCAAATCGAGGACGCCGGCGAGCTGGCGAAATTCATTCCGCCTTCGTTAAAAAAATTGCTTGCCTACAAACAGCCGAACAGGGAGGATTTAATCAAAACGCTGCAAACGTTTTTGCAGCACCATCAAAATGCCGCCAAAACAGCCGAGGAGCTGTATGTCCATTATAAAACAGTGACTTACCGGATTGAGCGCATTAAGGAAATTACAGGCATTGATCTGGAAGATCCGGATGAGGTGCTGTCTGTGCAAGTCGGCTTGAAAATTCTCGTCTTGATTGGCGATAATCCTGTCACTTGGCATTTAGATCATGCAAATGTGTGATTAGAATAGAATATGGCCTTTCTATTCAGGCTCCGCTTCATGAGGGGAAAGAAGCTCCCGTGAAGCGGAGCTTTTTTGTTGTCCATTTATCCGATATGGATAAAAAGACGGGGCTCTTTTTATCGGGATACCTCGATGTTATTCATTTTTTAAGCGTTTACAATTACTATGCAAGCAAAAAATGGCCTTAAAAAGTGCGAGTTCAAAAAGGTCACTTCCTACTTCGTGCTTCGCAATCAAAAGTGGACTGTTTGAACAACCTTTAAAAGGTTGCACCACGGATAAGCAAAATACCAATTATCCCGCTTGGAAAACGCGCACATCTTTAAAGAAGGGACAGATAAGATCATGGATAAGATCCAAACGGAAACCGTTCGCCTTGTCGAATGGTTGAGCCAATTCGGCAATGACCCGGCTGGAGGCGTCTCGCGCCTGCTGTATTCCAAGGAGTGGACGGCTGCACAGAAAGCACTGGAGCAGTACATGCAAGAGGAAGGGTTCAGTACTTATTACGATGAGATCGGCAACTTGTACGGACGGTTGGAAGGCAGCCAATACCCGGATCAAACGATTATGAGCGGTTCCCATGTAGACACGGTTCGCAATGGCGGGAAGTATGACGGGCAATATGGCATTATTGCCGCTTTGCTGGCGATGCGGGCTTTGAAGCAGAAGTATGGTCAACCGCTGCGTACTTTGGAAGTGGTATCGTTCGCAGAAGAAGAAGGCAGCCGCTTTCCTTATGCCTTCTGGGGCAGTAAAAATCTTGCTGGTGTGGCAAAAAAGGAGGATGTGCAGGAAATTGCGGATTTCAATGGCTTTCCGTTTACGAAAGCGATGGAGGAAGCGGGGTTCCGTTTTCGCGATGAGCCGGTGGAGCCGCGCACCGATATTACAGCGTTTGTCGAGCTGCATATTGAGCAAGGCAGCGTCTTGGAGCACGAAGGTCTGTCAGTCGGCGTCGTCCACAGCATTGTTGGGCAGCGGCGCTTTACAGTCGAGATCGCAGGAGAAGCGAATCATGCTGGCACGACGCCGATGGGATACCGCAAAGATGCCGTTCATGCAGCGAGCCGGATGATTAAACAAATTCTGGACCTGGCACAAGCGCATGGCGATCCGCTGGTGACAACGGTCGGCAAGATCGAAGTGAAGCCGAACGTGGTGAATGTCGTGCCGGGCAAAGCGCTGTTCACCCTGGATATTCGTCATACGGACAAAGCGGAGCTGATCCGGTTCACGGACGAGGTGACAGAGTTGATGCAACTCACCGCCAGCACAAGCGGGGTGGAATTGGAGATAGACATGTGGATGGATGAGGACCCTGTCCCGATGGATCGCCGGATTCTCGACGTATTGGAACAGCAATGCAAGGAACATAACATTCCGTTCAAGCTGATGCATAGCGGAGCAGGTCATGATTCTCAGATTATGGCGAAGTTTGTACCTACGGCGATGCTGTTCGTTCCAAGCCTTAATGGAATCAGCCACAATCCGGAAGAGTATACCCGCCCGGAACATCTTGCAGACGGGATTCAAGCCTTGACTCATGCGCTGTATGAACTGGCATATCAAGCATGATTGCAGTGAAAAACAGGACAAGCAGGCAGGCACAAATCGATTTGCGCTGAGGAGAGTGGGAAATGTGAGGGACGCAGGTCAACAGGGAAAGTCGGAATATTGGAAAAAAGTCATCGTCATGCTTTGTCTTGGATGGACGGTAATTTGGATTTATCGTACGATCCTGAATCCGATTCTTCCCGAAATTGAACGAGATTTGAATGTGACATCAGATGCGAGTATGGGCCTCATCTTCAGTGTATTTTTCTTTGCCTATACGATGATGCAAATTCCGTCGGGGATGCTGGCGGATAGGTTCGGACGGAAGTCGATTATCATACCGGGATTCATCCTGTTCACCGTCGGGGCTCTGCTCGCTGGGTTCTCCACCTCGCTCATGTTCCTATTGGTAGCGAGTTTCGTCACGGGACTGGGACAAGGTACTTATTACGGTCCGGCATATTCCCTCTCGTCGGAGACGATCCCGAAGGAGAAGCGTGGCATTTCCACGGCCATCATTAACAGCGGTTCCGCCATTGGCATGGCCATAGGTCTTATTGGCTCGAGCTTCCTTGTGAAGGATGTCGGCTGGAATTGGCGGGTGCTGCTCTTTATTACGGCAGGTCTGGCCTTCAGCTTAATGCTGGTGTTTGCCAAGAACATCAAGAAGACCACAGCGCCGTCAAAAACGGCTGCGAAGGACACGGAAGAGGGGGCTCAAGATAAGGCAACATTGAAGCGGCTGTTAGCCAATCCGAAGATGATTGCCTCCTATGTGCTTTATTTTGCGACCTGCTACGGATATTACATGATCGTGACCTGGCTTCCATCTTATTTGCAGGATGAACGGGGCTTTCAAGGGTCAGCCATCGGCTTTGCAGCTGCTTTGGTTGCCTTCAGCGCCATACCCGGAGCCCTGCTATTCAGCCGGCTGTCCGACAAGTTCATGCACAAGAAGATTACGTTCATTATCATTTTGGAACTGCTGGCTGCGGCAATGTTATATTTGACTGTTTCGGTAAATACGAGCACCTTGCTTATCGTCTGCCTTATCCTGTATGGCTTTCTTGGCAAGCTTGCCGTCGAGCCTCTCTTAATCTCGTATGTGGCGGATATTGCGCCAAAGCAAGGGGTAGGGGCAACGTTTGGTTTCTTCAACTTCTTCGGCATGATTTCATCTGTTGTTGCTCCCTTCGTCACCGGTGTCATATCTGATGCGACGGGCAGCAAGGTATTGGGCTTCTATCTGGCGACGATCATCATTGTCATCGGGGCGGCGGTAATGCTGCTGACCAATGTGAAGAAGAAGCCTCAGATATCTTGAAGTTTCTCGGTTTTCAACACTGAAATTGTAAAATTCGTCTTGGAACCGGGTCCATAAAAAAAGGAGAGTGTGTAACATGGGTTATCCAAAAGATTTGTTATCGAGCCGTTCCATTATCAAGCGTGGCAACTTCGCCTTAATTCCGCCGGAGGGTTTGGTTAAAAATATTGTGCCTGGCTTTGAACAATGCGATTTGACGATACTGGCTTCCCCGCGTCTTGGCGCCAAATTCGTCGATTATGTGATAACGATGCACGAGGGAGGCAAGAACGTGCAAGGCTTCGGCGAAGCTGGCGTGGAAACCTTCGTGTACTGTATGGAAGGACGGGTGAAAGCTTCTGCGGATGAAGAATCATACTTGCTGCAGGAAGGCGGGTACTTGTATTGTCCGCCGGGCGTGAAGCTGTACTTGAAGAACGAGCAGGCTGAAGATACCCGGTTGTTTTTGTACAAGCAGAAATATACGCCGCTTGAAGGAAATGACTCTTCTCCATGGGTTGTTTCAGGGAACGTGCACGATATTGAGCAGATCGATTACGACGGCATGACGAATGTAAAGCTGAAGGACTTGCTTCCAACCGATCTTGCATTCGATATGAATTTTCATATTCTGTCGTTTGAGCCCGGCGGCTGTCATCCATTCGTAGAGACGCATTATCAGGAGCATGGGGCGATTATGCTGTCCGGTGAAGGCGTCTATAACCTGGACAATGAATGGATTCCGATTAAAAAAGGGGACTACCTGTATATGGGACCTTATGTGCCGCAAGCGACCTACGCTGTAGGCAGAGAGCCATTCGCCTACTTGTATTCCAAAGATTGCAACCGGGATGCGTCCCTATAAGTGACAGGAATTGACCGCCTTTTGTTGCTGTCCGAATCGGCAGCAGAAGGCGGAATACGTGCAAAGAGGGGATAGACATGAGAGTAACCAAACGAGAACTGCATGAGCTTATCCGAACCAAATTGTCCCGTGCCGGATTGTCTGTCGACCATGCGGATGTGGTGGCGGACGTGCTCGTTCATGCCGATGTCCGCGGTCTTCACTCGCATGGGGCCATGCGTGTCGAATATTATGCGGAGCGCATTGCGAAAGGCGGAACGAACGTGAATCCCCGCTTTGTGTTCGAGAAAAAAGGACCATGCTCCGCCGTCTTCGACGGGGATAACGGGGCCGGGCATGTGGCGGCCAAGCAGGCGATGCGGGAGGCGGTGAATATCGCCAAGGAAAATGGTGTCGCCGTAGTCGGGGTAAGACGTATCGGGCACAGCGGCGCCCTGTCTTACTATGTGCAGCAAGCGGCACGGGAAGGACTAATTGGCATTTCAGTCTGCCAATCCGATCCGATGGTTGTGCCTTTCGGCGGGGCTGAGCCTTATTACGGCACGAATCCGATTGCCTTCGCCGCGCCAGGAGAAGGCAGCGAGCTCATTACCTTCGACATGGCGACTACCGTCCAGGCATGGGGAAAGATTTTGCATGCCCGATCAAAGCACGAGCCGATTCCGGATACGTGGGCGGTGGATGAACGGGGCGTAAGGACGGATGACCCGTTTAAAGTGCACGCACTGCTTCCGATTGCAGGACCAAAAGGGTACGGATTGATGATGATGGTCGATGTGCTGTCCGGCATCCTTCTTGGTTTACCGTTCGGTAATCAGGTCAGCTCCATGTACCACGACCTGACTGAAGGCCGTAATCTGGGCCAGCTTCATATTGTGATTAACCCATCCTTTTTTACCGATTTGGAAACGTTCCGGCGCAACATTTCGAAGACGATGAGTGATTTGAACGGCATTAATCCGGCGCCTGGCTTTGAGCGGGTTCTCTATCCAGGACAGAATTATGACCTGATCGAGCAGGAGAACGAAGCTATCGGCATTGAGATTGTAGATGAGGTATATAACTATCTCGTATCCGATGTCGTTCATAACAACACTTATGATCATAAAGATCCATTTGCAACGTAATACCTGCATGATAAGAAATGTCAATGAATCAAAACAGACAAGTGAGGTGAACCAGGAATGCTGCATACGATCATTAAAAAAAATTCGTATCAAGATTCGGTCAATTTGATGCTCCTGACCAATTATATTTCTGCGCTTGAAGGTGTGGTGCAAGCGTCGATCATGATGGGGACGCCGGCTAACAAAGACATTATGCGCAATTCCGGGTTGTATACGGATGAGCTGGAGATGGCCGGGGCCAACGACATGTGCATTGTCATCGATACCGAGGCGCACACCGGACTGGATGATATTCTCGTGGCGGTTGACAGCTTCTTAAGCGATCAATCTGTCAGCAGCAGCCAGTCCTCAACTGAGAGCGTACGCTCATGGGAGCGCGCATTGAAGGAGAACCCGAATGCCAACTTGGCCATTATTTCGGTTCCAGGTCAATACGCGGCGGCAGAAGCCGACAAAGCGCTTGATTACGGACTGCATGCCTTTATTTTTAGTGACAATGTACCGGTAGCAGAAGAATTGAGCCTGAAACAGAAGGCACATGACAAAGGACTGCTCGTGATGGGTCCTGATTGCGGTACAGGTATTATTTCAGGTGTTCCGCTCGCCTTCGCGAATCGAGTGAAAGCGGGCAATATCGGTATCGTCGGCGCATCGGGCACAGGCATCCAAGAGGTGACTACGCTGATCGACCGCATGGGCGGCGGCATCAGTCACGCGATTGGCACCGGGGGACGTGACCTCTCGGAGACTGTCGGGGCGATTACGATGCTGGACGGTATCCGCGGACTGGCGCATAACGACCAGACTGAGGTAATCGTCGTTGTTTCCAAGCCGCCAGCCAAGGCGGTGCGCGAGAAGGTCGTAAGCCAGCTACAGGGGCTGCCGAAGCCGGTGGTCACTCTCTTCCTGGGAGAGAAACCGTCCATACATGAAGGGAATGTCTATGAAGCTTATACGTTGGAGGAAGCGGCGATGATTGCGATTGATCTGGCAAAAGGCGCTGCCGTGCAGCCGTTATATAGCTTGCCGATCGATGTGCCGAAGACAGCATTGAATCCGGGACAAATCTCGATTCAGGGTTTGTATGCAGGCGGCACATTAGCTGCCGAAGCGGCTATGCTCATCGCGGATGCCCTTCAACTGAAGGATGGACTTATCCATGAAGCAGGTTATGTCCTCAGATCAAACGGTCATGCCATCGTTGATTTAGGCGACGATATGTATACGCAAGGCAAGCCGCATCCGATGATCGATCCGGCTACCCGGATTCAGCATATTGAGAAGGCTGCGCAAGATCCTGCCACTGCGGTCATTTTATTCGACGTCGTGCTGGGGTACGGCGGTCATGACGACGTGGCGGGCGTGCTGGCACCGGCTATTGAAAAGGCCGCAGCCAAGGCGAAGACTGAAGGGCGCAACCTCTATTTTGTAGCTGCTCTGTGCGGCACCCATCAAGATCCGCAGTCTTATGCAGAGCAGATGCGCAAGCTCGAACAGGCGGGCGTGTTAGTCAAAGAGAGCAACAATCAGGCGGTGCGCACGGTGCTGGCCATGATGCAGCTCGTCCTCGAAGACGTGCCAAAGGCACACCGTCCTGCAACAACGTTCGCTCCCCAGGCGTTCTCCACTTCTGCCGCAATCGAAGCGTTGCTTGCCGGGAAGCCGTCTGTCATTAATGTGGGGTTGCGAAAGTTTACAGAATCCATTACTGCAAGCGGTGCTTCCGCGATCCAGTACGATTGGAGACCGGTTGCGGGCGGCAGCATGAAGATGCAGCAAATATTAGACCAATTAAAAGATTACCAGTTTACGAGTTAACGATAAATCAACTGCCTATGAACTGCGACTATGTTGAACAATCAACGTTGCAGATGAACGGCCAGGAGGGAAGCTCATATGAAATATCAGACTATTGATGAAGCCAATCGGGTGGTTATTGACAAGATTGTTGGCGGAGCCCCGTTTCTCGTCGATGTAGTACCAGCACATACCGTCATTCCGGAGTTGGAAGGCAAGACGCTGCTGCATGCGGGCCCGCCGATAGCGTACAAGGACATGACAGGCCCCATGCAAGGCTCGTGCGTAGGTGCTGCTTTATTCGAGGGCTGGGCGAAGGATGAAATGGAGGCCCGCAGCATGCTTGAACGGGGCGATATCCATTTCATCCCGTGCCACCATGTCAAGGCAGTCGGACCAATGGGAGGAATCACATCCGGTAATATGCCGGTATTCGTAGTCAATAACCGTTCCGAAGGCAATGAGGCTTACTGCATCATGAATGAAGGCATCGGCAAGGTGCTTCGCTTCGGCGCTTATTCAGAAGAAGTCATTACCCGCTTGACATGGATGAAAGACGTGCTTGGCCCGACGCTTTCCCGGGCGCTTAAGGCGACGAAGGAAGGTCTTAACCTGAATGTCATGATCGCGAAAGCCATTACGATGGGAGATGAATTCCATCAACGCAACATTGCCGCTTCGCTTGTTTTTTTGAAAGAAATAAGCCCTTATATCGTCAATCTTGATATGGACAAGCAGGAGATGCAAAGCGTTATCAAATTTTTGGCGGATACCGATCAATTTTTCCTGAATATCATGATGGCAGCGTCCAAGGCTGTAATGGATGGGGCCCGCACCGTCAAAGCAGGCACAGTTGTAACCGCCATGTGCCGGAATGGACAGGACTTTGGCATCCGCATCAGCGGCATGGGAGACGAATGGTTTACCGCACCCGTAAATACGCCGCAGGGGCTGTTCTTCACCGGCTTTTCGCAAGCGGATGCCAACCCGGACATTGGCGACAGCGCGATTACGGAAACGTTTGGCGTTGGGGGGATGGCGATGATTGCAGCTCCAGGCGTTACTCGGTTCGTCGGGGCTGGAGGATTTCAAGATGCCTTGGCAACGAGTAATGAAATGGTCGAAATCTCGATCGACCAGAACCCGAATTTTACTGTTCCGACCTGGAACTTCCGCGGAATTTGTCTCGGTATTGATGCCAGGAAGGTAGTGGAAACAGGAATTACGCCAGTCATTAATACCGGAATTGCCCACAAGGAGCCGGGTGTGGGGCAGATCGGTGCCGGTACAGTTCGTCCGCCTGTCGAATGCTTTGAGAAGGCGCTTGAAGCTTATGCGTCAAAGCTCGGGCTTCTGTAAAGCATCGCTTTATACATCTTGTCTCATGGGAGAGGAGATTCACGCCCAGCTTGCGGCATTCCTCTCCCGGAGGCCGATTGGCCGTGTCCACAGCATTTTCGAGAACGGAATCAACCTGGCTATGGAAGACGCATTGATTTTTGTCGGGACAACGAAAAACGGCAGAGTTCCATTCGGCATTCATATGGGACAAGAAAGTGTCAGAAGGCTGCGTTTTTATGTCAAGTGCAATGACGAGGTTGTTGTCAGGACGCCGGACATGCTTCAATTCTATCATCCCAAATACCCGGTGACGCTTGATCTTTCGCAAGCCACACCGTTCCATTATGAAATCCGTGCCAGTCGTTACTGTAGTTTTCTTGATTTATTTCATGTTGATACATTAATGAAAACATGCCTCACTTGGGGGGTGCCGACGGGACTCGACGTGAAATGGGACCGCTTTCTTGCGAAAGATTATAGACCGGATGATCCGCAGTACACTACGATACGGCATGCGGAACAATTGCTTGATGCTTTGTTATCCGGTGAGGTTCGAGCCATTGAGACGCCTTTGCGGTATTTTCTGGGGCGTGGGCCAGGACTAACGCCGTCGGGAGATGATTTCCTTGTCGGATTGTTGGCCGTTCATAGGTTGACCGGCGCTTTTCATCCAGCGTTTTTGACCGTCTTGTGTCATATTTTGGAAACAGAAGCCATTACGACAGATGTGAGCAAAACTTATTTGCTCCATGCGCTACACGGCCGATTCAGCGACAAGGTAACCCGGGTGCTGAACGCGATGGTTATGAAGGATGCAGCTTATTTTCAAACCAGGCTTGTGCTATTGCTGCAAACCGGACACAGCTCCGGGATTGATACGGTATTCGGGATCGCCAATGCCATCATGGGCCTAAGGAGGTATGAACATGTCAGAACGAGTTGTGATTGCATTGGGGGGCAACGCCATTTTGCGGCCTCACCAAGAAGCAACCTATGAGAACCAGCTAGAAAATGTACGCAGCAGCAGTGAAAAGATTGCTGATATCGTGGAAGCGGGCTATAAAGTCGTCATTACACATGGCAATGGTCCGCAGGTGGGATTGATTTTGCAGCAAAATGAAGAAGCAAAAGAGGTTGTCTCTCCTTTTCCGTTAGACGTATGCAGTGCGGAGTCTCAAGGATTAATCGGTTACATGCTCGATCAATCCTTAAAGAATGAACTGCGGAAGCGGGGGCTGACGCAGCAGGTCGTCAGTGTCCTGACACAAACGCAGGTATCCGAGGAAGATGAAGCCTTTCTGCATCCGACCAAGCCAATCGGCACCTTTTACAGCGAAGAGAAAGCCCAGCAAATGATTCAGGAGAAAGGCTGGAACATGAGTGAAGATGCGGGCCGGGGATGGCGTCGCGTCGTTCCTTCGCCGCAGCCGCAGTCTATTTTGGAGGCAGAGACCATTATGAGGCTTGTCGAGAGCGGAGCGATTGTCATTGCTTCCGGAGGCGGAGGGATTCCGGTTATCCGGCAAGCGGACGGCACGATTAAGGGCATCGAAGCGGTAATTGATAAGGATCGCAGTGGCCGCAAATTGGCCGAGGAAGCAAACGCCGATATCTTCATGATGGTGACAGACGTGCAAAACGTATTCATTCATTACGGAAAGCCGGAGCAGCAGGCGCTAGGCCATATCAGTATGGAGGAAGCCAAACAGTACGTTCAGGAGGGACATTTCTCCACAGGCAGTATGGGACCGAAGATAGAGGCGGCTATATCATTTGCAGAACAAGGAAAACACACGATTATATGCTCAATCGAAGATGCCGTTTCGGCTCTCAGGGGAACAGCTGGCACGCATATTTCCTGATTATCCGGCACAGTCAGAGAGGGCGCAAGTGGCCACATTAGCCATGCAGCAACCGTTTCCTGGTATTCAGCCGGGGAACGGTTGTTTAGTTTTATATAGGGTTCATTGAAAAATCGCTTATTGGATTTTGCAAAATCCTCATTCAGCCCTCATCTTGCCATGTTTGCACAGGCTTGGTGTGGGGCTATTTCAATTAATTGGCAACAACACGGATTTGTGTAGAGAAATCCCCGGATATTTAAACGCTTTTGGGATAACAGCAAAACTATAATAAAAAGGAATTTAAATTATGTAAGCGCAATCATTTTGGGTATTTGCTTGTCATCACAACACAATTGAGGAGGACGACTTGAATGGCTCAAAGGAAAGGTGTATGGCGAAAAAGAAGCTTGACCGCCGCGTTGGCAGTGATGCTGGTGATGACGGGGACGGCTGAAGGAGTGGCTGCGGAAGACTTGTCCGCACCGACGACGCTACAGGCAGAATCAGCAATCGCTGCTGATCAGAACCGCAGCGGCAGCATCCAGTTGGAAAAGCTGGATCGGGGATTGGTGGCTGCGGTGACCCAGGAGGGAGTATTTTTAAGCTGGCGGTTGTTGGCTCAGGAAGTGAGTGGCCATGGCCCAACAGGGCTGACGGGAGCGAACTTTAATGTATATCGTGACGGCAAGAAGATCGCGACGGTGACCGACAGCACCAACTATGTCGATAAGGAAGGCACCGGAAATGCGGTGTACAGGGTGGTATCGGTCGTTAACGGGCGGGAAAAGGATCGCAGTGCCAAAGTGAAGCCATGGCAGCAGGGTTACTATGAGCTTCCTCTTCAAAAGCCCGCCGATGGCACAACACCCGCAGGTGAAGCCTATACCTACTCAGCCAACGATATGAGTGTGGGGGATGTAGATGGAGACGGACAATATGAATTTTTTCTAAAATGGGACCCGTCGAATTCCAAAGATGTATCTCAGAAAGGCTACACCGGAAATACGTATGTCGATGCGTATACGTTCGAGGGCAAGCTGCTGTATCGGATTGACCTCGGTGTGAATATTCGATCAGGGGCGCATTATACACAGATGATGGTGTACGATTTTGACGGCGACGGCAAAGCCGAGCTGATGTTCAAGACGGCTCCAGGCACCAAAACGATTACTTTTGACAAGAAGGGCAAGCCGAAAAAAGAGAAATATATTACCCTGCCCCGCGAGGATCGCAAAGCTGGAATTACACATCAGGATGATTATCGTTTGAGCCGCACGGATTATTATGAGCATGTAGTGAACATGTTCATGAACTGGACGAAGCATGAGGAAGTGGTCAAAGGGCAGTGGCCTGCTACGCTAGAGGAGTGCTTTGGCATTGCTCCAAAGTACAGTTATCCGTTATCCCGAAAGGATGCGGAAAGCCTGACGGACTATTTTATGGATGTATACGCACCTTCGCGGAGCGACAAAAACAAGCTGAGAGAGTTCGAAGGCTTCATTGTAGATGGACCGGAATATTTGACCATTTTCAAAGGGAAAACGGGAGCCGAGCTGGACACTGTCCGCTATGAGCCGGAGCGTCATGACGATGGCCTCATGTGGGGCGATTACGCCATGGCCCGGATTGAACCCGCCAACCGGGTGGATCGTTTTCTGGCCGGGGTGGCTTATCTGGATGGCCGCAAGCCCTATGCTGTGCTTGCACGCGGCTATTATACTCGTTCCACGTTGGTCACCTATACATGGGACGGCCGTCATCTCCAAAAGCATTGGATGGTAGACAGTGGCTGGGCACCGATGACCAATCCGTTTAACGACAGTCCGCACGGACGGGACGGAACGGACCCGAAATTTGGCACCTTGACTACACAGGGAGCGCACTCACTAAGTATGGTGGATGTAGATGGTGACGGCAAGGACGAGATCGTATACGGCTCTGCTACCATCGACCATGACGGCAGCCTGCTGTACAGCTCGTATGATGTCATGCCCCCTGAAAGCGCGATTCCGGGCCAGACCGCCAGACTGGGACACGGCGATGCGCTGCATGTGACAGATATTGACCCTGATCGGCCAGGGAAAGAAATCTTTATGGTGCATGAGGGCGGCACCTATGCTCCTTATGGCTATTCCCTGCGGGATGCCAAAACGGGCAAAGTCATCTACGGTGGATATTCCGGCAAGGATACAGGCCGCGGAATGGTCGGTGACATAGACCCGGATCAGCGAGGGCTGGAAACCTGGGCCATCGGCTTGTGGACTGCGGCGGGCAAGCAGCTTGATACGAAGATGCCAGGCACCAATATGAGTATCAAATGGGCGGCGAACATGACTACTCAAATCGTAAACGGGGCAATTGACGTAACTCCAACCATTGAGGACTGGAAACGGGGTACATTGCTCACTGCAACAGGAACGAAGACGAATAACTATACAAAAGGAACGCCACCGCTGGTAGCCGACATTTTCGGAGATTGGCGCGAGGAACTGCTTGTCCGTACAGCGGATAGCTCGGCGATCCGTATCTATTTGAGCACCGAGCCTACAACGCATAAATTGTATACGTTGATGCATGATCCGCAGTACCGGGCGGATGTGGCCCGCCAAAATACCGGCTATAACCAGCCGTCCTATACCAGCTTTTACTTCGCATCCGATATGGAATGGGCGAACGTGCCAATTCCCAAGCTTTACACGCCAAAAGCCTTGATGGAGGAAGAGAGCAGCGACGAAACGGATGAGATGGAGGCATCGGAGGTCGATGACAAGGCAATCGATAAAACGGAGGTTGATGGAACAAAAGTCGATGGGGCGGATGCATAAGAACTAAAAGCAGGGTCGGTGGAATTAGCCCAGGACATATAAATGCTAGTTGAAGATTAAGATTCTACCTCCGCATCAATTGGTTAATGGATTTGAAAAATGGCAAGCCTTTGAATTACTTAGAGGCTTGCCATTTTGCGTTCTTAATTTCTTGAGAATATAGACGGCTCTATCCAAGGTCGACATTTCTGGTTTTAGAACATCTCAAAAATAGCAAATCTGCTGAAACCAGCGGAGAGGACGGAACGATTGCGGAAAAGCGGCAGCGGTCGCCTTTGTCTCCGGATTTTTACCACTAAGCCCATTAAATAAAATCCGGAGACAACAGCGATTGGAGCAACGTTCCGTTCGCGGAGCGTCGTCAGAACACCTTTTTTACTCTCACCATCTATCGCAATGTCGGAGTGGACTCTCTAAATATCGGCTCTGTTTTGATATGTGTGATTTGATAAGGTCGTGAAGGATCCTTGACCCGCGCCAGCAGCATCTCAGCCGCCGTAATGCCCATCTCGTTGTTGTAAATATGGATGGTAGATAGATGAGGCTCTACAATCCGGGATTCAGGAGCATTATCAAATCCAAACACAGCAATATCCTCCGGAATTCTCATGTTTTTATTTTTGAGCGCTTTCATGACACTGACCGCAATAAAATCATTGGCACACACAAACGCAGACGGCAGCACGTTCATATGCTGCAATTGTTTATCCATCCAATCCGACTCGGAGAAAAAATTTCGGTCCTGATCAATGATACAGCAGGATAAATCCACATGTAGACCGGCTTCGATTAAAGCTCGGTTATATCCAACCCACCGCTCGTTGAAGCTTTTGCAATGCTGATAATCCCCCACAAAACCGATTCGCGTAAACCCAGCTTGAATCAAGCTTTTGGTGACAGAATAAACGCTATGTTCATTTTCCATCAACAATAAATCCGCTTTCAAATCAGGGTAAAAAACGTCTACAGAGCAATCAATAAAGATCGTGGGCAATCCCAACCCCGTAACAAGCTCACTATACTGTGGATCAAACATTTCAATACATATGATTCCATCGACTTTGGAGGCTTCAAAATTATTAGGAAGTGTTCCTGCATGGATTTCATTGTCCCGCACAATATGAATCGACAGATTATACCCTTCCGCGCTTATTCTCTTCTCCAGACCACTAATGAGAAAGGAGCCAAAATGTGAACTGTTCGGCAGATTGCATGTAAACAGGGCAATGTTACCTTGATTTTTCGGGATGATGCTCTCCGTTTCCACATAGGCAAATTGCTTATATTTGAGTTCTATCGCTTTTTTTATGACCTTGTTCCGGGTCTCAACCGGGATGCTGTCACTTCCATTAATTGCTTTGGAGGCGGTATTTCGGGAAATCCCCAAAGCATCGGCGATATCTTGAATAGTGACTTTTTCTTTCCTCATGGACAGGTTCCACCTTCGCTTATATATGATTGTCGGTGAGGTACGGTTGCCCTTTCCGATTCTCCGTATAGACCTAAAAAATGTATCCTAAATGTATAATAGTTCGCATAAAATAGCAACGTTCGCGTTACAAATGGTTCAATTATTTTTACATTTGGGAATATGTATAGGTGGAAGGGGAGCGGTCATTGTTAATGGGTAACTTTCAAATTTGGGTTATAGGTATGATTATTTTCATTTTTTTGTTACAAAAGTATAGATTAACAATAATATTTTCTTCAAATGTAAATAAATTATTTTACAAAAAGTTATTGAAGAATGACATTTCGATGTGGTAAATTGAAGATGAAAAATGTAAGCCTTTTCAAATTTATTGTGTAGACGCTTGAATATGGCAATTGTTTTTATTCTCGCAAGAGGAGGGATCATGTCGATTGGGTTTGAGAAAGCATATCTCATGCAGACATCCATGAATTTGCCTACCTCGGAAATTATTCCTACCTACCTGCTGGTCAAAAATTTAGGGATGCTGGATACCGTATGGGCCATTCTTCTTCCTGGTGCGATCAATGTGTGGGATCTGATTTTGGCACGAACCTTTTTCAAAGGCGTTTCCGATTGAAGAATTGGGGACAGGGAAAGAAGCGATCCAGTCCATGGATGATTTGCCGTGGATTAATGTGGAGTGGCTGAACAAGCTGGGCTTGTCCATGCCGACAACGACCAAAGAGCTGAAGCAGGTCTTGATTGCCTTTAAAACAAAAGATCCCAACGGCAACGGGCAGGCGGACGAAATATTTGCAGGAGCTGAACAGTCCGGGGCTACAGGAATGGTCGCAAATCAAACAGGCGGGCTATGACAGAAACGCAAGCAAATGATTCAATATGATGACCTATACAGTGATTTCCCTGTTGTTATGTAATGGAAGCGCAGTGTTAATCCGTACTGGAAGGTAGGAGGCTGGCGATGAGGGTGGAGCTCACAAACATGCGAACGAACCTGACCGATTGGCAGATTAAAGGACAGGGGCATATGGAGGATAATATCCAGGGACTTTTGCTAAGATCGGAGCCGCAGGAAAATGTGATGGCTATGTCTGGGACAATGTCGGAGGATTTTAGTTTTGAAGCGGATGTGATGGTCACAGATACACAGGCGGATGCCACGCTAGTATTCCGTTCCAGTGAGGACGTGAGGTTTTGCTATATGCTCCAAATCGTGCCGTCTGCCGGATTGTTGCGGCTACGGGATGCTGCTGGGGATATCGGAAGGCTGAAAGAGGAACGTCAGGTAGAATTAGAAAAAGGAGATATTTATCATCTCAAGGTGAGCGTAGAAGGCTTCCATTTTAAAGTGTACTGGAATGAAGGATACAGCCCGATTATAGATGTGGTCGATACGACTTATTCATCAGGATATTTGGGGCTGAATGTCTGGAATGGGTCGGCATTATTTCAGAACATTCAGGTCAGTGATATGGATACGAATGCAGGCGAACCGCTCCTGATCCGTGGAAAATGGCATCCTGACCTGCGGGGGCAAAGGGCTGAGGGAATAAATGCAGAAGATGCGTTGAAAATATACGGCTCCGCAGCTGCTGACCTGGTGCTGGAAGGTAGTGTGATGCTGAATCCCACTGAACCGGGGATGAAAGCAGGACTATTTTTCAGAGGGAATCAGGAGGGGACAGAGGGGTATGTTGCTTCTGTACAAGACGAAGGGAATCAGGTTCGCATACAATTAATGAAGGCGGACGGAACGTTGGTTACAAGTTCAGCGCAGACGTATCCGAATACAACGGGCGGCAAACACAGTTTGGAGATCAACGCATATAAAGAGCGGATTCGCGTGTTTGTAGATGGGTACACTCCTGCGGCAATTGATATCATGGATAGCAGCTATACCAACGGCTTTATAGGCTTGAAAGGGACTGGGGGAACCGCTTATTTTCAGGATCTCTACCTTACCTCTGTCTCAAATTACTATACAGAAAAATATCGTCCGCAGTATCATTATTCCCCTGCCAGAGGTTCGGCAAGCGATCCGAACGGATTGGTTTATTTCGAAGGAGAGTATCACCTGTTCCATCAGGATGGTGGACAATGGGCACATGCAGTCAGTCCGGATTTGCTGGATTGGAAAAGGCTTCCGTTTGCATTGAAGTGGAATGATCTCGGTCATATCTGGTCCGGCTCGGCTGTAGTTGATCTAACCAATACTTCCGGCTTGTTCGGCGACTATGGCGGGAAAGGGCTGATTGCTTATTACACTTCCTTCAATCCCGATCAGTTCAAGGGAAACCAGAGAATCGGCCTTGCTTACAGCACAGACCGGGGGCGCACATGGCAATACCCGAAAGACCACCCAATTGTAATAGAGAACCCGGGCCAAAGTGAAAGCGATCCCGGCAATTGGGACTTTCGTGATCCTAAAGTGGTGTGGGATGAAGCCCATCAGCGCTGGGTTATGGTCGTGTCGGGAGGGGATCATATCCGTTTTTTTACCTCCGCCAACCTATTAGATTGGAGCTGGACGGATAACTTTGGCTATGGTGATTATATACGTGGCGGGGTATGGGAGTGCCCAGATCTATTCCGGCTTCCGGTAGACGATGGAAGTACCTCAAAATGGGTGCTGATGATCAGCACTGGAGCCAGCCCAAACACTCAAGGCTCGGATGCGGAATATTTTATCGGTGAACTGACGTTGGATGGCAAATTTCAAAATGATCTTCCTTCGGGGAAGGTGTTGAGAACCGATTGGGGCAAAGAATTCTATGCCTCTATGTCCTTCTCGAATGTACCCAATGGGCGGCGTATCATGCTGGCATGGATGGCGAATTGGGACTATCCGTTCAGCTTTCCGACTTCTCCTTGGAAGGGGCAGTTTAGCATCCCGAGAGAGTTATCGCTAAAAACAACCTGCGAAGGTATTCGTCTCGTACAGCATCCCGTGTCTGAGCTAACTTCGCTGCGTTCCACTTTATTTTCAATAGAGAATCATAGTGTCACGGAATCTTCTTCGAATATACTGGAGGGTTTAAACGCAGGTCCCTGTGAGATTGAAGCGGAGTTCGAACTGCCTTATGTTGGAGCCGCTATGGAATTGGGGTTCCACCTGCGGAGCGGCGGAGATCAAAGAACAGTGGTCGGCTATAAAACAGATGTACAACAAATGTTTGTAAACCGTGCTGATTCAGGACTTACCGATTTCTCTACTCTGTTTTCAACGCTTCATGAAGCATCACTTGCACCCGTCGGAAATCGAATCACAATGCGTATATTTGTGGACGAATCCTCGGTTGAGGTGTTTTGTAATCATGGAGAAGTCGTATTTTCGGAGATTATTTTGCCTGATTCGGCGCGAAGAGGAATGGGATTTTACACCCAGGGTGGTGAGGTCAAAGTTGTTTCTCTTCATGTTTATGCCTTACGGAACAGCTGGAGGCTATCAGATGCTTCGTCTTCCAGGGTGATCATGGATCACACTTATGTGGAGCTTGCGAGGGAGCAGTCCAAGCGTCTGTACGCGAGTACGGAAGATAAGTCTGGAGAAAAAGGAAACTTGCTGATTTGGGCCTCCAGTAATCCTGGAATTGTAAAGATCACCGCGTCCGAGGAGGGGAGTGCACTAATGGAGGCGGTTGCCCCGGGAGAAGCTATTGTTACGGCTTCCGATTCGGAGGATAAGGTACGCGGCAATACCTTCGTTAAGGTGCACGGTGGGGTGTTTCATACCAACCTTACAGGTTGGAAGCCGGATGTTCCCGCATCGCGGTGGATCGTGACAGCGGATGGGATACGCGGAAGCCATATCATGGATGCGAATTACATGGCTAGTGAGGAAGCGAAAGATTTCACGTATGAGGCAGATGTGAAGCTGCATGGAAATGGAAGTGCCGGCTCTATGCTCTTCCGCGCCAATGCTGACGGATCAAGTGGCTATTACCTGAATTTGGACCCCAATATGAAATCCATCCGTCTGTTCTATAAAAAAGATGGCCAATTCGAGGAGCAGCAGGTGCTTGCCAAGGTTCCAAGATTCGTTCTACCGGAAATGTTTCATCATATTAGAATTGTGGCGGAGGGCCTGCGCATTCGCATTGACGTAGACGGTGAGCAGGTCATCGACCTGGAAGATGCTGCATTTACTGAGGGGCATGTTGGTGTGAATGTATTTGGAGGGCAGGCATTTTATCAACATGTAAGGGTCGAGCAAATTTGAATTTCTTATTTCAAAAGGAGAGCCGTATGTACGGGCTCTCTTTTTTATGTCTTGGTGTTATTGAGAATATGAAATGTAACCGCACACATGTTATGAGTGTGACATTTTACCTAACGCAAAAATTGACACATATGTGAAATGAGGACAAATGTCAGAGATTTCATGGAGAAGCGAATTGACTGGATTTGTCTATGTCTCTAAGATGTAATTATATTCCAGACAAAACAAGAGTTTTGTGTAAGGGAATATAACGTGGAGAGGAGGGAATGAATGGACTCTTTAGCTGATCTCTCGGAGACCCCCTTAGCATTAGAAACCCTCAGACGACATCCCTGTTATAACGAAGAGGCACATCGCTATTTTGCGCGCATTCATCTTCCGGTAGCCCCGGCATGCAATATTCAGTGCCATTATTGCAACCGCAAATTCGATTGCGTCAATGAAAGCCGTCCCGGCGTTGTCAGTGAACTGCTCACGCCGGAACAGGCGGCGCGCAAGACCTATGGCGTAGCGGCACAGCTCATGCAGCTGTCCGTTGTCGGCATTGCGGGACCTGGAGATCCGCTGGCCAATGCGGACGCAACCTTTGATACCTTTCGCCGGGTCCGTGAGACAGTTAAGGATGTCATATTCTGTCTCAGTACGAATGGTCTTACTTTGATCAGGCATGTCGACAGGATTGTAGAGTTGGGCATTTCGCATGTCACAATCACGATCAATGCTGTAGATCCAGTGGTGGGGAGCCGCATTTATGGATGGGTCTACGACGAAGGAAAACGCTATGCAGGAGAGGAGGCCGCACGGCTGTTAATTGACCGCCAGCTGGCAGGCTTGAAGATGCTGGCTTCCAGAGGCGTATTGTGCAAGGTGAACTCGGTGCTGATTCCCGAAGTCAATGATGCCCATCTGCCGGAGGTAGCCAGAGTGGTCAAGGAGCACGGCGCGGTGCTTCACAACATTATGCCGCTCATCATCGCTCCCGGCAGTCGGTATGAGCAGGAAGGGATGCGGGCACCCCGTCCCCGTCTGGTCCGTCAGCTGCAGGAGCAATGTGCTGACGCGGGAGCCGTCATTATGCGCCATTGTCGTCAGTGCAGGGCGGATGCGATCGGACTGCTGGGCGAAGATCGCAATCAGGATTTTACATGGGAGAACATAGCGGCTGCTCCTCCCATGGATGAAGGGGCAAGGGCACAATTCCAGAAAGAACTGGATGAGAAGGTGAGCGTGAGAATGGAACGCAAGGAGGGACAATCGGACCGCAAACAATCGTCAACCGGGGCTGGCTGCAGCTGTCCGTTATCGGGAGATCAGCCTGAAGCAAGATATGCCTCAAAGCCGGTCCTGATCGCCGTGGCCAGCCGTGGCGGAGGGAAGGTGAATCAGCATTTCGGCCGTGCCAAGGAGTTCATGATCTATGAAAGCGACGGGACCATTGTAAATTTCGTAGGCATCCGCAAGGTGCAATCCTACTGTCACGGGAAAGCCGATTGCAATGGGGACAAGGTCGAGACGATAAAGGAGATCCTCTCCATGGTGCATGACTGTGCATTGCTGCTGTCGTCCGGCATAGGCGAAGCCCCCAAAGAGGCACTGCAGGAAGCTGGCGTGCTGCCTATTGTATGCGGCGGGGATATTGAGGAATCCGTTCTGGAATATGTAAAATTTCTGCGTTATATGTATCCTGTGCAGAGCAATAAGGGAAGTAAGCGTAACAAGAAAGCTAAGGGCATTCATTCGGATTCACCCATTGAACATTTTGGAGGCTGAGAAGATATGAGACAAATCGCGTTTTACGGTAAGGGCGGTATCGGCAAATCGACAACCTCGCAGAATACACTGGCTCAGCTCGCGACTAAATTCAAACAAAAAATTATGATCGTAGGCTGTGATCCCAAGGCAGACTCCACCCGTCTTATTCTGAATACGAAGGCCCAACAGACAGTACTGCATCTGGCGGCTGAAAGGGGCACGGTGGAGGATTTGGAGCTGGAGGATGTTGTCCAGAAGGGCTTCGGTGACATTCTGAATGTGGAATGCGGCGGGCCAGAGCCCGGTGTCGGCTGTGCAGGGCGCGGCATCATCACGGCCATTAATTTTCTGGAGGAAGAGGGGGCCTACGAAGGGCTGGATTTCGTGTCCTACGATGTACTGGGCGACGTCGTGTGCGGGGGCTTCGCCATGCCGATCCGGGAGAAGAAGGCTCAGGAAATCTACATTGTATGCTCAGGCGAGATGATGGCTATGTACGCTGCCAACAATATTGCGCGTGGGATATTGAAGTACGCCAACAGCGGCGGGGTGCGTTTGGGCGGCTTAATCTGCAACAGCCGGAATACGGACAGGGAAGCGGAATTGATTACAGAGCTTGCGAGAAGACTGAACACGCAGATGATCCACTTTTTGCCGCGTGACAATGTTGTGCAGCACGCTGAGCTGCGACGTATGACCGTTACCCAATACAACCCTGGCCATGAGCAGGCTGCGGAGTATGAAGAACTGGCAGGTAAAATTTTGAATAACGATAAGCTAACGGTTCCCACTCCCATTACCATGGAAGAGCTGGAGGATCTGTTAATGGAATTCGGCATTATTGAGGATGAAGAGACCGCAATTAACAAAGCAGAGGCGTCGGGGCAGTAGACCGCAGCCAGGAGGCTTAATGACAGAACCATCGTGTGATGATGGGGGGACTGAACGTACAGCTCGCAGGAGGGAGGAATAGGCCAATGAGCAGTATTGTGGATAAGGGAAAGCAGGTCGTAGAGGAGATACTGGAGGTATATCCCCAAAAGTTAAAGAATGACAGGACCGAGCATTTTGAGATTGCAGATGAGGAGCTTGTGAACTGCGGAACCTGTTCCATCAAGTCCAACATGAAATCACGGCCTGGCGTCATGACGGCGAGGGGCTGCGCTTATGCAGGGTCCAAGGGCGTGGTATGGGGCCCGATTAAAGACATGGTGCACATTAGCCATGGTCCCATCGGCTGCGGACAATACAGCTGGGGCACCCGACGCAATTATGCGAATGGGACATTGGGAATCAATAATTTTACCGCTATGCAGATTACAAGCAACTTTCAGGAAAAGGATATTGTGTTCGGCGGAGATAAGAAGCTGGAGGTGATCTGCAGGGAAATTAAGGAGATGTTCCCGCTGGCCAAAGGTATCTCCGTGCAATCCGAATGTCCAGTTGGACTAATTGGTGATGATATCGGGGCTGTGGCCAAGAAGATGACAGGGGAGCTGGGCATTCCGGTCATTCCTGTGCGCTGTGAGGGCTTTCGCGGAGTGAGTCAGTCTCTGGGCCATCACATTGCCAATGATGCTATCCGCGATTTTCTGATGGGTCGCCGGGAGCTGGAGGAGTGCGGGCCTTATGATGTCTCCATTATTGGGGACTACAATATCGGCGGTGATGCCTGGGCCTCACGTATTCTGCTGGAGGAAATGGGACTGCGGGTTATAGCGCAGTGGTCAGGTGACGGTACGATCAATGAGCTGGGGATTGCCCATAAATCCAAGCTCAACCTGATCCATTGTCATCGCTCCATGAATTATATGTGCGCAACGATGGAACAGGAATACGGAATTCCCTGGATGGAATATAACTTCTTTGGCCCGACCAAGACGGTGGAGAGTCTAAGGGCGATTGCCGCCCGCTTTGATGAGACGATTCAGGAGAAATGTGAGCAGGTCATCGCCCAATATATGCCGCAGATGGAAGCGGTCATCCGTAAATATCGCCCCCGGCTGGAAGGCAAAAAGGTGATGCTTTTGATTGGCGGGCTGCGGGCAAGGCATACCATCGGTGCCTATGAGGATCTGGGTATGGAAATTGTGGCTACAGGCTATGAATTTGCCCATAAGGATGATTACGAAAAGACGTTTCCCGATGTAAAAGAGGGCACCATTCTGTACGATGATCCAACGGCCTATGAATTAGAGGAATTGGCCCAGCGGCTGAATATTGACTTGATGGGTGCCGGAGTCAAGGAGAAATATGTATATCACAAAATGGGCATTCCCTTCCGCCAAATGCACTCCTGGGATTACAGCGGGCCTTATCATGGCTTTGACGGCTTCAAGATTTTTGCACGTGATATGGATATGACCATCAACAGTCCAGTATGGAGCCTGCTGCCGTCCCGGCAGACTGTGGAGGTGTCGGTATGAGCGAGCGCCTGAATATTGTCGATCACAATCAGCTGTTTCGGCAGGAAAAGTATGTACGCCAGCGTGAGGGGAAACGAGCCTTCGAGGCCCCTTGCTCGCCGGAGGAGGTTACTTCCACCCTGGAGTACACCAAGACCACGGAATACAAGGACAAGAATTTCGCCCGTACAGCCGTAGTCGTGAACCCGGCCAAGGCTTGTCAGCCGCTGGGAGCGGTCATGGCTGCGCTGGGCTTTGAAAAAACGCTCCCGTTCATTCATGGCTCACAGGGCTGTACGGCCTATTTCCGCAGCCATCTTGCCCGCCACTTCAAAGAGCCTGTTCCTGCCGTATCCACCTCGATGACCGAGGATGCCGCCGTATTCGGCGGCATGCGCAACCTGATTGACGGGATAGAGAACTGCATTGCCTTGTATCAGCCGCAGATGATTGCGGTATGCACGACCTGTATGGCAGAGGTGATCGGGGATGATCTGTCTGCCTTCCTGGCCAATGCCCGTCAGGAGGGAGCCCTTCCCGAGGATATGCCGGTTCCTTTTGCCAATACCCCCAGCTTTTCTGGTTCACACATTACAGGCTATGATGCCATGCTGCGCTCTGTACTGGAGACACTGTATAACAAGTCAGGCCGGACGCCGCAGCCAGGTCATGAATTGAAGCTGAATGTGCTGCTCGGGTTTGAGGGGTATACGGGCAATTTTGCAGAAATGCGGCGCATACTGGAATTGTTTGGCGTACCGTATACCATTCTGGGCGACCACAGCAGTAATTTTGATTCAGGCGCTACTGGGGAGTACAGCTACTATTACGGAGGAACGCCGCTTGAGGATGTACCCAAAGCCGCAGATGCTGCCGGTACGTTGGCGATCCAGCAGCACTCTCTTCGTAAAACATTAGGATATATAAAGCGAACCTGGGGGCAACAGTTGTCCTCCATCTCTACGCCGCTGGGCATCCGCGCTACAGATCGCTTGCTTGAAGAGATCAGCCGTCTGTCCGGAATCGAAATCCCCGAGGCATTGAAGCAGGAGCGCGCCCGAATTCTGGACGCCATGATGGATTCGCATACTTATCTGCACGGCAAACGAGTGGCTATGGCGGGAGACCCGGATATGCTCATCGGCCTGATTGGCTTTTGTCTGGAGCTGGGCATGGAGCCTGTGCACATTGTCTGCTCCAATGGGGACCGGAAATTTGAAAAGGAAGCAGAGCTTCTGCTGAAGTCCAGCCCCTACGGTACAGAAGCAACGGTGCATTGCGGTCAGGATTTGTGGCATATGCGTTCACTGCTGTTCGAGGACCCGGTGGACCTGGCTATTGGCAGCTCTCATCTGAAGTTTGCGGCCAAAGAGGCGAACATTCCGTTGCTGCGTGTGGGCTTCCCGATCTTCGACAGGCATCATCTGCATCGTTATCCGATTATCGGCTATCAGGGTGCGCTGAATCTGCTTACCCAATTTGTGAATACCATACTGGATGTCATGGAGGAGCAGGCTCCGGATCACAGCTTTGATCTGGTACGCTAACCGCTGTACCGCGTAGATGGAAGTTGGTTGCTGGACTTGTGACAATGGATTCTATCTGAAATAAGGGGGTTGTGCTGATGGAGGCGGCTGTGTCTAACGGAAGGCTGGAGGTATCCTGCGGCAACAAAATTCCCAAAAGCACGCCCTGTCCCCGGCCTGTGCCGGGGGAGGCTTCGGGTGGCTGCTCCTTTGACGGGGCCCAGATTACACTGATCCCCATTGCAGATGCGGCTCATTTGGTGCATGGACCGATTGCGTGTCTCGGCAATAGCTGGGAGAGCAGAGGCAGCCTGTCCAGCGGTCCGGAGCTGTCGGCGTATGGCTTCACTACGGATCTTGGGGAACAGGACATTATTTTTGGCGGTGAACAGAAGCTGCATGAATCAATTCGCTACATTGTCAGCCGTTTTGCACCTCCGGCTGTGTTCGTCTATACAACATGCGTCACAGCCCTCACCGGTGAAGATATCGAGGGGGTCTGCAAGGCTGAATCGGAGCGGCTGGGTACGCCGATCATTCCAGTGAACAGCCCGGGATTTGTGGGTAGCAAGAATCTCGGGACCCGGCTGGCTGGAGATGTACTGTTCCAGCAAGTTATCGGCACCACCGAGCCGGAACAGACAACCTCCCATGATGTCAATCTCATCGGGGAATACAATATAGCGGGCGAGATGTGGCATATCGAGCGGCTGATGCAGCAGACAGGAATGAGTATCCTGTCCCGAATTACCGGGGACGGCCGATTCCGTGAGGTGGGCTGGGCGCACCGTGCCAAGGTCAATATGGTCGTATGCAGCCGGGCTTTGCTGGGTCTGGCGGTGCAAATGGAGCGTAAATACAGCATTCCTTATTTTGAAGGTTCATTTTATGGGGCCAGGGAAACGAGTTATTCCTTGCGGCAGATGGCTTACCTGACCGGAGATCGAGATGTGGAGCGACGGGTGGATAAGCTGGCCGCACGGGAGGAAATGAGGCTCTCGCTGGAGCTGGAGCCCTACCGCAAGCAGCTGAAAGGAAAGCGGGCAGTGCTCTATACTGGAGGTGTGAAGAGCTGGTCTGTCATTACGGCTTTGCAGGAGCTGGGCATTAAGGTAGTTGGTGTAGGCACGAACAAGAGCACTGCCGAGGATGTATCCCGGATTGCTGCCCGTATCGGGGATGATGCGGAATACATCCCGGAAGGTGGCGCCCGCCAGATTCTCAAGACTGTACGGAGCCGCAAGGCCGACATGGTCATTGCCGGGGGCCGGAACATGTATATGGCGCTTAAGGAACAGGTTCCTTTTGTGGACATCAATCAGGAGCGGCACAAGGCCTATGCGGGCTATGACGGGCTGTTGTCCCTGGCGAAACAGCTTGTGCATACGCTGCAGCATCCAGTATGGGGGCTAGCCGCCAAATTGGCTCCATGGGAGGAGGAGACGGAATTTGCCGATTAAATCCGCCACGAAGCCTGTCAGTGTCAACCCGCTCAAGGTAGGACAGCCTTTGGGCGGCGTGCTGGCTCTGCAGGGGATGTATCGCTCAATGCCTTTGCTGCACGGCGCTCAGGGCTGCTCTGCCTTCTCCAAGGCGCTGCTGACCCGCCATTTTCGAGAGCCGATCGCCGTTCAGACCTCTGCGCTGCAAGAGATGGACGTTATATTTGACGCAGACCGGAACCTGGAGGAGGCGCTGGATCATATCTGGTCCAAGCACCATCCGGATGTCATCGGCGTTATCAGCACGGCCCTCACCGAGGTAGCAGGCGTTGATTTTCAATCCAGGGTAAAGGCGTTCAAGCGAGAACGGGCATTGAAGGACAGTCTGCTGTTTTCTGTATCTCTGCCTGATTTTCACGGTTCACTGGAGACGGGCTACAGCAGTACAGTAGAGTCGCTAATGGATGCCGTACTCGGATTAGCCAGAGGCAAGTCTCCCAAAAAACGGCGCCGGACGCAGGTCAATCTGCTGCCGGCTTCTTATCTGACTGCCGGAGATGTCATGGAAATCAAGGATATTATCGCTTCCTTTGGCCTGGAGGTTATTTCGCTCCCCGATATCTCCACTTCCTTGTCCGGGCATCTGCTGACAGGCTTTTCCCCTTTGACAAGAGGGGGAACTCCACTGGATTCAGCCTGCCAGATGCTGGAGTCTTCCTGCACTATTGCCATTGGTGCAAGCATGGAGCGTCCGGCACGCAGGCTGACTCATGCCGCAGGCATTCCCTATCACTTGTTCGATGGTCTGTCTGGCTTGGCTGCGAGCGATGCGTTCATACATTTCCTGCAGAAGATCAGCCGCGAGCCAGCCCCCGTCCGTTTCCGCTGGCAGCGTGAAAATCTGTTGGACAGCATGCTGGATGCCCATTTCTATTATTCCGGTGCTTCGGCTGTAGTGGCGCTTGAACCGGATCATATGCTGTCGACCGCAGCCTGGCTGGAGGAGATGGGAGTGGAACTGAAGCGGCTAATTACACCCTGTAGCACGCCCGCGCTGCTGAAGACAGAACGGGAAGTCTGGATCGGTGATCTGGATGATGCAGAGGAGAGCGCGCAGGGCGTGGATTTGTGGATCAGCAATTCGCATGGAAGAAAGGGAGCGGCACGGGCCGGCGCCTCATTCATACCGGCAGGCTTGCCGGTGTATGACGAGCTGGGCGCTCATACATCCGTAAGCGTCGGATACCGTGGAACCATGGAGTGGGTGAACAAGGTGGGCAATGTATTGCTTGCCGAGAGGGGGAAGGGAGGATGAAGGTTGCATTTGCGACGGAAGACGGGGTGCTTGTGAATGCTCATTTTGGGCAGAGTCCCATGTTCACTGTTTTCGAAATTCGGCTCTCAGGCGTCCAGTTTCTGGAGCATCGGCAGTTAGCCCCGGGCAGCGATGAGAACGAAGCGGGCAAAATCGCCAGCCGAATTAGCCTGATCGAGGACTGTGCCCTGATCTTCCTGGTACAGATCGGCGCTTCGGCCGCTGCACAGGTTACCAAACGGACCATTATGCCTGTAAAGGTAGCCTACGGCAGCTCCATTGAGGAGCAGGTCCGGCGTCTCCAGAATATGCTGGCTCGCAATCCGCCCATGTGGCTTGCCAAGATCCTGCATGCTGAGGAAGGCAGCGGCAAAGTCGAATCATGAGCCTTCTGTAAGGAAGAGCAACGGTATATGGAGTCAAGATCATGCGGAACGGATATCTTAAAGACGGGAGCCGCACATGGAGGGGATGGACGAATGGTGCAGCTGCTGGAAGACAGCAGATACGGACGTCAGTTGAAGCTGCTGGGAATGGAAGGTCAGAACAAACTAAAGCAGGCCACTGTCATGGTCGCAGGCATCGGAGGATTGGGAGGGACAGCGGCCATGTACCTGGCCGCTGCCGGAGTGGGAAAGCTGATATTGGCCCATGAGGGCGTAATTCATCTGCCCGATATGAACCGGCAGGTACTGATGGACAGCGGACGAATCGGCGAGGAACGGATGGAGACGGCATTGCTGCATTTGCATCGTATCAATCCGGAGATCGAGCTTGAGGGCCACGCCCACAGAATCACGGAAGAATCCTCCGGACCATGGGTGGAAGCGGCAGATATTGTGATTGATGCACGGTATGACTTTCCGGAAAGATATTCTCTGAACAGGCTATGTGTTCGATATGACAGACCGATGATAGAAGCCGCCATGTATGGCTATGAAGTATCGCTGATGACCATTGTCCCCGGCAAGACGGCATGCCTGGAATGCCTCTACCCGGAAGGAGGGCAGCCTTGGGAGCCTCTGGGATTCCCGGTCCTGGGAGCCACCTCCGGCTTGATTGGCTGCATGGCCGCACTGGAAGCGGTCAAATGGATTACAGATGCGGGCAATCTGTTCTCTGACCGCATGTACCGTATGAATGTGCTGGATATGAGCAGCTGTAACATAGCGGTCAGGCGTAACCCGCGTTGTCCGTGCTGCGGAACAGGAGGGGATACAGATGAATCAGTTGCACATTTGTGATACGACGCTTCGTGACGGAGAACAGGCTCCGGGCGTTGCCTTTTCGGCCGAGGAGAAAGCAGAAATTGCCATCATGCTGGATCTGGCGGGGGTGGAGCAGGCTGAGATCGGAATTCCGGCAATGGGGAAGGCAGAGTGCAGGTCTATTGCCAGGATTGCCGCTCTCGGACTTCAGATGAAGCTAATGACCTGGAATCGCGCAGTGTTCTCGGATATTGATGCAGCGGAATCGACGGGTGTCAGCTGGGCCCATATTTCGGTTCCCGTATCGACAGTGCAGATGAAGGCCAAGCTGGGTATGACTCCTGGGCTGGTGACAGAGCTGATCCGCAAGTCTGTCGATTATGGTCTGTGTAAAGGATTGACAGTTTCTGTAGGCTTTGAGGATGCTTCAAGGGCAGATGACCTGTTCCTGGAGCAGCTGGCGAATCAGCTCTACAGGGATGGCGTCCGGCGGTTTAGATATGCCGATACGCTGTCCGTTCACCATCCCGCTGCCATAGCTGCCCGTATAGACAGGCTTGTATCGCGTGTGCCACAGGATGTGGAGCTTGAGATTCACTGCCATAATGATTATGGCCTGGCGCTTGCCAATACTCTGGCAGCTTTGCAGGCAGGAGCGGTCTGGGCCAGCACCACCGTTTCGGGCCTTGGGGAAAGGGCAGGCAACACGGCGTTGGAGGAGGTCGTGATGTCGTGGAGGGACTTGTATCAAGGAATCTGCAGCGTCCGCCCTGAACAGCTGAATCCGCTGGCTGTACTGGTATCCAAAGCCTCCAACCGAATCATTCCCGAAGGCAAACCAATTGTGGGAGACATGGTATTCGCCCATGAGTCCGGCATACATATCAATGGTCTGCTGAAGGAGCGTACCGCCTATCAGGCCCTTGATCCGACCGAACTGGGCACTGACCATTCGTTCGTGCTCGGCAAGCATTCGGGCAGAAGTGCAGTTCAGTATATGCTGGAGCAGGAGGGAATCGAGGCAGGCTCCGATGAGATCAAATTCCTGCTGGAGCGGCTTCGCCTAGTCGGTGAAGACCCCAAGCGGGTCATCCACAGCGTGGACTTAAAGCGCTGGCTGCATTATTATTCGGCAGAGCTGCCGAAATAACCGAAAAAGCGTTCCTGTCTGGTAAGTGTGACAGTGACAGGAACGCTTTCTTTCATAATAGCCTCCAACGCCAATGGAGGTTTATTTGTTCTACTGTTTTTTTACATATCTTTTATGGCTACAACTGAAGTCTCGAATTTGCTGGTTAAACGAAGTCGTTCAGAGGGGTATAATACAATATAGTGCTGTGTAAAGTGTGTATATATTGTAATATGGCAGGCTGAATAGTTATGACGATCACATGCTGATCTGGAAGGATGGCTGTCGAGCAATTGGAGGAATGTTTGTGGGGATGATGTTCTCTTTTCTAAAAAAATATCGGGTTCCAGCCATCGCGGCGCTCGTGATGATGCTGCTGGAGCTGACGGTGGAATTGTCGCAGCCGTATTTGATCTCCAAAATTATTGATGAGGGCATCCGTAAGCAGGATTTGTCCGTCGTCTGGCTATGGGGCGGTGTGCTGGTGGGAAGCGCCATTATTGCTTTTATAGCGGGGATTTCCAGTTCCTTTTTTGCTTCTCATGCCAGTCAGGGCTTTGGTTATGATTTGCGGGAGAAGCTGTATCATAAGGTACAATCCTTTTCCTATCCGGTGTTTAAACGTTTTGCTACCTCATCGCTGATTACGCGTTTGACGGGGGACGTTACACAGGTGCAGGATACGGTGTTTATGAGCTTGCGGTTTATGACACGGGTGCCGCTGGTGGTGATTGGCAGCATCGTGATGGCGCTGGTCGTGCATTTCAGACTTGGACTGTTGCTGGCGGTTATGGCCCCGGTGCTATTCGTGTTTGTGTTGGTGATGATGCGGCGAACCGTCACTTTGTTTAAAGGCGTCCAGCGTCGTTTGGATGACGTTAACGGGGTGATTCAGGAGAACCTGACAGGTATCCGGCTCATTCGGGTTTTTGTGCGGATGCGGCATGAAATTGAGCGTTTTGCCCACTATGGGGGCGAATTGATGAAAGGGACGGTTTCCGCTTTGCGCTGGACAGAAACGACGATGCCGTTCATTTTGTTTACCATGAATGCGGGGATTATCGCCGTGCTTTGGTTCGGACGGGGGCAGATTGCAACCGGAGATGCCAGTGTGGGACAGGTGGTCGCTGTCGTCAATTATTCACTGCGGACGATTGGAGCCTTGTCTGCCTTGTCGGGGATTGTTGTCGTGTTTTCCCGGGCGACCGCTTCCACGGCGCGGATTCGTGAGGTACTGGAGACACATAACGAAGACCATGGAGAACGGGAGCCTATTCCAACACATAACACGCGAATTGAGGGACAGGTGGAATTGGATCGGTTGAGCTTTCATTATCCGGGCAGCGAGCTCGCGGTGCTAAAGGATATTTCCTTTATGGCTCGACCGGGTGAGCGCATCGCTATTATGGGGGCCACTGGGTCGGGTAAATCCTCACTTGTGCAGCTCATTACGCGTTTGTATGAAGAAGATGAGGGCTGTGTGCGCTTTGACGGTAAGGACGCGCGCGAACTGGACACTTCCATACTGCGTGAGGCCATTGGCTACGTGCCACAGGAGGTGCTTCTTTTCACAGGCTCGATTCGGGAAAATATCGCTTGGGGGCTGGAGGATGCCAGTCTGGAGCAAATTCAGGAAGCAGCTCGTATGGCGCAAATTCACGATATGATTGAGCGCTTGCCGCAAGGCTATGACACCATGCTGGGACAGCGCGGTGTGAATCTGTCCGGTGGGCAGAAGCAACGGCTATCTATTGCTCGCGCACTGGTGCGCCATCCGGCGGTGCTTATTTTGGACGACAGCACCAGTGCGCTGGATGTGCGGACAGAGGCGGCTTTGTTGGAGGCGCTGGAAGGCTTGTCCTGCACGACCTTTCTTATTACGCAGAAGATCAGCTCAACGGCATCGGCAGATCAGATTTTACTGCTGGATGAAGGCCGTCTGATCGCGAGTGGAAGTCATGATCATTTAATGGACAGTTCGGAGCTGTATCGACGCATCTATGAATCACAATACGGAAAGGAGGGGTCGCATGTTCAAGGAACTCATTGATCCGTTCCGTCAGCCTACACCGCCGTCCGGTGTGCTGTGCAACCCGGCAGGAGCAGAGGGACGCCGCAAAGCCAAGGCCAAGAACTGGTCTGGCACGCTGGGCAGGATATGGGCTTATCTGGCCCGCCGCAAGGCCAAGCTGATGCTGGTGCTGTTCATGGTACTGCTCAGCTCCGGGCTGGCCTTGCTGGGTCCGTATTTGGTCGGCGTAGCGGTGGATGATTTTCTCGAAGGTCCGGGCGGACGCACATGGATTTATTTTCTTATTGGGCTGGGGGCTGTATATTTGCTTAATTCGCTGACCTCTTGGCTGCAAAATATCTGGATGATTGAGATCGCTCAAGAGACCGTGTACCGGATGCGTTTTGACCTGTTTTCGCATTTGCATCGCTTGCCGATCCCTTTTTATGGTAAACATCAGCAGGGAGAGATCATGAGTCGATTGACCAATGATATCGAAAATGTCAGTTCTACGCTGAATAGCTCAGCCATTCAGATTTTTTCGAGCGTATTGACGCTGGTGGGTACACTCACAGTCATGCTGTGGCTGAGTCCGCTGATGACACTGCTGACCTTTATCGTGGTGCCGCTGATGGCAGTCGGGATGCGCTGGATTACGCGCCGTACAGGACCTTTATATAAGGAACGGCAGAAGAACCTGGGCGAACTGAACGGATATATCGAGGAAACGCTGTCCGGGCAGCAAATTATCAAAGCATTTTCACAGGAAAAGAGGGTTATTCGCGGCTTTGGTGAACGTAATGACCGTATCCGTCTGTCGGGCTTCTGGGCACAAACGATTTCCGGTTTTATCCCCAAGCTGATGAACGGCCTGAACAATCTCAGCTTTGCCATTGTGGCAGGAATCGGCGGGATTTTGGCCATTCACGGTTCTATTACCATCGGGACGATCATCATCTTTGTAGAGTATGCCCGCCAGTTCACCAGGCCGCTGAACGATCTGGCTAACCAGTGGAATACCCTGCTGTCCGCTATTGCTGGAGCTGAGCGCGTATTTGAAATACTGGATGAGGATGAGGAGTCCAAGGACGAGCACGGCGCAGTGGAGCTGGAGGAGGTCGAGGGCGCAGTTCGGTTTACCGATGTTTCCTTTGGCTATGATGAAGGGAGCGATACGTTAGAAGGCATTTCCTTTGCAGCCAAACCCGGCGAAATGATCGCATTGGTCGGTCCGACCGGGGCGGGAAAAACAACGCTGATTCAGCTAATATCCCGTTTTTACAGTCCCGACAAGGGAATGATCACGCTGGACGGGCGCGACATTACGACCATACAGCGTGAAAGCTTGCGCTCCCGTATGGCGTTTGTGCTACAGGATTCCTTCCTGTTTCAGGGAACAATTCGGGAAAATATCCGCTTCGGCAGGCTAGATGCCACTGATGAAGAGGTAGAGGAAGCATCGAAGCTGGCGAATGCCCATTCCTTTATCATGCGGATGAAGGACGGATACGATAAGGTGCTGGAAGCTAACGGCAGCGGCATCAGCCAAGGACAAAAACAACTGCTGGCTATTGCCCGCGCTATTTTGGCCAACCCTTCCATTCTTGTTCTCGACGAGGCAACTAGCAGCATCGACACGATTACCGAGATGAAAATACAAGAAGGACTGGAGCGGCTTATGCAAGGGCGAACAAGCTTTGTCATCGCGCACAGACTGAATACCATTCGTCAGGCTGACCGGATTCTGGTCTTGAAGGACGGTCGTCTGGATGAGCAAGGCTCCCATGATGAACTGCTGGCTCATAAAGGCTTTTACAGTGATTTATATTATGGGCAGTTGAAAAGGCAAAGCTCTTAGGCTGGCTCTGGATAAACAGATTTGCAAGCGTGATGTTGGAGCTTTATTATGATAAAAAGGGCTACCCCGGGGTAGCCCTTTTTAAGTATGTCTTTTTATACCGATTTAGTAACAGCGCTGTTTAAAGGGCTGGATTTTTCAAGCTCAATCGGTACTGGAGTGATTTCCGGCTGTCTGCCGGGATGAAACTCATTTTCCGATTTGGCGACGATGACGGTAGCGACCCCGTTACCGATCAGATTGGTGATGGCCCGTGCTTCCGACATGAAGCGGTCGACGCCAAGCAGCAGCGCCATCCCGGCTAGCGGGATCGAAGGGAATGCCGCCAACGTGGCTGCCAGTGTAATAAAACCGGAACCAGTGACGCCCGCGGCTCCCTTCGAGGTCAACATGAGAATACCGAGCAGTGTCAACTGCTGCCATATGGTCATGTCGACGCCGGAGGCCTGAGCCACAAATATGGCGGCCATGGACAAATAGATCGCCGTACCATCCAGGTTAAACGAATAGCCCGTTGGAATGACCAGGCCAACCACCGATTTGGAGCAGCCGTATTTCTCCATTTTGTCCATCATACGTGGCAGGGCAGACTCGGAGGACGAAGTACCGAGTACAAGCAAAATTTCTTCTTTGATATAAGCGATAAACTTGAAAATGCTGAAACCGTACATGCGAGCAATCAGACCAAGCACAATGATAACGAATAAGGCCATGGTCAGGTAAACGGAACCCATCAGCTTGCCGAGAGAGGTTAACGACCCAATGCCGAATTTACCAATCGTATATGACATGGCACCAAATGCGGCGATTGGGGACAATTTCATGACCATATTGACGATGCCAAAGAAGGCGTGTGACAGTTTGTCGAACAGGACAATGACGGGTTTGGCTTGCTCCCCCATGGCCGTCAGTGACAGCCCGAAGAGGATGGCAAAAAACAGGATAGGCAGCAATTCTCCGCCTGCCATAGCGCTTACTACATTTTCAGGAATAATGCCCACGATGAAATCAACTACCCCGTGACTTGTTTCCGCTGCTTTTTGAGCATATTGAGATACGTCCCCGGTTGCTTTGCTCACATCAATGCCAGCTCCCGGTCTTACCAGATTGACCACGATCAGACCAATGGCTAGCGCAATCGTGGTAACGATTTCAAAATAGAGAAGAGCCTTTCCTCCGATACGACCAACCTTCTTCATGTCCCCCATGCTGGCAATTCCGTGCACAACTGTAAAAAATACAATGGGTGCGATGACCATCTTGATGAGCTTGATAAAGGCGTCTCCGAGCACTTTGAGCTTTTCGCCTGTTGTAGGAAAAAAGTGACCCAGAAGAATGCCCAGAACAATAGCGATAACGACCTGAACCGTCAAGTTTTTAAAATTAATTCTCAGTTTCATAGGGATACGCTCTCGCTTTCTTTTGATTTATGAAAACGCTTTATTTTTTGTATCCCCAGTGTAAAAGCTACGTTCTTGGCAAACAAGAATACGGTCATAACGTTCTTTTTGGTCTTTAAGGTCCCTGAATCATATTCATCAGATCCGACCCGATGACGGGGGTGAACTCCTGATAGAGTACGCGCAGACGTTTCCTCCAAAGCATGCGCTCATCCTCGGACAGACGGGTGATGGTAATATCTCCGGCCTGTCGCAGCTGGTTAAGCCGATTGGCATTTTCATCTGTTTCCCGTTTGTTCCAGCGTGTCGTTTCCTCAAGTGCCTCCTGCAGCACCAGCTTGGCGTCACTTGGGAGGCTATCCCAATAGGATTTGTTAAATACGACGGCATACCCCAGATAGCTGTGATTGCTGATGGTCATATATCGTTGCACCTGGTAAAACCGTTTGGTAAGGATGTTGGATATTGTGTTCTCCTGTCCGTCTGCCGTGCCCGTCTCCAGGTTGTGGTATATTTCATTGAAAGGAGTGCTAATGGTCGATGCCCCAAGTGCTTCAAACTGACGTTCCAACACCTTGCTTGGCTGGATACGGAATTTCAGGCCTGTAAAGTCTGTGGGTCGTCTAATGGAATGAGCGTTGTTAGTGATCTGTCGAAAGCCGTTCGACCAAAAGGCGACGCCTTTCATGCCATAGGGTTCAAGTGTTTGCGATAACCGCTTGCCCAATTGTCCGTTCAGTGCCTGATCAACCTGAGCCTGATTCTCGAAGGCAAACGGAAGATCCATCACGAGCCAGGCTGGATCAATCGCATTCAAATTGGAAAACGAAGGGGCTATCATCTGGATTTCTCCCCGTTGAAGTGCAGCCACTTCCGTGGTTTCTGAATAGCGCATTCCATTGGGGAACACTTGAATCTCAATCCGATCGTTGGATTTTTCTTTAACCCGTTGTGCAAAATGAGCGGCTGCCAGTCCTTTGGGCGAGTTTTCGGCAACGACATGGCTAAATTTGATCACGATCCGATCCTTAAGGCCCGAAAACTCATTATCATAAGGCAGCTCTTCACCAAAATTCCTTTGAAAACCGATCACATAAGCCGTTAGGATACCCAGTACGAGCAAAACACCAAATCCAGCAGCTCTTTTCACAAAGTAGCCTCCCATCTGTTGCTATTTTAGACCCATTATTCCACAATGATATTCAAAGGTAAACGCTTTAAAGGGAAGGAGAAGAGGATGAACAGACTTCGCATATATTGGAAAATAATGATACTTTCATTTGGAGTCGTTCTTTTTTCTCTTTTGATCGGAGGTCTTTTTCTGTTCGGTAGTGCTACCCGGCTCAAGGAAGAAGAACTCAAGCAGCGGCTTACGATTACGGCCCAGACCGTTGCGAACCTGCCGGACGTAGTGGAAAGAATTGATGACCCGAATGCTTCTGCCGTGATTGCACCTATGGCGGACAAAATTCGGATCTTAAACGATGCGGCTTATATCGTCGTGCTTGATATGAACCGCAAACGGTTGTCTCATCCGCTTTCGGAGCGAATCGGCGGAACGTTTCAGGCTCGGGATGATGATGCCGCATTTGCTGAGCATACGTATGTCTCCAAAGTGCGCAGCGAAGCGGGCATTGGCTTGCGTTCCTTTGTGCCGATTATGAATGCTTCCTCGGAGCAGGTAGGCGTCGTTGTAGCGGGTGGCCTGCTGCCAAGCGTGACAGAGATTATCCGTCAGGAGAAGCAATCCATCATCATCACTTCGCTGCTGTCGCTGATGTTTGGTGTGATTGGCTCCGCATTGCTGGCCCGTCATATTAAGCTCCAGATGTTCAACCTGGAGCCGCAGGAGATTGCGAGAATGTTTCGTGAGCGAAGCGCAGCCTTTCAAGCGATGCATGAGGGGGTCATTGCGATTGACCGCAATTGCATCATTACGATTTTTAACGAACGAGCCAAACAAATCTTCGATGTGCACCGTGATGTAGCTGGCTTGCCGATCCGTGAGGTCATTCCGGATACCCGTTTGCCAGAAGTGCTGGATTCGGGAGTCGCGATTCTGAGTCAGGAGCTAAAAATTGGCGGGACCATTATTTGGAGCAACCGAATTCCCATTCGCGAACAGGGAGTTACGATGGGGGCAATCTCCATATTTCAGGATAAAACCGAGGTAACGAGAATGGCCGAGGAGCTCACAGGCGTCAAAGAGTTTGTTCATGCGCTTCGTGCACAAAATCATGAGCATATGAACAAAATGCATACTGTTGCCGGTTTGCTCCAGCTAGGACAGCAGAACGAGGCTTTGAGCTATCTGTTTGAGGTGACCGAGCAGCAGGAGGAGATTACACGCTTTCTGCAGAAGCATTTCGATGACGACGGAATTGCAGGTTTGCTGCTCGGCAAAATTAGCCGTGGCAAAGAGCTTGGCATTGATATTAGGATTGATCCTGACAGCAGAATGAATCAATTTCCCCGGCTGATTGACCGCCATGATTTTGTTCTGTTACTCGGAAATTTGATTGAGAATGCCTTCGATGCACTGGCGAATACAGAAGTCGGCTCCAAGGAGATTTATGTCAGCATCCAGCAGGATGACGAATATATGTCCATATTGGTCGAGGATAATGGCTGTGGCATGTCGGAGACGACGAAGAAACGAATGCTTGAACGCGGATTTACGACCAAGGACGGAGAGAGCCGCGGCATGGGGCTGCATTTACTGAGCGGGATTGTAACCAAGGGGAACGGCCGCCTGACATGCGAGTCTTCCCTTGGCTTGGGAACTTCGATAGAGATTTTATTTCCGTTGAAGGAGAGAGGGAGCGACGATGAGTAAACCTATTAAATCACCTTTTCGTGTGCTACTGGTCGAGGATGATCCGATGGTACAAGAGGTGAATCGGCTTTTTATCGAACAAGTTGGCGGGTTTCAGGTCGTAGGCCTGGCTTCCAATGGGCTTCGGGGGTTGGAACTGATCGAGGAGCTAAAGCCTGATCTGGTTTTTCTCGACGTGTTCATGCCGTCGCTGGATGGGATAGCGACCTTGCAGCGCATCCGCTCCATGGCACTGCCTGTAGATGTAGTTGTCGTGACCGCCGCGAAGGATACGGATACGATCCGCGAAATGATGCGAAACGGAGCGTTCGATTATATCATGAAGCCGTTCAAGGTAGAGCGTATCCACCATACGCTGGAGCGTTACCGGGCGCAGCAGGCTGGATTATGGGCGGAAGAAGTAGGAACCCAGGAAGAGCTGGACCTCATTATTATGCAAAATGGAGGAGCAGCTAAGAAAGCGGTAGTCTCTGCTTCAGTATACGAGGAATGGGCGATGTCCTACGATGAGCTGCCAAAGGGCTTGAATGCTGCCACCCTGAAGCAGGTGCTGGCGGTCATGGAGCAGCATGGCGGCAAACTGTCTGCTGAAGAAACCGCGGAGGGAGTGGGGATTGCCCGTGTAACGGCAAGAAGATACCTGGATTATCTGGAGAAAAGAGGGATTGTGCGCCTGGTTGTGCATTACGGCGGGGTCGGTCGTCCTGTGAATCGGTATGAGCTGCTGCGTGATCAAAAAGACCATAAGTAACAATATGGACAAAAGCTTCCCAACGCTTTTATGAAAGCGGTAACATGTGAAAGTAGAGGAGCTGGATAAGCTTCAATACACGTGTCTGCCTATGTGTCGCACACGTGCTATGAATAGAACAGGAGTGGATGTACCGTGGCCTTTAATAGTCTGATTCTTCGATTGGAACTCATTCATTCCCAAATAAACTTCGGTGAGGTCGCATCAACGATCAGCCGTGCTGGAGGAGACATTACTTCCATTGATGTTATCCGCCCCGGACAGGATTCGTCCGTTCGCGACATCACCGTCCACGTTGCTGAAATAGCGGAGACTGCGCTCATCGAATCACTCAAGTCGTTAGCAGGTATTCAACTCATTAACGTTTCTGACCGCACGTTTCTCGCGCACCTGGGGGGTAAAATATCAGTCCAACCCAATTTGCCGATCAAAAATCGGGATGATCTGTCACGGGTATATACGCCGGGAGTGGCCCGGGTCTGTACGTCCATTCATGAAAATCCGAAAAAAGCGTACTCCCTGACCATCAAACGAAATACCGTCGCGGTTGTAACCGATGGTACTGCTGTGCTGGGGCTTGGCGATATCGGCCCGCATGCGGCTGCACCCGTGATGGAAGGCAAAGCGATGCTGTTCAAGCAACTGGCAGGAGTCGATGCATTCCCCATTTGTCTGGACACAAAGGATACAGAGGAAATCATTCGTACGATTAAGGCGATCAGCCCGATTTTCGGGGGGATTAATTTAGAGGACATCAGTTCTCCACGCTGTTTCGAGATTGAAACCCGTCTGGCTGAAGAATTAGATGTTCCCGTCTTTCACGATGATCAGCATGGGACGGCGGTGGTTGTGATTGCCGGGTTGCTGAATGCACTGAAGGTGGTTGGCAAGCGGATCGAAAATGTTCGGGTCGTTGTCAACGGAATCGGGGCCGCGGGCGTGTCGATATGCAAAATGCTGCTGGCCGCAGGGGTAAGCCGACTGGTTCCGGTAGATCGGGATGGAGCCATCGTACGAGGCGGCACCTATCCCTATCCGATGTGGCAATGGCTGGCGGATCAGCCACAAGTAGAGCCCGAGTCAGGCACCTTAAAGGAGGTCATTCGGGATGCGGATGTGTTCATCGGCGTGTCACGCGGCAATCTGCTGAATGCCTCAGATGTACAGGGGATGGCGGTGGACAGTATTGTATTTGCCATGGCCAATCCAGAGCCAGAGATTGCGCCTGAGCAAGCTATCCCGCATGTTCGTGTATTTGCCACGGGTCGCAGCGACTATCCCAACCAAATTAACAATGTGCTTGTGTTTCCAGGCATCTTCAGGGGAGCGCTCGATTGCCGGGCGCGTCACATCAACGAGCCGATGAAATTGGCCGCCGCCCGCGCGATTGCCTCTGTCGTAAGTGAACGGGAGTTAAACGAGCAATATATTATTCCAAGCATCTTCAACGAACAGGTCGTTACCGAGGTGAGGAAGGCCGTAATTGAAGCGGCTATTTTGACGGGAACGGCTCGGCGTATTCCACCGGATTTCAGATAGCCAAAGGATTTTAGATCATCCGGTGGAGCAAAATAGAATAACACGGCAGGGTCTGTTAAACTGTGAAAATAGAGCTGTTGCAGATACGTCAACGTGTTAAATTTATCTATTTTGTGGAGGTATGGGGATGAACGGAAGTCTGTTTGAGCTACGGCTACGTGACGGGGATTATAGTCCCCGTTTTTTTGCTTACTATTACAAGCTGTGGCACGATTACACCATGCCGTATCACGATCATCATTCTACCGAAATTATGTACATGATCTCTGGCCTATGTCGGGTGGATGTGCAGACAGGAGAGAAGGCGGGAGAAAGCATCACGCTGCGTAAAGGGGAGTTTATTATGCTCGACGCGGGCGTGTCGCACCGACTGGTCGTGGAAGGAGAGCAACCGTGCCGGATGCTGAATGTGGAGTTCGGTTTTACGGAAGGGGTGCGAGTAGGTCCGTCTATCCGACAAATGGCAGGGGAAGAGCAGAAGGTTGCAGCCTTCATGTCGCGTCCGTTCCCGTATCTGGTACTGTCTGACCCGGAAGAGGTATATTTTACACTGAAAAGTCTCGTGCTTGAGCTGGATCAACGAAAAAAACATCCGGGTGCAATGGCAGAACTGCTTTTTATGCAACTGCTGGTGCGAATTGCGCGTCTGCGGGAAGAGGCAGAGCACAGCAACACGCAGCAAACGGATATGTACGTCAAACGCTGCCTTGAATTTCTCCATCTGAACTATGACCAGGATATTGTGGTCAAGGATATGGCAGCCGCCGTGAATCTTCACCCAGGGTATTTGCACCGTATTTTCAAGAAACATACGGGACAAACACTCACCGCTTATTTGACCATGCTGCGAATGGACAAGGCCCGAATGCTGCTTCAGCAAACGGACATTCCCATTCAGGAAATTGCCGATTACGTAGGTGTGGGCAGCAGGCAGTATTTTCATATGCTGTTCAAAAAGCACACGGGCAAGACACCAGTCGAATACCGCTCTGCTGTGGAACGCCATGTATGGAACTATGCGGAGGAGGAAGGGGACTGAATATATAGAAGCCTCTGAAGCATTGCCGATTTTAAGTCGGTATGACTTCAGAGGTCATGTAGTTGCAAGCATTATAACACGTGTCCGGGCTTCTTGAGAGCTAAAGTCGGGTCATTTTCCGAGCCACATATTTTCCATCTGTTCAAGTGATCTCCCCTTGGTTTCGGGAACCTTGCGCCATATAAAGAATACGACGAACAACGAGATGACTCCGAATATCCAGAAGGTATTGGACGGACCGGCTGAACTCAGCAGAGGAGGGAATGCCTGGGATACCAGATAATCGCCGGCCCATAATGCCATCGAAGCGATGGCGACTGCTTTGCCGCGAATGCGGTTCGGAAAGATCTCCGAGATCATAACCCATACGATCGGCCCAAGCGATATAGCATAGGCGGCCACGTAGATCAATATCATGATGAGCACGAGCGGTCCGGTGGTCAAACCCATTTTGAAGGCGGCTCCGATAATGACCAAACAGAGGGTCATCAACGTGGTGCCGATCATCAGCAGGACTTTTCGTCCCGCTTTGTCGATCAGCCATACGGATACGATGGTGAACAACACATTGATCAACCCGATCCAGATGGTCTGGGTCAAAGAGGCGTCCGTACCAAGTCCCATTCCTTTAAAGATAACCGGCGCGTAATACAAAATGGCATTGATGCCGGTAATATGCTGCATAATGGCGAGCATGACACCGATAAAGAGAGCGACCCGAATACCGGGAGCGAACACTTGTTTAAGTGAGTCGCTCTCATCTTTGAACGATTCCTTGATATCAAGCACTTCCTGTTTAGCGGCTTCTTCCCCGTGAATTTTCAGCAGAATCGGCAGCGCTTCATAAGGCCGATTCTGTTTAATTAGCCATCTCGGGCTTTCGGGTATGAAGAGCATCAAGAGCATAAAGATCAGTCCTGGAACGGCTCCCACTCCGAACATCCAGCGCCAGGCCGTCGAGACACCCCAGGCTTCATCCCCCAAACTGACAATCCACGAATTCTGAAAATAAACCAGGAAAATGCCCGTTACGATCGCCAGCTGATTTAAAGCAACCAAACGGCCTCGGTATTTGGCGGGAGCGATCTCCGCGTTGTATACCGGACAAATGGTGGAAGTGATTCCTATGCCAACGCCGCCGATCATGCGAAAGATTACATACCCGGTGAACGTATCTTGAACCGCAGAGCAGATCGAGCCGACGACGAATAAAAATCCGGCGGCCAGCAATACCTTTTTTCTTCCGATCCTTTCACTCATGTAGCCGGAGAGAGCCGCTCCTGTGACACTCCCGACAATCAGGCTCGACACCGCCCAACCAACCTGAAATTCGTTCAGCGAAAAACGCTGCTGTAGGAATTCGACTGCTCCCGAAACAACCGCGATATCAAAACCGAACAGGATGCCTCCGAGCGCTGCTACGATAGATACCAGCGTAACAAAAAGCATATTGGGTTTTTCTGATTGAAGCGCTTTCTGTTGAGCGCTTTCATTTTTGATGATTACTGTCATATTATCATCTCCCCTCCAGATTCCTGGAAACTCATTCCGTTCTTCGAGGAGAAGTATAACATGCGCTTATAAAAGAAAGGCCGGTTATCGTCTTCAATAAACAGACCACTTCATGCACAATTTTGGCTTCGATTCCCAAATTGGAGACGGAGGGGCTGAACCTAGCATTACCTTGTCATTCGAGCTTAAAAAAATCCATGCCGATGGTCGGTATAGATGAATCTCTACTATTTTTGGCCTTTGAACTCAGTGGGAGGAACGCCCGTTATCTTCTTAAAGACGCGGCTAAAATAGTTCGGGTCCTTATAACCCACTTCAAAGCTGATTTCCTTAAGAGTGAGGTTGCTGGCCTTAATCAGAGAAATGGCTTTATCAATCCGCAGCCGGGTTACGAAGTCGATGAACGTTTCTTCGTATTCCTGTTTGAAAATTTTGCTGAAGTAGTGGGGATTCAAATGGACGAAATCAGCCACTTCTTCCAGCGAAAGATCATCGTTGAATCGTTCCTCGATATACATTTTCGCCCTGCCCAGCATAGTCAGTGTCTGAACCTCCCGCTGCTCGCGTATCCGTTGCAGTGCTGACATGACGTACGTCTGCTGAAGCATTCCTTTCTCCTCTTTGACAGCAAGCAAAGAAGCGTTTCCGGCTTCTGACGACTTCAGTTCGTCAAAGTGGCAGTAACCCCCATCCCGCTTGCGTAGGGTGGAGGCAAAAACGGCTTCGAAATAGGACTTGCGCAGTCCTTCCTCGCCGCTATGCAGCGATCCGATTCCAATGGCCGTCTTTATGCCAAGTTGCTGCCGGGCAAGCTCGGAGAGCTGCTGGACAAGGTGTTTAACCAACTGCCGCCAGTCGTTTTCGTCGGTGGCAGGCGGCTTTCGTAAAAAAGTGGCTACATGATGGTCGATCAAGGAGCTTACAATAGAATTCGGGCCATGCGTTTTTACATAGCTTCGGAAATGATCGTAAATTTTCTTTTTATCCTGCTCGTCCGTATATCCGTCAAAGGCGGCAATGATGGCGCTTCCCTGATCAAGAGGAAAGTCCAGCCATTCCGACAGCTGGGAAGCGCTCGAATCCACCGTCTGGTCGACCATCAGCATTAAAGCCAGCTCATTTTCTGCGAGCGGCATCAGCTGCGAGATTTTATGCTTAAGTTCCAATTCTTCCATACGTGCCCGCTTCTCGCGCTCAATTTCTTCAATCAGTTGTTTCAGTGTACCGATGACTAACTCTCGCTTCGCCGGCTTCAGAATATATTCTTTTACGCCCAAAGAGAGCGCCTCCCGAGCATAGGCAAAATAATCATAGGCGGTGACGAGCACGAATCGGGTATCGGGAAGCCGCTCCTTTAATTCACGGAGCGCTTCAAGCCCGTCGATTCCTGGCATATTGATATCCAGAATGGCAATATGGGGACGGTGCTCTTCCGCGCATTCGATCGCCATGCGGCCGTTGCCGGCATGAATAAACCGGAATACCCCCGGCATCGCCCGTTCCACTGTCAATTCCAATCCTTCCCTCTCCAAAGCCTCGTCATCCGCGATCAACAACCGATACATCAGTCCGCTCACTCTCCTTCTTGACTGGAATTCGTATTGTTATGGCAGTACCTTGTTCAGTGTTGCTGCTGATTTCAACCATTCCTTCCTTTCCGTAAAACAACTGTAGCCGTTTAAACACGTTTTGCATTCCAAGTCCCGTTGAGCTGTCACTTTCGGCTTGGCCTTCAAGACGGAGCACGGACAGTCGGGTTTCCTCCGCCATGCCCTTTCCGTTGTCCGAAATTTCAATTTGCACATCCTCGCCCGCTCTCGACAACGTCAACGCGATAATGGCTCCGTTTTCCATATCCGCCACACCATGAAGAAAAGCGTTTTCAATAAACGGCTGGATCGTCAGGGCCGGAATTTGCTGTTGAAGTACGGAAGTGTCAAAGTGAAGATCAAAGCGAATTCTGTCCCGGAAACGCGCCTGCTGGATGGTTATGTATTCGCGGATATGATCCAGTTCCTCCTGGAGAGTTACAGGTTTGTCCAGCTTCTGCAGGCTGTACCGTAGCAGATTGGACAGCGAAACGATCAGGTCGCTGGTCTTCTCCGCCCCTTCCAGGATCGCCAGTTTGGAGAGCACATTTAAGGTATTGAACAAAAAGTGCGGGTTCATTTGATTTTGCAGGGCCAGAAGCTCCAATTCCTTCACAAGCCGCCGCATTTCCAGACTCTGTTTATCCTTCTCGATGAGGATGCTCAAGTCGGCGGACATTTGCGAAATGGCGTCTGACAGTACGCCTAGTTCGTCATCCCGTCGCGGTTGGGACTCGATATTCAGATCGCCTGTGGCGATTCGCTTCGCCAGTCCGACAAGTCTGCCGACAGGGTTAGTAATGCTGCGCGAAACCCAGATTGCAAGCAAAACCCCCATCAGCGCGTTCATGCCGAACAACGCCACTCCCAATCCGTTCATTTGCTCATTCTTGTTCCGGATGTTCTCGATGATCGGCCGGTAATAAGCCAGTTCCGTATCAATCAGTCGCTGTCCCTCCTCGTGGATATAGCTGACGGTCTTCTCCGCTTCCATATAATGTTCAAAAGCCGATTGAGGATCTTGTGCATTTGCGTCCAGAACTGCGGCTTGTTTCTGTTCAAGAAATGTGGCCAACAGATTCACGTAGTCCTCCTCTGCGAAAGAAGGGGCGGCCGAGTCGGAGACTTCCTGAATTCTGCCTTTCAACTGCATCAATTGGCGTTCTGTCGGGCCCTGTACAGCCTTATCGTCTCTCGGATTAAGCAGATAGGCGTATAGGAGCTTTAAGTTGCTCTCCGCCGATTCGGAGGTTTGCTCGATGAGCAGAATTCGGCCAAGCATTTCATCGTAGCTCTGTTGTACGACCTTGCCGCTTTGGAATACAAAATAAGCGATGATATTGGCGAACACAACTAGGAGGGGGATGAACAGAAGCAGCTTCGTTCTGATCGTCATCGTCCGTCATCTCCGGCCATGTTGTCGGGAATGCCCGCATGCACTTCATATACCCTGGTGTATGTTAATTCCTGGGGATCATTCCCCTTTAAATAATCATTCAGCAGCTTTATGGCCTTAGCCCCCATTTCCACGGGCTGCTGAACAAGGGTCAGTTCGATTTTGCAATCCCTGACGGCTTCCAACGTCTCGGCCATATCGTCAAAAGCGAAAATCTGCAAACTCCGCGAGCCGCTCCGCTCCGAGGCTTCCAGAATGCCAGGGCCGTCCAGCGCACTGAATCCGACCATGTAGCGGATCTGCGGATACCGGATGAGCATGTTCTGAGCTTGCTGGGCTGCCTGAAGCCGCGAAATATCCGAGGAGCGAATCTCCACAATGCGGAGCTCGGGATAGCGGCTGATCACGGAACGAAAGCCGGCAAGCCTGAGCCGCTGGTTCTCGACGCGCTCGTTGCTGATCATAACTCCAATGTCGCCACGCTCTCCAGAGGTTTTCGCTAACAGCACGCCCATCTGCTTTCCTGCTCCTTCGTTATCCGTTCCGACGTAAGCCAGTCTTCGGGAGTCCGGCTCATCCGTATCGATCGTGATGACGGGTATGCCAAGTCCGGTCGCTTTGTCGATTAATCGGCGATACTCCGGATCATTTATCCCTTGAACCAGAATTGCATCCGCCTTGGCGGCGATCGCTTTATCCAGCAGTTTGATCTGCTCGGACGGATTAATGCGGTCCGGCCCGATATAATCGAGCCGCATACCGTACTGTTCCGCTTCGTTTCGGGCTCCTTGTTCGATTGACCGCCAATAATAATTGTCCAACTCCTGCGATATCAATACCACCTTTGTATCGGAAGCCCCATCTTTTAATGAAACCGTCTTCAATTGCTCTGAAAATTGGTGAATTTGCAGAGAAGACAGAGTGAACTGAAACAGCAGCCAGGCAAATGGCAGGAAGACGGGGATAAGGATAAATGTCCATTTACGGTTTGACATGTCTTGCTCCTTTGGAAATATTTACAGACTGAACTCATTATACAGCAACAAAACAACCGCACGCAGCTATCGATGTGAAAGTTAGGATTTTTGACACTTAAACACGAATCTGGTCATGATTTTGATAACGCTTCCCACAGGCATATTGCTACAATGACGGTATATTACAATTCTCATACCGGAGGTTGATTGCCGTGTCATTTAAAGTAGCTTTTATTGGAGCGGGAAGTATTGGTTTTACCCGTGGAATTTTGCGAGACCTGTTGGCGGTGCCGGAATTTAACGAGATTGAAGTGGCTTTTACAGACATTAGTCAGCACAATCTGGATATGGTCACTGAGCTGTGCCAGCGGGATATTCGGGAGAACGGTTTGTCTATTCAAATACAGTCCTCCACGGATCGAAAGGTAGCTTTAAAGGATGCCAAATATGTGATTTGTACGATCCGGGTTGGCGGGCTGGAAGGCTTTGCGACCGATGTAGACATTCCGCTGAAATATGGCGTGGATCAATGTGTGGGCGATACGCTGTGTGCAGGAGGTATTATGTACGGGCAGCGTGGTATTGCGGAAATGCTGGAGATCTGCAAGGATATCCGCGAGCTAAGCGCTCCGGATGTGCTGCTGCTGAACTACTCGAACCCGATGGCGATGATTACCTGGGCCTGCAACAAGTACAGTGGTGTACGTACGATCGGGTTGTGTCACGGTGTACAGCACGGACATCACCAAATTGCTGAAGTATATGGCTTGGAGAAGCAGGATGTGGACATTGTGTGCGCCGGAATCAATCACCAGACGTGGTACATTCAGGCGTCACATGAAGGCAAGGATCTGACAGTCGGACTGCTGGAGGCTTTTGAACAGCATCCCGAATATAGCCGCACCGAAAAGGTACGCATCGACATGCTTCGCCGTTTTGGCTATTACAGCACCGAATCGAACGGCCATCTAAGCGAGTATGTTCCCTGGTACCGGAAGCGTCCGGATGAAATTCTCGACTGGATTGATCTGGGAAGCTGGATCAACGGAGAAACGGGAGGCTATCTGCGTGTATGTACAGAAGGACGCAACTGGTTTGAAACAGATTTTCCAAACTGGATGAAGGAAGACCCATTGGTATACAAGGCTGAGAATCGTGGTGAGGAGCATGGCTCCTACATTATCGAAGGACTGGAAACAGGACGTGTATACCGGGGGCATTTTAATGTCGTCAACAACGGAGTGATTTCCAATCTGCCGGATGATGCGATTATTGAGGCGCCCGGATATGTGGATCGTAACGGCATTTCCATGCCTCATGTGGGTGAACTGCCGCTCGGTCCTGCGGCTGTCTGCAATGTTAGCATTTCCGTGCAGCGTTTGGCAGTTGAAGCTGCCGTGCATGGGGACGACAAGCTGTTGCGGCAGGCGTTCATGATGGACCCACTGGTGGGTGCGGTATGTAATCCGAAGGAAATCTGGCAAATGGTCGATGAAATGCTGGTAGCGCAGGAAGCGTGGCTTCCACAATACGGAGCGGCAATTGCCGAGGCGCGCCAACGTTTAGCTGAGGGCGATCTGATCCCAACTCGTGCTTATGAGGGAGCGGCAAGGCTTAAGGTCAAGACGATTGAGGAAATGCAGTTGGATCGGGAGGCGGCCAATAAAAATGCGGGCGAATCCGACAAAGGCAAGGAACGTGAAAAGGTGGAGCCCAGCAAGGTCTAGCAGCTTGGTACAATTGCATGAGCGCTCACTGCATGTACATGCATGATGAATGACTGTGAGGCTGCACTACGATTAATAGGGGATTTTCATGGCGATAAGAGCCTTGAAATCCCCTTTTGGTGTCGATAGATTTAGCGATTTGGCATAGATCGGAGTTTGGAGTTTATCATTGTCGATTTGCGCTGACGGAAATTAAAGAAAATATCCTTATTTTTTCTAAACCCGCTTTTTTGGTGTCGATCCCGAAGGTCGAGAGAGCTTGTCACAGCAGGCATAGTTCACCATATGAAGGACTCGGCCCTTGGAAATGGGGAGACAGCAAAAACGGGCACTGTGGCAATTCATGTGCCTAATTAATAATCTAATCCTTAATTTATTCAATTTACAGCAGTTTTCCAGCTTACTATAATCTAACATAGGAGGTGACAAAAAGGGGAGGATGTAAGCGCATGGAAAAATAGAAAGCGCTTAACTTACGCAGCTATGAACGCCGCTTTTTTTGGAGAAAGATGGCGTAACTCACACATAATTATGTAACAGTCAGGTGCCGACATAGGAAGATTCAACAAAATCTACGGAAAGATAGGTGAAGCAATTGAAAACAAAGCAAGTGCTTCGTAAAGGCATGAAGTATGCTTTTGCGCTATCACTCGTCGCGGGCAGCTTTCTACCAGGTGCAGGATTTACGGATAAAATACATGCAGAATCCCATGTGGACAATCCTTATCAAGGGGCAACCAAATATGTTAGTCCTGATTATGCGGCTAGCGTCGACACATCGATTGCCAAGGTTACGGATTCTACACTGAAAGCGAAAATGCAAACCGTCAAAACGTTCCCGACAGCCGTATGGCTCGATCGGATCGCTGCTATTAACGGCGGTGGAGGCAAGCTTGGTCTGGAAGCGCATTTGGATCAAGTATTGGCACAAAAGAAAGGCAACACACCAATTACGGCAGAGTTTATTGTATATGATCTGCCCGGACGGGATTGTAAAGCCTTGGCTTCCAACGGTGAGCTGCCGCTGACCCAAGCGGGGCTGGAAACGTACAAAAAGGATTATGTCGATAAAATTGCTGCTATTTTTGCCAATCCGAAGTATCAGGATATCCGCATTGTAGCGATTATTGAACCAGATAGCTTACCAAACTTGGTAACCAATTTGGATACTCCTCAGTGTGGGCAAGCCAAATCTACAGGAATTTATGAAGCCGGGATCAAGTATACAATGAATAAGCTGAACGAGATTCCGAATGTGTACAAATACGTGGATATCGGTCACTCTGGATGGTTAGGTTGGGATAACAATCGTTCAGCAACGGTATCCCTGTTTACAACTATCTTCAAAGATACTAGCAAAGGTCTGTCCAGCGTGGACGGCTTTATCTCGAATACAGCCAATACTTCACCGCTGACAGAACCTAACTTGCCTAATCCAGATTTGAATATCGGTGGACAACCGATCAAATCGTCCAAGTTCTACGAATGGAATCCTAATTTTGATGAATTGCATTTCACAGAGTCATTGCATAAAGATTTTGTCAATGCAGGCTGGCCCAGCTCGCTCGGTATGTTAATTGATACGAGCCGTAATGGATGGGGAGGACCTAACCGTCCGACTGCCGCTGTTGGCAGTGATATTAACTCCTATGTAAACTCAGGCCGTGTAGACAAACGCTCGCATCGCGGCAACTGGTGTAATAGCAGCGGAGCAGGTATGGGTACGCCGCCGCAAACAGCTCCAGCTTCCCATGTCGATGCTTATGTATGGGCGAAACCTCCGGGTGATTCCGATGGTTCCAGCTCACTCATTCCGAACGATGAGGGTAAAGGCTTTGACCGATACTGTGATCCTACCTATACCACTAAGGATGGCACATTAACAGATGCTTTACCGAATGCACCTATTTCAGGAGCTTGGTTCCATGATCAGTTTGCGATGCTGGTGCAAAATGCATATCCAGCGATTGTCCCTTCATCTGGTGGTGTGGATCCATCACCTACAGCTCCAGCTGTACCGTCAGGCTTAAAGGCAGTTGCGGGCAATGCTCAGGTAACGCTGACCTGGAATGCGTCCACTGGGGCTGACAGCTACACGGTAAAACGTGCAACCAGTGAAGCAGGTCCTTTTACAGCCGTTGCGCCTCTTGTTACTGAGAAAGAGTACACGGATAAAGGGTTGACCAACGGAACAACCTATTTCTATGTTGTAAGTGCTACGAATGCGAAAGGAACAAGTAAGGATTCCGCTGCGGTAAGCGCTGAACCTAAAGGAACACCGACAGATCCTACAGAACCAGCGGGTGATCTGGTTGTGATGTATCGGGCTGGAGACACTGATCCGGCCAATAATGCAATCAAGCCTTTCTTTAACCTGAAAAATAAAGGTACAACACCCGTGAAGCTGAGTGAGCTGAAAATCCGTTACTATTTCACGAAAGATGGCAGCCAAGAGCTGCAATCTGCAGTAGACTATGCGCAAGTAGGTAATGATAACGTGCTGCGTACCTTTACAGACAACTATATTGAAATTGGTTTCAGTCCTGCTGCCGGTACGCTTGCTGCTGGAGCACAAACAGGTGATATTCAGATCCGCATCAACAATAGCGACTGGTCTAACCTGGACGAATCCAATGACTACTCCTTCGATCCAACCAAAACCTCTTATACGGAATGGAATAAAGCAACGTTGTTCCATAACGATAAGCTGGTGTGGGGAATCGAGCCTTAGGATCAGGGCAGAAGATGTGCGCTTAAGCAATGGAAGAGCCCCGAAGGAAAAGCTACGGCACAACTGCCGTAGCTTTTTTCGATCGTGTTCAGATAAAGAACCTCATGACCAAGAGAATAAGCATTCAGATTGTGTATAATGAAAAAGAATGCTGTTCTACTGTGGAGGTCATCATGAGTAAAAAGTTAATTTTAGATGTAGATACGGGTATCGACGACGCACTTGCCATTGCGTACGCGGTCCATTCGCCCGAATTGGAGCTGCTTGGCATCACAACTACCTTTGGCAACATCTCGGTTGAAGAAGCGACACGCAACTCGCTGATCTTGCTGGAAAAGCTCGGGGCAGACGCTCCGGTCGTATCTGGCGCACAGAAGCCATATGCCCGTGAACTGTTCAAGCCGTATTCCCGGCATATCCACGGCGAGGACGGGATAGGCAACCAGTTGAAGGGTTCGCCTTCCCGACAGGCAGCATCTGGTGATGCGGCCGATTTTATCATCGGACAGGCTCGTCGCTATGAAGGCAAGCTTACCCTTGTAGCGGTGGGACCGCTGACCAACCTTGCGATTGCACTGGATCGTTGCCCCGAACTGCCGCAATTGCTTGATCGTCTGATCATTATGGGCGGTGCAGTCACGGTCAAAGGCAACGTAACCCCAACGGCTGAAGCGAATATATATGCCGATCCTGAAGCCGCAGCCTATGTGTTGGGAGCGGGTTTCCCGCTCACGCTGGTTGGGCTGGATGTGACCATGCAGACGCTGCTTCCTCAGCATGAAGTGGACAAATGGCGTGAGCAAGGGACCGAGCTGGGCACCTTTATGGCAGATATGACGGACTTCTATATGGAAGCCTATCGTAATTTTAGACCCGGCATCGCAGGCTGTGCTTTGCATGATCCGTTGGCCGTAGGGCTGGCGATTGATTCCAGCTTTGTGGAGACGCGACCGATGCACATTGTCGTCGAGGTGGGGGATTCTGCCGAGGTTGGTCGCACCCGTGAAGTACCGGGCAAGGATCAAGCTCATTCACAGACAAGTATTGACGTGGCACTTGAAGTGGATGCAGAGCGGTTTTTGCGTCATTTTCTGAGTCGGGTGGTATAAAAAAATAATTCAAAAGATTGCCGATGGCTCTGCATTGGCAATTTTGTGTATGCATGTAGGCTACGCCCTCATAAACCACAAAGGAGGAGATTTATTGTGTTTTCTGCTGCTCAACGACTGCCTTTGCTGGAACATATGTATAACCATGCCCCGACAGGGATAGCCATTTTTTCGAGAGACGGAAAATGCCTGTACGTCAATCCCGCCCTTTGTCACATGGTCGGATACAAGCAGGAGGAATTGCTGAAAACCCGATATTATCAGTTGTTGTATACAGGAGATAAAGATCGACAAGCGTTGCGGGACGCTTATACGGGCTGGCTGCAAGCTACGGATCAAGTGTACAAGGCAGAGCTTCGTTTAAGACATCAGCGGGGAACATCCGTCTGGTTATCGCTGGAATTAACGATATTTGATGACCCGGCTACGGGGCAAACATTTCTGATTGCCTACGCGATGGACATCACAGAGAAAAAAGACATGCAGCAGGTACTCTCGGACAATGAGGACTTGTACATGCTGATTACAGAAAATACCCCCGATGTGATCTCGTTCAGCACGCCGGACGGCAACCTTCAATATGTTTCTCCTTCGGTAGAAAAGCTCCTTGGCTACACCAGGCAGGAAATGCTCGGCAAAAAACGGCTCGAATTTTATCATGCAGAAGATGCCGATGATATGCGCGTACATGGAATCTTCCAGGAAACAGGTATGATGAAGCGGCGTGTTCGTCACAAGGACGGGCATTATTTGTGGCTGGAAGTGTCATACCGCATCATTCGGGATGAGGAAGGCAAAGTCAAGCGAGTTCTGTCCATCGGCCGCAACATCACGGAGCGCCAGAAGAGCGAGGATAATCTTGCAAAAGCCCAGCAACTGGCGATGTTTGGTTCATGGGACTGGGATTTGGTTAACGACGTTTTGCATTTTTCCAAGGAATTCCGCAGCATTTTCGGCTTTAGTGTAAAGCCGGTCGAGACAAGTATTGATTCTTTCTTAGATGTTATTCATCCAGAGGATAAAGAGCGAATGATCGAGATCATTACGAACGTCATTTTAAAAGGAATTCATAAAGAAACCTTTTACCGGATTGTACTGCCCAATGGTGAGCAAAAAGTGCTGCGTTCGATCTGGGAAGCGGAAATGGACGAGCGCGGAGAACAGCCGATTCAAATTGTCGGTATGATACAGGATGTCACGGAGCACCAAAAAATGGAGCAACGCCTTCGTGAAAGTGAAAACCGTTATAAATCGCTGTTTCAGCATAACCCGCTCGGCATATGCGCCATGAATATGGAAGGTCAAATCCTGAGTGTGAATCCCAGTCTGGAGGAACTTATCGGTTATACAAGGAAGGAACTGCTTGGGGCTGGAGTTCTTGCGATGGCTTCTTCCGAGAAACGGGACAAGATTAGGCATCATATGGAGCTGGCCAAGCAGGGAGCAACGCAAACCTATGAATCAGAGTTCATACATAAGGATGGGGAGCGCCTGTTTATCAAGGTAACCAATATCCCGATTTTTGTGCATGAGCAAATTGTTGGCTGCTACGGCATCTTTGAAAATGTCACTCCGCTCAAAAGCTACATCGCCCAAATCGAAAAGCTCAGCAACGAGCATTCACTTATTCTGAACGCCGTATCCGAAGGGATTGTGGGCTTGAGCACCGAGGGGCATGTCCGTTTTATGAATCCGGCGGCGGCTTCCATGTTTGGAGTAGGAGCGGAAAATTCACTGAACGGGACATGCACGGATATGATCCGTCATGTCGATGAGATAAGCAACCATTACCCGGATGAGCAGCCATCCATTCTTCAGGCGATCCGTAGCGGCGCTTCTTATCAGGCGGAGGAAGCCGTTTTTTGGAAAAAAGACGGGTCCAGCTTCCTCGTCTCTTATCGGATCAGTCCCCTGATGGATAATGGAGAGCGTAAAGGGGCCGTAATGGTTTTTGTAGATATGACGAATGAAAAGGAAATCATCCGAGCCAAGGAATCCGCCGAGCGGGCCGACCGGGCCAAGTCAGAATTTCTTTCTGTGATGAGTCATGAGCTTCGTACACCTATGAACGGAATTATCGGAATGGCCGGGCTGCTCGCGGACACTGAATTGGATGAGGAACAGCGGAGTTATATCGATATTATTACCAATAGCAGTAGTGCTTTAATGCAAATATTGAATGAAATACTGGATTTGAGCAAAATTGAGGCTGGCAAAATGTCGCTGCTGCACGAGCCTTTCAGGTTGGAGGAAGTGATCGGCAGTGTGGCGGATCTATTCCTTAAGCAAGCTATGGAAAAAGGCATCGAGCTGGAGTGGCATCTGGATCAAGAGCTGCCCGGGATGCTTGTCGGTGATCATGTGCGTATCCGACAGGTGCTGGTAAATCTGGTGAGCAATGCGGTCAAATTTACAGAGCGAGGGCGTGTCTATGTTTTTGTCGAGAGGAAGGCTCACAGCCATCGTAAAAAGAAATGCCTGGTCGAATTCAGTGTGAGGGATACCGGGATCGGTATCCCTACAAACCGCCAGCATCTGTTATTCCAGCCTTTTTCCCAGCTCCATCCGGCATTGAATCGAAAATATGGAGGAACAGGCTTGGGGCTGTCCATCTGCAAAAACCTGGTCAGTCTGATGGGCGGCTCCATTGATGTGGATAGTGACGAGGCCAGAGGAGCCACGTTCCGGTTTCAGCTAGATCTTATGCTGCCAAAAGGGGAAGCACTTGCGAATATTAGCTGTGACGAACCTTACGAACCAACGGAATGCTAAAAGAAATAGCCATGGTGCTTAACAATGATTTCAAGACCAGCTTTCTGAGTTGGTCTCTTTTTTCTGTAAGAAATCCCCAAAGGAATGATTGACAAACTGTTCTAACTGTATTATTAATAGTAGTACAGTTAGAACAGTTAAGAGAATGCAGATGAGCCTGATCAAGTCTTGAAAGGAGGAAGTCCATGTTCGAGCTGGATATCCGCAGCCGCAAGCCGATCTACGAACAGCTAATGGACAGGGTGAAGGAAATGATCGTATACGGATCGCTTCAGCCGGATGAGCAATTGCCTTCGGTACGGGTTTTATCCGCTCAGCTTACGGTAAATCCCAACACGATTCAGAAGGCGTATCGAGAGCTGGAACGTGAAGGATACATCTATTCCGTCCAAGGCAAGGGCAGCTTTGTCACCCCTGCCGAGCATCAGCCGCAGCAAATGAAGCGGGATGAGATTCGGGCCGCACTGTTGAAGCAGATGATCGAAGCTGTCCATTTCGGTTTTACGCAGCAGGAAGTGGATGCCTTATACGTGGAAGCTACGCAATTGAAGGAAAGGGGGATGTCCCTTGATTGAATTAAGGGAAGTCACAAAGACATTTACAGAAGAAAAGGCTGTTGATCAGCTCGCCCTTACGGTGAAGAAAGGCTCTATTTTTGGACTTTTGGGCTCCAACGGAGCAGGTAAAACGACGCTGCTCAAAATCATCGCCGGGATTTACCGACCGGATACTGGCAAGGTGCTAATCAGTGGGCAGCCGGTGTATGAGCAGCCGGAAGTTAAGCAGCACATTCTGTTTATGCCGGATACCCCCTATTTTTTTCCGCAAGCGACGATTCGCCAGATGGCCCGGTTTTACCGCTCCATTTATCCGAGCTGGAGTGAGGAACGCTACATACAGCTTACCGATATTTTCAAGCTTGACCCGAAGCGTAAACTTCACCGTTTTTCCAAGGGGATGAAGCGTCAGGCCGCTTTTTTGCTTGCCCTGAGCTGCATGCCTGAACTGCTGATTTTGGATGAGCCGATTGATGGGCTGGACCCCGTGATGCGGCGGATGATCAAAAATCTGTTGTTCCAGGAAACCGCAGCGCGTGAGATGACTGTCGTGATTTCATCCCATAATTTGCGTGAAATTGAAGACATGTGTGATCATGTCGGCATTATGCATCAGGGACGTATGTTGTTGGAAAAAGAGGTTGACGACCTCAAGTCCGATACGCATAAGGTGCAGGTTGCTTTTCGTGAAAGCGCGCATGAGGAAGCCGTATACAAGCAACTTTCGGTTGTACATAAGGAGCGCAGAGGTAGTGTTTTGCTGCTTATTATCCGGGGGGAACGAGAGCGGATTACAGAAACGATTCAGGCGTATGAGCCGCATGTGTTTGATTTGCTGCCGTTGACGCTGGAGGAAATTTTCATTTATGAAATGGAGGACGCAGGTTATGACATCCAACCGATTCTTCTGTAGCGGCGGCGTGATTCGCCAAAGCCTGAAACAGCATGGCTGGATCGGTCTGTTGTACTTGGCGGGGTTATTGTTTACGGTGCCACTGCCACTATTTATGAGTACTGGAAACGAGCGAGTGCCCACGGTTTTGAAAAGCCTGTTCGATAGTACAAACTCAGGCGATGGAATGCAAAATATCATTTTATTGGCCGTACCTGTGCTGGCGGGTGTGGTGCTGCTTCGTTTTATTCAGCGTCAGGGCTCCTCGGATTTATATCACAGCCTGCCTTTACGCAGAGAGCATCTGTTAACGGCACATTTAATTAGCGGTCTGATCCTTTTAATTGTACCCATATGGCTGACTGCTGGAGTAACGGCCCTGGTAAACATGTCGGTTGAGCTGCCTTTTATTTTCCATATCAATGATATTGGATCATGGGCTTTGGTTGTATCGGTTCTTACGATTTTCCTGTTTGCTTTTACCGTGTTTGTAGGTATCTGTGTAGGACAATCGCTGTTGCAATCCGTTGTAGTGTATGCTTTGCTGCTGTTGCCCTTTTTTTTGTACTCCATGATTAGTCGTTTTCTGGGTCACAATCTATATGGTTACTCTCAGATTATTGGAACTATTGTTCAAAGTAGTAATGGCGTGGGGTTGCGTAGCAGCAATAATATTTGGTATAGTTTATCGCCGTTCGCCCGCATTATGGATTTGTCGAGTAGCGCATTTTCATATGTGGAGCTGCTTATTTATGTTGGTGTTTCCTTGCTGTTTGTGATTTTAAGCTATGTGCTATATCGCAAACGGCTCACAGAGAAGGCAACGCAGGCCATGGCCTTTACCTTCTTCCAACCCGTTTTTAAGGCAGGAGTTATGTTATGTGCCATACTGCTGATAGGAGAATATTTATATAGCACAGGAGGCCAGGGGGGAGACTGGTCGATCTTCGGGTATGTGCTTGGAGCTATTTTGGGCTATATTGCTGTGGAGATGGTAATCCGCAAGACGTGGCAAATTGTACGTATTCGTGCTTTGCTGGAGTTGGTCGCATACAGTGCAGTTTTGGGACTGGCAATGTACATCCCCACATCTAGCTGGATAGGCTACGAGGAACGGATTCCAACCGCGCATTCAGTCGAGCAAGTCTATGCTGGGCCCAATTTGTATCTGGACGGGGGATCAACACAGAAAAATCTTTATTTTTCGCAGGATAAAGCTTTTATCGCCGCTGTGCTGAATTTACAGCGTGAGCTTGTGAGAACACATTCAGCTGGAGAGACGTCCGGGTCCAATAAAGAACCTCAACAAAGGATATCCATTGCCTATTGTCTGGATGATGGTTCCATTATGACTCGCAGCTATACATTTCCTGAGCAGCCTTTCCGAGCAGCGCTGGCGAAAGTGATGCTGTCTGAGCCGTATAAAACAGTAAGCTACTCACTTGATAAGCTGTATGGTAAAGCGGAGACGATCAGCATTCAATCGGCAGACGATAATGAACGGCGAGTTGTTTTGACTGATCCGGAAGATATTCGTGAATTTGAAGCTGTACTGAAAGAAGATGTTTTGGGCATGAGCTATAGTGAAATGCAGGCAGGCTCTTACGCGTTGGGGAATATTGAAATTCTGAACAAACCTTCATCTATTTCAGCAGAAGAACCAGAATGGACTCGCAACCTCTCCTATAATTGGCGCTTATCTTTCCACAAGCTGAATGCTTGGCTGGAACGCAAAGGATACGCCGACAAGGTGATGATCACGTCGAAAGACATGATATCGGTTCGAGCTATTCCAATGGTTTCTCAAGAGAAGGAGCCGTATCAGCCCGGTAAGTATATTGAAGCAGCGGATTTATTCAGGATATTGCAGCAGAAGTATAAAGTCTCCACAATTAAAGATCCCAAACTTTGGAATACTGTGCTGGATAACCGCAATAATTATAGCTATGATCCACAAGTGGAGAAAGGCACTTATCTGTTCCAAGTCAAAATCAAGTCCATCAGCGGTTCCGGCTTTCATACGGTTTATTACTTATTAACTCCAAAAGACATCACACCGGAGCTTGCAAAGGTTCTGCCAACAGCTCCTTAAAAGGCTCGGAACAACAGGCAAGAGCTTCTCCACATTTGGACCGACGTAAATAGAGGCATAGAGAGATACAGCATAGAACATAAAGAGAGAAGAGTTCCATAGCGTACAGATCGATAACGAACAGGTCAATTGTGGAGGAGCATTACGATATGAAATATACAGAAGATCGTGAATTTCTACAGCTATTAAAGCATCATGAAGAGTCCTTTTCCGGATGGGATTTCTCATTTATCTCGGATACAGGACGGGTCGCAAGCGAGCCTTTGGACTGGTCATATGTCAGCAAGGCTATGACGTTTATCCATACATCGAAGGCAATGCTGGATATGGGGACAGGCGGGGGCGAGCTATTGTCCCGGTTGCGCCCTTTTCCAGAGATCGTATATGCGACAGAAGCGTATGCGCCGAATATTCCTGTTGCCAAGGAACGATTGGAGCCGCTGGGTGTGCGCGTTATGGCTATAGATGATGACAATTCACTTCCATTTGACGATGCCGGGTTCGATCTTGTGCTGAATAAGCACGAGTCATTTTCGCCAGCGGAAGTGCGACGTATTTTGCGTCCGAGCGGGACGTTTTTGACCCAACAGGTGGGGGGCCTGGATTGTGTGGGCATTAACGACCGTATGGAAGCGCCTTATAGTGAGTATGCGGACTGGTCCCTTTCTCAAGCGATTACAGATCTGGAAAGCAACGGCTTCGAAATCGTAGAGCAGCGGGAACAGTTTCCAATACAGCGATTTTACGATATCGGAGCGCTTGTCTACTACTTAAAGGCGATTGAATGGCAGATTGCTGATTTTCAGCCAGAGGGATATATGGAACAGCTGTATGGCCTACATCTGGACATTCAACGTGATGGGTATTGGGACGTGAAACAGCACCGTTTTTTGATCCATGCCAGAGCAGTATAGAATTGTTACATTATAATACCGAGAAGGCCTTCCTCCAAGGAAGGCTTCTTTTTGTCATCTCCCCGTATACTAATCTTTACCATAATTGTACAATGAAAGAGCAGTAGCTTAAAGGCTCATTTTATTTAAAAGATATAGGGGGATGTACATGTCTGATCCAAAGGGAGTTATAACCGAGCCGGAAACAGGCACCTCCATGCGGCTAGCATGGTTTTGGCCGTGGCTGGGCGGTACATTTATGTTTGGATTGTTTTCAGTCATGTTTAATGTCATTTGGAGTATGGCTGTGGCGTCTAATGTGCAGATTCTGCTGAGGCGCGAAGATGTGACGGATACTGCGGTAATTGTGATGATGATATTATACGCCTGGATTGTTGGACTGATTTTTGCGGCTTATGGTGTCTGGAGTGCACGTACTTCCAGTCTGCACAAGCTTCCGCTCATGCTGACAGGGCTGTTATCATTATTATGTGGCCTGGGTTTATGGATGGTGGGGTTACAAGGCTCTGGCGGTCAACCATCCGAAGTGTGGGGCGGCTCGTGGCAACTGTTTTCAATCTATCACGCGTGGGCGGAGCCTGTGCTGGAGGTATTGGAGCCGTATACACAGCATGGTGAAATCTGGTTTCTGCTGACTGCACTGCTGCCGATAGCCGGAATGGTAGTGGGTGTTGGGGTGGATCGTTATCCGGCGGTGACAGGAGAGAACGGAAAGGAAGATCATAGATGGCAATGGGTCGTTGCCGCTATGTCTGCCGCGCTCGTTATTGTGCTGACCATTGCACTAATGCTGCCTCATCGTCCGTTGATCGCAGAACGGGATTTTCCAGTGGTCGATGGGGCTACAGCGGCGATTCCGTTCGCACAGGATATGCTGCATGAGCTGACCGGAATGAGCAAGGCGCGCGCAGCGCACGAATTGAGATTCAACACGACGCATCAGGCGTATGTAAATCTGATCGACAAGAAGGCTGATCTGATTCTGGTGGCCGGACCATCCGATGGGGAGCTGCAACTTGCGAAAAGTCAGGGAGTGAAAATGAAGCTTACTCCAATTGGGCGGGATGCGTTTATTTTTCTCGTTCACATGGACAATCCGGTTCATAATCTGTCCTCAAAGCAGATTCGTCGCATTTATGAAGGCTCCATTCATAATTGGAGTGAAGTGGGAGGCAAGGACCAGCCGATTGTAGCCTATCAGCGGGAAGAAAATTCGGGAAGTCAGACATATATGCAAAAGAAAGTGATGGCAGACCATGACATGGCCGAGCCGCCCCGGGAGCGCACGATTGGCATCATGGGTGGTATGATTAATGCAGTCGCCGATTTTAACAAGGATCACAATGCGCTCGGGTATTCGTTTTATTATTTTGCCAATGTGATGCATAAGCGACAAGAAGTTAAATTCTTGTCCATTGATGGAATGATGCCAAACAAGGAGCATATCCGTTCGCAGCAATATCCGTTCACCGCTCAATTGTTCGTGGTCACACGGGAAGGAGAGAGGTCCAGCCCTTCGGTTCAGCGGCTGCTCCAATGGCTGCAAAGCGAAGAGGGCAAACGGATCATTGAAAAAGACGGTTTTGTTCCGATAAATCCGTAGACGAGGTTTTTACACTGTCGATTTTCGGGTTTCATCCGTCGAGAGTGAAACGAAGGCAGCAGGGTAATACATAGGATATACCTTGCTGCGGTTACATACCCACGCAGCATTGCACTAACACAATAAGGGGATGAACGAATAATGAAGAAAAAATTATCGGCATGGGCGCTTTTGCTCGCCGTATCCATCATGATAGCAGGTTGTGGAGCAGGTGCAACACAGGCCGGACAGAAAGAGCAGAACGGGCAAACTGTTAAGGATGGGCAAAAGGGTTCCGCTTCGGCGCAACCGGGTACTTCGGGAGCCACTGTGAATACACCGGGACAGCAGACCGCTTCTGACGGAAAAAATGGCACAACTGGCGGTACAGGCGTTGCATCGGGGGCAGGTGGACAAGCGTCTACAGATGAGAATGCGGCGAAGGTTCGCATGGACGATGTGACCGCGCTGCGCCTGATCGATGGCAAATCCGGCTGGATCGGTGGGAAGGGCTGGATTGCTCGGACAGATGCAGGTGCATCCGGTTCAATCGGAGCGGCATGGGATGTGCAATATCAGGGTCAAGGGACAGTGCAGCAAATTTTTGCCTTGAATGGGCAGCAGGCATGGGCCGTCATGGCAGACAGTGGTACGCTGCTGGCAACTCAGGATGGTGGTAAACGCTGGGAAAGTACCGGGACGGTGCCGAAGCAAGGACAAGCGGGCTTTTTGCACTTTATATCGCCCAAGGAGGGATTGAGCGGTAATCAGTATACGAAGGATGGCGGTCAAACCTGGTCCGCGCTTCCCGTACCTGATCACATGGTTGGGCAACCATACTATCATGATCAGCACAACGGTTGGGCGGTAACGCAAAGCACAGAGGGCTCGTTCCGTATCTTACACACAACGAATGGCGGTCAGAAGTGGACCACCGTTCTGTCACGGACCTCCGAAGCGCCTCTGAACGGTGTAATTATTCGTTCGGTAGAACGCGGAAACGCATGGATTGAGTTGGTTGGGGATACGGGTATGAATCAGACCTCGTATTCGCTTTGGCATACCGCCGATAGCGGCCAAAGCTGGCGTGCTGTGCTGGCCAATGCCACCGCTGGCGGCGGTCCGGCACCCGGCATTAGCCAGCAAGACAATCAGGTTCCCAAAAACGAAGGGGCGGCACCGGGGATGCTCTATGCGGTAAACAGCAGTACCGCGTTGATGGGCGGCTACTGCGCACCGTGCGACAAACCCAATACCATCGGCTGGACAAATGACGGAGGCAAGACGTGGAACAACGGCAAGCAAAGCTTTGACGGCTATGGCGGCCAGCAAATCGGGATGGCCAATGCCAAGGAAGGCTGGGCTATTTTCTCGGATTCAGAGAAGGCTCCGGTACTGTATACCACCTCGGATGGTGGACAGCATTGGACCCAGAGCCATGTCTTTGACAAGCCTGCGGCATCAGGTTCCTGAGCAGATACAGTCCTGAGTAAATAAAGTAAGGAAGCAGAACATATGAGCCAACAGAAGAAAAGTGTATTCACATGGGCTGATGGCCGTGAGGTGCCACTGATCGGACAGGGTACATGGCATATAGGTGAAAAAGCTTCGCTTCGGCAAGAGGAAATGCGCGCGCTTCAACTTGGCTTGGATCTGGGCATGACGTTGGTCGATACGGCTGAAATGTATGCTGAGGGTGGTGCAGGAATCGCATGTACGGGAAAATGCAGCGGCAGTGAATATCCAGCTCACTCCTGAATAACTGCAACAATAGACGAGGCTTTTCCGCCGCCTACGCAGAAGCAGCCGCTGGATATCGTTTGAGGGAGGGGCACCATGGCAGAGAGAGAAACAGGAACCAAGACAGAGCTACATGAGGTAGATGATCATTTGGATTACGGATTATCTGTCGTATTCATCGGCTTCAATCCCAGCTTGAAGTCAGGAGAAGTGGGGCATCATTATGCGAACCCGCGCAACCGTTTTTGGCGCATACTGGAGGGAGCGGGTTTGACCCCTCGCTTGTACGATCCATCAGAGGATGAGGAGTTGCTCAAGCTTGGCTACGGTTTTACGAACATTGTTTCCCGGCCCACGAGGGGAGTGGAGGACATTGCACGCGAGGAATACGCCGAAGGACGTCTGAAGCTACATGCCAAGCTAAAGGAATACCGTCCCAAGGTAGCCTGCTTTGTCGGCAAAGGTGTATATACCGAATACAGTAAAAAATCCAAAGCAGATTGGGGATTTCAGCCCGAACCGCTGATCCCCGAGATGCATGAATTTGTAGCCCCTTCGTCCAGCGGACTGGTTCGCATGTCGCTGGAAGAGATCACAGATATTTACCGCCGTCTCCAGACGTTTCTGACGGCAGAAATCGTCTGATATGCAGCGAAAACAATGGATTCAGCTAGAAGAAAAAGAACCACACGGTCATGCCCCGAGGGGAAGAACGTGTGGTTCTTTGAGCTACCGCGACTCTATTTTAATGCTTTTGCCTGCCACGCCTGATCCACAGGAACGTAAGGATAACCCAGATCACGGGCTACTGCCTCGTAGGTGATATGACCGTTCAGGACATTCGTGCCGCTGAGCAATGGCTTGCTTCTGCGAAGGGCTTCCTGCACCCCCTGATCCGCAAGCTGGAGGGCGAAGGGCAGCGTCGCATTCGTCAGAGCAAGCGTCGAGGTTTGCGGCACTGCGCCCGGCATGTTCGCTACGGCATAGTGAATGACGCCATGCTTCACATAGGTCGGCTGATCGTGTGTCGTGATGTGGTCAATCGTCTCGACAATACCTCCCTGGTCGATGGCGACATCCACGATCACAGAGCCGGGCTGCATCGTCTGCACCATGGCCTCGGTTACGAGACGTGGGGCTTTGGCCCCGGTGATCAGGACAGCACCGATCAGCAAATCGCTCTGCGCTACGGCTTCGGCAATGTTGGACGGTGTGGACACCAGCGTATGGAGCTGATTGCCGAAAATATCGTCCAGTTGGCGCAGCCGATGCAGGCTCAGGTCGATCAGCGTCACGTCCGCGCCGAGGCCGATGGCTACCTTGGCAGCGTTCGTGCCGACGACCCCGCCGCCAATAATGGTCACTTTGCCGCGCTGGACTCCCGGGACGCCTGCCAGCAGGATGCCTTTGCCGCCCTGCGGTTTTTCCAGTAGCTGTGCCCCGATTTGCACAGCCATTCGACCTGCGACCTCGCTCATCGGGGTAAGCAACGGAAGGCTTCCCCCGACATCTATGGTTTCATAAGAGATGGCAGTTACGCCGTTGTCCACCAGAGCCCGTGCCAGTGCCGGCTCAGCAGCCAAATGGAGATAGGTGAACAAAATCAGTCCTTGTCGAAAATATCCGTATTCTGCGGACAACGGCTCCTTCACCTTGATAATCAGATCCGCCTGAGACCACACATCCGCTGCGTGCTGTACAATCGTTGCACCCGCCGCGGCATAATCTCCATCCGTAAAGCCACTTTCAACCCCTGCATGACTTTCCACAAACACGTGATGTCCGTGCTGGATCATCTGAGCTGCACCAGCAGGTGTCAAGGAGACACGATTTTCATTGTTTTTAATCTCTTTCGGAATTCCAATTTTCATTCTGTTCACCTCTCCTGTAAATAATGGTTACCCACCGGCAAATAATTATTCTTTAGGGCAGCTATGCTGCTGTGTTGCTGTTTGCTGTGTTTCTGCGTTGCTATGTTGCTATTAGCTGCACCAAACCGATTCAAAAATTGCATTATCATTTTTGTGCAGCCCTGCCAATTAGTTAAATGGACTCAAGCCGACAAATGCAATTCATGTTAGATTAGGTACAGTTTACAAGTGGAAAAGTTCCTTGACATCATACATTTTGTCGGATTATCGGACTTCAAGGCTCGACTTTTTGATGAATAGGTGTCATATAAAATGACATAAAGACATATACATAAGGAGAATTCCGATGAACGGTAAAAAAACCTTTACCATTGCGGATGTACTGGAACGTCCGGTATTCCGGCGGGCCAAGCTGGCAGCCGGGGAGCAGGGCACGAGTCACCGGGTCGGCTGGGTCCATGTGCTGGAAATCACAAATGTAACCCCCTTTGTAAGTCGTCATGACCTGATTTTGACAACTGGCCTGTGGCTGACCCGGGAAGGGGAGGAACGCGCTGAGTATATGGAGCAGTTGATCCGTTCCGAAGCCGCAGGACTGTGCGTGGAGCTGGGTACGAGCATCCATGAGATTCCGCCGGAAATTCTGGAGTTGGCGGAACGGCATCATTTTCCAGTCATCGTATTTGAACAGCCGGTACGTTTTGTTGAAATCACGCAAGACATTCATTCCCTGCTTATTAACCGCCACCACGAACTGTTGAAAGATCTGGAGCGCTTCTCGCGCCAGCTTCAGCAGGAGACGTTGCGCAGCACGGATATGAGTGCCCTTTTACGGGTACTTCATGATTATGCCGCCCGGCAGGTCATCTACATGTCTTCCATTGATACCAATCGGTTCGTGCCTTCCATCCAGCCTGATGTGGCTGACCGCATTGCGAATTTCTATGCCAATGAGGTGGAATCCAGCATGACACCTGACCGGGAAGGTCACTTGCTGTTTCATCTCAATGAATCCACCGCCGTCTTGTTTCAGCCGGTTGTCTGCTTTGGGCAGGTGTTCTCCGCTGTAGGTCTGGTGCTGCATGGCGAAACGCCGACGGAAGAACTGTCGCTGCTGCTTGACTACACAGCCAAGGCAGCCGCTACGCTGGTGCTGAGAACTCAGTTCCTCGAAGACCGGTTGTTGCGCAACCAGAATGAACTGATTCAGGATGTGCTGAGCGGACAGCTTCCCAGCGAGGAACAGGCTCAGACCCGGATGGGGCTACGTCTGCTGTCCAAGAGTCAGTATTTATTTTGGGCCGGGGTTATTGAGGTGGAGCATCAGGATAAGGAAGCCAGTCAGGTGCGCAAGGAGTCCATTAACCAGGATATATTGGTATTGCTCCGTTCTTTGCTGAAAAAGGAGACGCTGCACAATCTGCTCATGATGAAGGGTAACCAGTGCTACATTCTTTGCGCCAAGGAGGAATTGACCCTGCGTTCCGCGGCACAAATGAAGAAAGTGCTTGCCCATACCGTGCAATATATCCAGAACTATGCCGCTGGGCAGCTTGACAAGGTGCGCATTCATGCAGGTTTCGGTAAAGTAAGGTACCGGATGACCGGAGCAGGCCGTAGTTTTGAAGAGGCTTATCAGGTTATTGAAGTGGCGCGAAGCGTTCCGGCCATGAGCGATCTACTTTTTTACGACAGTATCGGAATTTATCAGTTGTTGAAAGCCGCGCCCCGCACTCCTTTTTTACAAGAGTTTGTACAGGATCATTTGGGCGGGCTGATTGCGCATGACCGTGAGCACCATATGCAGCTTCTGGATACGCTGGATGCTTATTTTCGATGCTATGGCTCCAAGCGCGATACTGCCGGAATCCTGTACATTCACAGGCAAACTCTCTACAATCGACTGGACAAAATTAATGAGATCATAGGAGAAAATCTGGCAGACCCGGATAAACGTCGTTGTCTGGAGATGGCATTGTTGGCTCACCGGATGCTACAGGCTGAAAAATGATCCTAAATGACTACTTCTATTTTCCATTCTAGTCATTTACAATGCGTGCTAACACTGAGATAATAGAAGAGATATCGGTAATATCTTGAAAGGGGATTAATTATGAATATAAAAAAATGGATTGCCGTCCCTCTTATTCTGCTAATGGTAGCTTTGACAGGTTGCCAGGCAGTAGGCGGATTCGATGTAAGTAAAAACCTTTTGGGCACACTTGATGTGAAATCCCAGCAGTCAACGGAGAAGATATCTCTTAAATTGACTCCAAAAGAAGGCATTACGCAAGGAGATCAGGAAATTGTTGATTTAATCAATTCCATTTCCGTAACAGTGGATGAAGTCAAGGTACAATCGGAGGAACTCGCTTCCGCCAAGGGTACATTGCACATCGACAAGTATAATTTGCCGTTTGAACTTGCTTTGGACCGCCAAGGTATGGCTATTCAACTGGAAGGTGCCAAAAAACCTTATTACATATCTTTGAACTCGCAGGAGAGCTTGAGCGGTCTGCCTGCCGGATTTGATCCTTATGTATACTCCAAAGATGTAAGAGATCTGACGAAAACAGCCGCAGCACTTGTACTCAAGCATGCTCCTAACCCTTCAACCATTTCTGCAACGTCTGTAACCGAGGAAGTATACGGTGAGAAGGATAAAGTGAAGCTGACCCGCTTGCATGTGGAGCTTCGTGGGGATGAGCTGGTCACATTGGTAAAACCATTCCTGACCAATCTGGCCAAGGACGAGGCGGGCTTGAAAGAACTGATCAGCCAAGTGATTGATTTTACTAAAAATATCGCTTCCAGCATAAATGTTGAAGGTGCTGATCAAGTCACAAGCGAACTGAACACGAACAAGGAAAAACTGGTCAATGAGGCTTATACCGAGGTTAAAAAGTATTTGGATCTGGCCGTAGCTCAATATGATGTAGGGGTAAGCACGTTATATGCACAATCTCCTGAAATCAAAACGGTTCTAAGTTCCAACACGGTGCTGAAAACCGATACGTATTTTGATGAAAAAGGAAATGTCCGCAAATCACTGTCAGACCTGACGGTTGCTTTGCCAGAAGTAGATAGTCTTCCAGTGAAGTCCTTCTCGATTGTTACGGAAGCTCAATCCTGGAATGTGAATGGTAGTGTAACAGCCGACAAGGTAGATATCTCCAATGGTGTTATCGACCTGAATAAGCGAGCTGAATTAACACCGGGAGCGACACTTCGCAATTTTGATGTGAATTCTCCGATCTACAATATTTTAAAAAATGATCTGGAAATTACAAAAGTAGAAACCACTTTCGATCCGAAAGACGATTACTACGTTTTGGAGAATCGTGGAGGTACCGCCTTCATTCCACTGCGTGAGTTGACATACGAACTCGGTTCCGAATTAAAATGGGATGCAACTGCCAAGCAAATTACAGTTGTGGATGATATTACAAGTAAGACCCTGAAGCTGAAAAGCGGCTCCAAACAGGTTGTACTGGAAGGAAACACATTAACGCTGCCACAAGCTCCATATACAGATGAATATGGTTCGCTGTATGTTCCTTTCAAATCGGTTGCCGAAGAACTGGGTGCTACAGTAACCCGTAACAGTAATGGTGAGTATGTATTGAAACGCGACTAAAAAGAAATTCCACATATCTGTCTCCAGCCAGCACTGCTGGTGCATGGAATATGCAGGTATAGAAACAGGAACCGGCCCGTTCAAGGGTCGGTTCTTTTTTTGCATAACCTTATGAATCCAATCTACCTTAAAATAATCACAGAAACGATTTAAATAAGCGATTATAGATTAAAATAGTACCCTATTTTTGCACAGGGAAAATTGAGATAATGATATTGTTGTTGAGCCATTTATATATTTGCGGTCAGGTGCCACGGTGGAAATTACCTACAATAGGGGGATATAACGATGAAAGATATGGAACTATTGAATTCTAGTGAGGGGCAAATTGTACTTGCTCGAATGTACGGTCAACAGCAGGTTGTGGAGCAAACGACGCGATATCAATCACTTCTACAGGCGTACCGGGAGCACTTCGGCGTCGGGGATATTGAATGGTTTAGTGCTCCGGGAAGATGCGAAATTGGAGGGAATCATACAGACCACAATCACGGGAAGGTGCTGGCAGGCAGTATTACACTTGATACCATCGCTGTAGCTGCTAAAGTGGAGGAGCCTGTAATTACGTTCTTTTCCGAAGGCTACAAAACGAAATACGTCATTGATTTAAACGACTTGTCACCACGACCGGAGGATGACGGTACGACGCTTCTCGTCCGCGGTATTGCGGCTGGCTTGCTCGAATTCGGCTATCGCATCGGAGGATTCCGGGCTTATATATCAAGCAATGTGTTCTCTGCTTCAGGATTAAGCTCTTCTGCTTCATTTGAAATGTTGATCTGCACTATAATCAGTCATTTTTATAATGAGGGAGCGTTAGATGCTGTCGCCAAATCCAAAATCGGCCAGTACGCCGAAAATAGCTACTGGTACAAGCCGTCGGGTCTGCTTGACCAAATGGCTTGCGCATATGGAGGATTGGTTGCCATTGATTTTGTAAACCCCAAGGAACCGATCATAAATCCAGTTCACTGGGATTTTCAAAAAAACGGATATTCCCTGGTTATCGTCAATACAGGCGGAGACCATGCTGATTTAACGGACGATTACGCGGCGGTGCCCAACGAAATGCGTGCAGTGGCTCAGTCCTTAGGTGCTTCTGTTTGCCGTGACTTATCGCCGGAGGATCTGTATGCCAACCTCAAAATGGTCAGGGAAAAAGCAGGAGACCGTGCAGTACTGCGGGCGTTGCATTTTTTTGAAGAAAATAGGCGTGTGGATGAACAGGTGAAGTCGCTGGAGGAGGGACATTTTTCTGATTTCTTGAGGCTCGTCACCGAATCCGGTAATTCTTCATGGAAATGGCTTCAAAACGTATATAGAAGCGGGGTTGACCGGGAACAGGATGTATCGGTTGCGCTTGCCTTAACGGAAATGTATTTGAAATCAATAGACGACAGCGCATGCAGGGTACATGGTGGTGGCTTTGCTGGAGTCATCTTGACGATTCTTCCCAATGATCGTGTTGAAGATTATAAGACGTGGATCAGCGGAATGCTGGGAACTCCGGTACTCGTTGTCAACGTCCGCGAGGATGGTGCTGTTAATGTAAGTGATTTGATTCATGCGGCAAAGAAGGATTGAAAATGAAGCCAGAGTGGGACAGAACTCAGGAGTCATTGCGAATGGACTATACTAGACAGTTGAAGGCTTTAACCTAGGGGTTAAAGTCTTTGCTCTTTTTGGACGATGCAGTCCAGGCTTGCGGTATAATAGAGCATGGAAGTTCTAACGAAGGAGGGCCTATTCATGGCTATGTACCCGTCCTGGTCCTACTCGCAATCGAGGGCCCAAACGTTCGATGAATGCCTGCGCAAATACTATTACCACTATTACGGCTCGCATAACGGCTGGAACCCTGCACAGGGCAGTGAAGAGCAGGTTACGTTGTATCGGCTCAAGCAGCTAAGCAACTTATATATTTTATTCGGGAATATTACGCATCAAATGTGTGAATCGGTCATACGTGGTTGGGTGGAAAAAGGGGCTATCCCGCGCACAGCATACCTCGAGACAGCTATGAAGAACATGCTGAATGACAGCTACAAGGAATCGCTACACCGTGAACTATGGCTACAAGATCCGAAAAATCGCGTCATGCTGGCGGAGGTTTATTACGACGACGAGGTGCTTCCGGAACGGATCGCCCGGATTAAGGAGCGACAGCATGCGGTGGTACACAATCTGTACCGGACTGCGGTTTGGCGTGAATTGCAGCAGGGTGAGGCCCGAATCGTCGAGGTGGAAAAGTGGGATACGATGCTCCTTCATGAGACGAAAGTATATGTCAAAATGGATTTGCTCTACCGTAGAGACAATGGAGACATGGTTATCGTAGATTGGAAGACAGGCAAGGAAGGCGACTTCTCCGACCAGTTATTTTTGTATGCTTCCTATGTGCAGGAGCATTACCAGCTTCCCTTGGAGAAGATCGAGGTGCGTGTGGAATATCTGATGACCGGAGAGCATGAAGTGTACCATCCTGCACAGGAGGATATCGACAAGGTGGTTGGCAATGTTGGGCGATACATCGAGGAAATGAAGTCCTGTCTTCATGATGATTATTATAATCGGCCGAAACCCGAGTCTTTTTTCACTCCGATGCCTTCGCGCAGAGCGTGCGGCGGCTGCAATTTTCGGGAGGTGTGCAACTACCGCGCAGTGTAAGGTGGGCGTTTTTGGGATTCACCTTTTGAGTAGTAATAGGAGGGAATTGTCTTTGAAAGGAGAATGAGGGCAATAATCTCTTATTTTATGCCTTCCATATTTCCCCTCTTAGTACTATAATTTGTTTAGAGAGAATAGAGGAGGGGTTCCGTGACAGATATTAATCCGGCTGAACCAAGCGAATTACAATTGGATGATTTCTATTTTGAAACAAAATTCATAAATGTTTTAGATAAGGGATCAGATACTCATCATAGATATATTAAAGATTCTTATGGAGTAGAGCGCATACTCTATAATGGGTACCCTCCGAGAACTAAACATGAAATATTTAGTGGCTTAAAATGTGTTGAAAATAGAGGATTAGTAATTGATGAATTGATTTATAACCTTCCATTTACTGTTTCAAAACGCGGTAGACCAGCTGAAACAGCATTTACAGATCGCGATCCTGACAGAAGGGCTATCTATTTAGTTCCTGATCACACAGCCACAAGGATAATGAAAGATTCTTCTTACCACTTGGATGGGATACATATGTTGCAATCAATGAAGAGTATCTCAAAAGAATTAGCAGAAAGATGGGAAAGTGAAATATCTAAACTAAATACCGGAGAACGAGTTGCAGCAAGTATAATACATGAGTACGGTCATATTCTAACATTTCGTGCATGGGATAATATGGGCATTAAAAGTACCCTAGATGTTTATGATTGGCTTGATGAATATGGATACCTTGACAATTGCTCCAAAAGAATTGTATCCTTTAATGAAGGGGATGCTCCTTGGCAAATTAATGTTGCTATAGAGCAACTTGCTGAAGACTTTAGGTTGGCCTTGGATGTAAAGAACCAGAATGGTGCCTGTTGTTTACCACATATTATTACGTACCAACAGGACTTATTGAATCCTGAAGGATACTTGGAAGGAGTTGATATCATGAAAAACTTGTTACAGTTTGATGGGAAGTTGAAAAAAGGGAAAGTAAGTGGTGCTCTTGATAGTATCATACCTTTTGGAGAGGCGAATCGTTCATCATTACCAACAAATTTTATTCATGGGGAAATCACTCCGTTAACTCAAGAAGATAAAGATCGCGCTAGGGAAAAGCTTAAACAATTTGAGGTAGACTTCTAATAAGTAGCCCCGTCATTTTGACGGGGCTACTGTTTTATGTGGAGTAGATACATTTTAATTTTACATAGCATACTTGTTTTTATTACTCATTTAAACGTAATGAATCATTACTCAGATCATATGGCAAATCTACAATTCTCTCATGTTTTGAAATCGCTTTCTAATTTGAGAAATACGAGGTATGATAAGGATATTATTGGAAATGGTTAAGGAGGGAATGTGGAATATGACTAGTAGCACTAACACAGGACGCACACGTATTCTTTTTCAGGGGGACTCCATTACAGACGGAGGAAGAGGACGGAATGAGGACGCGAACCATTGGCTGGGTCAGAGCTATGTGTATCTGATCGCAGGTGCACTGGGGAGCCGTTTGACTGCTACGCGGCCGGAATTTGTGAACCGGGGGATTTCGGGGGATCGGGTTTCGGATTTGTATGCGCGCTGGAATGAGGACACGTTTAGCCTGAAGCCGGACCTGCTCAGTATTCTGATTGGAGTGAACGATGCCTGGCGAATCGTGGAGCAGGAGCCGTCCGGTGTGACGGACCGATTTGAACGTGCCTATCGCCACATTTTGGAGGAAACGCGTGAAGTGCAGCCCGATATCGGGCTGGTGCTGTGTGAGCCGTTTATTTTGAAAACAGGAGCTACCGAGGCACGATGGGACATTTGGCAGGAAAAAATAACAGGCTATCAGCAGCTTACGCGTCAGCTTGCAGACGAATTCGGGGCCGTGTTTGTGCCGCTCCAAAGCGTGCTGAACGAGGCATCTACCAAGGCGGACGCTTCCTATTGGCTACATGACGGGGTTCATCCGACAGCGGTTGGGCACCAGTTGATAGCCGATCAATGGATAGATATTGTACAAAAGAGTCCGCTGGCGATCCGCTAACCTTGTCATACATAGTCTACTTCTTTACATTTTTGGGTAATACACGATTATGGACATAATGACTTATAGGATCTGTCCATCCAAAAATGAACGTCATAAGGGGGCTTCTTGCTTCATATGGCGAGGCAAGAGAGGGCTGTGGAAACTGTGAATATGATCCTGGTCATTTTATTGATTGTGTTAACTGCTTTTTTCGTCGCATCCGAGTATTCTATGATTCGCGTGCGGGTATCCCGTATCAATCAGCTTGCATCTGAAGGAAATAAAAATGCGAAAGCTGTCAAAAATATTTTGTCCCGGCTGGACGAGTATTTATCCGCTTGTCAGCTAGGGACCACGTTAACCTCGATGGCGTTAGGCTGGCTCGGGGAATCCACGGTTGAAAAGCTGCTGCACCCGCTGTTTGTGTTGGCACATATTCCGGCCGGACTCACGGGAGTATTATCCTTTTTGCTGGCTTTTCTGATTTTGACGTATTTCGAGGTGGTTATCGGGGAGCTGGTCCCCAAAACATTCGCTATACAAATTGCGGAGCCGATGGCTTTGTTTTTTGCCCGTCCCATTACGATCTTCTATAAAATGACGTATCCGCTGAACTGGGTGCTCAGCCGTTCCTCGCGTGTTATTACGGGACTTTTCGGGCTGAAAAAGGTTTCCGAGGAAGATGCGGCTCTCAGTGAGGCAGAGCTGCGTTTGGCATTATCCGAAGGATACCGCAGTGGTGAAATTACACCGACAGAATACCGCTATCTGAACAATGTATTTGATTTTGACGACCGTGCGGCGCAAGAGATTATGGTACCGCGTATCCATATCCGTTCCATTTCTCATCTGGCAACGGTAGCAGAGTTTATGGAGCTGATCGAGGAGAAGGTCTATAATTTTCTGCCTGTAGCCGAAAACGGGGATCGGGATCGTATCATCGGAATGATTCGCGTGAAGGAAGCGCTGCATGATTTGGCCCGAGGGCACAGCACAGGGAATACCACGATGGCTTCCTATATTCATCCAGTGCTTCAGGTGATTGAGACGATTCAGGCCCGGGACCTGCTGATTCAGATGCAAAAGCGGCGTATTCCCGTAGCGGTGCTGGTGGACGAATATGGCGGCACATCTGGATTGGTTACACTGGAGGATATTATGGAGGAGATTGTAGGCGACATTCCTTCCTATACCGATACCGAAACGCCTGCGGCGCTAACCCCTCTCATTACAAAAACAGATGATCATCGTTACATACTCAAATCGCAAGCGCTCATTCATGAAGTCAATCGGCGTTTGGAGACGGATATTGAGGCCAGAGACGTATATACGATTGGCGGCTGGATGCTTTCAGAGCATTTTGATATCCGACAGGGAGAGAGTATGACCATAGGCTCATGGGAGTTTACCGTACTGGAAAAAAACAGTCACCAAATAGACACAATTGAAGCGATCAAAAAAACAGCCGGTGAACAGGAAAATGACAATAATTCCGAATAATGGAATGGTTGAGTGCCTGAAAATCAATGGTTTAATATGTGACGAATAGCCTGTAAAGCAAGTAGCAGTGCGGCTCGTCCATTTTTTAAATACACGCTGATGGCTGTTACATGTTATTTTTGGCTGTTAAGGTGGAGGGCCTAAAGTCTCTCTATCTTTATGCTCATAAATAAGGTTGTCTGTGAAAAATACCACTAGAATTGTAGCAATTATATGGTAAAATGGAATCAAATTTGAGTTTTTTGGGGTGGGCTACATTACATGAAAATGTCACTAGGTACGAAGATGGTTGCTGCATTTGTCGCTATTTCTGCAATAACCTATGGAACAAGCGCTTTTTTTATTTTTGTACTCAAGGACTGGCTTGCTCAAGGTACACAGGAATGGCTGTATATCTCAATCATTCTGTTAATGGGCGTTCTGTGGAGTGGCATTTTGGGGTGGTTGATCTCCAAATTTCTCACACGTCCGATTGTCAGATTGGCAAAGGCGGCTGAGGAAGCCTCGGCGGGGAATCTGTCCGTTGTCATTCCTGATCGTCGTTCAGATGACGAAATCAAGGTGCTCTATGATGCATTCCGGAGTATGATGCTAAACATCAAGGATATGTTTAACGAGATATCGTATAGCTCAAGAGCGACTTCACAAAATGCGGAAAACCTTAGTTCGGCTATTGTACAGGCTACGACACAGATTGAGTCCATGTCTTCGGTAGTGGAGGATATTTTGGAAGGTGTAGAGCAGCAAAAGCATGCGTCTGCCCAATCTATTGAAACAGCGGATCGAATGTTGGGCGATTTTAAAATGATGCGCAGCAAATCAGGACATATGCTGGAACTGTCAGGCCACATGGAGCATTCGGTTGATTCGACGCAGACGGTCTTTTCATCCCTGATGGAGGGAATGGGAGAGCTGACTGCTTCGCATAGCCGTTCGCAGCAGGCCATTGCACGACTGGAAAAGGAAGCTTCACAAATTGAAGCGATTACAAGCACCGTCAAGGATATCGCGGAACAAACTCATTTGCTGGCGCTGAACGCCTCCATTGAAGCCGCACGTGCCGGAGAAGAGGGTAACGGGTTTGCCGTAGTTGCTCACCAGATTCGCGCATTGGCTTCACAAAGCACGGAATCGGTGCAGCAAATCAATGCCATCGTTAGCCGTGTGCAGTCGCAAATTGTGGAAACGGTACAACTAATGCACCAGCAAACATCACTGGTCAGCGCTGAGGCGGAACGGACAAGCTCGGTGGATCAGACATTGAGTCGTTTGAACTCGATTGTGTGTGAATTTGTTGAAGGTATTCGTTTAATGGAAGAAGCTGTGACGGAGCAGACGAATCGGGTAGATCAAACCTTCGAGCAGATCCATCGTATTCAGCAAATGTCAGGGGCCTTCTCGGAAGGTGCACATAAGATTTATACGGCCGCTCATGAGGAAACAGCTATTATGCAGGAAATTTCGTCTTCTTCCGAGGACTTGAAAGTGCTTACGAACAAGCTCATGATGAAAACACGTGGAATGCAACTGTAGAACGTAACGTGTCAGGACAAGCAAATGTAACTGCTATACACCGGAAAACGAAGCAAGATGGTTCCCCGGTGTGTAGCGGTTATTTTTTAATTTCAAAAAACTCACATTGCTTTCTGGGATGGTAGGCCAGATCACTGACACTGGATTGCACGACTATAGTTTGATCGTCAAAACGGATAATGACTCCGCCCGAACCAATCAACTGGTCATCCTGAAATATGCGGACACGAAGATGACGTTCCAACGCCTCGGTGAAGTCCTGATCTGTGATCAAACGGCGACTAATGGGCATGAGGGGTCTCCTTTGAATATGATATCTTTTATCATAACACATTTGTTTTTTTGGTATAAAATAGGATGCAGGGAAAGAGGAAAAGGATAGAGGGGGGCTTTTGATGAACAAGCCGTGGTCATGGTCCTGGTTCGATGCTGCTGTACCGGAAGAATTCGAGGCTTTTACCCCGTCACATGGGCTGGCTGTACTAGGGCTTATTTTATGCGCTTTACTGCTTTGGCTGACTCGGGGCCTGATTCAGTCGCATAAGCCGTTAAGTGAGGGGATTCGCTGGCTCCTGGTTACCATACTTATTCTGTCAGAGGTGACTCTGAATATATGGTATGTGACGCAGCACATTTGGGATGCTCAGACGTCATTGCCGCTGGAGCTGTGCAGTGTGACGCTGCTGCTGTCGATTCTGATGCTGATTTTCCGTAGCCGCTGGCTCTATCCGATCATACTTTTTGCCGGAATTGGAGGAGCGCTTCAAGCGGTACTCACGCCTAATTTGGCATACGCTTTTCCACACTATCGTTTTATTCATTTTTTTGTGGCTCATAGTGCCATTATATTGGCAGCCTTGTACATGACATGGATCGAAGGGCTAAAACCGACATGGAAGGGCGTTGGGGGAGCAATGCTTTTCCTCAATGGCTTGGCGCTGATCGTCTGGCCTGTAGATGATGTGCTCGGAGCAAACTATATGTTTCTTGCCGGAAAGCCGTCAACACCGTCGATATTGGATGTTTTGGGGCCGTATCCGCTGTATATTCTGGCAGAAGAGGTCATTGCGCTCTTATTCTTTTCTCTTATGATGTTGTTGTTTGAGGTGCTGCCTGGAGGCAGGCTGTATGCCCGCTTTCGCAAAGGAGCTGTGCACAGCGCTGAACGTCTGGGGGAAGATCATAGCACGGAGAAAACACTTCGCTGAGAGGCTACATTTCACGGAATTTGCGAACTATGGTAACATAGGCGAACCTACAGGAGCATATAGCGAAGAAGACGGGTAACGGGAGTGGATTCAATTGAGCTATAACGGTAAGGACGGGACACAACCAACAGAATCTATAGCCCTGACCGGAAAAATAAAACCGTGGGCGCTGAGCGGCCCCAGTATTCAAATCGATCCGTTGTTTCCCTATTACGCCAACCGTTCGCGGGACAGTATAGCCGATGAAATCGCCCTTGCAGGCTACCGGAGCGTTCATTATTTTGTTGTGCGTGAAAATGAAGTGGATGGAGCGCTCGTTGCAGCCTTTCAACGCAGGGGAATCGCGGTATGGGCGATGGTGCTTGGCAATGGCTCCTTCGGTGTGTCACAGCTGCCGCCAGAGTGGAAAGGATGGCGCATGGAACTGCTGCGCGAACCGAATGATGGGTTTCAGCGGCTTTCGCATTTTGCACAGGAGTATGTGGAGTGGAAAAAGAAAGCCGCAGCCCGGCTGGTCACCGACATTCCGTTCGACGGGTTCGAGGTGGCGGAGTCGTATTTTCCCGAATGGAACGGGCTGCGCAGTGGAGTGTATGGGGATATCGGGCCGCATGCCCGGCGGGCCTTCCGCGAGCGCAGTGGCGAGGACATTCCGGATTTCCGCGACAAGCATGCGCGGAATTACTACCGGAAGGTCCCGGAGCTGTACGCGCAGTGGGTCGATCTGCGCGTGGACGCCGTGAACGCGCTGATCGGCGAGCTGGTGAACGGCGCAGGTGGCGTGCGTGATGTCCGGCCGGACATCTGCGTGGCGACGTGGTCGCTGGCCGTGAACGGACGCGGCGATGTGCCCGGCCAGCTACGGGAATGGCAGGGTCTGGACGCGGTAGCGATGATCGGGTGCGTAGCCCCGGATATGCACGTACTCCAGACCCATTGGCCGGACTGGATGCGCCGCCGCCTGCCGCCGCATTATATTGGCGGCTACGCCCGCATAGCGCAGGCGGTACGCGCCGCTAATCCGAGCCTGCCCCTCGGGGTGCAGGCGGATATCGGTTCACTCGCGTGTATGGTTCGGGACCGCGAGTGGATCCGGCAGTTCGGGGCTGCCGCTCTGGAGGGCGGTTATGACGCCTGGACCGCCTATGAATACCACCTGGGCGGCTATATGTACGATGAACCGCCCATCCCGCTCTGTGCGAAAAGGCCGACCGCAGATGAAGTGGTCGTTTCTTTCAGCAAGCGGATTGCCGCGCCGTCTGTGAATGAGCTGCGTATCTGGAGCCGGGAGAGCTCGGCTGGTGCAACGGGTGATCTGGTCCGCACAGGCAGGAACGATTCACTAATGCCATTAGAGCTTGTGGACGCAACGGCAGACGGTAACCGTCTACTGCTACGCATACGTAATTTGCCGCCGAGGGCGTTAAGCCTGAGACTTGAAGGGGTGCAGGATACACCGGAGCTATGGCTGCTCAAGGGAAGGAAGGCGCATTACAACCTGCCGGAGCGTGAAGTGCAAGTTCCTTAAAATTTGGGTAATAACAAGGAACAACTGTATAAAATATAGTGGAGTGAAAAGAGTATGTGGGATTGGGATTGCCGTGGGTGCCGGTATGTACGGGCTTAAGCTGATACAGTATCTCTTTCAGTGCTTCTTTTGTCGAACGCTGACAGGTCCTTATCGGTGAAAAAGCTTTAAAAATAATGATTGAAAACGCTTCCTCATGTGTATATACTCTTACTACATCACAGAGGCAGCAGCCAAGTAAATATTCTGTAGAACACGATAAACATCTCTGTAGAACATGTAAAACGACCCCATGCATACGCACAGGGCCGATATAGTCTTACTTCACTTTGACTGGAGCCGGATATTTCTTACCCAACGTGTCCACGGTTACTTTTTTCATCGTAGCTGGTTTGATGGGTTTATCATTGCTGTCACGCTTGGAGTTCACGATGGCATCTACCACGTCCAATCCAGACGTTACTTTGCCGAAAGCAGCGTATTGACCGTCAAGGTAATCCGCATCGGCAACCATGATGAAAAATTGCGATCCGGCTGAATCCAGATCCGCTGAGCGGGCCATGGATAGTACGCCGCGCGTGTGCTTGAGCGTATTGTTGACACCGTTGCTCTTGAACTCGCCTTTGATGCTGTAGCCGGGGCCGCCTGTACCGTTACCCTGCGGGTCACCGCCCTGAATCATGAAGCCGGGGATGACACGATGGAAGATCGTACCGTTGTAAGCGCCCTTTTGCACCAGGGAAATGAAATTGTTAACGGTGTTCGGTGCTACTTCCGGGTATAGCTCAAGTTTAATCTTTTTACCGTCGTTCATGACAATCGTGACGATAGGATGAGAAACAGGTTTACTCTTGTCTTTAGTCGCGGCAGGGGTTGTACTGCTTGTCCGGCTTGCGGCTTCTACATCTGTCGCTTTTGTGCCACATCCGGCAACCAGCACGAGCATGGTAGCCAGCAGGCAAAGCATATACCAGGGACGTATCTTTTTTCGGATCATTTGTATTCCTCCTGAAAGATTAGATGTGTAAATCCTAAATTATAGTTTGGGGCAGCGCAGAGCACTTTTCCGTTTTCTATCATACCTTTTTTTGTTGGGATTGGGAATTACGGGTTTGAATACCGTATTCTTGACCCATACTGCTGCTATTCCCAAGGAAAGGGGCAGGATCATGGTGGAGGTAGACAAAAAGCTGGCTAAAGGTCTCATATGGGGGATGGCGCTCAGTCTGCCGGTTTGGGTAGGGGTGCTGTACTCGGTACAACACATCCGTGACTGGCTATAATATAATCAAGCGTGGAGATAGGCCAAAACCGGGGTGGTTTTGGCTTATTTATATTTGTGCCAGTCCAAATTGCTGTTATTCAACAGATGCTCGAAGTTGTTGTCCAACTTCTTCTGCTCTGCTTTTCTTGCTTCGAGGGCACGCTGCCGTTCGTCTTCCTTACGTTTATCCTGCTCTGCCTGGGCTTCATTGGCCTGAGCCTTGAGCTTATTCAGTACGTCCTGACTCAACAAATCCTTTAACGTTGCAGGTTTGTCCTGAGCCGCAGGAGCGGGGGAAGACGAATTTCTTTTTTTAGCCATGTCATCAACTCCATTCCATTCAATTATATCAGCTTCTGCATGGTTGTTCCACGGCTGAAGGGTGAGGTTTGCTGTGGACTTTTCTAATTTAGATGTTAATAATGGAATGAGAAGAAGGGACGTGTAGCATCATGCATCTTTATTGGAAGCGTAACCTGGTCGTTTTGTGGATCGGTGTATTTTTTTGCAGCATGGCCTATTCCGTTTCCATTCCGTTTTTACCTATTTTTCTGAATACGGAAATGGGTGTGACCGATCATCTGGAGCTGTGGGCGGGGATCGCCTTCGGGGTTACCTTTTTAGCTAGTGCTCTGATTGCTCCGTTTTGGGGCTCGCTCGCAGATAAGTACGGACGGAAGCCGATGCTGATTCGCTCAGGCTTTAGTCTGGCGGTGTTGTATTTGGTATGTGCCTTTGTAACTGATCCGTATGTGTTCGTAGGGGTACGGCTGTTTCAGGGCCTGCTCTCCGGGTTTATTCCTGCTGCCATCGCATTGGTCGGAACGGGTTCGCCTGAGGATAAAACGGGTTATGCACTCGGCATTATGGCAACCTCCGGGGCGACGGGCAGTATCATAGGTCCGTTGATTGGCGGAGTGGTAAGCCATTATTATGGCAATCGAAATGCCTTTTTGTTCTCTGCGGGGCTTGTGCTGGTCTCTGCGCTAATTGCGACCTTTGCCGCTAGAGAGGATAACTTCAAGGGAACCAGTACCCGCTCGCATGTTCGTGACGATATCAAGGAGGCTATTGCTAATCGGCCGTTGTACTTTTTGCTCATACTGGCAGGATTAAGTACCTTTTCCGTCATGATCCTGGAGCCGCTAATTACGGTGTATGTTCTGGAAATGGGAATTGACCGTAGTCGAGCGTCTTTAAGCTCCGGAATTGTATTCTCGGCTGTAGGTATTGCGGCTGTGCTGATGGCTCCCCGCTGGGGACGGATTGGTGGCAGGATTGGATTTGCACAAGTACTGTTGATCGGGCTGATTGGTTCAGGTATCGGGAATATCCTGCAATTTTTTGTATCGAATTTTATCGGCTTTGGTGCGCTTCGGTTCGGCTATGGATTGTTTTATGCGTCTGTCATTCCAGCTATCAATGCGATGACTGTGGAGGTTACCAAACCGGAGTTTCGCGGACGAGCCTTTAGCTTGAATCAGTCAGCGACACAACTGGCGATGATGGCGGGGCCGCTAATTGGCGGCTTGCTTGGTAGCTGGATACCGATCCGCTGGATCTTTGTGTTGAACGGTGGAATGTTGCTGGTGGCGGCATTGCTGTTATGGGCGAAGGGAAGAGAGATTTTCCATGCCTCTGCCCAAAATAACGCAACGGATCGGGATGTTCATCCTGCCGGATAGGTGGAGTATAGATAACTGTTCGATGTGCATTAACAAAGGGCCCGTGGAGCTTGACCTCCATGAGCCTTTTTCAATAGTTTAGTTTGCAAAGTAACTCTATTGAAGGTATATGAAAGCATTCCAGAAGATGGTATGATTACTTGCGGAAAACTATACTATTATTTATTTGTCATAGTTTTCATTCATATTGGTCGATATCCTAAAAAGTTAACTTTAAAGGGGTGGTTTATTTTGTCCAATACAACCACGATACTCGCAGAGATGATGAAGTACATGAATGAAAATGGTTTGAACATTAGCGATTTAGCCAGAGAATCCAAGATGAATCCCGGCACGGTGAGTAGTATCGTCAATGGAAACCGTAAGTTTTCAGTCTATCAGTTGGATCGAATAACAGAAGTGATGGGACACCCTGTCGGCTATTATTACGAGCGGTATATAGACGAATATTTGGCAGATTCCAACCCGAACTGGCGTAGAATGAGTCCTTTTTTGTATAATTGCGCAAAATTGAGCAAGCTGGACTGTATTCAGCAAGTTGTGGATATGTTATTGGATAAGTTGGGATATTCCGATCCCTTATTTGAACTTGCCGAGGAATTTTTCAAGGACGGTATGAATGAAGCGGCAGCTATACTTTATGAGAATGTGGCCCTAACTGAGAAAAAGCAGTATTCCGAACGTTTGGCTATTTGTCAGTATCGTCTGTTCGTAACGAGGCAAGGCGATGACCAAGAGAAAAATTATGAGGCTGCTGTTCAGTTTGAGACTTACGTCGATCGGCTTGATGAAATTGATCAGCTAGATGCGTTAAAAGATTTAGTGAATACATATCGCTCATTGCGTAAGTGGGACAAAGTAAACAAATTCGCTAAAATTTTGGGGAATTTAGCTGAAATCCAATATAAGCTGGAAAGCCAGCAGCAAAATGCACAGAAAGAGAATACAAAAAAGCCGTTTTACCCTCTATTTGTATACTGGGGAGTTTCATATTTACTTCGTGCAGAAGTTTGTGACGCAAGAAAGGACTATGAGCAGGCACTCCTACATATTAACACTTACGCTGATGTAAGTTGGGTAAAGGAAACGGATGAAACGACCCTGAAGTGGAAGAATCGGTTTAAGGAGTGGTCGGAGGTCAATACGTATGTAAACAGGCTTATGTCAGGCGATGTAAGCGTACTCTCCGATTATGTAGCTTATTTTTCTACAAAGGAAGAAGAAGTTCTCCCCGCATTAGATAACATCATTGAGGCGGCAAATCGTTATAACATGAATGTAGATGATCTGCTCAAGCGATTTGAAGTGCAGATTCTATCTCTTCTGGAGCAACAAAATGGGGTGGGCGTGTACAATCAACAATTCATTTCAGAACGCTTTACTCATTTTTCAAGTGAATTGTCCATTTACTATTTGCGTAAAGGTATGTTTTTGAATGGTTTTACATTTTTGTTAAGTTGTTTGGAAAAATCTACTGTGATTAATAATAAAGCTTATATAATCAAATGTATGAGACTGTTTGAGTCTTTTAGAGAAAATGCATCCTCTGAGGCAAAGGCAGCTTATCGAAATTTGATTAACGAGGTGGACGAAGATGAAGAATAAAATGGTTTTAACCTTATTGGTGACTAGCTTTGCGTTATTGATGGTAGTAATTACTCCTTACCTATATCAAGGGAAGGGATCTACTTTCGAACCCACAGGACATCATGGAGGATTTTGATTATTCTCGGTATTAAAAATGCTCCATTCCAAGACCTGCTCTTTCAGTAGGTCTTGGAATGTTTTGCATCGCTCTATTTGCTGTTAGGTAACTTTTATTTCGCTACAATCTAGTGCCATAATACGAGTGAAAAGAATATCTCCGAAATGAGAACAGTGGATTATACTTAGTGAATCTATTGAAAGTTATATATATCGATACCAAAAGTTGGCATAATTATTTCTAGTTCTATTATTTGATTGTAATGGTCCTCATTCAAATTAACTAAATCCTAAATAGTTAACTTTAAAGGGGTGGTTTATTTTGTCTAATACAACCACAATACTTGCAGAGATGAATAAGCACATGAAGGAAAATAGTTTAAATATTACCGAGCTGGCTAGAATATCAGGAATGAATCCAGGTACTGTGAGCAGTTTGGTATGGAAATCGTACGTTTTCGGTCGACCAATTGGATCGAATTACAGAAGCGATGGGGCACCCCGTTGGTTATTTCTATGAAAGATACATTGAGGAGTATTTAACCGATTCCACCCCTAATTGGCGCAGAATGAGTCCATTTTTATATAATTGTGCTAAATTGAACAAGCTGGACTGCATTCGGCAGGTTGTGGATATGTTATTGGATAAGCTAGGATATTCCGAGCCTCTATTTGAACTTGCCGAGGAATTATTTAATGAAGGCATGAATGAGGCGGCAGCCATACTTTACGAAAATGTGGCTTTAACTGAGAAAAAACAGCATTCGGAACGTTTGGCCATTTGCCAATATCGTTTGTTCAAGACACGGCAAGGAGGCGATCAGCAGAGAAATTATGAAGCTGCTGTCCAATTTGAATCTTACGTTGATAGACTTGATGAAATTGACCAGCTAGATGCTTTAAAAGATTTAGTGAATACATATCGCTCATTGCATAAGTGGGACAAAGTAAACAAATTCGCTGAAGTTTTAGGAAATTTGGCTGAGATCCAATATAATCTGAACCGACGCCAGAGGCAAAATGGAAAGAAAAAAACGAAAGAAGCCGAGCTTTCCTCCATTTGCTTACTGGGCGTATTCACATTTACTTCGTGGAGAGGCTTGGGAGGAAAAAAAAGATTATAAGCAGGCACTTCAGAATATCAATACTTACGCGAATTTAAGTTGGGTAGAGGAAACGGATGAAACGACCTTGAAGTGAAAAAGTCAGTATGAAGAGTGGGCAGTGGTAAATACTTACGTTAATAAACTTATGTCAGGCGATGCAAGTGTACTCCCAGATTATGTTGCTTATTTTTCTTCAAAGAAAGAAGAAATTCTTCCCGCAATAGATAATATCATTGACGCGGCTAATCGATATCATTTGAATGTAGATGATATACTCAAGCGGTTTGAGGTGGAGATTTTATCCGTTTTGGAGCAAAAACAAAGTGCAGGTGTATATACTGAACGATTTATATCAGAGCGTTTTACTCATTTTACAACAGAATTGGCGATCTACTATTTGCGTAGAGGGACGTTTTCAGATGGTTTTAAATTTTTGCTAAGCTGTTTGGAAAAGTCCAATCCAATTCATAATAGAGCATATTTAATCCGGAAATTTTTTGACCCTTATAGTAATTAGCTTTAGCCTTGTAGACCCGCTTTCGTAGCAGGTCTTTTTTTGTTTGATTATAGATAATTATCCCAAACCTTTACTTTTAGTAAACTTATTCATAACCCTCTAAACTAAGGATACAACAAGGAGGGTTATGTAATGGTTAGGGACGACATTTTGCGTCAACGGTTGGAGAAAGCTCGACAAAAGCTTTATGCATTGCAAGCAAAACATGGTTTCAGTCACGCCAGCGTGCTCAGACAATCTATGATTCTGGACAAGCTCATTAATCAATATAACCACCATTTTTATATGAAAGAAAAAAAGCCGACTGCCTAAATGCAACCGACTCATTCATCCTGTTATTTGCTGCTCGATTGCTGTGCACTTAGTAGGACGCCTATAATAACGACCAAACCGCCAATGATTTGTCTCCATGAAATGGTTTCTTGCAACAATAGAACTGAGAATAATACTCCAAATATCGGCACTAAATTCATTAAGGAAACGGAGCTGCTCGGTGACAGCTTTATGAGACCGTAATTATAAAGCAAAAATGCAATAACTGAGCAGAACACGCCCAGATATATTAACAACATAAACGAAATGGATGTTGGAGCTTGCCAGCTATCTTTTTCAATGAGTGCCAGAGGTATAAAGAAGATGCTGCCTGCCACAGTTTGATAAAAAGATAAAGTCACGGGCGGGTATTTGTCCACAACCTTGCGTGTCATGAAAGTATAGAATGCCCACGCAAAACCAGTTCCAATCAATATTAGATTTCCGATCAGTTCATTCTTTCCATCCGAACTTCCGCCCACCGAAGTCAAAAAATATACCCCGATCATAGCCAGTGCAATCCCGTAGATTTTAAATTTGGACATTTTCACTTTATATATAATGAGTTCAAGCAACGATGTGATCGCAGGATAGGAGGCGACAATCAATGCTGCGTTGGAAGCTGTAGTCAGGCTTACTCCTATATTCTCCATCGAAAAATAAAGAGTGATTCCCAACACACCGCTAAATGCAATCATAGCTAAATCCTTTGGCTTAATTTTGACAAATTCCTTTCTTATAAGCAAAACAATACCCAACACGGCGGAGGCTATCATAAATCTGGATAGTCCCAACGTAAGAGGGGGGAACGTAGTATACGCCGCTTTTGTGGCAATAAACGATGTGCTCCAAATCAGCAGGGCCAGAATCGTAGCACTGTAATAGATACGGTTGCTGTTGCTGTGGATAGCTATGACTTTGTTCAAGTGAAATCCTCCCTGACATGATCTCATATCAAATGAAATATGAGTAGTTACTTGAGTAGCTACCTTAGTAACTACTCATAAAAAGATAGTGCGTATATCAGTTTTTGTCAAGGGGAAGTGATATAGTAAGGTTGAACATGAATTTGAGGAGAATGCGTCATGAAGCCAAATGTGTTAGAAATTCTGCGGGATCTGAATTTTACGGAATATGAAGCTAAAGCTTATGTAACCTTGTTGGAAAGCTCTCCACTTTCGGGATACGCCGTGTCATTGAATTCCGGAGTGCCAAGATCCAAAATTTATGAGGTATTATCAGGGATGGTTAATCGTGGGGACATTATGGTAAGTCAAGATAATACACCGCTATATGTGCCACTTCCTCCCCATGAATTGATTGCCCAGAGAAAACGCAAAGCAGAGCAGATTTTCAATGTAGCGCAAGAGACTTTGGAGCAGTATACGGCATCGTCCCAAAACAGAGAGAATATTTGGAATATATCGGGTTATGAAGCCATTATTAGTCGCATAAGTGAAGGGATTAAGGGAGCCAAGCACCGTATCCTAATGGAAATTTGGAAAGAGGATGCCGAGGTGTTCAGAGCTGCTTTAGAGCAAGTCGCCCAGGAAGGAGTTGAGATTTTCATTGTAGCGTATGGAGATCTTAACTTTGAATTCGCCACCATTTACCACCATGATATGAGTGAAGAGATTACGTCCGAAATTGGTGGGCGGTGGATTGTACTCAGCGTAGATGACCGGGAGGTTGTGGCTGGTATACTTTCACTCGGGGATGATAGCCGTGCTGCATGGACGATGCATCCGGGGCTTGTGATGCCGATTACTGAAGTGATTATTCATGATGTTTATATTATGGAAATCATGTATGAGTTTCGTGAAGAGTTGGAAGCCAAATTCGGCCCTAATCTTATCCATCTTCGCAATAAATTCGCGATGGGTCCGAATGGCAAGGGATATTATGTCCCTTTACCTGAAAAGAAGGCTTAGACGAGTATGCGATGGTCCAAAATGCATAAATAAAAGGCCCATGGAGTGTTAATTCCGTGAGCCTTTTTTATTGGACGTTCTGTCCGTTATTTTACAGTTACAATCACACGTTGGTAATGTTTTAGCTGATGCTTTCCATTGTCTTGTACTTCTGCGATAATATGAATCGTATTTCCAGACTTGGCATCTGTAGGAACTGTAAAGCTTACCGTATTTGTATCGTTGCCTTGCAAGTCAATCGTATTTAGTTTCTCACCCTTGGCAACTTCTCTATGAAGTCCAAGCTGCATGTTACCCAGCATTTCAGGCTTCACTTCAGCGGGTTTTACTTTAGAATCTTCATACGTATCGGCTTCAAAATATCTCCACCATTTATAGGTTAATTGATCGCCGTCCGGATCTGATCCTTCTGCATGCAGTGTTATTTTCTCCCCGGGACTAGCTGTTACATCTAATCCTTCTTTTATGCTTAAAGTTGGATTATGATTGGCATCTTTATAGTCGGATGCAATAGCCCAGTCTGCACGAGCTGCAAAGTCATTTTGAATATCATCAAACCATCTCATCAGAGAATATTCCGCTTCAAATTTTTTCGTATAAACATCATAGTCTAACACGGTATTTCTGAATAATTTATCGTTAACAACACCGAAACGACCTCCCCAGCCACCATAGGTTGGGTTTTCCATACTCCGCAGACCGTTATCAATCAGATAGAAGAATGATGGAGAGTCTCCTTCAGAGATAAAATCATATTTATCATATTGTGGATTTTTCTTTAAATAAGCCTCACTGCCTCTTTGTTCTTCAGCCAATTCACCTGGAATCATCTTGCCATCGCCCATCAAAGCATACATATCGAGCAATTCGCCGTGACCATTTTGGATATTCTTGAAATTCCAATCCCCGTGTAACTTGCTGTTTACTTCTTCCGTGTGCATTTTCCAAGCGTATGCAAAATGCCAGAAGTTAGATTGATCATTGATAATTCTGATTTCCGGCCAATTTTTTGCGATGTACTTATTGTAGCTGTCATCCTGATCCAAAATGATATAAAGAACGAGCTTATCGCTCACCTTTTTTTGGATATCAGCCCATTGGGCTGTATTTTTGTATTCGTCCTCAATGGATTTTAAAGCTCTGGCTGTCGTATTTGTGCCACCCCAGGTTTGTACATATAAATCTCTTTTGTCATCATCCAGGAAGAGATTTTTAAGGAAGTTAGATCCTTCTGTTTCTTTGTCCATCTCACCTTTGTATGAAATATTGCCTATCTTGGTAACGCTTTTAATATATTCAGGCTTTGGATATCCTTCGGCCTGCTTCGTTAGATTAGGGTAAATCTCCCCATAAGCATTGATCATATCCGTTACCCACTCAGTTCCAGTCCATCTGAATGGTTTTATGCCTGCTTTTTCATCACCTGCATAATGGTACACGGAACTGGTCAGTACGATACCGGACAAGTCCATTTCATTGGAGTAGAGGAGGAAGCGAATAACCGAATTCATATCATCGACTTCTCCATCGGTCGTAATGACTGTTCTAGCCTTCGTCGCTTTAGCTTCTACTTTATTGTCCACTTGTTCTTTTGCTGGAGCAGCTTTTTCATCCTTTGCAGCAGCAGGAGCTTTTCCGGCGCTGCAACCACTGATGATCAAAATACATATCATACCTAATAGAAAAACGTTTAACCCTTTTCTTTCTCTCATTTTCTTTTCCCCTTCCTGAACGTTAGCATGATGTTCTTTAGGATTAAGACTGTATATACATTGATGGTTTTATATCTAATTTTAGGTATAAAAAAAACCTAAATACATTATGCTTCAAAAAGAAATTGAGCATACATGTATCTAGGTTTTGCCTGCATTATCAGTCACAATCCTGATTAGATGTTACATCATAATCCGAAAAAATGAAAGCGATTTATTTCACTTTGAACAAACCCGATTCTTTTACTTCGGACAGGAAGTTGTGGAATTCAGGAATATTCAGTTGTTGCTGGGCATCAGACAAAGCGACTGCCGGGTTCGGATGGACTTCCACCATGATACCGTCAGCTCCAGCAGCAAGTGCGGCCTTGGCACAAGGGGCCAGGATGTCCTTACGACCTGTGGAGTGGGTTACGTCAACCAAAACAGGCAGATGGCTTTCCTTTTTCAAAATCGGCACGGCGGAAATGTCCAGCGTGTTGCGAGTCCATTTCTCATACGTACGAATACCGCGTTCGATCAGCATTACTTGCGTATTGCCACGGGAAACGATGTATTCCGCAGCGTGAAGGAATTCTTCCATTGTAGCTGCAAGTCCGCGTTTGAGCAGGATCGGAGTTCTTGTTTCGCCGGCAGCTTTGAGCAGCTCGAAGTTATGCATGTTACGTGCACCAATTTGAATGATGTCAATGTATTGGATCGCTTCTTCCAAATGTCTTGGGTCGACGATCTCACTGATTGTAGCCAGTCCCAGCTCATCGCCTACGCGTTTGAGAATTTGCAGACCCTCAACGCCCAGTCCCTGGAAATCATACGGAGACGTACGCGGCTTGAACGCGCCACCACGAAGAATCGGAACGCCCGCTTCTTTCAGAGCTTCCCCGACTTCACGGGTTTGCTGGTAGCTTTCCACCGAGCAGGGACCTGCAACCATAACGGAGGCTTTGCCACCAACGAGTGTGTCCTTAACCTTGATGACCGTGCTATCCGGCTGATTTTTGCGGCTGACGATCAGATGCTTTTTGTGTTCTTCTTTTTGGTAGTTCAGCGAAGCCTTGAAAATATTCTTGAACAGCTGGCGGATCGTAGCGTCGTCGAACGGTCCTCGGTTCGCGGCGATCAGCTTGTCGAGCATTTGTTGCTCGCGCACCGGATCAAAATCAGGCACCCCTTGAGCTTCTTTTAATTTACCAAGTTGTCCTGCCAGTTCAGCGCGTTGGGACAGCAGTTCCAGTAATTGCAGGTTGGTAGCATCGAGCTGTTCCCGCAACAGCTCCAAAGAATTTTCATTTGTCGACATACAATAACATCCTTTCACGAATAAAAATTGTTTTTTCTGTCAATCCATAGACCTTTTTTTAGAAAATAACACAAAAAGGCACTCGCCGTAAGGGACGAATGCCGTGGTACCACCCTAATTACAGAAGTATACATACAAGTCGTCAACGTCATTCCAGCCGACAGTAGCAACTTCTGAGCTTGATGCCCGTAACGGGGGCCTCCGGAAACCTCTAATGCAGATAAGAAATGAATCTTATGCTGGTTCAAGGCTCGACTCGGGAGTGAATTTCAACGCGGGATTTCGGTACGCTCTCAGCAATTCGTACCTTTCTGTGGAAATCCGAGTAGACGTTTACTTGTCTCCGTCCATGTCTTTGTTCATGTGATTCAAAAGAGTTGACCTTATTTTAAACAAAGTAGGTGCAGAAGGCAAGACCTGTTTGTCAGGTTCGGTTCTCGCCCGGTTTTGAATCGGGTATAATGTGAACAGCAACGGGAATCCCCTTGCCATCTAAAAGACGTTATGTACAAGGAGGAATTATGAGCAAAATCAGAGTATCGGCGGTTCAATACCATCTGCATACGATTGATTCGTTCGAAGAATTTGCCCTTCAATCGGAGCATTATATCAAAACAGCCGAGGAATTTGGTGCGGAATTTGTTCTGTTTCCCGAGTTTTTTACGACCCAGCTCATGTCGATTGGTGACAGTCAAGGCAAGGCCCTGACCATTAACGACCTGCCGGATTTTACAGATCGCTATCTTGAATTATTCACTTCATTCGCCCGCCGGACCGGGATGCATATTATCGGCGGTACCCATGTGGTGCAACGAAACGGACGTTTATATAATACGGCGCACTTGTTTTATCCGGACGGACGTGTAGTCACTCAGGACAAAATTCACATCACACCCACTGAGGTGCATGAATGGAATATGGCTCCCGGCGAGGGGCTAAATGTGTTTGAGACATCCAAGGGTAAAATAGCGATGCTGACTTGCTATGATATTGAATTTCCCGAAATCGTACGCATGGCGAAGGCAAAGGGAGCAGATATCATCTTCTGTCCATCCTGTACGGATGATCGCCATGGTTTTTACCGGGTACGGTATACAAGCCACGCCAGAGCGGTTGAAAATCAGGTGTATGTCGTTTTGACAGGTACGGTAGGAGCTTTGCCTACGGTTGATTTTATGCGGGCCAACTATGGACAGGCGGCAGTCATTACACCGAATGATATTCCATTTCCGCCACGCGGCATTATGGTAGAAGGTGAGTTAAACAACGATATGATTGTCACCGCGGATCTTGATTTGCAACTGTTGTATGATGTGCGCGAGCGCGGATCAGTGACCACATGGCGTGACCGCCGTACGGATTTGTACACAGACTGGAGCTAACGAAGGGAAGGGCGTCATGTATCGCAAAGAATGGTTTGTCTTTGACGGAGATCGTCCGCTGCGGGCGGTCATCCGTAATTATTCCATAGCCGATTATGAGGGGCTACTGCGTATTCAGCAGGAGAGCTTTCCGCCGCCCTATCCGCAGGAGCTGTTGTGGAGCCGGGAGCAGATTGCCAGTCAGGTTGAGCATTTTGCAGATGGAGCGTTGTGCGTGGAAATTGAGGGGGAACTGGCGGGTTCGGTGACCAGTCTGTTGATGTATTATAATCCCGAACATCCCCGGCATACATGGGAGGAAGTCGCAGACGACGGTTACATCCGTACCCACCGTGAGGATGGTAACGCGCTGTATGTGATTGACTTGGCCGTTCGCCCCGCTTATCGTAGACTGGGGCTGGGCAAGTGGTTGATTTTTTCCTTATACCATCTTGTCATTGAACGTGGACTGGATCGTTTGTTAGGCGCGGGACGCATGCCTGGGTATCAGCATCATGCCGACCTGTTAAGCGCAGAAGCGTATGTAGATGCTGTGGTTTCCGGCGAGCTCAAGGACCCGGTGTTAACGTTCCTGCTTCGTTGCGGGCGGGTGCCTGTTTGTATCATGCCTGATTATTTGGATGATGAACAATCGCGTAATTATGCGGCCTTGATGGAATGGCGCAATCCGTTTCATACCGACCACTAAATCACTACATCACTAAATTAAAAGGAGCATGCCCATATGGAATATCATCGCATTATCCATATAGAAGACCCGCTATTTGCGAGCATGCATCAGTTAATGCAGGAGGTATTCCCACCGGAGGAAGTGCTGGAGTATAGTCTGTGGAAAGAACCTTTGGAAGACCCGGGCATCCGTGTCTTTGTCGCCGTACAGGACCAAAAGGTGGTCGGTGCAACCGAATATCGCTACTACGAGGATTTTAATGTAGCCATGACGGACTTTACGATCATTGGACAGCCGGGACTCGGTATTGGCCGTTTCCTTTGGAAGCATCGTCAGGCTGATTTGCATACGCTTGCTCAGGCCAGCGGACAGCGGTTGCAGGGGATGTTTGCGGAAATTTATGATCCTTATCGTGGCAATGATCATGCCTTTGGCGGCGTCAAGCCGATGGACCCGTACGTACGGCGTGAGGTACTGTCTCATCTAGGCTACAAACGATTGGATCTGGACTATGTACATCCATCCTGGAATAACGATGGCGTCGCTGTAGAAGGGCTGAATTTGGGCTTTATGCCCGAGGATGACAGCGTGAACGAGGTGAGCGCAGCGCTAGTGTCTGCCTTTCTGCGTCGCTACTACACGGTGTTACCGAATAAGCCTGTGGCATGGAATGAAATGGTCGAGGGATTGGAAGCCCATTCAACGATAGCGCTGCTGCCTTTGTAAAAATACGAATAGAAAAAGGGTGCTCCAAGCCAGCCATTCATTCATCATCTGTCTGGCTTGCGGAGACACCCTTTTTACCTTCCATATGTGTTCCCTGATCATGCTTGGTCCTTGGGTACGGGCTTTGCCGATGCGACGCCTCGCGGAATGTCTTCGACAAGATGTTGTTCGGTATTATCTGTATTTGACTTGTCCGCAGACCTGCGGTCATCCTCTTCCACAGGATTCAAGGCTTTGTAACGTTTATACGCCATATCCGCCTGAGACATAGGATCTTTATACATAACGGACTTCAACTCCTTTCGGTTATATATACTTCATTACCCTTTGGAAAGGCTCGGTAACCGTTCGTCATCGTCATTCCCATCGGCACCATTCAGTAAATCCGTGCCATGTAGAAATTCCGCTGGTGCAGAAGGGTCAATAGGGCTGTCCGGGGATAAATCATCGGCATCGGGAACGTTTTCCAGTGGAGTATCCGGTCCTTCGGTGAGGTTTTCCCAATTCGTTTCTGCATTTTGCAGGGAAGGATCAAAATCGTTGTCATGAAGCTCATCATTTTTATGATCTCGGTTTGCCATCGTACTCCAGCTCCTTTGTTAGTTTATTGCTTATTCCGACCTTACCCAAACGGCAGAACGATTAAACCTTGAGTTAGTGTGTCTGTACGAGGTTAAAATCATGCGAAATTGGGATGTTGCCATTCCCATTTAACGTTTTTTTCCGTAACTGCTGTGATATGATAAAGAGGACATGGAGGGATAGGAATTGGAATGGTAGAAATACGCGATTATTTATTTTCGGATAATTGGACGATATATGAGGATGAAGAGTGCGAACCATGGATTGGCCTCAGAGAACAGATGGGGCCACGTGAACAGGAAATGATCATCAATCAATATGAATATTTGACAAAAAATGATTAAAAAGAACATGATACCCTTCTTATGAAGAAGGTATGAACATCATCGTATAGAATAATATTATTCCAGGACGTTGAAAAATGATAAAACACATACAATTTTGTAAATCCTACTATGTAACTTTGAGGTGCTTAACATGAGGCTTGTGCCCAAAGCTGTCGCCGCCCTGCTGGCGGTCATTGTAATACTGTTGTCGATAGACCTACCCGCCTATGCAGCCAAAACGACCCCTGAAATGCAATATCGGATACCCTCCTGGGATATGAGATGGGGAGTGGTAGGGGAGGATGGATCACTTGATGAGGTGCGGGACCCAAGCAAAGAGTGGATGCATATTAGTGATGATTCACAGTTGCCCAAGCAGCCCGCGAATACCGGCTCTGCCTGGATTCGTATTCGGCTGCCATCGCTGATTGATGAAACGCCGGCGGTGCTTTTTGAAAATATTTATGGCAGACATATTACGCTGTATAAGGACGGCATCAATTTTTACGAGTCCTATCGCGGGTACAATTATGAAAATAATCGTATTCTGATCCCGCTTAAACCGGAAGACAGCGGTAAAACATTATACATATGGACGGAAAGCAGCAAGAACAGACTGGGCATTATTGGAAATGTGATGACTGGTGATTATCGTGAGTTGCTGGGGACCTTGGTCAGAATGGATGTTCTGGATATCGTACTGGGCAGTACCTTTATATTTATAGCTCTGGTGCTGCTGATCTGCTCATTTTTTCTGTTCCGTCCAAGCATGGCAATGTGGCTGTCCCTAAGCGCAATTGTGCTGTCTATTGGTCTGATGATCGTGACGTATTCGCCCTTCCTGTATACGTTCTATCGCAGCTACGGCAAGTTCTATTTACAGCTTTTTGATGTAGGGTTGTTTATTCTGCTGCCCTCGTTAGCTTACTTTTTTGAACAAAATATCAATTCGATCCTACTCATCCGCAAGTTTCGAAAATTGCTAACCGCATACTCCTTGTTCTGCTTTACGATGATGATTGTGAATTTAGGGGCACAGGAGCGGTTAAACGATGTATATTATTTTTTCAGTGTAACCATCCTGTGTATTTTACTCGTGGCACTCCTTGTATTGCTGGTATTTGCTTCGATTCGCATGGCGCTTAAGGGAGATTACGAAGCGATCATTTTATCGATAGGCTTTGCTTTTTTCGCAGTCATTTCCATCGGTGAACTGACCTGGTTCTTTTTCAGGGACGGACACTACAATATGTTTTTGTGGAAATGGGGCGTGTTCGGCTTTGTGCTGGCGCTGATTGCGATTTTGGGCAGAAGGCTGGCAGAAAAGCATAAGCAGGTGGTTCGGTATTCCAGAGAGCTAGAGATGTTCAATAATGAGCTTCAGCGTTCGGAGAAAATGGAGATTATTAGTGATCTGGCTGCATCTGTAGCTCATGAGGTACGTAATCCGCTTCAGGTTACCCGTGGATTTCTCCAGTTGATGAGCAAGCAGGAGGATGGAAAAAATAAAGACTATCTGCATATTGCGCTGGAAGAGCTGGATCGTGCTTCCGGGATTATCACCGATTTTCTGACATTTGCCAAACCTGAATTTGAGCATACCAAAACGTTGTCCATCGTAGATGAATTTAAGCATATTGAAGGAATCATCAGTCCGATGGCTAATTTGCAAGGCGGCAAAATTTCTTTGGATATTCCCCAGGAAATCAAAGTTCGCGGGAATTCCTCCAAGTTCAAGCAGGCGTTCATCAACATTATTAAAAACAGCATTGAAGCGTTGCGAGATCAGGGGCATATTCATATATGGGCTTATGTGGAGAACGGAGAAGCTGTTATTCATATTCGGGATAATGGCGAAGGAATGGATGCGCAGACCTTATCCAGACTGGGTGAGCCTTACTTTTCCAATAAGACCAAAGGCACAGGTTTGGGTATGATGGTGACCTTTCGGATTATTGAAACGATGAACGGCAAGATATCTTTTACAAGTGCAAAAGGAGTGGGAACAGAAGCAACCATCCGCTTCCCCGTAGCCGGATAGTATCCGGCTTTTTGTGCTAGGGAAAACAGAAGGAAGCTTGCTGAGCCCACCCGCATGGTGTTTAAGGATATAAAACCAGTAAACTACAAAAAGAAATTTACCACATGGAGCGTGGTTTCTGAGATGAAGCGAGTACACCTGAAGGATCTGGAGGGATGACCAGATAAAATTGATCGGGTGTTTCCTCTAATGTTTTGATTTGGATATGATCGGGGATAACGACTCCTAACACATCACGGATTGCAGACTTGGGATCTGTCATCAGTTTTTCTCTAAAACTGGCATCCTCCCACGCTTTTTGAATGACTTGTGTTTGAAGAACTTCAGTAGCCATCAAAAATCACCCTCTCATTCAATTGGTTATATTTACCTAGTCAGTATACCACGAAAGTCTCGTAAAAATCTAGCATTATTTCATATTTTTGGAGAGCCAAAAATCTAGTCCGCCTCTTCGCAAATGCGAACGTCCGGCTTCAATTTCTGCCGCCTCTTCACCCAGTTCTTCTGAGATAGAACGTGTGAACATACGCAGGCCAGGGATGTCAGGCTCCAGATTTTCCAACTGCTGGACTGCTAGATCAGCAATGCTCACGTAACTGGCAAGCGCCCCGCGTACATAAATCGCCTCTCGAATCTGCTCCGGTCTCAGTCCTTCCCGATAAGCTGTCTTCTGCTCGGCGCTGATATGGGACAAAAGGCAGTTGTAGCTATTTTCCTCCAAGTCCTCCGCCCAGTCGGCCCAGTCATCCGACATTTGAAGTACAACCAACGCTGTATCCGTCATGTCTGTAATGGCTTGGATCAGATCGGCCCGCCCTGCGAGCAGCAAAGCACCCGTGCCAGCCATTTTTAACGGACTGGCTTTCAGCGCCACCTGATGTCGTTCCCCCTGAAAAAAGTCCTTTGTTCCCTCAGATGTCACACTAACGGCCCATTCACCGATATACGTTCGGGCATACGTCCAAAAAGGAGAGGATGCGAGAAAAAGGTCCCGGTATACGTCCAAACATTCGGTATAGAACAATTGGCTTAAGGCGAGTTGCGTTTTGCGGTTGTCTGCTGCTGTATCCATCACATCGTCCTGAATCAAATAATGAGCCATGACGAACACGTTGCCGAGTGACAGCTTACGGCAAATTTCGGGAGCCAGCCCGGTGAGCTCCTGCAGCCAGAACGGAAGCAAATAGCATATGTAGTTACGCGTGCTGTCTTCCCTTAACGGATTAAAACGGGCCAGATAGTCCAAGCCCTGACTCTGAAATGGAGCAGGAAACGCGGCTGTCCGTTCTTCCGCTTGACGGAAAACAATTTCCAATTCATCTTTGTATGCAAAATACCATTCCATCGCTATCACCTGCATCTCTTATAGATAATTTTATAGCGATATCTAGTTGTTACCCGCCATTATAAAACAGATTGCAATTTTCAACATTTTGTTATTTTTACATTAAGGATTTTACGAAAATCTGTAGAGTGAATAAAAAAAAGCAGAAGGAGAAAATATAATATGAAAAAGGACGAAAGAAGGGTCTGCATCATGAAAAATCAATGGAAATTGACCGCTGCTATCCTATATGGAGGGGTGATGATGTACGGTAGTGCGGGTGCGGCAGGAGCTTCCGGTATAGAACTGGGCCACCAGTTGCAAGCTGTTACTCCCAAGGGCTCCATTCAAGGAGAAGTACGTCAACAGAATACGGAGCGACAGGACTGTCATCGACAAGGGCATGTTCACAGACATGGACACGGCAGAGGACCTGGCGGCTGGAATCATCATTTGAATGAGAAGGTCGCCAAGCTTCTGGGTATCACTCCTGCCCGGTTAGAGAATGAGCTGGGACAAGGGAAATCGTTGGTCGATATCGCCCAAAATAAAGGAATCAAAGAGGAACAGCTCATTGATAAGTTGAAAAATGAAATGACCGTCGATTTGAAACGGCTCGTTAACCGTAAAGGACCGATTACATTCGACCGCAAGTCCGGGGCTCCGCATGAAGCCCAATTGAAGCAGGAGCAGGGAGCAGGTACATCCTCATCCTCGGTTAACGAACATTAAATTTAAGGAATGCCTGGAGTGATGCGTAAAAGCCTGGGCATGATGATTGCGGTAACACGACAATTTGAGAATCCTCCGGGCCACTCTGATGAACCTGAAATGAGTATCTGTATTAGACAAATTGGAAAAAAGAACCTCGGCGTCAGTGAGGTTCTTTTTTCATGTAGATGTCTCTTGATACGAAAATAGGTGGCAAGTTAATATGGAAATACCAATTGTTGTACTATATTTTCATTAAAAATATTGCGTAACATAACGAAACAAAGTATATTATAAGTAACAAAAATTTAATGTTTGAAAAAGGAGTGTAATTGTGAAATATAATATCAATTTGTTTGGAAACAACTTTGATTGCGAGTTGGACATACAAGATGATACCGTAACCATTGCGTTAAATGAGAATAATCAGAAAGCTTTAAAATCCTACTTATCCAGAGTTCTTTTAAAATATACTGAATTTGATGATGCGGAAAAAGATTCTCTCGAACTGATGATTAAGAAAGCCGTCCAAGTTGAAAAAAGTATGGGGGGGCGGATGTCCGAGCCAAAGCTCAAACTGCCCTATGAGTTTGCCCCGGAAGTGAAAGAAAAGCTCATCGAGTGCGCCGATCTACAGGATACCTCAGCTACTCAATTGTTAATTCGCCTTATTGATCAGAAATATCAGGAAGTGATGAATAATGACTGAATGAAGATAGGAGGGGTAACCAATGGCTTATGGAAATAAAGTGAAATTCCACTATGATGTTCCGGCATATATCAAAAAGGAATTGGCAGAGACCGCTAAAAAATTGGGAATTACCGCTACAGAGCTATTGACTAGAATTATTGAAGAGGAATACCAAAGAGTGAAAGGGGCAAAGCAGGACTCTAATTGAGTCCTGCTTTTTTAATGCCCTTTGAAGAGTTCGGACAGGCAGTTATGTAGGTATATGCTCTCGTTGATGGAGAAGGTATGGTAACGATACAGGTTATTATTTCTTTCTACCTGATCCATATAAAAAAGGTGCGCATTCCAATAGTTTTCTTTTGCATTGGTTGTTACTAGAAGTAAACTGAAAAAATTCGGTTTGTCAGCAATATTTATAGCGATCTTGGTGTCTGCATCCTCAGTGTTAAGGATTTCATGCACATGTAGTAATAACGGAGAAGGTGGTAATTCTTGTAGTGAAGAAAAGCTCTCATTGAGAGAAATGTAATCCATTGTTAGTGATTTCCCCCTCGTATGTTCTTTTTTTAATTATATTACGCTACGTACAATAACGCAATATAATATAGAAATTTGTGTATCTTTTTGCAACCTATTTCATTATATGCGAACATGCGTTTTCGTTCAATAATCTTTAATACCCTATTAAACGTGTATTTTTTCCAAAGGTTTTAATTTCTAAGATGAATTATTATGAAAATAACTCCATAATTATATGGAGTTATTTTCATTTCATTTACTTATTTTGTTTTTTTATCGTTTCCAATAATTCGTTCATGGTTTTGTTCAATTCATCTAGGCGCTCTTGGATGCTGCTCATTAAATTTCTTAAAAGGAGAATGGCAATGACAATTGGAAATCCCACATTGCTAATTAAGTTTACCCACAGATCCAGATTTTCCATATTAGCACCTGCTTTCAAAAATAGTGATTGTTAGGTAACGAATCGCTATTTTCTGAAGCTTGTATCTATTATAGACTCATGGAAACAGCATATCGCCCATTTGACAATTCATTGCTGACACCGTTGAAATCTACTGGTGAAGGAGTAGATACACCCAATGGAGTATGGGCCAAATTTGCTACCGCGTTTCCTGAATTTACGTTAATCCAAGAGCCACCCGCGTTTTTGAACATCATTTCAGAAATTTGAAGTCTCGAAAAGGACAGATTCCATTTCGGAAGACTAGACGGCCGGGCATCCCAACGTGTTATTTCAGTTCCAATGATATAGCGAGCGCAAGTATCATCCGTTCTGTAAGAGCTCGCGCCATAAGTTTTTGCAGAAGTAAATTTCTCAGTGCCGTTCACGATAAATTGCACGTGCCCATCATCCAGGCGCACCAGCTTAATATGGACCGAATCGCCATCTCGATATTGTTTCATTGGACCATCAAATGGTCCTTCAGGACCATTTGCGAACCAGTGCCATTGATAGGTTCCAGTTCTGGAATCATAGAAATCAGGAGCGTATTTAACCGAAACACCACACTCAAATCCGGCCATACCACAATAGGTATTAATGTATGATCCTCCTTGTGGGAGTGATTTGGATGACGGTAAAGCTACGCGTGCCTGAAAACCTGTATTGGTGTATCTACCAGAAGTAGGGTGAACTTTTGCGAATTTAGCATATTCAAAAGCTGCCATGATAGTATTCCTCCTAAAATTTTAATTTATGGTTAAGGAGCTTGGAGGGGAACAGAATGAGGTGCTTCCCGGCACTCATCAATCATTCTGCAACAAACGCTTACCGTGTTTTCATTATATTATATAGCGTTACGTTACGCAATATGTTTTTTTGAAAAAACAAAACTTTTTCTTGCTTGAAACGTTTATAATTTAGTGTAATTACAAATTATTGGAGGTTGGTTAGGTATGAAGAAAATCTTTCTTTCATCTTTATTTACTTTAGGTATGCTCTTAACATTTGCTATTCCGCTTTCTGCTGCACCGTCTATTCAATTGGTGATCAACAGTGAGGTGGTTAATTCAGATGCTCCACCCGTTTCCATGGCTGGGAGAACAATGGTTTCTTTGGCTTCTTTGAAGCCGCTAAAGCTCAATTTAGTCTGGAACGCTGACCAGAAGACGGTGACTGTCAATGCTCCTGGGGTGAAAGAAAAGCTTGTACTTACGATCGGTCAAAAAGAAGCTTCATATGGAGAAAAAACACTCACTTTGGATGTGCCTGCCCAATTGAACAAGAATCGCGTTGTTGTGCCTTTGCGCTTTATCAGCGAAGCCTTTAAAGCAGAGGTGGAATGGAAATCGGAGAAGAACACTATCATTATTCGAAGTGCTGACCAAGTAGAAAAATATAATAAGCTATATCAAGGTACGGACTTGGTGGCGGCACGTAAAATTGCGGTAGACCTTCCTTCTAAGGATGAAAATACGCTTGATAATACCGAGGAGGGTGTTTATTATCAGTTTATCTTCCCTGAAGGGGAGGCATTGAGATATTATTATGTTGTTGGAAACTTACTTACTTATTATGAAATTAAAGATGATGTGAAACACCTAGTTTGGGAAGGTGTAGAAGAAGATTCAGGGAAGTATACGAAAGAAAAAGGGAAACGACCACCAGAAGATAAAACTCAATATTATTTTTTACAAGAACGTGTGGATCGTAGTGTTACCTATGGCAAAGTAGGAAGCGGGAAGTCCGTAAATCAAGCTTTACCAGCCAAGGTTACGGGAATACAGGATATTATTGTACCTATTTCCGGTGAAGTAAGGAAAGATCAAATTAAATAGATTATTCACTTCATTTTGGATGCCCTGAGCAATAAGGGGCATCCTTTGCTTTGTAATTGTTATTAAAACACATGTCTTAACCGTGATTCATAATACTATGTGGTCCGCCAGTCCAACAATAGTGAACTGGTGGGCCGTATAGATTAGAAACTTTTCGGATAATCCATACGTCTTATGTAAGGGTACTTATTGAAAAAGGAGGTAATTTATCTTGAAAAAGGTTATTGTGTTTGTGTTTTTCTTCGTACTTACGTTTCAATCCTGGGCGATTGCTAATGCTGCCAATCCTATATCCGTTAACGCGGTGAATGTGAATGGAAAGTTTATAGCAACCGATGTTTCACCTATTATTGAAGACGGGCGTGTTTTGGTTCCCATACGCACTCTGTCTTCGCTGGGAGTAACTTACCAATGGGATAGTAAAAGTCAATCTGCTCTTATCACTAAGGGCACAGATCAAATTAAGTTGACGGCCAACCAAAAAGAAGCAATTAAGAATAACAAAGCAGTCCAGGTTGATGTGCCAGTCCAAGTGATCAAGGGAAGGATATTGGTTCCTATTCGTTTTGTTTCGGAGAATTTTGGCTACAAGGCAAGCTATGAGAAGCTTCGGTCTATTTTATTTATTCAAGACGGTAATTATAAGGTCGATCAAGAGAGCTTACAGGCAGAAGATTTACAAGCGGCGCGTGAGGCTGCTATATCGTTACCGATTCAATTTTCCTTCAAATCACTTTCTGCTTTGGAAAAACCGTGGGCTAATCAAGGCTATTTTTATGCTTTCCCGAGAGGGGATTCGTCCAGATACATGTATTTTAACAATGTTGGTAATACGGTAGTTGAGATTAAAGATGGAGTAGCTAAGGCGGTTTGGCAATTTACGTCAGGAAATGGTATGGATGATATTGTATCCAGTGCTGGTCAAAGACCAAGCTATAATTACGTCGGATGGGTAACAGACATTACAATGGGTAATGATAGGGATGGAAATTTCAAGACTGTATACAAAGATGACAAAGGTGAACAGAAAGATTTCACTGTAAAAGCTCAATCCTATACAGATATTATCCAACCTATTCCTAATGAGACGAGAAAGCAATAGCAATCCATTGAGGACGTCCTAGTGAACTAGTGACGTCCTTTGTTTCTTAAATCAATAAGTTTTATGACTCTATAACGTTATATGAAAGCTGAGCAAACCTACAATAGTTTTTTAAGCTGGGAAATACGGCCTTGGGATACGCCAAGCCATTCAGCATATTCGCCCTGCTTGGCTGTTGGATGCTCGTGCATAAGTCTTCTTAGTTGTTCAGCCAGTTTTTTTGAAGACGACCGATTTGCTCTTTTTTCTTTGTACGGTTCCTTAACAGCAGGAGCAGGAATTTGGCTTACACCTTTGTTTCCTTTTAGGTCGAGTATGCATGTTTTACATAAAAATGAATCCCTGAAATAGGTTAAATCCTTAACCGAACTGCACAAGTTGCAGGAGACTCCAACATACTTCCGCATACTCAAAAATCCTGTTTCAACATCTAAATAAAATTCTAAAGGATCGCCAGCTTTAATACTCATAGAGGTCCGCATTTCTTTAGGAACAACAATTCGGCCTAACGTATCTAAGGGTCGTGTCATACCTGTATTTTTCAAGAGATCTTCTCCTTTTATTTTCTTAACTGTCGGCCTGCCTGATCGAACATTTCTTGTATGAGCTGACTTACAGAGGCTTTGGATGACTCTTAAGCATACATCTACAGTTTGTACATATAAGAGAACCCTTAAAGTAACTTAATCCCTCAGTAGATTGACAAAACTTACAAGACTGCCCAATGTATTTTTTTAGAGATATCGTACCCGATTTTTCATCTGCAAAAAATTCTACAGCATCATTTGAATAAATATCACAGGTTATGAGTATTTCTTTGGGAATTACGAGTCTACCAAAAGTGTCTAAATTCCTTGTCATTTTTACGCCCATCATCCAATACTCTCCTATTAAAAGTATTAAAACCAATAAAATAAAAGCATTTATTGTTGTACCAAAAGATGGTATTATCATGGATAGACAAAATATTAAATTATACTATACATTCCCAAACTATAATTTTCATTGAAATTGGAATCCTATGAAAACGCTGAAAGGGTGTTTATCCATGGAAATCACACCTACGATACAGGCAGAAATTCAAACCTATCTAAAACGAAAAGGCTTAACCATGACCGAGTTTGGTCGCATTATTGATTTGAATGTAGGTACAGTTAGTGGCATTGTGACGGGCAACCGTTCTATTTCTGTTCACCAATTGGATTGCATTACTGCGGGAATGAATTTACCACTGGATTATTTTTACGAACGTTACATTGAAGAGTGCATTGAAGAATCTCCACTAAACTGGAAAAAAATCAGCCCATTCCTATACCGATGCGTTGAGCTAGGGCGACTGGACTGCTTGCAGCGAGTTGTCATGCTGTTGTTGGATAACCCTACTTATCCGCCGTCGCTCTTTGAAGTTGCAGAAAATGTGTACAAAGACGGCTACAATGAAGCAGCGGCATACCTGTACAAAAAGGTGGCTGAAAGTGAGAAGAACCAGCATTCAGAGCGATTGGCGATCTGCCAGTATCGCCTATTCCAAATCAACATCGGACAGGATCGGGCTGTAAATCTTCAAGCTGCCATTGAATTTGCCCCTTTTGTTGATCGCTTGGACGAGATAGAGCAATTAGATGCTTTAAAAGATATAGCGAACATACATCGTTCATTGAATCATTGGGACACTGTATATGAGTTAGCTCGGGAAATGGGGCGTAGAGCAACAATACAGTATAAGTCAAATCGCGAACGCTACGAAAAAAAGAAACCAAGCAGGCCGCTTTTTGTATATATATCTTACGCAGACCTGTTGTGCGCAGCCGTTTGTCATGCTCAGGGAGATTACGTACACGGTCTCAAGTACATCCAGGCTCACTCCAATTTAAGTTGGGTAAAGGAAAGTGATCCAGAAACACAACATTGGATCGGTTTGTTTCAAGGATGGGGAAAAATCAATACATGTGTAAATCGGCTGATGGCAGGTGATGCTACTGTCTTACCGGAATACGTAGAGTATATGGAAGGCAAAGATGAAATTTTTGCCGAACTCTTAAACATCGTAGAAGCAGCCAATCGGTATAATATTGATATAGATCATATCCTGAAACACTTTGAGTCTCAAATTGCAGTCTATAAAGAGCCAACGTCTGCTGATATGTATACTCAGCAAGTCTTGCCTGAGGAAGCTGCGCGGTTTTGGTACAAGTTAGCTAAGTACAACCTAAATAAAGGTAGATATCCATATGGTTTCAAATGTTTAATAGACGCATTGGAAAAATCTGATAAAATAAATAATGCACAGCTCTCTCATACTTGCACAGGTTTATTTGATCATTTCAGAGCTTGTGCCGATCCTGAAATACTGGATCAGTACGAAAAATTGTCACAGGAGGTGTGGAAAAAAAATGATCAAAAAGATGGCTTTTCTTTTGGCAATGACTAGCTTCTTATTGGTATTCGCAGTACCAATCCAAGGCTTGAATCAAGGTCATGGAACGATTTCTACAACTGGAATCATCGGCGGTGCATAATTCGAGTGTTAACACTGGACCAGCTTATTGCTGGTCTTTTTTTGTATTATTTTGTAATTTTTTGGCTCAAAAAAGGATATGAGATATTTGTTCATTACCTCCTAAAATGAGATTCACTAGGAGGTATGCAGGATGAACAAGGATGAAACGTTAGCATTAATTCAACAGATGGAGAACGCCAGACAACACTTGCATGATCTTTACGCAGAGTATGGCTTCGGACATGCTTGTGTACTTGAGCAGTCTATGCTTTTGGATGAACTGATTAATCAGTACAACCGTATGTTTCAGACCAAGAAGCAGCCTCACTATGTTTAGAGCCAAATCATTGACAACGACGATGCTATATTCAGTCCATCCCCCCATTCCTTTTATGCACAACTGTAACTCATCCCACATAACGTTTATTATTATTCTATATAATGACTTATTTCGAAATAAAATACATGTTCATGTCATAAAGTGGTAATTAGTTGGGGAGATTCATACTTGCATTCGCAATCGTAGCTAGGCTGGTCGCACTAGAAAAAAATGGTCATCTGGTGTGGCAGATCAGGCCAACAAAAAAGCAGAGCTCAATAAGAGAGCCCTGCGGTTTGAGGAGAGTATACACACTATTAAGAGTCCTTTACGGCAGGTGACTCATGACTATTTTCAAAAACAAAAGTACTGGATTTTAACACTCATAATTTATGATGACATCATTAATGTACCCATCGACATATGAATTGAAAGGATCGAGTAGTCCCGAATCTGGAAGCTCTTATATTCAGAAAATTTAGAATCTATCGCCAAGAGTAGGACATTCCCGGAATGAATCGGGAGTGCCCTTTTTCAGTGATGTAGCATCCCTTTTTTCTATTAGCCAAGCTCCTGCGTGCTTTTGGAACCACGCTTGGAGGAAAGCGGCTGAAACCGAAACGGCCAGGTCAAACGCTGTTTGCCTTTTGAGCCGACAATCCAGTGGCCTCCCGGCAGATGGGCGAAGAGCCAACTGATGCCGAGAGAAACGCTTGCCACGATGACAAATGTAATGATTGTAGCCGTAAAATGATGATCGCCCAGTGAAAGCGGACGGGTGTAATAGGATATGAAGGACAGCACGAGCGCATGAGCCAGATATCCCCCGAAGGAATAACGTCCGATCCAGTTCAGCATACGGCGGAACGGCTCGGAGCGCTGGTCTTTTTGCAAATGAAGCAGCAGTCCATACAACAAAAGCAACTGCGAGACAATCAGCACAAAGGTGCTTGGCTTGAGATAAGTGGAAATATTGAGATTAATCGTATCGCCCGACTGGATCAGCATCGTGTGACCCATAAGCATGAACAGAGCAATAAAGACAAATACATTCCACGGTAATGTCTGCTTAGCCAGTCCCCGCCACGTGTCCGTCATATAGGCGCACACTGCGCCCAGCATAAAATAGAAAAAATACATAACAAAGTTATAAGTGCGGTAATCTAACAGGGTCTGCCAAAAGGACGGCAACCAGGTACTCCATGCAGACATGTCATAGTAGGACCATTGCAATAGCAGAGCATAAGCCGCCGCCGCTGTAAGCATTACAGTCAGAACGAGCTGTTTGCGTTTTTGGGTGCTGTAGCGACGGAGAAACGTTTGTACATGCCCGGCTGCTTTTGCAAATAAGGGAAACAAAATATAAAATTGAAAAATCATGACCACAAACCATAGATGATATCCGCTGACAGGTATAATCATTTCCTCAAACATGCCCTTGTAAAAATAAATATTTCCCCACTGCGCCGTTGCCCAGTTCTGAGTACATACCCAATAAACGACCGTCCAGCAGAGAAAAGGAACATAAATATCTCGAAACCGTCTGCCAATATAACGAGAATAGCCAACAGGTTTGTTACCATTATAAAAAAGCAGCGCCGCAGACAGGAAAACGAACGTCGGTGTGCCAAATCGTGTCAAATGATACAACATTGCGAGCATAACGGAATCCGGCTGCTGGATGTCGCTGCGATAAATATATTCGCCAATGCAATGCTGAAGCACGACAGCGAGGTAGGCAAGACCCCGCAGTTCTGTCCACTCCGCGATACGCGGCTTGCTCATCCATATCACTCCTTTTTCAAAAGAAATCGTATATATCTCCATTAACACAATTGCAGGTATTGTAACGCAGGAACATTAGCGCAGGATTAACGTTACCTGAAAGTTGGAAGAGTAGAAGTAGTTCCAATTTGATATGATTGCGTTTACAATCTAAGTAAATTCACAGTTTATGATATAGATACAGAAGGGGGGAGGATGGATGAAAAAAACGCTGCTGGTGTATATTCTGCTGATTGCGGCTTTTGCGCTTTACGTATTTAGATATGAACAATCTGGACCGTTAAACCGAGCCTGGGAGGAAAAAGGGCTGCGCGGCAGCATTGGAGAGACGTATATCATGATTACGTTCCAGTCCGGCTTGGAGTATTGGAAAAGTGGGCTTAAGGGCTTTGAGGATGCTGCCGATGCCTTGGGAGTAACGGTGGAGTATCGGGGGGCTACCCGTTATGATGCGCAGGAGCAGACGACCGTGATTGAGCAGGCGATTGCCCGGAAACCCGCAGGGATTGCCATTTCTGCGATTGATCCTCACTCTCTGATCCCGGCGATTAATAAGGCACTGGACGCGGGCATTCCTGTGGTGCTGTTTGATGCCGGGGCTCCGGGGAGTCGGGCGTATTCTTTTTTGGGGACGGACAATTACAAGGCGGGCGTGACCGCTGCGGATAAAATGGCAGAGCTGCTGGGACGGGAAGGTGAAGTCGCTGTTCTGACGTTGCCCGGTCAGCAAAATCACAACGAGCGTTCACGTGGCTTTCGTGACACCATTCAGCGGCAGTATCCAGCAATGAAGGTGGTGGAAGTGGCAGATGGACGCGGAGATGCGATGGTATCCCGGAATGAGTCACTTCGGCTGATGAAGGCTTATCCGAGGCTGGCGGGAATTTTTGTGACCGAGGCGACGGGAGGAACCGGTGTCGGTGAAGCGGTATTGAGCCAAAAGAGCCGTCACCCGCTGAAAATCATTTCTTTTGATACGAATAAAGCGACCTTGGATATGGTCCGTGGAGGGACGATCTCGGCAACCATTGCTCAGGGAACGTGGAATATGGGCTATTGGTCGCTTCAATACCTGTTCCATCTGCACCATCATTTGACGATTCCGGCACCTTCCTCCTCCGGTGATAACGCTCCGCTGCCTGTGCGGGTGGATACAGGAATATCCGTCGTCACACGAGCGAATGTAGATGATTATTATGCGAAATGACAATCAACGGAAGTGGAAAAGGCAAAGCTCGAATTCTGAAATATGGAAGCGTATCCACACAGGGGTGGGCAAAAGGTTGCAGCGGTTGCGCTTGCGCAATATGCCCTTACGGTACCAGCTCATGCTTTTGTTCCTGTTGTTTGGCATCGTGCCTTCGTTGGGATTAGGTCTGCTGGTCAACTGGACGGTGGAACGGATTATTGAGCGGCAGGTGGAAGACCATACGATGCAGTTGATCGGCAAGGTGAACGAGGCACTGGATACCAAAATGGAAAATCTGCAAAACATGACGTATCTGATTGGTTTTAACCCGGATATCGGGCAGTTTTGGCAAGGCCGGACGCTGGCCGACGGTCATGCGGGTCATGAAAATACAGTAACGCCGGAAAATCAGGGGGAACGGACACAGAACTCGGCTGACCTCCCCAATCAGGCAGCAAGCTCTGTACAGGCGCAGGATAAGCTATATGGCATGAAGCAATTTCTGCAGGGCTTTACTACCTTATATCCCGAAATTGCTGGAATTCTAATTGTGAATGAAAACGGTGACTATATCAGCAACGAAATGTATGCCCGAAGCACGCGTAGCCTGACCGAAGAAGACTGGTATAAACAGGCGGCGCAGCATGCAGGTATTTTTACCGTACTGGGACAACCGAGCCATCGTAATGTAACGACTCATGTTCAGTACAAGGACAGTGAAATTGTGTCTGTCGTCCGGTCGGTGACGGATTCGGAGACTGGACGTGTGCTGGGCGTGATTATGATTGATCTCAAGCTACGGGCCGTGTCGCAGGCTGCCAGAGATGTAACCTTGGGCAAAACAGGGTATTTAATGGTGACAGATGCTGAGGGACGTAGCGTGTACATGCCGGATATGCCGCTGATCGAGCGTATTCCTCCGGAATGGTTCGGGACAAGTGACAGCGGGATGTTTACCCGTGAAGCTGGAGGGAGGGAATTGCTGTTCATGTTCCGCGCCTCCGAGTTTACGGGCTGGAGAACGGTGGGTGTATTCCCGGCGCGGGAATCAACACTGGAAGTACGACAAATTCAATTTTACGTCGTTTCCTTTGTCTTCATTGTATGTCTATTCGGACTGACGGCATCCTTAAGGTTGTCGCGTTCGATCGCGCAGCCGATTTTCAGGCTGATGTCCTATATGCGGACAGCAGAAACGGGGGATCTTACGGTTCGCCAATGGAGTGACCGTGGGGATGAAATTGGGATGCTCGGCAGGAGCTTCAACCGGATGCTGGAGCAGATTCGCCGTTTGATGTCGCTTAGCGAGCTAAGGGAGCGGCAGAAGCGGGATGCCGAGCTGAGAAGTCTTCAGGAGCATATTAAGCCTCACTTTTTATACAATACATTGGATACGATTCATTGGATGGCTCGTAAAAATGGGGCAAACGACGTGTCCGATATGGTGGGGGCGCTGTCCAGATTGTTTCGCCTCGGGTTGAGCAAGGGGGATGACTTTATTCCGCTACGCAGCGAGATTGAGCATATATCGAGCTATATGCAAATCCAGCAAACCCGGTATCGGGACAGACTCCGCTGGGAATTGAACGTACCCGAGGAGCTAGGTGGGCTGTTCGTCTTGAAGCTAATGCTTCAGCCTGTGGTGGAAAATGCCATTTACCACGGCATCAAGGCCAGACGCGGTCCGGGCACGATTGGGGTAGAGGCACGGATTGAGGGAGATAAGCTGCTGCTGACTGCACGTGATGATGGCGCAGGGATGACGGCGGAACGGCTGCGGGAGCTGAGGGGGTTGCTGGAAGCACCGCTCGAGGCGATGGAAGGGCAGCAGAAATCAAGTGGAGCCAGTGCGAACGGCAGAAGCTATGGCATGCTGAATGTACAGGCACGTATCCGGCTATGTTTTGGTGAGGAATATGGAATTGTGCTGGACAGTGAAGAAGGGACAGGTACCTGCGTTACGATCATTCATCCGTTGCTGCGGGATATGACACAACTGAAGAATTCTCATGAAAAAGGAGCGGATCAGGATGACAAAATCCAAGGCCACAGGCACCTCGACAACGGCGAGTCTGACGGACAAGGCCATACCGGAAGTGATGACGATGACGGCAAAACCTTACACAAAAAAACGTTATCAGGTGCTAATCGCAGATGATGAGCCGATCATTCGTGAGGGCATACGAGATTGCGTAGACTGGGCGGCTCTCGGCATGGAGGTTGCGGGTGAGGCGGAGGATGGCGAAGAAGCGCTGGAGCTGGTGGTACGGCTTGGCATCGACATTTTGCTGGTCGATATGAATATGCCGTTCATGGACGGAATTGAGCTGATCCGACGGCTGCGGGAGGAACGTCCTGAATGTCGTTGTCTAATCATTTCCGGCCATGATGAATTTGCTTATGCGCAGGAGGCTGTCCGACTTGGCGTGGAGGATTATATATTGAAGCCGGTCGATGCGGAGCAGCTTCACGCTGCACTGTCGAAGCTCGGTCAGCGGCTGGACGAAGAGCGCAAGCGTACCGCCTATGTAGAACAGGCCGCCGGGCAGATCGAGCGGAATATTCCGCTGCTGCGCCAGCGCTTTTGCCTAGAATGGCTGGAAGGTCAGAACACGGGAAAAGATGTGATGGAACAACTGGCGTTTTTACGTCTTCCAAGCCGGCCGCCCGTTCAGATCGGTGTTGTGCGGTGGCCTGCGGCAGAAGCGCGGCAGACAATTATGCGTGAGAATGACCGCCAGTTGTTTCTTTTTGCCGCTGAAAATATCATTGGCGAGCTGTTGGAGGGTTTGCCGCATGTGTTATTCCGCGATGCAAACGGGCTGATCGGCATATGCCTGTGGCAGGAGGCACCCGAAGCCATCGGCGCGATGATGGAGCAAGCTATGGGTCGCTACCTGAACATAGCGGTTCATACACATGTGGAGCGAAACGCCGGGGGGCTGGAAGGTGTGGTTGATGCGTTCCAAGTATGCCGTGACCGTATATATGGCGAATCGCAGTTATCTCCCCTGGTGCGCCGGGCGAGGCAATTCATTCAGGAAGGCTACGCCGATCGGGAACTGACGCTGGAGGCCCTTGCCTCGCGTTTACAGGTATCCGCTGTGTATCTCAGCCGTGTGCTCAAGAAGGAGCTGGATCACAGCTTCGTGACCCTCGTCACACGCGCCCGTATCCGCAAAGCGGTGCAATTGCTGGATTCCACGACATTGTCCATCTACGAGATAGCAGAGCGTACCGGATACGATAGCCAGCACTATTTTAGTACGGCTTTTAAAAAGACCATGGGTGTTTCCCCGGTGCAGTACCGCAAGGGCGGTGGAATCGGCGTAATCGCGTCGGATCAGGAGTGACCTGAAAAATGTGTGTGTAATCACACCTGCGCGTTTGGAGGTCTGTTACGCTGTGGATAACGAACAAATATCTATCAATATTTGGAGGAAAACGATATGTTTTGTTATCAGTGTGAACAGACGCCGAGTGGCGGGTGTAAAGTAGTTGGGGTGTGCGGCAAGGATGAAACGATAGCGAGCTTGCAGGATACGATGATTTTTGCCTTAAAAGGGATTGCCGCTTATGCGACCCATGCCAGACAGCTGGGCTATACCGATCCCGAAGTGGATCGTATCACGCACGAAGCGTTATATATGACCTTAACCAATTCCAACTTTAATGTACAAGAGCATTTGGACATGGCGATGAAGGTCGGAAATGCGGCTGTACGGATCATGGATGTGCTGGATCGTGCGCATACGGATCGTTTTGGCATTCCGCAGCCGATTACCGTCAGCCAAAATAAAATCGAAGGTCAATGCATCGTCGTGACCGGACATAATTTATATGCGCTGGAGGAATTGCTGCGGCAGACGGAGGGTAAAGGCATTAATATCTATACCCACTCAGAAATGCTGCCTGCCCACGGTTATCCGGCATTGAAGAAATATGCACATCTCAAAGGGAATATAGGTAAAGCCTGGTACGATCAACGCAGACTGTTTGAAGAATTTCCAGGTGCGATTCTCGCCACGACGAACTGCGTCATGCCGATTAAAGGCACGTATGCAGACCGCTTCTTCTCTTATGAAGTAGCCGGGCTGGAGGGAGTAGCCAAGATCATGGGCGACGACTTTTCACCATTGATCGAGCGTGCGTTAGCCCTGCCAGCCGCAGATGTAGATTCGGAGCAGGTGCTTACGACGGGATATCATCACGAGACGGTCATCGGGCTGGCACCTGAGATTATTCAGGCAGTTAAAGACGGACATATCCGCCGTTTCTTCGTCATTGCAGGCTGTGACGCACCAGGTAAAGGCGGCAACTATTACCGCGAGCTAGCTACATCCTTGCCGAACGATACGGTCATTCTGACCACGTCCTGTGGTAAATTCCGCTTTAATGACGTGGACTATGGCACCGTGGGGGACACGGGGATTCCGCGTTATATTGATCTGGGGCAATGCAACAATTCCGGTTCTACGGCGAAAATAGCTCTGGCGTTAGCGGATGCTTTTGATTGTACGGTAAATGAGCTGCCTGTCAGCATTGTATTATCCTGGTTTGAGCAAAAAGCAGTTGCCATCCTGCTAGGCTTGTTCAGCCTCGGCATTCAGGATATTCGCATCGGGCCAAAACCACCCGAGTTTATCTCGTCAGGGGTGCTGGATGTGCTCGTGGACATGTTTGGCTTGAAGCTGATTACGACAGCAGAGGAAGATATGAAAGCGATGCTGGCGATGTCGTAAGGGGTTGGTGGGGAACTGCAAAGCGCAGTTCCTTTTTTGTTTCATCGTTCATCAATTCTTATAAAAATGTCCATAAGAATCTTCAATGCCAGCTCAGTATCTTTGGATTCACGCGTTCTTAGCAGAGTCAAAATGTTTTTTATACTCGAATCTTCTTCGGTAAGCTCATCATCTTCCTTAACATATGTAAGCAACTGATAAACGCCCACGTTCAATGCCTTAGCTATTTTCTCCAGATTTTTCAAAGATATATTTCTCTCTGCGCGCTCAATAAAACCGATATAACTCGAATTGAATCCTGCTTTTTCGGCTAAAGCTTCTTGGGAAAGCCCTTTAGACTTTCGAAGATCTCGAATACGTGTACCAACTAATTCTAAAAGTTCAGACATGAATACACCTCTCTATAGTTAGAAGTGTAGAGAAAGAGTTACTTCTAATTAATAACTGTTAATAAGTAAATTGAATTAAAAACTACTATATAGTAATATTTATTATAAAGCTTGTCCGGTAGCTAGAAATTTGTACATTATGATGGCTCCATATTGGTTCTACGATGCCCTCACTGTTCATTAAATTAAAATTCAGGAGTTGACTTCCCATTGAAAAATTACTCCTTGAGCAACCACCTACATAGAGATTCAGATTCCATATCGCCCAATCATAGCGACTCCAACATATTGAACTGCATGATGGATTTTCAAAAGCTTGCCCAATATCAAATACAGCTTGGACAGATGATGCGCAATCATAATCAGTTTCATAACTGCCTCGTTCTTTGTGACCGGGCGATGTTTTCGATGGCTAAGGCTGTTTATGTTCACCGAAATCAAATCATTTCATCATCTATTAACCTATCTATGACTAATTTGCTAGCATTAATCCACACGGATGCTGAGCCGAATTTGGATATGGTACTGTTTATCGGTACGGTACATTATCTTATTTCCGCAGAGGATAATGCACATAACAAGCCGATGAAGCTGGAGGAGGTAGATAGGCTACTTTCTAGAACGGACCATATTTTAATACGTTTATCTCAGCGAATTGTAGCTGATCCTGCTGAGCGGTATCAATCTATTTTTATAAAGAAGCGGTCCATTAAGTAGTTAAATCATATGTTAATAACACCCAGCCTTTTCTCACGAATGATATAATGGCAAAAAGGGAGATGTTGGCTGCGGCCTAAAGGCTCCAAAACAGAAAGGGTGTTATTTCAGATGCCTACATACAACAAGCTGGTGCGGGATCGGATTCCGCACATCATTACGTCTCAGGGTAAGGAATGCCGAACGCGTATTTTGGACCCGGAGGAATATAAGCAGGAGCTGAGAACAAAGCTTCGTGAAGAGGCAACGGAATATTTTGAAGCGGCAAAAGATAAGGACGCGCTGGAAGAGCTTGCGGATATGCTGGAAGTCATCCGGGCGCTGGCAGAAGTACATGGGGCGGATGCAGCAGAACTGGACAAGCTGCGGGCAGACAAAGCCGAGGCACGGGGTGGATTCCAGGAGCGGGTGTTCTTAATCGATGTCGACGAAGCTTAATGTCAAGCTTATCACGGATAATTTGGTGGATGGGCTGATTGGCTTGATACAACTCCTCTTTTTCGGTATTACTTAAAATACATATGCCACATCTTATTAATTAGTGGAAGGTGAATTAATGCAAAAAGAAGATATATATAGACACATTAAAGTTCTTGAACTGGAATTATTTAAGTTTTCTCCATATAGGTATATTAGAGATCTTATTAAAGATCCAAATGATATTCTACTGTATAAAAACTTGCTTAGAAACACCTCCCTTGATAATCAATCAATTGAATATTTAGTACAAATTATTGTTAGTTACATGAAAGATAACCAAAGATTTAGACGGGTTGAGTGTATGAAAATTTTAAAGCGAATTATTAAAAATCGGAGTTCTAATGAGTTCTTCGAGTCATCTTTAATAAATGGATTGTTCTACTTATATAAGTGTTATATTTTTACTGGTAGTGATGAAATACAATGGGCAGTTAGTGTATTTATCAAAGATCAATTACTAAGTGATGATGATATCAAGTGGTTGATAGATAATTGTGACGATTCTGAACATCTTACAAATCGTTTGCTTCGATATCCACGGGAAAATCCATTAATTACTGAATGGGCTGAGCAAACTTATAAAAGTGGGGACTTGTCGGAGCGACTTTCAGAAGTTGTTTCACTCTTGATTATTGACGATGTACCCAGCTATGTTTCAGTGGATTCAGTTACCCTAATGTGGTCAATATACTATTCAAAGATCGAAGAAGGAAAGAAAGAGAACCTGATTTTGAAATATCTTGACTTTAATGACTATAGTTCAGCCTTGGAAATTGCAGAGAGGTTAAATATACCGAGTGTAGTAAATAAGTTGTTAATTTATTATAAAGATCGTGCACTAAAGTACGAAAAGGTTGCCAACAATAAGTAACTAAACAGAGATATAATTTTTCTGATTCGTTGCTAAATACAATTATGCAGGAAATGGTAAGCTTTTTAACTTACGGGATATGTTTTCATAACCGATTAACTTTGTGAGCGTTTTTCTCTTTAAGATTTAGGATGGATTTAAAGAGAGGTATTATCATAATAGAATTTTCATGAGATCGTTCTTTATTCTCGAAGCAGTGGACTTTTTTAATAAAGTTTAATTATTTAGAGGATTTTTAGTGTATTATAATATATTTTTAAGAATAAAAAGGGGTACTATTGTAATAAATACAAGGTGGAAGTAGGTATGTTCATGTTGTATGCTTAGGATATTGAAAAAAACTTAGTCAAATAAGTTTTTTAAAGGTTAGGTGGAAAAAATGAGCGAGAATCATACAGTATTAAGTAAAGTATTCACTCAGAGTACTTTTAAGGATTTAATAAATGGAAAGCCAAATGAAGTGTATGGAAGTTGTGTGAAACGTTATTTAAATGACGCGTACAACGAACTTGAGAATAAAACGGTTATTGATCGAATTTATAAAATTCTAATGACTGATTACCGCAATGAATATTTTTATAAAAATACACTTTTAAATAAGTTATTGCTTGGTAGACATAGTATTAATACTACAGTGGCATTAACAGAAGTTCCGATTCGTAAATCAAAAGCCGATTTTGTCCTGATTAATGGAAAAGCTGTTGTTTATGAAATCAAAACTGAGTTAGATTCTTTTGATAGGTTGGGTAGTCAGTTAAATGATTATTACGCAGCGTTTAACAATGTTTGTGTTGTTACTTGTGAATCTCATTATAAAAAACTCAATCGTTTGCTGAATAACACCAGCGTTGGAATAAGTGTTATAACTGACAGAAATACGATAAGCATAAGAAAAGAACCAGTTGAGGATAACTCCAGACTTAATCATAAAGCAATGTTTGGGATTCTAAGAAAACAAGAATTTGAACGTATAATTTCAAATTTTTATGGAGAATTGCCTAGTACAAGTCAATTTAATTATTATAAAGAGTGTTTCCATTTATTTGAGAAAATAGATATACTAGAAGCATATAGACTTACACTTACTGAGTTAAAAACTCGTAATATCAAAGCAATAGATGAATACAAGAAGGTTCCGACTCAATTAAAGTTCTTGGTATACTTTTCAAATTTCAAAGAGGATGACTATTTTAAAATGGATGTTTTTTTAAAAGAAAAATTTAAGGGGGAATAAATATGTACTTTCCATATTTAAGAGGAAAACAGTTTGAATTGATCGCAATTAGAGAATTGGTCGAGTATAAATTGATTGGTAAAAATATACTTCCTATTATTGAGCCTGTAAAGCTTTCTTCAACGTTGACTAAAACATTAGAACTATTTTCTCAAGAAGCAAGATTTATTGCTCCTATACTAAATCCACAAGTAGGAAATTTTTTGAATGAGATTAAAAATAGTGATAGCGATAAAAATGCAGAAAAGTTTGTTGATTTGTTAGAAAACCAATATGTCTTAGGTACACATATTACAAATGAAAATACAGTACATGAATTAAAAAGTCTGTTTGAACAAGGAATAGAAAAGGATAATATTATCTTAATTCATAAAAATAGAGATTATTTAGCCCAATACTCAGAGACATTCGCTGACAAAGAAACAAGGTATAACTTAATTCCTGATGAGAGTGTTTTTAGAAGAACTATTAGGCATAACAGGGTCCTTTTCAATGATAAGTTTGCAAAAAAAACGCGTAATTCTGACTATATTAATGCTATAGACGAATTTTTCTCAGATGATCATTTATATTTCGCTGACGATGGCTATAAAGGATTTTCTGATTATTCCGTAATCGGTTCTGATTATATTGAGTCTGGTTTTGCCCCATATGCTGTTGCGATGCACATTGTATATTTTGATGAAAAAAACAATTTAAGAATTAGACATTTCGTATCTGATTCTAATGATGATATTAAAGATCCGGCAGGTAAATTTGGTGAGGCTCTAACAAAGTTAGTGAAGTGGAACAAAGAGAAAAACTTAGATACATACGGAATCAGGAAACTTATGGAGCACTATGAAAATGGTACTTATCCGGGTCTTGGAACGGTCAAAAAACTTTCAGTTATGCACCACATTGAACTCATGAGCGATTTTTTAAATGAGGTGTATTAAGTATGATATGTTGTTTGAATTGTTTTAAAGATATTCATATTAAGGATATCATAGAAACGCTTGATAAAAAGGGGAATTGCGACGTCTGTGGTAAAATGGAAACATATATATATGACACTGATGAGCCCAGTGTTGATTTAATTCAATTGTTTGATGGGTTACTTGATACGTATAAACCATTAAGTAATTTGCCTAGTAATTTTCCAAAAGAAAAATTGGATATCTTGCGAAATGAACTCTTCGAAAACTGGAATATATTCAACTTAGAAAAAGAAAAAATAATATTCTTACTTAAGAATATATGTAAACAAAAATATGATGAGAGCCCCAACATATTTGACGAGCTTGTTGGTATTGATGAGTTTCAAGATGAGAACTATGTTTTGGAAAACTCTCTTCTAAAAAGTTATACATGGGAAGATTTCGTCAAAGGAATTAGAAATGAAAACAGATTTCATACTAACTATTTTAATTTAGATATCTTTAATTCATTTCTCAAATATGCTCAAAAGTCCTATGAAAAAGGCACTACTTTTTATAGGGCAAGAATTTCTGATGCAGGAGGGTTGGAAAAAAATAAAATGGGAGCTCCTCCTTTAGATATTGCTTCAGATGGACGAGTAAATGCCTCAGGAATTAGTTGTCTTTATCTGTCGAAACTTAGTGAGACAACCATACATGAAATTAGGGCAGGGGCCCATGATTTTGTGACAATTGGAAGTTTCAGATTAAAAGAAGATATTTCTATAGTAAACTTAATGAATTTACATCAAATAAGCCCTTTTAGCACTATAGATGACATTGACTTTCTCCAACATGCAATAAACAGAAGACACTTAGAGAAAATAGGTAATGAAATTGCTAAGCCCTTAAGAAGACAGGATAGTCCACTGGACTACCTCCCTACACAATATATAAGTGACTTTATAAAAAGTAAAGGTTACCAAGGGATCGAGTACAAAAGTACTATGCATGTAGGTGGAAAAAACCTTGCGATTTTTAATGAGGATTTATTAGAGTGTATTGATGTTTATGTGGAAAAGATTAATGGAGTAAATTACAGCCACTTACCAGAACCCTTCGAATAAAGAAATGACAAGTTAGATTCACTATATTAAGGCCTAAGGCCCTGCTCAAGATAACTCCAATAATCAGGAGTTATCTTTTTTTTCATGTGTGATTTCCCTCCCCCCACACAAAGGTTAAAATTTTATAAAAAAAGTTCAAAACCAGCAAAGACCTTTCCCGGCCTGGAATGATACCATGTGGTTGCACATAAGAAAAGGAGAGGCGTTCATCGCCACTCTATTGTAAGCGCTATCTAACATCTACTCTAATCAGCACTTACCTGAGGATTTTGCAAAATCCTTACCTTCAAAATGACCCGCATCACATGAGGAAAGGGGAGCTTTATATGAAAAAAGGAGCTGTTGTCGTCTGGCTTCTGGTTTTAGCCCTGATGCTTTCGGCCTGTAATTTGGCGGAGAGTGGCACAGGCAGCAAGGAAAAAGGCTATGTGGGCATTTCCATGCCGACCAAATCGTCCGAGCGTTGGGTAGGAGACGGGGAGAATATGGTCCGGCTGTTTCAGGAGCAAGGCTATAAAACGGATTTGCAGTACGCCGAGGACGTAGTAGAAAATCAAATTTCCCAAATCGAAAATATGATTACCAAGGGTGTGAATGTCATGGTGGTTGCATCAGTGGATGGTAACACGCTGACGGATGTAATCCAGAAGGCACATGACCGGGGGATTCAGGTCATTTCCTATGACCGACTGATTCGGAACACGCCTTATCTGACGTATTATGCGACCTTCGACAACTTTAAGGTGGGCGTGCTACAGGCGTCGTATATTGAGAAAAAGCTGGGGCTGAAGGAAGGCAAAGGTCCTTTCAATGTGGAGCTGTTCGGCGGTTCGCCGGATGACAATAACGCGTATTTCTTCTTTAACGGCGCGATGTCTGTCCTCAAGCCGTATATTGATTCTGGCAAACTCGTCGTACGCAGCAAGCAAATGACGATGGCGCAAATTGCTACGCTGCGGTGGGACGGAGCCTTGGCCCAGTCGCGGATGGACAATCTGCTGAGTGCCTACTATTCGGGAGCGAATCTGGATGCGGTGTTATCCCCGTATGACGGGATTAGCATCGGTATTATTTCATCCCTCAAAGGGGTTGGCTACGGATCAGCGAACAAGCCGCTGCCGATCATTACGGGGCAGGATGCAGAGCTGGCTTCCATCAAGTCAATTGTGGCCGGGGAGCAGACGCAAACCATATTTAAGGATACTCGCAAGCTGGCTGAGCAAACGGTCGTGATGGCCAACAGCATTTTACAGGGCAAGCAAGCGAAAGTGAATGATGCCAAATCGTATAACAACGGAATAAAAGTAGTCCCTGCTTATTTGCTTGACCCGATCTCGGTGGATCGGACGAATGTCGAGAAGGATATTGTCGGCAGCCATTATTACACCAAGGAGCAAATCGGGCTGAAATAGGAGCAGGTTATTCAACCGAAAGGAGCGTATCCCATGACTGGAATCATTTTGGAAATGAAGGGAATTACCAAGACCTTTCCCGGTGTGAAGGCGTTGGAAAACGTAAATCTCAAGATCAAGGAAGGCGAAATCCATTCCCTGTGCGGTGAGAACGGTGCGGGCAAATCAACGCTAATGAAGGTACTGAGCGGTGTATATCCGCATGGGACCTATGAAGGGGATATTATTTTCCAGGGCAAAACGTGTGAGTTCAAGGATATCAAGCAGAGCGAGGAATTGGGCATCGTCATTATCCATCAGGAGCTGGCACTGATTCCGTATCTGTCGATTGCCGAAAATATTTATCTGGGCAACGAACGCGCTAGTGGCGGTGTGATTGATTGGAAAGAGACCTTTGTGGGTACACGTGAGCTGCTGTCCAAGGTCGGCTTGAGCGAAAATCCCAATACACTCGTTACGAATATCGGGGTCGGGAAGCAGCAACTGGTCGAAATTGCGAAAGCGCTTTCTAAAAAGGTAAAGCTGCTCATTCTCGATGAACCGACAGCGGCGTTGAATGAGGACGACAGCGAAAATCTGCTTAATCTGATGCTGGAATTTAAAAAGCAGGGCATTTCCTGCATTCTCATTTCCCACAAGCTGAATGAGGTCGCAAAGGTATCCGATTCCATCACGATTTTACGGGACGGGAAGACAATTGAGACGCTGGATATGAAAAAGGATGAGGTCACGGAGGACCGGATTATTAGCGGGATGGTTGGACGTGATCTGACCAGCCGTTACCCGGAGCGCCATGCGGAAATTGGCAAAGTCATTTTGGAAGTGAAGGATTGGACGGTGTATCACGAGCATCATGCGGAGCGCAAGGTGCTGGATCAGGTGAATTTGAACATCCGGCGAGGTGAAATTGTCGGTATTGCCGGATTGATGGGAGCGGGACGGACGGAGCTGGCGATGAGCATTTTCGGCAAAGCGTATGGACGCAATATTTCCGGTCAACTGATCAAGGACGGCAAGCCGATCCAGAACAACACGGTAACAGACGCGATTAACAACGGTTTTGCTTATGTGACCGAGGATCGCAAGGAGTTTGGCCTGATTCTGATGGACGATATCAAGCGCAATATTTCGCTGACTGGCCTGAACAAGCTGACGAAAGGCGTTGTCGTCAATGAGCAGGAGGAAGTGATCGTTGCTGAGGATATGAAAAAGAGCATGAACATCAAAGCGCCGAGCATTTTACAGAAAACAGGCAATCTGAGCGGCGGCAATCAGCAGAAGGTGGTATTGAGCAAATGGATTTTTGCCGGGCCGGATATTCTGATTCTGGATGAGCCGACACGCGGCATTGATGTGGGCGCCAAATATGAAATTTACACGATTATTCATCGACTTGCCGCTGAAGGCAAGGGAGTGCTGGTTATTTCGTCCGAGCTACCAGAGGTACTGGGCTTGTGTGATCGGATTTACGTCATGAACGCCGGGCGGATTACCGGAGAGGTTAGCCGTGAGGACGCGTCGCAGGAAACATTGATGAGATATATGACCAAGTCGGGAGGCGTGAAGCATGGAAACCATAACTAAATTATTTAAAAATAACATCCGCCAATATGGCATGATGATTGCGCTGGTCGTCATTATGATCCTGTTCGAGGTGCTAACGGGCGGCCTGCTGTTGAAGCCGATTAATATTACAAATCTGATTCTGCAAAACAGCTACATTCTCGTGCTTGCCATCGGGATGGTGCTGGTCATCATCACTGGACATATTGATTTGTCTGTCGGCTCGATAGCCGCTTTTGTCGGTGCGGTTGCCGCCATTATGATGGTGGATTGGCAACTTCCGGCGTGGATCGCCGTCATTGCATCTTTGGTAGTCGGAGCGCTGATCGGCGCATGGCAAGGGTTCTGGGTCGCCTATGTGCGGATTCCGGCGTTTATCGTTACGTTGGCGGGAATGCTGCTCTTTCGCGGATTGACGATGATTGTGCTGGAAGGCCAATCCATCTCCCCTTTTCCGGGTGGCTTTCAGAAAATCAGTTCGGGCTTTCTGCCGGACTTTGCATCCTCCGGTTATAACCTGGTATCTATCATTGTCGGCATTGCACTTACGGTTTGGTTTATCGTCAATGAGCTTCGCGAGCGCCGTTCCCAGCTTAAATACGGCTTTGAGGTTCCGTCACAGACTTTATTTTTACTCAAGTTGATTGTGGTAGCTGCTGTCATTAATCTGTTCACCTTTATGCTCGCAAGCTATGCGGGAATCCCGAATATTCTCGTATTGCTGTTCATACTGATCGTTGTGTACTCCTTCGTCATGAACCGCACGGTTATGGGCCGTCATGTGTATGCGTTGGGTGGAAATGAAAAGGCAGCGGGTCTGTCCGGTGTCAAAACGAAAAAAGTAACGTTCTGGGTATTCGTGAACATGGGCGTGCTGGCCGCCATTTCCGGTCTGATCTTCGCTGCACGTCTGAACGCGGCTACACCGAGAGCAGGTACGAACTTTGAGCTGGATGCCATCGCGGCTTGCTTTATCGGCGGGGCTTCGGCATCCGGTGGGATCGGGACGGTTTTTGGAGCGATTATCGGTGGCTTGGTCATGGGCGTACTGAATAACGGCATGTCCCTGATCGGTCTGGGCATTGACTGGCAGCAAGGCATCAAGGGTTTGGTGCTGCTGCTGGCGGTAGCCTTCGATATTTACAACAAAAACAAAAGATCGGCTTAGCGTTCCACGTCCGGCTATCTCTAAAGTTAATATGTAAACAGATAAAAGGAACCTCCAGTCCCACTCGAAATGTGGATGCTGGAGGTTTCTTGTTTAGGTCGTTACCATTTGTCCGCCATTGACATGCAGCGTTTGGCCTGTAATAAAGGAGCCGTCATCCGAAGCCAGCAGCACATAAGCGGGGGCCAACTCATAAGGCTGCCCGGCACGCTTCATCGGTGTATTGGTGCCGAAGGTGCGGATCGCTTCCGGTGATTGTGTGGCGGCATTCAGCGGAGTCCAGATCGGACCGGGAGCAATGGCGTTCACGCGAATGCACTGATCGACCAGATTATTAGCCAGAGCGCGAGTAAAGCTAACAATGGCTCCTTTGGTAGCTGAATAGTCAATTAGATTCTTTTGCCCGACATATGCTGTAACCGAAGCTGTATTGACAATACTGGCTCCAGCCCGCATATATGGCAGTACTTCTGTGGTCATATGAAAGAAGGAAATTATATTCGTGTCAAACGTGTCACGAAGCTGTTGTTCACTGATATCCAGATACGATTCGCGCACAAACTGAACACCCATGTTATTAATGAGGATATCAATACGGCCGAAGGTTTCCATCGTTTTTTGGACAACCAGACAGCAGTTGCTTTTTTGCCTCAGATCGCCCGGAATTAACAAACAACGTCTGCCTAGTTTGTGAATCACATCGCGGGTTTCCATCGCATCCCGATGTTCATCGAGGTAGGCAATGACCACATCGGCCCCTTCCTTGGCAAAGGCCACTGCAACCGCACGACCAATACCACTGTCACCGCCGCTAATAATAGCTACCCGATCCTGAAGCTTTCCCGTGCCGATATATTTAGGATTATCAAAAATAGGGCGTGGAACCATCAGATACTCCAACCCCGGCTGTCTGTATTGATGCTGGGGAGGGAAAGCAATCGGAACTTCTTTACATTGGGTTTCTGTACCGTAATTAGGATACTGCAAATTCATTGTTGATCCCTTCTTTAGGCGTTTTGAAATCCAATATATTCGAAATGGGCGCAAACGGTGACTATCCTGAAATCGTCGCTCCATCCGCCGGAATATGGACACGATCCCCCAAGCCTTCACGGTTGATATGTTCCGCAAGCTCGGAACGAGTGAGCAGACAGTGGTTAATTGCTTCCATGTGGACAGCTACGAGTTGTGAATACGGGGCGTGCTGCGCTACCGCCGTCACATCCTGGGCAGTCATAATGATGGGGTCACCTAACGTAAACCGTGCTCCTCCAGCATTCACAATCGTCCAGTCAGGACGGTATTCGTCCAGTGCTTCCGCGACTTCACTGCACCAGATCGTATCCCCGGCCAAATAGACAACAGGCTCACCCGGAGCCTGAAATACAAAGCCCGATACGGGGCCCATCTGTTCGCCGATTTCTCCAGTACCGTGATGTCCGGTTGTGCGGATAATCTCAATTTCTCCCATAGACCCAACCACCCAAATCGGATTGACCTGTGTAAAACCGTCAGCAGTAATTTGCTCTTCATTACCGGGCTGACAGAAGACGGGAATTTGCTTGTCCAGCCATTGTACAGCCGCCGGGTCCCAATGATCCGGGTGCAAATGCGTAACGATCACAACGTCAGGCTGTCCAAGTGTTTCCCATTGTGGCGGCAAGGGAACCAACGGATTGCGACGTTCATTCTCCGTATTTGGAACAGGTGGATTTACACCAGGCTCGCTCAGCATCGGGTCGATCAGAAATTTTACCCCACCATATTCCAGCCATAGGGTTGCATTGCGGATCAGTGTGATTTTCATATATGGATAGCTCCTTTTGTATAATCGAAAGAATTTTTTAGCCGGATATATTCGGCAGTTACTTGTTTCTGTTACAATCATATCTGATGCAAGAAGATACAGGCTACGGCCTGCTGAAAGGAAAACAAGAATTCTCGTTTCATCATGAAAGGAAAAATGGCTATGGAACTATTCGTACCCGATGACACTGATCTGCGCATTCTTCATCATCTGATTGAGGACAGCTCTTTGTCGCACAAGGAGATTGGTCTGCTTGTACATTTGACAGGCCAAGCGGTAGGAGCGCGTGTTCGAAAGATGGAGGATGCAGGCATCATCGAAGGCTATACGCTACGCTGGAATCCTGAAAAAATGGGGCAGACCATTCATGCCTTTATTACGGTGTTTTTGAATTCGGGAACCGTTCATAGTGCTTTTCAGGCATTCGCACGGAAGCATCCCTCTATTGTTGAGATTCATCGGGTTAGTGGGGAGGGCTGTTACTGGATGCGCTTGCGCATGTCGTCACAGGAAGAGCTAAATACCATGCTTGATGAACTGACGCAGTACGGCAATTACAAACTAAGCTTTTCGTTAGGAGAAATAAAATGATAAAAGCTCCCGGTGCTAGTGCCGGGAGCTTTATTGTTGACGAGGACGCATAGAGGTTAGCTATGCAGGCTCATTTTTAAAATATGCTGCAAGCCATGCGATCCCATCTTAGTGTCGCCCTCGTCTTTAAAGCCGCATTTGAGATACAGACTTTGAACAGGCAGATTACGGGCGTTGACACCCAGCACGACTTCGCGAACATGTGGGAAGTGCTTAGCAATAAATTGGGGCAGTTGAAGCAACCCGTGTTTAGCGTATCCTTGTCCCTGATCTGCGTAATGAATAGAGAAAGCACGCAGCAGCAGAGCCTCGGAAGTATTCGTATAGTCCGCTAATTCATCTCCATCGTATAAAATGAAGAATCCCACGGGTCTTCCAGTAGCCGTAATCACGACAGGATGGCGGTGTGGATCTTCCTTGGCGAGTGCCAGCATTTGATCCGGCATTCCAGTAAACTGCTTCTGCTCCTCAGGCAAGTAAAAGGTATGTAAAATGGCATCATGCTCACAATGGTAAGGTACAAGCTCCACGTTAGTAGTAGAAGCAGTCTGTGAGGTGTATGTGGGTTTAATCAATGATTACACTCCAATCTGTAATATTTTTAACATACTATAACATCTCATTCGCTATATAAGCTGAACTTAAAAAATGTACAAAAAGAGAAACGTGAACTCACCTTACTTACGTATTACCCATTACATAAACAAGCATGGCTAAAAGGAGACGTGTACTTCTATGAAGCAGGTAGCACAATATCGTGAAAGTCAGGACCTATTGCGTCATGAGCTGAAAACCATTGAGGCGTGGGAGAAAGAGCAAAAGGACATTTTTTTCTGGGAAAAAATCGGCAGATGGCCTTTTATGCTGCTGGATCGACTGACGCCTAAAATCATTAAAGACAAGCTGGAGCAACTGCTTAACGAGCTGGGAAGCTTTATCCAAAACGGTGGTAAATATTTGGTGAAAGAAGAAACGGTTCTGAATAAGCTGAAAAGGACGGCCTGTGAACACGTGATTCGGCAAAATGGCGCGGATTCCAATTCTAATACGCAGGATCGGCTTCATGATGGGGAAAACGCTGATTCGGACGGTAGTTTTGAACCGACGTGGGGATTGAAGCAGGCGGCTGAGTTGCCGCTAACGATCATGGATCAGACCGCTGATGATATTACGTCAGGCCGCATCACCTTTGCCACCGCTCAGGGAGCAACAACGGGGATCGGCGGTGTGTTTACCATTGCGGCGGATATTCCTATGTTGCTCGGAATGTCGCTCAAAGTGCTTCAGGAAATGGCCATATGCTACGGCTTTAATCCTGATGAGAAGCAGGAACGCATTTTTATTATCAAATGTATGCAATTTGCTTCATCCGATATTGTGGGCAAAAAGGCTGTGCTGGAGGAACTGGCCTTGTTCGATGATTCTTCACGTCAGGCACAGGTCTTTTCCCAAATGCAGGGGTGGAGAGAAGTCATTAACACCTATCGCGATCAGTTTGGATGGAAAAAGCTGTTCCAGATGGTCCCGATTGCAGGCATTTTGTTCGGCTCCATCGCGAATCGAAGCGCTATTCGTGACGTAGCTGAGGCGGGGAAAATGCTATACAGGAAACGCCGCATTTTGATGCGTTTGGCGGAAGAAGAGAGCTGACTGGATTATTCGGGATACAAGAGGGTATGTATCTTGGCTTGCTTGGGGAAGCAGGTTATGCGACTACGAAGGTGTAAAGCGGCCGGGATGGCCGCCACACGAATTCGCAGATGATGATATACGTAGCAGCTTTCGCTTGCCTGTTACACTTCGGCTCCGTTTTCTTCCGCCCAGCGGTTCAGGGTTTTATCTGTAGGAAGCAGAAATGTCAAAATGCCGAGCAGCGGCAAAAAGCCGCACAGGAACATGATATTCGTGATGCCTACCTTATCAATCCAGTTGCCGAGCACAAGCGCACCTACCCCACCAAGGCCAAAAGCGAGGCCCGTGATCAGACCGGAGACGGTTCCGATTTTGCCGGGTACGAGCATCTGGGCATATACGACCGTAATCGAAAAGCTCGATAGCATAATAAATCCGATGATCGGCAACAAGATCGCCGTCCAGAATTGGTTGGCATAAGGCAGCGCCAGCGCCAGAGGTGCGGCCAATACCATGGACAGGAAAATCATATTGCGTTTACCAAAGCGGTCTGCCAGTGGACCACCAAAGAAGGTGCCCAGCGCCCCAGCCCCGAGGAACAGGAAAATGTACAGTTGTGCATCAGCCAGTGGCATTTTAAACACTTCCATCAGGTAAAACGAATAGTAGCTTCCGACCGAGGTCGAATACCACGAACGGACGAATACCAGTAGAATGAGGACAATCATGGCAAACATAATGCGTTTGCGTGCTTCGGGCTTCATGCTGCGTGCTACCGCTTTTTTACGTGCATAGCCTTCTGTGCGCAGGACGTTACCATACCAGCGGGCGATGAACGACTGGACCACAATCCCGGCGGCAGCAATACCTGTGAACCAGATGGCGCCAAATTGCCCCAATGGGATAAAAATCCAGCTCGTAAGCATCGGTGCCAGCGATTGGCCCGCATTGCCGCCGACTTGAAAAATGGACTGAGCCAGCCCACGACGTGGTCCGGCCGCCATATGGGATACCCGCGAGCCTTCCGGGTGAAAGGCCGCCGAGCCAAGACCCACGAAGATGACTGCGATCAGCACCGCTTTATAATCGGCAGCATAGGCGAGCAGCAGCATGCCTGTCAGCGTAAAGCCCATGCCGATCGGAAGGATCGCGGGCGTAGGTCTCTTGTCCGAAAACAAGCCAATGACCGGCTGCATGATCGAGGCTGTAAAATTGATGGCGAATGAAATCCAGCCGATCTGCGTGTAATTCAGGCTCATGGATTCTTTTAAGATCGGAAAGATCGCAGGAATGACCGATTGAATCGAGTCATTGAACAGATGAACGAAGCTGATGGCAATCAGAATCGCAAAAACGGTGCCCTTCGCTTGAGGTCCCGGCAGAGGGAGCGATTGGCCCGCTTCTTTTTTTGTAGCAGATTTAGTAGTCATGGCAACCTCCGATTATGTATGTATATTTTAAGATATAGGAAGCGATCCGTTTGCAGCAAATGGCTGAAAGGGGGATAAAGGCCGCCTTTACTCAGTGGTTCTTTCCCATCCTGCTGTATACTCGTAATTGCTTGATTTAGTTGGATGTTATACACATCACTTCAAAATTCAAACGTTTACCATCCTCAAAACCGATATATATGTGAGCATCTTGCATAAATCCCAAGAGCGATTTCAAATCAGCAATATAGAGATATGCAAAATGCTGATATGGAAATAGAGAAAGAAAAGGGGAACAACGATGAGAAAAGCAGGGATGATTGTGCTGGCTGTAACGATGGTATGTGGAGCGGTAATAGGCACTACATTAAACAACGGATCAACAGCGGTAGCGGCAGAAGCAGCGGCGAATGTAACGACGAACAGCACTTGGAAGAACGCTAAAATTATAGACGTGATCGACCGGAATAACTACATACTGGATGACGGTTCTTTATGGAGAAAGAGTATAGATGGCCCGGTTATTGAGAAATTGAATTTGAAGGGCATTACAGGCAGCAAAAACGAGAGTCAAGGTTATTATGGCTGGACTGAGGACGGGAAGGTAGCCATCTGGGATGATAACTCCGACCCAAAAGTGACGGCTCAATCCTCAGGAGTTAAAGAAATTACAGGTGAGGGTTTGGCTATTAAAACCGATGGAACGGTCTCTTGGGGAAGAGGGCAGGTCGAGGGTATATCTAATGCAATAGGCGGTGATAGAGTGAGCACCTACTTTACCGTTCTTACTCAGTCCGGTGATGTATGGTACTCCACTGGCTATGAAGAATCAAAGCCACGTAAGATCGGACATGTAGACCATGCGCTGGATATCAAAATGAGTACGGCGTATGCTGCGGTGCTTAAGGAAGATGGTCATGTCACGATGCTGGATATGCTGACCAATGAACCGCCGCGCGAAGTGGGAAGTGATATTGCTTCGATTTTATGGAAAAAAGATACACATATTTTGATTACTGTACATCATGATGGAACCGTGTGGAGCTATAATCGGATGAAGAAATATCCGGCCGTGCAGCTTAGCGGATTATCTAATGTTGCCCGGTTGGTTGATTCGCCAGACGAGCTATTTGCACAATTAAAGGATGGTTCGTGGGTCGGCTATAAGGATGGAACCACGACTGCGTTGAGCTTGCCTACATTAACGGGGATGTCCCTGTTGACGACCTCTAAAGAAGCTGCCATTGGTGATACTATTCAATTAAATGTACAAGAGACGTATTCGAACGGTTACCGGCTAACACGGCATCCTGAAGCCAGTGAGATTGAAGTGGAGAAACCGCAGGTTGCCGAGCTACAGCAGGATGGTTCAGGCACACTCAAAGTACGGGGCATTGGAAGCACATCCGTAGCTCTGCGGACCGAAGGAATACCGTCTTCTTTTACACTAAAAGTATCGTCCGATCAAACTTTGACCGGGGCGGCGATACTGAATGGGAGTGTGTATTTGCCTGTACAGTCTGTGTTCAAGACGCTGGGCGGATCTGTTACCGTGGCGAACCAGACTTTTACGATCAAGCTGGGTAAAAACAATATCGTACTCCAAAAAGGGAGTTCTTCTGCGATGGTGAATGGCAAACCTGTTGTGCTGAAAGGCAAGATACAAACAGTCAATGGACAGGTGGTATTCCCGGGAACATTGCTGACCGATCTGAAGTTGGGCGGATTCAAATGGAATCGTGACCGCCAGCAAGGGGAATTATCTGTGGGTGCTACCAAGCTTGTCATTGAGACGCCGGAAACGGAAAAAATTATCAAAGCCATTGATCTGGGAAGTCTGTCCAAACTCATTGGCAAAACCTATTGGGTCAATAACTTCTATAGTGCTGGAGAGCGCTTTGGCAAAGTAACAGTTAAAGATATCGAGGTCAGTACGGACCCGAACGGTGTTAAATCTTACGAAGTTATTTTCCAGGGTGCGAATGGCGTAACTTACGACACATTTTCATTGATTGGAGCTTCACGCATTCCAGACATGCTGTCCGATTCCGATCAATTTCTGACTTACGATCCGTACAAGAAATACCAATGGTCGCAGGCCATTTGGAACAAGATTAAAAACAACGAGGTCAGCTTGGGCATGAATACGACACAGGTCCAGTTTGCATGGGGGAATCCAACAGTCAGAGAAAAGGGATCTGCTTCAAACGGAACCCAAATAGAAGCCTGGGTATACGGCAACCGTAGTCTTTATTTCAAAGCGGTAGCTTTTGTGAATGGCAAAGTCATAGAAATATGGCTGTAAGGTAAATGGCTTTTCTATAACAGACTAAACGAGGTGTCTCCAGAGTCGTATATACGGTTCTTGGGATGCCTTTTTTCATATGAAGCTGATTATAAATCGTGTGCTCCAGTTCTTTAACAAAACCATGCTCTTCATTTAACAAACTTAAGATATGATTCTTAATATCTTACAACTTGTTGTATAGGTAATAGCTTCGTAGAGAAAGTATGAAGAGCATAAGAGAGGATATGATTTGAGAATGAAATTGCTAAAGAAACCATTATCAGTTGCTTTATTATCTGTACCCTTACTTTTAGGCTCCCTGGGTGGAGGCTATGCGAGTGCGGCAACCATCCCAACAACGGTAACTGCGCCAGAGCCGTCTTGGGGATATTTCGTAGATCATTACAAAAATAATAGTTCTGCTAATAAGACGGAAAGTTCAAATCCGACACTCGGGTTGCTTTCCGGATTTAATAAACTTTGGACTCCCGGCGCTACCTGGGATACAGGTACCAAGCTGAATAGTAGCGTACTGGACGCCAATATTCAAAAAGTGATTGATATTGCTGCTCGCCGTACTTCCAGTGAAGCCGATGCAGCTTATTTGGATGATCGCAGAAATCAGAGCTACAGCGTGATTGACGGTCTGGGTTCGCTAACCGATGTATATCGAAAAAATGCAGGAGCAACTACAACAATCAACGACGTTCCGGCAGATGCCCTGACTAAAAAATACGAAGATGAGGGAACCAATGCAGGGAGTACAAGCTCCAGTCTTGGCAATATCGTGAAATTGGTCAATACCCTGCGTGGTGATTATTCTTCGACGAGCTCGGCCAAGGCTTACTTTAACTACCCTCGTCCGTTTCGCTGGAGCGACAATTCAGTCGTAGTTCCTACTCTGCTGCCGGCTCAAAATCCGGACCCGAGCAAGGATGGCGGCTTTCCTAGTGGTCATACCAATGCGGCGTATCTCAGCGCTTTTGCGATGGCCTATGCCGCACCAGAGCGTTACCAGGAACTGCTTACACGAGCTTCGGAGCTGGGCAACAATCGTATTGTTGCCGGTATGCATTCGCCATTTGATGTGATGGGAGGACGTGTCATGGCTACTGCGACGGCGGCTGCCATCCTGTCTGACCCGGCCAATAGCAGCTTGAAGAAAGCAGCTTATCAGGACGCTCACAGTAAATTGTTAACGCAAAAGGGTACAACGCCTGATCGGTTCAGCAATTACACTGCCAATAAAAAAAGCTATACCGAACGATTGACCTACGGATTTAGTCAAATTAATCCGACGACGACGCCAATGACGGTGCCTAAGGGAGCGGAGGTGCTGCTGGAAACACGTCTGCCTTACCTGGACAGCACACAACGCCGCTGGGTTTTGGCTACGACAGGACTTCCTTCCGGTTATCCTGTGCTTGACGATGCCGAGGGATGGGGACGGCTTAATCTGTTTTCTGCGGCGGATGGTTATGGGGCTTTCGCCAATAATGTTACCGTGACCATGGACTCTTCCAAAGGCGGCTTCAATGCATTGGATCGCTGGCGCAACAATATCTCCGGCGTTGGAAAGCTGACTAAAAAGGGAAGAGGTACGTTGAAGCTGATGGGCAACAATACGTATTCCGGCGGTACACAGCTCGACCAAGGTATTCTGGAGGGTAATTCGGAGACGGCTTTCGGAAGTGGGGATGTTACGAATAATGGAGGTACTCTCCGTACCAATACTTCTGGTAAGCTGGTGATCGGCGGTAATTACAAACAAGCTGCCAAGGGAGCGCTGGAACTCAACCTGAGCAGTAAAAATGCCGTGCTCAAAATTAAGGGAACAGCCCAGCTTAATGGGAAATTACGTTTGAATTTTTCGAACAAATATGTACCGGCTAACGGTGCCACGATCTTGACTTATGGTAAACGAGTTGGAGCATTTTCTTCCGTTGAAACGACAGGTTTGCCAAGCCACTATAAAATAAAGGTTATCTATAAAGCGGACAGCGTTCAGTTAAAGGTTACAAAATAACCAAACGGGACAAAAAATGCACCTTTGGAATACACCGGATAAACCCTGAGGTTATCCAGTGCCCATTCTGGAGGTGCATTTTGCTGTTTAATGGTGGGGGCTGGTTTCCAAAAGCAAATAAAGACAGGCTCCAACTGCTGCTCCAGTACTGAGTCCATTTCTCGGAGTTATTTATAGCCAAGGGTATAAAAAGGTCAAAATTTGACCTTAATGTAGTAAAATAATCCCGCTGTTTGAAAGCGCAGTCATGATATTCTTAAGAAGCATATTTGGTCAAAGTTTTAATCATTCAGACTAACTAAGAGGAACAGAGGAAAGGAAGAGACTGATGAGTCTTGAAAAAGAATACGTTAAAATAGCCCAAGATGTGATTAAAGGGCTTGGCGGAGAAGACAATATTATTTCCATGGCACATTGTGCCACACGGCTGAGACTGATTGTAAAAGACAGGGACATTATTGATGATGAATTTATTGAGAACATTGATAAGGCAAAAGGGGTGTTTTTTACATCCGGACAATATCAAATCATTTTTGGAACCGGTACCGTAAATAAAGTATACGAAGCGATGGTTGGCCAGAACGTATCCGCTACATCCAAGGCAGAGCTAAAAGAGAAGGCCTCAACGCAAGATGACAACTTTTTCAAAAGAATGATCCGGGTTTTCGGGGATGTATTCGTTCCCATTATACCTGCATTGGTAGCTACAGGATTGTTTATGGGAGTTAGGGGCTTGGTAACTCAGCCTGCACTGCTTCAGTTATTTGGGCTTACACCGGATGATATTTCTGCGAATTTTATATTATTTACGCAAATACTGACCGATACCGCCTTTGCGTTTTTACCCGTGCTGGTATGCTGGTCAGCGTTCAGAGTGTTCGGCGGGTCGCCTATCTTGGGGATATTGCTCGGATTAATGCTGGTAAGTCCTTCTTTGCCTACATCCTGGGATGTCGCTCAACATGTTAAGGAACCCCTCTTATTTTTAGGATTCATTAAAATTGCAGGCTATCAGGGCTCGGTTCTGCCGGCGTTCATTATAGGGATCGTGGGGGCGATGCTGGAGAAGAGGATTAGGAAATCCGTTCCCGAAGCATTGGACTTGATTCTGACACCGTTTCTGACATTGTTGCTCACACTGGTATTGGGCCTGTTCGTGATCGGTCCCATTTTCCATGAGGTGGAGGCTTTAATATTATTGGCAGTTACAGCTATTTTGAAATTACCATACGGCATCGGCGGGTTTATTTATGGTGGCATCAATCAGATTATTGTCGTTACCGGACTGCACCATGCCTTAAACCTGATTGAAATACAGATGTTGGTGGGTAGTGGTTGGAATATGGTGAACCCGATCAGCTCGGCGTCTATTTGCGCACAAGCGGGTGCTGCGCTGGCTGTCGGTCTAAAATCCAAAAAATTGAAAACCAAATCGATTGCCTACCCTTCTGCCTTGTCTGCATTGTTGGGCATTACAGAACCGGCTATTTTTGGGGTGAACATTCGATACGGCAAACCATTCATGATGGGCTTGATTGGGGGAGCGGTTGGTGGATTTTTCGCACGTATCTTTAATGTTCAAGCAACGGGCATGTCGATTACAGCGATACCTGGATTGTTATTGTATCTGAATAATCAGATTTTTCTGTATATTTTAGTTTGTTTAATCGGTTTTGGTGTAGCATTTGCGCTGACGTGGATCTTTGGGTTTAAAGAAAAAATAGACAACAAATAAAATTTGGTGGAGAGAATCATGGACAACAAAACACTGCTTGATAAATTGAACAGCCTTTCAATAGAAGCGAAGATTGGCCAGCTCATCCAACTAACCGGTGATTTTTTTGAAGGCGATATGGATACGGTTGTGACGGGTCCTCTCAAAAAATTAGGGTTAAGTGCTGGTTATAATGTTTATAACACCGGCTCTATATTGAACATTACCAATCCGGAAAAAATTATTCGGTTGCAAACTGATTATTTGGAGAAATCGGTTCATAAAATTCCACTGCTGTTCATGGCAGATATTATCTATGGGTATCGAACCATCTTCCCGATTCCAATTGCACAAGCTTGCAGTTGGAACTATGAGGGGATAGAACATGCGGCGTCGGTTGCTGCTCGGGAATGCTACGAGGAAGGTGTTCACGTGACCTTTTCCCCTATGGTAGATATCGTTAGAGATCCCCGTTGGGGGCGGGTGATGGAATCGCCTGGAGAAGATACATTGTTGGCGAAAAAATATGCGCAAAGCGTGGTTCTGGGAATCCAGGGAAGGAATTTGGAGAGTACAGCTGTGCCGACCAATAAAATTGCCGCTTGCGTTAAGCATTTTGCCGCTTATGGAGCGTCTGTCGCCGGACGTGAATACAATGCCGTGGATATGTCGGAGCATGCATTGCGAGAATATTATTTACCTGGATATCAAGCTGCAATAGAAGCGGGTGCAAAGCTTGTCATGACGGCTTTTAATACCTTGAATGGTATCCCTGCGACTGGAAACGAGTGGCTTAACCGAGATGTGCTAAGACAGGAAATGAATTTTGACGGTGTGTTGATCTCGGATTACGCTGCTATAGAAGAACTGATCATGCATGGTTATGCCGAAGACGAGGCTTCCGCCGCAAGGCTGGCACTGCTGGCGGGTGTGGATGTGGATATGAAGACGGCAGTATACGCTAATCAATTAAAGGATGTAATATCTGGTAACGACCATATGCTGGAGCTTCTGAATGAAGCTGTATACCGTGTCTTAAAGCTGAAAAATGATTTGGGGCTGTTTGAGGATCCATTCCGTGGATTACAGGAAATTGTTAAACTTTCAACAAGCATCATTCTGTCAGATGAACATAAAAAAGCGGCACTGTCCTTGGCGGAAGAATCCGTTGTTTTGCTGAAAAATAAAAATGATTTATTGCCGTTGTCAAAGGATACGAAGGTTGCTTTAATTGGTCCCTATGCAGAAGAAAATTCCACCCTGGGTATGTGGGCCATTAAGGGGGATGAGGCGGATACCGTTCATTTGAAAACAGGGCTGTTAAAGCATGTTGATCCCGACAATCTCTCGGTGTGCAGAGGAGCTTATCTGCTGCCTCTTGATGCAAGGGAAGCCCTCGGCAAATATGCAGACAAGTTGGTTGCTGAAATGGTCGAAGAGGAAGTTCTGCTGCACGAAGCGATCCGGAATGCTAACGAAGCAGAAGTCATTGTTCTTGCCTTGGGAGAAAGTGTTTATCAGAGTGGAGAAGGAGGATCGCGGACGAACCCGACGCTTCCGGAGCCGCAATTGAAACTGCTCCATGAATTAAGTGTATTGGGCAAAAAGATCGTTCTAATCGTATATAGTGGAAGACCTTTGATCCTTACCGATGTTGCTGAAAAAGTTGACGCCATTGTTCAGGCCTGGTATCCGGGAACGATGGGTGGAGAAGCGCTGGCCAATATATTGTATGGGGAAGTAAATCCGTCGGGGAAATTAGCGATGACCTTTCCACGCAGCGTCGGTCAAATTCCGGTGTACTACAATGAGTTGAATACAGGCAGACCGAATCTAAAGGAAAATGGCTCTTATCGATTTGCGTCACGATATATAGATGAAGTGAATGAACCGTTGTATCCGTTTGGCTATGGCAAATCCTATACCACCTTTGAATACAGTCTATTAACAGTCAGCCCAAAAGAAATGAAAACAAATGAATCAGTGGATATCCATATATCTGTCTCCAACACTGGAATTTATGATGGGAAAGAAACGATCCAATTGTACATTCGCGATAAATTTGCAAGTGTTGCAAGGCCGGTTAAAGAATTAAAAGACTTTAAAAAAGTATTTTTACAAAGTGGCGAAACCAAAATTGTGGAATTTTCAATTCATGAAGAGATGCTTAAATTTTATGGACGTGAAATGGAATACAAGAGTGAGCCTGGCGAATTTGAGGTTTATATCGGTTCAAGCTCACAGGAAATTTTGCTGAGCTTTAGTTTTATTCTTTTACCGGAGGATGAACATGAATAAAAGCGACGCTTATAACCTAAAGTATCATATTACTCCTCCTTACGGTTTGCTCAATGATCCTAATGGACTTGCTTTTTTCAATCATCAATATCATGTGTTCTATCAGTGGAATCCAAAAGGAACCGAGCATAAACATAAATGCTGGGGTCATGTTGTTTCCAGCGATCTGGTGCATTGGCAAAGGAAAAGTGTCGCGCTGGAGCCTTCGGAATGGTATGACAAGGATGGCATTTATTCCGGTGGGAGCATCGTTCATAATGACAAGCTGTATCTGTTCTACACAGGAAATGTAATCAGAGATGATGGAGTAAAAGAAAGCTATCAATGCGCAGCCATTTCAGAGGATGGTGAGCATTTTCAAAAAATTGGCCCTTTGTTTGAACATCCCGAAGGTTATACCAGGCATGTCCGAGATCCGAAAGTATGGAGAGACCGGAACGGGAACTGGTGGCTGATCGTTGGCGCTCAAAGAGAAGATTTGACTGGAGATACGCTTGTCTACAAATCTACAGATTTGTCCGATTGGGAATGCCAGGGCTCATTTTTTGATCATGAGCATGAATTCGGATATATGTGGGAATGTCCTGATCTACTTCATTTTACGGAAAATGATATTTTTGTTTTCTCTCCTCAGGGTTTACCGGAGGCAGGCGAATATTATAAAAATCCTAATCAATCGGGATATATGGTTGGGAAATTATTGGAGACAGGGAAATTCAGCGGCAACCTATCCGATTTTAAAGAGCTTGATCGAGGATTTGATTTTTACGCGCCACAATCGTTTAGGGTAAATGATAGAACGATTATGTTCGGATGGATGAGCGCCATGAATGAAGAAGCGGAGAGGGCTGTTCCGACCATTCAGGAAGGCTGGATTCATGCGTTGACTCTTCCTAGAGAAATAGTGCTGATTAACGGTGTGCTATACCAGAAACCATTGCCGGAATTACAATTGTTAAGACTGGATGGTGCGCATCATAAGGGGAACATTCGAAAAAGTGGTGGGTGGCTGCTGCCTTCCTTGCAGGCGGAATTCATTGTTCATTTTTCGATGCTTACAGAAAACTTCAAAATGATAATAAGAGACGCTGTGCAAATTGACTATGATTCGGAAGAAAACAGTTTAACCGTATGGAGAACCAACTGGTTGACGAACCAGAGGGAGTACAGAAAAGCAACATTAACGAATAGACTTGCAGAAATGCAAATATTCATTGAAAGCTCAAGCCTGGAGATCTTTGTGAATGAAGGCGAGGAAGTGTTTTCTCTGCGTTATTTCTTAGAGGATACTGAACAACGCAATGTGTTGCTTGAAGCAGGAGACAATGAAGGAGAAGTTAGGATTTATCAGTTGCAGGAATGTACAGCATAATGCCAATAGCGAAGTGTTAATTGCGGTGCATTAGAAGTCATAAATCAGTAGAACTATATTCTAATTATTCACCTGCAGAGCTGCAAGCAGGCAAGGGAAGGCTGTTCATTACTCCGTATGCGAGAAGAACTGCCTTCTTTTTGTCTTAGCCTGCTGAATAGATTGCAGCTTGTCTGGGCATTTTACTATCGGTATAGTATGAGTATTAGAGTTTCTGACTTAACATAGGTACTGTTGATTACTCATAGCTGGTTGATGAGGTGTCGTATGAAAAAAATATATGAGCATATTGAAATAGACAGAAGAAAAATGATTAATCTCTTTATGTTTCAATCAACAGATACAGAAAGAGTCATCCCCATGCATTTTCACAGCAATATGGAATTAATCTACTGTACAAGTGGAAGTCTAAAAGTGTGGCATGAAGGGAAAATAACCATTTTGATGGAAAAGGATGCGCTGTTCATTAATAGCAATGTGCCGCATTCCACACAGAGCATTACGGAGAACCAAGTCGTTGTGTTGCAATTTCCAGACACTTTTTTTGCCCATGAACAAGTAATCATTCAATTAAACACGCGAGAGAAACAAGTTGAAGATAGTATAATCTCTAAATTAAGAGGGTTGTTTATGGATATATACTATCTACATATTTCCAAAGGTAAATACGACTACATTTTAGAACAAAGCCGAATTATTGAACTTAAATATTTGCTCGTTAATCATTTTAGTCAGGCCACAGACATTCCACCGGAGGTATTTAGTGAAAAGCAGCGAAAGATCAAGACAATCATGGATTTTATTAAAGAGCATTATAATGAAAATATCAGCTTGGCCAAAACGGCTCGAATATGCGGTTATTCGGAGGCCTATTTGTCGAGAATGTTTCATGAATATACAGGTCAGACGTTTACGGAATACAAGCAAATTCTTTGCTTGGAGAAGGCAATTGATTTATTGGAAACAACGAATAAGTCACTTACAGAAATTTCTTACGAGGCTGGATTTCCAAACGAGAAATCTTTTAGAAAAGCTTTTAAGGAAGTTATGGGTAAAACACCTTATGAATACAAAAAATCAAAATTTGGTCTGAGTGTGTAAACGCCACAAGCGTAACGCCTATATGGATTACTTCAACAGACTGGAAATATCGGGGCTGTCCCTGAGTCGTTCCATTTTATGACTTTTGGGACAGCCCCTTGTTATTTGTATGCAAGTGCAAGGGAGAGTTTTAACTTACCGGTTATCTACAGTCTCCGGGTACATATCATGATTCATCATGCGATGTTCGGCCATTTGCTCATATTGGGTTCCCGGTTTGCCGTAGTTTGTGTATGGATCAATGGAGATGCCACCGCGCGGCGTAAACTTGCCCCACACTTCAATATAACGCGGGTCCATCAGCTTGATTAAGTCATTCATAATGATGTTGACGCAGTCCTCATGGAAATCGCCGTGGTTGCGGAAGCTGAACAGATACAGCTTGAGGGACTTGCTTTCGACCATTTTAATATCGGGAATGTAGCTGATGTAGATGGTGGCAAAATCCGGCTGTCCTGTAATTGGACACAGGCTGGTGAACTCCGGGCAATTGAACTTTACAAAATAATCGCGGTACGGATGCTTATTATCAAAGCTTTCAAGAATGGCGGGATCATAAGCGAAGGTGTATTGTGTGCCTTGATTGCCAAGCAGAGTAACGTCGGTCATTTCTTCGGGTGTTCTTCCGGTCATAGTGGTGTGGCTCCTTAAGTTTAGTTATTTTAGTGAAAAGGATAGGGAGTTATGGGGGTGAGAGGGTTAGGTGACGCTCCGCGAAGGATTTGAGCTTCCGATCGCTGTTGAAATGGGATTCTTTCTGATAGTTGAAAGATGTATAGGTTAGAATCCCATTTCAAAGGCGAACGCTAACGCTTCTCCAGCTTCAAATCCTCCGCTCCGCTGCCGACCGCCGTCACCACCCTAAAGTCCCTACTCTTTTACATATAGGTTGGGGCAGAAGTGAATAGTGTTCGCTCCTTATATTTAAGGAGCGTCATTTTGTGAGAAATCCCGTCCTCACGAACGAGGCTTTCTCTGATTTTGTAACTTGGATGCCGAAGGTATATTCGACGAATTTGGCGTGTCAGTGTATCACATATAGCTCATATGGAATATATTACATTTAAGTGTTATACGCCGCGTTGGTTGCCCCATACGAGGGTGTGGAGCTGCGGGAGTACCCGTACGTCGTTCAGACGTGAATCGTCCATGACACGGTCAATAAGCCATTCATAACGGTGTAAAAGGGACTCCGCGATCTGTCCCGTGTTCTCCGTGTTCACATCTGGATTGCCAGTCTGGAGGAACAGCGGCACATGTGGATAGCGCTCGTGAACAGTGCGTGCATATGTGAGATCGATGTCATCGAATATGACGACCTTCAAGCTGCATGCTCCGTGGTAGAATCTCACTGATTCATTAGCGGCTTCCTTCGTGCACGTTGCGGTAGAGAAGTTGGACGCTGACGAGGGCTCTCCAGCCGCCTTCCAATCAGTAATCTTTCGATTTGACAGGCGGGCCACGATGTCATCCAGCACGTCCCAGTTGGTCGACATACCAGAGCTGGGCGGCTTGGGCGACAGGGTTACCTCGTCGATATCATACAGCCATTCCTGCCAGCGGGAGCCTTGCGTTTCGACAGCGGTGGCAATGCCTTGGCTGCGCAGCAGGGTGATTAGCTCTCCAAGCTGCGGCAACAGGGCCGGGTTGCCCCCGGATAGGGTCACATGAGAAAACCGTGTGCCACCGATGGCCTGAAGCTCCTGCCAAATATCTGTGGCGCTGAGACGACGGATCTGATCCTTGGCGCTGCCGTCCCAAGTAAAGGCGGAATCGCACCATGAGCAGTGGTAATCGCAGCCTGCGGTACGAACAAACATCGTTTTGCGCCCAATGACCATGCCTTCGCCCTGAACGGTAGGACCAAACACCTCCAGTACAGGGATAGGGGCTATTTTCGGGCCCCGGGGAGGTGTTTGGTGAGTCGCCGTGATATTACTCATCCAGCATCCACTCCCGTCGGAATTCGGCATAGCTGGTAGGTGTTTCGAACAACCGTACAAATTCAGTGCGTCCACCCTCCACGCGGGAGCGGTATGCATCCGAGGTCAAGGCGGACTCCATTTGCTCAAAGATCCAGACGACCATATTTTCCGCAGTTGTATTCATCGGGGGCAGCGTCTCATTCAGATAGCGGTGATCCAGATAAGGCTCAATCCGTTCTTTCCAGATCGTTTTGATATCACCAAAATCAAGGGTCAGACCGGTTTCGCCCGGTATGCCGCTAATGCCGAAAACGACGATATAAGTATGTCCGTGCAGATTTTTGCATTTGCCTTCGTAGCAGTGCAAATGGTGTGCTGCATCGAACGTAAATTGCTTGCTGACCAGTACACGTTTGCGATGATAACGCAGCTGGGAGCGTTCGATGTCCGTCCCGAACTGCTGGAGCTTGTCGACGATACGAAAAGGGCCCGGCTCACGCATGGCCTTCAACTCCTTGCGACGAAGCTCCGCGTACAGCCAGATACTGTTCCAGCCCCGCGCGGCGTAGTTTGCAGGCAGGGCATTCGCCACAGCCATCGCCAATGACGCCGTTATAGCATGTTAGTGTACGGGTTCTCACAAATTCAAAGGCTTCCAGCTCATCGGCCATTTGCCAGGTTTCGGCCTTATTCAACCACATGAGCGGGGTATGAATGACAAAGGGATAGTCCATGGAAAGATTTAAAGTAACGTTCAGCGATTTGATAAAAGAATCCCGGCAATCGGGGTAGCCGCTAAAATCCGTCTCGCAGACGCCTGTGATGATGTGACGGGCTCCTTTTTGTTTGGCAAGCACTGCTGCGAAGCTGAGGAACAGCAGATTGCGGCCGTCTACAAAGGTGCTGGGCAGCTCGCCTTCCTGCTGAGTAATGTCAATGTCGGTGCGTGTGAGGGCATTGGGGGCTAATTGATTGAGCAGGCTCATATCCAGTACCGATTGCGGAACACCCAGCTCGTGGGCAATCCCGGCCGCTACTTCGATTTCCTGCTTGTGGCGTTGACCGTAATCGAACGTCACCGTCTCTACTTCGGCAAAATGTTTTTTCGCCCAAAATAAACAGGTGGTGCTGTCTTGACCGCCGCTAAATACGACGACCGCTTTTTCGTTTGCAAACATAAAAAAACCTCTCGATCTTCTTGGAATGGTGTAAGACACAGGGTCTTGTCACTTGGAAGAAGGAGAGTTCTTGAACCGACTTCAACAAAAAACAGGCCTTGCCCCGTGATTATTTTTTCATGCGGAGGACAAAGCATCGTTAGTTTTTTATAGAGGGAGTTCGCGAACCTCTCCCATGCATAGAGCATGGACTTTCTTCATGTGGTGTCTGCCAGAGGACAGACGCCTTCATTATAGCATGGCAGAGCTATTTGATAAACACTCCGCCAAATGGAATGACTTCCCTTAAAAAGCGCTTAATAACGCCATCGTCGTTCATATCCTGCTGGAGCCGTCGATGGTGCTCACCTGCATGAAAAAGTACAGTACCGTGTCCGGTCATTTTAAAATGATAATTCATATGCTGACTGGCCAGATGGTTGCCGTACACCGTCAGCTCCAGCTTGGCGTTTTCGGGATAGGCAATAACGCTGCTTGCATCGACATACATCGGCTCTGTTGGATGAAGCTGTTCCTGGCATACCAGTCCCTGAGTCAATAGACCGATCTGGCCGCTGCCATCGAATTTCATTTTAATGACATCCCGACTGAACAACATGTTTCTCATGCTCAGCAGCTTGGTGCGCATATGGATACCGGAGCTGTACCAGAACAGGTTGCGAAAATCGTATAGCAGATCGTCGCCTCCTTCCAGCTCAATCATTTTCAGACTAAAACCGGGAGGAAGTGCGGCAATGAGGCGGCAAGCTCCCGTAAAATCGGCCTGAATCAGCTTGTGCTTGCGGTACATGCCTTTGATATTCATCAGCTTGTCACTGCGGCCTGAGCTGGGTCCGCGGTAGGCGATGATTTGCTGGGGGTGAAGAACATGCAGCCTTTCGCCCTCCGCCAGATCAAGCGTTACGACCGAACCGACGCTTTCATCATAGTGTTGTCCTGCTTGTATGTCCATTCTGGCCTTTCATCCTTTCAGGCGGTTAGTATCTTCTCGAACGTCGGCGCATCCCGTAACGCAACAGGCGGATACCGATAAAATAACCAGCCAGCAGAATAACAGCCGTGATGATCAGCATCTTGTTACGGTGTGAAGCCTGATCGCGCTGAACCTGAAGATTTTTTAGTTCGGTGACGGTGTCGGTCAGCTTGCGGTTTTGCTCTAATAGTTGAGCGTTTTGCTCCTGATAAGCCTCAATGCTGCTACGGGCCTTTTGCAGCTCTTCCTGCGTTTGCTTATAGCTTTCCTTGAGTTGATACACATCGCCAGGCAGCTGGGAAAATTGCTCAAAGCCCTGGTATACGTCATCCCAGTAGGCGGCATGCGCTCTCGGAACACCGGTTCCGCCAAAAACAAACATAAGCGCTACAGCAGCACAGACGACACGGCGGCAGAAAGCAAAGCGAGAAATTTGTCGTACCAAGAGATCTTCCTCCTTCTGATGCACCAAGATGTTAAATGATAAGCATAATTACCCATATCTTATGGTTACGCATAGTGTAATGATTAGGGTTCAAAGTTTAAAATAACAGGATGACAAAACCGGGAGGAATATTTACAAAAAAAGTCGATATTTTAGTTTAAGTGTACCTCAAAACGGGTATATCAAGAAAGCAGCTACATTCCGATAATTATCTGGCGAGCACGTACAAGAGCCAACCCTATTTGATGAAGAACAGAAATGAATATAAATATATGAAGCAAGAATATAGAAGGAGAAATGAATGATGAACGAAAAAGAACAAACCTATAAAACGTTAAAAATAACGGTAAACGGAAAGCCTTTGTCGAAGGAACTGGTGGTGGACAGCATAACTTTTGCGCCTATTTCCGATGTTTGCACAAAAGCGAATGTTTCTTTGACAGAAACTACAATTTCTTAATTTTATATATGAAACGAGACTATAATGCAGCCTGGCTTATGCCAGGCTGTTTTTTGCGTAATCATGCAACTTCATTGGGCTAAAATGTTATTTATTGATATACTCCCCTCTTCCTATAGATATCCATGTATAATTTTCGGTAACGAACGTACGTTCCCTGACAATATAGTGTCAGATAACACTGTTAATTTAGAGTTACATGTTCTTTTAGGGGGAATTTACCAGTGTTGAAGTCAATGGTTAACGTAACGTACACATGGGACAAAGAGTCTATATCTGCGAATGGGTCCGAACAAGTAAATCTGCTGATAGAATGGGGCCATGGGGCTATACGTAAAAGAAAAGGAACTTTAATGCCGAAAACAGTTGGATGTGACCTGCAACTCCGGTTCATTCCAGAGAGTGGGGTAAACCTATTGAAAGTAGATGGGGCCAGGCTCAGCTTCAGTCGCTCGGAAAACGGAGAATTTATGCTTGTTCACTGTGGTGATATGCGGAGTGGGAAGTATAAGCAGGCTATTTTGTCATTTTCTATACCGGTCCACTCTTCCGGAAGACATACCATTGGAATGATGGAGTGGAGTTGGCGTAAGCCAACTCAGGAAAAACGGAAGCTGATTCGAACGGACCAGCTCTATATCCATTACACGCATCATCTTGGACTGCTGAGCATTCCATCCAACCCAAAGGTGGAAAAATACATAAAGCTGAATGAGACGGCTCCTATTGTGAAGAAAGCATTGCGTATGTACGAGAAGGGGGAACATGAGCGAGGGGCATTTGTGCTTACTAGACAAGCAGATGAATTGCTTATACGGGCGGCGAGAACAGAAGATATGGAGTATATGGAGGAAGCCGAATTGCTCTTTGCCGTACGTAATAAATGGAATGGGACTTTTGGATTATTTAAAGCGTATAGTTCTAAAGTCTTTGTTGACGAGGGGAAATCTGTAGAAGATGTTCGCTTTACCGAAATTAATATTTTAAAGTAGGCAATTATGCTAGTTTATTTATGTAATATAGTGAGTCTATTTTACTATCTTTTTGTAAAGGAGAGACTTCCTTGACTGATCGGTTGATACGGTTAATGCGGATTATTACTATTGTTCAGGCAAATCCGGGGATATTGGCAAGAGAGCTTGCCGAACGTTGTGAAACATCAGAACGCACCATTTACCGAGATATGGAGGCTCTAAGCGCTATGCATATTCCGATAGCCAATATGGGGCATGGCAAAGGATACATATTTATTAGTAACTTCGCCTTGTATCCACTCAATTGGACGGAAGAAGAGGCACATGCTTTTGCGAAGCTGGGGGAAGTCATGGAAACTGTAAAACCTCTTTTACCACCAGCTTTTGAAAGTGCTTATGAGAAAGTGATGGCCTCCAGTCAGAAAAAAAAGATGGACCAGACAAGCTTCGCGCAGGAAATGAAAAATATCGTCCGGCTCGGCTCGACACTTGAGCGGGAAAACCAGCCTTATCTGCTCAGGCTGATTGTTTTGGCAAGTCTTACGCAGCAGACTATTGAAGCGGAATACAGCTCGCCTCAAAATGAAGATGTATCATTGGTTCAGATTGATCCTTATTGTCTGGTTCCACAGGATCGGCGTTTTTATATGCTAGGTTTTTGTCACAAGCAAGCCGCCATGAGAACCTTTCGGATCAGCCGCTTTCGAAATATGAGGATTTTGCCGTATACGTTTCAGAAGAATACTTTTGAAATGGAAATGTTTTTTAAGGGGACCTGGTCGGTTACCAAGGGGAACCAAAATATTCGGTTTGTGGTAAGGTTTTCTGCCGAATCCGTATATCGGGTCAAAGAAGAGGAGCTGTTCATCAAGCCTTTCCTCAAGGATTTGCCGGATGGAAGTCTATTGTTTGAGGTAACGGTTAATCATGATGGTGAATTTCTGAACTGGCTCACTCAATATGGAGCAGAGGCAGAAATTTTGGAGCCTTTGCGATACCGCAAGCGAATGCAGGAAATGCTGCGAACCTGGGGGGCATTTTATTCCGATAAAAAGGCAGGGAATCACGAATGACAAGGGGGAATAGATCCCCCGGAACGGGCCGGGGTGCTATCCTCCTAACGGTCCTTAAACAGGTTGGCGAGATTGCCAAATGGACTGTACTGCTCCTGTTCTTCTTCCGGTGTGGAGTATACAAGTTTCGACCCCCGGCTTTCCTCATCGTCAGAAGCGTTATTGGATAATGTGATACGGTCAAAATGGTGCATGAAAACCTGAGCGGTATTCAGTGCATCATCCAGCGCACGGTGCTGTTGACCATCAAAGTCAATGTTGCATAGTTCCAGCGCCTGAGACAGGCTTAGTTGACGGTACTTGCCGTTGGAGCCGGACAGACGGGAGATTTGTTTTTGTATATCATTCGTATTATGAATCCAATTGAGGTCCACATGATGGGTGCGGCAATGGGATACCAGCTTCTGACGGTCATCCGGCCCCCAAGCACATAAGTAATAGGGAGAGTCCGTTCCGAGCCATGCGATAAATTGCTTCACAGCTTCTGGGAAGAGCGGGGCCGCATCAATGTCCCGTTGAGTAATACCGGTGAACTGCACGGTATCTGTAGACAGCACAGGCCGATTTGAGGGTCTGACAAAGCTGTGAAACGTGTCCGCAGCGTACAAGCCATCTTCTCCCTTCATGACTTTGACGGCACCAATATCAATGATTTCGGAGGAATATCTGGCGTTACGGCTAACGGTAAACTCAAGATCATAAATAATATATTGCATTTTTGTGCTCCTTCCACACATATATCTGTTCCCGTTAGAGAACGGGATGGATGCTCTCTGCTCGAATGCCTCTTCTCCATCATACCTTCCGGTTCACAACTTGTCAGCGTCTAAAAGGCTTGCTTTTGAAAAAAAAATATGCGATGTCCAAATGAGTTTGGACTATCGCATAAAAACAACCGCTTGACATACAGCAGCGTCCGAAACCATTGGGATTCCGGACGCTGCCTTTGCAAGCTTATTGAATTAGGCCGGGAGGTCAAGCTTTTGTCCCGGATAAATGCGGTGAGGATTTTTCAGCTTGTTCAGCTTTTGAAGCTGTTGCCAAGTGAACCCGTATTGGCGGGAAATGTCGTACAGTGTATCCCCGGACTTTACAATATACACATGGCTTTTTGTAGCTTGTGCAGAAGCCGGTGTCTGCTGTGGCTTCGCTGTTGGAGCTTTGGCTGGTGCAGGTTTCGCAGACGAGGTAGAGACCACTTGCGGTTCTTCCTGCACGGGTGCCGGTGTTGCGGTTGGAGCAGATGGTACAGGCTGCGCGGCAGGAACGGAAGCCTTGCCGTCTGCTTTGGCTTCTTGAATGCGGCCGTCTGCTTGTACTTGCAGGCTGGCGGAACCAACCTTTTGCATGTAGCGAATCAGCGCCTCGTCAAGCGATCCGAACATACCTGCCTGCGGATATTTGGCGAACATTGTATACTGATCTCCGCCTACAGCAGTAAAGTCATTGGTTGCCAGTGTGTACGTGGCATCAGGATCAAGCGTTTTTCCGCCAATCAGGATGGAGTGTACGCGACTCCCCTTGGCTGCCGATGTATCTATTTTAAACGAGATCCCCGATACTTGTGGAAAACCGCCGCTTGGCTCCGGATAGGAGGCTGTGCCATTTTCAAGTGCTGCCTGAATGTCGGCGCCTTTCACTTTCAGGGTAACAATCTGGTTGCCGAAGGGCAGCACAGTGATGATGTCTCCCTTGGTTACCGTTCCCGTCTTGATGGACGCCCGAATGCCGCCGCCGTTGGTCAGAGCCACATCTGCCCCCGAAATATCACGCATGGCATCGGTGAGCAGGTCGCCGAGGTTCGTTTCACCTGCACGTACCTTTTCACGCGCTCCTTCCAGATCCACACTCGTTTGTGCTACAACCTCTTTGAGGATAGGCTCCTGTTCCTTCTGAATGGAAGCGATCAATGAAGTAATCTCAGCATTTGGCTGAATGTCGGCTGCTTGCGTCGAATCAATCAGTTTGGCTTGCTTTTGGGTAACCTTACCACCGTCGACCCATAAATCAACAACGCCCAGATACTTCGTATATTCACCCGCGCTTGCGATCAGTGTACCATTGTCACCGACCAAGCCTTTTTCCAGTACGGTATGGCTGTGCCCATCAATGAAAATATCAATGCCGGGCACTTCCTTGACGACCTTAAGGCTGGTGTCTTTGCTGGATGCATCTTGTCCCAGATGACCGAGGACCACGACAACGTCCACTTTACTGCGGATTTCATCTACAGCCGCTTTGGCTTCCGCCGCGGGATCGGTGAATTGAATGCCCTCGACATTTTTAGGATTGGTTTTGTATGCCGTTTCGGGTGTGGTCAGGCCGATAATGCCGATTTTAACGCCATCGACTTCTTTAATGACATAAGGTTGGAACAAACGTGTTCCATCCGTTTGCTTAATATTGGCGCTGAGTACCGGGAATTGAATTTCCTTACTCAACTCTACAAGATGCTTCCAGCCGTAATTGAACTCATGATTGCCTGGTACCATCGCATCATAGCCCAGCTTGTTAACCACTTTTACAATGCTCTCACCGTTGACCAAAGTAGAGAAAGTCGTTCCATGAACAGTATCTCCGTCATCCAGCAGCAGCGTATTGGGATTGGAAGCACGGTACTGGTCAATGATGCCTGCCAGCTTGGCGAAGCCCATTTCCTTATCGTTCGCCACTACGTGGGAATGAGTATCGTTCGTATGTAGGATGGTGATGTGTTTCCCACTGACCGGAGGAGTTGCAGTTCCCGCTGTTCCCGTACTGGCTGCCGGGTCCGCTGCTGCTGTGCCAAGACATCCTAGCAGAAGCGCGGCGGTCGTCATGATGGACGAGATTTTTTTCCATGAGTTCATGTTGTTCTTTCAACCTCCTATAAAATGAATGAATTAGAGAAACCGCTTACGTCCACATTTTATCAGAAGATTGTAAAAATAACTTCTATTTTATATTAGGGCACTGAAAATCTTTTTACATATCGGTTGTTAAAGCCATCGGTAAATTACCTATATTGAAGAGGAATCAATAATCGACAATTAAATATGAGAACTAACGTTCCGTTTTTGGGTCAAAAAAAAGGGCAGTCTCCTTGGGCAGACCGATCCGGGATAAATAGTGCTCCTGTGTTTCGTCAGTAAGCGGTGGTTGCCCTTCACTGAGCAATAGTACAGCGAACCGATTGGCTTGCATCTCAAATTTGCCGGGGGAAAAGTAGGAATGCTCCTCCATAAAAAAGCGGCTGACGCCTTTATGAAGTCGGTCATGCCCCAATTCATGCGCACAGACGAATCGTTCCCATTCCGGTGTAAGCCCATTGTGGATGACGATGAATCTTCTGCGTAGCTTGCGGTAATACAGCCCCTTGGTTGTGGGGCCCAGATCGCAGTAACGGATATGGATACCCAGAGCTTCCGCAATATCGAAGGGGGAGTTCGTGCGGTATTTTCGGACGAGTTTGTGAATGAGTTCGTTCATGCGCTCACCTGCTATTCCTGATCACTGCCCGCTGGGGGCGATTTGGGTTTATGCTTGTTCATCTGTTTGGCTTCCCAGAACAGACCTGTCAGCACATCCTTGATCCGTTGACGATCTTCTTTATCCAGTGGAATGCCGTCGAACATCAATTCACCGTCTTCCTCCAGCATTTTTTTAAAATCCCGGCGGTCTTTGGAAGTAGCCCATTCCGGTACGCTGGAATGGTATGACTCGTGTGAATGCTGTTCTACAGAATCATCGTCTCCCCAATATCCGGCGTTCTTCATCATCTCGGTATACGATACGCCGAGCGCGTCCGCTATTTTGCGGAGAGTAGAGGGCTTGGGTACTCCACGCAGCCCGTTTTCAATGCGGGAAATTTGTGAATTGCTGATGCCAGCCGCTTCTGCCAATTGGTTAATGCTCCATTGCTTGTGCTCACGCTGACGCTTTAAGTAGGTTCCAAATGCTGGTTGTTCCACAATGGCGGCTCCCTTCTGCAACAGAATAAAAGATTATTTCCATTATACCATTAGGTAAATAGTAAAAGCACGTAATATGCCAAAAGGCATAGAAAAATAAAGCGAATATCCTGTTTTTGAAGCTATACCGCTTTTTTTGCCGATGGATAGCTATCCTAAATAATGCTATGTTATACTCATAATACGAACAAAAGGGGAACAAATTGTAAACATAAGGGTTGTACGATTTAAAAAATTCATCATTGTCAAAAGGCATAAGATAAGGAGTGTTGCTTTACATGAAAAATAACTTACCCGAATTGGACAGACGCAAAACGCAGAATGCACTGGAGGGGGTATTTGAAAAATATAGGATTTATAAAACCATTACCTTTATGGACCGGGAAAGTTTTATCACTGCTGGCTATACGGATCGCCCGAACGGACCGACGAATGTGACCAGCGATCCAACGGCACGGACAGCCGTATATAATGTAGATGCTCCTGCGGCTCGCTTGGCTTATTGTGAAATGGTGGATGCCGTAGTCGGCCGCTTGAATGAACGCGAACAGCTGCTCATCCGTGAGCGTTATTTAAAGGATGACGATGTGTTCGACTACAAGGTTTACAATTATGTGCTCGACCCGCCAGTGAGCAAGGATACGTATACGAAGCTTCGCACTCGGGCTTTTTACAAAATGGCGCTTGCGCTGGCGGATCAAGGTGTTTTGAATCTGGCAGGCTTACAGAAGGGTACGGATCGAAAATTGGGATAGTGTAATAATTATCCATCTGTTCTCATTTCTAATTTAATATCGTTTCTTAAAAGGCTTTGATTTCCTGCAATAGCGGGGGTTAAGGCCTTTTTTATTGATGAGAACACTTGTTCTCTAAAATCCGCCAAACTTCATCCCTAGTCTCTGCTTTTATCGTCCATTTCCCCAGCAACGCATTCGTTATAAGGGTGTAAGATTATATCATCGGGAATCAAGACAAGAGGACATACCGAAGACACACACAGTCAAACGTTAGCCGGCCACCAGGGCCGGTTTTTTCATGCGGTTGTCGTCCCTGTCGATTCCCGGGAATTGTTTTACAGAAAGGAGGAGTCGTGTTGCCTAAGCAATGGATGCTGCAATGTATGAGGTTGAGGCTGCGCCGGATGAGAACACGGAAGTGGAAAAAAGCTTGGATAAGTAGCCTCTGCATGCGAGTGCAGGATGCGCAAAGGTGGCATGCCGCAGGATGAGACAAGCCTTTAAGCAAAAGCTCATTGAAATTGTTCCAGCGCTTCAAGGGCGCGTATACGATGTTCAGCCACCGTCGCAGACGGCAGAGGAGCCGTATGCCGTTATAGCGCTGGGCGAGGAAATCTGGAAATCTTCCTGGGCTGGATATCGGCAGGTTGTTCGCATCAAGCTGTACGCAGGACAAGCCGGGCTGGCACAGGCCGATGTATGGGCGAACACCCTGATTGCCGGACTGCACCGGGAGCCGGTGACAGGCGAAGGCGAGGACACGTCGGCTTTTACTGCGCACTATTTGGGCGTGCGGGATGCGGAAAAGCTGGACACCGTCACGGGCAAGGCCTATAGAACGCTGCGCTTTGGCGTGTATGTGCCTGAAACGGAAGGTAGTCCAGGGGCCGCCCCGGCAAACGGTATTGCACAGCCGGATGAATGGCTGGCGGCGCTGACCCGCTGGACACAGAAGCAGTTGGGTGAGACGTGGTCGGTGTACGCCGATGCATGGCCCGCACAGCCGGGACGCCACTCGGTGCTATGGCGGCTGAGCGGCTGCGAGACAAGGATGGCGGGAGCCTCCATGTATGAACTCCGCAAACGGTTCATCGGGCACGTTATTGCCCCGGACACTGCTGAAGAGAACCGCACGGCTTCCGCGTTAGTCGAGGGCTTTGGCGCTCAAATTCAGCTTCCTCTGGATCAGGAGAAGGGTCGTTATATATCCACGGCTGAAGCTTCCGCAGATTTGCAGGCGGATGAGATTTTGGACGGTCAGCTCCGGCTGACGCTGATACAGCGGCGTATGCGTCCGGCTGAGGAAGCGGCGTTAATCCGCAGAGTGGAAATTCATCCTATTTTGAAATGAGGTGGTCCGAGTGACCTTGGACAACAACGAGAAAGCCCCGGCAAATGCCGGGCAGGAAGAAAGTGGCCCCCGCTATACGCTGGAGGAGCTTAAGGAGCACGCGGAACAATTGTTTTCCGTGAAGGAAGAAGTGCTGGCAGGCGCATTTTTTGGCGCACAGGACAAGCTGTTCACGGTAGCAGAAGCACACACTAAAATCGAACAATTTATGAAAGCGAAGGTGGACTAATTATGGCAGGCGGAACATGGGAAAACACGAATAAACCGGTATTACCGGGTTTGTATATGAATTTTCAGGCAGCAGCAGCTTCAGCTATTCAAGGCGGCTCGCGCGGTACGGTCGTTGTACCAGTTAAAGCCAACTGGGGTCCTGTACGTGAGTTTGTAGAGATTGGTAGCGAAACGGCGATCAGCCAAATCTTTTCGAATGACAGTCTGGATGGTGCGACAGCGTATTCTACACTGTATCTGGCTCTGCTGGGTGGACCGAAAAAGCTGTTGGCCTACCGTTTGGCAGATGACACGGCTGCTCAAGCAACTGTGACGCTGAAAAGCGGCGGTGAGGCACCAACCGATGTGCTGCGCTTGCAAGCTCTGTACACAGGTAGCCGCGGTAATGGCTTTGCCGTAACTGTACAGCCAACCTTGGGTGACGAGCAAGCCCGTGAGGTGCGTCTCTATGAGGGGACTAAACTGCTGGGCACGTACAAAGGCAGTGACGGTACGGCTGCTTCGATTGCGGAAGCGATGAACAAAAACAGCGAAAACGTATGGGTAAAGGCCGAGGTTGTTGGTAATGGTGGCATTCCGGCGGATGTCAGCGGCGTACACCTCACTGGCGGTAACAGCGGTAATAGTAAGCTGGTTAATGCCGATTACATCGCCATGCAGGAAGCGCTGGAAGGACAGGAATTTAACGTCCTCGCTCTGGATTATGCAGCCGATCTGGCCCTGCTGCAAAGCTTTGCAGCCTGGATCAAGCGTGTCCGGGGCGAAGGCAAAGGCGTAATCGCTGTATTCGGCGGTTCTGCGGCAGATGATGTATCCAAAACCGCTGTCAGCTTGGCTTCTGCCCGTTCTCTGGCGCTCAACCATGAAGGTATTGTGAACGTGGGTACTGGCGTGCGTCTGGCAGGTGCGGATTACAGCTCCGCTCAAACGGCTGCTTATGTAGCCGGACTGATTGCAGGCCAACGTCTGAACCAATCCGCAACCTATGCGGTGACGCCTTTTGAGGATGTAACCCGCCGCTGGACACGCTCCGAACAGGAGCAGGCTGTCCGCAATGGTGTCTTCCTGCTGTTCTTCGACGGCCGTCAGGTCAAAGCGTTGCGCGGTATCAACAGCTTGGTGAACCCGGCTGCTGGGCAAAACAACGCATGGAAGAAAATCCGTTCCATCCGCGTCATGGATGCTATTAACGCTGACTTGCAGCGTGCAGCCGAAGAGACTTACATTGGCAAAATCAACAACACCGTGGAAGGCCGTCTGGCACTCATCGGTGCGATCAAGGAATACCTGGCACAGCTTTCGCTGAGCAATGTTATTGAGGCGGATGGCTACGATGTCATTCTCGATCCGGCTTACTATGGCGATGCTCCAGTCATCAAACCGGAGCCAGACCAAGTGTTCCTGCAATGGAATGTGAAGCTGACCGACGTGATGGAGCAGTTGTTCGGTACATTTTACGTGCAATAAGAAGGCCGCGGGAAAATAGAAATTCCAAACTATATTATGGATCATTTTGAGGAGGAAAAATAAATGTTGGATGCTTCAAGAGTCATTTTAGGTACGTATGGTCAGGCGCATGTGGACGGGGTATGGCAGACGAATATCAATAAGCTGGAAGCCAGTGTGGAAATGGAAAAACGAGAGCTGAATCTCGTCGGCAACGACTGGAAGGTACACAAACGCGGTATTAAAAAAGGAACGGGCACGATGAGTGGCTACAAGGTGACGTCCGATATGATTCGTCGTGGTTTCAGTCGTTTTGAAATTATCACTAAATTGGATGACCCTGAAGCCTTTGGACATGAGAGCATTCGTCTTATTCGTTGCACTCCTGACAAAATTCAGCTTGCCAACTGGACAGCTGGCGAGGAAGTACAGGAAGAAACGACCTTTACCTTTGAAGGTTATGAGCTGCTTGATCCGATTGTAGCGAACTAATATGAATACGGGGGATGGGATGCCACAAGGTGTTCCGTTCCTCAATACAAATTGATAATAAGGGAGAATGACTTATGAGCTTGAATGAAAATATGACAGAAGAACAAATTTTGGACAGTCTGTTTGAAGCCGCTGAAAAATTGCCGGAGGAAACGGTGCGTATCAAGCGCCTCGATATGAAAATTGTGCTGCATGGCCTGACCTCCAGCAAAGTGGACAGCATCCGTGAGCGTTGTACGGTTCGTCGAACCGTGAAGGGCGCAGTGGATGAAAAGGTAGATACCGAGACGTTCAACGCTCTGTTGATTTCGGAGGCTACTGGAAAATTGGAAGTGAAGGGCTTGTCCCTTAGCGGCTGGGGCGATCCCCGGATTACGAGCCGTTTGAAGCTGTCCGGTGGCGAACAGTCTGTCCGCCGTATGCTGTTGGCAGGTGAGCTGGATGCCGTAGGTGACAAAGTGCTGGAACTGTCCGGTTTTGGCGTGGAAATTGCTGATCTAAAAAACTAATCAACTCCGGGGGAATGACGACGATGCTGTACCACTTGTGGGTTCGGCACCACCTCCGTCCCGGAGACTTTTGGCAGTTTCCCCGTGGTGAGCGCATGCTGCTGCTGGCGTTTGCTGAACAGGAAATGGATAGCATGGCAGCTTCAAAAGCATAAACAAGGAGGTGAAGATGATATATGGCAGAAGCATTAAATTACCGTATGAATCTCGTGATTGATCCTAAAAACGTCATTAAGGCGAACCGTGAATTGCGCGCGATGGAACGCTATTTTGAGCGGATTCAAGGACGTGTTATGAAAATAGGCCGCACCCGCATGGCCCCGGAAATCGTGTTGAACGATATGGCCTCCAAAGGCTTGGATAATTTGTTGAACAAGATTAACCGGGTCAAATCCCAGATTATTAACGCCTCGGGGAACGTGAATGTGAAAGTGAGTAGCAGTAGCAGTATGTCCATTGACGGAGTCAGTGGTCTTGTAACAGCTTTGCAAAATAACACGAAAGCACTTAGAGGTAACACTGGTTCAAATTTACTTAAAGAAGATAAGCTAGCTAAAGCAGAAGACGATAAGAAACTTCCTGCTTGGGCTGAGGCGCTGCAAAAGTATAATGAACCTGCTAAGGTTGTCCAAGAAGTATACAAAGGGGTTACCGGTGAGGATTTAAGTGTTCAAACAATTTTTAAAATACCTGAAGGAATTTCAAAAACAAGAGAAAAGTTGGCAGATACAAAAAAAGCATGGAGTGAAGGCGGAGCAATAAACGGACTGAAAACTCTCTTTTCTTCAAAAAAAGAAGAGGTAGCTGAAGGAAACACGGAAGGTGCGACAGGTAATACCGATCTTTCGGAGATTAAAGAATTAATTAAAAAATTAATTCAAGTTACCTCTGATAAATCTACTGGTGGTTTTGGCGGTGGTGCTGGCCCAGGAAGAAGAAACAAACGTACCGGGGGCAGAAGGTCTGGGAATAGAGGCGGTGGCCGTCGATCCTCGGGTGGTCAAGGAGATTTTAATTCAAGAGCCGGAGAGATTGCAAGGATTAATACTAGAGATCGGAACTCAACACGAGGAAACAGAAGCGGACGACAAAGCGCCGCAGGCCCTGCAGAGTCCAATCCCCGGATTAATCCTAACCGAAGAGTTCCAAGTCCAAGAAATAATCCGAGAAATTCTGGTAATCGTCGCTCTTCCAAGTCGGGTGGTATTCTTAGCTTTGCAGGCGACTTGCTAACTGGCGGAACAGACATAGACGCTTCCTCTGTTCTGGATATGGTAAAAGATAGCGGATTAGTTGAAAAAGTGAGTAAAGGTCTTGGTGTAAGCAAAAAGTTCATTAGTGGGCCTTTGGGGGTTCTGGCAGATGCAGCAAGCATAGCTACATCAGCTCCGGGTAAGGAACGCGCACAAGCGATTGGTTCCACTGTAGGTGGGGCGGTTGGGAGTACGGTAGGCGGAGCAATAGGAACATTTTTGCTTCCAGGTGTTGGTACTGCTGTTGGTTCATATGTAGGCGGTTTAGCAGGCGACTTTTTAGGGGGCAAAGTGGGCGGTTGGATTTCAGACCATGGCTCTGAAATTAAGGAAAAGGCATCCAAAGTAACAGGTTGGCTCTCTGAAAAGAGTGAAGCCTTTGGTGATAGTATCTCAAACTTCTTCTCCTTTGGCGGTAAAGATGAGCCTAAGAAAACCCCGGCGAAGCCAGCCGAAGTACCCAAGCCTGCGACACCACCTCAATCCACTACACCTGTAACGACGACTAAGCCATTAACACCTATGCCAGCTTTTCCGGGATTACCGCCCGGCTCTCAAGTGATGTATGGGCCTGGACAGCCAGCCTTAAACGGCGCTGCTAATCCATATGGTCCGATGGCTATTGCTAATCGTGGCGTAAATCCAAACCCAATGCTCAATACTGCGGCTCATGCGAACAACGGAGCCAAAGCGAAAGGCAAAGCCAATGGTAATCCGACTCCTCAAGTGGTACAAATCAGCCCGGAACAAATGGGAACATTGTCCGGTTTTTTGAAGGATTTTAAAACAGAAACCACAAACCAGTTCAATCTTCCTGCGGGGGCCGTACAGGTCACTGTGCATGAAAACAAGTTGGATGTGGACGGACTTATTACGCAAATTGGCTACCGTCTCAAAGCTGAAATTCTGCGGGCAACGCAGAACACCAAGCCTGGGGGCGCTGGAGCCATGTAATACAGTGGTACGGTAACAGGGGGAAGGAGGAAAGAGATGGAATTTAGTTTAACGGATGGCAAGGGATTTAAGTTTATTTTTCCGGTGAATCCCGAGGAAGTGACAATCTCACGGCAAAAGGGTTTTGATACGACGACGATTTTATCCTATGGGGAGTTTGATTTTCCACAGGGGGAGAAGGTGAAGGAAATCTCCTTCTCCTCTTTTTTTCCCAAGGAGTACGATGAATCGTATTGCAAATATAAAGATTTACCTGATCCGCAAGAGGCCATGAACACGTTGAATGGTTTTTTGCTGTCCCAAAAGCCTTTACGCTTCATTATTTCAGAGACGGCTGTAAATGTACCCGTAATTGTAGCTTCTCATAATTCAACCTTTCGGGGCGGGGAATATGGGGACGTGAATTTTGATCTTTCGCTGCGGACCTGGAGTGAAATGAAGGTATCCAGAAAAGCAGGCAGTGGGAAGAAGTCTGCTACGGTCAACAAAAAGCCCCGCACGGATATGAAAGAAAAGAAGAAAACCTACACGGTTAAATCGGGGGATTCCTTGTCCAAAATTGCCAAGCTGGAGCTGGGGGACAGTTCACAATGGAGTCGTATTTATCAGCTTAACAAAAAGGTCATTGGTCAAAATCCGAATGCGATTAAACCGGGGCAAAAGCTGGTGCTGTCATGAGCTATAAAGTTATTTTACAGGATAAATATGATTTGTCGCCACTCGTGGAGAGCATTAATTTGAGAGATTCGCTGGAGCAAATCGCCTATCAGGGCACAGTAAATCTGGTCGTTACGCCGGATTTGCCGCCCATTTCTCCAGGGATGTCGATTCGGGTTAGTGGCATTCCGTATGGCAAAAAAGATTATGTCCCCTTGCTGTCTCCAGCGGTTATTTGGGAAGTGGAAACCTCCAACAATGGACTCAAGCGTATGACGCTGACGTTATATGATCGCACGGTGTATTTGGACAAGTCGGAGGATGAATATTTGCTCCCTGCCAAACAGACGGCTACTCAGCGTTTTCAGAAATATGCTAGGGACTGGAAGTTGAAAATCGCTTCATTGCCAGATACGAAAAAGACGCTGGGACGCGCCGTATACCGGACACAGTCCATCTATTCCATGATGCTGGGAGATCTGCGTGAAACGGCAAAAGCGGGTGGCAAGCTGTATCATCCACGGATGATTACCTCTGGTTTGGAGCTATACGAGTTGGGGACAAACAAAGATGTGTATGTTTTGGAGAGAGTGACCGATACGACACAATCCCGTACGCTGGAAGGCGCGGCCACGAGGGTGAAGGTACTGGCTACGGCTGCCAGTGAAACGGGCAATGAAGTTCCCTCCAAGGTAATGGCACTTGAGGAAAAGGATATTGCCAAGTACGGCACACTTCAGGTGATCGTGCAGGATGATGAGGTGAAATCGGGTGCGGCGGCACGTGAGTTGGCCAAAAGTAAGCTGAGAGGCATACAACAAACGATATCGGTAAATGCGCCAGATATGAACACGATTCGTGCAGGAGACGCGGTGATGCTAGGTGCCATGAAGCTGCTGGTGATTTCAGTGAGCAGGGAATTGGGCAACCCTGGCAGCATGTCGCTGGAGCTGGGCACGTATGACGATGTAAAAAGGAGGTTTTACCTTGAATAAGGACCCCTACGGGCATTTGGCGACCGCGCTGCAATCTTCATTTCACAAGCATACCAAGCAAGCGCTGAGTGGAGTGGGCGCGGTACTGGGCACGATTACCTCCACGGGACTCAAGCTGGACGATTTTAAACATGAGCTTCAGGATTATTTGGTCGCTGAGCTGCCGGGATTGCTGTCTGTACCGCGTCATATGTACAAGGGAACCTCAACCGCAGTAGAGTCGGAGAATTGGGAGGGCAAAGAGCTGAAAACTTCCTTTTATATCGGGGAGGACGAGTTGGAGGATGTGAATCTGAGCCTGAACGAAGGACTTAAGCCCGGAGATCGTGTACTTGCGGTTCGGGTGAACAGTGGCAACGATGTGGTTGTTGTGTGCAAGGTGGTGAGTGGACGTGGCTAATTTATTTCCCGAAACGGATGATATGATCTGGACGGATATTACCGATCCGGATGTGCTGGAGGATAACCGGGCGGTATTTGGGCGAAGCTGGCGGTTTGATTTTGAAACCGGGGAGTTTGTCATGAGCCCTAGCCGTAAAATAGTGACTACAGGTGAAAAAGAAGCCTGGGTACAGTGGTGTGAGAAAGCAATTCGTACCCCCCGCTACCGTCACGTCATCTATTCTCCCGACTATGGTAGCGAGCTGGAGGAACTCATCGGCAGCAGCTATGGGCATGGTGTGCAGGAAAGTGAAATCAAGCGCATGGTCACCGAAGCATTGCTTGCAGATGCTCGCACGGCTAGTGTGGATCAGTTCACGTTTAGCTGGGAAGGTGAGGCATGCCATTTTAGCTGCCAAATTATGAATGTGCGGGATGAAACGGAAATTGTAGAAAGTGTGGTGATCTAATGGCAGACTTGCCGGAGTATTTGGTAGACCAGACGGAAGAGGAAATTTTGAGTCGTATGCTGGAAAAAGTGCCTTCGGACATTGATAAGTCCGAGGGTTCTTTTATTTGGGATGCGCAGGCACCGGTAGCGTTTATGCTCTCCGAAGCGGCGATCTGGGCGCAGGAGCTGCTAAGACGTGGCTTTGCCAGCACAGCAGCTAGCGATAACCCGGATTTTCGCTCGCCGGAGCTGGATCTGCGAACAGCAGAGCATGGAGTGACACGGCGGGAAGCGGTTGCTGCCTCAGGTATGGTCACATTCACAGGCACAGCGGGAACAACCGTCCCGGCGGGAACGTTGGTGGCGACCCCGGCAGATGATGTATCGGGGGAAGCCTCCATTGAGTATGCGACCACGGCAGCGGTCACGCTGGATGAGCAGGGTAAAGGAGAAGCGGCAATTCGGGCAGTCAATCCCGGTCGCAGCGGTAACGTACCTGCGGGCGTCATTCAGGTGATGGCGAGCCCGGTGAATGGTGTTTCCTCCGTTATCAATACTGAGGAGACTAAAAGTGGCACGGACATTGAGAGCGACCAGCTGTTGCTGGAGCGTTTTTATGCCAAGGTGCGGAACCAGGGCACGAGCGGCAACAAGGCGCAGTATACGCAGTGGGCGAATGAAATTGCTGGAGTAGGCGGTGTGGAGGTTGTTCCGCTGTGGAAAGGGCCGGGTACGGTGGCTTTATATGTGCTGGACACGGATAAACGTGCTGCCAGTCCGGATATCGTCGCTGCTGTGCAGAAGTATATCGATCCGACTCAGGATGGGCAAGGTGAAGGATTGGCACCAGCGGGTCCTGTAGTGACAATCATGCCTGCAAAAGAGGTGGAAATTAACATCTCGGTCAAGGTACAGCGTACCAAGGAGAAGCCGTCCACCCTGGATGAAATCAAGAAGCTGATCGAAAGCGGTGTGCGGAATTATTTGAAGCAGCTTGCTTTTTACAAGGAAGACCCGTTGGTACGGTATACCCGGATTGCTGCTGTTTTGCTGGATATTCCGATTATTATTGATTTCTCTGAGCTCAAAATCAACGGACAGAGCAATCAGAATATTGAGATTGGATCAGGTCAGGTGGCGGTGCTGGGGACGGTGAGCGTCAGTGAGTAATGATGGATTGAACCGTAGTGTCAGCTCGTTCTTTTCTGGTCGAGCTATGGGAGAGGATATTCAAATGAGCAGCTTGCGGGGACGCGAGCTGTTTTCCTATTTACCCGCCTACTATGAAATTTCCCGTGTGATGCGCTCCGATATGGATGCGAAGGGTAGTGAACTGGATTCCTTGTATCTGGCGATGGATGCGACGGTGGCTCAGTTTTTCGTCCGTACCGCTACCTGGGGATTGGAACGCTGGGAAACGGAACTGGGTATCGAAACCGACCTGGCGAAGCCATTGGACCAACGGCGCGCGGTGGTGGAATCGAAGCTGCGAGGAGCAGGGACTTTTTCCGGCCGACTTGTCAAAAATGTAGCTGAAGCATATGACGGCGGTACGGTAGATGTTACTTTTCATCCCGCTGAATGGGGATTTACGGTCAAATTTATCGATACCATCGGGATTCCGCCCAACGTGGATGACCTGAAGGCAGCCATCGAGGAGATCAAGCCGGCTCACATGGCGGTTGAATACAAACTACGCTACCTGACCATTGCTGAAGTTGAATCTATGACCAACTATGAAAATGAACATACAACACAGGATAGATATTTAGGAGGTGGCGCATAACATGGCAAGTGAAAAAACACCAAATCTAGGCTTAAATCAAATTGACCGTACATCGCCCAAAACAACGTATTTTGATCTGGAGAAGTATTTGGATCAAAACTGGCGCGCTGTAGATAATTTTGCAGGTGGCGTGAATGATGGTGTGGATGCGATCAAGAAGCGTCTGGATACGACGGAACGTAAGGCGGTAACTCTGGAACCAGGGGTGCAGATTGTTCATGCGGAAAAGGCTGCGCCCTTTTCGCTTACAGGGCTGAGCGGGCGTACGTTGGTGAACTTGTTGGGGCGTGATGGAAACTGTGAAGCTACGACAGGCTGGAATGTGACAGGTACACTAGAGGTCGACACTGCCGAGAGAACAAGTGGCGCAAACTCAATTAAAGTCTCACTAAACGCCGCATCGGGGAATATAAACAGGGCCGTAAACACAGTTTCCGGTAAAATGTATGTACTTTTGGCTGATTTGAAAAATGGATCTACATCACGCGCTTATGTATCTGTTAACGGTGTTGCAAACGGTAACGATGTAGCTGGTACTGCATTTGGCACGTCATTCCTACGGTTCACAGCTACGTCGACATCTCACGTCGTTGCTGCTGTGGGATCGGGCGTAAGTGGAAACGTATTTAACGTTGATAGCTTCCGCCTTTATGAAGTCAGCGGCGACGAATACACAGCACTCGCCAGTATGACCGCCGATCAGGTTGCTGCGAAATATCCATACGTAGATAGCGTAGCGCCTGTACGTAATCCGTATGTTATTCGGCATGGTGAAAACCTGTTGCCGAACTTTTATGAATGGACAAAAACAGGGCATACAGTACTCACCTCTGATGCATATACTACAAGTGGGACACTTGTTTCGGGAGATAACGGGACGGACGCCTACATGGTTTACTACCTTGACGCTATTCCGAACCAGGAATATACTTTGACAAATTCAGCAGATAGTACTGGGTTTATGCGGATATCAACATTCGATAAAAACGCGGTGCGACTACAGGGAATGTTCGTAAAGCCTGGGGAGTCTAGTACTATTAAGCTGAGCCCCTCAGCGGTACGCATGGGTGTAAACATATCAGGGGTTACCTCCTATACTGATGAATTTGATGTAAACCAATGGACATGGACTGCTGGAACTGTACGTAATTTTAAAAGACCTATGCTCAATATCGGCAGTACCGCTAAACCATTCAAGCCGCGTGAGGATTCCATCCTTGCTTTACAAACAGACTTGTATGCTGATCCAGTTACAGGGACTAATGCTGATACAGTGTTCGAACGTGATGGTCAATACTTCAAGTCGAAGAAGTGGCTAGGCATGGCGCTTGATGGAAACCAGCCTTGGTTACTCAGTTCTGGTTTTACGGGGTATAAGGAGGTTCGTCTATCAATTGCACCTGAGGCTACCGAAAACTCATATGCGTATAAGTTCGACGGCAAGATATTGACTAATCGCAAAGGGACAGCGGTTAGTAGCGGAGATCGATTTTCAATGAACGCAAACGGGAACGTTTACCTATCCATTTCCAACACCGATAGTGGATGGGGAGACAGTTACACACCTACAGTGGACGAGATTAAGGCGTATTTTATAGGCTGGAACATGTATTATTGGAACGGTACGTCTGCAGAGATTTTTAACAATCAAGGACCTAAGAGTTGGAGAAAGATCAACGATCATGGATCAACAACTTCGGTATTACCGACAACGCAAATAGACCCAGGGTTGAGTAAAGACGGTAGGGCTGTATATTGGGAACCGTATCGACTCGTATACCAACTCGTAGCCCCTACAGTCGAACCTATTGTTAGCGAAGGGCAGCTAATGCTTACTGATGGAGACAATCAGGTAGAAATCGGTTCGGGGATTGTGCTGCGGGAACGAGCGTCAGTCTTTGAATATAATAATACGGCCTTTATTGGGGCTAAAGCGCATGTTACCAGCTATTTGAGTACCCCATCGAGAAAAATTCTAGGCGTCTATGCTAATGGTCGAAAAGATTCGAAATGGAGACTTACTACTGCCTATGATTGGGCTTACGCTGAGACTCCAGCCACTAATTATGATAAAACAATAACCTATACGATTTCATTTTTAACTCTAGCTCAGTCACCTGTAGTCCCAATCATAGGTTCATACGCAATCAACGAAAAGACGCTGCTGCTTGATTTGGTAGATAGCGTACAGCAGAATACGGCGCGGGTGTCGGTGCTGGAGAACAAAAAATCCGATAAGGATAACCCTGCCTGGATTACACCAACATTGCTAAATGGATGGTCTTCCTCAAGGTTCGGAGTCCTTAAAACGAGCAATGGTATAGTGTTTTTCCGAGACGCTATCACAGGAGGAGTTACAGCCCCTGCCACAATAGCTTTTACCCTTCCTAAAGGATACAGGCCCTCCACCAGAACAGAGATAAGGGTGAGGTCTAGCGCAGGCGGAGGAGTTGAGTCGAACAACTCCACTGTCATAATAAACGTAGACGGCACTGTGCAGGTTCAAAACACCATATATACGGCTGTGTGGCTGGACGGGGTATCGTTCATAGCCGAACAATAAGGAGGAAAACATATGAAATTAGTACCTAAAGTAAATACAGACGGCCTCTATCTGGAGGACGAGTTGGTGGACGATGCCTTTTCGGGCGTCGTCCCTTTTTATATTCATTCTTCGCTCACACTATCTGATACAGATCAGCAGCTTGACACCTATCAAGTTACTTCCGGTAGTTCGAGTGCTACAGACGAAGCGAATTCAGAACCTGTCCCCGCTGGTTATACCATCGGTATTCCTATACCATCAGGATTATATCATCCTCGTTTTGACATCCGGGGCTGGTTGGCCTATGAAGCAGAATATGGCGAAAAGCTGATGCAACGAGACCCAACAACATTCTGGGGTGAAGGGTTAAGTGATGAAGCGATTCAGGAATTGACACAAAAAACGGAACAACAGCCAAGTGAGGAAGATCAATTGAAGCAGCGTATAGCTGATCTCGAAGTGATGCTAACTCAGCTCATGCTTGGTAGTACAGGAAAATAACTTGTACTGACTGCTGCTATATACAGCGGCAAGAATTTATATAAAAGAGGTGAAGTCATAACCATGGCAGCTTTAACAGAGGCTCAATTGCGTATTTGTGCTCATGCTTGCATTACCCGCTATGATCGGGGAGAGGATGCCATAGCGACGATCATCGGCAGCTACGTTTTGGATGAACAACAGCGTGACAAGTTAATGGAAATTATTTTATCCAAACGTTCTGATCTGGTGCCGGGTAACGTAGAAGATTCGTCATCTCTAGTTGTTTCGAATAAACAGGAAGAAACGGTTAAATGGTATAGCTCTATTTTCCGCAAGAAAACAGTGTAGAGAATAGAGCAAAAACAGCCTGAACCCAAAGGGGGAACGAGCATGTGTAAAAGAATGAATCCGACCATGACTGATCGTTCCGAGCTGAAAATGAATAGATGGAGTAATCAGCATAAAAGAATTCAATTTGGTCTAGCGACGGTGCTAGGGATGGTGAACGTCGATGTATAGTGATGGATCGAACAATAATCAACTCGATATCCAGAGTGTAATGGAGGATAACCAAAGTCAAAGGAGTAGTTTACGGGGACGCGAGCTATTCTCCTATCTACCGGCCTATTACGAAGCTTCCCGTGTAATGCAAACTGATATGGATGCAAAAGGTAGTGAATTGGATGCTCTATATTTTGCATTGGATGAGACACTAGCCCAGTTTTTTGTTCGCACTTCTACATGGGCGCTGGATCGCTGGGAGAATGAACTTGGTATTCCTACTGATTTGAAAAAGCCGCTGGAGCAGAGACGTTCGGTCGTAGAATCGAAGCTCCGTGGGAGCGGCAAATTTTCGGAAGATTTGATACGGAAAATCATCGACTCATTTGGTGTATATGGAGAAGTAGATTTTTACCCGACCAAATATAAGTTTGGTATAAGCTTCGAAAACCGTATCCCTGAAAATATGGCTGATTTCAAAAAGATCATTGAGGATATTAAGCCTGCTCACCTTGCTTTTTACATGAATAACAAGACTAGGCTTGTATTTCCTCATGAGAATAAAATCGTTTCTCGTATTCGATTACGTTCGCGAGTTCGCTTTTTTGGTGGACAACCTTGGTACTTGGATGGCGTTGAGTTACTGAACGGAGTAGCTTCATTGTCTGGGTGGACTGGGGAACGTCTGCGTTATTTGAATCGTACGAAACTATCCATGTTGCATCGCGAGGACAATCGTCAGGAAGGCAACGTAAAGATTCGGAATCATTACTGGAAATTTGATGGAAGTATGAAGCTCGATGGTACCCGGCTTTTAAGTTCAACCGAGACGATTATTTCAACGTAGAGCACTTACTAATATGTGGTACTCATTGGCAAGAGGGTGAAAACTTGCAACATAGTTGCCCCATAATAAATGGATTAGACAAGGGTAAACGTTAATTTTTATGAGAGAAAGGATGTTAGTCATGGCAGAACAAGTTTTAACAGTCACGACCGCTTATGCAAGGGGACAAATGGCGCGTGCCCGCGCTGAAGGTGGTTCGCTAACTAAAGTGGTGAAGATGGCATTTGGTAGCGGAGGTGTGGATCAAGCAGGTAAGCCGCTACCTTTGGAAGGAACGGAACAGTCATTGAAAAAAGAACTAATCCAAAAGGATATTACCAGTTTTGAATTCATTGCTCCTGCGACAATCCGCTATATCTGCTCACTGGAGGAAGCTGAATTGGCTGGTGAAACGATTAATGAGCTTGCTTTGGTGGATTCGGCTGGTAAGCTGACGGCTGTTCGTACGATGAGCAATAAGACCAAGGATGCTGACATGGAGTTTATTTTTGAAATTGATGATATTTATTAAGGAGGATGAGTCTTATGGCGATAAAACAACCACGTAGATTTGTGACAACGGATCAGGGACATGCGGATGTTCTGAATGTACCGATTGATACGCTTTATGCAAATGATCAACAATTGGCCGCACAGGTCGAAAGCATCAAAAAAGACCCGGCCGGGAACGGTGTTGCTTCCAAGGAAGCGTTGGACAATCACGCCAGCAATTCAGATCTCCATGTTACAGCAGCCAAGCAAGCGGCATGGACTTCAGCTGAAGCCAACGCCAAACAGTATACGAGGGATTATGCAGCACCCAAGGCGCATACGCACCCTGCATCGGATTTACCATCTGCTTCTACGCAGGCTAGAGGGATTGTGCAGCTCGACACTTCTGTAAGCAGTGGAGCTATAGATCGGGCAGCTACACCGAGCGCCACCAAACAGGCATATGACCGGGCAAATGAGGCATACAGCCGGGCAGACCAAGCTTTTACGCAAGCCGTTGATCTTAAAAATAAAATCGTAGGCGCGATCAACGGCAAGTTCGGAGGCGCCAGTCCCGACATGAGCGGCGACCAGTTAGCGGCAGCAATTACAAATGCACCTATAGTAAAATATGCCGAAGGAACAATAGCTCGGAGTGGGAATATAAGTGTAAATAATGGCTATGATATTGATCTGCCTGCCACAGTAACCGTATCATACGTGTTGCCGACCGCGTTTGCTATAAGTAAAGTATTTATCCGTTTGAATGGTTATGCGCATTTTAGCGTTTCCGGCGGGTGGTCTAGCCGATGGATGCCTGGAGGCTACATCATCGCAACAGTTGGTAGCAATGGAAGCTTATCAAACGATATCGGCACCTATACTGTAAACATAAATTCAAGCAATCTACTTACAATTACTATGAGTATGGGGTCAGGAACCCTAACAGGTGCAAGGGCAAGGTACTATACGCTAGATAACATCCCTTGGTGGGCAATCGGATAAAGGGAGATGTGATGGAATCAACGGCTGACGACGGCTTTGGATTTTATCCTCAATTAAAAGGGCTAGCTAGGCAGCAGGTAGGTGTTTTGCAGTTGGAATATGGACTCTATTTTTAGTCTGTCCTGACTCATGAGGGAAGTGGTATCATGAATGAACAAATGCGAAAATCCTGTGCAACCCAATTTGTACATCTTATCCTTGCTGGCAGCCTTACTATCGAAGACGTTCCAACAGCATTGCAGGAACTCGTTAAGGCTGATCTTAAAGAAGCAGTGCCAGTTACACAGGCGGCAGAACGAGCAACAGCGCAAAATATTTAACCAGCACGCCCACGCAACAGAGCGTGTCTTTTTGTGCCCTTGATTACCTCAAGGGGGCATTCATTTTACACCTTGTATCAAAAAGGGGGAACAAGCATGCATGAAAAGGTCGATCAGATTTGGCTGGGGTTTTCCACGGGGACCTTGATCGGTTATTTTTTCGGGGGGTGGACGATGATGTTGACGTTGTTGTTATGGATGGTCATTATTGATTTTTTTACTGGCTGGGCGGCGGCCTGGATTAATGGATCATTGAAAAGCCGAGAGGGCTATTACGGTATTTTTCGCAAGGTCACGGTGTTTTTGATGATTACGGTAGCTCATCTGATCGACGGTATTCTCGGGGATGCACATTATTTCCGGGATGCCGTTGTTTTCTTTTATTTGGCAAATGAACTATTGTCGATTATTGAAAATGTAGGCAGGATGGGTGTGCCGATGCCGGATATTTTACGGAATGCGGTGGCGATTTTTGAGAGCAAGTCGAGTGGGACAAAGATAAAGCAAAAAGACTCCTCCGACAAAGGAAATAAAGCTTCATAAGGGGAGCAGAATGCACCTCTGCCCCATTTTCAGCATCGAGGTGGAAAAGTCCGGACCGCTTCAACGGTCCAAGCATAATTATAACAGTAACATCATCGGTTACAACATTATGAATGACAAGGAGGGATCGCCTTATGCAAAATCGCAGTCCTAATGCTGCCGAGGGCATTGACGTGTCCCGATACCAGGGAAATATGGATTGGAAACGTGTACGGGCCGATGGCAAATCGTTTGCCTTTATTAAAGCGAGTCAGGGACAGCGTTACGTCGATCCGACATTTATCACCAACGCAAAAGGGGCCAAGGCAGCAGGGGTATTGCTGGGAGCTTACCATTTTGTAGATGCAACCAGCGTTGACGCGGCCAAAGCGGAGGCCAGACATTTTGCCGAGGTGCTGGATCGGATTGGAGGCGCAAAAGCGCTGGACTTTCCAGCGGTAATGGATTATGAGAACAATCCGGGTGGACTTAGCTCTGCTGCGATTCATGAAGTAGCCATGGCGTTTTTGACGGAATTTGAAAGGGTAAGTGGTCGCAAGCCGATGGTCTATACGGGGAATGCATTTGCGGCCCATTTCAAAGCGTCGCTAGGAGCTTATAAGCTATGGATCGCGCGTTACAGCACACGAGTGCCCAATGATACCACAGCATGGAAGCTGTGGGACTTCTGGCAATACAGCGACAATGGACGAGTTGATGGGATTCAAGGGCCAGTTGACCTGAATGTATACGCCGGAACAGAGGCAGAGCTGCGCCAAGCTTTTGCAGGAGAAGAGGGGGATGAGCCGATGACAGCAGAGGAAAAAGCGGCATTTAAAGCCTTGCAGCAGCAGGTTGCTGCACTTGAAAACAGCAAAGATGTGCTCAAACAGACATTGAACGAACAGAGCGCTTATATTAATAAAGTGGATCAGCGAGTAGCTGACCTGGAGGCGCGTCAGGCTATGCCAGTGCCAGCTTGGGCAAAGGAATCCGTAGCAGCAGCCGTTGCTTTTAATCCATCGAGTTCGATTGTGGATGCCAAGCAGCCAAGCAGCTATGATTTTTATCGCCTGCTTGTCGTCTTGAACCGTCTGGGTGTGTTTAAGAAATCGTCGTAAACTACTGAACAAACAGGAATCAAGTAGGAGGATGAGATCTTGCAAAGAGGACGCGAGCAGCTGTTATAGCCGCGTTCTTTTTTATATATTTGTAGATATTTCCCTGTGATATTAACTAACATTACTTTCCGAAAACGTTCGGAAATTTAAAAAAATCTATGAAAACGCTCTTGTCTACCCTCTCATTTTATAGTAAAGTATCCAGTAATCACTCTCCATTCATGTGATCGCTTGTATATACTGTGAGTATATATGACATTTTTCACTATGATTCAACAAAAGCTGAATGCTTGGAGACAGCAATCTTCCTCATAACCTCACAGACCATCGCATCGGGTACGACACTTTAGGCATACATCACGGAGGCCGATTGAATTGAACCACAGGTGTTGATATCTAATTCTACATATAAAATTACCTTTCACACCTCCAACTTATGAATTAACTTCCATCAGAGAAAATGATATCACTCGGTAATAGGTTGAAAATCAGCTTGATTCCCATCATTCGATAATACCTTACGATTGGTGATAGCTATTTGCTGTATAAGCTTACGTATCTGTGTGTCATGAGATTTAATTTGGACGATGTGTCCATTAGATCATAGAGGTTATCTGGGTGTCCATCTGGTATCAACGAACTAACAATATACGAGGTGTGAAAGGGGTCTGCTGCATGAGCAAAAAGTACGTAAAGAACAAAGTTTGGACCGTCCTACTGGTGCTTGCATTGGGGGCTGTTCTGGCACTTTCCGGCTGTGGAGGTTCCAATGAAGGCGCAAAACCGGAGGCAGGAAAAACGCCAGGAGGCGCAGGAGAGGGCGCGCAGGATACATTAATTTATGGGCGCGGTGGCGATTCCGTGGCGCTGGACCCTGCGATTGTGACCGAAAGTGAATCGCTAAAAATTGGAATGCAGGTGTTCGATACCTTGCTGGAATACAAGGAAAGTACAACGGAGATTCAGCCGGGGCTTGCAGAGAGTTGGGAAGTATCACCCGACGGACTAGTTTATACGTTTAAGCTGCGTCAAGGTGTAAAATTCCATGATGGAAGTGACTTTAATGCAGAAGCGGTTGTATTTAACTTTAACCGTTGGTTTGATCCGAAAAGCCCATATAAATTTGACGGAGACTCGTTCGATTATTATGACTCCATGTTCGGTCCAGAAGGGAGTCGGGTGATCAAGGAGGTCAAAGCGGTAGATGCGAACACGGTCCAGTTTACACTGACCAAGCCGCAGGCACCTTTTTTACAAAATATCGCTATGCCATCCTTTAGTATCGCAAGCCCTAAGGCTATTCAGGAGAAAAAGGCTGATTTCAAGAGCAATCCGGTCGGTACGGGACCATTTGTATTTAAGGAATGGAAACGGAATGACACTATCACGCTGGAGAAAAATCCAAACTATTGGAAAGAGGGGCAGCCGAAGCTGTCCAAGGTTATTGTTCGTTCCATACCCGACAATACCGCGAGATTTAATGCTCTGCAAAACGGAGAGATTGATCTGATGGAGGATCTGAACCCGGACGATGCGAAGCAACTGGAAGGCAATAATGAGCTGCAAAAAATGGAGCGCCCATCCTTTAATGTGGCGTATATCGGATTTAATTTGAAGAAAAAGGTATTCAATAATCCCAAGGTACGGCAGGCGCTTAATCATGCAGTGAACAAACAGGCTATTATTGATGCATTGTTTGCGGGAGAGGCAAAGCCTGCGGTCAATCCGATGCCGCCTACATTATGGGGATATAACGATAGCATTCAGGATTATACCTACGATCTGGATAAGGCTAAATCCTTGCTGGCGGAAGCAGGCTATCCTAACGGGCTTACCGAGCCGTTAACTTTTTACGCGATGCCTGTATCTCGTCCGTATATGCCTGACGGTAAAAAGGTAGCGGAGGCCATTCAAGCTGATTTTGAAAAAATAGGTGTTAAAGTGAACATCCAATCGCCGGAATGGGCCACTTATCTGGATGATGTCAAGACGGGCCAGAAAGATGATTTGTATATGCTGGGATGGAACGGAGATAATGGCGATCCGGACAACTTCCTTTACACCCTGCTGGACAAGGATACGATTCCGGGTAATAACCGTAGCTTCTATGTCAATGAGGAGCTGCACAAAATATTGGTGAAGGCGCAGGTTGAGGTCGATCAGGACAAGCGTGCGGAAATGTACAAACAAGCACAAGTGATTATTAAACAGGATGCGCCGTGGATTCCACTGGTTCACAGCACACCGCTGATGGCAGCTAAAGTGAACCTCAAGGGCTTTGTGCCTTCTCCAGCAGGTATTGAATCGTATGGTAATGTTTATTTTGAATAATCCAAATAGCTCAAGCGCAAGCAGGCGGTGATTCTGGTATGAACTCATACATTGTAAAAAGACTGGCGGTATTGATTCCGGTATTGCTGGGCATGACGCTCATCGTTTTTTCGATAATTCATGCTATTCCGGGTGATCCGGCGGAAACGATACTGGGAGACAAGGCCACAGAGCAGTCCAAACAGGCACTACGTGAGCAGTTGGGACTGGGAAAGCCGTGGTTGCAGCAATATGGAACCTATCTGAGTGAATTGGCACATGGCGATTTGGGTGATTCGATCCGTACCAGACAGCCGATTGCCCGGGAAATGCTGCCTTACTTGGCGGCTACACTGGAATTGACGGTGGCGAGCATGTTTTTTGCCATTGTGGTTGGAATGAACGCGGGTATCGTGAGCGCCTGGAAGCGAAACTCCTGGTTCGACTATGTCAGCATGGTCATTGCCCTTGTCGGGGTGTCGATGCCGATTTTCTGGCTGGGCTTGATGGAGCAGTGGATTTTTGCCAATAAGCTGCATTGGCTTCCTTCCATTGGACGCATGAATTCCCGTGATCCGGTGGAGGCGGTGACACATTTGGCGGTTATTGATGCAATGATTGGTGGACGTATGGAGCAGGTATGGGCGGTCATCAAGCATTTGATTTTGCCCAGCATCGCACTGGGAACCATTCCCATGGCGGTCATTGCACGCATTACTCGTTCCAGTATGCTGGAGGTTATGGATTCGGATTATATCCGCACAGCCCGGGCGAAGGGACTGGCATCTTTTCAAGTCGTGTACAAGCATGCACTTAAAAATGCCGCCATCCCCGTGCTCACCGTCATCGGTCTTCAGACTGGCTCGCTACTGGGCGGCGCGGTGCTGACAGAGACCATTTTTGCATGGCCCGGTATCGGACGGTACATTTTTGAAGCGATCAGCTCGCGTGACTACCCTGTCATTCAAAGCGGGATTCTGATCATTGCGTTCCTGTTCGTCATCATTAATCTGATTGTCGATTTGCTGTACGCGGTTCTTGATCGGCGTATCCGTTATCAGTAATCAAGTCGTCAATGGGTCAAGGGGGAGCTTGTCCGATGTCACAATTTTCGATGGAACCCAACAACATACCGACAACACGCCATACATTGGCTCATGTGCCTGTTGTGTCCGGCCCTTGGAGAGACGCGTGGAGGGCTTTCCGATACAATAAAATGGCATTCGTCGGCCTGAGCATTATTATCTTCTTTGTCATCATCGCTTTGATCGCTCCGTGGATTGCTCCTTTTGATTATAAAGCGCAGAATTTGGTGGATCGTTTGCAGCCTCCTTCCGCAGAGCACTGGTTCGGGACGGACGATCTCGGCCGGGATTTGCTGACTCGTACGCTGTATGGGGCCAGAATCTCGTTGTGGGTCGGTTTTTTGTCCGTCATTGGTTCGATGATTGTAGGAACGGCTTTAGGTTTAGTCGCGGGATTTTACGGAAAATGGGCAGACATGATCATCTCGCGACTGTTCGACATTTTACTGGCGTTTCCGGGGATTCTGCTGGCGATTGCTATCGTTGCTATTTTAGGACCTTCACTGGAAAATGCCCTGTATGCTATTGCTATCGTCAACGTGCCGACATACGGACGGTTGGTTCGCTCCAAAGTGCTCAGTGTCAAAACCGAGGAATACATCACTTCTGCCAGAGCGCTTGGGGCGAATAATGTACGAATCATACTCCGGTATATTTTGCCGAATAGCTTGACACCGATTATCGTGCAAGGAACGCTGGGGATAGGAACGGCGATCATTGAAGCGGCAGCGCTTGGATTTCTCGGCTTGGGCGCACAACCTCCTGAACCGGAGTGGGGTAAAATGCTGTCGGATTCACGCCAATATATCCAGAATGCGCCATGGACCGTTATTTTTCCGGGTATATCCATTATGCTGACCGTATTGGGCTTTAACCTGATGGGTGACGGCTTGCGGGATGTGCTGGACCCGAGGGCGAAGCGTTAGAACAAAAGTGGTGTTCCCCGGCCTGAATCCTAATGGCTGGCGGAGCACTTTTTTTATTGAGATTTTTCGTGCTGGAGTTGCAGCGATATAGCTTAAAGTCATGTAAGCTTTCCTGAGACGTGAAAAAAATGTATAATCACTCCAATTGAGTACGTTGGGAGTGGGCTTTATGACATGGCAAAACAAGAGAGAGCATCGGCAGTTTCCGGAACAGACACGAAGCGACGCTTCACGGGCAGCATATGAACGGGATTACTCCCGATTGATCCATTCACCGACCTTTCGTCGGCTGCAAGGCAAATCTCAGGTTTTTGGCGCAGGCACAGGCGATTATTATCGTACACGGCTGACGCATTCGCTGGAGGTAGCACAGATTGCACGCGAAGCGGCACGCAGCTTGCTACGGCGCCATCCCGAGGTGGAGCTGGAGCAGGCGGATAACGCCGGGCTGATTATTGACCCCGAGGTGGTGGAATGTGCGTCCATTGCGCATGATTTTGGTCATCCACCGTTCGGGCACAAGGGCGAAGAGGTACTGGACGGCATTTTGGATCAGTTGATCGAGACGAAGGTGGAAAAGATAGCGGCTGCCGGAGGCTTCACTCCTGATTCCAAGCAGGGGCTAGAGACATATGCACGTGAGCGGCAAATCTACGAGCACTTTGAGGGGAACGCACACAATTTTCGACTCATTATGTTTTTGGAGAAGCGTGAGAATGTAGATGGTCTGAATTTGTCGGATGCTGTTTTACTAGGGATCAACAAGTACCCGTATCCGGGGATTTGGAATAAAAAAGGGATGTACCTGCATGAGTGGGAATACATTCGTTCCATCCGCGAGGATTGGGGAATTCCTGATGGTCAGAAGACGCTGGAGGCCCAGCTTATGGACCTGTGCGACGATATTGCGTATTCCGCGCATGATCTGGAGGACGGAATTAAGGCAGGGAAAATAGAGGTGCACGAGCATTTTTTGTATGATCCGTACTTGATCCGTCTGATTACAGAAAAAATCACCACGTTGGAGGATAGCTTCTGGCAAGGCTGGCAGCTAGCTCAGATCGAACAGAAGGTAGCGGCTGTGCTTAGCGAATTTTTGAAGGTATGGAATGGCAAGATGCCGATGTGTGAACACGATTATTCCCGCACCCGGCGTGAGGTGAAAGCGTACTGGGTCAGTTTGTTCGTCAGCAGCTTGGGTGTAATTGATGCGGGAAATTGGAAAAAGGTTACTTTTGTGCGGGATGGAAGCGAGGATCTCGATATGCTTCGCACCGTGAGTGTGCTGAAAAGCTTTGCCTGGGTCACGATGATCCGTGATCTGCGCGTGCAGCGGCTGCAAAAACGGAGTGAATGGATGCTCAGACGGCTGTGGCTGGCTTTTCTCGATCCAGAGACATCCAAGTCCATTATTCCGAGTGATTGGCTCCAACGCTTTGAACGTGATCAGGGCAAGGCCAAACCGATTTGGACATGGGAGCATATGGTCATTGATTATATTGCAGGGATGACCGATGCTTTTGCCGAGAAAATCTATAATGAGCTGTATGGTTTGAAGGTAGGTTCCATTTACGATCTGGACTAACATTTCATTTAACCGAGCATTTTGCATAAATCCCAAGAGCGATTTCAAATTAGCAATATAGAGATCGAAACGATTTAGTTCGTCTATATATTGTACTTTCGAGCGTTGGAAATCGAATTATGCAAAATGCTGAACCCTATATAGTAGAAGAAACTGGTTTTTAAGTATGAAAAAGAAGGGGGATATCTATGGGTTCTCAGCCTATACCTGCCAAATCACTGAATCTGGGGGTACTGGATATGGTACCGTTGTTGCCCGGAAACCGACCGGAGCAGGCCGTTCAATGGGCAGGAGAGCTGGCCAGACGTGCGGAAGCGTGGGGCTATACGCGCTACTGGACTTCGGAGCATCATGATATGGAGGGGCTTGCTTCCTCCAGTCCGGAAGTGTTGCTGGCTCACATCGGGGCAGTGACTCGGAAAATCAAGCTGGGGGCAGGCGCTATTTTGCTTCCGCATTATAGTCCGGTCAAGGTTGCAGAATGGTTTCATCTGCTGGCGACTCTATATCCGGGCAGAGTCGAGCTGGGTCTCGGGAGAGCCCCCGGTGGAGGACCGCATGCTTCGATGGCGCTGAGCGGCAACTTTCTCCAGCATGTGGCTGAACTGCCACAGACGATGGAAGCGCTGCTGGCTTTGCTGGAAGGTACCTACGAGTATGAGCAGGTGCCCGTGTTTGCCCGTCCGATGCCTGAACAGCCACCTGCGCTGTGGATGCTGGGTACCAACCGTAAAAGTGCCGAATACGCCGCCCGGTATTCAACTGGCTATGTGTTCGGTCAATTTATGAGTGAGCAGGATACGAGAGATATGCTGAGCATTTACCGTTCCGGCTTTCAGCCGTCCAAACGAATGGACAAGCCCCGTACGATGGTTGCTGTCGGGGCCATATGTGCCTCAACGAATGAACAGGCGCAACGATGGGCTGCACAGATTACGATGGGTGACCCGGCGATGCGGGCTAATTGGCTGGTGGGAACACCAGCGGATGTTGCCAAACGGTTGCGCAGCTTGCAGGTTGAGTACGATAATGATGAATTTTTGTTAGTCACACCCATTCCCAATTATGAGCAGCGGCTTCAATCCTACCGTCTTATAGCAGATGCCGTAAATTGTGATTCTAAATGAAAAGAGATCTGACATGAACAGATATGAAATAAATAGTTCTGCTATGAATATGCAAAGATACATATATACTTACGCGTGTCATGAAACCGAGCGAGAGCTGTGTCTTTTGGAGTTGAAAAGCTTGTTCGGTCACTCCTCTGCGCATGATTCCATGCTGCTGTCCCATCGGCGGTTGGAGCCGGGCACCAGCCCATTCATCCATCTTCGGCTGGATGTGGCCGCAAATGCGGGTACGCTGGACGAACTTTGCGAAGTAGCCTCCGCAATTCAACTTGAAGAAGGGAAGACCTTCAAGGTCCTGTGTCTCAAGGAAGGCGACAATGTGGCAGACTATGACGAGCGACGCGGAATAGAAAGACGCATTGGCGCACGTATTCGAGGGCAGGCACAAATGAAAGAACCGGATGTCACCCTGGGTGTCATACGGGTAGGGGAGCGGTGGCTGCTCGGCAAGTGCATATACAGCGACAGATCGTGGCTGGAGCGCCGTCATAAGCCGCAAAACTATTCCACCGGACTACCAGTGCTGGTAGCCAAAGCGCTTGTGAATTTAGCAGTGAATGATATAGCAGTACAGGATATAGATGGGGGCCGATTGAAGCTGCTGGACCCGTGCTGTGGCATGGGCAATGTGATGATTGAAGCATTGAGCATGGGAAAAGATATTCGCGGTTGTGATATCAACCCGCTGGCGGTACGCGGGGCACGCGTGAATTTGCGTCATTTTGGATATGAAGAGGATCGGGTAAAGCTGGGAGATATGAATCTGCTGGAGGGAACCTATGATGCGGCCATATTGGATATGCCCTATAACCTGTGCTCCGTGCTCCCTGCCGATGAACAAAAGCAGATGCTGCGCAGTTTGAGACGCTTGGCTGCACGAGCGGTAGTCGTAAGCACGGAGCCGATGGCAGCATTGCTGTCCGAGTCAGGCTGGACCCTCACGGAGCAATGCCGTATACATAAGACAGGTATGAGCCGGGAAATATGGATCTGTGAGTAGTTGGTTTGTTAATACTGAGTTTTATAGTTGACCAAATTCAGCGGTAGCTCCTGATCGGCTGCATAGGCTTTCAAATTGGTGAGGAAGATATCTACTGCACGTTCAGCGTAGTGGTCCGTGTCGCCTGCAATATGCGGCGTGATCAGGACATTCTCCAGACTCCACAGCGGATGCGACGCGGGTAGGGGTTCTTCCTCGAATACATCCAGTCCGGCAAAGGCAATATGCTTTTGCTCCAGAGAGCGCACAAGTGCATCCGTATGGACAGTGCCGCCACGACCTACATTAATGAAGAAAGCTCCCTTACGCATGGCTGCAAATGCCTTTTCGTCAAAGAAGTGACGGGTTTCCTCGGTGAATGGCAAAATATTCACCACGATATTCGCTTCTCCTAGCGCTTCATGTAATTGCTCATTTGTATACATGCGCTTTACATGTGGGGCATCCTTGCCGGAACGCCGGACTCCGATCACTCGCATGCCAAAGGCTTCAGCAATCCGCGCCGTTTCACGGCCGATTTCACCCACGCCTGTAATCAGCAGCGTTTTGCCACGTAATTCCGTCAGCTCGCCTTTCGGTGGCTGCCATGTTTTCTGACGCTGCAAGAGAGCTGCTTGCTGTAAATAACGTGTATGCGACAGCAGCATCCCAAAGATTTGCTCCGTAATCGGAACGGCATGAACGCCACTTGTATTGGTAAGAAAAATATGACGCTTTTCCAGCTCTGCAAGTGGCAGCTTATCAATACCCGCCGACCAGGTCTGTATCCATTTCAGCTTGCTGTCTGGCTGCAAAGCTGCTTCGGAAATATGCTTGGACCAGCCTAAAATGACCTCTGCCTGTCGGATTTGTTCAGGCTTCAGCTCCTGGGCCTTACCAATGATCAGCTCATAGCCCGGAGCTGCTGCACGAACTTGCTTTTCTTGCTCTGCGGTAAGCTGGTGTAAACTTACAATGGTTCCCATGATTCATTACCTCCTCGGTTTTTGATTCTTTGGAGCTTCCAATATATTCTGATGAATCATCCTTTCAAGGATAACAGATTGGCGGGAAGATTGCATAAATAGGGAAAAAACCAGCTTGCTGTGTCACTTTAGATAACAACGAATGACTATAGCTCTGATTAGGGATGAAAGGAAGACGATGACGATGAACGGATTACCGCTGGTAGTACCGCAAACAGCACAAACACAAAGACTTTTTACCGCGATTGCTCTCCCGAGCGAGCATAAGAAGGAGTTACGCTGCTGGGTGGAACAGGATGTTAACGAGTTTTCTTTTCGCAAATGGACCGATTTCAGGGATTACCACGTGACACTTCAGTTCCTGGGGGATGTGGCGACCAAGGATATACCGGAACTGGAACAGGCTTTATTTCAGGCGGCCGCTGCACATTCCCCGTTCACTCTCGGCATTGGCGAACCGGGGACTTTTGGACGAGATGGATTTCCGCGTGTGCTATGGAGGGGAGTTACGGGGCAGAAGGATTCTTTGAACCAACTCCACCAATCCATAGTTGAGGCTATCGAATCGCTTGGTTTTAAGCCCGAGGAACGGCCTTACAGGCCCCATATCACAGTAGCACGTTCGTATATAGGGCAACAGCCTATTCCGGCGTCTATGCTTCAGTCCGATGACCGGATAGGTGAGCCGTGGGAAGTGGGAGAATTTGTTTTGTACGCGACCCGAATGGGCCAAAAACCAATGTACCAAATAATTCAAACGATCCCATTATTGAGGAGAAACCCTTGATCTATCAGCGATTTTAGTGATATAGTATTTCAGCGCTATTCAAAAGGCGCATTTTGGGTTACATATCTGAGGAATGTGCCTAAAGTTAACAGGAGGAACATTATGGAAATCGTTAAAGAACATCGTTGGTTTGCACCTCTTTTGAGTGTGCTGCTTGTTTGTATATTGGGGGTAGGCCTCTACGCTGAGGTTCAACAAACACAAAAAAATCATAAAAATGCACCTATGCAATCTCTGAGCTGGTCAGGGAATTCTTCGGCTCCTTCACACGGGGACAGGATGGAGACCCATAACGGGTCAAACAGGACAAGTCCCATCTTTGCCAAGGCTCACCAACAGCCGAGCTGGAAACAAATCATGCCGACTCCGTTACCCGCTTCCCAGATGAAGCAGGCGGGACAAGCCCGGAGCAATGCTGCAACCGGCGTGAAAAAACCTGAAGTCCAGCATAGCAAGTCCGCAATTCTTACCCCTCCTACAACCATCTACTTTACGAAGACACAAATGCTCTCTCAGGATGACAAGGCGTTGTCTACCTGGAGCTATCCTGTCTCCGCTAAAGAACTGCTCCTGCTACAAAAAATAGTCATGGCAGAAGCAGAAGGCGAACCGTACGAAGGCAAAGTGGCAGTTGCCAACGTTGTCTTAAACCGGCTGCGGTCAGCCCCATTTCCCGATTCGATCCAGGCAGTGATTTATCAAAAAGCGCAATTTAGTCCGGTTGCGAACGGGCGTCTTCGTCGTGTTCAGCCCAACGAGGACAGTATTCGTGCGGTTACGGCTGCTTTGAATGGCCATAAAGCCGTGCCTGATAATACCTGTTTTTTCCTGTCGCTGACGTTGGCTCAGGATCTTACGGTTCATCATTCGCGTACCAAAGTGAAAACAATCGGTCATCATACTTTTTATAAATAAAAGCAGCCTTCTACAAATAACAGCCCTTTCTAAACCATAGGGTTCAGCTTTGTGAACGTGTTTTTTCGTGTACAGATGAAGCTTGTATGCAAAAAGAGGTATAATGGGTAAAGGAAAGGTACCCAAGTTATGAAGTGACGATGGAGGTGGCAGATGATATGAAAATCACATATTACGGACATTCAGCTGTGCTGGTGGAGGAAGAGGGCAAACGGATTATTATGGATCCTTTTTTGACAGGGAATCCTAAAGCGGCAGTAAAAGCTGAGGATATTCAGGTGGATGCAGTGCTGTTGACGCATGGTCATGCGGATCATTTTGGAGATGCTGTTGAAATTGCCAAGCGCAACGATTGCCCTGTGATCGCGGTGGCGGAATTGGCTGACTATTGTTCATCTCAGGGAGCCAAGGCTCACGGTATGAACCTTGGGGGCGGTCACCAATTTGACGGCTTCCATGTAAAATTCACACTTGCGTTCCACAGTTCCTCTTTAACGGTGGATGGACAAACGATATATATGGGTGAGCCTGCGGGCATTTTATTGACCATAGGCGGCAAAACATTTTTCCATGCTGGCGATACTGCCCTGTTTGGCGATATGCGTCTCATTGGGGAAACCAACTCGATAGATGCTGCTGTATTACCGATTGGTGACGGTTATACAATGGGACCAGAGGATGCACTACTGGCAGCCAAATGGCTCCGGGCAAGCCGCGTAATACCGGTGCATTACAATACATTTCCGGGGATCGAGCAGGATGGGAACGCCTTCTGTGACCGTCTGAACAAAGAAGGGATTAAGGGAACAGCCCTGAATCCCGGCGAAAGCCTCGAATTTTAACCTGCATTGCCAAATTGCGAGCAAATGTCGGAGCGCCAGAATGTTCAATAGATATCCTCTGCCAGCCTTTTCTGTTCCTTCGGGAATGGGAAAGGCTGGGTTTATTAAGATGAATATTTATACATAAAAACGGTATATTTTTGCATCTTCACGTTGAAGCTGTAATGTAAAAGATTTATTATCACAATCATAAAAACTTTGAATTGCTAACATGGTAGGTCAATGATAAAATGATAGAACTAATTAGATTCACCAGTAGATCCGACGTGTTTTTCAAGTCAAGCTATTGCATAATTATTGAAAAACATTCGCATTCGGCGGACCGTACCGCCTTGAATACGTCACATGTTTTGTCCCCCAATCCTCGTAGTTGTTCTTAGAGTTACCTCTTGTTGCCACTGTCTTCTATTCGGCCGCCTGTATTTCAGGCCAGCATGACTTTATAACAGAAAGGTTGCGTTCTATGAGACAGACAGGTTTACCACCCAAACAGGGATTATACGATCCCCAATTCGAAAAAGACGCCTGCGGTATGGGCTTTGTTGCCCACATTAAGGGAAAACCATCGCACGATATCGTAAGTCAGGCTTTGACCATGCTCGTCAATATGGAGCACCGGGGCGGTCAGGGAAGTGAACCGAACTCCGGTGACGGAGCGGGGATTATGATTCAGGTACCGCATCTGTTTTTTCAAGAGGAAGCGGAGCGACTGGGCTTCAAGCTGCCAAAGGCCGGACATTACGGCGTGGGTATGCTTTTTGTATCCAATGATCCGAAGGTTCGTGAAGTTCATGAGCAGAAGCTGAGAGATATTATCGTAGATGAGGGCCAGAACTGTCTGGGATTCCGTGATGTTCCGACTTATGACGAAATGCTGGGCAAATCGGCGAAAGCGGCCAAACCAGGCGTACGTCAGGTGTTTATCGGTCGAAGCAGCGATTTGAAGGAAGAGCTGGACTTTGAACGGAAACTGTATGTTATTCGCAAACGGGCGGAGCTTGCCATTCGCTATAACGAAGAGGACCAGAACCGTGAGTCGTTTTATATCCCGAGTTTGTCATGCCGTAAGGTTGTATACAAAGGAATGCTCACAACCGAGCAGGTAGGGCAATTTTATCTGGATTTGCAGGATGAGCGGGTGACATCGGCAATCGCGCTGATCCATTCCCGTTTCAGTACGAATACGTTCCCAAGTTGGGATCGTGCGCATCCTTATCGTTTTATGATTCACAACGGTGAAATTAACACGATGCGGGGCAACGTGAACTGGATGCATGCACGTCAGGCCCAGTTTGAAAGTGAAGCGTTTGGCGAAGATATCGGTAAGGTAAAACCAGTCATTAACCCGGATGGTTCAGATACAGCCATGTTTGATAATACACTGGAATTTCTGTATCTGAGTGGACGTTCCCTTCCTCATGTAGCCATGATGATGGTGCCGGAGCCTTGGAATAAACACGAGACAATGGACCCGAAGAAACGGGCATTTTATGAGTATCACAGCACAATGATGGAGCCTTGGGACGGACCGGCTGCGATGGCGTTTACGGATGGTGTACAGATTGGGGCGGTTCTGGACCGCAACGGCCTGCGTCCTGCGCGTTACTATGTGACCAAGGATGACCTGATCGCATTGTCTTCAGAAGCGGGTGTGCTGGATATCGCTCCTGAAAATGTACTGTACAAGGATCGTCTTCGTCCGGGACGAATGCTGCTGGTCGATACCCAAGAGGGCCGCATCATTTCTGACGAAGAGTTGAAGGAGCGTATCGCATCCGAGGAACCTTATCAGGAATGGCTGGATGAGCATCTGGTCAATCTGGATGAGCTGCCGGAAGCTCTGGAGCAGCCAGAGCCGAAGCATGAAAATGTGAACCAGCTCCAGCTGGCTTTTGGATATACGTTTGAAGAACTGCGCAAGATTCTGGAGCCAATGGCGCTCACAGGTGCGGAACCGATTGGCTCGATGGGATATGATGCTCCATTGGCGGTGCTGTCTGACCGTCCGCAACGTTTGTACAACTATTTTAAACAAATGTTTGCGCAAGTCACGAATCCACCGATTGATGCCATTCGGGAAGAGATTGTAACGTCCACGGCAACTACGATTGGACCTGAGCGCAATTTGCTGCATCCGGAACCGGAAAGCTGTCGTCAGATTCGTCTGGATTCCCCGGTGCTGTCGAATGAGGAATTTGCCAAAATTCGTCATGTACACCGTCCAGGCTTCAAGTCGATGACGATTCCGATCTTCTTTGAAGCGAAGGAGGGCGTGGAAGGCTTGCGTAAGGCGCTCGAAGGACTGTTTGAGGCGGCTGATCGTGTCATTGACAAGGGTCATAACATCCTTATTCTGTCCGACCGTGGAGTGGATGCAGAGAATGCAGCCATTCCGGCGTTGCTGGCTGTCTCCAGCCTGCATCACCACTTGATCAAGCAGGGTACACGCACACGTGTAAGTATTTTGCTGGAGTCCGGAGAGCCGAGAGATATTCATCATTATGCGGTGCTGCTTGGTTACGGCGTGAGTGCGGTTAATCCGTATCTGGCATTCGAAACGCTGGATGTCATGATTCAGCAGGGCTTGCTGCGCGGTGTCTCGCAGGAGAAAGCAGTTAAAAACTATATTAAAGCAGCTACCAAGGGTGTCGTTAAAATATTGTCCAAAATGGGTATTTCCACGATTCAGTCGTACCGTGGAGCACAAATTTTTGAGGCCGTAGGTCTCAAACAGGATTTCGTTGATCGCTACTTCACCTGGACACCGTCCCGCATTGGCGGTATCGGTCTGGAGGAAGTCACGGTGGAAGCGCTGGCTCACCATAACCGGGCTTTTACCGACAAGGACGGCAACGACAAAGTGCTGGATTCAGGCGGCGAATATCAATGGCGTAACGATGGGGAAGAGCATTTGTTTAATCCGCAAACGATACATTTGCTCCAGCAGTCGGTTCGCTCGGGAGACTACAAGCTGTACAAGAAATACGCCAAGCTGGTGCAGGGTGAAACGCAGCAGCATTTGACGATTCGCTCCATGCTTCAGTTGAAGCCTGCGGGTAAACCTGTTCCACTGGAAGAAGTGGAATCCGCTGCATCGATTATGCGTCGTTTTAAGACGGGAGCTATGTCCTTCGGCTCAATCAGTCAGGAAGCGCATGAAGATATGGCGATTGCGATGAATCGTATCGGCGGCAAGAGCAACACCGGTGAAGGTGGGGAAAACCCTGCACGCTTCATTCCGGATGCCAACGGCGATTCCCGTCGCAGCTCGATCAAGCAGGTGGCATCAGGCCGATTTGGTGTAACGTCGAATTATTTGGTGAACGCCGACGAAATTCAGATTAAAATGGCGCAAGGCGCGAAGCCGGGTGAAGGTGGACAACTGCCAGGCCGCAAGGTGTATCCTTGGGTAGCTGAGGTACGTGGTTCTACACCGGGCGTGGGACTGATTTCGCCGCCGCCGCATCACGATATTTATTCTATCGAGGATTTGGCAGAGCTGATCTACGATCTCAAAAACGCCAATCCGCGTGCTGACATTAACGTGAAGCTGGTGTCGGAGGTAGGCGTAGGTACGATTGCAACAGGAGTGGCTAAAGGCCGCGCTGACATTATTCTGGTCAGCGGCTATGACGGCGGTACAGGTGCTTCTCCGCAAGGCTCCATCCGCCATGCGGGGATGCCTTGGGAGCTGGGTCTGGCCGAGACGCATCAGACGCTGATGCTGAACAATCTGCGCGACCGCGTGGTGCTGGAGACAGATGGCAAGATGCTGTCCGGCCGCGATTTGGTGGTAGCTGCTTTGTTGGGCGCGGAAGAATACGGCTTCTCTACAGCGCCGCTTGTGGCGTTGGGCTGCATTATGATGCGGGTTTGCCAAATGGACACCTGTCCGGTTGGGGTGGCTACACAGAATCCAGAGCTGCGCAAAAATTATATGGGCGATCCTGCCCATGTGGTGAATTTTATGCGTTTCATCGCAGAAGATGTCCGCGAAATTATGGCGGAGCTGGGCTTCCGCACGATTCAGGAAATGATCGGACGTACGGATTGTCTGGATACCGTGAACGCCGACTCGCACTGGAAGAAGAAAGGCGTCGATCTGAGCTTGTTGCTGCATGTTCCTGAGCTGGAAGATGGTAGTGTACGTTACCGCGTACAACGACAAAACCACGGGCTGGAAGAAACGCTCGATATGCAGAAGCTCGTACCGATGGCTGCTGGGGCGTTGGAGAACGGAACAGCTGTAGAGGCTACCTTGCCTATAACAAACGTGAATCGGGCCGTAGGTACGATTCTGGGCAGCGAGGTTACCCGCAAGTACGGAGCGGCGGGTTTGCCTGAAGATACGATTCGCTTTAACTTCATCGGATCAGCAGGTCAGAGCTTCGGGGCTTTTATTCCTAAAGGCATCACGCTGAGTGTTGAAGGCGACAGCAATGACTATGTTGGTAAAGGGCTATCCGGTGGTAAGGTTATTGTGAAGAAATCTCACAAAGCGACCTTTAAGGCAGAAGAGAACATTATTATCGGAAATACGGCTTTGTATGGAGCGACCAGCGGGGAAGCTTATATTAGCGGAATTGCAGGGGAGCGCTTTGCCGTTCGGAACTCCGGCGCACGTATCGTCGTCGAGGGTGTCGGCGATCATGGCTGTGAGTATATGACAGGCGGACGTGTAGCTGTACTGGGCGAGACTGGACGGAATTTTGGAGCCGGGATGTCTGGAGGCATTGCATACGTCTATGACCCTCAGGGGACGTTCCTGAGCCGTTGTAACCTGGAAATGGTGTTGCTGGAAGGCGTGGAAGACCCTGCGGAAGCAGCGGATCTGCGCGGTCTGATTCAGCGCCATGTCACGTACACAGGCAGCGAAGCGGGACAACGTATTTTGGATGACTGGCAGACTGCGATTCAGCAGTTTGTGCGGGTGATTCCAAAGGATTACAAGCGTATGGTTGAACAGATACAAAAAGAAGAGGCGACCGGTTTGAGCGGGGATGAGGCTCTGCTGGCCGCATTTGAAGCCAATATGCGTGAATTGGCGCGTGCCGGGGGCTAATGCAGCCCCTCACCAAATTCATTAAAAAGGGACTTGCTGAATACCGTTGTTAAGATCACGGTGATGCCAGCAAGTCCCTTTTTTAGTTCTTTGGAAACATGATTTATGTCCTTGACAAACGTTATAGTTTCTGACATTACCCCGAAAGTGTTTTCCTGAAACGGTAAATATGTTATAAAAAGTACCATTTTTTTTAGAATGTAACCGTTTACGTTAGAGATTATGTCTTGTTATTTATTTTTGGATTGGTTATGATTTTTTTAGAGTACAGAACAAACCTAATATGCCCATCGTCCCTTCAATACACAGAATAGGGTGACAGGATGAAGTTGAAGAAGTCAGCAGAAGACCAAATGATTTTTTTGTACCGGTATGTATCACTATCTTTAACGTCGCTTGTTTTTCTGTTCGAATCATCCAGATTAATCGTTTGGCAGAAGTTATTACTTATTGTGTTTCTATTTTTATCTGTTACATTATTTACGTGGATTTACCGCAAGTACAGACTTCATGATATGGTACTGAAATGTTGCATTGCTCTGGAAACCGCAGGGATCATTTTGTTGCTGCTCCCGACGGGAGGGATGGATAGTCCGTTCAAATGGTATGTGATTACCCCTATGTTGGTGGCTTGTGCTCACCTTTCTATGAGGTACAGTTGGACGCTCCTTCTTTCTTATATCGGCTTGGTACTCACATTTTGTTATATCTTTTTTACACCAGGTCAATATTTTTTGTGGGATATGGTGTTACAAAATGCGAATTTATTTCTGGTGCTGATTGTGACCACGATGGCCATGCAGGTGATCGGTGTCATGAAGAATGAGTTGAAGATGGCGAAGGAGCAAGCTAATGAGACGATGGAACATATTAAGTCGATTTACCACATCATGGAGACGACTAGCCACAACGAGGCATTGAATCTGGGGCAGGTCATCTCGGACTACACGGTTAAGCTGACGAAGCAGAGTCGCGCATTTTTCTGGTTGGACAGTCAGGAGGAGGATGCGCCGGAGAGCAGTCAGACAGGTTGGACGGTGGAGGAAGAGGAGCAGCTATTCGAGGAGCTGGGGAATTATCGTGAGGAATTCAGGGAAGAGCGGGAGCCGTTTTTCAGGCATCTGCCGGAATGGGGCGATTTTCTCATGATCACGGTACCGATGACGACTCGTTTTGTGGCGACCATCGGACTCAAGCTGGGCCCGGATCAAAGTCTGACGGGAAGACGCTGGCTCGTGCAGCAACTGATATTCCTCGCTGAACTGAGCACCGTGTTTTTGGAGCGCTATGAGCTGGAGCGTATCGAAAATCAGTTGATTGTGACGAATGAGCAGAACCGGATTGCGAATGAAATGCATGATAATGTATCACAAAGTCTTTTTGGCATTGTGTACGCGACGCATTCACTTCGGCAGACATGGCATGATCAGCCCAAGGAACAGGTGGAGGAACAAATTGAACTGATTCAGCAATCCGCTAATCAGGCAGTGAGAGAGCTAAAAGGAGCCATTCATAGCTTAAGCTCGAAAAAGAGCGGAGGCCCGACTTGGTTAGGAACAGTGAAAAGCCATCTGCATACGCTGTCCAAGCTGAATCATGTACAGATTGACTTTGATATTCATGGGGATCATTTTTCACTGCCGTATTTGTATCAAAAGGCTTTGTTTCGTATCATATCCGAAGCCGCAGGTAACGCAATCCGGCATGGGTTGGCGAAGCGGATTGATGTGAAGTTAAAATTGACACCCCAAGTGATTAAATTGTCTATTCATGACGACGGAGTAGGGTTCGAGACGGCGAGAATGGTTGCGGGAGGTGAGGTGGTCAGTGCAGGCAGTGGCCTGGGCATGATGAATATGGAATATTTAGCTCAATCAATGGGAGGTGAATTTGATATTTCAAGTCGAATCGGAGAGGGAACACAGATCCGATTGTCCATTCCAGTAAATGCTTATGAATAAAGATGTATGAACATCCTGCAATACAAAATCTGCGGTAACAATCGGATACATAGGGATTATGCAAATCCTGAACTGTAGACAGGAGGCCGAATCATGAAAATTGTCATTGTCGATGATCATCCTTTAGTACGGAAAGGACTCGCTGCGGTTATATCCATGCAGCCCAATGTTCAGTTTGCGGGAGAGGCCCAGAATCAACAGGAAGCACTTGTGGTTATCGAGGAAACGGATCCAGACCTAGTGCTGCTAGACTTGAAACTTGCTGACGAATCAGGCCTGGATATTATCAAAATAGCACGCGGGCGCGGGTTCAGAAGCAAATTTATTTTGCTGACATCTTCGGCCACACGAGAAGACTTCCTGAAAGCGGAGGAAGCTTCTGTGGACGGTTACGTACTCAAGGAGGCTTTGCCTGAGGAACTAATTTACGCGATTCATCTTGTCAACAAAGGACGCAAGTATTATGATCCTGCTATTCTGGAGAACAAGCTGCGGGAGGATGCGGGCAATCTGACAGACGACCTGACACCGAAGGAAAAGGAAGTATTGGTCGAACTGGGACAGGGTGCCTGCAACCGCGAAATTGCATCCCGGTTATTCATCAGCGAATTTACAGTCAAAAAGCATGTCAGTCAGATTTTGGCCAAGCTGCGGCTGGCTGATCGGACTCAGGCAGCGTTGTATGCCAATGCGATTGGTCTGGCGAAGTACGAGCCAACGAACATCTAGCACGTGATACGCTGAAGGCGGTGGCGATGGAAAGCATGTCCGACTGGGCAGTGTGCCCATTAGCTTTCCAGTTCAGTTTATATAGTGAGTAACAGAAGAAGCCTCAAAATCACCAGCTTCGGTGGTTTTGGGGCTTTTTTTCGATTTATTTTTCCATAATCAACAAAGACTGGTACAAAAGTATACCATGCCGTAGCCAAAAGTATACAATCTCCTCCCCCTGTAGTGATGGAGAAAGTGCCGTCCGGTTCCATGTCGTTCCCACAGCAGCTTGTTACAATTAGATCATACTTAAAATAAGAAGAGAAATTGTATGGGAGGGAGGATTTTTGTGGAGAAAACCATTTTGGATTATCTGGTCCTAATCAAAAAAAGATTGTGGCTGATTGCGATTTTTGTCATTCTCTCATGCGTAACGACTTACTTTGTGAGCGACAATGTCGTGAAGCCGGTCTATTCCGCCTCAAGTCAGCTGCTGGTTAACCATATTTCCGGTAAGCAGGGGAGCAACAATCTGAACGACGTCAACACAAGTCTTAATTTGGTGGAAAGCTACAAGCAAATTCTCACTTCACCCAAAATTATGGAGGCTGTCGTAACGACTCATCCCGAATTCGGCTTGACACAGCAAAAGCTGGCAGAAAAGCTACAGGTCAAAACCTCGGATAAAAGTCAGGTCATCGGCTTGACGTTTGAGGCAGGGAGTTATCCACAGGCCGCCGCTGTTGTTAATGCGGTAACCCAGAAATTCGTGCAGACGGTTCCGGGGCTGATGGAATTGAATAATGTGAAAATTTTAAATGAAGCGGATCCGCTGGCCAATCCTGACCCGACCAATGGAAATCCGCTCATGAATATTGCGATTAGCTTTCTCGTATCGCTGATGATTGCACTGGGCACGATTGTGTTCCTGGAAAGCATCAACGGTACGCTGCGCACGGAAAAAGAGGCAGATGCAGACATCGGTATTCCGGTGATTGCATCCATCCCGGTCATTCGCAAGAAGGACATCAACGGCGCAGCCGGAAATTCCAAAGAACGGGTAGGGGAGCGAAAATATGCTGCGATTGAATGACATGTTGATTACAGAAAGCAATCCTTCATCGTATGTCTCGGAATCATTCCGATCCCTCCGTACATACATCCGGCAGCAGGTCATCGGGCAGACGGACCGCGGGACGGTTCTGCTGCTGACCTCGCCTGAGAGCGGAGCGGGTAAAACAACGCTGCTCGCCAACATCGGCGTTTCCTTTGCACAAGAAGGCAAGAAGGTGGCTCTGGTGGATTGCAATCTCCATACACCAGCGTTGCACGAGATATTTGGGGTGGAGAATACCGGAGGTTTATCGGCTTATTTGCGAGGTGGAGCTTCTTCCAAGTCCATCGTCAGGCATGGCGTGCCGGAGCTGTCTATTATTCCCGGCGGAGACACCTTGTACAACGCGGCTGACTTGCTCGGCAGTGAACGCATGGTGGAGCTGCTGGAAGAGCTGAAACGCGAATATGACATCATACTGCTCGACTCGGCTCCAGCGCTGAACTACACGGATGCCCGGCTGGTCGCAAGCTTAACGGATGGTGTGATTCTCGTCGCCAGACACGCCCGGACCAAACGGGAAGATTTACGCAAAACAAAGCAACTCATGGATCAGGCCGGTGCGACACTGGTTGGAATTGTGATGAATCAGGTGAAGTAAGCAACACCAAAATTCGATGAAGCAAGGAGAATGAGTGCGATGACGAAAAGAGTGAAAAAGGCCATTATTCCAGCAGCAGGATTGGGTACGCGCTTCCTTCCTGCGACCAAAGCAATGCCTAAGGAAATGCTTCCGATTATCAATAAGCCCACAATTCAATATATCGTGGAAGAAGCAATTGCTTCCGGTATTGAGGACATTATTATCGTAACGGGTAAAGGCAAGCGTGCTATTGAGGATCACTTTGACAACGCATTTGAGCTGGAATCGAAACTGTTGGAGGACGGCAAGCTGAAACTTCTGGAAGAGGTACAGCGTTCTTCAGGAGTAGAAATTCACTACATTCGCCAGAAAGAACCCAAAGGTTTGGGACATGCGGTATGGTGTGCAAGACGCTTTATCGGGGACGAGCCGTTTGGCGTACTGCTGGGCGATGATATCGTAACAGGTCAGAAGCCTTGCCTGCGTCAACTGATGGATCAGTATGAGGAAACTCAAAATTCCGTCATCGGTGTACAGCGGGTACCGCAGGAATTCACAAATCGCTACGGCATCATTGAACCGGATCAACAGGACGGACGTCTGTACCGGGTAAATAATTTTATAGAAAAACCGGCTCCAGGCACAGCACCTTCCGATCTGGCTATTATGGGCCGTTATGTATTCTCACCAAAAATTTTCAAATATCTCGATCTTCAGGAAAAAGGGGCGGGCGGCGAAATTCAGTTGACCGATGCCATCCAAAAGCTGAATCAAAGCGAGCGCGTGTACGCCTATGACTTTGAAGGAACACGTTATGACGTGGGTGAGCGTCTTGGTTATATTTTGACCACACTTGAATTTGCACTTGCTAGCGATGATTTGAAGTATCCGGTTATAGAAGCCATGCACGAGTGGCTGAAAAAGACCGAGAAAGCAACCACGGCAGGTTGAGAGGGGGTACGTCAGCATGAGCATGGAAAATTTACCGGAGGACGGCGAGGCTGTCATGTCAGGTAAAGCGTTTTACATGCCATACGGAAATACACAAATACAGGATAAAACGTCTTACTTGGTGACCAAGCGATTGCTCGACATGTTGCTGTCTTTCGTGGGTCTGATCGTATTACTGCCGCTTTTTATAGTGGTGGGTGTTTTGATCAAGCTCGAAGATCCGAAGGGAAGCGTGTTTTTCAAGCAAACTCGGGTGGGCAAGAACGAGAAGCTATTCAACATGTATAAATTCCGTTCGATGGTGTCCAATGCCGAGGAGCTGAAAAAGGATTTGATGGCGCTGAATGAAGTGAGCGGCGCCATGTTCAAAATTAAAAACGATCCGCGGATTACGAAGATTGGCAGTTTTTTGCGCAAGACGAGTATTGATGAGATTCCACAGCTGTGGAATGTGCTGGTCGGGGACATGACGTTAGTGGGTCCGCGTCCGCCATTGCCGAGCGAGGTAGAGCAATACTCCGATTATGACAAGCAACGCCTGATTGTCACACCGGGCTGTACCGGCTACTGGCAGGTGAGCGCACGTAACAGTGTAGGCTTCGAAGAAATGGTGCAAATGGATTTGAAGTATATTCATGTTCGCAATACGTGGCTCGATCTGAAAATCATCATGAAAACAGGCATTAAAATGCTGTTCTCCAAGGATGCTTACTGATGGATGCATTCAAGCGGTGTCCCGCAGTGTCCGTCGTTATTTGCACCTATAACCGGGCGGACCTGCTGGAAAAAACGCTAATGTCGCTGCTGGAGCTGAACGACCTTGCGCTGGCTGAGATCATTGTGGTCGATAATCGCTCCACCGATCATACGGCGGCGACGATCAAAAGATTTAATGTTGCACACGGTCAGGATATTCATCTTCGGTATCATTATGAGCGCGAGCAAGGATTATCAGCCGCTCGTAATGCGGGCATTACGTTATCGAGGGCAGAAGTCATTGCTTTTCTGGATGATGATGCAATCCCGTGTGTTACATGGCTGCAAACGATTATGTCGACCTTCGGGAACAATCCCGAGCTGACGGCCATGGGCGGGAAGATAGATCCTTTGTTTGAAACGGAACGACCGGGCTGGCTAACAGGTCCGCTTGAGCTGCCTTACACGATTATTGACTTGGGAAAAGCCGTCCGCGAATATCCGGCGGGACTGAATCCGTTCGGAGCGAATATGGCCATGCGCAAAACAGCTTTTGCTGCTGTGATGTTCCCACTTCATTTGGGAAGAAAGGGAGACATCCTCTTATCCGGTGAAGAATCGTGGGTATTCGAGCAGATTCGTAAAAATGGCGGAACGATCATGTATCATCCTCACATGGCAGTGAAGCATTTTGTTCCGGCTGCACGGTTAACAAAGGAATGGATCATGAACCGTTACTACTGTCAGGGTATGTCTTACGCTGTTCAGGCCGCAGGCCTGCGCGGCAACGTGATGCTGATGGCGAAGATGGCAGCCAAATGGCTATACAACACGGTGGACTCCCTGCTGGCACGTACTGAGGGCAGGAAGCTGTTGAACCGGTGCAGATTTGAAAGTATACGGGGAACCCTGGATACACTGCGCAACCGGAAAAGCGAGTCAGCTGCGGGGTGAAAGATTGAACATGAGCAACTATCCTTGGACTTCGAGAATAAACACAATACAGCATGTTTTCATTTTTCTTCTGGGCGCTCTTGCTGTAGGAATTGCGGCTACTTATCAGCCGGTGGCCAGCATTGCGGCGGTATGCTTACTGCTTCTGCTGGCCGTTTCTATCCATCATCCGGAGCGCATCAGCTATGCAGTTCTGCTGAGCACGGCGGTATCGGTGGATTCCTTGTATCAGGGTGGCGTATTCGGCATCGAGATTTTGTCATTATACAAATTGGGCATTTTGGCCTTGCTGGTACCGTGCATGCTCGTTTACGGCATACGCCTCAAATTTAGCTATCCGATCTGGGCATTGGTGATCATGCTGGGGATTACATTTGGATTTTCAGCATGGCTGCCTACGCTGACGACCTCGATTGCAGTGAAGGCGTTCGTCGGACTATCGTTGCCCTTCTTTTTTTTACTGATCCAGTGGAAGAAGGATGTGGCGGAAAAGCATATCCGATTGATCAGCCTGCTGCCGATCATTAGTGTGGTCGTTGGACTCGGTTTACAGGTCGTAGGGCTGCATTCGTTTACCGATGTGGAATTTACGGGAGCGGTAAGAGTACAGGGGGCGAACATTCCGCCGCATCTGGCGATGCTCTCCTTTCTCGGAATTGCCGTCTCGCTAATTGAGGTCAAACGCAAGCCGCAACAAGCTGCCTTTTATTATACGGTGCTGGCGCTGAATTTTTTGATTCTGATTGCCACTGGCACACGTGGGCCGATTCTGGCGCTGTTGCTAATGTTTGCTGTGTATCTGTTCGATATCGCCAGACAGTATCTCAAGGGAAAAGTCAATTATTTGCTACCGCTGGCCGGATCGTTTTTGATTGCTCTGGGGGCGGTGGCCCTGCAATGGAACAATTTAAAAAAACGCTCCTTCGAGCGGGAGACCGATACGGGAATTGATCTGTCGGGACGCTCGGAGGCATGGGAATATTTCTTGAACAGAGTACAGGATTATCCGTGGTCAGGCAGGGGTCTTGGCGCGGTGACGGTTGCGAACGACGGGACGTTATTCAAAGGCTTTGTCGTGCCGCATAACGAGTATATACGCTTTTATTTTGACACGGGATATATCGGCTGCGGATTATTGATGCTTTCATTGCTGGTCGTGTTCGTTCTCATTTACCGGTCGCTTGCCAAGCCGATCAAACCTTATTTTGCAAGCTTGATTGCGGGCTTTCTGATTTATTCGTTTTCAGATAACACGTTGTCGACGGTTCAGATGATTATTCCATTTTGCTGGTATTTGAACGCTTTATACCAGACATCTACTCAAACCGATTTTCGCAAAGAGAAGTGATACGATGAGCAGAGTGAACATGTTCGATGTCAACTTTGATAATTATGATTTTAACGATCTACTCGAATTTATAGATACTTCTATTGAGCATCAGCGTCATTCCTACATTTTGACCTGTAATGTCGATCATGTGATCAAGCTTCGCAAGGATGATGAATTCCGCAAGGTATATTCCGATGCAGGAGCTGTGGTGGCCGATGGAATGCCAATTATATGGGCGTCCAGGTTGCTGAAAAAGCCCCTCAAGCAAAAGGTGTCCGGTTCCGATCTGTTCACCCGGCTGGGGGAGGCTTTTGAGGATCGAGGCTATCGGTTGTTTTTTCTGGGGGCGGCGGACGGTATTCCCGAGAAGGCGATGCTCAATCTTCAGGAGTCGTACCCGAACATGAATGTAGTGGGCTGTTACTCTCCTTCCTATGGCTTTGAGAAAAATGAGGAAGAGAACAGACACATTGTCCAATTGCTGCAAGAGGCCCGCCCGGACATCGTTTTTGTCGGCGTAGGCGCACCTAAACAGGAAAAATGGATTTACAGATATTACGAGACATATCGCGCTCCGATTTCAATAGGGGTAGGAGCTACGTTTGATTTTCTGTCGGGAAATGTGAAACGTGCACCAGAGCTGATGCAGAAGACGGGATTTGAATGGTTTTGGCGGTTGTCTCAGGAGCCTAAACGTTTGTGGAAAAGATACTTGATTGAGGATTCCCAGTTTCTCGTTCTGCTGTTTAAGGAAATGTTCAAGCGGAACCGGGTGAAGGGAGGTCAAGGGTGAGAAATATGACTCGGCTGGCAGATCAGCAGGTTTCCGTTTGGTTAGGAAATCGGCGTGGAATCGGCATGATCGGCGTGGGAGTGCTGGCTTGTATGCTGCCACTCGCCATTGGATTTGTCAGCGCCAAGATGAATCCCACCATGAGCCAGCAGGGAGCCATATTGCTGGCGCTCGTTTTTCCGGCCTTTTTGCTGGCGATCATCCAATCGCGGATGTTGATTCCGTACACACTGATGGTGTGGGCAGTAGGACCGGAAATCCGGCGCATTGTGGACTGGATGGAGGGAACATATCACTCGGTGTCCTTGTTGAGCTTGGCACCTCTGCTGGTAAGCAGCATGTTGATTATTCCCGTGCTGCGTGGCATTCATCAGGCGGAAAAGCCATTGACCCGGATTGCTGTGTTTTTTGGGATTGAGCTGGCTTACGGAAGTGTGGTCGGGTTGTTCAAAAATGGAATCGTTTTTGCCTATGATTTAGCCAACTATGTGATTCCTTTGCTATTGCTGCCTTATTTTGCGATTAAGCCCATGAAAGCGAAGGAACTGGATCGTCTGCTGTATTCATATGCCAATATTGCCGTTCTCGTGGCGATTTACGGCATTATTCAGTATTTGACGGTGCCTCCTTGGGATGCGTTTTGGATGAATAATGTAGAGATGAATTCCATTGGTATTCCAGAGCCGCTACAAATCAGAGTTTTCTCTTCGATGAACTCGCCTGGTCCCTGTGCTATTTTCCTGGCAATGGCGCTTGTACCCATGATGATGGAAAAACGGTGGCGTGGCACATTGGGATGGATCGGAGTCCTGCTAACGGTTGTTTGTCTTTTGATCACGTTGGTACGTTCGGCTTGGCTGATTGCATTCGTTATGCTGCTGGCATATATCCTCACTTCATCCTCTAAGGGCAAGTGGAAAACCTTGATTCAACTTGCTGTCGTTGGCCTCCTTCTCTACATCATTGTTCCGAAGCTGCCGGGAGCAGAAGGCCTTGTGGCCCGTATGCAAACGTTGACGGATATTCAACAGGATCATTCGTACAATGAACGCTTGGATCTGCTGCATACGATGCTTCCGGCCATAGTCGGCAATCCGGTCGGACAGGGGATCGGGAGTGTAGGAATTGGAACCAAGCTAGATAACGGCGGGGATCTCGGTGAACTTGGGATTATGGATAATGGCTATATTGCCATTTTTCTCACCTTCGGTATTTTCGGAGCATTCTTCTTCTTCGGTGGTCTGTTCGTTATCGTCAAGCGACTCCTTGTCCGCATTGCCGAGCGAGATTCCAGCCAGCCTTATATCAGACTGGCGTTGGCTACGTGGGCCGGAGCTGTAGCCAGTCTCATATCGGATAACGGTTTTCCCGGCATGCGCGGCTATCTAATCTGGATGATGATCGGCATAGGACTGTGGGCGAAAGATGTCATCGCGGAAAGAAGGTAAAGGCTGTGCAAAACTTACAAACAATATCCGCACCTGTCCGGACACTATGGTCCACGGTGGTTCGCTTTGCCAAAAGCAAGGATAGCAGCTCGGCAGCAGTCAAGACGATGATATTCAGCATGCTGATTCTCGTCGTGAACATGCTGACTGGCGTGCTGACGGCCCGATTCCTGGGTCCTACCGGACGCGGGGAACAGACCGCGATGGTGAACTGGTCCCAATTTCTCGCCTTCTGCATGAGCTTCGGTGTTCCGTCCGCATTGATTTACAATGCGAAAAGGAACCCGGAGGAAACGGGCAAGCTGTACGGCCTCGCCTTGCTACTGGCGACGATGTTCGGAGGTTTGGCGACGCTCATCGGCGTGTTCCTGATTCCTTATTGGCTGCGCTCCTTTTCTTCATCGGTCATACTGTTCGCGCAGTGCTCCATGATGATGTGTCCGCTTATCGCGATCTCACAGATCAATAATGCATTGCTGCAGGTCCGGTCGGAATACAAGCAGTACAATTTGTTCCGGTATCTGGTGCCGCTGAGTACGCTGCTGGGTCTGGCGATCCTGATCCTGACGGGTCATATGAATCCGTACACCTCAGCCTTGGCCTATTTGCTGCCAGGCTTGCCGATTTATATTGGTGTCACGATTCGAATGGTTCGGCTGTACAAACCGAAGGTGAAGAACAGCTGGACGCAATTCAAAAATCTCTTTACCTACGGCATGGGCTCATACGGCAACGATCTCATGGGGCAGGTTTCTACTTACATTGATCAGATCCTGATTGCGGGTCTGCTCAGACCGGCTGATCTCGGCTTATATGCGGTAGCGGTCAGCCTGGCCCGGATGGTGAATGTATTTTCAACCTCAATTATCGTCGTGCTCTTTCCCAAAGCCTCTGGGTTAAACAAGGAGGACGCGGTTGCAATAACATTCCGGGCATTTCGGGTGACTTCTACAGCAACGGTTCTGGCTGCCACGATGCTGATGCTGATTGCTCCGTTCGTATTTACATTGCTATATGGTCCAGAGTTTAAACAAGCGCTTACGGTATTCCGGTTACTGGTGCTTGAGGTTGCTATCAGCGGAGGAACCATGGTGCTGGCACAGCAATTCATGGCGCTGGGTAAGCCCAAGCTGGTTACCATCCTACAGGGTGTCGGATTGGCGCTCGTCATACCATTGCTGTCTATACTCGTTCCGAGATACGGCTTGACGGGTGCAGGGATAGCAATGCTGTCTTCGGGGATTCTACGGTTCGTTTTCATTTTATGTAATGTTAAATTCGTTCTGAAAATGAAAATTCCGAGACTGCTTATTTCCAAACAAGATATTCAATGGCTCCGATCAACGATGTCACACTACATCCGGAAAAAGCCAGTTAACGGTTAGATAAAGAAGGAGGCACCCCCTAATGAACCACATGTCTAGCGTTCCCGCGGACAACCGGATATCCGTAGTTATTATCGCTCAGGATGATGGCACTCGAATCACAGCCGCCATTAAATCCTGCAAGCCCTTTGCGGACGATATCGTCGTCATTGACGGAGGGAGCAAGGACAATACGATTCAGGTAGCTGAATCATTGGGCTGTCGGGTGTTTTCTAACCCATGGCCCGGTTATGCGAAGCAGCGCATGTTTGGTGTTGAAAAAGCGGAATTTGATTGGATTTTCCTGATTGATACGGACGAGGTGGTAGATGCGGAGCTTCTTGGAGAATTGTTGAAGGTCAAGGAAACACTCCATGATCCGGCCAAAGCATACTCTGTGTTTCGAATTGGTGATTTTCTGGGCAAATGGATGAACAAAGGCGAGCATTTGGTTCGTCTGTACAATCGGCGTATTTACGGCATTACGAATAGTCTTGTTCATGAAATGCCGGATGTAGCCTCTTCCCAGATCATTAAACTGGAGGGTGTGTTATGGCACTACGGCTTCCGCAGTATCAGTGATCATATGACCCGTTTTAACAAGTATACGGACCTCGAAGCGGAGACGGCCTTTAACAAAGGCAGATCCTTTCGGATTTCCAGGCTGTTGTTGCGACCTCCAGCCCGCTTTGTGCAGAAGTATTTTGTCCAAGGCTTATACCGCAAGGGATTGGCAGGTTTTGCAGTAGCGGTCTTTTGGGTGATGTACGAGTTTCTGGTCTGCTTCAAGCATTATGAGCTGACGAAGCGGCGAAAAAAAATAGAGATTGTGGAAGACGGACAGACCGAGCAGAAAGGAGAAACCAGCTATGTCGTACAATAACGGATTTCGCATTGCAGCAACAGGGCTTAGCTGGCCGTCCTTGCAGCCCGGCGGATTAAACACATACTTCAAATCCATCTGTGAGCAACTGGCGGAACAAAATACGCTGGATGCTTTGATCTGTAGCGATGAGAAGCCCCAAGTACCTGAAAATATTCGAATTCACTCGATTGGCAGTAAGCAGCAATCCATCTGGAAGCGTCGAGAGCTGATGCAAAAATATGCAGCAACGCTGTTCGACAAGCAGCCGATAGATGTGCTGTACTCCCATTTTGCCCCCTATGGTGTCGGCCCGGCGCTGGAGGCGAAAAAACGGGGAATTCCGGTAGTCACCACCTTCCACGGCCCATGGACGGAGGAAATGAAGATTGAAGGGCAAGGCCTCAAGCATCTGCTGAAAACAACGTTGGCCAAATCCATTGAAATGAAGGCTTACGGTCTGGCGGACAAATTTGTAGTGCTGAGCGAAACCTTTCGGGATATTCTGCATGAGCATTATAAGGTTCCGCTCAGCAAAATCCATATCATTCCCGGTGCGGCGAATGTAGAGAGGTTCCATCCGGCAGAGGATCGGGGGATGGTGCGGGAACGGCTGAATTTGCCACAGAATGCGACGATTGTGCTGACCGTCCGTCGTCTGGTTAACCGAATGGGACTGCTGCAACTGCTGGAAGCATGGCGGCGGGTCACCGAGCGTCATCCTGATCATCTGCTGCTGATCGGAGGGAAGGGACCTCTGATGGAGGAACTGGCCTCCAAGGTGGCAGAATACAATCTTCACAACCATGTAAGATTGCTCGGATATGTATCCGATGAGGAACTCCCCCTGTATCATCAGGCATCGAATATGTTCGTAGTGCCGACTCAGGCACTGGAGGGCTTCGGTCTGATTACAGTGGAGGCGATGGCCTCGGGGCTGCCGGTGATGGCGACTCCTGTAGGCGGCAACAAGGAAATTTTAAGTGGATTCCGCCCGGAGCTGTTGTTCCGGGGAACGGACAGCGAAGCCATTGCGGAAGGATTGCTGCGTGTGCTGAATAACCGCGAAGCCCTTCCCAACGCACGGGAATGCAGGGACCATGTCCTGAGCAAATATACGTGGGGACATGTGGCGGAGCAAGTGGAAGATGTGTTCCAGCAGGTCCTTGACAGAAAGGCGGCGGCAAAATGCTGAGAATAGCTTATATTGACCACACGGCAAGATGGAGCGGCGGCGAAGTCGCGTTGTATAACATACTGACGAACATCGGGGAGCATATCGACCCGCTCGTGATTTTGGCGGAGGAAGGCGATTTGGCAGATCGTCTTCGGCAGCGCAACATTGATGTGCGTATCGTTCCACTGGATGATTCCATTCGCAATCGGGGACGGAATGCCGTCAATCTGGGTGCGCCTGCGGCAGCCTACAGACTGTTGGCTTATGGGAAAAAGCTTGCGCCTTTGCTGCGCGAGGAAAAGGTCGTGTGCGTTCACACGAACTCGCTCAAGTCGGCGTTCTACGGCGCAGTAGCCGCGAAGTCAGCGAAGGTACCGTTGATCTGGCATATCCGTGACCATATCGGTCCGCCGTACCTGAAGCCGATTGTAGCCAAAGGCATTCGGCTGATGTCCCGCTTTTTGCCCAACGGTGTCATTGCCAATTCCAAGTCCACGCTGAGTGCGCTGGAGCTGCCCCCGGACAAAAAGACGCTCGTCGTCTACTCGGCATTTGCCAAAGCGATTACGGCCCGTGATGCGGCTGCAAATTCACGTGACGATGACTCGTTTAACGTCGTATTGGTCGGCAGACTGGCAGAGTGGAAGGGACAGCACATTTTACTGGAAGCGGCGCGCTCTTTTTTACCAGATAAGCGTGTGAAATTTTGGCTGGCTGGAGATGCACTGTTCGGCGAAGAGGAATATAAACGCCGTCTGGAATCCACGATGCGCGAATACGGATTAGACAACGTCAATTTACTTGGACACGTCGATGACATTCAGGGCTTGATGCAGCGTTGTGATCTGCTCATTCACACCTCCATCACACCGGAGCCGTTCGGGCAGGTCATTATTGAAGGCATGGCCGCAGGGCTGCCGGTGATTGCTTCGAATGAGGGTGGACCCAAGGAAACCGTCGTACCGAACGAAACCGGGCTGCTTATTGAACCGGGTGACCCGGCCAAGCTGGAAGAAGCCATCCGCTGGATGCTGGAGCATCCACAGGAACGTCAGCAAATGGGCGAACAAGGGATGGAACGGGTCAAGAAGCATTTTGTGATCGAGAACACGGTTAAGGATATAGTTCATTACTATAAGGGTTTGTTGGCAGGAGTCTGACCGACATTCGCGTTAAAGGATGATTCAGATGAAAATAGCGATAGCACACGATTACTTAATCCAAATGGGCGGAGCGGAAAGGGTGGTTGAGGTATTCCACGATATGTATCCGGAGGCTCCAATCTTCACAACGGTGTTCAGCGACGACCGCCTGTCGAACAACTTGAAGGATGCAGATATTAGAGCCACCTGGCTACAGAACATCCCTGGAGTGAAGGCCAATTTCAAAGGAGTGCTGCCGCTGTACCCCATCGCTATCCGTGATTTTGATTTTAGGGATTTCGACATTGTTTTAAGCTCCAGCAGCGCATTTATGAAAAGCATCCAGGTACCTAAACATACGTTTCACATTTGTTACTGTCACACACCGATGCGGTTTGCCTGGGATTACGATACATATATGGCCCGGCAGTCCAAATCCAACCTGCTCAAAAGCATGCTAAAGCTTTACATGAATCGGTTGAAAACATGGGATGCCAAAACTTCTCGCAACGTCAACCAATTTGTCGCCAACTCTTCGGTCGTCAAACGGAGAATCCTGCACTATTACCAACGGGAGTCGGATGTCATTTTCCCTCCTGTGAATACATCCCGTTTCGAACGTGCTACAAGCATCGGTGACTATTACCTGATCGTATCCCGGTTAGTGTCCTACAAGCGCGTTGACCTGGCGATTGAGGCATTCAAGCGCAATGGTCTCAAGCTGCGCATTGTCGGTGAAGGACCGGATCGTAAAAGACTGGAAGGCATGGCCTCCCCGAACATTGAGTTTCTTGGCAGACTTGAAGACGAAGAGGTCAACAAGCAGATGGCAGAATGCCGGGCACTCGTTTTTCCGGGGGAAGAGGACTTCGGTATCACGCCTCTGGAGGCGAACGCAGCCGGACGGCCTGTTATCGCTTATCAGGGCGGGGGAGCGCTGGATACCATCGTTCCTCATGTGAATGGTGTATTTTTCCGCAGACATCAGGTAGAGGATGTGCTGGAGGCGGTCGCCAAGGTCGAGCAGCATGCATGGGATGTGGACGGTATCATTAGCCATGCACGCAAATTTGATGAAGATACGTTCAAGGATCATTTCAAAAAGTATGTAGAGCAAGCCTATGTGAACTTTCTAAAAGGAGGATGAACAGAATGAAGCTGGCTGTAATCGGTACTGGATACGTTGGGCTCGTCTCGGGCGTGTGTTTTGCACATAAAGGTAATGAGGTGATTTGTGTCGATCTGGAGCAGCACAAAATCGATATGCTGAACCGGGCGGAATCTCCCATTTATGAACCTGGCATTGAGGAATTGATCGCGTTAAATCTGGAAGCGGGTCGTTTGGAGTTTACTGCGGATTTGGCCGACGCGGTTCGCCGCTCGGATATCGTTATTTTGGCGGTGGGTACGCCGTCTCTGGCTAACGGTGAAGCGAATCTGTCCTACATTGAGCAGGCGGCTGCTGATGTCGGGAAGGCCATGAACGGGTATAAAATTATAATGACCAAGAGCACGGTGCCTGTTGGAACGAACGAAAAGATCAAGGACGTGCTGGCCCGCCATACGAGTTTGTCCTTCGATATTGTATCCGCTCCGGAATTTTTGAGAGAAGGCTCTGCCATCAATGATACACTCCATCCAGACCGCATCATTATCGGTTTGGACAACACGGGGCTGCGTGAAACGATGGTTTCGCTGCATCAGGTGTTCACGGATAAAATTTATGTGACGGATATCCGCAGTGCAGAGATGATCAAATACGCGTCCAACGCATTTCTGGCGACCAAAATTTCGTTTATCAACGAAATCGCCAATATTTGCGAAAAGGTAGGCGCGGACGTCACCTGTGTGGCTGACGGTATGGGAATGGACAAACGAATCGGGTCCTCTTTTCTCCAAGCAGGGATCGGGTACGGTGGGTCTTGCTTCCCGAAAGACACGAATGCGCTCATCCAAATTGCGGGTAATGTGGATTATGAATTTAAGCTGTTAAAATCGGTGGTCGAGGTTAACACTGACCAGCGTTTCATGATCGTATCCAAGCTGCGTGAATCGCTGGGTCAGTTGCACGGCGTGCCGATTGGCATTTGGGGCTTGGCCTTCAAGCCCAATACAGACGATATCCGCGAGGCTCCGGCACTGGAAATCGTTGAAACGCTGATTCAGGCAGGTGCTATTGTGAAGCTGTATGATCCGATTGCAATGGAAAAATTCAAGGAGCGCGTGGATCATCCGAATATTGTATGGTGCTCATCCCCGCAGCAAGCTGCCGAAGGAAGCGACGCGGTCTGCCTGCTGACCGATTGGGAAGAGTTCAAAAACGTCAATCTCGTACAATTGTCTTCCATTCTGCACAAGCCAGTCCTGATTGACGGTCGTAACGTATTTACAGAGGAGCAGATTCAAGGCTCCGGGCTGGAATACTATTCTGTGGGTCGTCCGCGGATGAGTGGGTGGAATCGGGATAAAGTGGAAGCTTAAAAAGTGACTGTGGCGGTGTTGGAGACGCTGCGCGTGCAGATTGTTCTTCCGATTGCTGTTACCCCCGGATTTTCTTGATTATATAAAACATTCAAAGGTTAATATCCGGGGATAAAGGCAAACGCTGACGCTTCTTCAGAACAATTCTGCCCGCTCCGCTGTTTTAACCGCCGTGGAGTCACGATTTTTAACCTCCCACCTTATGGGGTGGGAGTAGGAAGGGCGTATCGTAAGGAGCGGCACGGTTAAAGCCGCTCCTTACGATCAAGGACGCCATGCGGCTGTCCGCGCGCGAGCGTCTTTACAGGCTGACCGGACTTTATAATGTCCGGTCGTGCCTTTTGCAATAAACGGTATGATCGGCATGATGCATATTTGAGTAGCGCAGGGATGGATTTGAATCTGGAGAAGCGATAGCGCTCGCCTTTGGACCGGGATTCAAACCTTTACACGATTTTATACAATCGAGTGAATCCCGGTCCAACAGCGATCGTAAGATCAAAACCAGCCCGGAGCGGGCTACTCAACCTTGCCCCATCCGATCACCTAACCCAAATTAGAGAGGAAGTGGAGAGTTATGAAGCTCGTACTTTTGTCTGGTGGTTCCGGTAAGAGATTATGGCCTTTGTCCAACGATTCCCGTTCCAAACAATTTTTGAAGGTACTGGAGAGTCCGGAGGGGATTTCGGAATCTATGGTGCAGCGGGTGTGGAGACAACTGGGGGATAACGGCTTGTCCGAATCCTCGTTTATTGCAACAGGGAGAGCACAGGTTGAAATGATTCAGAGTCAGGTTGGGCAGGATACACGCATCATTGTTGAGCCTGAACGAAGAGATACTTTTCCCGCGATTGCGTTAACAGCCACTTATCTATATTCCATTGTGGGTGTTTCGCCTGATGAAATCGTTGCTATATTGCCGGTAGATCCCTATGTAGAGGATGCTTTCTTTGCTACAGTTGCCCAGTTGGAACATACCCTTCAGGAGAGTGAAGGCAAGCTTGCGTTAATCGGGGTTGTCCCTTCCTATCCTTCTGAGAAATATGGCTACATTATACCGAAAAACGATACCACACAAGGTAGTACAGGCTACCGGGAAGTGAGTCATTTTCAAGAGAAACCCGACCGGGAGCAGGCGGAGCGTCTGATTGAACGCAATGCTCTATGGAACTGCGGGGTTTTTGCATTCAAATTGGGTTACTTGCTCGATATCTTGGCATCCAAAGGGTTGCCGCTGAACTATGAAGAAATGCAAAAGCAATACGCTTCCCTGGAAAAAATCAGCTTTGACTACGAGGTAGTCGAGAAGGAGAAGGAAATCGTTGTTCTTCCGTATGATGGATTCTGGAAGGATTTAGGTACCTGGAACACCTTAACGGAAGAAATGTCCCATCAGCAAGTGGGCAGAGGCGTAGTAACGGAGGATTGCGTCAATACGAGCCTCATCAACGAACTGGATATCCCCGTGGCGATCATTGGAACAAATGATCTGATCGTTGCCGCCAGCCCGGATGGCATCCTTGTGACCAATAAGGCGGAAAGTCCGCGCATCAAGGAAGTGCTCAAGGCTCATAATCAGCGTCCAATGTACGAAGAGCGCCGTTGGGGGCATTATCGGGTAGTGGACTATGTGAAGTATGACGAGGGCAACGAGGTATTGACCAAGCGAATTCGTGTGCTGCAAGGCAAAAATATCAGCTACCAGCTTCATTTCAAACGGAGTGAAATTTGGACCATTATTAGCGGTGAAGCGGAAATTATTTTGAATGAAAAGCTGCATAAGGTGAAGGCTGGTGATGTGGTTCGCATTCCAGAAGGAACGAAGCATAGCATTTTAGCCGTGACCGATGTGGAATTGATCGAGGTACAGACAGGTTCTGAGTTGATCGAAGAGGATATTGTCCGTTTTTGCATGGATTGGGATGACATTTCCCGTCACCAGTTTATTTCATAAATATTTCGTAAAGATGAAAAAAGACTCATTTATGAAGTTTTTTAGCCCGAACTGTCGAAAATACGCGAAAATCTGTAAATTCATGAACGTGACCTATTAAATTTTGGTAAAAAAAAGTCGATACTTTAGGGTAAGAAGGAATCCAAACTCCTTCCACGATAAACGCAGCCCTGTTGAAAGGCAGGTACGCAAAGCTAAAGGGCCTTCCGTGAGGATGGCAGCCTGGCTACCGAAAGGAAGAGCGAGAGTGAGCCCCTATTTTACCCCTGTGTATCGATTGATACGCAGTGTACTCCCCGTTGTTATGCTTTTTTCTTTGTTGCCCGTCGGTTGTGGTGAATCTCTGTCCGTGGCGAATGCTGCCACATTACAGCCTGTTAATTCGGACGCTTCTGTTGAGGCTCGTGAACTATACAACTATTTGATCAGCATCTCAGGAAAAAAAATGGTCACAGGTCAACATGATTATTTGGAAAGTCCGGATGAATTAAGCAACAAGGTCCAAAAAATCAGTAAGGCGTATGCTGGTGTACATGGCTACGAAATGGGAGCCATCTCCGACCAGTCCGCTGCTACGGAGGCGGCACAACGTAAAAATGTCGTCGATAGCGCCATATGTTGGAGTAGAGCTGGCGGCATGGTTACGATGACTTATCATGAACCGCTGCCGGGTAAGCCACTGACTTGGGCCAATGTGCAGGCGAAAGTAAGCCAGGCGGAGTTCAATAAATACGTGACGCCGGGTACTACGCAGTATAATCTTCTCATTGCCGATCTGGATAAGGTCGCTGTATCGTTAAAGCAGCTTCGTGATGCAGGCGTTCCGGTATTATGGAGACCTTACCACGAAATGAACGGCGACTGGTTCTGGTGGGGGAACAAAAACAATTTCAATCAGCTATGGAATATCATGTATGACCGTTTTGTAAACACGCATCAACTGAACAATCTGCTGTGGGTATGGAGTCCGAATGCGCCTAATTCGTACACTGGCCCATATACCCCGAAATATCCGGGGGATGACAAAGTGGATATTTTGGCTGTAGACATTTACAACAATGATTTTAAGCAAAGCCATTACGAAGGATTGCTCGGACTGGCACGGAATAAGCCGATTGCTATTGGGGAACACGGTGAGGTGCCCAGTCCCGAGGTGATGAAGGCTCAGCCTAAATGGGTGTATTCCATGACTTGGGGCAAGATGCTGACCGAAAATAACACGACGGATCAGATTCAGGATTATATGAATGATTCGACAAGCTTGACGCGGGATGACGTGAAAAAAGGGTTGGCTGCGATAAAACAACCTGAGACGGAGCAACCGACCGTACCGGATACGGGACAAAACGGCTCGACTCCGGCTCCGCCAGTGGTAATCGTTTCCCCGTCCCCAGCCCCGCCTTCCGTTCCGGATATGGTCTACGCGAACGGGCTGCGGGGCGAATATTTTAACGACATGAATCTGGACGGTACCGCTGTTTTGGTTCGCACAGACAGTAAGCTGGACTATAACTGGCGTGCCGCCTCACCTGATTCAGAGGTGAAGGCTGATCAGTTCTCGGTCCGTTGGACGGGCAAAATCAAGCCGCAATATAGTGAGACCTATACGTTTACCACGATATCCGATGATGGCATTCGCGTATGGGTAGATGGCAAGCTGATTATTGATAGCTGGTTCAAACAAAGCTGGACAGAACGCAAGGGCAGCATTACCTTGCAAGCAGGCAAAATGGCAGATTTGAAAGTTGAATATTATGATGAAAAAGGCGACGCAATGGCACGTCTGATGTGGGAAAGTCAGCATGAAGCGAAAGCGGTAATTCCCGGCAACGCTTTGTTTCTTCCTTGATATATACTCTTTCCCCGCCAAAAATTTTGAGGAGAGAGGGTGGAGCACAATGATGAAAAAATGGTTGACCCAAAGGTATATAGTAGTATTGGCCGGGTTACTGGGGGTCGCAGCTATAGCGATGATCGCCTGGTTTATTCATACGCCTCCCAAGAGTGAAGAACTTCAGATGATTAAAGTAGGGGCGGCCAGTCCGGTATGGAAGCTTGGTCAGCGGGATGACTCTTCGGCAGAATTTAAAGGTGTGGTCGGTAAGGACAATGTCAATATTTCGGCGGCGTCCACCGAGTCGTCTGCTAAAGGAACATCGTCAGCGATGTCCATAGCAGAGAGTACAACGGCTCCGGTATTGCTCAGCAGTGGAGATATTCCTCCCGGTTTAAATGCGTCCATGAATCCTGAGCTGTCACTCCAGTACAAGCTGGATCAGGTTCCTCCCAACGGGATGATATTCCGTGTACGGATTTTGGATGCGGGCAAAGCCGTTCCCCAAATGGCTGTATTTTCAAATCATCAGCTGTCCGGTATCATTCAGATTGCCGGGGTTTCCGGCACAGGCAGTGCATATAATTTCAAAAACAACTATGAGCTGTATATCCCCAAAGAGCAATTGCAAAGCGGTGTTAACGTACTCAAGCTAAAGACAGCACGCTGCCTATACTGCTCCTCTGCTGAAGATAAAAATGTGTGGTGGACTTGGGATGACTTGAGCTTGGAGACGTTAGCTTCACCTGCGACCGAGCCGATACACGGTAAATATATACTGACCGGGACGAATGTGAACAATAAAGAATTTTATTATGATCAGGGTGCAGTTAAACATTTACCATATGTTCTCAAATGGCTGGGAATTGCATATAGCGGCAATGTCATGAGAGTCACATGCGCCAGTAATGTGAACAAGGCATGCACAGACGTGGGAGATTACTACCAAACGCTGAAGCAGTACAATATGCAATCGTCGGCTTTGTATTTATATACAGGCGATATCAAGCTGCAAAAAGACGGCTCCCTGCCGGAGACGGCCAAGCAGAAATTGCGCGATTATGTAAAAAAATATGGTTCATACCTGCAATATTATGAAGTGGATAATGAACCGGGATTGTTTAACCGCTCGAAAGCAGTTAATCTGGCCGTAGCCAAGTGGTTGAATACGGAAGGTAAGCAATTGGCGCCACATCTCAAAACGGTAGCGCCGGGCTGGGCATACTGGCCGACGTATTCGACCAAGGCATGTAAAAACCAAACCGAGGGTGCGCTGAAATGCGGTGATCCGGATGGATGGGAGCGGGACCCGGCACAGCGTAAACAGTTGGAGGATGTCACCGACCTGACTAACGGGCACGCCTACGGCGAATCGTATAATGAAGAGGGCGGAGGCAGCTTCGTCCAAAATCTGAAAACCTTCGGTGGTTCGAGCAACGGGCTGGAGAAGAAGATGCTGAATACGGAGTTTGGTACGAACGATACGCATCGGGACAACCCTGATTACGGGGCCAGTCAGCCACAAGCAGCGGCATTCGACCGGATTATGCGTTCGCAGATTGGTTTTGCCGATATGTTTATCCAGCATGCTGCTTTTTATAAGGACTACACGCTGTTTAAAACCGGCTTTGACCTGCAAAATCACAATCCGGCGAATACGGAAATTTACCCGTTCGGACAAGGGCAGGACAGCCGTGTAAACATCATGAGACGCTTGAGTCTGGCCTATGCCACACACGGGAAACCATTAACTTATACGGTACTGAATCCGGAGGAAACGAAGGATAAGATGGTCTATGTCCGTGCAGTGGATACGTCTAAACTTAAACCGCTGGCTGGCAGTGGGGCCACCTCCAGCAAATTGCTGGTGAATCTGGTGAATTTTGAATCCACAGCACAGACGATCCGTGTACGGGTGACGATGCCGAAAGCCGGTTTGTACACGGGTGAACGCTTCGGAGCTGGCTCTACATACAGCCAGGCACAGCGTTCCATATCCGGGCTCAACGCTTCGCCTGCCCTTGATTTTGAAGAAAAGCTGGGTCCCGGGGAGTCGGTGCAATACATTCTGGAACTGAAAAGTACAGATCAGACCGCAGCTTCGGCCCCTACAGAGGTGAAGGCCGCCTCTGTTCAGGAAGGCGCGGTAAAGATCAATTGGCTTCAGGCAGAAGGCGTATCCGCCTATGATGTGCTGCGTGCGGACGGGACAAACGGGGCGTATCAGGTGATTGCCTCGGAAGTAGCAGGAAGCACGTATACGGACCACACGGCGAAAGCCGGGAGTCACTACGCTTACAAAGTCCGAGCGACCGGGGGCACCCAGGTGTCCCCCGCGGCCGAGGTCGCTTAATCAGGACAGATACAGAGTAGGACCAGAGTCGAAGAATACCTTACATGCAACCGAAAATAGAATGCCAAAGAACCTATCAGGAGAAAGTAGGACCTGACAGGTTCTTTTTTATCTGTAAATAGTTCTGATTTGGCAGTTCTGTGCGTATATTTCAGAAGAAAATCCGAAAATCCTTTAATTTTCTCGCCATAAGACGACAACATTGAAGGTATGTCTTCATATATAATAGTTTTGCTCATAACTATACATACATGGTTTGTGGGGATTCTCTTTCCGGTGACCAAGAATGATAAAGTGAGGTTAGTGCCGAATGAACAAGGAGACAGAATCAGGGATGGACAAGCCTCTTCTACGAAACAACGAACGGAAAGCAGATAAACCTGTCGTCCACTTGGACATCCGGGATATTTTGCTTCAATGTGGCATCACGATGCCGCATTGTCTACAGAGCGAAGCTGACGGAGCCAAGGACCGAAAGGATAAGAGCTTGTAAAATATCGGTTGCCGGCACTGCTTAAAATAGGAGTGAACCGGCTCCCACCCTTCTTTATTCCATCATTCGTTCCATGCGGACAAACGCGATAAAACGCTTGGCTTCTTCCTCAGACAAAGTTCGTCCATCAATGGTCAAATTAAAACGTTGCAGGATATCTTCATCGGACAGCTCCAGCTGGTCCACAAATTCCCTCACATCTGAATCCAAAATTGCTGCCGGACGGCTAGTGCGTCCTACCAAGTAATCAATGGATACCCCGAAAATGTCTGCAAGCTTGGTCAGTATCTCAAAATCTGGCTTGCGCCGGTTTTTTTCATAGTGAGAAAGAGCCGCCCGCGTAATTCCGAGGGATTGTGCTAGTTCCTCTTGTTTTAATCCCTTATATTCACGTAATTCAGCGATGCGGGTGCCATAATTCATCTGATATTCCTCCTGAATGCAAGGTTGAGAAAGAAAAAAAGCAATTTTACACTTGACAGGATACGTTTTGTATCATAAATTAGTTATGTAAGATACATAACGTATCAATATTTTATAGTTTTAACCCTATGTTGTCGTTCATATACTCTGGGAGGCCACCGATGGTTTAGCACTTGTGCTTATTCGCTGGCTAGACCTTCTATGCGCTATTATACAACATTTTACTATAGATTATAGGGTCATGCTATGTAGAGGATCAGTACAAGCGTCATTGCATCGAAAACAAGTCAATCAGAGAGGACTGGTCTTGTGCAGTTGAAAGAGTACATTCGTATGATCCGAAAAAGAATATGGTTGATTAGCGGTATCGTATTGTTGGTATGTGCTGTGGTGGGCGTGAAAAATGTATATTTTACCCCTCAGATTTATGAAGCGACAGCGAAGCTTATTATCAACCAGATGCCAAGGCCGGATCGTGCGGGTGTCGTCGATTACAGTGTTGTTCAAACGAATATAGCCTTAACGAACTCCTATAAGCAAATTATGATGTCCTCGGCAATTATGGACCAGGTGGTCGCCAGCTTTCCCGATCTCAAGGTCACTCCGTCAGCTCTGGCGCAAAAACTAAGAGTAAACACCGCAGGTGATTCACAGGTCATGGATTTAACAATCCGTGATTTATCGTATACGAAGGCTGTTAAAACCGTAAATGCGGTAGCCAAAGTATTCAAACGACAAATTCCCTCTATCATGAAAATGGACAACGTCACGATTCTAAGCGAAGCCAGTCTGACTGAACCTGCTGTTCCTGTGAACAGTAATCCCGCTATACAGATGTTTATTGCTTTTTCCGCCTCCTTGTTGCTGGGTATAGGCTTGGCGTTTTTGCTGGAAGTGCTGGACGATACCTTTAAAAATGAAGAGGATGTTGAAAAAGAACTCGGCTTGCCTACCCTGTCCCTGATTACGAAAATGAAAAAAGAAGACAGACGCTCCGACGGTTCAGCTACAACTCCCAAACAGGTAGGTGATGGACAATATGCCGCGATTAATCAATAACCAGCTCGTCACATCCCTGCATGCCCAATCTCCTGTTTCGGAGGAGTACCGTATGCTTCGCACGAACATTCAGTTTTCTTCTATAGATGAGCCGATTGAGGTTATGATGGTCGCATCAGCTCAGGCGGGTGAAGGCAGGACGGTCACCATTAGCAATTTGGCTGTAACGTATGCGCAAGAGGGGAAAAAGGTGCTGGTGATGGACATGGATTTGCGCCGCTCTTCCTTGCACCACATGTTCGGCTTGCGTAATCATACGGGTCTGACGCGTGTCCTTGCCAACCAGCAGCCATGGCAGGAAGTGGTTCAGGAAACCGGGATCGATCATCTGTATGCCATTACAGCCGGACCGACTCCGCCGAATCCGTCCGAAATGCTCAGTTCCCGCAGAATGAACGCTCTAATGGCTGAGCTGAAGGAGCATTATGATGTGATTTTAATGGATACTCCGCCGTTGCTGTCCTTTCCGGATGGCTTCATTATAAGCTCCATGTGTGACGGAGTGATTTTGGTGGTGCAGGCAGGGAAGGTCAAAAAGGATCTCGTTAAGAAAGCCAAAGCCAATTTGGAAAGAGTAAAGGCACGTATTTTGGGCGTGGTGCTCAACAACGTGAAACGGTCGGATACTCGTGCGGAGCGCGGCATGGAGGAACGTAACCTGATATGAACAGAAAGGAGGGAAATGGGAGTCAATAAAATTCTTTTAACAATGAATAAATAATACTTATTAATCTAAAATTGAGTCAATCGGAAATCGAGGTGATGAGCAGTGTCTTCTTCCCACTCGAACGAGGCCGAAGCTTTGAGTACATCAGTGGAAGTGTATTCGGCCGCTCATGGGCTTGAACGCCGGCAAGGATTGAGCGTATATCCGTTCGTGAAGCGAAATATGGACATCATGCTGTCGTTCATTGGATTAATCGTGCTGTGCCCGGTATTTCTGCTCGTGATTTTGCTGATTAAGCTGGAGGACCCGAGAGGAAGCGCGTTATTTTATCAAGTTCGTATTGGTAAAAATGAGCGGCCGTTTCGCATGATCAAATTTCGTTCCATGGTGTCCGACGCCGAGGACAGATTGTCCACGCTGCTGCTGGAAAATGAAATCGAAGGTGCAATGTTCAAAATGCGGGATGATCCACGCATCACCCGTATTGGGCGCTTTCTCCGCAGAACGAGTATTGATGAGCTGCCGCAACTGTTGAATGTACTACGTGGGCAGATGAGTCTGGTAGGGCCCAGACCCCCGCTGCCCAGAGAAGTTGATGATTATACGGTAAGAGATAAGCTGCGTCTGACGGTAACACCAGGCTGTACCGGCCTATGGCAGATCAGTGGTCGTAATCATCTGAGCTTTAACCAGATGGTAGAGCTGGATCTGGAATACATATCCAGGCGCAGTTTGCGCACGGATATCATCATCATGCTGAAAACGTTCAGGGTCCTATTGGGCTCCAACGATGCATATTAAATTCACTCCAACTGGAAGGGTAGGGGAAAGCATGGATCTTCATTCCAACATATATGTAGCAGGGCACAACGGACTGGTGGGTTCCGCCATTGTTCGGGCATTGAGCAAAGCAGGCTACCGTAACCTGATCACCCGCACAAGCAGCGAGCTGGATCTGCGCAACAAGGAGGCTGTAGACCACTTTTTCGAAACGGAGTCGGTGGACTATGTATTTTTGGCAGCAGCCAAGGTTGGTGGGATTCTGGCGAACAACGATTACCCGGCCGATTTTATCCGTGACAATCTGCTCATCCAGACGAATGTGATAGACGCGGCATACCGGACGAATATAAGCAAGCTGCTATTCCTTGGGTCCACCTGTATTTATCCCAAATTTGCCCCGCAGCCGCTGCGGGAGGAATACCTGCTCACAGGTGAGCTGGAGCCTACCAATGAAGCCTATGCTATTGCTAAAATCGCCGGGATTAAAATGTGCCAGTCCTACAACCGTCAATATGGAACCCGTTTTATTTCAGTGATGCCTACGAATTTGTACGGTCCAGGCGACAATTTTGATCTCCAGACCTCTCATGTGCTGCCTGCGCTCATCCGCAAGTTTCACGAAGCCAAGCAGAATCAGTCCCCGACGGTAGAAGTATGGGGCTCCGGCACACCGCGCCGTGAATTTCTTCATTCGGATGATTTGGCGGAAGCCTGTCTGTTCCTGATGAATAGCTATGAGGGAAATGAGATTGTGAACATCGGCGTTGGGGAGGATATTTCCATCCGGGAGCTGGCTGAACGGGTGAAGGAAGTAGTCGGTTATGAGGGAGAAATTACCTTCAACACGTCCGCTCCCGATGGCACACCGCGCAAACTGGTGGATGTGTCTCGGATTTCCGGGCTGGGCTGGTCGGCGCGCATTTCACTGGAAGAGGGATTAAGGTCTGTGTATCAGGCATTTCAAGGTCTGGATCTGGTTGAACAATAAAAAACGGTGGAGGAATAGGAATGAAAAAAGCGCTGATCACAGGGATTACCGGACAGGACGGATCTTATCTGGCCGAGTTGCTGCTGTCCAAAGATTATCAGGTGTACGGGGTACGCAGACGCACCAGTACGCCGAACTTTGAAAATGTGGCACATATCCAGAATGACATTCATTGGCTTTCTGGCGATATGACCGATCTGGCTTCGCTCATCGAAGCCGTGCGTCAGTCTGACCCGGATGAGGTCTATAACCTGGCTGCCCAATCCTTCGTCGCGGCCTCATGGCCGCAGCCCTTGGCTACTGGGCAGATTACAGCGCTATCCGTCACCAATATGCTGGAGGCAGTACGGATTGCCAAGCCGGACACGCGTTTTTATCAGGCGTCGAGCAGCGAGATGTTCGGCAAGGTGTTGGAGACGCCGCAGACAGAAACGACCCCATTTTACCCGCGCAGCCCTTACGGTGTCGCCAAAGTGTACGGTCATTGGATCACGGTGAATTACCGTGAAAGCTTTGATATGTTTGCATGCTCAGGCATTTTGTTCAATCATGAATCGCCCCGCCGCGGGCTGGAGTTTGTAACACGCAAAGTGACGGACGCTGTAGCCCGTATCAAGCTGGGTTTGCAGCAGGAGCTGCGCATGGGGAATCTGGATTCGCTGCGGGACTGGGGCTTTGCAGGGGATTACGTTAAGGCAATGTGGATGATGCTCCAGCAGGATCAACCGGATGATTACGTCATTTCCACGGGAGAAATGCATTCCGTCCGCGAACTGCTGCAAATTGCCTTTTCCCATGTAGGTCTGAACTATGAGGATTATGTCGTCATTGATCCTCAGTTCGTCCGTCCGGCCGAGGTAGATCTACTGCTCGGCGATTGCGCCAAAGCGAAGGAAAAGCTGGGCTGGCGAGTGGAAGTAGGCTTCGAACAGCTCATTCATATGATGGTGGATACAGACTTGGAGCGGGTAAAAAGGCAGGCTGCGGTCGAAGCTTCCGTCGTCGTGTAAGACATGGAGGGACCGCCCGCCGGCCGGGAGGTCTCTTCGCTGTACATTATTGTAGTCGCATCGGTAGAACAGCATGCTATGGAGCCGTGCGAAAGGCCATTTTTCAAGATGGAGTAGAGCTTATGACATTAGTCAAAAATCGCGCCAAACCGCGCAGAAGTCTGCTAGTGAATACGTCTTGGCTGTTCGGTGACAAGATGATCCGCATGGTGTTTGGGCTGGCGGTCAGCATTATCATGGCGAGAGTGCTCGGACCGGAGGAGCTGGGGAAGTGGAATTATGCGGAATCTTTTTTCGGGATGTTCCTGATTTTCACGACCCTTGGCTTTGATTCCATATTGGTGCGCGATCTCGTCAAGGACCCCAAGGATGAGCAGGAGTTATTGGGTACGGCGATTCTGCTGAAGTTGGCGGGTACTTTGGTAGCCATTGTCTTGTCATGCTCCTTCATTTCGCTGCTCAGGCCGGAGGATAGTTCCGTACGGTTGATCAATCTGATCTTGGCAACGGCCTCGGTGTTTCAGTTGTTTGATATCATCGACTACTGGTTCCGGGCGCAAATGCTGTCCAAATACACCGTCATCGCCAAGAACACAGCCTTTGTCCTCAGCTCTACCGTTAAAATCATTTTATTGCTGTCCGGTGTCCCAATCTGGGTGGTGGCGCTGTGCGCTCATGGCGAGTTTCTGCTGGGAAGTCTGATTCTGCTGTATTTCTTCCGTAAGGAAGGACGGCGCATGCACAAGTGGACGTTCAGCCTAACCACAGCACAACGGATCATGAATCACAGTTGGCCGCTTATTTTGTCATCCTCCGCTGTATATGTACAGGCACGGATCGACCAGGTCATTATCGGCGAGATGCTGGGGGATGCGGCGGTAGGGCAATACTCTGTTGCACTCCGTCTCATTGAAGTGCTGGGCTTCATCCCGGTCGTTCTTACCACGGCATATGCCCCGGTGGTGACCCGTTCCAAGATGAAAGGGAGCGACGAATACAGACAGACGTTGTCCAATGTGTATCGGCTGATGTTTATCTGCTTTCTTGTGACCTCAATCCCATTATTTTTTCTGTCCCAATGGGTGGTGGTCGTGCTGTATGGGCGGGAATTTACCGAGGCAGGCTCGTTGCTGTCGCTGTTTGCGATTCGTCTGTTTTTCACCAATTTCAGTGTTGCCAAAAGCTTGTTTATCACAAATGAAAATTTGTTCAAATATACACTTCTAACCTCGATCGTGGGCGCGGTGACGAACGTAGCTTTAAATTATGCGCTTATCCCGTTACTTGGTGTTCGAGGCTCGTTGGTGGCGACCATCTTGTCTTTTACGATATCTGTATTTCTATTGGATTTGCTGTTTAAGGAAGTCAAAGCCAATTTGGGCTGGATGATGAAGTCGATCCTGACCTTCTGGCGTGTTCATATTACAGTACCGAAAGTTGGAGAGAACAATCATGATACCCATTAAACCGTTTGTTCAGCATGAGGGACAATGTCCGCATTGTGGAGGTAAGGTACGGGGCGGAGAGGTGCTGTGGCAGGGAATTCATGTATGTATCAGCACTTGGTGTGAGGGCTGTGGACGTGAATATATCGAGGATATGCGGGTCGGTCATGCGACGTATTCACCCTATCGAGTAGAAATGCCTAACTATACACTAACCGGAGATGCGAAATCGAGAAAATGGCTCGGAGAGCCCTTGCGGCAAGCGTTGCTAAGTCCTTCCTATGATTTGGCGGTTGGCATGACTGTGCATCAAATGAAAGCCTTTGGGCGCGTCATCATCGTCAATACGATTGATTATTTGTATGGTCACGCTTTGCTTAAGCTGCTGAATGTGCAGCGGGAATACGAACAATCGCCGGAGCTGGGCATCGTCGTTATTGTGCAAAAATCGCTGGAGTGGATGGTTCCCGCATGTGTGGCTGAAATCTGGACAGTCGATGTGCCGTTCAGCAAGGCCCGCAACTTTTATCCGGTGCTGCATCATCGGATGATAGAGGAACTGGTACGTTTTGATGAGGTCTATGTCAGTCCGGCGTATTCACACCCTAGCCAGTTCGATATTGAGCAGTTTACGGGTGTCCCGCGTTATGAGGAGGGACGTGAGTCGGAGCCGCGCATTACCTTTGTATGGAGGGAAGACCGCTTGTGGAGCGGCAGCCATCATATAGCACGGGCAGTGCAGAAATTTCCGCAGCTCAAACGTTGGCTTAAACCGCTGATTTATCATCAGCGCCGCAAAATTATTCGGTTGTTCCGCAGGCTGCAGGAGTCCTTTCCGGATTACCGTTTTACGGTTGCCGGATTGGGTCGCACCGGGAACTTCCCGGCATGGATTACCGACGAACGTGTCGCACGCTTCGACCGGGAAAGTGAGCTACGGGTATGCGAGGTGTATGCAGCCAGCCGATTAGTGATCGGCATTCACGGGTCCAATATGCTGCTGCCCTCCGCACATGCCGGCATGACGATTGACTTGATGCCCAAGGATCGTTGGGGCAACTACGCGCAGGATATTTTATTTCATGAAACGGACCATCGGCTTACGGCCTACAAATATCGTTTTGTCCCGATGGAGTCGAGCGTGACATTGGTGGCGGATATGGCGGCTGCCCAGCTTAAAGGAGCAGACCATTTTAATATGCAGATGATGGAAGAAAAGCAGCGGCAGGGGGAGCATTCGATTTGGAGGGGGGAGGCCGCTTCAGGAAGGATTTGATCTTCCGATCGCTGTTGACGTGGGATTCCCTGAATGAATAAGCCCCTATAGGGGGCGGAATCCCACGTCAAAGGCGAACGCTGCCGCTTCTACAGATTCAAATCCTACCCTCCGCTACATCTCGCCGCCGCCAAAAGGAAGTTCCCCCTGCCCATAGGGTGGGGGAGGTAGAGCATCACGGCGATAGCTTCGCTCTATCGCCGCGAACTTCACGCCGGGCATGCATCCCGGCGCAGGATAACGACCCGTGGGCTAGGGCGCGATGACGGAGCACTGTGTTGGCTTTGATGCTGGAGTGCTGTCTGCCAGCATTAACTCAGACTGGCAACGGCTTGCCGTAATAAAGTCAGGCAGGGAACAGTCTGACAACATGGCACCCGCCCAACAGCTCCTATCTCCATATCGTGCTGGGCGTGCATTCGCCCGCGTAACCCGCGCGGCGGGGCACTTCATGCCCCAAGTTCCCTTTTTTAAATTAGGGTGACTTTATGGACACGGCGGTTAGCAGCGAAGCGGTCCATTTGAATCTGAAGAAGCGATAGCGTTCGCCTTTGCCACTGAATTTTAACCTTATTAAGTTTCTATAATCAAAAAAATTCAGTGGCAACAGCGATCGGAAGATCAAATGGAACGCGCAGCGTCCTTTTTCCGCCTCCCATAACTCACCCAATATGAAATGGCAGGAGCCTAATGATGATTCAAAAAATATTGTATCTTCGCAATTTTGCCAGCAAGGTGAACGGGGACTCATACAATTTGCAGGAAGTCGGTTTGGGCAAGGCACTCGTTCGGAAAGGCTTCGATTGCGACATTGTCTACTACAACGACCACAAGGAAACCCATCTGGAGCAGGTTTACCGTCACGAAGGCTGCACATTGCGCATCATCTGGCTCCACGGGTTTAAGTTCCTGAGTAACAGCATCTACAGGGATGTCCTCAATCATTCGTTTTTGGCTGCTTATGATTTGGTCATTTCCACAGAATACAACCAGATCATGACTTATCTGCTTTCCCGCAAATGTCCCGAAAAGCTGGTGCTGTATCACGGTCCGTACCGCGATAACACACATGCGCTGATCCGAAGATTGTACGATACCCTGCTACTGCCGAAGGTGGCAAAGTCTCTACGCTGTACCTTTGTCAAATCCGATCTTGCCAAGCGCTATCTGGAGGATAAAGGCTTTCACAACGTCGTCACCATCGGGGTCGGACTGGACCGGAGCAAAGTCGAGGGAAAGTTCAATAATGACAACAATGACAACAGCGGCAACGACAAAAGTGAAGGTCGTGAGGAAAACCGTGAGGTCGCAGGTGAGCTGAGGCGGCTCGGGGGCCGTCCCGTGCTACTGTATGTCGGCGTGCTGGAGGAGCGGAGAAATATACGTTTTATGCTAGGCGTGTTCAAAAAGGTACTTCAAAAGCATCCCAGTTGCCTTTTGTTAATCGTCGGGGATGGGCGTAAAGCGGATACGGACCGCTATTGGGCCTTTGCCCATGAGCTTGGGCTGACAGACAGTATTTTGCATTTTCCAAGAGTGGAGCAGCGGCATCTGTGGCAAATTTACGGAGCAGCGGATGCGATGCTGTTTCCGACTCATTACGATATTTTCGGTATGGTGCTGCTGGAAAGTATGCTGTTTCGCGTCCCGATTATCTCTTCGGTAAATGGCGGCTCGGTTACCTTGATCGAGGACGGGGTGAGCGGAGTGATCCTGAGAAGCTTTTCAGAGGAGGAATGGGTGAGTCGAGTCTCTGAATTGCTGGACAATGCTGAGCTGAGACAAAGTATGGCGGAGCAGGCATTTCTTACAGTCGAGCGTATGTCGTGGGATCGTATTGCGGAAGAAATGCTAAGTCACTCACGGATACAACCGATGCAGCTTATGCACCATCCCATGCAATCTACGCAGGAACGAGGGACCGCCACGTGAGCAAACAGATCAACATACAGACAGGGCCTCCAGTGCGTCCACAGGCTCCAAGCCTAGGCCATCATCAAGTTCAGGGAGAGGCCCCTCAGTCCGACATATCATCACCATTATCGGCTACAGCAAGCCATGTCCATCGACGTGAATATAACCAAAAAACGGTGGGCAAGGTGCTGGTCATCCACAACTTTTATCAGCAAAGCGGGGGAGAAGACAAGGTTGTTGAGCAGGAATTGGCTATGCTGCGCTCCAGAGGGATAGAGACGGAACATTATTATGTGCATAACGACAGCATCCAAAGCAAAGGGCTGGCTAACATGGCAAAGCTGGCGGTGGAGGCGGCTTGGTCCCTGCCGGAGTTCAAAAGAATCAAAAAGCTGCTTTTGCGGGTGAAGCCGGATGTGGTGCATGTGCATAACTTTTTTCCGGTTATTTCTCCTTCCGTCTATCATGCCTGTGAACGGCTGGGGATTCCGGTCGTCCAGACGCTGCATAATTACAGGCTGATTTGCCCGGCGGCGACCTTTATGCGTGGGAATGAGGTTTGTGAAAAATGCCTGCATGGCACGCTGCTGCATTCCATCCGTCACGGATGCTACCGGGGCTCACAGCTACAGACGATTCCGGTGGCGGCGATGATCAAGTTCAACAATCTGATTGGTACATGGCAGCACAAAGTAAGCCGATATATTGCGCTAACCGAGTTTGCGCGGGAGAAATTTGCTGAAAGTGGCATTCCACAGGATCGTATCGCGGTAAAGCCAAACTTTATCCAACGTAAAGAGGTGGAAGCCGTGTATGACCCGGATGATCGTTACTTGTTGTTTGTGGGGCGGATCTCAGCTGAAAAAGGAGTGCGGAATCTGCTGCAAGCCTGGACACAGGTGGAGGATCGGGGCGGCTTGAGACTGGTCATCATCGGGGATGGCCCGGAAAAGGCTGAACTGGCTGCCGCTTATCCGCAGGAGGACATTCGTTTTCTCGGCAAGCAGGATGGAGACACAGTGCTGGATTGCATGAGCCGGGCCATGTATGTCATGGTCCCTTCCATTTGGTATGAAGGCTTTCCCATGACCATCGTAGAGTCCTATTCCGTGGGAACCCCGGTGTTGTGCAGCCGAATCGGGGCGCTGGAGGAAGTGGTGGAGGATGGAGTGAGCGGGTTCCATTTTCAACATGATGATATGGAGCATATAAGTGCCGTAATCGGTCGTGCGACAGCCTATGAAAACTATCCAGCTATGAGGCAGAAGGTATCGGAAATATATGCTGCACGCTACACGGAAGAAGTGAATTACGAGCAACTGATGGCCATATACAGCGAGGCGATAGAGGAGCGTGATTATGAAGCAGCTGCCCCAGTATAGAATCGGAAGGATTGCGGACGCAGATATTGCGGCGCTTACGTTTCAGGAAACAGTACACACGGTGGAGCAATGGGCAGTCGGACGCAAGGACAGCTATGTATGTATCTGCAACACGCATTCCATTGTTACAGCCGGAAATCAATCCGAGTTCAATGAAGCACTTGCGCGTGCAGATTTGTGTACCCCGGATGGTATGCCGCTGGTATGGGCGCTCAAGCTGTACGGTTTTGAGCGTCAGGACCGGGTGGACGGCCCCAGTCTGATGCTCAAGCTGTGCGAACGCGCGCCGCAGACAGGATTAAGTATTTATTTTTACGGCAGCACGCCGGATACGCTGGACAGCTTGAAGGAAAGAGTGGAGCAGGACTACCCAGGAATCCGCATTGCGGGTGGCTTTTCGCCTCCATTTCGGGAGCTTCGGCCCGATGAGGAGGAGCAGATTATTCATGACGTTAATGCGTCAGGTGCGCATATCATCTTCGTCAGCTTGGGCTGTCCGAAGCAGGAAATATGGATGTATCGTAACAAAGACCGCATCCGTGGCGTGATGATTGGTGTAGGAGCGGCCTTTGACTATATCACCGGAAAGGTTCGCAGACCGCCGCTAATGATACAAAGGCTGGGGCTGGAGTGGCTGTACCGCCTGGTCAGCGAGCCGAAACGGTTATGGAAGAGATATGCCTATAACAATCCGGTGTATGTATACCGATTTCTCAAATCCTACCGGCGGAATAAACGGCTTACGCTCCATCATAATCGGCATTCAGGGAGAGGCGTAGAGAAGTGAAGCTGGTAAAAGCGTAATTCAGCGAGACAGTATGTAAAAGGGGGAGCCGCTTTGAAGCTATGTGTAATTGGTGCAGGGTATGTCGGACTGGTATCGGGAGTCTGTTTTGCCGCGCTCGGGAATACGGTCGTCTGTGTTGACCAGAATGAGGACAAAATTAGTCAGCTTCATGAAGGAAAAGTACCGATTTATGAGCCGGGCTTAAAAGGCTTGATCCAGGATAATGTCGAGCAGGGCCGCCTGACCTTTACAACAGATACCACATCTGCGGTAGAGGGAGCGGAGATTGTTATTTTGGCGGTCGGTACGCCTTCGTTGCCGGGCGGGGAAGCGAACTTGTCCTATATTGAAGGAGCCGCACGCCAAGTGGCAGACGCCATGAACGGCTACAAAGTAATTGTCACCAAAAGCACAGTGCCTGTCGGAACCAATGAGCGTATTCAAAGCCTGATCGCAAGTCGCACGAACTACTCTTTTGGCGTGGCTTCGGTTCCTGAGTTTTTACGCGAAGGCTCGGCGGTAGCAGATACGCTCCAGCCGGACCGTATCGTGATCGGGGCATCCGACCCTCATGTCGCCGCTGTGCTGTGTACGCTACATGAGCCGCTGACGACAAATATTTTGACCACAGATATCCGTTCGGCGGAGATGATCAAGTATGCGTCGAACGCTTTTTTGGCGACTAAAATTTCGTTTATTAATGAGATTGCGAATATTTGTGAAAAAGTGGGCGCAGACGTTACACGTGTGGCACACGGCATGGGGCTGGATCAGCGGATCGGTTCCTCTTTTCTGTCCGCAGGCATCGGCTATGGCGGATCTTGCTTTCCCAAGGATACACAGGCATTAATCCAGATTGCGGGCAACGTGGACTACGAATTCAAGCTGCTAAAATCCGTGGTGGAAGTGAATCAGGGGCAGCGCTTTAATGTAATTCGCAAGCTGGAAGAAGCGCTGGGTGATCTGGAAGGTGCCACGATTGGCATATGGGGGCTGGCGTTCAAGCCTAATACAGACGACGTAAGAGATGCCCCGGCACTGGATATTATGCAGTCGCTTCTGGAGGCGGGGGCGCAAATTCGCGCGTATGACCCGGTCGCTACCGCCAACTTCCGCAGATTGCTGGACAGTTCGGAAGTGACATGGGCGGATAGCGCACGGGAAGCGGCAGAAGGATGCGACGCGCTGTGTCTGCTGACGGAATGGGAGGAATTTGGTGAGGTGGGGCTGGGTGAGCTGAACGAGCTTATGAAGCATCCCATTATGATCGACGGACGCAATGTGTACAGTGAGCAGCAAATCAGACAGTCCGCCTTTGCATACTACTCTGTCGGCAGACCGCAGATGAACAATATGGATATGGATCGTTATCGGTCTGTCATGAACCCGTAAAGGGGAGGCTCTGTATGAAACGATGGCTGAAAATGACATTAGCGGCCGCTGCATTATTGATGGTAGGTGCTGGTGCTTACACCGCTTATGTATATCATTCCGTTCAAACGGCGGCAAATGCCATGTACCATCCGCGGAGTATCGTGCAGCCCGCCGCGATTTCTACCCTTGCAACAGGCGGAGCGGGACGCCCGGCAGTAACAAGCAATGGATCGGGTACACCCAATCCGGCGGCCATATCCCAATTCAAGCCGTTCACCGTGCTTGTGTTGGGGGTGGACCAGCGTCCCCATGATCGGGGGCGTTCGGATACGATGATCGTCCTGTCCGTTAATCCCGCCGAAGGCACTGTGTTGATGTTCAACATCCCGCGTGATACGCGAACGGAGCTGATCGGCAGGGGACGTGAGGATAAAATCAATCATGCCTTTGCCTTTGGCGGGGTGGACATGTCGATTCGTACGGTAGAGCATTTCTTGAATCATCCGATGGATTACTATGTGCAAATGAACATGGAAGGGTTTGCGAAAATGGTAGACCTTTTGGGGGGAGTCGCGGTTAACAATCCGCACGATTTTCAATATGAAGGACATCATTTTACACAGGGCAGCTTGAAACTGAACGGAACTGAGGCGTTGGCCTATGCCCGGATGCGTTTTGATGATCCGCGTGGGGATCTCGGGAGAAATGCCCGTCAGCGGGAACTGCTCAAGCAAATTGCCGCACAGGTGATCAGCAAGGAAGGGCTGTTAAAGGTAAAACCGATATTGCAGGCAGCGGGGGAGCAGATCCGTACAGATATTACCTTTGATGATATGACGACCTTCCTGACCCGGATCGGCCCGTCTTTACGGCAGACGGATATGGTTGAGTTGAAGGGCCATGGAACCAAAATCAACGGAGTGTATTATTACATCGTGGATGATCAGGAGCGCCAGCGTATCCGTGGACTGATGGAGAAGCATTTGCTTACCACGTCCATATCACCTTAGATTGGTCTAATGCAATCGGGTGGCTTGTAAGGAGGTCACCCGTTATTCTCTTCTATTCTCTTCTAAACCAGACTTGTCCCACATACATCTGTAGTATTCAGTAGAATGTGCAACTGAGGGGAGGGGCGATTTGTGCTGTTCAGAAGAAGAGCGGCTTCCGCGTTCGTCCGCAAGCTGCTTTATTTTGCATTGATATGTGGGCTGTTATGGCTACTGTGGCTGGGTCTGCGCGGGGTGATGTCTACGGGTGAAAGCGATCAGGTGCTAGAAGCGCTGAATAAGTTCTATACGATGGAGCAAGCAGGTAATTTCGGAGGCTCCTGGGAGATTTTTCATTCACAAATGAAGAAGAGATTTGAAAAATCCACGTATGTCCAGCAGCGGGCGCACGTGTTTATGCAGGATATGGGGATAGATACGTTCACGTTCGAGCTGAGCGAGCCGCAGGCTGAATATGATATTCGCACAGAGCAGAGTGGGGACGAGCTGGGAAAGGCGTATCGCATTACGGTTACCCAGCATTACAAGACCCGGTTCGGCGCTTTTGATATCGTACAGCCTTGTTATGTGACGCAGGAAGGTGAAGAGTGGCGGGTGCTCTGGATATATGAGGATAAGGAATAGATAGGCACGGTGTTTCCAATAGGTTAAATATGGTACAATACTTCCAAAACCGGAAATGAACAGCAAAATAGAAAAGAGCTTCACTCCGGATGGAAGGAGTTTCATAAGATGCAGCAAGTGACAGGACAGCTTCCCGTCATACGTATGGAGGGTGTGAGTAAAATCATTTCCTCAAAAGCGATTGTGGACGATCTGACGCTGGAGGTTCCAGCGGGGCAGGTATTTGGTTTCCTCGGACCGAACGGTGCGGGAAAAACAACCACCATCCGTATGATGGTTGGCTTGATTTCGATCAGCAAAGGCGATATCCATATTTGTGGAGACAGCATCAAAACCGATTTTGAAAAGGCAGTTTCCCACGTCGGTGCGATTGTCGAGAACCCGGAAATGTACAAGTTTCTGACCGGCTATCAAAATTTGCAGCATTTTGCGAGAATGTCACCGGGGGTGACCAGGGAGCGCATGGATGAGGCGATCCGCTTGGTAGGACTCGGAAACCGGATTCACGATAAAGTCAAAACCTACTCGCTCGGAATGCGGCAGAGACTCGGGGTAGCACAGGCGATCTTGCATCGGCCGAAGCTGCTTGTGCTGGACGAGCCGACCAACGGATTAGACCCGCAGGGTATCCGCGAACTGCGGGATTATTTGCGGCAGTTGAGCCGGAGCGAGGGAATTACAGTATTCGTATCGAGTCATTTGTTGTCCGAAATGGAGCTGATGTGCGACCGTGTCGCCATTATCCAAAGCGGACGGCTGATTGACATCAAGCAGTTGAAGAGCACAGGTGGAGAACCGCAAACGGCGGAAATGGCTTTTGAAGTGAATGATGCCCAGCAAGCCTATGCGCTTGCCGGTGCAGGGCGCATCGAAGGCAACCAACTGCTGCTGCATCTGGAACGGGAGCAAATAGCAGAGATGAACAGCCTTCTGGCTGCAAACGGAGTCAAGGTATATGCGATTCGCCCGGTGGCCCGTACGTTGGAAGATCAATTTTTGGAAGTGACGGGAGGCGGGTCCATTGGCTGACTTCTTCAAGCTGGTACATAACGAAAATCTTAAAATTTACTTGCGTGTACGTACGTGGATTATGCTAGGGCTACTGGCGGTCATTACGGCTGTGATTCCGATGCTGATTGCCCTTGTTTCCGATCAGGTCAGTGTGTGGGATGGTATCGTATTGACGGCGATGTTTACATTTTTTCTCAATACGACCTTTACAGTCATTGTAGCGGCTGATTCGGTGGCGGGTGAATTTACATGGGGAACCATCAAGCTGCTGCTTATCCGCCCCTGGACCCGCAGCAAAATTCTGTTGTCCAAATATATATCGGTCATTTTGTTCAGTCTTCTCGGAACGTTCATTTTAATAGCGATGGTTACGCTGTCCTCTTGGTTGATGTTATCCAAAGATGCACCAGCTGGTTCAATTTCACCGTTCAGTGATCCGATATCTTATGTAACACTGAATTTCTTGTACAGCTATATCGCTCTATTTGTGACTATGGCCTTTGCTTTTATGCTGTCCGCTGTTTTTCGTTCCAGCGCGTTGGCGATCGGCCTGTCTCTGTTCATGATGTTCACCAAAACGATCTATAATTCAATCGGTTTGTTTAGTACAGACCGCTATGAATGGACCAAATACGTGCTGTTTACGCATATGGACCTGAAAAAATATCTCGATATGCCTCTGGGTACGGTAAGTTCTGGTCTGACCTTTTCGCTCACCGTGTTGGCCGCCTATTATGTAGTTTTTATCGCAATTGCCTGGGTGGTTTTTGTAAAACGGGATGTTTCAACCTAAACCCGATTATTTGATTCGAGCTGATTTTTATAACATGAGGATTTTACCATATCCTGAAAGCAGCAAAAAGGACGTGTTAAATGGCTACCCATTTGCACGTCCTTTTTGCGCTGTTTTGGCGCTGTATTTATACAATTACCGCTAAAGATTCTGCGTGCCGGGGTATATTGCAACCTATTTTCAGCAAGAATCAATCAGTAGTGTCGGTTTGCGTTTAAAGAGGTAGAGAGAAACTTTTATATTCAATCCCATCGTATCCTGGTCAGCTTGCTGGTTGTACCATTGAGCCAATGGCGGCATAATCAATTTGAGACAAGTGCAACATGCTGAAGAATAGGATGGAGTAAATGGAATTATCCCGTCTCTGATTGCAGGGCTGCTTGACTGGTATCCCTGTCTTTGCGAGTACCGGATTGTGTTTCAAGATCAGAATCGTCAGTTGAAGCAGACGGTTCTGTGTCTTCCGTTCGGATCATCTGACTCGTACCGTCCAGTACGCCGCCTTCGGAGATGACCAGCGCGGCGGCGGCTACCTTGCCGTACAGTTCGCCCGAAGGCGTGATCGTCAGCCGTCCCTCTGTGGTGATGCTGCCGAATACCTTGCCGGCAAGGATGACGTCTCGTGCGATGATATCCGAACGCACGACAGCAGATTCCCCGATCACGACGGCGCGAGTGCTGCGGATATCGCCCTGAAAATGGCCATCAATTCGAATATTGGCCTCAGCCTCAATCGTACCTTCAAAGCTGGTGCCGTTAGCCAGCAGTGTATCGGTCGCAGGAGCAGACAGTTTTTTTTTGGAGTCCTTGAACATGTTGTTTTCCTCCAATCCTTTATTGTACATACAGTAACGGATCGACAGGCTGACTATGCTTGACGATCTGAAAATGAAGATGAGGCCCCGTGCTTCTTCCCGTACTTCCCAGAAGGCCGATGGTCTGTCCTTTACGGACACGATCTCCCGGAGTCACCTGCATACCGCTCAGGTGCATATACCAGCTCTGAAGCCCGTCAGGATGCTGGATGATAATACACTTGCCACGCGCCCCGCTGGAGGCAGCCTCCAGCACGGTGCCCGCTCCTGCGGCATAGACGGGATCACCCGTTTGTCCGGCAATATCCATGCCCGAATGGAAAGCCGACTTGCCCGTAAACGGATCGCTGCGATAGCCGAAGCTGGAGGTCATCCGGCGTGAACTGACAGGCCAGGCCGAAGGCTTGCCCTGTTCGGCAAGCTCCAGTCTGCGGGTCTGGAGCAACTGTGCGGCTTGCTTCTGCTCAAGGTTCTGCTGTACGGCGTTCGCCTGCTGAATAGAGCGGGGAACCGTGCGTTCTACCGTGTCCAGCAGGGATTCGATTTCCTGAAAATCATCCATGGCTTGACGAGTAAGCATGGCTGTATTTTCATGTACTGTAATCAATTCGCCCCCGGTATAGCCGGAGGCATCCCAGGAGAGTGGGGTCATGGACGCTTTGTTGCTACTGGTGGCAGAGGACTTTCCGTATTTACGGATAAATTGCTGCATTTGCTGCTCCAGTTCCGTTACACGCTGGAGGCGTTCGCGAATACTGGTGGCCTGATTCGTCAGCTCCATGACTTCGCGGCGCAGTCGCCCGATTGCCGCATCCTTGTCCGCTACCGTAACCTCCATCTGCAAGCTCTGGACAGCAAGATTCGTTTCCATTTGGGAGATAATATGGGAAGAACGGATTTGCAGCCCGATCACGAGTGTAGAGATGGACGCGATCACAAGGGTCGGGACGAGAATGACAGCGGCTGTAGAGCATTGTAGCTGCTTGGGTGGTTGCTGTGCATCTCGAATGACGAGTAAGGTCATCCGGCGATTTAGGCTTCCTTTTTTCATAATCGCTCCTTTCCGGACATCGCTCCTATAGTGCTTGGTTACTATCTATTCAGCTTAAGGGGCAAACATGCCAAAAAAATTGGAGCTTGGTATAAAACATAGATATATAAGGAGGCTTAAACATGCTGTGGTTACTGTTGGTTTTAATTGTTTTTATCTTTCAGACCGGGACGATTTTGCTATTTGAATTTCGCAAGCCGTCCAAGGCGGTAGCCTGGCTATTTATTTTGTTCTGCTTCCCGCTCATTGGTTTTGTCGTGTACTACTTTGTTGCACAGGATTATAAGAAGCGCAAAATGGTGCGAAAAGGAGGTTCACAGCTGTTTCGTGAATTCCGCGAGCGTCTGTGGTCACAATCAAGGGTGATTGAGAATGTGGAACAAATGCATAATCCTCATTTCAAGCACCAGGAGCGTCTCTTTAACCAGCTAATCCGTATGTCGGAAAATCCGTTGACCGGCTGCAATCGCACACGTGTGCTAACGAATGGGAAGGAGACCTTCGAGGCGATGCTGACAGCGATGGAACGGGCGCAGCATCATATCCATGTGGAGTTTTATATATTTCGGGCGGACGACATCGGTACCCAGTTTCAGGAGGTCATGATCCGCAAGGCGCGTGAGGGTGTGAAAGTTCGATTCGTTGTGGACGGTGTGGGGAGCTACAATCTGCCCTATTCTTTTATTCGTGCCTGTAGTGAGGCAGGTGTAGAGTTTCATTATTTTCTGCCCCCGTTTTTCGCGACGCTGGATCGCCGGATTAACTACCGTAACCACCGTAAAATCGTAGTGGTGGACGGACTGATTGGGTTTGTTGGAGGAATCAATGTGGGCGACGATTACCTCGGTAAATACCCCAAGGTGGGATTTTGGCGGGATACGCATTTGCAGATTGAAGGAGATAGCGTCTATTTTCTGCAAAATGCTTTTTTGAGCGACTGGAAGCTGGCCTCCGGGGAACGGATGATGGATGAGAATTTATTTCCGCCCCATACCTGTGAAGGAGATGAGGAAGTACAGATTTTGAGCAGCGGTCCCGATCGGGTATGGGATACGATTCAGGAAATGTGCTTTGGTGCGCTGGCGGTTGCCAAGAAGCGAATCTGGATTACCACCCCGTATTTTATTCCTGATCCGGGGATTTATCAGGCGCTCAAGCTGGCGGCGGTCAGCGGCGTAGATGTGCGAATTATTATTCCATACCAATCGGATTCAAAGCTGGTGCATCTGGCGTCCCTGTCCTATGTGCAGGAGCTGCTGGAGGCGGGCGTGAAGTTCTATCAATACCGTAAAGGATTTATTCACGCTAAAGTCATCATTGTGGATGATTTGCTCGGCTCGGTCGGGACCGCCAATATGGACATGCGCAGCTTTTTCTATAATTTTGAGTTGACGGCTGTACTCTTTGCCCGGTCAGCGCTGAAACACCTTTCGGCCGATTTTGAAGAGGACCTGTCCAACTCCTCGCACATCGATTTAAAGGTGTTCCGCAGGCGACCACGATTACAGAAAACAGCTGAAATTCTGGCTCGCATGCTCTCTCCGCTCCTTTAAAGGCGGTTTTCGCCGTTTTTATCAATATAATCCCGCTTTATTGAGATTTATGTGCTTTTTGCTAACTTTTTTGCTCAAAATCACAGTTTTATGATATACTATTCATATAAATATCGCGGTAAAAAAAGGGGACTGCGGATCGCAGCCCCTTTTTCGGTCCAATAATACCATACTGTAACGGGGGGATTTATATATGAGTGTAGTGAGCAAGGAAGTCCAAAATCTGTCTGAGATCACAGATGTGACCGGAGAGTTGACCAAGATCAGCAAAATTCCAGCCAATCCTAAAAATAAAGCAAAACGCCTGTTTCAGCGTGCGGCCATGATTATTTTCGGTGCGGCGCTTATGGCAGTGGGCCTCGAAATATTCCTGGTTCCTAACGGCGTTATCGACGGTGGGGTCACAGGTATTTCCATTATGGCCTCCAAGATTACTGGCTACCCGCTCGGTATTTTCCTGACCCTGTTGAACCTTCCCTTTTTGGTTATCGGCTACAAGCAAATCGGTAAAACCTTCGCTTTATCCACATTATTCGGCATTATCGTAATGTCCATCGGAACCGCGTTACTTCACAATGTAAGTGCGTTGACCCCTGGCGAACCACTGCTCGGCGCTATCTTTGGCGGTGTCATTCTCGGCGTTGGGGTAGGACTCGTTATCCGGTCCGGCGGCTCGCTGGATGGAACAGAGATCGTAGCTATTCTCGTCAGTGAAAAAACTCCTTTTTCGGTCGGTGAGATCGTACTTTTCGTTAACATCTTCATTCTGGGCAGCGCAGGCTTTGTATTTGGTTGGCCGAATGCCCTGTACTCCATGATTGCTTATTATATTGCGATGAAAATGATTGATATTACCATCGAAGGTCTGGATCAGTCCAAATCGGTCTGGATTATTAGTGAAAAATACCGCGACATCGGGGATGCCCTGACAGACCGTCTTGGACGGGGCGTAACCTATCTGGAAGGTGAGGGCGGCTTTACAGGCGAAAGCAAGAAAGTCATTTTCGTCGTCATCACCCGTCTGGAAGAAGCGAAGCTGAAGAACATCGTTGAAGATTGGGACCCGCATGCCTTTGTGGCAATTGGTAACATTCATGATGTGAAGGGCGGACGCTTTAAGAAAAAAGGAATACACTAGCGCAAGGGGACAATTCCTCGGCCGATTTTACGGCTGTGGAGTTCGTCCCCTTTTTTATATTCTCAGGCACAGGTAGTGATCAGGATGAATGAGTCTTGGCGCGCATATGCTTTAGAACATCCTCGATGGGCTGGGGAGGGACCTTGGCGATCAAGTCGCCCATCTGATTTAGCCGTTCTTCAATATTCAGCAAATGATAGTCAAGCGGCGATACGTTTTGTCGTACCTCGTCCCATGTCAGTGGGGTGGATACCGTAGCGCCAGGGCGTGCCCGCGGGGTATAGGGAGCGGCCAGAGTTTTTCCTTTGTAATGCTGCAAATAGTCAAAATAGATAGCGGTTCCCCGATCCTTTTTTAACCGTTCCAGCGTGAACAGGTGCGGGTGCTTTTCGGTCACGAACTGTCCCACCAGCAGACCGATGCTGCGAAGCTCGTCGAAGGTTATGCCTGTGCGGATCGGGACGATAATTTGTACACCCGTAGCCCCGGACGTTTTGGGTACGGATTCCAAACCAAGCGAAGCCAGTACTTCACCGACGATGGATGCAGCTTCCATAATGCGTGGCTCCACTTCTCTGGACGGATCAAGGTCAATCATCCATTCACAGGGCAGCGTGCTTCCAACTGGATGAAGCGATGGGTGAAATTCCAGCGCCGCCTGATTACCGAGCCATAACAATTGTGCCAGCGTGCCGAGCACCATATATTCAATGCCATCATGCAGGAAAGTCTCGATATAGTCCGGACGAGGCTGCGGGGTATTTTTCTGGTAAAAAAAATCCCCGTGAATGCCGTGTGGCCAACGGATGACGGTCAGCAAACGGTTGTGGCTATATTTGAGCAGAAAAGGGGCCAGCACCGCAAGCTTTCGAAGATACATCGCTTTAGTGACGCCAGCTTCGGGCCATAGAGGTTTATCCGGGTTGGTGATAGGAATTTCCAGACCTTCGATGGTAATGATGCCTTTAATAGCTTGTCCCATAGCGCTACGCTCCTTCTTTTAACCTTCTATAAGCTGAACTCAAAAAAATATTTATATGGAAACGAAGCAGACGGAATGATGTACCTGTAGATGTAGTTATGGATTAACATGAGCGTCATGTACAGAAATTATCCGTCAAAGGGATTGACAAGATACATTATGTATCATAAATTTATAATAAAATACGAAATGTATCTATTAAAATGTCTTGAGCAGAGGTAGAGGAGGAGTTTCCTTGATTGATAAGCAAGGCGAGGGACTGGTTTTCCTGCTTAGTGTCCCCCGAAGTGGAAGCTCGCTAGTGACCACCATTTTGCAAAACCACTCCCGCTTGTTTGCCACGCAGGAAATGTGGTTCCTGCTCAGTCTGTATGATCTTCCCCAATCGCAAACACGTCCCTATGGAGGAACCGGAATCATCCGGCAATTTTTTAACGGTATGGTTCCTCCTCATGTATTGGAGCAGGCTTCCCGGTCGTATGCACTTGAAATCTATAACGGTCTGCTCGAAGGGACTAACGCAAATATGGTTATCGACAAATCCCCGCGTTACTATACGGTGCTGGAATTTATAGACCGCCTTTTCCCGGCAGCCCGCAGGGTGTGGCTTATCCGTAATCCTTTATCTATCGCTGCTTCATTCAAAAAAGTTAATCAGATGCGCGGCGAACGCTTTCATCTGTTGGAGGAGCTGAAGAGCCCGCATTTTAATATGAAAATGACGGATATTACGGTTGGTTTGTTCCGTTACGCACATTATTTTGCCACACCGCATCCGCTTGCATACCCGCTTGTATATGAACAACTTGTAGCTAATCCAGCGGTGGAGATCGGGAGGCTGTGCGATTTTCTGGGTGTCGATTATGAACCGGGCATAGAAAAATACGGGGATTTTGCGGATACGCCTAAATCCAGTTTGTTTTACAGCATGGGAGCGGGTGATCCGTTCGTGGGGGAGCATGAGCAGACCCATCTGGACTCGGTACATAGCTGGCAACATCTGCTGAACAAAAAGGAAATCGAGCTGTATTGCAGAAGCATCGGAGCTCGTATGTTTACACAACTTGGCTACGGGGAAGCACTGGAGCAGGCCGAGCAAATCACCGGGGTAAGGTTTGAAGAGGAAGCCGATGTGGAGCTACTAAGTCGGCGTAAGAGCCAGTTTCTCCAACAAAGCGGCTTTGAGTGGAAGAACGCTTATCGGATGCTGGAAAAGCAGGATGCGGATAACAGGGGATTTATAATAAAAGCAGGACAGCATCCTGTGCTTCAAGATTCTCGACAGAATGATGCTGTACAGGTTGTGAATGATAGACGGCTCCAATCGCTGGAAAACAGGCTGGCACATAGCTATGAAGAGCGGAATCGTCTGATCGCACAGCTCCAAACCTACCAACGCAGAAATCAACGACTCCGATCTCGTATCCCCTTTGCTCGTCAGCTGGGTCGCTGGGCGTCTGTAGCGTTATCGGGTATGGAAAAAGAAAAAGGGGGGAAAACGTGAGTGCGATTGCCGGAATATACAGCTTCGGGCATGAGTCTGTATGCACCGAAGAAGGCGGTAAAATGATGCAAGCTCTGCGAAAATATCCTGCCGACCGTGTATGCGCCTGGTGTGAGGGCTCCATATTTTTGGGCTGCCACGCCCAGCATGTGACACCGGAATCCGTCCATGAACGTCTTCCTTTCAATGACGAGGAACGGAAGCTGGCGATCACGGCGGATGCGATTATTGACAATCGTTCCGAACTGTTTGAACGGCTAGGGGTGGAACAGGAACGGCGGCAAGACATCACGGACAGCGAGTTGATTTTGCTGGCATACGACAAATGGACGCTCGACGCGGCTCGCTATCTGATAGGCGATTTTGCCTTTGTCATTTGGGATGCCGGGCTGCATAGGTTATATGGCGCTCGTGATATGGCAGGAAGCCGTACGCTGTATACATACCAGCATAACCGAGGGTTTGCGTTCAGTACAGTTGTAGCCCCTCTTCTGGCGCTGTCTTCCCTGCGAAAAGAACTGCATGAGCCGTGGCTGGCGGAATTTCTGTCCATCCGCGCCATGCAGGAATCCGTCGATATTGGGTCTACCGCTTATAAGCATATAGACCAGCTCCCGCCCGCCCATTGGTTCACCATGGAGGAGGGGAAGTCAACCATCCATAAATATGCTTCATTGGATGATGTGGAGCCGCTTCGACTCAAAACCGGCGGCGAGTACGTCGAGGCTTTTCGCGAGGTATTCTCACAGGCGGTGAATGCCAGATTGCGCACGCATCGCGCCGTGGGAGCGGCCTTGAGTGGCGGTCTGGACTCCGGTGCGGTTGCCAGCTTTGCCGCGCCGTCGCTGCGATTGCAGCAAAAGCCCCTTCATGCGTACAGCTATGTGCCCGTACAGGATTTTACGGATTGGACACCGTCGACATTACTGGCGAATGAACGGGCTTATATCCAATCCACCGCTCGATATGTGGGCAACATTCACGAAAATTACCTCGATTTTGAGGGGAAGAGCCCATTTTCAGAAATGGATATCTGGCTGGAATTGATGGAAGCTCCCTATAAATATTTTGAAAATTCGTTCTGGATCAGAGGCTTTTATGAAAAAGCACAGGAACAAAATGTGGGTGTGCTGCTAACCGGAGCGCGAGGTAATTTTACCATTTCATGGGGGCCTGCGCTGGACTATTATGCCCGTCAGCTTCGTCGTTTGCACTGGCTGCAATCTTTTCAGGGATTGTGGCAGTACAGCAAGCTGACCGGAAGGCGAGTATCCCATTTATTACCTGTGATGCTGAAAAAAGCGACCTCGCTCGATTCTCGTTCCTGGTTACGCGGCGGTAATCGGAGTCCGGTTCCTTCGCTCATTCACCCGGAGTTTGCCAAGCGGATGAATGTGGAGGACATTCCGACTTTGAGTGGAACCGGGTGGATGAAGAATGCAGATCAGACGAGAAAAGAGAAGTTCACGAATTTGGCGATTGCGAACAAAAATGGTATGGTCGCGACCAAACTGTCGCTGCGTTACGGACTGTGGGAACGTGATCCGACCGGAGACAGCCGGGTGATCCGCTTTTGCCTGTCGGTGCCCTTTGAGCAATACGTACAAAAGGGTCAGGATCGCGCACTCATTCGCGGAGCCACGCTGGATTATTTGCCTGATGATGTAAGGTTAAACCAGCGTGTGCGAGGTGTACAGCCTGCGGATTGGCTGCATCGTATGCTCCCTTGCTGGGAGACGTTTATGGGGGAGCTTCAACTGCTGTGCCATGATTTACATGCCGCCGAATTTCTCAATATCGATGTCATTAAAACGGCTATGGCGAAGTTTCGTCAACCGCGACCGGAGCAGGCGTCCGATCCCAACATACGACTACTGATGCACAGTCTGATTGTGTACCGCTTTATACGCGGATTTAATTGATCCGGTCTATTCGGTCAGACAGATACGTCGCTCGTGGAGGGGAGGTGATGACATGAGTAAAAAAGAATGGCAAGAGCCAACCATAGAGGTGCTGGATATTAACCAGACGATGGCAGGTAAGGGCTGGAAACAGATTGACTGGGTATCTGACCATGATGCCGATTTGTATAACCCAAGCTAGAGGGTGGCAATTTTTCAATACAAAGCCGTCTTTATTTCTTTGGGGTTGAAGGCCTTACCTCCAAGAAATAAAGGCGGGATTTTTAAAGGATAGAGGGAGTGTGTGCTATCGTGCATGACAGGAGTACAAATGTTAACCTGACGATGTATACAGCCTTTGGACTCCAGCTTGCCAGCGAGCTGTACCTGCCTGAATTGATACCCGCAGCGCCGGGTGCGATGGAGGATGTGGTCATTCGTCAGGCTGATTTGACAGCATGGAGCGATCAGCTGGAGCAGACTAATTTTGTGATGCAGGGCGAACGCTTTATGTTCCATATACCAGACACAGCTATTTACGCCGTCAGGAGAGGCAGGGAAATTGAAGTATGTTCTTACTCTGGCGCTGATCCGGACACGGTGCGGTTGTTTGTGCTGGGCACATGTATGGGTGTCCTTCTGATGCAGAGACGGATACTGCCTATTCACGGGAGTGCAGTAGTGATCGGAGGCAGGGCCTATGCTTTCGTGGGCGAATCCGGAGCAGGAAAATCGACGCTGGCTGCTGCTTTTACGCAGGCAGGCTATCGGATGGTCAGTGATGATGTTATTGCTATGCAAGTTACGGCTTCTGAAACCATAGTCTATCCGGCCTACCCGCAGCAAAAGTTGGGTCTGGAAAGCTTGCTCCAGCTGAAGGCTTTACAGGGAAATAAGCATGCACGCAAAAGCAATCACAGGCTTGTTTTCATGGACGGCAATCCTGCGATGCTCAAACATGGACATTTGCGTAAGCTTACAGGTGAACTAAATAAATATGTCGTGCCGAGAGTGGACTATTTCCACAACAAACCGCTTCCCTTGGGAGGTGTATTCGAGCTGGTGGCAGAGTCTCCAAACCGTGAGTTCCGACGTGAAGGGGAGTTGGCGGCGGTTACGGAACAACCTTTGAACATGCTGGAGTGCTTGCATACGTTATTGCTTCATACATATCGCAGGGGGATCATTCCGCGAATGAGTCTGGGGGAATGGCATTTTGGAACGGCAGCCCGGATGGCTCGGCAGGTGGAGGGCTGGCGACTACGGAGGGATAGCTCGGCTTTTACCGCGTCCGAGGTTGTACACCGGGTACTTGATATCATTCGTAAGGAGGAAAACAGCTATGGCAGCTACTCATTCGATGAAGGATCATGACCGTGTTATTCACGGTGAGGAAGTCTATGTCAGTGACATGGACGGGGAGAAGGTCATGATGAGCATCAACACAGGAAAATATTATAATCTCGGCTTCACGGGCGGACGAATCTGGGAACTGGCGGAATCCTGTCCTTCACTCGGGGAGATCGTAGCTGCTCTGACGGATGAATATGAAGTGGACGAGGAACGGTGCAGACAGCAGGTACATACCTTTGTGGCTGAACTGGAACGGGAAGGACTGCTAAAGCTTTTGCGGGAGACGGTTTAAAATGTGGGTTCAACGCCTTCGTCGTCTATCCCCGGAGGTCAGGAGATTACTGCCGGAAGCCTGGCTACAACTGGGATGGGCGCGTCTTCACCAGCATCGTCCGTTTGAAGATTATGCACGCGGCTGGGGAATACGGATGGAAGAAACCTCTTGGGAGTGTGATGCCCGGCAGAAGCAAGCTGTTCGGCATATTTCACATGCTGTGGAGTTGGCAAGCCGTTATACCCCTTGGCGCAGTAACTGTCTTGTGCAGGCTGCTGCCGCAATGACGTTGCTTGGTCGCAGAAAGCTGGACGGCACGCTGTATCTTGGCACAGCCAAGAATGATGCGGGACGTTTGGCGGCACATGCCTGGGTGCGGAGTGGACCGATTTATGTTACAGGCGAACGGGAGATGGGGGCGTTTACCGTGGTGGGCACCTTCGGCAGGCGTGCTGTGACGGACCAAAATACGAAGATTGCTGAAAACATGTCCAAACATACTTTTCTGAAACCTGACCGCTGGAAAGAGGATCCGGAATTAACGCTGCTGCTCTTTTTACTGCGAGAAGACGCCACTCCAAGGCTGGATACAGTCGATGCTGCTGATCTGTATGGATTGGATTGGGCCCGTTTGCTGCGGCTGGCAGAACACCATCGGGTGGTACCTGCGGTATATCTCCAGTTGAAAAGAATTAACCATCCGGCCATCCCGGCTGAATTGCTGCGCAACCTTCAGGCGCAATATCAACGGAACACCCTGCGTATGTTGCGCCTGCAAGCGGAAGCCGGACGGGTGACCAGGCTGCTCATGAATCATGGCATCCGTGTACTTATGCTCAAGGGTCCTGCCTTGGCGCAGCAATTGTACGGGGATGTTTCCCTGCGTACCTCCAAGGACGTGGATTTGCTCATTGCCCCGGACGACATGGATCAGGCGGAGCAATGGATGCAGGAAGCCGGGTATGTATCCAAAAGCGGAGAAGCGCGTGTCCTGGGCAGTTGGAAATGGAAGGACCATCATGCATCCTTTCTTCATCCGCATAAGCGGGTAGAGATAGAGCTGCATTGGCGGCTCCACCCGGATGCAGGTGGAGAACCTTCTTTTGAAGACCTGTGGAAACACAGGCAAATCGGTGAAGTCACAGCCACAGGAGTACCCTGTGTGTACACGCTTGGCAGCGAGCACCAGTTTCTGTACCTTAGCGCACACGGGGCGCGTCACGGCTGGTTCAGGCTGCGCTGGCTGGTGGACATCGACAGGCTTGCGGTACGCGCAGTCGACTGGGAGGCGCTTCTGCCGATGATGCGCCGATATGGGGGCCTGCCTGCGGGCGGGCAGGCTTGGGCGCTCGCCGCTGCGCTGCTGGGCACCTCGATACCGGAGCCGCTGCGTCAGGTAGCGGCTACACGGCTGGCGCACAGGCTCGCGCTGAGCGCGCTGGCCTTCATTCAGGCCAGCGTACCCGCGGCATACCCGGTAGCCGAACCAGCTACCCATCAGCCAGGCAGTCGATCCTATTTGCTCTCCCTAAAGGAGCCGAGCCATCGATTGCTGTACCTGATAAGCCGTTTGCTTCCTTCTACGGGCGATCCGGCGGTTTTACCGCTGCCTCGCCAGCTACATTTTCTGTACATCCCTCTACGTCCATTTCTCTGGTTAAAACGGCGATTCTCAAAGCACTGACCTGATAAGGAGCGTGCATTATGTACCACCTGCGATTATATATGACTAAGCTGTATGCCGTGAACGGCGGTGCATTATTTCTCAATATGGGTTGTATGATCATCGTCAGTTTGCTGGAGGGGCTAGGTATATACATGCTTGTTCCCATGCTGGCAGCTATCGGCATATTTGGCGGTCATGCAGGGATGCCCATCCTGTCAGGCGGATTGGATCATTTCTTGTCAAACATCCCTAAAAGCTGGCTGTTGCCGGGAATGCTGCTGCTTTTTGCGTTGCTGCTCATAGGGCAGGCTCTGCTCCAGCGTTACCAGTCCATTCTGAATTCACGGATTCAGCAACGATTCATGCGTTCCCTTCGAATAGACGTGTATACCTCCTTTATGAAGGCCCAATGGACCTTTTATTTGCGTCAGCGGAAGTCTGATTTCAGCCATGTGATGACAACCGAACTGGCGCGAGTCAGTCAGGGAACCAATCTGCTCCTTCAGCTCACCACAGCCGTTATTTTTACGTTGATCCAGATTGCACTGGCTTTTTGGCTGTCTCCTTCTTTAACTGGACTGGTGTTTCTGTGTGGATTGGGGCTGTTTGTCGTGTTTCGCCGATCCATCCGAAATGCTAAGCAGCTAGGTGACCGTACCACTGAGCTTTCACAGATTTATTTTGCCGGCATCACCGACCATATGAACGGGATGAAGGATATTAAAAGCAATCTGCTGGAAACCGCCAATATAGACTGGTTTCGCTCTTTGACTCAACGTATGGAGGACAATACAACCCAGTTTGTCCGGCAAAATGCCACTACGCAATTTTTCCATCGCACAGCGGCTGCCGTATTTGTTGCTTGCATCATGTTTGTGTCACTGCAATGGCTACATGTCTCTCCTGAAAAATTGATTGTGCTCATCCTTATATTTTCCCGCTTATGGCCAAGGTTTGCCCTGATTCAAGCGAGTCTGGAATATATCATGTCCATGCTGTCTGCCTTTGAAAGTGTGACCAAGGTACAGCAGGAATGCGAAGCTTTCTCAGATCCCTCGCTATCTGCATCTACAACTGCATCTGTACGCCAACCCTTGTATCTACGTACAGGCATTGAATGCAGTGGTCTGGATTATCGGTATGATGGTACAGCAGAGCTTGCATTACGCCAAATAAATCTGTTCATCCCTGCACGGGGAATGACGGCCATTGTGGGGAAATCGGGCGCAGGCAAAAGTACAATGGTTGACGTCCTGATGGGATTTTTACGACCAACCCAGGGCCAGATTAAAATGGACGGACAGGTGCTGGACAACGAGCTGTTGCCACAGTGGCGGCAATCGTTTGGTTATGTGTCGCAGGACCCTTTTTTGTTCCATGCCACCGTCCGTGATAATTTGAAGCTGGCGGATGCGGAGGCGAGCGAGCAGCAGTTATGGGAAGCGTTACATTTTGCAGCCGCAGACGGGTTTGTTGCCAGATTGCCCGAAGGGCTGGATACGGTAATCGGGGATCGCGGAATTCGTCTGTCAGGAGGGGAACGTCAGCGGCTTGTGTTGGCAAGGGCTGTCCTGCATCGTCCTCCGGTACTCATTCTGGATGAGGCGACAAGTGCGCTGGATGGAGAGCATGAAGCCGATATTCAGGCGGCGCTGGAGCGGATGAAAGGTCAAATGACGCTGATCGTCATTGCTCATCGTCTGTCGACCATCCGTCATGCCGATCAGATTGTCGTTCTGGAACAGGGGGAGATTATACAGCAGGGGAATTACCGCCAATTGGTACAGGTGGAGCGGGGGGCGTTCAGTCAACTGCTGTCATACCAAAGCAGTGTGATCGCAACCCCTTAGCTGCCTGTTCTGTTGACAATACTTAACTCCCCACTGGATATTGAAGATGGGCTTGTCTTTCCGTAAACTTATGCTAAACCTGAGCCGCCGTAGTCTCAGGTTTCCTTGCGTTTGGCTGTACTTCTTTTCTTTTTGATCGGAGTCGGGGAGATGGCATCTCCTGCCACTGCTTGTTGTGCTGTTGTGGCTGCTGTTTTACGCGCAGGGCGTTTTTTCACAGCGGGGCCGGTATCGGCAACGACAGGCTTCACTGCCTCGATGCTGGCCTGGAGTGCAGCCATCAGGTCCACGACATTGGTCTGCGGCTGCGACGGAGCGATTCGGATCTCTTCTCCAGCCACTTTATGCTGAATAAGATCCAGCAGCCGCTCGCGGTACTGATCCGTATATTTTGCTGCATCAAAAGGTGTAGATAGCTGCTCAATTAGCATTTTTGCCATGGTCAGCTCTTTCTCTTTAACTTCCTCCTGCCCCGGCAGATTAGGAACCTGGGACACCGGGCGAATTTCATCCGGGTAAAACATCGTCTCCACCGCCAAACATTCATCCAGCACACGAATAGCCGCCAGACTGCTTTTGGATCGGATTGAGATTTGAGCAATGCCAATTTTCCCTGTATCCTTCATCGCATTCATAAGAAGTTTGTAAGCATTGGAGCCTGCCTGATCCGGGGACAAATAATACGTTTTTTGAAAATAAATCGGATCAATCTCCTGCAGGTCCACAAAATCCAAAATAACGATATTTTTATCCGCTTGTCCGCTGATTTGCTCCAGTTCCTCCTTATCGAACATGACAAACTTTCCTTTTTCGTATTCATAGCCTTTTCCAATTTCCTCCCATTCGACCTCCTTGTCACAAACAGGACACTTCCGTACATAACTGAGGGGACTTCCGCATTCCTTGTGAATATAACGCATGGAAATATCCTTATCTTCTGTAGCCGAAAACATCTTAACGGGCACATGAACCAGCCCAAAGCTGATCGCGCCTTTCCAGACCGTATGCATACCGTCAGACCTCCTTTTCTTTAATCCGCATTTTGTATCCTTCGATTCCAACGCTTGGCTGAGCATATCCATTTTTCACTTAGTATGCTTCGGAGAAAGGAATGTATGAGAGGTTGTTAAGTTACTGTTTTATGTTTAAACTCACGAAAAATCCGCTTACGCATGGTTGCAGCTTTATTGGTACATAGTAAGGCATATCCGATTCAAAAGGAGGTACACAATTTATGCCCGGAAAATCCTATCCTCGGCAAATCAGGCATCGTGTAGGTCAAAGCCATATCGCCTTTCGGGGACCCGCCGGAGGCGAACAGGATGCATTGCCGCCTGAATTTGCCCTTTCCCATGGAATTCAGCCGCCTTTTCCTGTAGCTGTGGGTCATGTGGATTTGGAGGCTGTGGTTTCAACTTCGCCTTCTCATAGCATCCCTTCATTGGACGTTGAACGGATTATAGATGAGGACTAGGTCACCTATATTTCTAAATTAATGCACACAAAAACAATGAGGAGGAGATCAACATGAACGTGGAACGAGCAAAAGCGATTTACAATTCATCCGAAAACATTGCCGTGCAATTAGAGGGTAAACCGATCTGGATCGAGCATGTGGATGAAGCAAACGGTATGGCAACTGTACAGATAGGTAGCAGACCCGGCAATACTCAAACCGTCCGTGTGGATCGTTTGGAAGAACAATAGAAGATGGATTGGCATAAGCCCCCGCGCTATCAAAAAGCTTCTCCCTGATCTGGGAGCTTACTTGACCAGCCGTGTAGTAGGCTCCCAAATTCATTATGTGCTTGAATGGTCCCACTCCAACCCAAAAAGGCTCGCAATTGCTCAATGAGCAATTAGCGAACCCTACTTGTAAAAATGTTTACACTGCAATGGCCTTCAAATGTGGTGAGACGATCAGCTCAGCCTCTGTTGCCATTTGAACATCTTCCACCGACAAACCCGGAGCAATTTCCTTCAGCATCAGCCCTCTACCCGGAATAACATCGATGACAGCCTTCTCGGTTACTATGGTCTTTACAACATTTACAGCGGTCAGGGGCAGCTTGCATTGTTTCAGTATTTTCGGCGCCCCATTTTTGTTTACGTGCTCCATGGCTACAATCACTCTCTTGGCTCCAACCACCAAATCCATGGCTCCCCCCATGCCCGGCACCTTTTTCCCTGGGATCATCCAGCTTGCAAGGTTGCCTTTCTCATCGACCTCCAGGGCGCCCAAAACGGTGATATCTACATGCCCTCCGCGGATGATGGAAAATGAAAGCGAACTGTCAAAAAAGCAAGCACCTTCCTTAGTTGTAACGTAGTTTCCGCCTGAATCGATACAATCGAGTCTTTCTTTTCCCTGAGACGCTTTGGGGCCTACACCGAGGATTCCGTTCTCAGCCTGCAGCATAATATGAATGTTTTCGGGAATATAGTCCACCACCATGGTAGGCATTCCAACACCAAGGTTGACAACTTGGCCATCTTTGAATTCCTGGGCTATTCTTCGAGCAATTAATTCTCTGTTATTCATTTGGCTCCACCCACCTTTACAATCGCGTCGACAAATATTCCGGGAACGTTGACATGATTGGGATCAATTTCCCCCGCTTTTACGTATTCGTCTGTCTGAGCAACTACATACTCTGCCGCTGTAGCCATAACCAAATTGAAGTTGCGTGAAGAGCCGTTGATGACAAGATTCCCCGCCTCATCAGCCTTATGGGCTCTGATTAGCGCCACATCCGCTTTGAGCGGCAGTTCGAGCAAATATTCCCTTTCGTCAATTTCTATTTTCTTTTTTCCTTCCTCTACAATGGTGCCTACACCTACAGGTGTTAAAACACCGCCCAAACCGGCTCCTCCTGCGCGGATTTTTTCCGCGAGCGTGCCTTGCGGGAAGAGCTGCACATCCGCTTCTTTCGTCATCAGGAGTCTTCCCGTTTCCGGATTGGAGCCGATATAGGAGGCAAAAATCCGTTTTACTCTGCCGCTTTTTACAAGCTTATAAATAGATAATTCCGTTGTGCCTGTGTCATTGGATATAATTGTAAGATTGCCGGCGGAATTTGTGTCAACCAGCGCACGCACCAGATCCTCCGGATAACCTCCGGCCAGAAAACCTCCAACCATCACCGTGTCTCCGTCTTTGACCTTCTTCACTGCTTCTTCAGCGGAGATTACTTTGTTATTCATGGTTCCTTCTCCTTATATATTTTTTTAGGAAAGCAAACTTTATTGGAGATAATCGTAGAGGACTCTTCCATATGGAAGCGTTAAATCGGCAATAAAATGTTTTCCGCCAATATAAGCGTTAACCGGCAAATCTGCCACAGGAGCGTTGACATGGGGGATCAGGCTTAATCTGGCAGGCCCTGACCATGCGCCCTTTACAGTAATGTTTTCGAGATTATACGCTACTAACTGAGCGATTTTAGGGGTACCGTCAACATCAGGAATCAATTTTAAATTAACCTGCGTTTTTGCGATGGCTTTAGCCGTTTCCTTTTCATCAAGAATGTTATATTTGAAAGGCATGGTTCCCGTGGCCACCAGGACGTGATTATAATGCAATGTACCCGTCAGCGTCTCCGTATCTTCAACCTTCAGGCGAGGCTTCGCCCATTTTTTCGGAAATCCCCAGATTTCACGTCCCCCAAGAATAGCAGGCGCGTTATCCAAATACATTTGGGCAACAAAATTACAGGGTTCTCCATGAAAAGTACACGGTATGACAATACCGCTTTCCTCATAGCTTCCTAAACCGGATGAATCAGGCATCTTGATCCATTCATAGGAAACCGTATTGCTTCCATCCGGCTGAAGAGGTTCCGGGACCGCCTGTCTAATCGCAGCGGGATCGGATTCATAGGTAATGATAAAAAATTCCCGGTTGATGAAGCGGCATGGCGGGCGCCCATAACTGCCGCAGGCCGCAGGCATGGATTGAAGTGAAAGTACATCTTTTTGATTCATAGCGATCTCCCTTCCCTTTAAGAGGTAGTTCAAAAAGTCATCTTTTGATCAAGCACCTTAAATGAGTGCATTTTCAACCAGCATCGCTATTCCCATTCCCGTTCCGATGCATAACGAGGCTATGCCGTAACGTGAAGATCTTCGCACCATTTCATGAACCAACGTAACCAATATCCTAGCACCGCTTGCACCGACAGGGTGCCCGATCGCGATCGCGCCGCCATTGACATTCACCTTCTCCGGATTGACCCCAAGCTCTTTCATTACCGCTACTGCTTGTGCGGCGAACGCTTCATTAATTTCAAAAAGATCAATGTCATTGATGGATATTCCCTGTTGCTTAAGAAGTGACGAAATGGCTTTTACTGGTCCCATTCCCATATATGCAGGGTCAACGCCAACAAGTGAATAACCCTTGATATATGCCAACGGCTTTAATGCATGTTCCTTACATTTGTCTTCCGACACTACAAGCATAGCCGCCGCGCCATCATTAATTCCCGAAGAATTTCCGGCGGTAACCGTTCCGTTCTCCTTAAAGGCAGTTTTTAAATGAGAAAGTTTTTCTTTCGTTGTATTTCCTCTTATGTGTTCGTCCTCTGTGAAATAAATCGTTTCTTTTTTGGTTTTAATCATGACCGGAACAATCTGCTCTTCAAAAACCTTTTTGTTTTTTGCTTCTACAGCCTTGATCTGGCTTTCGTAGGCAAATTCATCTTGCTCAAGTCTTGAAATTCCATATTTCTCGGCAACATTTTCTGCGGTAATTCCCATGTGGTAATGGTTGATCGGGCACGTTAGGCCGTCGGCCACCAAGGAGTCTACCAATTCACCGTTGCCAAGCTTGTAGCCGTTTCTTGCATTCCTTAGCAGATAAGGGGCGTTCGACATGCTCTCCATACCTCCGGCCAAGACGATGTTGCTTTGTTCCGCCAATATTGAATTGTAGGCTAAAGCGACGGCATGAAGTCCTGAACCGCAAACCGTGTTTATCGTTGATTCGGGTACATCAATGGGGATACCGGCTTTTAGTGCCGCCTGTCTGGCAGGATTTTGGCCATTGCCCGCCTGAAGAACATTTCCCAAATAAATTTGATCAATCAAAGCAGGCTCTAATTTACTTTGCTGAAGGCATGCTGTCATCACAATTGCTCCCAGTTCAGGAGCGCTTAGGGGCGCAAGGGTTTTGTTAAAAGAGCCAACCGCTGTTCTCAACGGGCTTACTAAAGCTACTTTTTTCATAAAAACTCACATTCCTTTCGCTGTGTTCAAGACACAATACATCCATGACTGCACTTCAATTCGTAATTTCCGCTCTCAACCTACGAAACGTGGCGACTGCAAGATACATTTGCATGCGGGCATATCATGGTGCCTAAGACGGTGAGTGTGACGGTTCGATCGCCTTCTTTCGTTGGAAATTAAAACCATTTTCATCATAGTTCTAATGCAGATTTTGCTCAATGTTCAAATATATACATATACTTGTATACAGATGTTTATAAAGCCATATACTCCAAAATAAATAGGCCATTCTAATGTTTTCTGTTAATTTCTCGATTTTTCTGAAAATAATGATCATAAATTGAATTTTCTGTTAAAAATGAAATTTCTAATCAACACGTGAAAAAGACGAGGCCAATCGTTGAGTTTGGTGTCACCCTAATTACGCAAAAAGCTCCTGAATCTCCACAGAAGGAAATTCAAGAGCTCTTTCATTGCTAAGTTGATGTGGTCGAGAGGACTCGAACCTCCACGGGGTTAGCCCACACGGACCTGAATCCCTTTTATATTGTCTGATTCAGGAAACGGGGTGTATAGTATGATTAATCTTTGAGGGAGGTGAGCTGTATGGACTTTAACATATGCTTGTTCGATGATTTTGAAACACTGGATGTGTTCGGACCCGTTGAGATTTTTGGCCGTCTGCCAGAAGTTTATGACTTAAAATATTTCTCTATAAATGGGGGAATTATTGAGAGTCGGCAAAAAACCAAGATTGTTACAGAACCTCTTGCACAAGCAAAGCCCGATGGCATATTCATGATCCCAGGCGGACAGGGGACAAGAAGTTTAATCCATGACGATCAATTTATGAAGCAGATCACAGAGATTGCAGAACAGTCCTATTTTTGTATAACTGTCTGTACAGGTTCTGCGCTGCTTGCCAAAACAGGCTTGTTAAAAAACAGGAGCGCCACATCCAATAAATTAGCCTTTGATTGGGTCAAATCCATCGACACGGAGGTTGACTGGATTCCAAACGCAAGATGGGTAGTAGATGGAAAGTTCTATACTTCATCTGGGGTATCCGCTGGAATGGATATGTCCTTAGGCTTTGTTTCTGACCACTTTGGTCTTGAAAAAGCTCAGCAGGTTGCCAATCAAATTGAATACATTTGGAATTCCGATAAAAATGATGATCCTTTTGCGAGATAAGTATATTGCAAGAGATAAGGAGTTTCGATGATGACGTCCTTCGTGCTGGTTCATGGCGCGTGGCATGGTGATGGTGCTGGGAGCGTATGATTCCGCTGCTCGAAGCCGAAGCTATTTCGTCACAGTGCCGACGCTGAACGAGCTTGCCAAACGGACACCCGCGCTCTCGCGAGACGTGAATCTGACGACGCATATCAACGACATTTTGGATGTATGGAATTTTTAAATATACGTTGTTACCTCGACGATATCATGAAAAAGGAGGTGTGTGGAGCAAAGATGCAGTGGAATTAGCAGGTGTGAGCCAGAATACGATTACCTCACTTGCTGGCAACGTAATCAAATGTAGAGATTACGATACGCTAGTTATATTGTGTCAGGAAATAGGTGTTACTCCTGATGAGTACATACCAAATACAGCAGGAAAATGATTCATTTTGATGCTAGTGATTAGGTCGACCTTTTATATAGCCATAAAAAATGACTTATAAAAGTCATTATATAGATAAAGTAATTGATTGAAAAGTATATATATATATCCCAAAAGATGGTATACTCTGTGTCAAAAGGACACTTTATTTTAACATTAGATTGTAACATGTAATGTTCCGATGAGTCGGTATCTGACTGACTACATAACAAACGTTAACGTTAAAGGGGTTGTTAATTGTGAACCATACAACCACGATTCGCACAGAACTGTTAAATTTCATGAAACACAATAATCTAAACATTAACCAATTAAGTAAAGTAACCGGTTTAAATGCAGGCTCGATAAGTACCATGGTAAATGGCAATCGTGCGCTATCCGTTGAACAATTAGACCGAATTACGACAGCCATGGGATACTCTAAAGGGTATTTTTACGAGCAATATATTGAAGAATATTTGGCGCAAATCGCTCTAAATTGGCGCAGAATTAAACCTTTCTTGTACCGTTGTGCAGAGTTGGACAAGCAGGAATGCATCCGACAGGTAATCGGTTTGCTATTGGACAAATTGATGTATTCCTCATGTTTGTTTGATCTTGCAGAGGAATTTTTCAAAGACGGAAAATATGCAATAGCGGCTATCCTTTATGAAGGCGTGGCTTTAAGTGAGAAAAGTCAGCATTCGGAACGACTGGCTTTATGCCAGTATCGTTTATTTATGGCGAGACAGGGAGATAACCAAGAGCAAAACTATCAAGCAGCTATTGAATTTCAGCCTTTTATTGATCGCTTGGATGAGATTGACCAACTGGAAGCATTAAAGGATTTAGCCAACACCTATCGTTCCTTACGAAGATGGGATAAGGTAGAAATAGTAGCTCAAAAACTGGAGTATAAGGCCAAAATTCAATATTTTTCAAAATGCAAGCCAATAAGGAAAAATAAAAATAAGCAGAAGAAACTAAGTAAACCTCTTTATGTCTATGTAGCTTATTCTTATTTACTTCGTGGAAGCGTTTGTGAAGAATGGGGAGAATACAAGCAGGCTCTTCAACATATTCATGCTTATACTGATTTGAGTTGGGTGAAAGAAACGGATGAGGAATCAGAGCGTTGGAAGGGCTTATTTAAGGAATGGGCACAGGTTAATACTTATGTAACTAAGTTATTTTCTGGAGATGCGAGTGTACTTCCGGATTATGTTGCATATATTGAAGTGAATAAAGAGGAGATTCTCTTATCTTTATTAAACATTATTGAAGCAGCTAACCGATTTAATTTCAATGTAGATGATATACTTTGCAAGTTTAATGACGAGGTTAAATCTCTAACAGAACTGAAAAAAGGTGTTTATACTCAACAAACTACCTCAGAACGTTTTTCTCGTTTACTTAACGAATTGGCTGAATACTATTTACTTAAAGAAATGTATCAAAAGGGATTCGAATTTTTAATAACAGGGTTGAAAAAGTCTTCTATTATAAATAATAAGTCATGCATAATCAAGTGTGTGGGTTTGTTTGAACGTTTTAGAAAGGTTGCATCTTTCGAAACCACAGAAACCTACCAAAATTTGATTAATGAGGTGTACGAAAATGAAAAAAAAATTAGGGCTACTTCTTTTAGCGGCTAGTTTTTTGTTGATATTGGTTAATCCAATTCAATCCCCAATAAAGGAGGGATTTTTTCAACCCCTTGATCACCATGGAGGGATATAAGCCTATCACACCTTGTTATATACTAATTCTAATCCAAGGCCAGCTTAAGTGCTGGTCTTTTTTCTATAAATCGGACGTTTTTTCTTAATTTTACCATCATTGAAATGGAAATAACACTTTAAACTAGAAAACATGAAAGGGGGTGATTGTGATGAAAAAGCAAGAGGTTTTGCGTAATCGTTTGGAAAAGAACAGACAGAACTCTACGATCTACAGAAGAAATATGGATTCGATGATGCATGTGTGCTCAGGCAATCTATGCTTCTCGATGAACTTATCAATCAATACAATCGGACTTTTTATGTACATGCAAAAAAGCAGACTGGTTGAAAGCGATTAACTTCGAGAGAGAGAAACTTTTGGCGGATGACTCGCTCTTTTATAGTGGCTATGTTTAGGTTCAGTGAAATGATTGTTTAAATTTTAGAATATAGTGGTAGACCAAAGAACGACCATAAAAGGAGGAGTAAAAATGATACAATCTAAAAAGAAATGGTTTTTAGCTTTATTTGCAAGTGTAACTTTGTTCTCTGTCGTTGCTCCCTTTTCAGCATCTGCAAATGGAGTATCTTCTGTTATTACAGATACTTATCAATCTTCTCCTGAACAATACTCGGAATCAGTTGAACAACGTGTGATCGAACCTCAATGGAAGACAAAAGTCGCTAAAGAAGCACTAAGGGCATTCCGTGATAAGGTAACAAGCAAACAAGCTATAAATGACGTGAAATATGCCCTTGAATTACTTCCTAATGGGAAAAAGTGGTCTGGTCTTTATGAGGATGCGGTCTATGGGATAAGATCGAATATTGATGAACTTTTGAAATGGGAAACAGTCCTTATGGATGATTTGAAGGCGAAAGTTGCAGGAGCTCTTTACGATGTTGGCATTCCCCTCTCTTGGGCGCGAAGATTTGCCTCCGTTGTAATTGAAGTGTTACTATAAGCCGAAAAAGGGAAGAGGGGATTTCATTGTCATCCAAAAGTCTAGAGGAACGAGTAGAATTACTCGAATACTACAATGTCCTCATGAGGGATTTTGCGGTTGATCCTGAAACATATGTGCTCTGGGATTATATTATGTCTGAACACTTAAACGGGGCACAAGGAAATCAACTTTTGGAGGTTCTAAAAAATCATTATACAAAACTCAAAATAGCGCTGGAGAAAGAGGAGCGTTTGCCCGGTACAAGTTACCTTTATGAAGATCTAATTAATGTAGTCAAGTCGTTTGGTAAGCCTGCAAGCGAACGAACCGCTTATAGTATTCTGTTAAGAGCTTCGAAGCTTCCAGAATTTCATCTTTACTCGAAATATCTATAAAAAATAATGAAGAAGACCCACTCCCCCAATAGGGGGAGCAGGGTTATAGTACCAAGTCGACATTAAGGCTCCCCTTAAAAGAGGAGTCTCAGAAGATATTATTCACTCAATAATCAATAAACCTCAGGGATATTCTATAACCATATTTGAAAATTCTGACTTTCCAGCTAAGCGTATAGTAGGCGTTTACGAATTTGTAAGCAGTCTTCCTTCTAACTCTTAATTGAATTAGTGATTTGTGATATTATTTGTTCCACAAAGTCCGTTTGTGATAAAGCTTCTGAAAAAATCAACTTTAAAGCGACTGATAATCTTACGCTAAGTGTTAACTTTAATCAAAGGCCAGCTTAATTGCTGGTCTTTTTTTCTATAAATCAGACATTTTTCCTGAATTTATTCATCCTCATTATAGAAATAACCTCTTACACTAAGATCATAAAAGGAGGGATTGTGATGAAAAAGCAAGAAATTTTACGACATAGCTTAGAAAAGAACAGACAGAAGCTCTACGATCTACAAAAGAAATATGGATTCGATGATGCTCGCGTGCTTAAGCAGTCTATGATTCTCGACGAGCTTATCAACCAATACAATCGGACCTTCTATTCACATATAAAAAAGCCGACTGCTTGAAAGCAATCGACCTCTGAGCGAGAAACTTTTGGCGGGTGACTCGCTCTATTATTTTATCATACATGCCTTAAAATCTGATGGATTCATATTAAAAATGTACATCCTCCGTTGCAAGCAAACGTACAAAACGATTACCGAGCATCTCGTTGTGGTGGGCAACGATTTGTTCTCCGCTCAGTACTTTACTATTAAATGTACTGTGCGCATCCGATACAAGCACATTATTCTGATATCCCAGACTGTAGGCGTTCCGACAAGTCGTGTCAAGGCAGAACTCGGTCTGCATCCCGGCAATGATGAGTCGCTCAGCTCCCAGTTCCTTCAGCACATCGTCCAATTCAGTTTGATAAAAGCTGTCCCAGGACGATTTACGGACAATTCGTTCATGAGGAAGAGGACGCACTACATCGGCGATAGGCCAGCCTACACTGTTTTCCCGGAAATCCTCATCCGCTTCATCGGTATGCTGCACAAAAATCACCGGCGTACCTGCTGCTCTGGCTTTGGTCAAAAGCTGTTGCAAATGTTCTACAACTTCCTGCTCACGATACAGCTTCTCATCATACATAAACATAGCCTGCTGCACGTCAATAATCAGTAAAACGTTTTGTCCCATCGTCTCGATTCCCTCCCTGTATGTTACACCTATCTTACAATAGCATGTCTTCATGTCTTGCGGCGACATAAGGTGAACTATATAATAAAGGACAAGTTGGAACGGTCCGATTCGGACGAAAGGTGATTGAAATATATGACAATTTCGCAGGAACAGTTTACGTTCCGTTCTGCCGGAGAGGCGCAGACCGGGGTTTTGGCAGGGTTTTTGGCAGGCAAAGCGGTTTCCGGAACGGTGATCGTGCTGGATGGAGATCTGGGAGCGGGCAAAACCGCTTTTTCCAAAGCCTTTGCCAGTCATCTGGGTGTCCCGGGTATCGTGAACAGCCCAACCTTTACGCTCATTAAGGAGTACGAAGGCCGATTGCCCTTGTACCATATGGATGTGTACCGTATTACACAGGATGAGGCAGAGGATCTTGGGCTGGACGAATATTTTTACGGGACAGGCGTATGTCTGGTCGAATGGGGCAGTATTATACCGGATATGTTGCCGGAGCAGCGGCTTCACATGTATATAGAAACAACAGATGTGGAGGAGCGCTTGATTCACCTGACCGGGTACGGCGAGCCTTATGAACAATGGTGCCGCAGTTTGCGGGAGAATGGAGTTTGAACCATGCTAAGAGAGCATACAGATGAGAATGTAAAGCCGCGTGAGCGGTTTTTGGCGTTAGATACAGCGACGACCGTGATGGCGGCCGCCCTGATGAACGGAAAAGAGCTACTGGGAGAAAGCAATGTCTATGGCGAACGCAATCACTCGGTGCATGTGATTTCCGAATTGGAACGGCTCCTGAACGAGGACGGGCTGACACGGGATGATGTGGACGGCATTGCGGTGGGTGTCGGACCGGGGTCTTACACAGGTATTCGTATTGCCGTGACCGCAGCGAAAACACTCGCTTGGGCTTGGGGCGTTCCGGTGACATCCGTATCCACTTTGCATGCGCTGGCCTGGGGCGGTTGGAGCCGCGGCACCGAGTCGCAGGAGCAAGAAGTTAGAAATGCGTCAGCAAGGAACCACTCGGCTGGAGAGCAGGCGACAGACTGGATCGTTCCAGTGCTGGATGCCCGGCGTGGGCAGGTTTACACAGGCTTGTTCGCTGTGAATATGGACGGCGATACAGGGATTCCGCAGCGTCTGGAGCCGGATGCGATTCGGCTGATGGCCACTTGGACCGAGGGCCTGCTGCAACGACTGGAGGCTTTGCCGCCCGAAGAGCGTCCTGCGGTTATTTGGCTGGTCGGTGAAACAGCGGTTCACGCAGAAGCAGCCGAGCGCCTGCGTGCATGGAGCGAGCTTCGTATCGTACCGTATGTGCTGGAAGGAAGATGGGTTGGCCGCCTTGGGGCGGATAAGCTGCTTCGTCAGGAACATGACGAGTTGCATACGCTGGTTCCGAACTATACCCAGCTGGCGGAGGCGGAAGCCAATCTGCTTCGTCAGCGCTGAAGAGAGCGGTGAACAACATGGCAAAGAACATACAACGGGAAGAAAAGCTAGAGTTTCGACTGATGCAGCTGGATGATATTCCCGATGTGCTGGCGATTGAGCATGAAGCGTTCACGTTACCGTGGACAGAGGAAGCGTTCCGCAATGAACTGACGATGAATCATTTTGCCAAATATATGATTATGGAGCTGAACGGACAGGCCATCGGCTACGCAGGGATGTGGACGATTATGGACGAGGCCCATATTACGAATATTGCCGTTCGTGAGGCCTATCGCGGGCGCAAGCTTGGAGATAAGCTGCTGGACGAGCTGATGCAGACCGCCTCTTATCTGGGGATGGAACGCATGACGCTGGAAGTACGGGTGACGAATCGGATCGCTCAGGGCTTGTATGAGAAAAAAGGCTTTAAGCCAGCGGGCGTCCGAAAGGGCTATTATTCGGATAATAACGAGGATGCCGTAATCATGTGGGCGGATCTTCCCGCACATGAGGCATCTGGTGAACAGGAAGGAAGCGTGCAGAAGCAATGACGCAAGAGGAAAAAGCAGGTACAGGCGCCGCCTCTGGTGAGCCTTGCTACATACTGGCAGTAGAGACGAGTTGCGACGAGACAGCTGTGTCTGTCGTGAAAAATGGCACCGAGGTGCTTTCTAACCTGATTTCCAGTCAGATTGAAACGCATAAAGCCTTTGGCGGAGTTGTGCCGGAGGTGGCATCCCGCAAGCATGTGGAGAGCATCACCTACATGCTGGACGAGGCCATGCAAGCATCGGGCATTACGCCCCGCGAGCTTTCGGCGGTTGCTGTGACGCAAGGACCGGGACTGGTTGGTGCGTTGCTGGTGGGTATTGTTGCTGCCAAGAGCGCCGCCATGGCGTTCGGCAAGCCGTTGATTGGAACACATCATATCGCAGGACATATTTATGCAAACCAGTTGGAGCATAAAATCGTATATCCGTGCATCGCCCTGGTCGTATCGGGAGGGCACACGGAGCTGGTATGGATGGAGTCCGAGGGTCACTTTCACCTGATTGGTCGCACGCGGGATGATGCGGTTGGAGAAGCCTACGATAAAGTGGCGCGGGCTATTGGATTTCCGTATCCTGGCGGTCCGCACGTAGACCGTGTGGCTCATGAATCGGAGGAATCTATCACTTTGCCCCGTGCATGGTTGGAGCCGGATTCTTATGATTTTAGCTTCAGCGGCTTGAAATCGGCGGTGCTGAATGTGATTAACCAGACGAAAATGCGCGGAGAAGCTGTTCATGCCGGAGCTATCGCAAGAGGCTTTCAAGAGTCGGTCGTGGAGGTGCTGGTAGAAAAAGCGATTCGTGCCATGCGTGAATACGGTGCGAAGCAACTGCTGCTATGCGGTGGTGTTGCTGCCAATCGCGGATTGCGGACAGCACTTCGCGAACGTTGCGAGCGTGAAGGTATCGAGTTACTTGTGCCATCCATGAAATATTGTACGGATAATGCAGCCATGATTGGAGCCGCAGCTTACGCCAAGTGGAAGCGCAGAGAATACACCTCGCTGGACATGAAAGCTGATCCTGGGCTGTCTCTGGAAGAGTGGTCCGTCCAATCTTGATTGGAGAGGCATTTGGCTGGTGAGCAGAAGATAAGTGAAAAAAGTTGATAAGGACACGACTCGTTTGGGTCGTGTTCTTTTATTTTTCATGTAAGCTAAATTCGAAAAAATACTTATACAGATCTATATATAAAATTCAACAGGTATAAATACAGGAATTTGAGCAGGGGAATTTGACTGTCTAATTCTTCCGCGGCGTTCGTCATGATGTTGCACGATTTTTCAGCATTCATCAAAAAAATCTGAAATTTAATACTCCCCGAACAATGAAATGATTTGTCAAGTTGTGAACAAAGTTATCCACATATCCCGGCAAAAATGTGGATAATTAAGCTCGAAGCAAGCGGCTTAAGACTTTTCTAGGATACAAGAACAGTGGACATTATGTATCTTTAGGTTTTGTGAAATCTGTGGATAATGTGGATAAAGGGGTGGATAAATTTGGTTTTCATATGAAAATGGCCTTTTAACAATAAAAAAATGGCCCCAAAGGCCATTTTTCAATACATTTCATGCACATATTCTGTGGATATATTTGTGTATAAAAATGCGAATAGGGCAAATGTGAAATTTTTAAGACCATAATTGTGAAGCAGGTCTTACTCCTCTAACAGTTCCTCCCATGATGCGTAGGTTGCTGTCAATTCCTGCTTACGTGCGTCAAGTTGTGCTTGAATATCCTGCAACGCCGTGTAATCCTGATAAACCTCTGGCAGAGTCATTTGCTCCTCCAGCCCGGTAATTTGTTCTTCCAGCTCTTTGATTTGATTTTCCAGTGTCTCCAGCTTGCGCTGGCGACTGCGTTCCTCACTCTTGGCTTGTTTGTCTGCGGCATAGGCTGCTGCACCTGTTTTAGGTGTTGTCTCGACCGTTGCGGATACAGACGATACTTTGCTGCGTGTTGCCTGACTGGCCTCCAGAGCTTCCTGCGCAATTTCCTCCAGCTCCTGCTTTTTATCTACGTAGTCATCATAATTCCCCAGGAAATGTTCTATTCCGCCAGGATGAAGCTCAATGACACGTTCCGCCATTTTGTTAAGGAAATAACGGTCATGGGAGATGAACAGCAGCGTGCCGTCATAGTCGATTAGGGCAGCTTCTAGCACTTCTCTACTGAACAGGTCGAGATGGTTGGTAGGCTCATCGAGAATCAGCATATTAGCTTCGAGCAGCATCAGCTTGGCGAGAGAGACGCGAGCTTTTTCACCGCCGCTTAAAGTAGCTACCTTTTTCAGTACATCGTCACCACTGAACAGGAAGTTACCCAGCACTGTACGAATTCGTGCCTCCTCCATATGGGGGTACTCACTCCATAGCTCCTCCAGCACCGTATTAGCCGGGTTCAGGTTCGTTTGCTCCTGATCATACAGACCGATTTTGATTTTCGTGCCCCAGTGAATCGACCCGGCAGCAGGCTTTAACGTTCCGGTCAGGCATTTGAGCAACGTCGATTTTCCGATTCCGTTCGGACCAATCAGCGCAACGGTATCGCCACGTTTTAAGTCGAAGGATGCATGCTGAAATAACGACTTTTTACCTTCATAGGCCACGGAGAGGTCACGTACCTCCAGCACTTCCTTTCCCGACATATAAGCTGTTTCAAAGGAAAAATGGGCTTTTCTCAGATCTCCCATCGGGCGATCCATTCGATCCATTTTCTCCAGCTGCTTGCGGCGGCTCTGGGCGCGTTTGGTGGTGGAAGCCCGCACGATATTACGTTGTACGAATGCCTCCAGACGGGCAATTTCCCCTTGCTGCTTTTCATAGTGCTTGAGATTGGTTTCATACTCGGCAGCTTTCAGCTCCATATAGCGGCTGTAGTTGCCTGTGTACCGGGTCGAACGATGACGCTCGATTTCGATAATGGTGGTCACCAGTCTATCGAGAAAATAACGGTCATGGGATACGACCAGCAGCGAGCCGGAATAGCCGCGCAAATAATCTTCCAGCCAGGTCAGTGTTTGAATGTCCAGATAGTTGGTTGGCTCATCGAGCATGAGTACATCTGGGGCGAGCAGCAGGATACGGGCCAGCGCGAGACGTGTTTTCTGTCCACCACTCAGTGTGGATACAGGCGTTTCCGGTGCAAACGAGCCAAAGCCCATACCATGAAGCACGCTGCGAATACGAGTCTCCATTTCATAGCCGCCGTGATCCTTGAACCAGTCCGACCTTCTCGCATATCTTTCCAGCAGATCTGCATAGCGCTTCTCGTTCTCCGCATTGGTAGGGTCGGCGATTTCCTGCTCCATCTGCCGCAGTTCCTGCTCTGCTTGGATCAGTGGAGTGAATACGAGCATCATTTCTGCCCAGATGGATCGGTCGGAGTTCAAGCCGCTGTTTTGCGCCAAATAACCAATGCTGGTCTCCTTCGCCTTGAAAATTTGTCCACCATCATATGATAATTCACCAGCGATGATTTTGAGCAATGTCGATTTGCCCGCGCCGTTCACACCTACCAGTCCAATGCGTTCACGTTCCAATATTTGAAGGTTAATCCCGTCCAGAACGGGCTCAATTCCATAGGATTTTGTAATTCCAGTTACTTGCAATAGCATCGCGTATCGTTCCTCCATTACATTATGCACAGTTTTCCCCGCTTCCTCCGCAGGGTGTCTTCCTTCCAGTTTACATGAAAATACCCACTAATGCACTGCTATCACCCTGTAAACCCTAGAGCCGCGTGTAGTCAATTTGTATAAACAATGATAAACTTAAGCGAGAACTGAAAAAAAATGAAAAAAGCTTGCAAGGTACAAGACTTACTGACAATTGGACAAATAGTAACGTTTTAAAGCATTATCGACGATTGTGCGGGAGGACGGATATTCTTTGGATGTCTGTAGTGTGAAGAACGCGCTGCGCTTGCAGCAACGGGAGACGCGGGATTTCATGGACCCGCTGACGCGGCAGGAGGCATCGGCTGTTGCCTGTCGGCATGCAATTGAGGCATGGGAGCAGCTTAGAATAGACAGAAACGGAGATAGGCTGACGGTATTTAGCTATCTTTCTTTTGGCAGCGAAATTTCTACGACTCCTTTTATCGAGCATTGCTGGTCACGGGGGGACCGTGTGCTGGCTCCCAGAGTGGACTCGGTAACCCGGACCATGGAGCTGAGGCAGATGGGGCAGCACAGCGATGTTGTGCCTGGCATTTGGAACATTCCTGAGCCTGCGTTGACATGCGAGAAATGGGCGCCTGAAATGTGGTCGGGAATCGACTGGGTTGTCGTGCCGGGATTGGCTTTTGATCGTCATGGGGGCAGAATCGGCTACGGCGGGGGCTACTATGATCGTTTCACCGTACAGGTAGAAGCAGAGAAACGTGCCAACGGCAATGCAGGTCCGCTTTATGTTTCGCTGTTGCTGCCGGGACAATTGCAGGAGCAGGTACCCATGGAGCCGGGGGATTTGAGGGTGGATGTGCTTTTTACCCCGGAAGGTCCCATACATTGCGATATTGTAAAATCTGAAAAAACAAACGATGAATGAAGCGAAGTTTGGCATGTGAAAGGAGCTGTGAGGGAGTCGTGGATTCCTTTACTCATTTTAACGAACAGGGACGAGCTCGTATGGTGGATATTTCGGGCAAAGCGTCCACAGTTCGTACAGCAGTCGCAGTGTCACGGATTACGATGAATCCGGCTACACTCATGGCTGTGAAAGAGGGTAGGATCGGCAAGGGCGATGTTCTTGCTGTAGCGCAGGTCGCAGGGATTCAAGGCGCGAAAAAAACGTCGGACTGGATTCCGATGTGTCATCCGCTGGCTCTGACGGGCGTGAATATTACGTTTTCTGATAATGGACATGATGTGCTTCATATTGAAGCTGAAGTGAAGACTGAGGGCAAGACAGGTGTGGAAATGGAAGCTTTGACAGCGGCTTCAGCCGCAGCGTTAACCGTGTATGATATGTGCAAGGCGCTGCAAAAAGATATGATCATCGGCCCTACCATGCTGCAATCGAAAACAGGTGGCAAGCATGGGGATTTCCAAAGGGAGGACCACCGGGAACCTTGACATAGCCATACATGTCGCCGAGAGGGTACTGTGATGTGATGGAGAATGCAGCGTGGCTGTTTCTGATTTTCAGAAGAGAAAGTATTCTTTCATGATAGGAGAAGGGTGATCTTATGGTGTGGAAAACGGCGATCCTGACAGCCAGTGATAAAGGGGCGAGGGGAGAGCGCGAGGATACAAGCGCACAGGTCATCCGGGAACTCATCGAAGAAGAGCTGGGCGGAGAGATTGTGGAGTACCGGATCGTTCCCGATGAACCGGATGAAATTATTGCGGCTTTAATCGAAATGACCGATTATTTTCATGCAGACTTGGTGCTGACGACGGGCGGAACCGAGCTGGCGATCCGTGATGTGACACCCGAGGCGACTCGGCGGGTCGTGGAACGGGAAGTGCCCGGCATGGCGGAAGCGATGCGTATGATTGTGATGCAGAAAAATCCGGCGGCTATGCTTTTTCGTGGAATCGTAGGGATCCGGGGGCGTACGCTGATCGTGAATTTGCCGGGAACGCCCAAGGGCGTGCATGAAAATTTGGCGGCTATTATGGATCAGTTGCCAGAGGCGCTTCTCATGGTGACAGGCCAGTTCCGGTAGAAGGCAGTATGCTGAGTGTGGTATGATATCCGTAAGAATTTACATGACTGTATGCGAGCAAACCATACAAGAAACATACAACGGACAAGTAGGGTACCCATGGTTGTTTCAGCGTCTGTGTACCAGATGCGGGTTCTTGTTTTTAGTTTTTGCCCGTCAACATAAGGAGGATAACACTCATGCCTAATATTGGAGCACCGGGTTATATTTTGTTAATCATTCTGGCGCTGCTGCTATTCGGCCCGAACAAGCTGCCTGAGCTCGGTCGCGCTGTGGGGCGTACATTCCGTGAGTTTAAAAACGGAGCACGTGATATTTTGTCTGAAGACCAACGGACTGAACACAAAGACAATAAGGATAGCGTAGTCAAGGCATCCCAGACATCGACTTCAGAAGCGCAGCCCCAGCCGGAGGATAAGCGGTTGTCTTAGATGAATTGCATATTTTGGTGCTTTTACAATTTCAAGAAGAGCCTCTTCTCCAGGGAAGGGCTTTGTTTTTTAGGGGCGCAGCTGCGTCCGATCAAGAAAGGAGGAGCGAGTGTGACCTCACCAGAGCATGAAATGCCACTCATGGAGCATCTGGGCGAACTACGTCGTAGAATCATATACGTGCTGATTGTATTTGTTCTGGCACTGGCTGGTGGTTTGTTCGCCGCAGGTCCTGTCTATGACTGGCTTATTCGCTCCGGTTCGGCGCAGGCTTTTCAATTGAATGCATTTTCCTTCTGGGACGGAATAGGCATCTACATGAAGATCGCCATGCTGATCGGAATTGCGGTTGCGCTGCCGTTTGCATGCTACCAGCTGTGGAAGTTTGTTAGTCCCGGCTTGCGGCCGCAAGAACGGAATGCGACTTTGCGGTATGTACCCTATGTGTTGCTGTTGTTTGTAATCGGTGCAGCTTTTGCTTATTTTATTGTTTTCCCGATGGCGATTCAGTTTACGTCGTCTGTCACCAAAAGTATGGGATTGCATGAAACGTACGGTATTGCCCAATATTTCACCTTCATGTTTAATATTGTACTGCCTGTGGCTCTGTTGTTTGAACTGCCGTTGCTCATCATGTTCCTGACGGGTATTCGGATACTAACTCCGATGAGGCTTCGCAAATGGCGGAAAATTTCTTATTTTCTACTTGTTTTTGTTGCTGTCGTCATAACTCCCCCTGATTTTATCTCCGACTTTCTGGTGGCGATCCCGTTACTGTTGCTGTATGAAGTGAGTGTGTACATGTCAGCAGTGGTGTACCGCAGGCAGTTGCGTGCGGACGAAGAACGTGAGGCACAACTGCGTGTAGCGCCGGAGCGGTAACTGGCAGAACTCGAATTTTCATGCAAAACGGTATCTTCTTGGTTCTGGAGCTACATGGCAACTTTGCGATCATGTAGATCAGGGATCAGCAGATCATAACCATTTGCAGATCATGAAAAGCAGCAGCTTAGCTGCCTTGAAAATAACCATTAGCCTTGGGATAACGGTTATTTTTAAGACAGATGGATATAATCGAGAAGGGCTGTCCATAAAAATTCCCATAAAAAATACATCAGGGACTTGAAATTCAATCTCAAGTTGAGTATCATAAAGTTGGTTGTTAGCACTGACGAGTGTCGAGTGCTAATACATACAACATAACAACCGTATAACGGAATAAAACACTTAATAAGGAGGCTATTTTTTCATGATCAAACCTTTGGGTGAACGCGTATTGGTGGAAGCAATTGAGCAAGAACAAACGACTTCCTTCGGAATCGTACTTCCTGACTCTGCTAAGGAAAAGCCGCAAGAAGGCAAAATTATCGCGGTTGGCGCAGGCGCATTGAAAGACGGTGTCCGCATTCCTCTGGAAGTAAAAGAAGGCGACCGTGTCATCTTCTCTAAATACGCTGGAACGGAAATCAAATATGAAGGTAAAGAATATTTGATTATGAAAGAAAGCGATATCCACGCGATCATTGGTTAACCGGAATCCGGACAAGACCTGAATATAGGAATCGAACAAATCATTCATAATCCATGGGAGGTTTATCGCAAATGGCAAAAGACATTAAATTTAGTGAAGACGCTCGTCGCTCCATGCTTCGTGGGGTAGATGCATTGGCTAACGCTGTTAAAGTAACACTCGGACCGAAAGGCCGTAACGTTGTACTGGAGAAAAAATTCGGTAGCCCGCTCATCACAAATGACGGTGTAACGATTGCAAAAGAAATCGAACTGGAAGACGCTTTCGAAAACATGGGCGCTCAACTGGTTAAAGAAGTAGCAACCAAAACCAACGATGTAGCTGGTGACGGTACGACAACAGCTACTGTTTTGGCTCAAGCCCTCATCACAGAAGGTTTGAAAAACGTAACTGCTGGTGCAAGCCCAATCGGTATCCGTAAAGGGATCGACAAGGCAGTTAAAGCAGCCGTTGCTGAACTGCAAGCGATCTCCAAACCAATCGAAAGCAAACAATCCATTGCACAAGTAGCCGGTATTTCCGCTGCTGACGACGAAGTAGGCGAACTAATCGCTGAAGCTATGGAAAAAGTGGGCAAAGACGGTGTTATCACTGTTGAAGAATCCCGCGGTTTTGCAACTGAACTGGAAGTGGTTGAAGGTATGCAGTTCGACCGTGGTTACATTTCCCCGTACATGATTACAGATACGGACAAAATGGAAGCTGTGCTGGACAATCCATACATCCTGATCACAGACAAAAAAATCACGAACACACAAGAAATTTTGCCTTTGCTTGAAAAAATCGTACAACAAGGCAAGCCACTCGTGCTGATCGCTGAGGACATCGAAGGCGAAGCGCTGGCTATGCTCGTTGTTAACAAACTGCGTGGTACATTCAACGCTGTAGCTGTTAAAGCTCCAGGCTTTGGTGACCGTCGCAAAGCAATGCTGCAAGACATCGCTGCCCTGACAGGCGGTCAAGTGATCACGGAAGAACTGGGTCTGGACCTGAAAACTGCTTCCGTAGATCAACTGGGTACAGCACGTCAAGTGCGTATCACGAAAGAAAATACGATTGTGGTTGACGGCGCGGGCAACAAAGCCGACATCGACGCTCGTGTTAGCCAAATCCGTACGCAACTGGAAGAAACGACTTCCGAGTTCGACAAAGAGAAACTGCAAGAGCGTCTGGCTAAATTGTCCGGCGGCGTAGCAGTTATCAAAGTTGGTGCGGCTACTGAAACAGAATTGAAAGAACGCAAACTGCGCATCGAAGATGCCCTGAACGCAACCCGTGCTGCGGTTGAAGAAGGTATCGTATCCGGTGGTGGTGTAGCGCTTCTGAACGTATACAAAGCCGTTGCAGCTGTTGAACTGCAAGGCGACGAGCAAACAGGCGTGAACATCGTATTGCGTGCTCTGGAAGCTCCAATCCGCACGATTGCTGCTAATGCAGGTGAAGAAGGTTCTGTAATCGTTGAGCGTCTGAAACGCGAAGATGTTGGCGTAGGCTTTAACGCAGCTACTGGCGACTGGGTAAACATGATCGACGCTGGTATCGTTGACCCTGCAAAAGTAACTCGTTATGCACTGCAAAACGCTGCTTCCGTAGCAGCAATGTTCCTGACTACCGAAGCGGTTATCGCTGACAAGCCAGAACCAGAAAAGGCTGCAATGCCTGATATGGGTGGCATGGGTGGAATGGGCGGAATGATGTAAGTAAAAGGCTAAAAAGCCTATAAAACCGCTATTTAAAAGGCTCCCGAGAGGGAGCCTTTCTTCATTTAATCACGAAAAAATCACATTTCTTGCAAAGGGGGATGATCTTTCGTGAAATTGAAGTTCAATATATCTGCAAAGTGAATTCCTATTTTCTCATTTGCATCCTTTTTCATCTTATCTGTGACGTGTGTGTAGATCCTTAGAGTTGTTTCTGGGTCATCATGTCCCACGCGCTTCATAATCGTTTTTAGGTCTACTCCAGCCTCTGAGAGCATGCTTATGTGGGTGTGTCTAAAGATATGGGGAGTGGCTTCCTTTTTGATGGATGTTTTCTTTAAGATTCTATCCATTCTAATCAAGATATTTTTTTGGATGTATGGATATCCATTGTCACGACAGAACACGAAATCCTTGTCATGATAATCAGGGTACATTTTTCTGTTCTCCTGCACTATTTTTTGCTGCATATTTCTATAATCGGCAAGCAAGTCCATAACGGCTTCGTCCAAGTCGAAAGTGCGGATAGACCCTTTAGTTTTAGGTGGGGTGAGTTTATATAGCTTCATATTGTTTTGCTCATTATAGAGAGTTTTGGTCACTCGAATTTCATTCGTTTCAAAATTAGGTCGTGTCTGAAAACTCTTCATTGAGTCAATTTGAAAATGGCAGCTACGTATACAAACGCCAAGAATGACTTGGCCAACTTGTCGTAACGAGTAGCCACACGGAGAAAGTGTTTGATTTTATTGAAAAAGCACTCCACTAAGTGGCGTTCTTTGTAACGATACCAATCGACTTTCCAAGGGTTTTGACTATTCGCTTTAGGCGGGATGGTGTAGGATGCCTGCTTAGCTGTAATCCAATTCCGAATCGCTTCTGAGCCATAGGCTTTGTCGCCAAGAATATGACTTCCTGTAATATCAAGCTTCTGAAGTAAATCGATCGCTGGAACAGAATCATAGACTTGACCACCCGTCAGAAGAAAAGCGAGGGGATTTCCTAATCCATCGACGACCGTGTGAAGTTTGGTTGTCTTTCCGCCACGACTGACGCCGATGTGTTGATTCACTTCGTGTCCTTCAACGTTTTTTTAGCACCGGCACTATGTTGATGGGCTTTGACCGATGTAGAATCAATGCTCAAGTTTTCAAAGTCAGGTTCGATCTGGAGAGATTGGAAGATAGTGACAAGCAGTCCGGTATCTCGCCACTTGCAAAAGCGACTGTAGACCGTTTTCCATGAACCATAGCGTTCCTCCGGTAGATCACGCCAGGCAGCACCACTTCGAGCGATCCATAGAAAAGCGTTAAACATGGTTCGTTCACTTAATTTTGACGGACGTCCTGTTTTGTAGGGTGGAAACATGCCCTTAATTTGATCCCACTGTTCATCGCTTATTTCGTACCGTCTTTGAATCATCTTGACGCTCCATTTGTTTTTCTCAAATCTTACCATGTTATTTAGTTTTCAGACACATCCTAGAGTAACTGAAGCAGAGGCAGAAAAAATTGCTTCTCGTCTACGTGCTGGTCTGACTGAATCAGAGATTATTGGCGATGGGTGTATAGGGAAATTCTCTGTTTGTGCAGCTCCGGATATAGTTGATCTCAAACAACAAAAACAGTATCTAGAAATGGTTGAAGGTAGACCTTATTTAGCGCAAGTTTTTCATGTGGATTATGATGAGTTAGACACGGGGTATTCTACAAAAGTAAAGTTTCGCATACATCATAAAGGCGGATTTGAATTCAAAAGCAAAGTAAGCGAACGGATCATTAGAAGGATTCTGGATGTGTTTATCGAAGTAAGGTATGGATTAGACAGCAGATCGGAAGATGACATTCAAGAACCTGCTTCTTAATATATGTAGGGAGGCCACAACAATGCGGTTAAATACTGTAAAAGTAGACCAAGTACTTGAACAATTGGCTCTTGAAAACAAGAGCCGGTTTAACGCTTATTTCGTGGCCCACCTTTCTGAGCAAAAAGATGTAGACAGGGTGAATGATTATTTGATGATGAAGTCTGACTTTAGTGATCTCATTGTCAAAGTTGAGACTATTTGTCCAGAATCTCACATCGATCAGCAATTTGATTTGCATAAACTACCAGACTTTGAAATAGAGTGCAGATTCTGCGATGATGAATGGTATATACCAGATCCTGAGAATACAAATATCGTGTACTTTTTTTCAAAAGAATACGTTGAAGAGGTAAAAAAAGAAAGAAGAACGAGGGTTTGATCGCAATTTGACGGAAGTTACTCAGATTATTCCCTTCCAAGCATATTCATGGAGAAGGTTTCTGGAGAGCGGCACAATGATTAATATATTTGGAGGGGGCAATAATATGTTCAATGACAATTCAAGAAACATGAATGGAGCCAATTTTCAAGGTGCCACATTCACTGGGAATCAGAATTTTCTAAGTGGCAACAATAATCAGTCATTCCAATCAGGCTTAAGCACTGAAACTGAGGAATTGTTTGAAAAGGTCCTGGAAGAAATAAAAAGAACAATCCAAGATACTGAAGAGCAGCAGGATATATTGAAGACTTAAATAAGGTAAAAGAGGCTACGGCAAGCGGAAAAAAGGAACGGATTTTAAAATTCTTTAGCAGACTTGGAAAAGGCATTCAAATTTCTTCTGCTGGAGTCGCTCTAGCTAAAAATCTTGGTATTTTGGCTATGTTATCTCTTTAAAAAGTAGCTTCTTTTTTTAGGGAGGGGCTTTTTGTGAGGACAGCATGAATCATTCATATAGTATCTACGAATTGCCCAGAGCAATTATACTGATAACAACACATACGGAAGCACTGTTGTGCAATCCGAAAGAATCGGTGACACCCTACTGGCTATGCTGGAGGGGTTTTTTTTACGTTAGGGGAATTTTCCATTTCGTATCGAATGAGTTACCGAGGTGAATAGCATGGACCATACATATAAAGTGTTAAAGTCAGATATCGAATTATTTGCAGCAGCATTAAGTCAGGTAAGAGTAAATGTAGTCCAGCCATTGAGTGAGGATTTGATAGATATTATAGACTATGGCGGCGCGGTGGAGAAAATTACACCGGAGTGGATTAAGATAAAAGGTTCATATTTCTTCCGTAATCAGTTTGAATTTAGAGTAGATGCAAAGAAGGACTTCACTGGTATGTGACCAGTATGGAGTCTTTTAATTGGAACCAATAAATTACAGTTATTTTCATATAATATTTTAACAATCAAAAATCAAAAAAATCGACACATAAATACAAATTATTACAATATTAGGTATATAGAACCATTGTAAAATGATAATTATTCTTATTTGATTTCAGTATATTTTGATTATAATTATCTTATATCCATAATTTTGGATGTAAAAAAATGAAAGAATAGGAGATAATACATGAAAAAGAAATTGAAAAGTTTATCTTTGTTAGGTGTGATAGCTTTATTGTCATTAGGTTCTAGTTCAGTTTATGCAGAAAGTGTTACTGAAGCAACTTATGGAAAATCAATCAACCCTTCAGGAATAGAAATTTTTGCAGAGGCTAAATATCCCGGGGCGGGGACTTATTTTGATCCCTATTCAACAACGAGAGAAAAATCTACAGACTTTTCTATGGAGGTAACTAATACTGGAGCGGGTACAACTTCGGTTACGAGAACGGTAAGCATACGAAAATTTGCAAATGTTTCAGTTGGTGGTGAGACTGAGCTGAATGTTATGGCCCAAAAAGTTAAAGCATCTCTCGAGGTAAATGCCGGAGTAGAATCTAATAAATCAGTTAGCATTACATGGTCTATTCCAGCGAAAAGTGTCTACACTATTAAAGCTGGGAGTGTAGTAGTAAAGACAAGTGGCTATATCGAAAGAGCTAATAATTCTGGTGTAGTTGTTAGCAGGACTTATAACTCTGGAAATTGGACTACTTCAGATTTTTCTGATAGTATATTTGTTAGAAAATTGTAATGAAACTAATAATTTTATAGGGAACCAGTTGTCATAAATGGTTTCCTTTTTTATACTTCAAAGGGGTGATAGAGATCATTTCAAGAAAAGCCAGTTTATGCATTTTAGTATTTGTAATTATAACTCTGGTTGCCTGTAGCAGTAATACTAAAGAGATGGTTACAGATCATAAAAATCTTAATCCTAGCAATAATGTGAACAATGAGAAAAACAAGAGCAAAAGTGAAGAAAAAAATGAAAATCAGAACAATGAAATGAGTGAGCCTTTTTTAACGGGGACTCATTTTGAAGACCCTAACGCCTTTATTGTATATGATTTTAAAATGTCTCACGATTCCTCTGACAACTCAGTCTCCTTTCGTGTAACTTATAAATTTGGAGACAAGCCTAGAAAATATATACTCGAAGGTAAACATCCATATTACTTCTATATAAGTGTTCCAGAAAGTTTAGCTAAATATTATACTTTACCCGAAACCATACCGGTGAAGGGCGAAGAATTACTTTCAGATGACGATAATCTGAAATACCAAGTTGATATCAAAGCCTCGCTAAAAAAAGGGTTACCAAAAGATGTTATTAATTCTGTAATTAATAAGCCACAAGGATATTCCATAACTGTATTTGAAAATCCCGATTACCCGGCTAAACGTATAGTAGGTGTTTATGAGTTTGTGAGCACAATCCCTCCTAATACCTAAATTGAATTTCAGATAGGGCTTATATTAGTTTGCAACAATAACGGGTATGAGTCTTTTTTTGTTTTGTGACAACAAGTACGATACTTCGACGCACCTTACCATCTGTTTACTTTCTCTTCACCATTTTTTGCTCAAGAAGGCGGAAAACAGCAATGGCGGTGAAGGGGTATCCAGCACCGCCATCGCTTTATTTTTGCAAGATGATTTGATCAGGCAAGCTATCCGTCAAGTGCGCAAACTTACTTTTGAGACATCTCATCTCACCAAGCAAGAGGTTTATCCAATGTTTTTCGATATGACGATTTTCCCCGTTTCGGCAACTCTTCGCTTTTGCGATACGCCTGAAGCAGGCCTTGAGCAGTAAAGGGATAGGTCTCATCGATATGGATACTCAATTTATTCTCTTTCATATGGCGAACAATGGATTCAAAATCGGGACGGTTAGGTCTTGCCTGGAAGAAACATGCGTCAATGTCGCGGACCTTCGGATATTGATTGATCGCGAATGCCACCACTGAAATATAGGTTCCGCCATCCTTGATGACCGAGTAGTTCTTCTTTCCGATTTCTCCCGGTAACCCGGTACCGAAGGTAGATGGGTCCATAGCGGAATCCAGCACGATATTGACAGGCTCGGTTATTTGGGTGGCAAAGTCGACTTTCGTGTAGTCGAACACCTCGTCCGCACCGAGTCCTTTGACGAAATCATGATTATAGTCCCTCGCAGTTGCAATAACATATGCTCCATGTTGCTTGGCCAACTGGACCGTCGCATGCCCCACACCTCCGGCACCGGCTTGAACGAGGATGCGTTGTTCCGGTTGAAGACGGCCATGCTCAAACAGCGCTTGCCAAGCTGTCAGGGCAACCGTAGGCGCGGCGCCTGCCTCTTCGAAGGAAAGACTCTCAGGGATGACGGCAAGAAGATCTTCCTCCACCGCAACATAGTCCATGTAGGAACCCCTCTGAGCCATGCCCATGACACGATACCCCGGCTTGAAATGACGCACTTTTCCGCCAACCTCTATTACGATGCCGGCTACTTCATTACCAAGAACAAGCGGCAATTGAAATTGAGCCGAAAATTTATCGGCCATCGGACTCTGAAGAATCGCGCCGCTGCGAAATAGAATATCTGCGGGATTGGTGGAAGAGGCGCGCATTTCGATGAGAACCTGTGTGTCGGTGAGTGCGGGAATTGGCACTTCCAGTTCCTCTAGCACTTCGGGGATTCCAAAGCTTGTCAAAGCAATAGCTTTCATGATTATCCTCCTCTTAAATTGAACATACGTTGATTTTTCAATTGCCGTGTTTCTAGTGTGTTAACTGGGCCAAATCCTTGGCATTATCCGTTAATTGCTTTCCCACTGGGGAGGTAATATCAATAGTTTGCCGTCCTTTATGGAGCTTACGGTGATGTCATCGCCGGGCGGATATCATTTTATGAAACATCTCGTCTAATAATATTATTTCTGTTTTTTGGCTGATGGCATGGTTCCCAGGCTTTACATCAATTATGAAGTCATTGCTCAGCATCTGGCGGTAACGGGAAATAATATCGTTGTCAGGCAATTCTCTCATTGCCTTCGTTTCGGGTGGGATTACCGGAATTCCGGCTTGCTCTACCAGGTGAATGTTTTGTTTAATATCTGCGGCGATCTTGCTTAGAGTGCTTACACTTCTTGCCGTCTCTATATCCACCATTCCGTCATTCGTATAGAAATGCTTGAATGTCTTTTTGGATTTCATAATGCAAATCCACCTATTCAAATATTTGGGCAAGTTCTTTCACTCTTTCGGTCGTCAGTCCATTTATTTCACCAAAAATGGTTCCTTGATGTTTTTCGGAACCGAATTGGGCGTATAGAACATCTTCTTTGATATCTCCACCGGCGCCCGGGAATCCCGGAAGTAAGCGATCGCCCACGATTTCAAGCCAAGAGTCATATCCAATGGTGTTGGTCAAGGTGACGATGGTCTTGCTCCGATTATGCTTGAGCGCAGACAGGGCAGATTCGGCCTGATCATATCGTACTGGAACAAAGATAAAATCATAAATGTCGTCATTATCAAGCTTTTCTATCGTCTTAATCGACGATATTTGCTTTATCGACCTATTATCGTTGTATTTCAGGCCGTCCCTTTTCAGCGCCTCCAGTCTCTTTCCTCGTGCCAGTATAGTGACGTCCAGTCCCGACTGTGCTAATCGGAGTGCATACACACTGCCAATCACGCCGGCACCAAATATCAAAAGTCTATATGGTTTGGTGTTCAATATGATCTTTCCTTTCATAGAATTAGTCACAGGTTGTTTAAACAACACCTGTTTGATAAGATAAAAATATCGCATGCTTATGATTTCAACCGGCAGAGTTAGATGAAAGTTGCATAGGCAACACATTGTGATAATTGATGTTTAACAAGGAGATATAGAAATGGTAAATTAGGAAGATCCGAGGGTGTTGCGTACACGACAGTTAATTAGAGCAGCGTTCAGAGATTTGTTGCGGAGAAAAGGATTTGATGCAATCACCATCAAAGATATCGCTCAGAAAGCAACCATTAACCGCGCCACCTTTTATGCCCATTTTGAAGATAAATATGCTTTGCTTGACGAAGTCACAGAACAGGCTTTTCATCAAATGATTCCTGAGCAAGTGGCGAATGCACAGGAGTTTACGGATGAAATATGTGACCAGTTGATCTTGCTGACACACCAATACATCGTGAGTTTTTTTCGGATCTGCAGAATGGATTCCAATTCGATGGCTACGCCTTGTCGATGAAAAAATAAAGAAAATGCTGCAGCAAACCATAGAGAGCATTTTTCTGAAAGGGGATACCCCCCATGGGGCGGACAGGCATCATATAAAAATCATGGCGGCCATGACAGGTTCAGCGATCTATGGCGCTGCGCATTATTGGTTAAATGTCGAGAAAAAGGATCGAACCGATATGCTTGTAGACATTGTTCGTCCCTATGTAATGAACGGTCTGGGGCTGTATCGCAATGGCGATGAATACAGATGAAAAACGAGACTGGTCAGATAGGCGATGGTGTACCATAAGTTACACACCTCTCTTTGTTTGCATGGTTGCCGGACACATTCATGATACCAAACGAAGAAGGTGTTCTTTGTCAAGAGAAGTAAATAGATTGATTCAACGCTTACAGCCACAGCTGTTTAGGTTAATTCAGATAGAGAATATTAAAGCTCAATAGAGCATCATTGCTACTCTGTACACCTTGGTATACAATTGTGGAACAAATGCTAGAAAGGCTGAGTTGTGTAAGAACCCAATGGCTTAGTTGAATCACAAAAAATCACATAAAAAATCACAATCTCGGCGAATGTGGACGAATATAAGCGAATGAAATTTTCTGGATATGGAACAAAACATGTTATAAAATCAGAGGTAAGTTCAGAAGCGTTTATCGGCGAGGATCAATCAAAGATGGGCGGAATGATGTAAGTAAAAGGCTAAAAAGCCTATAGTACCGCTATTTAAAAGGCTCCCGAGAGGGAGCCTTTCTTCATTAAATCACGAAAAAATCACATTTCTTGCAAAGGGAGATGATCTTTCGTGAAAATTGAAGTTCAATATATCTGCAAAGTGAATTCTTATTGGAGGAATTCTGTTATTTCCCTCCTAGGAAATGTATTAATTAGGGTAAGCAGTGGAAACCTTATAAACTTCCTGATACAGCTTATTCTTAACCTTTTCGTATTGTGAGTTAGTCAACAACTCAGGATAGGTCATGATGTTTAATAGTAGTGTATCCTGATTTCCCCGTAGGGGAGGTTGGATGTGATTGAACTTATTCAATCGAAAACCGAGTCGTTCATAAAACAAAACCCTTTTTTGTTGTATCTCGGTTTTAGGGGGCTCGATTTCTAAAACAATTGGTAAAGTAGATTGTCTAATAAATCGCTCCACCAAACTTTTTCCTATACCTCCACCACGGAACGATGGTGCCACAGAAATATGCTCAATGAATCTGAAGGTCTCGAATTCTCTACTGGCGAGAAAGGCGATCACTTTGTCGTCATCATTATGCTCAATTAATAAGTGGTAAGTCGGATCCTTTAATAACTCCTTTTGATCTGAATAGGTCCCGAATTCTGTAGTTGGAAATGATTCCTCCATTATTTCATAAATTTGGTCAAATGTTTTTGTTGAAATCACATTACTCACTCCCGGTTGTTATTGTTTGTATAACTACTTTAAACTCTGGTATGATACCAAGGTCAAACATGATTTTTCATATTACATTCATTTAATAGAGGTGTAGAGGTTTTGAAGGACTATTACAAAATAAGTGAAATATCGAAACTATATGGAATTAGTGTCGATTCGTTGCGCTATTATGAAGAATTAGGTGTCTTAGAACCACAACGTGAAAAGAATAATTATCGAATTTATAGCCTTAAGGACATTAGCAGATTGAATATAATTAGGGATCTTCGGTTACTTGATTTCTCTATGCAGCAGATCAAAGATTACCTTGATAACCACAGCGTTGATAAGACCTTGGAAATTTTGCATGAAGAACAGAGGCTTATACAGGAGCGAATTAACAAACTTCAACAAAGAGGGAAAATGATTAATGAAAGGATAAAAGTTATATCGACCAATTTGGAAATAAAAGCTGGCGAATTCAAAGTATTGAAGTTTCCGGATCGCCCATGTCTTCAGCTTAATTTGCGAATAACCAGAGATGAAGAAATGGACTTTGCCATTAAAAAGCTTCATTCCAAGCATGAAAATAGAATTTTTGATTTTGCTAATCAAATCTATGCGTCTTCTGTGAAAGCTGATGAAATGATTGTAAATAAGCCAGTGGTATTTGACTCTGTGTTTTTTATTTTGGATCAAAATGAAAAAGATTATGATTTTATACTTCCTAAAGGGGATTATCTGACTTTTTATTACCGTGGAGGTTATCATCAAACTTCTCAAAAAATATTTGAAGTAATTAATTATGCAAAGGACAACAACTTGCAGTTGCTAGGCAATCCTTTTGAGATCTACGAAACTGATAATCGAGAAACCCCAATTGAAGATGAATATCTAACACAAATACAAGTAAGGATCAGTAAATAATTTTTTTTCATTGACAATGCTTGATTCAACTAAAGGGTGGAGCTTAAATAGAGCTAGTGAGAAAAAAAGAGTAAACGGTGGGTTACTGGTTCAATCGGTGCCTCTGTTTTTTTATTTTTTTGGCAATAGTCATAGCCAAAATGAAAGCGTTGACATGGGTTTCAACCCACTATATACTTAGCTTAATTAAATGAATAGCATTAGGATTGTTACTGTTACGCAGGCAAAACCTAAGGAACAAGATGTTAAGATCCAAGGATCTTATGTATTTTGTTATACTTAGGTTTTTTTATTTGTTAGAGAGAGAGGTAGGTTAAATATAAGTGGTTTCGGCATTCTGCTGGAGCCATTTTCTTCTATTTACGATGTTCACATCTGAGAGGAGCGACAAACTTGGAATACAAATATGAGTTGGTCCAGGCAGACAATCATTTTCCGTTAAAAATTATAGTTCATTCCTCAAATGAACCAGCATACATACCTAGACATTGGCACGACAGCGTAGAAATATCCTATGTGCTTTCAGGAAGAATCGACAATATCTACATTGATGGCGCGAATTATAGCTCCAAAGAAGGGGATATTGTACTCATCAATTCGAATGCTATTCATTCCTTTGCTGTGGCTAAGGGAAAAGGGAGAGAGGCTATAACCGTTCTGATTCCTTCTGGATTTATTAGAGAAAATGTTAACAGCAGTAATCCCATTTCATTTGACTGTATATCTATTTTTGAAACCAACGAGCAGAGATTGCAGCAATTTGCGGAGCTGCGTGATTTGCTAAACACATTATTTGCGGCTTATCTCAACCAGGATAATGACCCTTTAGAACATATCCATTTAACGTCGCTATCTTATAAACTGGTGTATCTTTTATTAATGCATTTTAAAATTGACAACGAATCTATCCGTGGCTTTAACTCCAATAAATATTTGGAGCGGCTAACGTTGATAACCGACTATATCCAAGAGAATTACGATCAAAGCTTATCCCTGGATTCCATAGCCCAGGTTTTTGGATTATCTCCCGAATATTTGTCCCGTTTTTTTGTCAAGCATGTAGGGGTAACCCTATTTCAATATATCAATGCCATCCGTCTGGAGAGATCTTTTCGTGTTCTGATGAATTCGGACCATTCCATCATTCAAATTGCGTTGGAGCACGGATTCCCGAACGAGAAATCTTTTGCCAGGGTATTTAAGAAGGTTTATCAGGTAACACCACATCAATATCGGAAAGGGAATAAGGGGTATTCCGGGGCCAGGAGTCAGTAATTGACCCTAATTAGGTTAATAAAAGGCAGGATGCAAATAAAAGAAATCATTAAAATAAAGAATGTAAGCGTTTCATAAATGGACCTGGGAGGTAAGACATCATGTTTAAACGGTTTAAAAGGGCTGCTAAAACAACCATGATATTTACTTTGGCTATCGGTACGACCCTTGCTTTCAGCTCTGGTGCATGGGCCAAGGATGCAAAGATACAGCTCACCTCATATCGGACGGTTGCGGAGGTTAAGGATTGGGGAGCAACCATTACGAAGATCATTGTTAACCTGGGTAAGCCGGTACCTAAAGATGTGATAACAAAGGACACATTTAAGGTGCATGTAGAAAGAAGCGATAGCAGGCTGGTAAATCCCATTTTTGAGGAAGGCAACCGGAAGATCACCAAGGCCTATGTATCGGACAAAAACGGCAATCCTGTAAAGAAAACCGGAAGCTACGTTGTGTTGGAAATGGAGATCGGTCCGGCCATAACATTAGGCTCCGCTATTCATTATGATGCAGTCTCCGGGTTTAACGGATGGAATGATAACAAATACACGATCACGCAGCAAAAAGCTATTAAAACCCAATCAGGAACGATTTCCGGCTTGAAGATTGATACTTCCTCAGGTGAGATCCGGAAGCTTGTTGATCAATTTACAACTGGCAAAGCTTCTTATGACGGGGTTACTTTAACCTATGCGGACTATGCGCCGGCAAAAGACAAAGTGAAAAACCCTCTAGTGATCTGGCTGCACGGTATGGGAGAGGGAGGCACAGATCCAACGATTCCGATTTCCGGCAATAAAGCAGTGAATTTTGCTTCCAAGGACATTCAATCCTATTTTGACGGGGCTTATGTGCTGGCACCTCAGACATCAACCTACTGGATGGATGGTTTTACAGGCTTCGGAGACGGCACCTCCAAGTATGAGCAAGCATTGATGTCCTTAATTAAGGATTATGTGGCCAAGAACAAAGACATTGATACAGATCGAATCTACATTGGCGGAGACTCCAACGGCGGCTACATGACCATGCTGATGATTCGTGATTATAAAGACTATTTTGCAGCAGCTATGGTCGCATGTGAAGCCTTGAAGGATAGCCTTATAACCGATGAACAAATTAACGAAATGAAGGACCTTCCGATCTGGTTTGTGGCCGCTAAAACCGACACCATAGTACCGCCCAACGATTATATGATTCCGACCTACAACCGTTTAGTGAATGCTGGAGCAAAGGATGTTCATATGTCGTTATTTGATAACGTAGTGGATACTTCCGGCTTGTACAAGAAGAGCGACAAAACACCGTACGAGTACAATGGCCACTGGTCCTGGATTTACGTGTATAACAACGAAGTATCGAAGATGATTAATGGAAAGAAAACAACGATGATGGAATGGTTGGCCTCCAAAACATTGGACTGAAAAGTATAGCTATGTAAATAAAATGGTTATTTATCGTTAAACAGCATAGCCCCTCATCAGCTAGTTAGAGTGATGGGGGCTAGTTACTGAATGAATATTTTTTATAATGTTCTACAAGTTATTCGTTTGAGTGGCTTTTTTTAACCTTTATCTTTATGGGTATAATAATGTAGAGATCATCAATATGCTGTCTGGACTGAAGGGATTGGAGATGAAATGACACTACCTATTTCTTTGCCGGATATTTCACAAAGACCGTATCAACTAACCGTGGAACGACAAATGGAGGCATCCCCCAATGTTCTGTATCAAGCGTGGACCAAGCGGCTTGACGATTGGTTTGCAGCCTCAGGGACTGTCATAATGGACGCCCGAGTGAATACGGCCTTCTTTTTCGAAACGCATTTTGAAGGGCAACGCCATCCCCATTACGGAAGATTTCTAAGGCTTGAACCGGATCGCCTTATCGAATTGACCTGGGTTACTGGGGAAGGGGGTACTAAGGGGCATGAAACGGTGCTCACCGTTGAGCTTGAACTTAGCGGAAATGGCACACAGCTTCGCTTAACGCACGCAGGTTTTCCAGATGAAAATTCGAGGGACCAGCACGAGCAGGCATGGCCGATGGTACTTGACCAGCTCGAATGATGACCAATAGCTGATTTAGAAATCTGAATGCTAATCATATACTGACGTTCCAGACATTAGATTATCTCATTGAATTAGATATGAAACTGTAACAGGATGAGCTTATACAAATGTATATAATGAAATAAAAAAAGGCTTCTCACGAGTTTAATACACTTGTGGGAGGCCTTCCCTACTCTTCGAAAGCACTCTTTAATCGTACTTTCAAATACATAGCACACCAAAAGCAGTAATGAAGTATCTCTGCAATAATAAGGACCGTCTCCGGCCAGCCCAATGAGGATAACGGCTTAGAACACAGTGTAACCATAATAAGAATGGCTTCAAAAACCAGAATGTCCACTAACAGCATAATGGCTATACGGGAATTAGTTCGTTGAAAGAGTTGTAGGGCTTTGAAATTCCAGGCCGTTGCGATCAGCTCCAGCATGATGATTCCCAGGGACATGCCAGCATATCCAAGACCGGGAATAGCAACTAAGGAATAAAGAATGATGAAATTGGCAAGGACTCCTGTTCCAAGGCCAATAAAGGGAGTTTTCTTCCGATTTTGTGCCCATAAGACGCTGGTTGTAATTTCCCGCAATCCGACGAGTAACGGTAACATCGCCAATGATTTAATGGGGATCTCAGCATTCTGTATACCAAAAACAAATAGGGAGATTTCTGAAGCATATTCAAAAATGAAAAAACCTGAGGCTAACCCCCACACCCATGCTACCTGAAGGGCAGTATGGCTTTTTTTGTAGAATAAGCTATACTCCTTATTTTGCCAATCGGCAGTTATTTTCATCGTGAGCGTATGTGTTAACGAGCCTGTAATCAAAGTAGGCATATATGCGACGACAAGAGCGATACCCGTGACAATACCGAACATCTCCGCTGCTTCTTTGGAAGAAACCCCGGCAACCTGTAATCGTTGAGGGATGATGATCGCATCCATAAAGTCGGAAGCCGGGATAAGCAAGCGTGTAAGCGCAATAGCAAAAGAAGCTTGTACCACTAAAGGTAAATCTGGTCGATTTGATGGGGGGGATAAAGCTACAGAGGGACGATTGTACATAAAAAAAGCAGTAAGCACAACAAAGGCTAACAACGCGCCTGTAAAAGTCCCCAGTACCGCTCCGCCTACAGCAAACTCGATACCGGATTGAATAAATAGTGGCACTAGCCACATTAAAGTACCGATCCTGGCGGTTTGTTCTATGATTTCCGAAAGGGCAATTGCGGTGTATCTTTCAAGCCCTTGCAAATATCCGCGCAGCAGACTTAGCAAGGGGACGGCCAATATAGCAGGGGAGAGACATCGAATTACAAAATCGAGCTGTGGATAGCCGAGCAAATTAGCGATCGGCTTTGACAGCCAAAAGGTTAAGATACTGCATGCCAATCCTGTGAGAATCAGGAATATTGCAAAAACCTTGAACAGTCGCCAGCCTCTTGCCGTATGCTTAGCCGTAAACATACCCAAAGCTGTCGGCAATCCCCCTGAAATAATCATCAATATTAAGCTATAGAAGGAATAGGCTAGCTGATAAAGACCCATTCCTTCAGCTCCAACAAGTCGCGTCAAAAATACTTTTCCAACCAAACCGATGGCTTTCACAACAATCATCGCATTAGCTCTCACCATGGTTTGTTTTATTATAAGAGGTAATTTCAAATCATTTTCCACCCCATTAGAAGCTGTCCATTTTATTTCTATGACAGTAACCTCCGGGATATGAACAGGTCTTAAGGGTCATGATGTTAATCTTGTATATGAATCAACAAAAATTTGGTGTTTTTATCCCATCCTAAGTCGAAGGGGACTCTGAAACGGTCGGCGGTATGAGAGTTGACTAAGGGATAGCCCCTCTGATCAAATCCAACTACAACCGAGAAGTGGTCTACATCTCCTTTTAATACGTAAGCAATTAAATCACCTGGAAGCAACTGGGGCTTGTTAAGATGCTGCTGACGTTCATTGACCGATCGGACAATATCGGAGAAGCTTCCTTGTCCTATAATCCTTCCATAGCCGGAGCGTAACAGAAAATTTTTAAATGCGTCCGTTTGAACCCAAGTTTGGCTTCCACCGTTGCCATACAAGTAATGCCACCCTGATTTCATAGGAAGCCCTCCGCCTTCCTCCTTGTCCCCGATCACTTGGGAGGAGAAGTTGGTACAATCGCCTCCTTTGGAGTTATAATCCAGGTATTTTTGATTATATCGCTGACCATTACCTGCTCCCCATGTCGTTCCTGCATACTTGTTAGCATAGTCAACGGCGCGGGCCCTGTTGTATTTGTGAACAACCCTTTCTGGTGATACCTGATCTTTATGGGGTGTAAAAAATAAGTCTGAATGTTCAATCTTCTTTGAATTTTCTTCCAGAGGATCTGAATACCATTCACGTTCCACGTACCAACGATTATCTTTTTTTCTCAGTGTAATGCCATGACGTGTTCCAATTCCAAAATCATGTTGACCGGGATAGCTGTCGATATACTCATAGGTCAATTTCAAGGACTGAACAAGTGACACTTTTGCCGTATCGCCCAACACTAGGGCTCGGGCTATCCGAATGGAACTTTCCGCATTCACAAATTTTATTTTACGAAGCTTGGCCCATTCATGAATATATTCGGCTCTGTTCAGTTCATGAAGGTAAGCATATTGGCTGCTTCGTGTATCTTTAAATAAGTAATGGTCTTCGATATGCTTTTTGTCCTGATCCATTAACAACCGGGTACGGTCATCAAACAGTTCTTGAAGAAAGGGGGTGACGTTATCCGGTTTAGCTGGCTCGGCTTGTGCACGAAATAAAGAGAAGGTGTAGGCAGGGATTAGTATTAAGATCATGCACAGCAATTGTAATTTTCTGATCCTAAGCACAATTATTCATTCTCCTTGAAAATAATTGGGTTGTTTTTGGAATTGTCCTTGTTTTGAACTGTAATTTTCTTACAGGCTGAATTCATGTGTGTTAATTTGGTAAAGACGACCAGCCTTCCTTCATGCTCCTTCTTGCTTCGACTGTAGCGTCCGGCACAGGTAATCAAGTTTAAACGATGCTCTTCTGTAGGGCCAAAAATGGTTTGAATCGGTGCTTCGGAGGTTAAGTAAAATTTTACCGACTCCACAACAAACTGTAGCTTACAACCGTCATCGCCAGTCACATACACAAAATCCCCCCCTTTCAGTTTTTTAAGAGGATAAAAAACTGCCGGGCCTGTGTATGTATCAACATGACCATCCATAATTGCATTACCTGCCGCTCCTGGTAATATACCGGTAGATAAATAACCTACTCGATTCGTGTTGCCCGGAACGCCCATTTGGCCATTTTCTAAATAGGTTACCGGTTCTATAATCGAATGAATACGAACCGTAGGAATATCGATTTTACGTGGAATGATCCCTTGAAAAGGCTTACTTTTAAGTGGTAAGGGTTTCGTCGTTTTAGCTTGGTGAATTTCAGGCTTAGCCGGGGTGTTGCTGAAGTTAGCATGGGAGCTGCCTTGAGGCTCAGCCGAAGATGAACAGCTCGTACTGCCCAGCAAAATCAATAGCACAATGAAACGAATAATCCAATTATTGTTCATATGAAGAAAGAGAGAGGGTTAACAAGCTAACCCTCTCCTTTTTCCCCTCCCTAATTCATTTGCTCGCTCGCGCCACCGAATCCGGTTTTTGGTAATTTGGTAGCCTTTGCTTTCAAACTTTTCGCATGAATGCTTTTTTCTCCAATCATTTTGGCAGGTGCAGCTTCACGTGCATGTAGCTTATGGACTTTCTCATGTTTGCTCTTGGCGTGCAGCTTGTGTTCATGTTTCGCATGAGCCTTAACCTTATGTTGGTGCACTTTGTGTTCATGCTTTTCCGTTGCGGGTGCTGCAGATACCATCGATCCTGCTGACAGAAGTACAGCCAGGGACGCTACAGTCAATATTGCTTTTTTCATGTTATTGCCTCCTTGAGATAGTTGGTAATTCATAAATATATTTTCCGCAAGAAGAACGTTTTATGTAACCAATGATTTCATAGGGAAGAATTGGATTGGAATTTATTCCCTATCCTTCATTTAGTCACCTCAATAAGTCCTTCGGGAGTCTCACGATTGGCAAGCAGTTCGGATACGGTGACAAAGGTAAAGCCTCTTTTTTTCAGCTCAGGTAAAATGATTTTGAGGGCTTCAACGGTTTGCGTACTTTTATATACATAATCGTGCATGAGGACAATATCGCCGTTGCGAGCATTGCGAAGTACCTTATTGGCAATGCGGTGTACACCGGGTTTGCGCCAATCCAGGGTGTCCTGATGCCAGGACCATAAAATGATTTTAAGCCCTTTTTCTTTAGATAGTTTGACGAGCGAGTCGGTATAGGAACCACCCGGTGGACGGAAAAGTTGGGTTTCTGCCCCTGTTGCTTGAACGATGCTGGCTTGGCCCTGATCCATTTCAGACAGAGCTTTGTTACGGGAAATATTATGGAAGGATGGATGATGGAAGGTATGGTTGCCAACCTCATGGCCTTCTTTTCGTTCCCGTTTGACAATGTCAGGGAGTTTTTCTACACGGCTGCCGACGACAAAGAAGGTCGCTTTGGCGTCATATTGCTTGAGCAAATCCAGAATGGCTGGCGTTTTGCTTTCATCCGGTCCGTCGTCAAATGTGAGGGCAATCACCTTACGCTGGGTAGGAACTTCCCATACAATGTCGCCACGTTCTTCATAATAGGCTCTACCCTTTGTTGGTGCAGGGGATGAGTACGAGGCGGCCTCGGTATAGGGTGTGGCGCAAAAGCTGGCACAGAACAACGAAACAACGATACTTGCAGACAGTAATCGGTTATATTTCATTAGGCTTCTTCTCCGTTCTGACGTTTTCTCACATTAGCTTGCCAAGAAGGAGCGCATACCATTCCTCGTTCCTAAAACTTATAAAATGTAAAATAAATACATAAAACCCCCAGCTTCGTAATATGCCGATGGTTTGGCTGTTCACGAATTTGGAGGTTTTTTGTTGTTTTGATTGAATGGACCAAGCGTTAGCTCAGCAGTGTCACCACTAGCAGATTGTACAGTACTAGCGGCAGAATGACGTTTCTGTAGGCATAGGAACGATAGGGAGTGGGGGTGCCTGGTGAGGGAGGATGATGCGGCTGAGGAACGCTCAAATACAGGTGATCCGCGTCCATGTGGACAATCCTTCCTTCATGCACATGATGATCCATTGTTTGAACCCGGACGGTGTGATTGACGTAAGGACTCAACTGGTGATGCAGATGATCGCGGACCCTTTTGAGTTCTGTCTGTAATTCCGGTCTGGCCTGATATAAGGTTTGCGGATTGACAGTGTTGTACGGCATTCGCCTCTGACCTCCATACTCGTATAATGGTGTATCGTATGCAGGAGTCTGTGCCATTGTGCAGATACCCAGATGGGACGGATTTTACAAAGGCATGAAACATTAACATTTTGCTCCAGCCCGCTTGATGTTCCCTTTACACCGAGACGATACACTTACTGAGGTTGGTTTGACAAGAAAGGGGCGCTTCGTTTTGGGTGAGCTTAACAAATCTATGGGACTCGGGACGAGGAGCCAGCAACAGGCTTCATCTAAGGCCCGCGTACACACGGGTTCGCTAAAAATTCAGAGACTGCGCGAAAACGCGCTGGCGTATACGTTTTTGGCTCCATCGCTCATTTTGTTTGCTGTATTTATGTTTTACCCGATGATCAAGTCGGTTTATCTCAGCTTGCACTCCACAGATCCCGCAGGAAATGTTGCAGCTTATGTTGGGTTAGACAACTTTGCTACACTTTTCAGCTCGGGTCAATTTCTGCAAGGAATCAAGGTTACGCTCCTGTTTGCACTGCTGACGGTGCCTGTAGGCATTTTACTGGCGCTGGTGCTGGCTGCACTCACACATAGCAAGCTGCGAGGGATGCGCATTTTCCAGTTCGCTTTTTCGTTGCCGATGGTGTTGTCGGTCGGTTCATCTGCGGTCATTTGGAAATTTCTGTTTCATCCGACATTGGGGATGTTTAACTACGTGCTTTCCCTGTTACATATCAATCCGGTTCCGTGGCTGACCAGCCCGGATTGGGCATTGTTCTCCGTAGCGATCATGACCATCTGGATGAATCTAGGCTTTAACTACATTATTTTATCAAGCGGACTTCAAGGGATTCCAGATGACATGTATGAGAGTGCAAAAATGGACGGGGCAGGCCCGCTGGTAACATTCTGGCGAATTTCCATGCCGCTGCTGTCGCCAACGATCTTCTTTGTAACCGTAGTATCCATCATTGGAGCTTTCCAGTCTTTTGCTCAAATTAACATTCTGACCAAGGGCGGTCCGGTGAACAGCACGAATGTGTTCGTGTATTCCATTTATCAGGAAGCCTTCGTTAACTTCCGATTCGGAACGGGCAGCGCACAGGCAATTGTACTATTTGTCGTCATCCTGCTGCTTACGATGATCCAGTTCAAATGGGTGGAAAGAAAGGTGCATTACCAATGAAACGACATCTTAATTCAACACTCGTGTATGTGTTGCTTACGATTGCGGCTGCTTTGATTTTATATCCGGTCATTTATACGTTTTTTATGGCTGTCATGTCGCCGGAGGAAGCGAGTGCCTATCCACCGAGCTTTTTCCCGCATTCCTTTCATATGGACAATTTTACCGAGGTGTTTGAAATCGTTCCGATTGCAGCGTTCATCGGTAACACCTTTCTCATTTCAGGCTTAACGATGATCGGTCAGCTTATTACAGCCAGCTTGGCGGCCTATGCCTTTGCCAAAATGGAATTCAAGGGGAAGAACTTCATTTTCAGCATGTTTGTTGCGACGATGATGATTCCTTGGGAAGTGACCATTATTCCCAACTACCTGACAGTACGTAGCTGGAATTGGCTTGATACTTATCAAGGGCTGACGGTTCCGTTTCTGGCGACGGCATTTGGAACGTTCCTGCTGCGACAATTTTTTCTCCAGCTTCCAAAGGAATTGTTCGAGGCGGCTCGTATGGACGGGTGTGGACATGTTCGTTACTTCCTGTTCCATGTGCTTCCGCTGTCGCGTCCGGCGCTCGGAACACTGGCTGTATATTCGTTCCTGAACATGTACAATTCGTACCTGTGGCCGCTGTTGATCACGAATAGCGAGAATATGCGTACGGTACAGATCGGAATTTCTATGCTCGAATTTCAGGAATCCACCTCATGGAACCTCGTGTTCGCGGGTACAGCACTCGTCATTTTACCGTCTCTGCTACTGCTGATCTTTGGTCTGAAGCAGTTGGTACGCGGGATGGCCGCGGGTGCACTTAAAGGTTAATCATGAAGAGGGTTCCCTTCGGGCAAACAGCAACATCTGCGCAAGCAGCCTATATAAAGCTTGATCTATATTCGAGAATCAATTAATCAAAGGGAGAGAAGAGAGATTATGAGATTTTTTCGTCTGAAAAGTGCTTTGACCTTGCTCATTCTGACTGCAATAGTTGTTGCAGCAGGCTGTAGCAATAACACGGCGGCTGAGAAGCCAAGCAGCGGTAGCGATGCGGGAACAGCGGCAGGTTCTCCAGTGAAGTTGACTTGGTGGCATTCCATGTCCGGTAACGGTGAAAAAGCGATCAAGCAAATCGCCGCTGACTTTAACGCCAGCCACAAGGACATTCAGGTAGAGCCCGTATACCAAGGCAAATATGATGACAGCTTGAACAAGCTGAAAGCGTCGCTTGGCTCCAACAGCGGTCCGGACATCATTCAGGTGTATGAAATCGGCAGTAAATTCATGATCGATTCCAAGATGATCACTCCTGTACAACAATTTATTGATGCAGACAAGTTCGATCTGTCGCAGCTTGAGCCGAATATTACCCGGTATTACACCATCGATGGTAAATTGAATGCAATGCCTTTCAATACGTCGAATCCGATCTTGTACTATAACAAGGATGCTTTTAAAGCGGCGGGACTTGATCCGGCTAATCCTCCAAAAACATATGATGAATTCGAAAAGGTTGCAAAAGCCTTGAGCAAGGACGGAAAATCCGGTGCATCCATCGCGATCTATGGCTGGTTTATGGAGCAGTTGTTTGCTAATCAGAATGCGGATTATGTGAATAATGGCAACGGACGCAATCAGGCAGCAACGGAATCGCTGCTGAATTCGGATGCAGGTGTGAAAACCCTGACTTGGTGGAAAAAAATGATCGACGAAAAGGTTGTATCCAATCTGGGACGTAACTCCGACGATACTGCCAAAGCTTTTTCCGCAGGACAAATTGCCATGACACTGGATTCCACCGCTTCGCTGCGTAATATTGTGGAGCAGGTTGGCGATAAGTTCGAGGTAGGCACTGGCTTTCTGCCAAGAGCGAACGAAGCGAAAGAAGGCGGCGTGGTTGTAGGCGGCGCGAGCTTGTACATCATGAACAACAAGCCTGAAGCCCAGCAAAAGGCAGCGTGGGAGTTCATTAAATTCGTTGCTTCCCCGGCTGTACAGGCACAATGGAGCGTGAATACGGGGTACTTCCCAATCACCAAAGCAGCTTATGACGAGCAGGTACTCAAAGACAATATGGTGAAATACCCGCAATTCCAAACCGCTGTTGACCAATTGCACGCATCGGCGCAATCCATGGCTACACAAGGCGCAGTGATGGGCGTATTCCCGGAAGCGCGTCAAATCGTAGAGGGTGCAATCGAGGCGGTCTTGAGCGGACAGCAACAGCCAAAACAGGCATTGGATCAAGCAGCACAAGAGATTACAGGCAAAATTGCACAATACAATCAAACGGTAAAAAAATAATCGGCCTTCCCTTAAAAGCGGCTAATAAACTGTAATACGTGACCCCTTTACCAGCCGCTTTTATAAAATAACGGACCGAATAAGTGACCCCCTCACTTGTTCGGTCTGTTTTTTTGTATGTCCGAATTCTCCTGTTTTTAGAACATCCGTTTAGACGAACTGTCTAAAATTGTTTATTTTGTACATTTCCTATTGCTGGATACCTGAAAATGAGCTTATAATAAATGTATAATTTTTGTACTGGACGGTCAGTTCAAAAAAGGAGGAAGCATGAAAAACCAGACGAAGGAAATTATTTTTAACGGTGCGCTCAAGGCTTTTTCCGAACGTGGCTTCAATGAAACTAATATGGAGGAAATCGCAAGGGTATGCGGTATTGCCAAAGGGACCCTTTATTACAACTTCAAAAATAAACAAGATCTGTACATTTATATTTTGAAGATGGGGATGGAGCGTTTTGTTCAGGATATCCATGAAGCTATGGCTCAGGTTCCGAAGGAGCAGATAGAACTTAGGGTTCGCAAGCTGATCCAAGTACATATTGAGTTCATTGGAAGAGAGCCGGATTTTTGTCGTTTGCTGGTTAGTAAGGGATGGGTTTCGCAGGAGCAGCATTTTAATATCAGGCAGGTATTGGCTGACTATTTTGATTTTATGGAAGCGGAGATCGACGCAGGTAAGTTTTATGGAAAAATTTCGAGTAAGCTGGATGCGAAAACGACGGCAAACTGCTTATTTGGTATTTACATTTTTGCACCGATGCGGTCGATGGTTTGGGGCGAAACCATGAATCGGCAGGAGGTTCGCGAAAGTATTGAAGTATTTGTATGTAACGCGCTGGGTGTGCAATATAAATAGACAGATGGAGTGATGAGAACATGAAAGCTAAAAAATATACGATTTATGCTGTACTTATTGTTTTAATTGCTGTAGGGATTTATGCTTTGACCGCTTTTCAAAAGGGGGGGAGTAGCTTGTCTGCGGATCAGTCCTCTTCCATTCCGACAGCTTATGTAGAATCGGATACGCTCAATGCCAGCTTTAAGATGGCGGGACGTATTGATCAGATGCTCGTGAATGAGGGCGACAAGGTGAAAAAAGGGCAGGTGTTAGCCCATCTGGAAAGCCGTGAGCTGGAAGACAAGGTGAAACAGGCACAGGCGGCATTGCTGGCTGCCAAGAGTAATGTGTCTAAAGCGAAGGCTGGCGTATTGCAGGCACAAGCGGGAGTGGGGCAGGCACAGGCTACCGTGAGTGCAGCTCAGGCCAAAAAGAGCCAGGGCACCACATCCGTCGGCGTGACTGCACAGGCTTCCTCCAGCCAGATCGAACAGGCACAAGCGGCGTCGGCTGCGGCCAAAGCGAAGCTGGATGCCCTCAAGAGCGGCGCAAGACCGCAAGAGCTGGAGCAAGCACAAGTGAGTGTAAAGGCCGCCAAGGAAACGCTGGATCTGACCGCTAAAAATCTGGAGCGCGCCAAAAAGCTTCAAGAAGCCGGGGCAGCAACCCAAGCCTCACTGGATCAAGCGACGCTGGACCATCAACAGGCGGAAGCCAAGTATAATTCAGCATCACAGCAACTGAATATGGTACGCGAGGGAAGCCGCAAGGAAGAAATTACGGCGGCTGAAGCACAATACCGTCAGGCATTGGCTGCGGTGAAGGAAGCACAGGCAGGAGCAGGCAAGGTTACTTTGCAGCAGGAGGATGTCAAAGCCGCACAGGCTTCGGTTGAACAGGCGCAATCTGCGGTGAAGGCGGCGCAATCCACGGTAGAGCAGGCCCAGGCGGCGGTTGCAGGTGCCAATGCACAGGTGGCCCAGGCGGAAGCTGCCCTTCAGGAAGCTCAGACCTATTTGAGCTACACCACGCTCCTCGCATCCGAGGATGGCATTGTAAAATCCAAATCACTCAGCTTGGGCGAAATGGCCAGCGCAGGCTTCCCAGTCTATACGATTGAAACTTCGACTCAGCGTTGGGCTAAATTCTATGTGCCGGAAACGTCTTTGAATGGTCTCCAAGCAGGGGATACTGTACAAGTTAAACTGCTGTCGGGCGGCAAGGAGCTGAAAGGTAAAGTCATTTTGCTGGAATCGGCTGCTGACTTCGCTATTCAAAAACCGAGCCAAAGCTCCGGTGATAAGGATGTCCGTTCCTTTGGCGTTAAAATAGCTTTGCCGGATCTTGCGGCTTCGGTTCCGACAGGCTCCACGGTTCTGTTTACAGGCAAAGGGGCGCAGTAATATGCAGGATCAACAGGAAAGACTTCGTATCCGCGATGTATTTCGTGAGGAATGGCTGAGCATCTTCCGGGATCGACGCTTTATGGCTATTCTGCTGATTACGCCGATTATGTATACCATCTTGTTCGGGTTCCTGTATTCTCATCAGCGGATTACCGAGATGCCTGTCACGGTATATGACGGAGACAATTCGCAGCTCAGTCGCCAAATCATTCAGGCGTTCGATGCGACAGATTCGTTTGCCGTTACACGGCAGGCCACCAATCAGGAGGATGTGGTTCGTCAGGTGGAAACCGGGGAAGCCAAGGTAGGCATCGTCATTCCCGACAATTTCACCACTCGGCTTAAGCATGGGGAGAACCCGCCCGTGCTGACCCTGATTGACGGTAGTAACATGATGTATTCCAACAGCGCCAGCCGGATCGCAAATCAGGTCATCAGTAGCGTGAGCGCCGGGGTTTCGGTCAATTCCATGAAGCAAAAGGGAATGAACGCCGATCAGGCCGCCTCAACGCTGACTACGATCCCGTTCCGGTCCAGAGTGCTGTTCAACCCGGTATATGATTACAAGCTGTTCATGCCGCTGGGGGTCATTTCTGCGGCTCTCCAGCAGTGTTTGCTGCTTGGTATTGCTTTGTCCTGTACGCGGGATAAGGAAGTAGGGACCTGGGCAAGATTTGCCGCATGGAAAAATACCCCTTGGCGCTTGGCTATTGCCAAGCTGGCACCGTATTATGTAGCGGGAGCCTTCAACGTGCTGACTGTATTCAGTATTAGCGCCTTATGCTTTGATATTCCGTTCAGGGGGCAGGTGCTGCCGCTGATTCTGGTATCGCTGGCCTTTAACTTTGCCTTGTGCGGTTTAGGGTTCCTGTTTAGTCTCTTTTCCAAGACCAGAGTGGATGCGACCCAAACCCTCATGTTGATTGCCGTTCCTTCCTTTATGCTGTCAGGCTATACGTGGCCGCTGGAAGCGATGCCCGGCTTCTTGCGGGGACTTGCCGAAATATTGCCATTGACGTATTATCTGGATGCTGTACGGAACATCACCCTCAAAGGGCTGGATATCACGTACGTCTTCAAGGATACGATTGCCCTGGGCGTTATTGGCTGTGTGAGTCTGCTGGTGTCCTTCGCTATTTATCCGCTATTCTTTAGACAGCGTCAGACGGCAGACCAGCCTGCCGATATATCAACCCAAGAGGGAATTACACTTAAAGGCTAAAAGAAACTAAATACGCATATTAAAAAGGCAGATCAGGTTGTTACTCCTGATCTGCCTTTTGGTTTTAAGTGCTATATCGTATGGATGAATGAAATATTATTGCGTCTTTAAGTCCTCAATCGAATCAATGGGTACGTAGGATGGAACAACGAGTCCGGACATAACGCCGGTCATGCTGGTTCCGATGTCGTCCACCTTATCCTTGTACTGAGCCCAGTAATCGGCATGCGTCAGTGGGAGCCAGGCAGCGGCGGTAGCATCCACACTCCCGCCTGCAACGCCTGTCCACATGGGGCCAATCTCTACCTGAAGGGCAGTCACTTTATAACCCAAATTTTGCTCCAATACATATTTCAATACATTCGTACTGGCAATTTCAGAATCCCAGGCAGCGTAGCTCAGCTTCAAAGGATCGCCATGGACAGGCTGCAAGCCCTTAATCCATTCCTGCACCTTGTCTGAATGCTTATCGGCCCAGTTCTTGGCGGCCTGCTGCGGGGCAGTACCGTCCTGAATAGCAATCATCACTTCACCCATATCTTCAGCAGTCCACTTAAAGCGGCTCAGAAATTCATAAGCAACAGGAGCATCCTGTTTCAAGCCTTTACGGGCAATTGTATGGATTTCTTCCTTATCACCATAAGCCTTCTTAGGGTCTTTCAAGTATTTTAAATCATACTTGTTAAACATCCAGTGAGGAGTCCAGCCTGTTACAACGATGGGCTGCTTGGCTTTGATCGCTTTGTCCAGTGTAGCTGTCATAGCAGCCCCGGAGCTTTCAAGCAGCTTCCAGTCAGACAAGTCGTATTCCTTCATAGCTTTGGCAGTCAGCTTCATGAGACCAGCGCCGGGGTCGGTACCAACAATACGGTATCCGACCTCCTTGCCAAAGTCCCCCGCAGCGGCAGAAGCCGGAGCGGCTCCATTGCCTTGCAAATCAGTAATAGATTTGACATTCATATAAGCTGGCACGACCAATCCCGTTTTGACACCCGTCATATTAGCGCCCAGATCATCAAGCTTATCCTTGTATTTAGCCCAGTAATCCGCATGTGTCAGTGGCAGCCATGCAGCCGGAGAAGCATCCACATCACCACTGGCGACACCCGTCCACATTGGACCTGCTTCAACTTGCAACGCGGTTACTTTGTAGCCCAATTTGTTTTCCAAAATATATTTCAGCAAATTCGTGCTGGCAATTTCAGAATCCCAAGCCACATAACTCAGCTTGAAGGTGTCACCATGGACAGGTTGCAGTCCTTGGGTCCATTCCTGCACCTTATCGGCATGCTTATCAGCCCAATCCTTGGCAGCTTGCTCAGGACTGGTTCCGCCTTGAATGGCAACCATCATTTCACCCATATCTTCCGGCGTCCATTTGAACCGTTTCAGAAACTCGTAAGCGATAGGAGCATCCTGTTGCAGTCCTTTACGGGCAATCGTATGAATACCCTCGGCCTCACCATAAGATTTTTTAGGGTCTTCCAAATATTTGAGATCATATTTGTTGAACATCCAGTGTGGCGTCCAACCTGTAATAATGATCGGTTTTTTCGCTTTCATAGCTTTGTCCAGAGTTGCAGTCATGGCTGCACCGGAACCTTCTACCAGCTTCCAATCGGACAAATTGTAGTCCTTTAACGCCTTGGCAGTTGATTTCATAATACCTGCCCCGGCATCAATTCCGATAATCTTGTAGCCAACTTCTTCGCCAACCGGGTTGGCAGCAGCGTTTCCTTTGCCAGATGCAGATTGATTCGATCCAACAAAATATTGCGATGCGCCAGCGATCAGAATGATAGCCGTAACCGCAGATGTAATCCATACCTTTTGCTTGGTGGATATGCGGCTTTTGCCTCTTTTCGCAGGTTTGAACAGGTTCTGTGTGAAACGGTCAAGCACGATAGCCAGAACAACGACAGCCAATCCGGCTTCAAAACCTTTACCAATTTGCAGCTGTGTCACGGCACGGTATACAACGGCACCGATACCTTCCGCACCGATCATGGAAGCAATAACGACCATAGACAGTGAGAGCATAATCGTCTGGTTAATACCAGCCATCAAGGTTGGCATAGCCAGCGGAAGCTGTACTTTGAACAGCTTTTGCGCCGAGGTTGAACCGAATGCGTCAGAGGCTTCGACCAATTCACTCGACACTTGCATAATCCCCAGATTCGTCATACGAATAGTTGGCGGGATCGCGAAGATAACAGATGCGATAACGCCCGGTACAACACCCAGGCTGAAAAAGGTAACCGCAGGGAGCAAGTACACGAACGCGGGCATCGTCTGCATGAAATCAAGCAAAGGCGTAATAATGCGTGACGCCGTTTTGCTGTACGCACACCAGATCCCGATCGGAATCCCGATGACAATGGATACGAGTGCGGACGTGATGACCAGTCCAAGCGTATTCATCGTTTCGCTCCAATAGCCGAGATTGTCAATCAGCAGGAAGCCGATGACAGTAAACAGCGTAAGCTGAACCCGGCCGATCATAAACGCGATAATCCCGATGATCACGATGAACACCAGAGGGTGCGGAAGCATGAACAGCCCAGAGAAAAAGCCTACAACAGCTTCAATAACAGAAGAGATAACATTAAAAAATCCAGCCAGATGAATACCCATCCAGTCTACAATAGTCTGAATCCACTCAGCGATTGGCAGTTTCGGTATCAAGGGCATTCACCTCCTTCGTGGTGGTTACATCTCCGCCAAGTGCGCCCAGCAAAGCTCCACGGACGATAACACCCAAAAGCTTCTGTTTGTCATCGACCACAGCCAGTGGTACCTTGGAAGAGCTTGTAATTTCGAATAAGTCATTAATGACGGTTTCAGCAGCAACCTGCGGTCCGTCCGTCATGAGAATATCTTCAATTTTCAAATTGTTGCGCAGCGCATGGACAGCATCTTCAGCATTGATAACGCCCAAAAGTTTCTTGGTACGATCAATGACGAACAGATTGGAAATCCCGCGTTCGCGCATCAATTCCAGAGCAACACGTGGACCGCGATCCATTGTAATCGTTTCTGGACGAAGCATAACATGAGCAGCCGTCAATACCTTGGACAGATCCACATCCTCGACGAAGCGGGCTACATAAGAGTTAGCCGGTTGGATCATAATTTCTTCCGGTGTACCGATCTGCACGACCGATCCGTCCCGCATCAATGCAATCCGGTCACCGATCCGCAGCGCTTCATCCAGGTCATGGGTGATAAATACGATCGTTTTCTTCATTTTATCTTGAAGCTCCAGCAGCTCATCCTGCATGTCACGGCGAATGAGGGGGTCCAGTGCGCTGAATGCTTCATCCATCAGAAGCACTTCAGGGTCATTAGCCAACGCCCGTGCCAGACCGACACGCTGCTGCATACCACCACTCAGTTCATCGGGCATTTTATCGCCCCAGTTTTTAAGACCAACCAGTTCCAACGCTTGCTGTGCTTTTTCCTGGCGTTTCGTTTTTTCTACCTTTTGTATTTCAAGGCCGTATTCTACATTTTCCAATACAGTCCGGTGTGGGAACAGGGCGAATTTTTGAAAAACCATGCTGATGGTTTTACGACGAACTTCGCGGAGTTGTTCTTTGTTCATCTTACGGAGATCCTTGCCGTGGACCAGAATTTCACCGGAGGTAGGCTCAATCAAGCGATTTAGCATTCGCACTAAAGTGGACTTGCCACTGCCCGAAAGACCCATAATAACGAAAATTTCACCTTGCTTAATTTCCATATTGGCCCTATTGACACCAACGGTAATTTGTTTTTCTTTGGCCAGCCTTTCCTTGCCCCAGCCTTGCTCCAGGAGCGGAACACCTTGCTCTGCGTGAGGACCAAAGAGTTTGCTGACATTTTTGACTTCCAAAATCGTCATACATACACCTCTTCTTTCTATACTTTGCTTGGTATTAACCCCGTGTTGCATTAAGGATCAAGTATAAAAATCAATATTTTGAACATCCTGAACGGTTAATGACAAAATTAATTGTAACAGAAGAATTGCTTACATTTCAAACAAAAAAACTGTTCATAAAGTACGTACAGAAAAAACCGTACAAAGTTTCCTTTCATATGCTCCTTCGTTCTTTAGAATGCTCAAACATCCGAAACTTTACAACCGATAGCTCTTTTTTTAAAATAGACAATGAAATATAACCATAAGCAAAAGATTTATGTATATCCATAATTTAAAAAGTTTACTATCATTAGCGATTTTGCGAATTATGATTTTGAACGACCCATGCTGTTGTAATATAGACAGAAGCTTTGTTTTTGAAACATTTCATTTTTAATTGAAAGATTTCATGTGTTGCTTCAAAGCCAATCGGTTACGGGTAAAAGTCGTTCATACGATCTTAGGCAAAATGCTCTAAAATTAGGAGGTTGCAAGCATGAGCTTGTACCAGTTAGGTGATGAGCAGCAGGCTTCGCTGCAAAAAATTCGCAAACGTGTCATAGAAGCTATAGGTAAAAATATGGACTTGTATGGGATCACCTTGTCTGCGGGGCATTTGTACGGTTTGCTTTTTTTTGCGGATAAACCGATGACGCTGGACGAAATGGGCCGTGAAATGGAAATGAGCAAAACGAGCATGAGTACTGGTGTCCGAACGCTGTTGGATCTGAAAATGGTCAACAAGGTGTGGAGCAAAGGCTCGCGCAAGGATTTGTATGAAGTCGAATATGACTGGCATCAAACGTTCACGGACTTCTTTGCTATTAAATGGAGAAAAGCGGTGGAAACGAATTTGCTGGTGCTGCGCAAGGCCATTGAGGAGCTGGACAGATTGCTGGAGCAGGGCGGGGAATATGAGGAGTTTAAGGCTGTTCTCCAGCAGGATCGTTTGAAAATGAAGCAGGCTGTTGCCTATTACAAGTGGCTGGACCGACTGATTGATTCGATGGAAAGCGAAGAAATATACAAGCTGATCCCGAAGGAAGAGGTTCGTGATTAATCGCTCATCCTCGTTTCTTTTCATAAAAATGCCGGAGCGTAAAAAGCGTTCCCGGTGTTTTTTTGTGTTTGGCTTTGTAAACTTTGGATTAGTTTTGTTCGATTTTGGTTTGGCCCTGCGCAAAGGGTATAATAGAGATATGAAATGATTGATATAGTGTTGCGTCGAACATTGAACATACAGGTTAAAGGAGGCTTCATTGTGGAGAGTATTACAGTACATACCCGCTTGGGTCAGCTTCGTGGGGAAACGGTGAATGAATATCATGTATGGAAAGGCATCCCATATGCACAGCCTCCTGTGGGAGAATTGCGTTTTCACGCGCCACAGCCTTTGAAGCCTTGGGAAGAAGTGCGGGATGCGACGAGCTTTGGTCCGATCTGTCCGCAACCTATGCCATCTGCTGAGAGTATGACCGGGAATCTGGTGGAACCGCCTGAGCAGTCAGAGGACTGCTTGTACCTGAACGTCTGGGCACCTGCTTCGGAGGCACCAGCGAAGGGGCGTCCGGTAATGGTGTGGATTCACGGCGGAGCCTTTGTAACAGGATCGGGAATTATTCCATTATATGACGGGGCACGGATGGCGGAAAATGGCGATGTTGTCGTCGTTACGCTCAATTATCGGCTCGGGCCGCTGGGCTTTTTGCACCTGACTCCACGGGGAGACGGACTGACCTCCAATGCGGGACTGCTGGATCAGATTGCTGCGCTGGAATGGGTTAGGGACCATATCGCCGCTTTTGGTGGTAACCCGGACGAGGTGACGGTATTCGGTGAATCGGCGGGAGCCATGAGCATTGCCGCGTTGTTGGCCATGCCAGCCGCTGAGGGCCTGTTCCGACGTGCTATTTTGCAGAGCGGTGCCTCGCAGGTGTTGCCGACTTCACAGGCTGAGCAAGTCACGGTTGCGTATCTCCAGCAGTTGGGGGTGGATACCCGGCATCCGGAACGATTGTTTACACTGCCGACGGAGGCGCTCATGCTTGCCATGGCCAAGACGCATGAAATGATGGGTCCGGGGCTGGCGATGCTCTATCAACCCGTTGTGGATGGTGTGACCCTGCCTGACGTACCTCTTTCTGCGATAGCAAAAGGATCATCAAAGCGGGTATCCGTTATGATCGGAACAAATTTGCAGGAGGGTGCTTACTTTATTCGCAAGGAATCCCATCTGATGAACAAGTCGACGGCGAGTCAGGCATTGGAAATGATGACGGGCATGTCAGATGTTGGTGATTTTACGGAGCCTTTCCCTGTTACGATTGAGGGGCAAGCGCAGATGCTGACCGATCTGTTCTTCTGGCGGCCTGCGCTGGCTCTAGCGGTTGCACAAGCGGTTCATGCCCCGGTGTGGATGTACCGTTTTGACTGGACACTGCCGGGGCATCCTGTATTCGGACAAGCGGTTCACGGCGCGGAAATTGCGTTTGTTTTTGATAATCTGGAGCTGCTAGGCAAGCTCGGATTGGACGTTCATCCGCCTATGCGGACACTGGCTTACGCTATGCAGCAGGCATGGGTTACTTTTGCACGTGACGGAAAGCCTGTGCTGCCGGAAGGGGAGTGGCCTGTATATGACAGGGAATCGCGGGCTACGGCCATTTTTCATCAAGGCATCTCGGTGCAGCATGACCCGGAAGGGGAAAGACGCCGCCAGTTGACCGGACAGATGAGGATCTGAGCCAAGTATTGGGCTATCATCCAGCAGCCTAACATACTAAAAGCCTTCGCCCGTATTTTGGTATACGGACGAAGGCTTTTTTAGGTTGAACAGGTGCAGATGTATTGCAGGAACTAAATCTTGAATCGCTTAACCAGCTCTTGCAAATCCTGCGCCATATTGGACAGCTCCTGAGAGGAAGAAGCGATTTCTTCCATCGCCGCCATTTGCTCCTGAACGGCTGCGGAAGTCGTCTGTGAGCTATCCGCTGAATTGCGGGACAGGCTTGCCAGATGAGTAACAGTAGCCGAAACTTCCTCCGTGCTGGCCGAAATTTGTTCAGCGGCTGCGGACACGCTTTGAATCTGTTCCACAATATGAGATGTGGAGTGCTCAATATTCGTGAAGGCACCTTCTGCATCTTGGCTAATACGCAGTCCCTCGCCCACCTGGTTACGGACATTACCGTTCATCGTAGCCGTGGAGCGCTGGATCAAATCCAACATCTGTGTAATGATCTGGCTGATGGAATCCGCGCTTTCCCTGGACTGCTCCGACAGCTTACGGACCTCCACGGCTACCACGGCGAATCCACGTCCGGCTTCGCCTGCTCTGGAGGCTTCAATCGACGCGTTCAGCGACAAGAGGTTGGTCTGCTTGGCAATGGCAGCAATCGCGCTGTTCATCTGCTTCGCATCGTCAGAGAGCTGTGACAGCTCATCCATCAGGCTGGCGGTTTGGGTCACAGCTTCCAAAATACGGTCCATCTGTGTGCGTACGCTTCCGATCATTTGGCTGCCTTTGGCTACGTCATGCTCAGTCTGTCCTGCCGAATCCACAATGGAGCTTGCCGATTCCGCAATAGTGCTGACGCCCTTGGCCATTTCCTCAACGGCATTGGCCGTTTGCTCGGATGCCTCTGCGCTGGTGGTGGCATTTTCGGCGGATTCCATAACCGTTTCCGCTACATGCTGTACAGATTCCGTCGTTTGCTCCGTGCTTTCCTTAATCATCAGGGAAGAGGACGCGAGTCGTGATGACGTCTGGTTGACCTCGGAAACCATCGTGTGCAGGGCATGTGTCATCTGGTCAAAATTTTGCGCCAGCTCGCTGAATTCATCCTTGCCGGTCAGATTGACCCGTGCGGTAAGGTTGCCGTCACGGACGATACGTGTTCCTGCTTGCAGCTTGCGCATCGGAATCAGGAACGAGCGAATCATGAGCACGATGATAATAGCAGCGGCCAGTATGGAAATAACAATCACAATCAGGCTTTGCTTCAAAATCGGTTGGGCAGCGTCACTGTAATCCTCCAGATCGGACAGGGCGGTAATGTTCCATCCGGTGATAGGGTCCTTGAGTGTAAAGGCCACTACATCTCTATTCATAAATTGAATTTGTGCTATGGAAGGGGTATCATTTTCAGCGGTTTTCGCCACTTCGGGAAGTCCCTCAATGATGTCTGCCGGTTTTTTGCCTGAATTGTTAAAGGCTGTTCCAGCTCCAGACACAATTTTATGATTAGAATCAACAATAAAGAGTCCCCCGCGTTTACCAATCTTGACAGACTGCATGTTTTGACTCATTTTGTCCAGACTCAAGCTCAACGCAATAGCTCCTTGACCGTCCTCTAGCGTTCTTGATAAATTAACCACTAAATTCCCTGTCGTGACGCTGACAGCTGGAACACTGACGGCTACTTTGCCCTTTTCTTGCATCGCGTTTTTGTACCATTGTCTCTCCCTTGGATCATAATCGGCCTCCTTTTTTTTCGGCGTACGAATGTATTGTCCTTTCGCATTGCCGAGAAGCGCAGCATCCAACTCGGGATGAGCCTTGACGATGACATTCAATTTTTTCTGAAGGGCATCTTCGTCGGAAGCAAGGGAATCAGATTCGATTTCAGTGGCAAGCACGTCCACATCCTTCATAATGGGCGATACATATTGATTGACATTGCTTCGGATCAGATACAGATTCGTGTAGACGGAACCGTTCATTTGCTGACTGAGTTGCGTCGTAGCCCCCTCATAAGAAAAGTATCCAATAAGTGCACTCGGAATCAATAGAACTGCTAAAAAAGATACAATCAATTTTGTCCGCATTAAATAAAACGATCTGAGAAACCTGCTCCACCATGGAACTGTTTGTTTTGCTTTAGTCATAGTTCTTGCTCCTCTGTGTCTGATGATCACTACATTGTTTTATTCGACAAAAAGCATTAAATTTTATAGATGTAATCTATGGAAAAAGATAAATAGTTGCTTGTTTTGCACGCTTTTATTTAAAAATAGGTCTAAAGTAGTGTGTTAAATATTAATATTTATACATAAAAAGCCAAACCGGAGATGCAAAAGCATCTTCTCGATTTGGCTTGGATGAGGGATAAAATGGACATTGAACCTATTAGTTTTTTTGCTGTCGAGAAATCATAAAGAGTGTAATCCAGATCAGCATAAAGCCAGTCAATTGCGCTACCGTAACGATCTGCTGGAAAGCGATCCAGTTAATCACAACACCGACCATCGGGAAGCTTAATTCTGCCATCGTGGCATAAGACGCCTTGGTCGTACTCAAGCCCTTGTAATACAGTAACAGGCTGAGAAGACCCGGAAGCAGCGCCTGCAACAACAGATTGATAATCACGGCTGCGCCCGCCCATGTGCCAGCAGGCATATTCCAAGGTGCATGCTCCACAGAGGTGAGAACGATCAGCAGAGGGAGAGCCACCATGAAGCGCAGGGAGGTCACCGTCTCATATTTCATCGAACGAAGCAAGTAGCTTCCCATCACTGTCGAACCGCCCCACAGGACCGCTGCTCCTAGTGCAAGCAGGCTGCCGACGTGGACGAAATCACGAACATGTCCGAAAGGGAGCGACCAGCCGAAGGTAAGAAGATATGTCCCGAACAGAGCCACGACAATTAATATTCCAAAATTACGCGGCAGCATTTCCTTCAATATAACGCGGGCCAAAATAATAGCGACTAACGGCTGAAGCTTTTGGAGCAGCAGCACAGCATTAAGATCACCGTTGCTGAGTGCCATCGTGAAAATCACGCTGGCCAGAGCAGAACCGCCCCACGAGACGAACAAGATAGCCAAAATCTGACGAAGCCGTACCGCTTTAAGCTCCTCGCGATGCTTCCACAGCACTGGTGCAAGGGCAATAAAGAGCAGCACATGCTCCATTAGTACAATTTGTGTAGAGGTAAATGATTTGAGCAAAATAATGCGGAACAGCGGGTCCGCGCCCCACAAGGCCGCTCCAATTGCGACTAGCCAAAAACCGCTCTTCATGTGGGAGCTACGATCAAAACCTTTGGATGTTAGTACAGTTGATGATTGACTCATACTCAATTAGCTCCTTGCGAATACAGGACCGGTGGCACAAAAACCCCCGTCCATGGCGATAGGCCATGCAAGACGGGGGTTGATCAAATAAACTTGCCGCTTTATGCAAGATAAATGAAGTTGCTGCAAAACCAATAACGCAGTATCATCCACTTCGCGGCATGTTCATACTTCGATCTTCTTCCATCCGGACTTTACCGTCGGCTTTGGCATCTCACCAAATCAGTCCGTATCCTGTTGCCAGATACAGAGTCGCGGGCTTAGCTCCATGAGCCATACCGCCGGTTGGGAATCACACCCTACCCCGAAGATCCTTATTCCGTTTTTTAATTTCTCCTATAGGATATACCTGTTTTAGAATGAAGTCCAGTGAAAAATATGTGTACATCGAGCAATGGTTTTCATTTATTTCTTGAAAGCGTTTTACAAAATTACATATTACGAGGTAATATCCTTATACTCGATGCGGCGGATGGCCGCATAAGCTACGAGCATTCCTAGCACGGCGAAGCCGATCTGCACAAGCGCAATGGAGCCAAGCGTGGAGCCAAGCGCACCGTTATTATTCGAGAAAAGCAGGGCTACGATCAGGATCGAGGTCACAATTGTGGTGGGTACCGAATATTTTCGCATTCCCATGTATAGCGGAACTAGCCCCATAAAGCTTGCTGCAACCGCATTGATCAGTGTCCGGACTGATTGTTGTCTTAGTACGGCGAGGCTAAGTTTATCCGGTACAATAACGACGAACTGATTTAATAGATGGACGGCAGCCGTAATGATGATTTCCGATATAATAATGGACAGGAACGTAAACAGTAACACGACCAAGAGTTTGGCGACCATCAGCTTTTTGCGGTCAATCGGGTACATGAACAAGATGTTAATCGACTTGGACTTAAATTCGCTCACAATAAAGCGGCACAGCAGGATGGAGGCAAAAATAATAAATGTGGCTCTGACCAGATAGTCCAAGAGGTCCAAAAGCTCAGCGTATCGTGTAAATTCGGGCACTCCTTCACTTTGGTTACCCAGTGCGATAATGATGATCAGCCCCAAAATACATGCGTTGGCGATTAGCGCCGAACGGATGTATCCCGCCAAATGAAACTTTTTCAGCTCCAGTTGCATTAGTTTAAGCATGGAGTTCACCTCCATTTAACAGCCGCATGAAGTAGTCTTCCAGCGTACTGTTTTTTTGGTGGATGGAATCCACCTCTACCTCATTTAAAATGAGCGTTTTCGTAATTTGCTTTTGCGGTACACTTGTATCGTAAATACGTATATTCTGATCGTTCAGCACTCGGATATTCGTTAGATTGAGGTGATGGGAGAGGACGTAGGCTGCTTTTTTGCAGTCATTGGTCGTAAATTCGATGTATTCCGTATTGGTTTCCCGCACCTGTTCCATCGACACTTCCTCAATCAGTCGACCGTGATTAATCACACCCACCGTATCGGCAATTTGCTCGATTTCCACTAAAATGTGGCTGGACACGAGGATAGTCATGCCATATTCCTTGCACAGCATGTGGAACAACTGGCGGATTTCCTTGATCCCCATCGGGTCCAGTCCATTAATCGGTTCGTCCAAAATCAGCAGCTCCGGCTTGGTCGCAATCGCTCGGGCTATCCCGAGACGCTGCTTCATCCCCAGTGAAAAATCCTTTACCGGCTTGTCACCCGCGTTTCGCAAGTTCACTAGTTCCAGTGCATCTCGAACAGCCTGTTTGTTATAATAGCCCATGTATTCGCAATGAAGCTCGAGATTTTGCTGGGCCGTCAGTCTGTCATAAAAAATCGGGTATTCAATAATCGAGCCCATCCGTCCGAGCAGGTGGTACGACTTTGGCGTTAATTTTTCACCGAACAATTCAATTTCACCCGAGGTGGGCTTGAGCAGGTTCGTAATCATTTTCATGATCGTCGTCTTCCCCGCCCCATTGGGACCGAGAAAGCCATAAGTTTCCCCCTGGCGCACATTCATGCTGACCCCTGATACAATTTCGTTGCCCTTCAGGGCTTTGGTCAGTTGATGCGTCCGTAATATATAAGTCATGGGTGTTCTCCCTTCGCATACTGTTGATAATTCAAGGATAAAGGGCGAAATGTTCATTTTTCTTTCCCGAATCTTACAAAATTATTAAGTTCGTTTAATAGTTGATTTTTTTCAATGTAAAAGAGAAGACCGTCCGTTCATAAGGTCTGCTGGTCAAATGAATCTCTCCGTTCATCGTCTCAACCAGACGTTTGGCAATCGTAAGCCCCAATCCGCTGCCTTGTATCGCCTTATTACGGGAATCCTCAAGCGTGTACATACGTTCAAAAACCTTGTCCTGCTCAGGCTCCTGAATGCCTTGCCCCCGATCCCATACCTCTATACGCACCGTGTCCGGCTGTTCCGTTAGAGTCAGTCCCAGCGTCCGACCATCCGCCCCGTAGCGAATCGCATTCGAGATCAGATTGTTCAGTACCCGCCCAATCGCTCCTTCGTTCCCCAAAGCATGAATGGGGTGCTCCGGGATATCAATATGCACAGCAAACCCCTGCGCTGTTAGCAGATCATAAAACTCCAAAATGCTACGTCTGCACAGCTCTCCCACCTCCAGCCGGGTCAACGGAATGTCCGTATCATTAGCCTCCAGCTTCGCCAAGCTAAAAAAGCTTTCGATCAGCTCAATGGCTTCGCTTGTCTTCTGATGAATCTTAGATAGTAGCTTTGTACGTTCTTCCGGCACAATATGCGGATCGGCATCCAGCATCTCGGCATATCCGAGCACCACCGTAAGCGGGGTTTTGAGATCGTGGGAAATGTTTGAAATCATTTTGCGCATGGCGATTTGGCTTCGGTTATAATCCACAGACACTCTCAAATTCAAGTCCAGCAAGCGGTTAATTTCCGTCATGAGCCGTTGCAGTTCAGCGTCACCCGTGACATACAGCAGCTTTTCCGCATGATTAACGGTTACAATCCGTTCCAGTGCGTTTCGGATATCCTTTATTTTGCGCTTTTGGGCCGCACGCTCTCTCCAGAACCATAAAATAACGACGGACAAGATGAGGACGACTATCCATTCAGAAATGCTCTCGATGTTCATATCACCCGTTCTCCCATTTGTAGCCGATGCCCCATAACGTCTTAATGTGAACCGGGTGGGAGGGGTCTTCCTCGATTTTCTCGCGTAAGCGGCGAATATGGACGTTAATCACATTTTCGTCACCCATATAATCCTCTTTCCAGATAAACCCGTATAGTTGCGCTTTGGTAAATACACGGTTCGGATTGGTTACAAATAGCTTGAGAATATCAGATTCCTTGGCTGTTAACTGAATTTGGATTTCATTGCGGGTGACCATAAAATGATCAAAATCAATGTGCAGATTTCCGTAGGTTAGCACTTGGTCTTGGGACTGTTCCTTTTGTTGTTGCTGCTGCGCGTATGTAGTCGCTCTACGGATCGCAGACTGAATGCGTGCTGTCATTTCCAGCATAGAAAAGGGCTTGGCGACATAATCGTCTGCTCCGAAGCCCAGTCCAAGCGCTTTATCCACGTCGCTGTCCTTGGCTGACATAATCAGAATCGGGACAGCGCTGTGGGTACGGATTCGACGGATCACCTCCATACCATCGACCTTCGGCATCATCAGATCCACCAGTACCAGATCGTAGGTGTGACGTTCAAAGGCAAGCAGCCCTTCTTCCCCGTCAAGGGCGGTGGTTAATGTGTAACCTTCCTTGGTTAGCGCTTTGTGCAGCATTTCGGCGATGGCTGTATCGTCTTCAATGAGTAAAATATGTTGTGACATAGGTGTGGAACACCCCTAATTTTTAGATTAAGCTCGTGTGACGAGCTGTACCTGAATTATATAGAGCAGTGGAGGGAATTTCTATAAAAAATATCCATGGAAGCTATAGAGTTCAGAAATTATAATATTAAACAATCTCATTATAATAAAGTGGAAAAATGAGAAATGGAGATCTGGTGCCATATTACCAAATCTGAAAGGTTCTATTAGTTTCCAACCATATTCACTTTAACCACAACCTAAGATGTAATCAAAAACTATTGTTTCTGCCCTATAAAAAAACCACCATTAAAATCTAATCACAAAATTGACCATAATGAATACTGGAAATATACCGCCTTTGTAGATTATACTGAGAATGCTGGCTATAGAAGAGTTGAGTGTTAGATGATGAGGATTGAGAAGGAAGACTATGACCAGAATGCGGAGATTATTTTAGGGAAGCTCAAGGCGTATAATGATCAGAACATGCCTCATATTACGAATTACGAGAACAAGAAAGTCAATTACGCAGCCAAGGATGATCATGGTGAATTTTTGGGCGGATTGTAGGAATGATTTTCTGGAATGAGCTACGGCACAGGACCGTCATAAAGGAGAGCAACGATGTTTGTCATACGGGGAACACAAAAACTGCTGAAGGAATGGGATATTGAACCACTTCAAGTTGATATTTATCCGCCTTTGAATAGTTGGCATGCCAACTTGTTTTTGCTGAATCGGAGAAAAAATATTGTGTTTATGCATGATGCATCCCGCTTGAGCGTTACACTGTTCGGAATCAAAAAGGCGCAGTATAAAAACCTGCCAACTCTTTTTGTCCAAGCCTTGAAGGAGCTCATGATCAGTGAGGGTTTTGATGAGCAAATTGTAGAGGCGTACACACAGGAAGGCGAGCAGATGCTGGCTTCTACAACCAATAATCGCAGTGTAGTGGGGACGCTGAATGAGATAATTTTTGTCATGAAAGAACTGGATATGGAGCATGGAAGTGAGCTGGAAAAAAACCAGTGGAATAACCGGATTGTGTTCAAAACGATTCAATACCAGTATCCGGTTGATGCTTTTAAAGAAGTTTTAGAAAAGCATTATAAACAAGAAAGTGTGTAAGAGTCTCGAGTCGTTTTTTTCCCTGCGTTGTTTAGTGGGGATTGGAAATGGGCTATCCAGCTTTGTATTTTTTGCTTCATTTATAATTGTTTACATATTAATGATCTGCTGTCCCAAGGCTATCCGGTTAGTTTCTGAGCGGGTCGTTAAACAAGACGTGCCAAAAGAGTATCCACCAAAGTCCATCTGGGCGGGGGATGCTCTTTTTTTACAACTCACAGGAAAGCAAAGCTTGCGATGAAATGAATCACAGCGCAAAAAGCGCCACACTTTGGTAAAATAAAACGATACAGTGTTTGACACCATCGGTCAGACTTAAAAACAGGGGGTACATAACGAGCATGAAACGGATTATTGAGGTAGCGAAAGAAGCAGGAATCGAAGAAGAGCATCTGGAGACGTATGGAAAATATAAAGCGAAGCTGAATCCGTCCCTGTGGGAGCAGGTGAAGGATCGTCCGAACGGAAAGCTGGTGCTGGTCACAGCAATGAATCCGACTCCTGCGGGAGAAGGAAAAACGCTAACGACCATTGGGCTGTCGCAGGCGCTGAATGCGCTGGGGCACAAGACCATAGCTGCGCTGCGGGAGCCCTCACTTGGGCCGTGCTTTGGCATGAAAGGAGGAGCAACTGGGGGAGGAAAAGCCCAGATTGTTCCGGCCGAGGATATTAATCTGCATTTTACGGGCGATATTCACGCGATTTCGGCGGCGCATAATTTGCTGGCAGCGATGATTGACAATCATTTGTTTCATGGCAATACTTTGCGCTTGAAGCCGGAACGAATCATGTGGAAACGGGCTGTAGATATGAATGACCGGAGTTTGCGAAGTATAGTAACCGGATTGGGAACAGGTAATGGAGCAGTGAGAGAGAGTGGATTTCTGATTACCTCGGCCTCGGAAGTGATGGCGGTATTGTGCCTGAGCGAGAATATCGACGACCTCAAAGTGCGCTTGGGCCGAATGGTCATTGGATATAATGAAGCGGGCGAGACGGTGACGGCCGAGGATTTGCAAGCAGTAGAAGGCATGGCTGTGCTGCTTCGGGAAGCGTTAAAGCCGAATCTGGTGCAAACACTAGAGGGAACACCCGTCATTGTGCATGGTGGGCCTTTTGCCAATATTGCGCACGGATGCAGCAGTCTGATCGGTACGAAGTTGGCATTGAAGCTAGGGGAGGTTGTCGTGACGGAGGCTGGATTCGGGGCTGAGCTGGGGGCAGAAAAGTTTTTTGATATCAAATGCCGTCAGTCCGGTTTGCAGCCGGATGCGGCTGTGTTGGTCGTAACCGCCAAAGCGCTGAAATATAACGGCGGTGTAGCTAAAAATGAGCTGGACGAGGAAAATCTGGCGCAATTACAGCTTGGATTAGCCAATATGAATCGGCATGTACGGAATTTGCAAAAATTCGGCGTGCCTGTACTGGTAGCGGTCAACCATTTTGTAACAGATAGCGAAGCCGAATTGGAACTGATTTTCGCGGAATGCCGCAAGCTGGGTGTACCCGCAGAGCTATCTCAGGTGTGGGCACAGGGAAGCCAAGGGGGAGAAAAGTTGGCCCAAAGCCTGCTAAATCTAATCCAGGAGGACAAAGCCCATTTTGCACCGTTGTATGATAGTGCGCTTGATCTGCAAGCGAAAATTAGGTTCATTGCGCAGGAGCTTTATGGCGCGACAGAGGTAGCATATACTCCTGCGGCTAAACGGGCGTTGTCCGGTATGGAGCAGCTTGGCTTTGGACAACTGCCTGTATGTATGGCCAAAACGCCGTATTCTTTTTCAGATCAGCCGTCTCTGCTAGGCGCACCGGAGGGCTTTACGATCCACGTGTCCAGAGTTTCATTATCTGCGGGAGCAGGCTTTGTGGTAGTGGAAACGGGCAACACAATGACCATGCCTGGTTTGCCTAAAACCCCGGCAGCCGAGCATATGTCGTTGGAGCCAGATGGGAGCATTCAGGGCTTGATGTAGTATTTTTATGATAAATGTTAGGCGTTTTACGAAGAAACGCCGAGCAGCTTGGGCAGTGCGGTGAGCAGCTTTTGCCGGGTCATGGCATCGTTCCAGTTCCAGCGGTCAGCTTCTACGAAATACACCTGGCCTTGACGCACAGCGGGCAGGCTGCGCCAGAGTGAACTGTTCAGCATGCGTTCCAGCGTACGTTTGGAGTCCGAGGCTGTGGGTATGAGCATAAAAATACGGTTCCCGGCGTAGTCGGGGAGCTGGCTTGGCTCGATTTCCTTGATTTTGTACTGTGCAAGCCAATCCTCGGCAGCTTTTTTCTTGTTTACGATTTCTCCGAGGTGCAGCAATCGCTCGTTCAGCGGAGCGAAGGTGTCGAATACAATCGTAGGCGCGATTTTGCTCAGAGCTGCATACTGCTTTTCGTCTGTATTGCCTGTAATGATCAGGTCAGGCTGTAGCGTCAATGCTTTTTCCAAATCAATCGGAAATCCCAGATCGGCTACATTCTGAACCTGCTTTGATTTTTTATTGATCATGGTGACCTCCATAAAATTCATTTAGGATTTTCTTGTATAAAACTAAGTGAGAATTATTATCACAGAAGCAATGATAAGCGATGCTCCTTCAATACTCAATGGACAAACTTGGTCACCAAATTCGATTTTGTACAAAAAAGCAGGCTCATCGCGTTCGCCTTTGTACCGTATGTACATCTTTATCTCAACTCATATAGCTATAGAGACACTGCGGAAGTCAATTCTTGATTGTTGGCTTAGGCATTCTGTTTGGTATTCTAATCCATGATTTAGGCTTAATGACTATCGTAGCAACTACGCGAAAGGCTATGAATCGAACGGCAATTAAGTGGGTCACGAAGAAGAGCTAATCATTACAAAAGTAATCGAGCTGATGGAGAAAATGCAATAGATACGTTTAAGCTTGTCATGCCAGTCTGCATAAATCGAACAAGTCCTTCATAGACATGTACTAATTCATTTAAAACATGTGCTGAAGGGGTTGATCATATGCGCCGGATTTCATGGATGCTTGCCATGGTCATGTGTGTAACGCTGCTGCTGGCCGGGTGCGGCAAGAAGAGCGCGGACGATGTGGTTAAAGATTTGAGTGACGTGGTGAGTGACCTGAACAGCTACCACGGTACAGCTTTGATGACGCTGCATACCGGCGACACGCCGCAGGAGTACAAGGTGGACATTTCCTACCGCAAGCCTTCCTATTACCGAATTGCCATGACGAATGAGAAAAAGGATGTTACTCAGATCGTGCTGCGAAATGATGAGGGTGTATTCGTATTAACGCCCAGTCTGAATAAGAGCTTCCGCTTTAAAAGCGATTGGCCGAACAACCAGGGCCAGGTTTATTTGTATGAAACGCTGGTTCGCAGTATTATCGGCGATGCTTCACGTCAGCTGGCTTCGGACGATAAATCCTATGTGTTCGATGTAGCGGCAAACTACAACAGCCATGCGCTGGTAAGGCAAAAAATATGGCTTTCCAAAAATAACTATGCGCCAACTCAGGTACAGGTATCTGATGCGAACGCCAAGGTAGTTGTGGATCTGAAATTCGATCAATTTGCGTTTGATACGAAGTTCGACAAGGACTCTTTTGATATGGAGCGCAATATGGCTTCTGGAAAAACGGGCAAGGCAAGTGAAGGAGCACCTTCAGCCGGAGCGGTGGATTCCAGCGGGCAGCCTGATTCTTCCGGTACGATTGATGGTATGACAGGTGTGACGTCCAGCACGGATACTGAGGCCAAGCCGGATACAGCGGGCAACACAGAGGCGCAACAGCAAACTCCGAGTACATCTGATGCAGCAACAGGGGCATCGGCAGGCACAGATGCTGCTGAAGCTGTGATGGGTGAATTCGGCTTGATTGAACCGTCCTATACGCCGGCCGGGGTACAGATTAAGGATACGCCGGAGCTGGAGGATAATGGTACACATGCGGTGATGCTGCGGTATAGTGGAATGTACAACTATACGATTGTGGAGGCGCGTCCGAAAGATCGGGCCGTATCATTGGCCGCAGGTGAACTGGTCGATATTGGAGGAAGCTTTGCCGTTCTGGCGGGAAGCGAACAGCAGACGATGACCTGGATGAATGACGGTATAGAGTTCCGTATTACCAGTGCTGACCTGCCTGTGAGCGAAATGATACAAATTGCCGCTTCTATACAGGATCAATCGGGTAAATAAAACTTTATAGACGGATGCAGACGGTTTAGAGTGTATTTTGCTCTGCTTCCGCCCGTATCCGTCTTTTGTTCATCCGAGGTCTAGGGGTGTGTGCACCTCTCGCTTGGGAGTCGTGTTCTTTGTGGAGGATGCTGGCAAACGCCATCTGCCATTGACAGCCACGTTTTTGAACATTACCATTAACCTTTGGAAGTAAGGAAAAGGTAAGGACTTTGTCCATTCCGAATGGTAAAAGGCTATGTTACAGGCTAACAATTGAAGAAGGTGACTGGATTTTGCAAGCACAATACAGATCGACCCGGGCCGAAATCAACCTGGATCACCTTGGCGCCAACTATGAGGCTTTTCGTAAGGCATTGCCAGCGGATAAGCTGTTGCTGGCTTGTGTCAAGGCTAATGCCTACGGACACGGTGCCGTGGAAATATCAAAGGAATTGGAACGCCTTGGTGCGGATTACTTGAGCGTCGCTTTTCTGGATGAAGCTCTGGAGCTTCGGCAGGCGGGGATTAGACTGCCTATCCTTGTACTCGGCTATACCCTGCCTGAAGCTGTGCAGACGGCTTGGGAGCATGATATTACACTGACTGTGTTCAGTGAAGAAGTGTTGGAGGGTATCCGTAGACTGGACCGCAAAGGAAGCGAACGCAAGCTGAAGGTGCACATCAAAATAGACAGCGGCATGGGACGACTGGGCCTGCTGCCTGGAGAAGAGGCGGTTGCCTTTGTCCGGCAGACTCATCGGTTGGAGCAAGTGCTGCTGGAAGGCATGTACACCCATTTTGCCCGCGCGGATGAAGAAGACAAAAGCTATACACTGCTACAGTATAATCGGTTTCAGGGCGTATCGGAGGCGCTAAGGGAACAAGGCATCACCATTCCCATTATACATACGGGCAACAGCGCGACCACCATTGATACCCCTGCGCTTTCCCCCAATATGGTGCGGATTGGCATCAGTATATACGGCCTGTATCCATCCGATGAGGTTAACTGGCAAGCCATTGAGCTACTGCCTGTATTGTCATTGAAGACGGCAGTGGTTTATACCAAGACGCTCCCTCCCGGCTGGGGGGTTAGCTATGGCACCCGTTACGTGACCTCCGACGAAGAGCGAATTGGCACACTGCCGATTGGCTACGCGGATGGATACTCCCGCATGCTGAGTGGGAAAATCGAAGTGTTGATACGCGGCCGCCGCGTCCCGGTGCTCGGCAGCATTTGCATGGACCAGTGTATGGTATCCTTACAATCTTTCGCAGAGGATGCGGAAGAAATTCAAATCGGCGAAGAGGTTGTTCTCATCGGTCAGCAGTCCGGCGAAACGATTGCGGCGGATGAGCTGGCATCCAAGCTTGGTACCATCCACTATGAGGTGATCTGCATGATCGCACACAGGGTGCCGCGTGTGTATACACGGGGAAAAATCCCTGTCGTTCGAGTGAATTCGCTTCTTCCAACCCGCTGGGATTAATTTCATGATGCAAATGACCGGATAAAAGCAGGAGTTTTCGCAGAACGTCCCGAAATATGTACAAAGGAAAGAAAAGAGCGCTGTAACTGTCAAAACGACGCAGCAGGCTCCGCTGACACTTGTATTTCGGGGATCAAACGCCTGTACGAAAACGAACTGCGTAGTTTATAATGGAATACAGCATAGATGATATACGAATATCATATATATTCTCTTGTATTCCGTTTGAATAAATTACCGGGAATAACGTTATAATGGTACAATGGCGACAAGGTTTTGGGGGTGGAAGAGAAGTTGGCCAATTTGCAGAACACCAAAAGAATAATGATCAGTTTGCCGGATCATCTCTTGCAGGAAGTGGACGGGATCGTAGCCATGGAAAATTCCAACCGCAGTGAATTTATCAGGCAGGCCATGAAGCTGTATGTGGGCGAACGTAAGAAACGTTACATTCGTGAAGCCATGCAGCGTGGTTATATGGAGATGGCTAAAATTAACTTGACCATGGCCTCCGAAGCCTTTCATGCGGAGGAAGATGCAAACAGCACCTTGGGCCGTACAGTTAGCGGGGTGTAATCCATATTGATCGTAAAGCGCGGCGACGTTTTTTTTGCAGACCTTTCACCCGTAGTCGGTTCCGAGCAAGGTGGCGTCAGACCTGTGCTGATCATCCAAAATGATATCGGCAATCGGTTCAGTCCCACTGTGATCGTGGCAGCCATTACCGCCCAGATTCAAAAGGCGAAGCTGCCCACACACGTGGAAATTGACGCGGCGACGCATGGCTTTGATCGCGATTCTGTCGTTCTTCTGGAGCAAATTCGGACGATTGACAAGCAAAGGCTTACCGACAAAATCACCCATTTGGATGAAGAAACCATGCGCAAAGTGAGCGATTCGCTACAAATCAGTCTTGGTTTGATTGATTTTTAGCATTTTTGGAACGACGAGTGAAACGGGAAAAGGGCAGCGCATAGGCGCTGTCCTTTTGCGTGTCCGATGAAAAATGCAGGCTGGGCCTGGCCTTATCGTTACGTGCTGGCGCTTTGATTCTTTTTTTGTGATAATGAAAGACATGATGAAAGACAAGAGTTGTAAGGAAGAAGGGATAGCTTTGTCTAACGAGGAAACGAAGACGGAAATCCGGCAGGAGCCGAACGAAGCAGAACGCCAGGAGCGGATTGTCAAACAAGTGGCGAGAGAGCTGTCGCTGGCACTCAAGCAAATCCGGACGACGATCAGTTTGCTGGATGAAGGGAATACGATTCCTTTTATCGCGCGATACCGTAAGGAAATGACTGGGGAACTGGATGAAAATCAGCTACGTGAAATTGAAGATCGTGTGCTGTATTTACGTAATTTGGAGGACCGCAAGGTAGAAGTCATTCGCATTATTGATGAGCAGGGCAAGCTGACAGAAGACCTTCAGGCTGCCATTACTGCTGCGGTTAAGCTTCAGGAAGTGGAGGACCTGTACCGTCCATATCGGCAAAAGCGCAAAACCCGCGCGAGTGTGGCGAAGGAACGGGGGCTGGAGCCGCTGTCCATCTGGATCTGGAGTCAGCCGAAGCAGGGAGATGCTCTGAAAGAAGCCGAGTCCTATGTGAATGCGGAATTGGGAGTGGACAGCGCTGAGGCGGCAATACAAGGAGCCTTGGATATTTTAGCGGAAAATATAGCGGATGATGCGGCTATTCGCCAATGGGTACGTCGATATACGCTAGACCATGGCATGTTGACCTCCGAAGCGAAGGATGCAGAGCAAGAGTCTGTCTACGAGAATTACTACAGCTATCGTGAGCTGGCTAAGAAAATGCCGCCTCATCGTATTTTGGCGATTAATCGCGGAGAGCGTGAAGGCATTCTCAAGGTCGGACTGGAGGTAGCGCCTGATTCGATTCACAATTACGTCGCAGGTCAAGTGATTAAAGGCACATCCGCCGTGGAAGAGCTGCTGCGCAACGTCATTGAGGATGCATATAAAAGGCTCATCGCACCATCTATTGAGCGTGAGGTGCGCGCTGAAATGACAGAGAAGGGTGAGCAGCAGGCCATCTCTATCTTTGCGGGCAATTTGCGCAGCCTGTTGTTACAGGCTCCGATCAAGGGCCGCCGTGTACTCGGTGTCGATCCGGCGTATCGGACAGGCTGCAAGCTGGCGGTCGTAGATGATACGGGCAAGCTGCTGGAAGTGGCTGTGACGTACCCGACACCGCCGAACAACAAGAAGCGTGAGGCTGCCGAGAAGTTCAAGCAGCTCATTGCCCAATACAGCATTGAGCTGATCGTCATCGGTAACGGAACAGCTTCGCGTGAAACAGAGCAATTTGTAGCTGAAGTCATTGCAGACATTGGTGACAGCAGCTTGGCGTACCTGATCGTCAATGAGGCAGGCGCAAGTGTTTATTCCGCCTCCAAGCTGGCGCAGGAGGAGTTCCCGGATCTGGACGTGGCTGAGCGCAGCGCGGCATCCATTGCACGTCGTGTGCAGGACCCGCTGGCTGAGTTGGTCAAGATTGAGCCGAAGGCCATTGGTGTAGGCCAGTACCAGCATGATGTGTCACAGAAACATTTGGATGAAAGCTTGAAGGATGTCGTAGAATCGGCAGTTAACCATGTTGGTGTGGATGTGAATACCGCTTCCTCGGCATTGCTGTCCTATGTAGCGGGGATTAACGCGACAATTGCCAAAAATATCGTGAAATACCGTGAGGAAAACGGTAAATTCAACAACCGTCGTCAGTTGCAAAAGGTACCGCGTCTTGGCGCGAAAACCTACGAGCAATCTGTTGGCTTTATCCGTATACCGGGTGGAGAAAATCCGCTGGATCGCACACCGATTCACCCTGAATCGTACGCCGTCGTAGACCGCCTGTTGGCTGAACTGGGCATCAGCGCCCACGATCTAGGCACCAAGGCTGCGACGGAAGCGCTGAACGTGTCCAACATTGACGAGCTGGCCGCGAAGCTGGAAGTTGGCGTGCCGACATTGAAGGATATTCTGGACAGTCTCCAGCGTCCGGGCCGCGACCCGCGTGACGAGCTGCCGTTGCCCGTATTCCGCAAGGATGTGCTCAAGATTGAGGATCTGGCACCGGGCATGGAGCTTCAGGGAACGGTCCGCAATGTTATTGATTTTGGCGCATTTGTCGATATCGGCATCAAGAGTGATGGATTGGTTCATATTTCACAGCTACGCAGCGGCTTCGTCAAGCATCCGATGGATGTCGTATCCGTTGGTGATAACGTAACCGTGTGGGTGCTGAATGTAGACCTGAAAAAAGGCAGAGTCGGTCTGACGATGAAAGCTCCAGCAGAGGCGCAATCGCAGGCATAATACTCTAAAAATCTGTATAACCGCCTTATTAGGGTATAGCAAAAGCCGGAATCTCCGAATCACTTCGGAGACTCCGGCTTTCATATTTTACTGCCCTGAACATCTACCCATTGTTGACATCAAACTCTACGCCCGGTGCTTTATGATAAAAAAACCAACAGTCATTCAACAGTTTGATCTGGCGCCGGTCCTTTTTGTAAAAGGCCCGCATAAGCTGGTTGCTGAGCCATTGAGGCAAGCCAATCTCCTCCTCTGTGTTACATCTGTATGTTTAGCATATGGGGTGGGTGCCTAAAGTGTGCTTATGAATTGGATGGCTTGTGAATTGAGAGTTAGACTTTGGACGTTATTTTGTAATATGCTTGGCAATATGGAGCAAAGGAGGGGATTGGGTAAGGATGGAGTCCAAGTCCATAAGCAATTCCATGAGCGATGAAGAGCTTCAGGAATGGGTAGAGCACATTTCAATGGAGAGTTTTGGCGTACCGTTTCACCATCGTGCCACCTTTAATTCGCGTCTGTCTTCCACAGGCGGTCGATATTTTATGAAAAGCCATCATATTGAAATTAATCCGCATCAGCTTGCAGCCTACGGGCGGCCCGAGGTGGAAAAAATTATTAAGCATGAACTGTGCCATTATCATTTGCATTTGCGCGGGATGGGCTATCAGCACCGAGATGCGGATTTCAAAGCATGGTTGGCCCGTGTAGGAGGGAGCAGGCATTGCCAAACTCTGCCGGGGAGAGCAGAACGGAAGCCGCAGCCCTATCGCTACAAGTTGGTGTGCGCCTCATGTAGTCAGGAATACTTACGGAAGCGTAAAATGAATCCCCAGCGTTACCGCTGCGGCAAATGCGGAGGTAAACTTCGTCTGCTGGCACTTGACGGCACCCCCTGAATCATGGTAAATTAAATATACTGTATGAACATTTACAGCAATGTTCCCTGATAGCTCAGTTGGTAGAGCACTCGACTGTTAATCGAGTTGTCACAGGTTCGAGTCCTGTTCGGGGAGCCATGGAGAGGTACCCAAGTGGCTATAAGGGGACCCTCTGCTAAGGGGTTAGGCTGCGAAAGCGGTGCGAGGGTTCGAATCCCTCTCTCTCCGTTGGTTTTTTAAATCAGAAAAAGGACGCTTGTATGCATCGGATGATGCTTACGAGCGTTCTTTTTCTGTCTATATTCGATTCTGAAAATAATGATGATCTGAAAAGTGGTACAGCATGTGAATTTTTAGTCTACAAGGTTGGCTTCGGAAGTTGATCCAGTATATTTAGAAGAGTATGAGCTACGCCATTCTCTACATTGGTCAGGGTAACTTCAGAGCAGACGGCCTTAATGTCGTCATTTGCATTGCCCATAGCGATGCCCTTACCTACCATTGTTAGCATGGAAATATCGTTATAGCTGTCTCCTACCGCTGCGGCTTCCTCCATGGGAATACTCAGATAATCTGCCAGATAACGTAGTGCGTTTCCTTTGGAAGCATCCTTATGCTCGACTTCGAAGTTACGGTCTGAGGAAATGACCATATTCAAGCCAGGGTAATCCCGGTAACGCTCCCGCCCCCGGCTCAGCTTGGCTTGATCAAAGGAGAAACACAGCACGTTATAAATCTCTACATCCAGCGGAATGTCTTCAAACGAGGGGATACGGGTATGCCCGGTCTGTTCATATTGTTTTTCGGCTGCATGTAACAAAGTATTTAGTGAAATATCCGGATTAGCGCTTAACAGGCGATCCATTTCAACAGCCAGTAGCTGATGTCCGTTTTGTGGAGAATAAATAGCGCGGTCTGTCATGATCTCATAATAAAAATCGTTTTCGCGCAGCCAGCTCAGCACTTCAAACGTTTCATTCCGATCCATAGGCGTAGAGGTTAGATGGCGACGCTGTGCATCGTGTACGGTCGCGCCGTTTGCCCCGATGACAGGAGTGACAAGTCCTGCTTCCTCCAGCTTGATCCAGGCATCATAAGCGGCTCTGCCCGTGGCAATGGTCACCTGAACATCTTGCTGCTGTGCCTTACGGATTGCGTCCGCGTTCACCTTGCTTATTTTTCCTTCCTCGTTTAGCAGCGTTCCATCCAAATCAATCGCAAACAGTTTCATTTCTCCATCTCCTGTCTTCTTCTCTATGTCTCGTGTTACTTCTTCCTTTAGGGGACAATAACTTCAACATCATGACGGCGAAAAACATCCAGCATGGCCGGGTCTGGTAAACGGTCGGTGATAACGATATCAACCTCGGATAAATCGGCAAAGCGGTAAGGAAGGTTTTTGCCGAATTTGGAATGGTCGGCAAGAATGATCACTTGGTCGGCTTGTTTCATCATTTGGTGTTTGAGCATACCGTCCTCTTCATGATTAATGCTCAGTCCATGGAGAGAGATGCCCCCGATCCCCACAAAAGCTTTATCTACAAAATAGCGGGACAGGGTAGCGATGGCAGAAGAACCGTAAACAAAACGGTGCTCCTTTTGCAAGTGTCCGCCGAGCAAATGAATGGAAACGCCCTCCTTTTCGGAAAGAACATCAGCCTGATTGATCGAATTGGTAATGACCGAGCACTCCGGTACATGGAGTCTTTCGGCACATGCCTGTACAGTGGTGGAGGAATCGAGAATGATGCGATCCCCGTCACGGACCATATTGGCAGCTATTTGTCCGATAACTTGCTTTTCTGCGGATACTGTGAGCAGTCTCTCTTTATAGTTTCTGGTTAATTCGTGATCCAGTGTAGGCAGAAGGGCACCGCCACGGGTTCGAATAATTTTCTGGTGCTCCTCTAGCTTTACCAGATCTCGGCGGGCGGTATCTCTTGATACATTAAAAAATTCGCAAATATCATCCACCGAAATACGCTTGTGAAGCTGTAGGTAGTCCACAATTTTTAGCATCCGTTCTTCTTGATACATAAAATGCTCCTTGTGTTCAAAATGAATTTGGTATTATGTAAGTGATTATAAGTAAAGTTAAGTTATTTTGCAATATAATCTCTTTTTCTGCTTCTAATAACGTGAAATAAGTGAATTTACATAAGTGAAAGTGCGTTTTTTCTCGGTAAAATACTTATTTTGAAATTTTAAAAATAAGTATTGCCATTCATTCTTCTATTTGATATACTCTTACTTGTCGCCAAGTTGGCGTATAAAAATGCGGCCCGTTGGTCAAGCGGTTAAGACACCTCCCTTTCACGGAGGTAACAGGGGTTCGATTCCCCTACGGGTCATTGTTGTCTTTATGGACTACATTGTACATGCTTAAGGGAAACTACTGAGGTCTGGTCTGGTGGCGGACAACTTGGATGAACAGCATGAGCCATTAGCTCAGTTGGTAGAGCACCTGACTTTTAATCAGGGTGTCGAAGGTTCGAGTCCTTCATGGCTCACCATTTATATTTATTATGCGGTCGTGGTGGAATGGCAGACACGCTATCTTGAGGGGGTAGTGAGCGTATGCTCGTGGAGGTTCGAGTCCTCTCGACCGCATCATGGAATAAACAGAAAAGTCTCTCGTAGTAGAGGCTTTTTTTGTTTATGCAGTAATGTAATAAAGTAATTATTATGAAGAAATAATGATTCCATAGTATAATATAAAGCCATAATGTTATAGAATGATAAGTATAAACTGATGAAGTGATGGTGAAAAATATGGACACTCAACTGTTAGGGAATATATCAGAAAATATTTTGGGCTTGTTTCCGATGGTGAAGAAGAAATTTTTAGCCTACGGTCCGCTCGATTTCCCATTACATTTGTCGCCTAATAACTTTCAGGCATTACTGTTGCTGCGTGAAGTGCGCTTGTCTACGGTATCTGATTTGTCCAAACTACTTAATGTCTCACGTCCAAACATGACTCCTCTTCTGGACAAGCTGGTGGAGCATGGATTGGCTGACCGCCAGTCGTGTGATTCGGATCGCAGAGTCGTGAACGTGGCAATTACAGAAGAAGGCGATGCTTTTTGTGAACAGGTATTTCATAACTTTTCCAATAAAATTCAAGAGAGACTGGTGCTTCTGCCAGAAGAAGATTTATTGCACTTGGGTGAAACTTTGAATGAATTGAAGCAGATTTTACTTAAAATCGACAACTATACTGTGTAATTGGTGTACACGAGCTGACTGAGGGCCGCCATTTTCTTCGGAAAATAGGCGGTTTTTGTTGCATATTGTGGTATAATGAAAGTCAACATACATAATTCGGCAATTTTGGCACACGTGATCTTTGAAATGGGAACAGGGGACATGATATCGTTATTTGAGAGTCTGCTGGGGAGGAAGGAACTTCTATGCAATCTATTTACCAACGTATTGAAGAGCTTATCAAGGAACGTGGAATGACAAAAAAAGCGTTCTGCGAGCAGTTGGGTATTAGTACGGGGAACTTTGGGGACTGGAAAAGAGGAAAAACGACGCCAGGCACGAATAAACTCATTGAAATCGCTTCGTTTTTTAATGCCAGTCTGGATTGGATCATGTTGGGGCGCGATGTGCAGGGTGAGGCGCTGAGGGAGTCGAGAGACCCTTATTTTTTTGGAGCTTCAGGGCAACTGGATTGCCAAGGGGAATCACTTAGTGAGGTGGAAAAGGGTTTTATACTTGAGTATATTGAATTTACCCGCTTTCGTAAAGAGAAAAAGCAGGAAGGTTCAACGACGGAATAATTGGGTGCGGAATATTAAAGTAATGATTACCGAATAAGTATTGTTGCAATGATGGTTGGAATTTTGGGAATAGTTCAAGAAAAAGTTAGGGTGTCGGAGGGGATAATTTTGGGAGACCAAACGATTTATCAGCGCATTGAAGCCTTGATTAAGGATCGGGGAATGACGAAGAAGGCGTTTTGTGAAAAGCTCAAAATCAGCTCGGGGAATCTTGGAGACTGGAGAAGAGGCAAAACAACGCCGGGAACGATGCATTTAATCCAGATTTCGGACTTTTTTAATGTGTCGCTGGATTGGTTAATGAAAGGAGTCAAGCCGGGTGAGGGCGTACTTCAGGAGCAGAAGGCTGCTTATTTTTTTGGAGTGATGGGGCCATTGAATTGCCAGGCAGAGGATCTGGATACAGAAGAACAGAATTTCATATTAGAATATGTGGAATTTGCGAAATATCGTAAGCAAAAAGGTGAGAATGATAAAACACAGCCTGAATGATCTTCTCGCTAAAGATCACTCAGGTTGAAAACCCGTAAAACGGACCGGCGGGTTCGATTGACGAGTTTATTTGGGTTGTCGATGTTGTAGCGTGCCGTATACTGAGACGCTCACATCGTTGGTTTCAGAGTGGTGGCGCCTCCTTATAATCGTTATCGTCGATGTTGAGGATTACAGCAACTTGTTTTCTGTACCTTTGTGCTTTGCGGGTGCCGTGAATCAGATTGGACAAGCGTGAAGGCGGGATGTTATGCGTCTCACAAAATGTTTTCTGATCCAGCCGAAGTTCGACAAGCCTTTGTTTGATGGCCCACCCGAAGGAGGTGACAGGCATTTTGTTGTTCAAGTGAAATCGCCCCTTACGGATTCTTGCGGAATAATTGGTGTGTTATAATAATCATCAGTAAACATGTTAGAATTAACCATCTGAAACCATGATACACGTTTATACGTTTTTTTACAATCTAAAATACGTAATTCGGATAAAAAAATCACTTAATTAAGTGATGAATGGTCTGAATAATCCATCTGGAGCCTGTTAATTGTGTTAAATTGCGGTTGTACTCTGGATAAAAAAAGCACTCTGCCACTGGAAAAAGTGGTGGAGTGCTTTTGTCATTGGTGCTGGAATGGTGAAAACAGGCATCAGGGGGATGCTGGAGGCGTATAATCGGGCCGGACGAAGGAATTAGTGAATTTCATCCGCGCTGGTGGTTGCTGCTCATATAGGGTGGCTGAGCAATGTAAGAGCTGGACCAATGCCTGTGCAGAAGGCCGCGCTGAAATGCGGTTGGTTCAGACTCTGGGGCGTTGAATTGTTTCCATGCGGCTAGAAGCTCGTTGGTCATTCGCTGAATAACAGGATTCTTTTCCTCATAAGGGGGATTAAGCAGCTTGGAAGCATCTTCGACACAGAAGGACACTGCCGCGGCAAGGTAGCCGTGAATGGTCTGCTCTACATCATTTCCAAGGGAAACGTTTATCCAACTATGAACGGTTGCAAGTGTACCAATCGCATTATATTGGATGAGTGTAGCTTCGAGTTGGTCGAATTCAAGCCAAGGGTACAAGGCTTTGGCGAGCTTAAGCAGGCGTTGGCCGGATAGGCGGGACTCTTTCACATGCTGGAGGGAAGAACGCTGGGCGTGCAGCATTTTATCGATGAGGGCGATACGCCAACCATCATTTTGCTGAATAGCGATATAAAGGCTTTTGATAGCCATGCCATCGAGGGATGTGAACTGAGGATGCAGATCAGTGCGTGCATAGTGTTCCAGGTCTTGTAAACAGGTTAAGCGGCCATTGCGAAACAGCTCCTCCAGCCCGTAGGAACGAGTGAAGCCACCGACAGGCAGGGAAGGGTCCAACAGCAATGCGTAGTTCAGCAAACGATTGCCTTTGTGCAATGCGGTTCGCCTCCTTGGAGTAGAATGTTTATGTTATATTTAATGACTTGAAAACGGATTTGGAGAAAATTTAGAGATATTATGTAATATATATTTACATTCAAAGTGCTAATGTGTCAAATTAAATATTTTTATAGCTTTTATATGTTAGTTTATTTGACTTTAAAAATAATTATTGTATTTATGTTTACAAATAGAATACAAGGGAGTATAATAAATCTGTTGCCTCAAAACATTAGAATTCGCGGTCGTGGTGGAATGGCAGACACGCTATCTTGAGGGGGTAGTGGGCGTACGCCCGTGGAGGTTCGAGTCCTCTCGACCGCATTACATGCAAGACACAGTTAAAAAAAGCATCCTGACACGTTTTTGACGTGATTGGATGCTTTTTTGTTATATAAGCTGAACTAAAAAAATGTACATTGGGAACGGAATAGGAGTCCCTTTTTTCCTGACAGCAGGAGCAGCCGCTGGGGTTGGCTGCTTGTGAACAGGGATGAAGTGGCCTGTCTAGCTTTACTGCAAGAGCTTCTCAATATCCCCCGCCAGTTTATCCGGAGTTGTCTGTGGGGCATAGCGCTTAAATACGTTCCCTTCGCGCGTAATTAAAAATTTAGTAAAATTCCATTTGATCGCTTTGGAGCCTAATACGCCCGGAGCTGTTTGGGTGAGGTAGCGGAATAAAGGGTGCGCCTGATCGCCATTGACATCTATTTTGGAAAACATCGGAAATGTAACTCCATAGTTGATCTGGCAAAACTCCGAAATGTCCTCGCTGGAACCCGGCTCTTGCTTGGCAAACTGGTTGCTGGGAAACCCCAAGATTTCAAGACCCTGCTCATGGTATTGTTCATATAGTTCTTGTAGCGCCTTATACTGGGGAGTTAGCCCGCATTTGCTGGCTGTATTCACAATCAGCAGAACTTTTCCTTCATATGTGGACAACGGAATTTCTTTCCCTTGCAGGGTTTGTGCATCATATTCATAAACGGTCATAGTTTTCCTCCTAATTTGATATTCTGCAATTAAATTGTAAACAATTTAATGAAGGGTTGCAAGTCTATAAATAGATGTAATGCGCCGTCTGCTGCTGTAAAATCGTATTTTGTCCAAAACGGCAAATGGCACTGCAAATGAGGGGAATTACGGTGTTTCTCATGGTAAAAAAAGGCTCAATCGGCGTTTATCAGGTACATACAGCACTTTTCCTTTCTCTTTTACAAAAAAAGGACAAAAAATGCTCTCCATACGCCAATATTGACATGCCCCGCCATTTTCGAAAAGGGATGAAAAACCGAGATTGGAGGAGCTGGGAGAAGGATATTCATATTGTAAGCGCTATTATTAATCCTTTATGCTCCAAAGACCGATTTATAACCCCGCAGGTGAGCTTTACAGTGTTCCTTGCGCGGGTGTATGATTCAAGACGTAATTTCAAATGAAGTGAATGAAGCAGCAACGAATTGTCTATAGCGCTGAATTTTGCAGTTGCAAAAGCGGGGGAACCAAACGAGATCTATGCGGCTTTTAGAGCGACGTGTATCTCATGGGGTGAATTTTCTGGCCAGGTGCCAGAAATAGGGCGACTCTCACGTCCGAATCCGACAGCTAACCTCGTAAGCGTACAGGGAGAGGCAACAAACCGCCGTGTGCAGCCATGGTTTATTTTATCATGGTTACGTAAGAAGCCGGAGGAAAGCCTTTTTCCTTTGGCTTCTTTTTGTTGTCTTTTTATACCAGGAGAGGAGCTACTGATGGAAGGTCGGCTAATCATTGTCACTGCACCGAATGAATCGGGCAGAAATTTTGTGAAATTGCTTATGTTCAAAAAACTGGCGTTTGCGGTTCTGACGAATAGCGCTCAGGAGGAACGACAGCTCAAAAAAATGGGTGTGGAGCATGTTGTGCGCATCAATACGATGCAAGCAGGGAAATGGAATTTTCCCAAAAAAGAAATTGGCTGCGTGTATTTGTTCGAGAACAGCTTGAATCTGACGTGCCGTTTCTTGCAAATATGCAGGCCACTGACATCAGATTCGATCTATGTCATTACGCACGGCTGTAATCCTCAAGGGATTTATCGAGGTTTGGGAGCGGACCATGTGATCTACACTTTGAATGGAGAGGTGGGTTTCCTGCTGAACGGATAGTCGCTTACGATATGGCTAATATAAATTAAAATTTTCGAATGAATTGTATGTTGGATTTTACGAGGGTGTAAGAATGACGATCTGAGGACCGATACGGGAGGGTATGAACATGATGGATATATACATGCTGCTCGTGATGGCTGCGAGTTATGGAGTGATACTGCTGTTTGTACGCTGGTGTGATGCGCAGACCTCCAAAGGAGGGCGAAAAGGATGATGGTTGTGCTTGCGCTTACGGCTATTGTGTTTGTGTATTTAATCTACGCACTCCTGAATCCTGAAAAGTTCTAATCAGCTACACAGGATAAAGCGGGCGGGGGACAGCAGATCACGGATGAAGCATCAGAGGCAGCGGGCTTTCGCAAACGTGTGCACTCGCCTGGTGCTATGAACCAGTCTGTTGTTCCAAACGCAGGAGCATTTTGGAGGAGGGAATAGATGATGGAGCTGCTGCAAATTGGAATTGTGATTGTGATATTGCTGCTCTTGGTGAAACCAGTGGGCACCTATATATATCATGTATTCTCAAATGAACCGAATCGGACGGACCGAGTGTTTGGCGGGACGGAGAAGCTGATTTATAAGGTTATAGGATTGAAAAAGCTGGAGAGCATGCGTTGGACCACGTATGTGATGAGTTTTATCGCTACGAATGTCGTGCTTGTGGCGATCAGCTATGTGCTGCTGCGCTTGCAGGGACTGCTCCCCGGTAATCCGGCTGGGAATGGCAATATGGAAGCGTCACTGGCTTTTAATACAGTGATCAGCTTTATGACCAATACGAATCTCCAGCATTACAGCGGAGAAAGTGGACTTACGTATCTGACGCAGATGGCGTTCGTTACGATGATGATGTTTACTTCGGCTGCTTCCGGTTTTGCGGTTGCTGCGGCTTTTATGAGAGGATTGACGCGGCGCGGTGAAGGAATGGGCAATTTTTTTCAGGATTTTATCAAAGCAATTATACGGATTTTTCTTCCGTTGGCCTTTGTGCTTACGCTGGTGCTGGTCGGACTGAAAGTACCGCAGACGCTTCAGCCTACGGCGGATATTACGACGCTGAGCGGAACACAGCAGCAGATTGCCTTGGGACCCGTTGCTTCGATGGAATCGATCAAGCATTTGGGTACGAACGGGGGCGGTTTCAATGGGGCCAACTCGGCGCATCCTTTTGAAAATCCAAGTCCCTGGACGAATGTGCTGGAAATTTTGGCGATGTGGGTGATGCCAGCTTCGCTGCCGTATACCTTTGGGCTGTTCGCTCGTAATCGCAAACAGGGCTGGATTATTTTTAGCTCCATGATGGTACTGTTTCTCGTATTCCTATCTATTACGTACGTGTCAGAGAAAACGGGTAATCCGCTGATTCAGGCACTGGGTGTGGATGCTTCTCAGGGAAGCATGGAAGGGAAAGAGGTCCGCTTCGGCATCGGACAATCGGCGTTGTTCACGGCGGTAACGACGGCGGCTACGACAGGTTCGGTCAATAACATGCACGATACACTGACTCCATTGGGTGGTATGGCTGCTTTGGGTGAAATGATGCTGAACGTCATTTTCGGCGGTAAGGGTGTCGGGCTGATGAATATGCTGATGTATGCGATTCTGGGTGTATTTATATGTGGATTGATGGTCGGCAGGACCCCGGAATTTATGGGCAGGAAGATTGAAGGCAAGGAAATGAAGCTGATCGCGATTGCCATTTTGGTGCATCCGTTTCTCATTTTGGTGCCGACTGCGCTCGCTTTTATGAGTCATTGGGGGTACGATGCGGTCACAAACCCCGGATATCACGGGTTGACTCAGGTGTTATATGAATATGCGTCATCTGCGGCTAATAACGGTTCGGGATTTGAGGGACTTGCGGATAACAACGTATTCTGGAACACGACAACGGGTGTCGTTATGTTCTTCGGACGATATATATCGATTGTTGCACTGTTAGCTGTAGCGGCTTCGTTGAATGCCAAAGCACCGACTCCAGTGACGACGGGCACACTTCGTACGGACAACAAGCTGTTTGGGGCGATTCTGATCGGGGTTGTGCTGCTGATTGGTGCGTTGACCTTTTTGCCCGTAATCGTATTGGGGCCTGTGGCTGAATTTTTGACCATGTGAAGAAGATGAACATGAAGAAGAAATCGAGAATGGATGAACGGGGTGCTTGATCATGAAGGAACAACGCAAACGCATGCTGGATAAAAGCATCTTGAAGCATGCGATCAAGGATAGCTTTATGAAATTAAATCCGATGATCATGATGAAAAATCCTGTCATGTTCGTCGTGGAAATCGGCACATTGGTCGTGCTGCTGATGCTGCTGTTTCCCGGTTATTTTGGAACTGGCAACGAAATGGGTTTTAATCTGGCGGTTTTTATGATCCTGTTGTTCACGTTGCTCTTTGCTAACTTTGCCGAAGCGCTCGCGGAGGGACGGGGTAAGGCGCAGGCTGCCTCTTTGAAAAAATCCAAGCAGGATACACAAGCAAACAAGCTTGTCGGGAATGAGATTCAGGTGGTCAGCTCGACCGAGCTGCGCAAAGGTGACATTGTGATGGTGTCCCAGGGCGAGATGATTCCGAGCGATGGTGAGGTTATTGAGGGTCTTGCCTCAGTGGATGAATCGGCGATTACGGGAGAATCGGCCCCGGTGATCAAGGAATCGGGTGGTGATTTTTGCTCGGTAACCGGCGGGACGCGTGTGGTCAGTGACCGGATAAAGGTGCGGATTACAACAGAACCGGGCGAGACGTTCATTGATAAAATGATTTCGCTCGTGGAGGGCGCACAGCGGCAAAAGACGCCGAACGAAATTGCGCTGAATACCCTGCTGATCAGCTTAACGATTATTTTTCTAATCGTGGTGGTGACACTGGCACCGATTGCTCGTCATTTTAACATCGATCTGCCTGTTCCCGTGCTTATCTCGTTACTGGTCTGTCTGATTCCGACGACGATTGGAGGACTGCTGTCAGCCATCGGGATTGCCGGTATGGACCGGGTCACCCAATTTAACGTGCTGGCGATGTCAGGTAAGGCGGTAGAAGCATCCGGGGACATCAATACAATGATTCTGGACAAAACGGGTACAATTACCTTCGGTAACCGGATGGCGAGCCAATTCGTGCCTGTAGGGGGCGTAGAGGAGACGGAGTTAGTAAAGTGGGCTGCGATGAGCTCGATGAAGGATGAGACGCCCGAGGGGCGCTCCGTTCTGGAGTTGATGCGCAAGCAGGAGTACACACTGGATGAATCCTTGGCAGCAGGAGGGGCCTTTATCGAGTTCAAGGCGGAAACCCGGATGAGTGGTCTGGATCTGGCCGATGGACGAAAGGTACGTAAGGGCGCGGTGGACTCTGTCCGGCAGTGGGTACTATCGCAAAATGGTAGCATTCCAGCCGATCTGGAGGAAAAAGCGAATCAGGTGGCCTCTGAAGGAGGTACGCCGCTGGCTGTCGCGCTGGATGATCAGATGTATGGCATTATTTATTTGAAGGACACGGTGAAGCCGGGCATGAAGGAGCGGTTCGATCAGCTCCGGGAAATGGGTATCCGTACGATCATGTGTACCGGGGATAATCCGCTGACTGCCGCGACGATTGCGCGGGAAGCGGGTGTGGATGATTTTGTGGCTGAAAGCAAGCCGGAGGATAAGATCGCGGTTATCCGTCGTGAGCAGGAGCTGGGCAAGCTGGTTGCCATGACCGGGGACGGTACGAATGATGCTCCTGCGCTGGCGCAGGCTGACGTTGGGCTTGCCATGAATAGTGGCACGGTCGCAGCCAAGGAAGCCGCCAATATGGTGGACCTGGATTCCGATCCGTCCAAAATTATTGAGGTGGTCGCTATCGGCAAGCAGTTACTTATGACACGCGGTGCTTTGACGACATTCAGTATCGCGAACGATGTTGCCAAATATTTTGCCATTATTCCGGCGATGTTCATGCTGGCGATTCCGCAAATGAGCGCATTGAACGTGATGGGGCTTGGCTCTCCGTTGTCCGCTATTTTGTCGGCACTGATCTTTAATGCTGTTATTATTCCACTTCTGATCCCGCTGGCCATGAAGGGCGTGAAGTATAAGCCCATGAGCTCGGATCGCCTGCTGGGACGGAATTTGCTGATTTACGGTCTGGGCGGTATGGTGGTGCCGTTTGTCGGCATTAAAGCCATTGATTTGCTGGTGCATTTGTGGATTTAACGCAGCTTGTGAAGGTGTGCATTTGGATGCTGAATGGAAGCGGAAAGGGTGAGCAACATGAGTGGCTTTTATCGGATGATGTCTGGACGCAGATTTGCTGCGCACGAAAAAGCCGGGTCTGCCGGGCAGGGGAATAACAAGCGTCCAGAGACGGGGGCTGTGCCGAATGGAAGGCCGGAGGGAGAAGAGATGCGGGGAGGCACCATTGTAGGAGTAGCCTTGCGTACCTCGGTGCTGATGATCCTCCTGTGCGGCCTCGCTTATCCGCTGGTTAGCACGGGCGTAGCACAGGTATTGTTTCCGCAGCAGGCGAATGGCAGTATGCTTCGTAATGCCGAGGGGCAGGTAGTCGGCTCTGAGCTGATCGGGCAGTCCTTTGCCAATCCGGCATTTTTTCAGGGGCGGGTATCGAGCATTGATTATAATGGGGCCGGTTCAGGCGCCAGTAACTACGCACCGTCCAATCCGGCCTTGATACAGCGGGTCAAGGATTCCATAGCGGATTGGCAGAAAAATAACCCGGATGTACCGATTAGTCAGGTTCCGGTGGACCTGATTACGAACTCCGGCTCCGGTCTGGACCCGCATATCTCGCCGCAGGCGGCACTGGTTCAGATCCCGCGTATTAGCGGCTTGACGGGTATTGCGCTGGATAAGCTGAAGGCACTGGTGCAGGAGCAGACCGAAGGGCGCAGTGCCGGAGTGTTTGGTGAGCCACGTGTGAATGTGCTCAAGCTGAACCTCGCGCTTGAAGCCCAAACGCAGGCACAGCCTGCCAAGCGGTAAGTTTAGAGGTTGGAATAGAGTGCTTAAAAAAAGGTATCCCGCAGCCATTTTGGCTAGTGAGATACCTTTTTCTTGATTTTAAAGTGTTGCTTATCTCTCAATGACCTGAAATGGTTTGAACAATAAGCACTACATTCAAAACAATGATGATGGCGGTCACGATCCAGGTTAAAACTTTTTGCCATGTTTTGTTCGCAAACTCACCCATACGATTTTTGTCGCTGGTGAAGATCAGCAACGGAATGATGGCAAAGGGAAGCTGGATGGACAGAATAACCTGACTTAGTACCAGCAGCTCTTCGGCCCCTTTTTCACCCGCGATAGCTGTGACGATGACCGCTGGAATGATAGCGATGAGTCGAGTCACGAGACGGCGCAGCCAAGGCGCGAGACGCAGGCTGAGAAAGCCCTCCATGACGATTTGCCCGGCTAAGGTACCGGTTACGGTTGAATTCTGACCGGAAGCGAGCAGTGCCACCCCGAACAGGATACTCGCGAGTGTGGTTCCGAGCAATGGCGACAGCAAATAGTAAGCATCGCTGATTTCCGCCACATCGGTTTTTCCTGCTGTATGGAACACGGCTGCTGCCACGATCAGAATGGCGGCATTGATAAACAGGGCGAACATGAGCGCTATACTCGAATCCCATGTCGCGAATTTGATAGCCTCCCGTTTGCCTGCTGACGTCTGCTCGAATTTACGAGTTTGTACGATGGACGAATGCAGGTACAGGTTATGGGGCATCACGGTAGCCCCCATAATACCGATGGCGATATACAGCATGCTTGGGTTGGTCAAAATTTGCGAGTCCGGCACAAAGCCACCTAACACGCCGCCCCATTCCGGCTGGGCCAAAATGAGATTGATGCCAAAGCAGCCGGCAATCGTCGCCATCAGTACAATGACCAGTGTTTCCAAAGAACGAAAGCCTTTGTTTTGCAGCAATAAAATGAGCATGACATCGAATGCAGTAATCAGGACACCGTACAATAGTGGTATGCCGAACAGCAGCTTTAGTGCAATGGCTGAACCGATGACCTCGGCCAAATCCATGGCTGCAATAGCGATTTCGCATAAAAGCCATAAGCCGATCGCGACCGGACGACTGTAGGCTTCACGGCACATTTGAGCCAAATCTTTACCTGTAGCAATGCCGAGCTTGCCAGATAAGGCCTGCAGCAAGATGGCCATCAGATTAGAGATCAGAATGACACTGAGCAGTGTATAGCCAAATTGCGATCCGCCCGCAATGTCTGTAGCCCAGTTGCCAGGGTCCATATAGCCGACAGCGACCATATAGCCGGGTCCGGCAAAGGCGAGGAATTTCCGAAACCACGTGCCGTCCTTCGGGACGTTCAAGGAACGATTCACTTCCGCTAGTGAAGCGATTTCCGCCAAGTTACCTTTTGTATTTTCCATACGCTTCACCTTCTTTATCCATGTTGAAATATATTATTAGTGACATAACGATTGCCTTATCCATATTGTACACCCACAATAGTTTTTGTCTAGTACAACTTTTGTGTGGCCAAGCAAATTAATCTTATTCTATGATTCGTTTTGTGTGGTTCGTTTAAAATACATACAAGAAGGAAATCATCATTAACATGACGATGATCCGAGAAGAATGTAATCATATAAAGAAGGAGAGAGGCAATCATGGAAGCATTATACACTGCATCAGCGACGGTACATGGTGGAAGAGACGGTTCTGTTGCTTCATCGGACGGAGTTTTAAAGCATAAGCTCAGTACGCCAAAGGAATTGGGTGGCGCAGGTGGAGAGGCTACGAATCCGGAGCAATTGTTTGCGGCAGGCTATGGCGCCTGTTATGAGAGCGCACTGGCCAATGTTGCCCGCAAAGCCAAGGTAAAAGTAGACAATGTAGAGGTAACCAGCCATGTGTCCATCGGTAAGGACCCGAGTGACGGCGGCTTCCAATTGGCGGTGCGTCTGGACGTGAAAATATCGGGTATTGAACGTTCCCAGGCTGAAGACCTGGCACGTCAAGCACATGATTTTTGTCCGTATTCCAAAGCGATTCGCGGCAACATTGATGTTGAGCTGAACGTCCTTTGATCGGAGGGCATATAATCTCTACGCTCCAGCCGCCGATTCATCGGCGGCTTTTGCATACAGTCCTCGTTTCGCGGAGATCCGTGACTATTTGACATCATCGCCAAAATTCATTAAGATGGCTTAGGTGATTCTGGTCATCAGGTACGAAACAAATTTGAAAAATACGGGTGATATGATGTCTTACAGACCGAATATTGTTAATTTCACGCTGGCTGGCAGCAATGAAAAAGAAGGGCTTTATGAGTTTAAAATGAGTTTGGCCGATGGAACGGAGTGCCGCGTTTTTTCTCAACGTAATCCGGAGTGGACCTTGACGAATATCAGTCGATTGCTAACGACGCCTTGCCCTGTATGCCATAAGGATTTTATCTGTAAGTGTATGGATAAGTTCCATGATGAGTTTTTAGAGCAAATTAAATCGAAACAGCTGTTTGAGAAAGCATTGGGTTAGTTCTCAAAACAGGTAAAAGCCTATACATTGTTAAACAAGCGTCGGATGATTTCGGCGTTTTTTTGTTTATACTTATATTGCTGATTGTATTCTGTTGTTTATTTCCTGGAGGTGAAATGCATTTATGAAGCAATCTGACGATGCTTATCCAAATCCTTCTCAGCAAGATTATTCAATTGTGTTGGTGGATGGTGTATGCCATTTTTGTCAGGGGGCGACCCGCTTCATTATTAAGCGTGACCCGAAGGGGGCGTTTCATTTTGGTTCTTTGCAATCCGAGCAGGGACAAAAGCTATTGCGTGCAGGAGGATTGTCAACGGATAAGCTGGATACGTTCGTACTAATTGAAGGTGGTATGTATTACACGAGGTCAACCGCAGCTCTGCGGATTGCCAGACGTCTTCGTTTTCCATATCCGCTGGCCTATGTCTTCATCCTCGTCCCCCGCTTTATACGCAATGCAGTCTATAACTGGGTGGCGCGTAACCGATACCGCTGGTTTGGCAAGGATGAGGAGGATCAATGTCAGATCCCCCCACCAGAAATGAGGCAACGATTTTTTTAACTGTTCAGGATTCAGGTTTCGGAGGAGCAGCTTCCTTATTAGAGCCCTTTTTGGAGCGATGACGACGGATCAGCCATATCGCAATTGCCGCAATGAGGATCAGGCCCGCAACGGCTACATATATGATATGACGCAAATTGGGTACGTTGACGGATAACTTTAGCTCATTAGACTCTAAAGGAGCAATATCCCAACGTAGCGTTTTCCCGTCTGCCGATACACTGTCTGCATTGCTCGCAGCGGGCTGGATCGGTAAGGACAGGCTAAAATTAAGATCAAGCTGCCGCTCCAGTATTTTGCGTGCGAACACATTCATTTGCTCCAATTTGTCACTCAGTCCCCGAGCTTCTTCAGGAAGCATTCGTGGCAGATCGAGCTTCATCGTAAGATCAACATTCGTTGTGAAAAAATGTTGGGTCACAACGCGTTTAAATTCGAATCCCTCAGGCAGATTTAAACCCTGATTGGGATTTTTTTCGTTTGCACTCCAATCTCCTTGATAGTGCCCCTTGATTTGATAACCCTTTCTTCCCTGCTCAGCTAGTGGCTGAACATTTAGATTACTGCTTTGAATCCGCTTGGCCAAGCGATCCAGCAGCCCAGGATTATTCAGCATCAACAGCGTCTGATTGTTCACACTGAACGAAGCATCCATATCCACGCTCTGATCCAGATGAACATCTACATGGACATCCCCACGTGCACAGGAAGTGAGAGGGATCAGACAGCACAGCAACACAAAAATCAGCAGCATTTTCCGTGTTCGATTTTGTTGATGCTTGTCCTGGCAAGGGCCGCATTCTGTTTGCTCCATGATCTTCACCTTCTTTATATATGTTCTTTCATTTAACGATTGGATATCTTCTATATAGTACACATTCGGAGAGCTAAAATCGAACGAACTGACAGTATAAATAGATTTTTATATTTAAAATGTTTACCTAGGGAAACATTTTAGTGTATACTCTAAAAAATAGTATTAACAAAAAACAATTGACATCATGAAATAGTTTGTCCTATATGCATATAAATAGAGGAGGATATTGAAACATGAATAAACGGTTTAAGACGGCTGTGCCGCGTTGGGCTTTGATGGCAGGAACATTGTTCCTGGTTTTAGTTGTAGCAAGTGCATGCACTAATGGTAAGAAGGCGGAGCAGGAAGCTACTGGAGAGACGAGGCAAAAAATAAAGGCCACAGCTACCATTGGCATGATTTCTGATATTGTCGGCAAGGTAGGCGGTAATCATGTGGAGGTTACAGGCATTATGAGATCAGGTGTTGACCCGCATTTGTACAAGGCTTCTCAGGGTGATATGCGCAAACTGGATCAGGCAGATATTATTTTTTATAACGGGTTGCATCTGGAGGGAAAAATGCAAGATATTTTGGAAAAGATCGGCAAGCAAAAACCTGTCGTACCTGTGTCCAAAAATATTGCTCAGGATCAGTTGCGCTCAGGCAGCCCGGAAATGGGGTCGGAGCATGATCCGCATATCTGGTTTAATGTACAAAACTGGATGTCTGCGGTAGAAACCGTCAGAGACGAATTGTCGTCGCTTGATGCTGCGCATGCGGAGGATTATAAGGCCAATGCAGAAGCCTATCTCGCTGAGCTGCGGAAACTGGATGATTACACGAGGGAGCAGATTGCCAGCATACCGGAAGCCCAGCGCGTGCTCGTCACGGCCCATGATGCTTTTGGCTATTTCGGAGATGCATACAACATTCAAGTGAAAGGGCTTCAAGGAATGAGCACAGAATCAGAAGCGGGCTCTCAGGATGTGACCAAGCTGCGTGATTATTTGGTTGAACATAAAATCAAGGCCATATTCGTAGAATCCAGCGTTCCGAGAAAAGCCATAGATGCGGTCATTCAGGGAGCGGCTCAGCAGGGTCATACGATCAAGGTTGGCGGCGAGTTGTATTCGGATGCGATGGGTGAAGAGGGCACGGAAGACGGTACGTATATTGGAATGGTCAAGCATAACGTCAATACGATTGTTAAAGCTCTTAATTAAAGGAGGAGGCAACACATGAGGCATTCACCGCTTGTGGTTCGTGATTTATCTGTAGCTTATCAAAAAAAGCCCGTTTTGCTTGACGTTTCCTTCGAGGTACCGGAAGGCAAGCTGATTGGGATTATCGGTCCGAACGGGGCTGGGAAGTCCACGCTGATCAAGGCTGCGCTGGGACTAATACCGAAGCTCAGGGGCGAGGTGTTGGTTTACGGCAAGCCTTATAAACAGCAGTTGCTCAAGGTTGGTTATGTGCCGCAACGTGAGTCGGTAGATTGGGACTTTCCAACGAATGCGCTGGATGTGGTCATGATGGGACGATACGGCAGACTGGGCTGGTTCAAGCGGCCGGGAGCCGCTGATCGTCAGGCTGCGCTGGAGAGTCTGGATAAGGTAGGTATGAGCGACTATGCGGACAGGCAGATCAGTCAGTTATCCGGCGGGCAGCAGCAACGTGTTTTTTTGGCCAGAGCGCTTGCGCAGGACGCTCAGCTTTATTTTATGGATGAACCGTTTGTAGGTGTAGACGCTGCAACAGAAAAAGCCATTATTTCATTGCTCACTGACTTGAAGCGGCAAGGAAAAACCGTACTTGTCGTTCATCATGATTTGTCTACGGTCACAGAATATTTTGATCAGGTCATGCTGCTGAACGGGCATCTGATGGCGTTCGGAGAGACGGCAGCTATTTTCACCGAGGAAAATCTGCAACGTACGTATGGCGGACGTCTGAGTATACTCAAAACAGGTTCGGATTCCGGCGCGATACTTGGAGTGAGGTGAGCGGTATGACAAGTTTGGCTACGCTTTTGGCTGATCCGAATATGCAGTGGATTTTGCTGGGCTGCATCTTGCTCGGTTTAAGCAGCGGCGTGATTGGCAGCTTTATGTATTTGCGCAAGCAGTCGCTCATGGGGGATGCTTTGGCACATGCGGCTTTGCCGGGGGTATGTGTAGCGTTTATGATAACGGGCACAAAATCCGTGTTTGGATTTATGATTGGGGCGGCCATTGCAGGCATTGTTGCAACCTTTGCCATCAGTGTGCTGACCCGCTACTCACGAATCAAAAGCGATTCGGCGATTGCAGCCGTGCTGTCTGTATTTTTCGGTTTTGGCATTATGCTCTTGACGGAAATCCAGCACAGCGGGGCGGGGAACCAGAGCGGGCTGGATAAATTTCTGTTTGGTCAGGCAGCGGCGATGGTATTGTCTGATGTCTACACGATGGCGGCAATTTCGGTGGTGCTGATCGGGATCTGTATATTGTTCTTCAAGGAATTTAAGCTGCTTAGCTTTGATCCCGGCTTTGCCCGTGGACTTGGCTTTCCAGTAGGTTTATTGGATAAGCTGTTGATGCTGCTGATTGTTATTGCGGTGGTTGCTGGTATTCAGGCGGTGGGTGTCATTATGATGGCGGCCTTGTTAATAACACCCGCGGTGTCTGCAAGATACTGGACGGAGAAGCTGGGGGTCATGGTGTGTCTGTCGGGCTTGTTTGGCGCGATAGCGGGCTTCGGTGGAACGGTCATTAGCTCTCTTGGGCAAAATCTGCCCACAGGACCGTTGTGTGTGCTGTGCGCGACTGCCGTGTTCGGTGTGAGTCTGGTTTTTGCACCGCAGCGTGGGTTGATTTCCAAGGCTATCGTTCGGGTGAACGCCAAAAAGAATCTGGAGCTGGCAGCCGCAACACAGCCAGGAAAGGAGCGTGCCCTGTGAGTACATTTTATGTGATCTTGACTGGAATGTTAGTGGCAGGAGGATGCAGCATTGTCGGCTGCTTTCTCGTGCTTCGTAAAATGGCCATGATTGGTGATGCCATCAGCCATGCCGTGTTGCCGGGGATTGTCATTGCCTTTTTGATCAGCGGGTCCAAGGATTCGGTGTGGATGATGTTCGGTGCGGCGGTATTGGGACTCCTTACGGTGTATCTGATTCAGCTGTTCCAACAAAGTGGTCTGCAAAGTGATGCCGCCATTGGCGTGGTGTTTACGACACTGTTTGCCATAGGTGTTCTGCTGGTTAGTGTGTTTGCTTCCAATGTCCATCTGGATATGGATCACGTGCTATATGGTGAGATTGCATATGTGCCGTGGAATACATTGGAGATTGCCGGCGTAGATGTCGGTCCGAGAGCGCTTTGGATTACGGGTGCGATGTTTTTGATTAACTTGCTCGTGGTAGGTGTATTTTTCAAGCAATTTAAAATCACTTCCTTCGATCCCGCGCTGGCGGCTTCGGTAGGTATTCCGGTTGTTTTTTTTCACTATCTGCTGATGAGTCTCGTCTCGCTTACGACGGTGGCATCGTTTGAGAGCGTGGGTGCGATTCTGGTGGTCGGAATGCTCGTGGTACCGCCTCTTACGGCTTATCTGCTAACGGAGAAGTTATCCCGTATGATTGTGTACAGCGTCGGGCTTGGGGCGATCAGTTCGGTAGCAGGCTTTTACACGGCGAGTGTGCTGGATGCCTCTATTGCGGCATGTATGCTGTGTGTATCGGGTTTGCTGCTGCTGCTGGCCTTTCTCTTATCCCCGTCTCATGGGGTGGTGTGGCAAAAGTTGTTCCAGCAACGGGGAATGGTTCGTGAAGACAACAAGTAATTTGCAGAAAGCGATCACCCTATGAGCTTCCAAAATAGCGTGCAGACAGGTAGAAAATGCCTGAATGCGCGTTTTTTTGCGCGTATGCTGCCCTGTGTGACCTATTTTGAGCAAGCTGAAGTGGGTCGTCTTGAATTGTTGGGGACACGGGAGTACATTCATTACAGCGATACGAGAACGGACGGAACAATCTGTCACGTTGCGGGGAGGAATGAAATGGAGAGCTTTAAACGTAAATCGCCAGAGGAAATATTGGATTCCATTAACAAGCTGCATCGGGGCAGACTCAAAATATACATAGGAGCGGTCAGTGGGTCAGGCAAAACGTATCATATGCTTCAGGAAGGACAATCGCTTCAGCATGAAGGTATCGACGTTGTCATTTGTGCAGTATCGACCATGCAGCGGCGCGAGACGGTGGAGCAGGTAGGCACACTGGAGCGGGTGCCCAGCATCCATTGGATTCAGGATGGAGTGGAGCAGAAGGATTTGAATCTGAAAGCACTGGAGGAACGCAATCCCGAGGTGGTGCTGGTGGATCATTTGGCACATCGCAACCGGGAAGGTGCCCCATTTCCAACCCGGCTGGAGGATATTCAATATCTACTGGAGCTGGGGATTAGCGTCATTACGACGGTGAATGTCTATGAGCTGGAAGGGATTACGGAATGGGTTTATCAGCTAACAGGGATAGAGGCAGAGTATACGGTTCCTGTGGACACGCTGGAGCTGGCGGATGAAATTCGTTTGATTGATGTCACACCCGAAACGATTTTGGAACGGCTGGCGAAAGGGTACATGCATACGCCCAATCCTGAGATGTTTCATCGGGGGAATTTGGGTAAGCTGCGTGAGCTGGCTCTGCGATTGGTGGCGGAGGATGTGAACGATTCGCTGGAGCGGCATCGAGAGGAATTGGGTTTGCACGGGGCGTCAGGAGCCGCAGAGCGTATTTTGGTGCCTGTCCAGTATCACTGGAACGGGTCCATTTATGTACGCAGGGGGGAGCAGGTGGCCAAGCGGCTGGGCGGAGATATGCTGGTGGCCTCCTTTGTCGATCCGAAGCGCAAGCTGTCCAAGGAATCGGCAGCCTTCAAGCGGTCGATTGAGCAACTGGTTGACAAGGTAGGATCGGAATTTGAAGAAATCCCGCTCATTTCCCGCAGAAGATTGCCTCGTCAGCTTATCCATTATGCGGTGGCGCGTAATGTTACCCGGATCGTTATGGGGCATTCCCGGCAGACCCGGTGGCAGGAGCTGGTTAGAGGCTCGCTGGTGAACGGAATCTTTAAGCGGATGAAAAATATGGATCTGCTGCTTATTGCCGATCGCGCTGAGCAGGAGGGCGAACGTATTTTGCCGACGATGAGGCAGGAGGAAGGAGACAATGATCCGTATCATCGTCTGAGCGATGAGGAAGCGCAGGCTGAAGCTGCCAAAATCCGGCGCGGCAGGCTCAAGGTATATATTGGTGCTGCTCCCGGCGTCGGCAAGACGTACACGATGCTCAGAGAGGGAAATGATCTGCTGACAAGCGGGATTGATGTTGTTATCGGACTGCTGGAAACGCATGGAAGGGAGGAAACGCTGGCACAAGTAGGCTCGCTGGATACTGTTCCTCGTCAGACTATGGAGCGGCATGGCGTACATTTGGAGGAAATGGACACCGAAGCGATTCTCAGGCGCAATCCCGAGGTGGTCCTAATTGACGAACTGGCGCATACCAATGTTCCCGGCAGTTCAAGATCCAAGCGTTATGAGGATGTACTGACGATTTTGGAACAAGGGATTTCTGTCATTTCCACAATGAATGTACAGCATCTGGAGAGCCTGAATGACGCGGTTGAGCAGATTACCGGGATTCGGGTGAGGGAGACCGTTCCCGACCGTATGATGCGGCTGGCCGATGAGGTGCAGCTCATTGATGTGGCTCCCAAATCGTTGCAGCAGCGTATGCGTGATGGCAAAATATACGATCCTGTCAAGGTGGAGCAGGCACTTAGCCATTTTTTTAAATTAGGCAATCTGATTGCCTTGCGGGAGCTGGCTCTGCGGGAATTGGCAGATGACGTAGACGAACGGCTGGAATCGTGGGATCGACACGAATCGCTTAGAGGTCCGTGGCGTAGAGAGGAAGTAATCTTCGTAGGGGTGACGCTTAGTAACAACGCCGAAAGGCTGATTCGACGCGGGTTTCGTATTGCTTTTCGTTTGAAGGCGTTATGGATCGTGACCTATGTTCATGTAGGTATAAGCATACCGGAGAAGCTGAACTCCCGATTGGAACAGTTGAAAATGCTAACCCACCGTCTGGGAGGAACCTTCGAAATCCGGCTTGTTTCCAGTCGGGGAAAGATTGCTGATATATTGATTGCTCCGGTGGAAGGGTACACGGGAACGCAGTTAATTGTGGGGCAGTCCTCCAGAAGCAGCCGTTGGGGAAAGGATGCGGTCGTCCCGCAAATTCTCCGTCAAGCGCGTCATATGGATGTTTTGATCGTGGCGGACTATGACCCGGACATCAAGTTGGAGGAAGATCATTAAATCGCCCGATCCATTCATAAATAGTCAGATGTTGGTTTCCGGTTGTTCAGTGCTTCCATAGTATATTCTATCTCAAAGAATTGGAGGCGAATTTGAATATGTTTAAACATCGTCCGCGTCATTGTCATTTCCCTAAGCCAAGAAAACGCGTTACTAAGAAAATTATTAAGGTGACTGTCATTAAGTTTGAGCCTAAACGGCATCATCGGTTTCATGAAGACTTTGTAACAAGATGTCATCACCACCGGAAACATCGTCATCATCGTCACCATGACTGTCACCGTCATCACCACCACAAATTCTTCTAAGATTAAGGCCATGGAGGGGCGGGCTTGAATGCCCGCCTCTTGCTACATAAGGCTTGTGAAGAAATTCTAACATAAAAAATGCTTGCTCTAAAATAGGCGCTGTGCTATTCTACCAGTAAATAGATTGCACGTGACGGAAGCACCGTTCACCAACCGTATGTATGTACGGTTTGTTGAACGGTGCTTTTTTGCGTTGTTGTTTTGGGGGAGGGGATGAGCGTCATGATTCCGGTAAAAGTGGTTCTGGCTGTAGGCAGCCGGGATTATATCGAGCCACTGCTGAATTATGTACACGGAAGCGAGTACGCCAGAAGGCTGAGAGTTACGGCATTTTCGCAGCCGGAGGCATTTCGCCAATACATGATGGAAACGGCTGGAATGAAAAAGCCAGATGTCGTGGTGGGTGAAGCAGCCTTTTTGAGTCTGTGGACAGATCGAGAAGCTTCTGATATTCCTTGTCTGGTGCTACATGAGGGAGAGCAGGTGAGCGAATACGGACAACCTTTATTAAAATATCAGCCCTTGTCTGAACTGGTGGGCTTTATTTTGGAAACGGCGAGACAGCGGGCAAGCGGGCAGCAGAGCGGAAACAGCCGGGAAGGCGGAATGATTATTGGCATGGTTGCAGCCTCCGGCGGGCTGGGCAAGACAACGGCCGCGCTCAATATATCCAAGCAGTTGGGAAATGAAGGGTATTCGGTTTTTTATTTGAATTTGGAAACGGTGGATTCAAGTTCGTTGTTCACGGGTTCCGGCGGTTCTAGCGGAGCAGAAGGAGAGGGGCTGTCCAGACTGCTTTATGACCTCAAGGCAGCGGGGCATGAGGGAAATCCCTTATCTGTCGCTTCGTATTGTGTGCGCCGTTCTGAAATTCAGGCTGACACCTTTCAGCCTGTCGATAACCGCAAGGAACTGATGGACATGACCTGTGATGAGGCGGTAGAGCTGATTCGGACGATTGCCGAAAGCGGACAGTATGATGTCGTAATTGTAGATGGCGAGTCTGAAAATGGTGACCGGGCTCAAGCTGTGCTTAAAGCCAGCCATAAGCTGATTTGGTTGCTGGCTGACGATTTAATGAGCATGCACAAGTGTGGGCTATGGCTGGATGTTCTGGAAGCCACACAGCAGGAAGGACTTGAAGCCATACGAACCAAAACCCGCTTTGTGGTGAACCGTTATATGGGGACTATGATCAACTCGTTACCTCGGGATTTTATGGAGCTGAACGGGGCGCTGCCTTACATTCCTTCATGGAAGCAGATGCAGCATCGTGAGCTGCTGCTTAGTTCACCGATTTATCAGCGGGAAATTCGCCAGCTGTGCCGCGAGCTGCTGAATGTGGAAACTGTAACACAGCCGCCCGCCGCTTGGTCTTAAAGGGGGCCGATGAACATGAATGAAGAACGGTTTCGTGCATTACGAGCGGATATCCGGGGAGGCCTGGACGTCACGTCCTCGGTAGGGGATGCAGAGCTAGTGCGGCATATTGAAAATCGAATTTTGCATGACACAGAGCTGGCAGGTTTGACCTCCAGAGAAAAGCATGCGCTGGTCCGTAAAATTTTTAATTCCTTCCGTGGGCTGGATATCCTCCAGCCGTTGATTGATGATCCTACGGTTACGGAGATTATGATTAACAGTCACCGGGAAATTTTTGTGGAGCGGGCAGGTGAGGTGATCCAGGCACCCGATCAATTTGAATCCCGTGAGCGACTGGAGGATTTGATCCAGACGATTGTAGCCGGGGTGAACCGGATTGTGAATGAGTCTTCACCGATTGTCGACGCCCGATTAAAGGATGGATCACGCGTAAATATTGTGCTGCCGCCAGTCGCTCTCAAGGGGCCGACGATGACGATACGGAAGTTTCCCGAGCGTCCGATGACGATGGATGACTTGATACGAATGGGGGCGCTGGATGCAGAAGCCGCCCATATGCTCAAGGACTTGGTACGTAGCAAGTACAACATTTTTATAAGCGGGGGTACGGGTTCCGGTAAAACCACCTTTCTGAATGCATTATCCCAGTTTATCCCCCCATCGGAACGAATTATTACGATTGAAGATTCGGCAGAGCTGCAAATTGTAACCGTCCCTAATCTGGTTTCCATGGAAACACGGAATGCCAACACCGAGGGCAAGGGCGAAATCACGATTCGTGATCTGATCCGTTCCTCCCTGCGTATGCGTCCCAATCGCATTGTGGTGGGTGAGGTGAGGGGGAGTGAGGCCTTGGATATGTTACAGGCGATGAACACAGGACATGATGGGTCGTTATCGACGGGGCACGCGAATAATATCCGTGATATGGTCAGCAGATTGGAAACGATGGTACTGGGCGGGACTGATCTTCCGCTTGGTGTGGTACGACAGCAGATCAGCTCGGCCATTGATATATTCGTACATCTGTCACGATTGCGCGACAAATCCAGACGGGTGCTGGAAATTAGCGAGGTAACTGGCTTTGAAAATGGTGAAGTGATACTCAATCCGCTTTATCGTTTTCAGGAGCGGGGCGAAAGTAAAGGACGCATTGTCGGAGGTATGGAGCGTTGCGGGAAAGGTTTGCAACATACGTTGAAGCTACAAATGGCCGGGATGAAGCCGGAAAGCTGGAGTAGGGGGGAAGCGTCGGTATGAAGCAAGGAAAATCGGCTACGCAACTAGAGCAAGCATCCCGTCAGGCCACTTCCCTGCCGGACTATACGGTATATACACTGTCACCTGTGCAAAAAAGTCTGTGTATCCTCTTTAGTGGCGTGCTATTCGCGATGATCGGCTATCTTTTTTATCATCAATGGATATTGTCGTTGCTGTGCGCTGCTGGAGCTTTAGTGACGCCTCGTTATTTTCGTCAGTTTTTACTGCAACGGCGCAGGTCGGCTCTGAGCATTCAATTCAAGCAGGCTTTATATTCGCTCTCGTCTTCCCTTTCGGCGGGAAGGTCGGTGGAGAACGGCTTTCGTGAGGCCGTGGAGGATTTAAGGCTGCTTAGCCCGGATGGAGATCATGATCTGATTTTTGAATTTAACATTATTACAGCCTGCCTGGAAATTGGACAACCCGTGGAGACGGCTTTGCAGGATTTTGCTCATCGGGCGCAGATGGAGGATATTACGAATTTTGCGGACGTGTTTGCAGCTTGCAAACGAACCGGGGGTGATCTGGTGGAGGTCGTGCGACGGGCTTCAAGTGTCATTGGAGAGAAGCTGGAAATTCAGCAAGAGATCGGTGTGATGATCGCGCAGAAACGTTTTGAATCGAGAGTTATGTTTGCGGCGCCTTTTTTGTTTGTACTGTTTATGACAATGACTGCGGGAGATTACATGATGCCGTTATATAGCGGTACAGGTATGATTTTGTCTACCTTTTGCTTGCTGGTGCTTGGTGGCTGTCTCGTGTGGATCAACCACATTATGAAAATTGAGGTGTAAGGAGAGATGGGCGTGGTGATGCTGGTTTGTCTGGTCATGCTGGTTCTGCAAGTGGGAGGTTGGGTGGTGCTGAACCGGGTGCACGGTGCTAAGTATGCGAGCTTTCGTCATATGAAGCTGGAAGGACTGCGGCTGCAAAGGCTCTCGGTTCCTTTTGTACACATGATCCATGCTTCACGTGCCGCCCAAAGACTGCCTTTGCTGATGTTCAAGCTACAGCGCTCGGTACAAAAGCTGTACGGTATGCGCAACAGCGGGGAGAAAACGATGATTTTTTTAGCTGAGATGCTCAGCTACGGATACTTGATGACTATCGGTGGAGCTTTAATATCGCTCATGATGGGCGGGGATGCGACCGGGCTGGTGCTCGGATTAGGGCTGAGTATTCTGGTGCCTATCGCGTTGGTCAAGGATTTGCACGGGAAGGTACAGAAGCGGGATCAGCAAATTTTAATGGAGTTACCTGAATTGCTGAGTAAATTCATGCTTTTGGTCGGTGCAGGCGAGACGGTACAGCGGGCATTGCTTCATTGCGTGGAGCGCAAAGGGGCGGATACGGTACATCCGTTGTATCGGGAGCTGCGTCAGACGGTGGGGGAATGGGAAAGTGGCTATTCCTTTCAACAGGCATTTGAGCATTTGAGCAAGCGCTGCGGCATTCAGGAAATGACGGTGTTTACGACAACGGTGTTGCTGAATATGAGACGCGGCGGGAGCGATTTTGTGATGGCTTTACGTGAGTTGTCCCAGACGTTATGGAGCAAGCGGACTTCGATTAGCCGCACAAGAGGAGAGCAGGCTTCATCTAAGCTAGTATTTCCGATGGCGCTGATTTTGCTAACGGTTATTGTGCTGGTGGGTGCTCCCGCTTTAATGATGATGAATATGTAGGAGGAATAGAACGATGATGACATTAGTAACAGGCAGTATTCGTAAATTGTACAAGGATGAGGACGGTTTGGGTACGTTGGAAATGATTCTGATTATCGCGATTCTGATTGCGGTGGCGATTATTTTTAAGGATCAGATCAAGAAGATTGTAGAAGGTCTGTTGAAAAAAGCAGATAAAAAGAGTAACGACTTCATGGATTCATAATGCTGCGCAATTTGGCACACAAAGAGGAAGGGAGCTTCTCATTGGAAGCTTCCCTCGTCTTTCCCATACTGTTGCTGGTCATTTTTGTGATGTTATTTTTTTGCCTGTACATATATCAAAAATCCATCTTGGTGCAGGTCGCTTCTACTGCTTCGGAACGAGCCGCTTATAACTGGGATAACAGCTTCAAGGAACCGCGTACAGGCGCATTTGCCCAAGGCCAACGGGATTCGCTTTATTGGCGCTTGAAGGATGATGTGATGCTGGGTGCTTTGTTTGGGTGGGCTGGAGCCAATAATCAGGTAAGTGTACAGGTGCCTGGTGGCGGTGGGGGAGGCGATTTACCTGCTCAGAAGCTGTCCAATAGCGAGAAAGGCATGCCTGCTGGTATGCAAGGACAGATGACGTATGAGAACAGCCTGATCAGCCGCAAGGTGACGACGGAGCTGAATAAAATAGTGAAAGTGCCTTTGCTGAATCAGTTTCTGGATCAGACGGATTTGCAGGGGACCATGAGCTCAGGGGTAGTGGAGCCTGTGGAATGGATTCGCACGGTGGAGCTGGCTCGATATTATGGAGCAAAGTTTATGGGAAGAGGCTCAGGAGAAAAGGTAAACCCGGCAGTTGCAGGACAAGTATTGACGCAATATGGACAGAACGCTCAGTAAGAAGCGGGGGACGCGAATGGACTGGAAAGGAGGAAGCGGGTGTTTGGAAAAGGACGACGTAATGCAAAGGATGGCGAATCAGGTGCCGTCACGGTTTTTTTGATTCTGATTTTGGCGGTCATGTTCGGCTTTATTGCTGTTTTTATTGATTATGCACGAATTGCTGCGCTGCATGTGCAAACCGAACGGTTGACCCATGCGGCGGTTCGTTCAGTCATGTCTGCCTATGATCCGGCATTGCAACAGGATTACGGTCTGTTTGCCTATGGTGAGAGCAGCGGAGAACAAATTATGGTCAAAGTGCTGAATGACAGTGCCAAGCGTACGTCGCGGGCAGACACACTGCCGCTTATGAATACGAAGCTGGATTCAAGCTCTTTGCATATGGAAAGAGAGCTTGGTAAATATGCCATATTTAATGAGCAGATTCGTGAAGAAATGAAGTATAAAGCACCTGTCGATTTTACAGTGGAAGTGCTCGAAAAGCTGAAGCCGCTCTCTCAGAATATGAAAGAGGCTTCCCATACGGTTGATTTGCTGAAACGGCTGCAAAAGCTGTATGACAAACGCGAGGCCAGGCTGGATGACATGCTGGAAAAGCAGCGTGAGGCAGGAGCTTATATGGAAGAGGTTCGCAAACGGATTATTAAACAGAGGGGCGCGTATATCCCTAATCAGTATATTTGGGATTCCCTTGAGGTTGTTGCCGATATTGCCGCCCAATATAAGCATTATGTGCATGTGTATGAGGATAACAAGTTAAGTGTGGACGACGTTAAAATCATGCAGATGCAAGAATATGCGAGAAGGGCAAGATCGGCACTTGATCGCCTGAGTCAAGCCATGACTAAGATAGGGGAAGAGCATGACAAGCTACTTGTAGAGGCTAAGGAGCCGCTGAATGAAGCCAGGCAGATTAACGAAGAGATGCGTCAAGTCATTGCTCAATATAAACAGAGGGCTGCCAATGCAGGGTATGATGAAGTTTCCGCAGCCCCTACTCCGAGTGGAGGGAGCTCCAGTGCTGATCCGTCTGTAGGAAGCGCAAGGCAGAAGGCTGACGACTTATTGATTCCTGATAAGGAATTTGATCAGATGGAAGCGACTATAGAAAAGCAACGAACGGCTATTCATACGATTAACAACAGATTAACGAGTATGATCCGCACATTATCCTTTTATACAGATCCGAATCTCAATGCAGATATGTTCAGACAAGAAGTGATCTCAACGCTCAAGGAAATGGATAAATACTTAAATGCGTATGCCTGGTCAGGGCCTTCTAATGTACTTGATGATGAAGCCAGAGCAATGGACACGCGACGCGGGCCTGATAAAGAACGCAAGAAAATGGAAAAAGAGGCGAAGAACAAGCTTAAGCAAGCCTATCGGATCATTGAAATGCTTTCCAAAGGTACGCAAAGTGCCGGACAATTTCAAAAGCTGGAGCAGTATTACAATGAAAGTATTTCTTTTAACCAGTCTGCATCCAGCCCGTCTGTATCCGCTGATTTGTTCTATGACACCTATGATGCGGCAGGAGCTTCCATGGACAGTATGGATGGTCTATACGGGGCAGCATCCGGCTTGTTGACGCAACTGGGGGATGAATTTTTCCAGAATGAATATGCGCTCTCATACTTTAATCACGTGGATTTTAGTCGATTTGGCAGTTTAGCCGGATCAGGTGGAAGTGTGGGAAACGCATCGCAAATTTTGGGAGATCAACTGGAGTTGAATAATCAGGAGGTAGAGTACATCTTGTACGGGTTCCACAATCCGACGGGCAATCTGGCTTCCGCTTATGGTGAGATATTCGCCATGAGGCTGGCCATTCGTACGATGGAGGGATTGGTCAAAAATAGCTCCAAAGGCAATCCGTTGGTCGTTTTGGCGGCAGCTCTTCTATATGGGGTAGAGAAGGCGATCGAAGATATGATTATGCTAGCCCAGAAGGGGTATGTGCCTTTGTCTGATTTTCTTAAATTTCGAATGACGTACAAGGATCATTTGCGATTGTTCCTCATGATCCATAGCAATAATGAACGCAAAATGTCTCGCATGCTGGCCCTGATCCGCCTGAATACAGATGTCAATCCTGCTGAACGGCAAACGTATGCAAGGGGCGAGGTTAAGAACGGGATGCGGCTGTTGTTTTTACCTGGGGTGATGAAGATGCTGGGCACTGCCTCAGAGGAAGGCGAAAGCATTAAGGGAAGTGTGTACTATGTTACGAAAACAGCGCATTTTTCTTATTAATCGGTATTTACAGCGGATTGGTGGACGGAGTCACCGTGAACAAGGGAGTATCGTTTTAGAGGCGTCGCTGGTGTTGCCGTTGTTTCTGTTTTTTATTATTTTTCTGATTTATATGGTACAGATGACACTGGTATCTACGGCCTTGCAGACCACCGCTTCAGAAGCGGTCAAACAGGTTTCGGCTAAAATCTATCCGGTGTCTCTGGCTGTGGATGCAGCATCTGCGAAAATAGATGCGGTCCGCCAACCGCTGGATGAGCTACCCAAGTTATCTGTGAGTGAATATGCAAGCCAATTCGCTGCCCAACTGCCACCTCCCATCGGTGATTGGGTAGAAAGTGCTGTGCAGGGGGGCAAAAAGCCCATGGAGGAGCTACGAGGGCGCTTGACGGAAGCCGCGCTTGATCCTGCTCTAAAGCCGCTCTTAAAGCCTTTTATAGAGGATAGCATTCTGGAGTACGACCGTATACACGTAACGAGTGTGCATGTGCCGTCTCTTACGGGAACTAAGGACCCTTATTTTAGGGTGGAGCTGTCTTATGAGCTGCCGATGAAGGTTCCTTTTCTGTATCGTAGCATTGTGCTCCAAGCGGCGGCAGAGGAACGTCTTTGGATCGGGGATACGGGAGAGGGAGCAGGTACAGGTGATGCTTCAGCGGCTAAGGATGCCCAGGGTTCCATACAGTTGCTTGCCAAGCCTGAGCCTGCTGTGAAGGGTGTATATAATTTGATCAAGGCCAAGGTGGAACCCGGAACGTCTGCTAATCTTTCTGTACTTTATAAGTCGGGCCAAAGCACGGCTCAACACTTGGGCTGGACCTCTGCTGATGCGGACGGGATTATTGAATGGAACTGGTTTGTGGGAACAAACACGACACCCGGTCAATGGAGCTTTGTGATCGAAACGGAGGATGGACAACGTATCGAGGTTCCATTTTCGGTGGAGAAGACGGCGGAAGGATAGAGGAACACAGATGGATCACGATAGCACGGATGTATAGGCATAACGCGAGTAGATAGAGATAACAACGATGAAAAAGGTTTGGAACGCTTCATGCATATCATTAAGGGGGGAACTGCATTGACGTGGATGTATGTCGTATGTGGCGTTTTGCTGGCGATTGCGCTGGTCACGGATTTACGTAGTATGAAAATTCCTAACAAGCTTACGATGCCCGGCATGGCTGTGGGCTTGCTATTTAATACGGTGTTTGGGGGCTGGCATGGATTTTTATTTGCAGCCGCTGGACTGGGTACGGGATTTGGCTTCATGTTGATTCTGTACTGGATGGGAGCTGTAGGTGCAGGCGATGTGAAGCTGTTTGGCTTGATCGGAGCATGGACGGGGGCTGCTTTTGCATGGCAATCGGCTCTATATTCGATTTTTTTCGCGGGTATTATTGGCTTGGTGATCCTGCTGTGGAGACGGGAAACCATGATGAGACTGCGGCGTGTGGCTTTTAATTTGGGAGGATTTTTTCTGTTTCGCAGCGGCAAGGCGCTGACGAGCGGAAGGGAAGCACATCTTAGGTTTCCGTTTATGACTGCCGTCATTCCGGGAGCGATCAGCGCTTATCTTTACTTTTTGCCATGACAGGTTCGGTTAGGTAGATAGCATGGCACTCATGGAGATCGGGAAAATGCTAAGGAGGTCATGAATTGTTTGGTTTAAGCAGGGATTTTGCCCGCAACGGCGGGACATTTATGATTTTGAACAAGGAAGGCGGGCTTAAGACCGATGATTTAAATTCCGTGCAGACCGGAATGATGACTGGCAATCGGATTCCCGGTCTTCTGGAGCTAAGAATCAAGGAAGTTGATTTTCAGGTGGAGCTGCACTACGATATTTCGGGTCAACGTATGCTGTCGCAGGTATGGAAGGGAGGGGGAGTGTCGACTCCCGATTTCTATCGGATTCTTTTTGCAGTAGTGGATGCTCTCCATCGTAGCCCACAGTATATGCTGGATATGCGCCAATTTATTTTTCATGAGGATTATATTTTTATTAGCGGTTCAGGCTCAAGGGAAAACGTCAGTTTAACCTATGTCCCTTTGCAGGGTGTACTGGATGAAAGTCAGGCTGGGAGCCAATTTAAGCAATTGGTTATACGCTTGATGACACGTGTGGTTCATTTTCAAGGGGACCATATGCAGCGCATATTTGAACTGTGCGACAGGAATGAATTTGATCCGAGAGCGTTGAAGGAGCTGTTGCTGCAAGGGATGACGGTCGGCGCAGACAGCGTTAGCGTTCAAGGTGAAGATGGAGAAGGACGCAGCAGAGATACCCGTGTTCGAATGGGAGTTCAAGGAGAGCGTGATGGATTGCATTCAACAGATGCATACGGAAAATCTTTTCCGTATGCTGATCAATCCTTATCCGGTCATTCGTCAACGCGTGGACATTCAGGGCGTGGTGGGATGTACGGGCAAGAGGATCAGGATACGCTTCAGGAGATTCAGGAGCTTAAGCGGATCAATCGACTCAAGCCGTCCGTGAAGACCCAGGAGAATGATGAGGCAGATGTAGAAATAGAAGTAACGGAACCTGCATTGCAGAAATACAAAATGTACATTGCTTTAGGTTGTCTTCTCGCTTCAGCCATCGTGTGGCGCTATATTTATCTGGACCATCCAGATACGGTGCCGCTGGCTATTTCCGTTGTGCTGACCTTGGTACTCGTAGCCGTTGCTTATATGAGCTGGACAGGAAAATGGGGACGCAAGGGTACTTCATCTCTTACCTATGCTGATTCAGTCCCTGTGCTGGATTCGGAATGGCTTGGCGCAGCTTCTCCTGCACAGCGGAAAAATGACCGTTATCAGGTTGATAAGCTAACAGGATTCGTAGCAGGACGTCAGAATAAGGATAAGCGCTCTTCCAATCCAAGTGATCAAGGACAGGAAAGCTGGCGATGGTCATTTCCTGACCCAGAGTCTGAAAATGTGGGTAGCCGGGATGCGGGAGAAAAAGGTAAAGCTTCTGCACTTCACGACTTGCACGAGTCGCAGGGGATAGGTGCGGATCGTAGAAATGATTTAGAGGCCAGTGATACCAGCGAGGCATATTATAAGTCTTTGTCTGGTGTTACGGAGCTGCTAAATGCTACATCGAGGCAGGAAACGGTGCTGCTTCGTGCAGATCAAGGGGTACATATTCCACACGTTCAGCAATCACCGATTGCTTGTCTGGAGCGCAAGCCACCGGGAAGTGGAGCTGCCGAGCTCATCCGCTTGCAGCCGGATCAATTTGTTGCAGACAGCTTCTTCATCGGAAGAGACCCGCAATTGGTTCAGTTTGTAGAGCATACGGAGGGAGCGTCCCGTTCTCATATTGAGCTTTGTATAAATGCAGAAGGACAAGGTCACATCATCAAGGATTTGTCCTCGACGAACGGAACTGTTCTGAACGGAGAGCCGATGGTGCCTTACAAGGAGTATGCAATGAAGGATGGAGACAATTTTAAAATAGCCGGAGTTTCCTATACTTATCGACTGGAATTTTTTAAAGCTTCCGCCAACGCCTCTTGAGTGAAATAGATTGATATGTATAAAGAAGAAGCCTATTAATGTTATGGGCTTCTTTTGCATTTTGATAGATAGGAGGTTATTCCGTTTCCATTTGAACAACGTCAAATAATTCCCCTAAAGTAATTCCTAAATATCCACAAATATTGGCTATAATAGGTGAGTACTCACTCGTCAAGCAGTTGCGGACGATCTGAATTTGCTGGCCAAGTTTGTATAGAAGTGGAGGCGCCTTGGACTGAATTGACACCCTTGCCCGTAATTTGATTGAACGGAAATTCTCTGGCAAAGCCGTTCTTCATATAGGTTGATTGTCTCAGTTTACAATAATAAGCCAGATATATAAATGGATCTGAGAGCAGCAGAACCCCTAACTCGTCTCGAGTAAGGAGTTCTGCTGCTTTTCTTCTAAACAACTAAGGTACGCTTATTTCTTTACTTCCTTTACTCTCCAATTAAGCATAAAAGAAATTCTCACTGAACAAGTTTTATATAATAAATACACTACTTATTCATATATCTGTTAAGAAACACATGAGTTCAGATTGGAATTTTTTCGCAGTAAAGCTACACTCACGATTTTTATGAATTATTAAACCATGCGTAAAGCTTATTTGGGAATCAAATGGAAGAATATTTAGTTTCCCAGTCTTTAGTTCGTTGTTAACCGCTATTTCAGGGACTAAGGCAAAACCTTTTCCACAGCTTACATATTGTTTGATCATCTCAAGACTAGGTAACTCTATTGCATCTTTAACCATAATACCGGCATTTTTCAAAACATCTATAGCAGACGTATGATACAAACAAGATGTGCCACTACTAATAAAAAGTTGGTCATTTAGAATCCGAACTCCCTCATTGCTCACTTTCTGAGCTATATCCTCAGATGCAACAAAAACGATCGTTTCTTCTATAATTGGATAAAAAATAATATCATGGCGACTCGGGTTTTGAGGAACAATTCCAAAATCCAACTCATAATCTAGTACACCTTTTAGAATATCCTGATGTGCTCCTTGTTCTATACGCAAATTTACGCTTGGATAGTTTCTTGTGTATTCCTGAACAAAGGGAAGCATCCGTGTAAGAAAGAAAGATTCTTGTGTTCTGATACGTACTGTTCCGCATGGCTGATCTAGTTCATCCATACTTTCTTTAAGAGATTGACTTAAGTGAACATACTGATAAGCATATTTGGAGAATACTTTTCCTGCTTCCGTAAGTTCTATCCCTCTTGGATATCGATGAAACAATTTTTGTCCACAAATTTTTTCCAACTGTTGGATATGAGTTGTTACTGTGGATTGAACATAACCTAAACGATCTGCAGCTCGACTGAAGCTTTTTTCTTCAAGTGAGGCAATAAACGCCAGAAAAAAACGACCTTCTAATGAATTTATCACATCGATCACCTTTCTGTATTTCAATTCGAAATAATAGACATTTGATTTATTCGTTAGTCAAATATGTATTTGTATTATACGATAACCCTAGTTCAAAACCAATTACCATAACATCATAATTCACAGAACCATCGTGATGTTGGTTAGAAAGAAACTCTACAGAGCATCTTAATATTAATAAAAATATCACAAGGAGATGTACAAAATGAAGATTAGTTATCATCAGCAAAAGGTTGGAGATGTTGAAGTTTTTTATCGTGAGGCCGGCCCTAAAGATGGTCAAGTTATTTTATTATTACACGGGTTTCCATCTTCAAGTCATATGTTCCGTGACCTAATTCCTAAACTGGCAGAACAATACCGTGTCATTGCTCCCGATCTGGCTGGGTTCGGTCATACAATAACTCCGCCGCGCAGTCAATTTAACTTCACATTTAACAGCCTGTTCCAAGTTATTGAAGGCTTTACTGAAGCACTGTCTCTCAAACAGTATGTACTTTATGTATTTGATTATGGTGCACCTGTTGGTTATCGTTTGGCGGTTGCTCATCCTGAAAGAATTCAAGCAATTATTAGTCAGAATGGGAACGCCTATATTGAGGGATTTAGTGACGAGTGGGGATCCTGGGAAACTTATTGGCACTCTCCAACACCTGAAAATCGTGAAGCATGTCGCGATTCCTTGACTCCTGAGACCATTCGAAACTTTCAGTATTTACATGGAGCTGATGCCAGCCTTGTTTCACCAGATGGGTATTCTCTAGATATTGCTTTCATGTCGCGTCCAGAAGCTGAAGAAATCCAACTGGACTTGATCCTTGATTATAGAACAAATGTGGATCGTTATCCTGACTTTCAGGCTTATTTCCGTAAGTATCAACCTAAACTCTTAGCCGTATGGGGTAAAAATGACCCTGCCTTCCTCCCTGCTGGAGCTGAAGCGTATAAGCGTGATATTCCATCTGCGGAAGTCCATTTACTTGATACAGGGCATTTTGCTCTCGAAACACATGCTAAAGAGATCAGTGAGCTTATTCAACAATTCTTAAGGAATGATAAAAAGAATAACCTCAATGAACCGATTGATACTACTACATTCTAATTGCTCGGTTCTTAGAAAAACTCCCATCATAATAGGCATAGAAAAATTTTGTTTTTCTACTGCCTACTGTGATGGAAGCATGTACACGATCATTATCGATGTTACTTTAAACTTCATCACTTGAGGAATAATAAGCATGTGCATGGTGATGACTAATCTGGATATAAAAACCCTTCATCAATACAATGTCAACGTAAAAAAACTCAAATGCTTACTTGCTATCTTTAATAAGTCTACAGAAATAAGCTCTTATTGTGCATACAGTATTAAGGGTGGTTGAACTTGATCACAAGGATAATCCATTTATTTCGGAATGTTACTTTTAATTTTAACGGTCATCTTATTTAGTTATTGTAACTACGCTAACCCGCCTGTAAGTTGAAACAAAAGCAGCTGATGCATTGATCAGCTGCTTTCTTGGTATTATTAAGCTTTCTCTATTGGAATTATCCTATTAAAGTGGAATGCTTCAGTATGCGTAGTTAATTTATATGTTCTACATTCTAGAGCACTGGACTACGTACAGTCCAGCTACCTTATAATACTTGAAACAATAAGACACTTAAATAAGAAGTAATCAATTATCTCCATGAATTGTAGTTGTATAGCTCCAGTTACCAATGTCTTACCCATTTGCTCGTATTGTCATTTCATGAATCTCAGTAAAACCGTTTTTTCTGTAAAAGCTCCGGTTATCTTCAGCATTTGTATTAAAAGTGATCAAGCCACCACCATGGCTAGCAATATACGGCTTGATGCATTCATTTAACATCTTACCTCCTAATCCTTTTCCTTTGAACGAATTAGAAACTGCTATATAGATTGAACTCGTAAATTATGAGCCACCAAAATGGGTAAAGATTTAGTAATAACCCGGTAAAGGTGGCGATCCCAATGACAACGCAACACGAAATCGAACAACTCACAGAGGCCATGAAGAACACACAAAGCACCCGAATGTATGAGAGATATCTGGCTGTTCGCTTACATCTGGAAGGCCGGACGCTTTCTGAAATCTCTGCGATTCTTGGTCGCTCGTTTCCTGCTATCAGTGGACACTGGAAAAGCTATCGGGAACAGGGATTACAGGGGCTAGAGTTCAAGAATTACCCCGGTGGACTGAAAAAACTTACACCAGCTCAGGAAGAACAACTAAAGACAATGATAACTGAAAAGAAACCTGTAGACGTTGGTTTTGAGGCCAAATTCACCTGGACCTTACAGCTTATTTGCACTTGGATTCATCGAGAGTTTAGTCAGACGTACACCCTAAAAGGAGCCTCGAAATGGTTGAATCGTCTGGGGTTCAGCTACACAAAGGCCACCTATACCTTAGCGCGAGCGGATGTGGAGGAACAGCAACAGTTTCAGGACGTGACCTTATCCGAACTCAAGGATCAACTGGATCGGGGAGACATCGACCATTTGCTATTTGAAGACGAGTCTTCCATTCGAGCCTATATGGCCTTGCAATACAACTGGTTTCCGAAAGGTCAACAACGGGAAATTCCCACCTATGGACAACATCAGGGAGCTAAATTGTTTGCGGCCATCAACTACGAAACCGGGTATGTCACACACCGTGAAGAAGAACTGGATGCTCAGGCTTTTGAACGCTTTTTAAAGGATATCCTGAAGACGTACACAGGAAATCTCGTCATCGTCCTGGATAACGCACGCGTTCATCATGCCAAAGCCATTCAACCTTTCTTGAGAAAGAATCCAAGGCTGCAATTTGTCTATTTGCCCAAATATAGTCCGGAACTCAATCCCGTAGAAGGACTGTGGAAGTGGCTCAAGCACGATGTTGTGAACAATGTATTTTTCCAGAAGTTTTATGTCATCCGCTCTCACGTGACAAAATTTATGAATCATATTAACCGTGTTCCTCAAATTATAATTGACCGCCTGCTTCTTCAGGTATAAAGTTTTTCAGTTCAATCTATATAGCAATGAAGTTGAAAGGCGTGAATTATCCATTCCCTGATTATTCACTAATTTATATATCGTTCCGATTCTCTCACCGGTATCTTTTGAGAGTTTATAAGGTGTAATATTCTGTTCTTTAAGTATTCTTTCTAAGTTACAGGTTAATAGGAATTTAATCTTCATGACAATGGATAGCCTCCAAGAATATTTTGAAAGGCAGAATCTTGAGGCTGTACGTGAATCTGATGTTTTGATTATCACGCATTCACGTTATAAAAAGTTGTGTGAAGACGATGAACTAAGGCGATGGTTCACAGAGGGCAGAATATTAAAATTTAATCCATTTATACCAAAAAAATCATTGGAAACAATTGACTTTTTCCAATTGTATACCGATAATATTAATAAGGGGTTATTGCTGTTCTACTAGAAAACGGTATCCTTTTTGAAAATAGGTCTTTATGCTCGGACAGCAATTCATACCACCTTAATAATATTTTTTGGAGGTAAAAAAGTATGAGCATGAAAAAACGTTTAGGTGCAATGTTACTGGCGGTATCCATGAGTGCCGCAATGTCCGTGACTGCATTTGCAGCGGAGCCGAATGTTAAGGTATCCACCAATGTGGCTGGTGAAACTGTCTATACACAGACAGTGGATGTACAGTTAAGTGCCGCTCCCAATGCTTCCAGCAGCAGTAGAACAGTGAGCGCAGGCAAAAGCCTAGGGTTGGCATTAGCCCCCGGCAAAAGCGGTTATTCCGATCCGGTTAGCTTCCGGTTTACGTCATTGCCTCTTAATGCCAAGGTAAAGTCGATTGAGATTGACCCAGGAAGAGGAATTATCAACAACAACAATAGAAATATGCTGGGGGCGGTTGTTTTTTCTCAGTTGAATGTATCCTCTCCTAGCGGCAAATCTGCTACTATCGCATGGAAGCCCAGTGGAATGACTGAGAGAGCAAGTTTTCTAGATCAGGAAGCACGTGGTACATGGACAGCACAGGTCTTTGGAACAAACATTGCAAGTTCTACCGGAGATAGATGGTTCGGCAGCCTTTCTTATAAATCTGTTGAAATGACTATTTCCTACGTTTTGGAATAATCCGTTAGGTTAGGGCGGGGTAATCTCTTTGGATTGCCCCGCTTCATTTTTTCTGTCATTCATCTTTACTTTTCCCAAAAAACTGACAATGAATTGTGGCAAGGATCTGCTCTCGACAACGGAACTGTTCTGAATGGAGAGGCGATGGTGCCATACAAGGAGTACATCCTGAATGATGGAGACACTTTTAAGATTGCCGGAGTGTCCTACGCCTATAGACTGGGCTCTTTTAAATCTTCCGCCAACGCCTCTTGAGTGAAATAGTTTGATATGTATAAAGAAGAAGCCTATTAATGTTATGGGCTTCTTTTTGACGTTTAATTTGGGGGTAGCTATTGAGTATTTTGATTCAATTTATCATCTGGAGTATGTTCAATGACATCTGTCAAATTACATTCTAGCTTGTTACATATATCGTCGATAATTTTCATAGCAATGTACTCGTTACGCCACATTTTAGCGGCAGTTGACGGGGAGATATTCATTAGTTTTATAAACTCCATTTTAGAGATTTTCTTTTTAATCAAAGTTATTTGTAATGGTTCAAAACTAATCATTTATCATTCTCCTTCTTTAATACCAGATGACATAAAAAATATGATTAAATTCCAATAAGTCGGAAATAATTACGTCAAAACAGTTGAATAATGAAATGGTTGATGATATCATTTATAACAAGTCGTAAATATTTACGACAAAGTGAAATAGTTCTGAGTAGGAATTGATGAAACAAAGCTAAGCTATATCATATCATCCTAAAAAAATGATGTACAACACCCTTAGCTTTGCTATGGACATTTTACCAAAATAGAACTGGAGATGACACCTATGATTTTAAAAGTAAAGTTCAATAAACAAGATATTAAAAACATTGTCCGTATGAAAAAGGTCTGGGGACAGGAAGTAGGCAACGGAGAAACAGAGTTGTACTATTATCACATTATTGACGTGCTTAATCGAAAATGGCAAACGATCGGCTATAACGTTTCCGATGCTATTCGAGTATTTCAAAATGGAAGCGACGATAAATGGACGTATATTATAGAGCAAGCCCCATTTAATCCTGATCTCACTACTAATGATCTAATTAATATGCTCAGTATTACTTCTGATGCTTCGTGTACTCGAAATGCTATACAAATTATACTGAATACGGTTGAAAGACGAAATGCTTTTGTTAATCGAATTACTAATGTGAATGAGGAAAGTGTACTTTTTCTCCTAGGAGCGATGCAAGAGCAATATCTTACGTATAATCAACTTTTAGACGAAGAGTTTATAAAACTATACACTGCAAATCCAGTGAATGCCTTAACTTTATATTTCCTTGAACCCGTTGACATTATTGCGTTTTGGGAGTGGGAAGCTGCTGGTGGTACGTGTGAAAAAGCCATTCATTATAAATTTGAGAAACCTTTGATGACTTTGATTCAGGCGATAGAACGTGCTGAGGATGAAACAAGAGGTTTGGCGTCTGGATATTAACCTCTCTATAACCTACATAAAGGGGAGATACATCTGACTACCCAAAATATAAATAGCTTTAAACCTGTAATCAACAACCCCTCTATTCCGTAAAGGAGCTTATCTATGTACAAAACTGGAAAACTCATTGACGGTAAACTTTTTCTTAAGACTTGGGACGATAAATGGATTAGCCTTCGATTGCTCATTCTTCTTGTGAAAAGAACGTGTGAATAACTATTTGCGATACTCAAGGCTAAGTCTTTTGATACAGGTATAAAGAAACACTCTTTCTTATAACAATTAGGAGATAAGGCTGTTCTCCATAAATTTGAATAATGCTATCATGTCATAACGAACTTGAACCGAGGTAAATTATGACAACGATTAGAGTGACTCCTGAACAACTTATAACCATCTCCAAGCAATTTGACCTTGCACAGAAAACAGCGATTCAGATGAATAGTCAATTGATGCAACAAATTTCTTTTATGCAGCAATTATGGGATGGTACAACCAAACAACAATTTTATAGTCAATTTCAAGTCTCTCAGAAGAAAATGACTGACTTTGTTACCCTGACGGATTCTATTGCGAGGGAGTTACGTCACCATGCAGACAAGTTCATATTAGCTGATCTGATGGAAGCAGGTAACATTGACGCAAGTTGTTTACCACCTCCACCTAATGCATGTGCTGTTCCTGCTCCAGATACACGAAATGCGTTTCAGAAATCGACAGATAGTTTATTGGAGCTTGGTCAAGATTTCTTGAACGCTGCTGAGGAAAGGTATGAAAAACGCTATGATTCAGTAGGAGGATTTTTAGACTATTGGACATTTGGTATTCCGAAAGGTCTGTATCAAGGATATGCGGAGCGAGCATCCAAGCAGTTTAATTCAGCAAATGATTTTTTTAACTTCTGGACTTTTGGTGTACATGGAACGATCAGAGAAGCTACAATGCCTACAAATGCTTGGTCAAAGGAACATTGGGCCAATATGATCGGTACAGCAGGATTATTTGGAGGAGTTAGCTCAGTAATTAAGCCTAAAGTTGGGCTAGCTGAGTCTGTGAAATTTAACCCATTAAAAGATGGAACTACAGGAATAATAGAAAACTTGGACACTACAAGAAAAATTATAGATACTAATGGCCTGCGTAATGAAGTGCTTTTAACTGAAGAGCAGATAGTAAATTTAACCCAGTATGCAAGAAAATTAGGGATGCCTGAAGAAAATATTCGTATTGCAGGGCCTAATGATACTTCACCTACGGGTTTATTATTTGATACGATTCTCAATATAAATAATGATGTCTTGCCTTCTAATGACGTAGGTAAATTAGCAGCTAATAGCCGGATTACTGGTCAAGGAACGATAGCACATGAAGTTGTTGGGCATTATGAAGCAGGGCTTGCAGGAAGGTCATTTCAAGTTATGGATGAAGAGTTTAACGTTATAACTAGGAATTTTGCATTGGACGAAGCACAAGCAAGTATCCGTGCTGCAAGATTCGCCCCCGATTTAACTCAATTAGAAAGAATTATGCTTTTAAGAGATGGGATTAATAGATTAAAAAACGAAGGTATCAAAGTTAGGGAAGTTAAAGACTTACTGTTCATACATGAACGCTAGAATGGAGATGTTTCTTTTGGAAATCATGAAATTGGATAATATTATCAAAAATCCAAATAAAGGGTTTGTCTTAATCGGAACTAATATTGGATTAGATAATCAGGATCATACGAAGTTAAAAAAATTGATAGGTTCAAAAATACAAGTTGATAAATTAGATGGAACAATATGCGAACTGGATGTATTAGATATTAGTATTTCTTTTTCTATAGCTAACCTCCCGCTCATTGGTATTAGTGTACAGGAATCAGAACACATTAAAGAAATAAAGAAGGGTTCTTTGGTTCGTATTTAATTCAATTAAATTTTATTGTATGAAAATAGATCATCTAAAAAAGGAACTCTGAGCTGGTGAGATGCCGCCACATAGAGTTCCTCTTTTCATTTTAGCGCTGCTTTTGAAGAGAATGGAGTTCCTCCAGCGCTTCCTTCAATGAAGGATAGTTAAACTTAAATCCGTGCTCCAGCGCCTTGCGCGGGATTACTTTTTGACCATCCAATACGAGGGTGCTCATCTCACCGAGCAGCTTTTGAACGAGAATGCCTGGAACGGGAAACCAATGCGGACGGTGGTATACTTGAGCTACGGTTTTCCCAAACTGGTCGTTCGTCACTGGGTACGGTGATGAAGCGTTCACTGCCCCGACGATCTCCGATGTATGGATGCAGTACGTGATCAGACGAACGATATCCTCAATATGAATCCAGCTCATCCATTGATGACCGCTGCCTATTCTGCCGCCGAATCCGAATCTGTAGGGCAATTTCATAAGTGGAAAAGCTCCTTTTTTTCTATCCAGCACGAGGCTAATACGCAGCTTGATTAAACGGGAATCGGATGGATAAGCGTTGGCAGCCTCTTCCCACTGCTCGACCACCTGAGAAAGAAAATCTTCCGAACGACGCGGGCTCATTTCATCGAACGTTTCGGTCAAGGAAGCACCATATGCGGCAATTGCCGAAGCCTGAATGATGACCTCCGGTTTTTTTTGCAGCGCATTTAGTGCTTGAGCCAGTTTGGCAACGGACAATAGTCGGGATTGGAGAATTCTTTGTTTGGACTTGTCCGTCCAGCGCTGATTCAGCGTTTCGCCTGCCAAATTAACGGCCACATCTATGCCCTCCAATGCTTCAGGCTTTTGTTTCAGCTCGTTCCAGCTCATATATTGCAAGCGTGGGCTCGCTTCGTGACCTACCATGGGTTTACGGGTGATTACTCTCACCGTATGCCCGTCGTTGAGCAAGCTTCTGGTCAGCGCACACCCTACTAATCCAGTACCTCCGCATATGACGATGTTCATGGAGTTCGACTCTCCTTCCGATTCGCAAAAAATATGTATGTTATAGAATATAACCCTTTTCGAGAAAAAAACCTCATTCGAATGTACCTGTATACGCTAAAGGATGTCAATCCATGCTTTGATTGTACCTTGTCTCCCTTACATGTAATCCTCTGCCTGTACTTTGCTTTAACAACACTAGTCAATAAGGCTACCATAAAAGCCATGTTGTTTGATTTCAATAATCACGTTAAAATGATTAAATCAAAATAAGACAAGCATAACAGAATAACAAGGATAAGGGGATGAAACCGAATCATGCTGAAAATTGGTTCTCATGTGTCCTTCTCGGACAAGGGTCTGCTCAGCGCTACAAAAGAAGCGTCTTCATACGGGTCCAGCTCGTTCATGATATACACGGGGGCACCGCAAAACACGCGTCGTAAGCCGATGGAATCCATGTATCTGGAGGAAGGCAAGCAGTTGATGGCTGAAAAAGGGATGGATGATATCGTGGTGCATGCCCCGTATATTATCAATCTCGGCTCTTACAAAGAAAACACCTATGAGCTGGCAGTCAGCTTTCTTCAGGAGGAAATTCGTCGCACTCACGCGATTGGCGTGAAAAATATCGTGCTTCATCCAGGCGCTTTTACCGATAAGGATGCAGAGTACGGCATTCAGCGTATTGCTGATGGCTTGAACGAGGTACTAAACGGTGTGAAGGAGACGGATGTTAACATTGCGCTGGAAACGATGGCAGGCAAAGGTACCGAAATGGGACGCAGCTTCGAGGAAATTGCCTCCATTATAGATAAAGTAGTGCACAACGAGCGTCTTACTGTCTGTATGGATACCTGTCACATTCATGATGCGGGCTATGATATTGTGAATGATCTGGACGGTGTGCTGGAGCAATTTGATCGTATTGTCGGGCTGGACCGCATCGCAGTAGTTCACGTCAATGACAGTAAAAACCCAGTTGGCGCTCATAAAGACCGCCATACTCCGATTGGATCGGGCTGGATTGGCTATCAGACCATTCATAATGTGGTGCATCATGAAGCACTTCAAGGGCGTCCATTTATTTTGGAAACGCCATGGATCGGAAAGGAAGCGAAAACCCAGCGTCCAATGTATGAGGTTGAAATAGCTTTACTTCGCGGGAATGTGAAGGAGCGTTTTGGTGATGAATTTTTGGGGCAGATAGAGCAGCTGCATTCGTTTTTCAAAAAGCAGGATGTGGATGTACGAAAATTTGTGCTAGACACCTGGACGCTGCTGAAAAATGATGCCAAAGCGAGAAAAGCCGACCCACGTGAGCCGCTGGAGCGCCTGTACGACATGATCACGGAAGCAGCCCTGTTTCCAGAGCTGAGCGAAGAACACATTAATCAACGGCTGATTGCCTGGTTTGCCGGCAGTCATTTGCCAGTGACAGTATAAGCCAAGGGGGATTTGTAGCCACATGGAACTTCACGTAAAACATCAGCCAAACAGCACTCAATCTGCGCATGAAAACCGTGCGCGTATGCTCGTATCCTGTCCTGATGGCCCGGGTATTGTAGCGGCCGTGTCTCGCTTTTTGTACGAGCATGGCGCCAATATTGTTCAATCTGATCAATATACGATGGACCCGTCCGGAGGTATGTTTTTTATGCGGGTTGAATTTGATCTGCCATACTTGAGTGAAACCCAGCCCCAACTGGAGCAGGATTTTGCCGTGGTTGCAGAACAATTCCGGATGGAGTGGACGATTTCAGCAGTCAGCCGCAAGAAAAAGCTCGCCATTTTCGTTTCCAAAGAAGATCATTGTCTGGTGGAACTATTGTGGCAATGGCAGGCAGGGGATCTGGACGCGGATATTTCTCTGGTGGTCAGCAATCATCCGGATATGAAGGAGTACGTGGAATCGTTCGGCATTCCGTATCACCATATTCCGGTGACAGCCGATACCAAACCAGAGGCGGAACGCCGTCAACTAGAGGTTATTGGTGAAGATATCGACGTTATTATTTTGGCCCGGTACATGCAGATTATTTCACCTAAGTTCATTGAGCATTACCGCAATCGGATCATCAATATTCATCATTCGTTCCTGCCTGCATTCGTGGGTGGAAAGCCATATGCTCAAGCCTATAATCGCGGTGTGAAAATTATTGGCGCTACCGCGCATTATGTAACGGAGGAACTGGACGGCGGCCCGATCATCGAGCAGGACGTGCAGCGGGTAAGCCACGGCGATGATGTCAATGAGTTAAAACGGATCGGTCGCACCATTGAGCGGGTCGTTTTGGCAAGAGCCGTGAAGTGGCATGCGGAGGACCGAATTTTGGTTCATGAAAATAAAACAGTCGTTTTTAACTGATTTTATATTTATTTAAAATGTAAATGTTCATACTTTTTACAAGCAAAGCCCGTCGAAATGACGGGTTTTTGCTTTTTTCTACGGAAAGCGGGGGTTAAAACCGGACAAAATACGTTATTTTTTGCGGTTTTGTGATTTTTTAAATGAGGTTAATACTTTGCGGGTATATTTATATGAGGACTCGGTACGACATTTCGACAACCATCTTTATAAACGATCTGGCAAACCTGCACGGCAAATGGTACAATATTTGAGGATGTATAAGTCATATTGAAACATTCAAGCAGATTCACTCACTTCGATGGACGTCGTTTCTATATCGGACGGCGGTATTGGAGAGCATGACCGAATGCAATTGGCATACTTTTTACAATATGAGGAGGCTAACCATGACTGACCAGAATCAAGCGATTCAAAAGGATGAAAACTCCACGATCGACAATTTGTCCATTACGACCATCCGTACGTTGGCAATTGATGCCATCGAGAAAGCAAACTCGGGACATCCCGGCATGCCGATGGGTTCCGCGCCGATGGGCTACCAACTTTTTGCTAAAACGATGAACCATAACCCGAATCACCCTACCTGGATTAACCGTGACCGTTTTGTACTGTCCGCAGGACACGGCTCCATGCTGCTGTACAGCCTGCTGCACCTGAGCGGCTATGATCTGCCTATGGAAGAACTGAAACAATTCCGTCAATGGGGCAGCCTTACACCAGGTCACCCTGAATTTGGACACACCGCTGGTGTAGACGCTACGACCGGACCTCTGGGTCAAGGTGTAGCTATGGCCGTAGGTATGGCAATGGCTGAAGCTCAACTGGGTGCAACCTATAATAAAGATCAATTCAAAGTTGTGGATCACTTCACGTATGCCATCTGCGGCGACGGCGATCTGATGGAAGGCCTGTCTCACGAAGCGGCTTCATTGGCTGGACGTCTGCGTCTGGGCAAGCTGATCGTATTGTTTGATTCCAATGATATTACACTGGATGGCAAGCTGGATCTGTCTTCTTCCGAGAGTGTTGCAAAACGCTTTGAAGCTTACAACTGGCAAGTGCTGCGCGTAGAAGACGGTAACGACCTTCCAGCGATCCAAAAAGCGATTGAGGAAGCTCAAGGCGACTCGACACGCCCTACGTTGATTGAAGTGAAAACAGTTATCGGCTACGGAAGCCCGAACAAACAAGGTAAAGGCGGACATGGCGGTACTCACGGTTCCCCACTGGGTGCAGACGAAGCCAAGCTGACTAAAGAATTTTACAAATGGGTATACGAAGAGGACTTCTACGTACCGCAAGAGGTTCGCGAGCATTTTGCTAAAGTAAAAGAGCACGGCATCGCAGCTAACAAAGCTTGGGATGAGCAGTTCGCCAAATATAAAGCGGCTTACCCTGACCTGGCAGCTCAGTTCGAAACAGCCGTAAACGGCGACCTTCCAGAAGGATGGGACCGTGATCTTCCGAAGTACACGACTGAAGACAAAGCAGTTTCCACTCGTGTGGCTTCCGGTAATGCACTGAACGGCTTGGCTCCAAACGTACCGTTCCTGACAGGCGGATCTGCCGATCTGGAAAGCTCCACCATGACACACTTGAACAACCTGACGAACTTTACACCAGAAGACTATGCTGGCCGTAACATCTATTTCGGTATCCGTGAGTTTGGTATGGCTGCTGCGATGAATGGTATGACATTGCACCAAGGGGTAAAAGTATTCGGCGGTACATTCTTCGTGTTTACGGATTACCTGCGTCCGGCTGTTCGTCTGGCAGCTCTGATGGGATTGCCTGTAACTTACGTTCTGACTCACGACAGTATTGCTGTTGGTGAAGATGGCCCGACTCATGAGCCGATCGAACAATTGGCTTCCCTGCGTATTATCCCGAACCTGACGGTTATTCGTCCAGCGGATGGCAATGAAACTTCCGCTGCTTGGGCTTACACGCTGGAAAACAAGAAAAACCCGGTTGCTCTGGTATTGACTCGTCAAAACCTGCCAATCCTGGCTGCTACTGCTGAGCATGCACGCGAAGGTATCAAACGCGGTGCTTATGTCGTTGCAGATGCGACAGACGGCAAGCCGGTTGCTCAAATTCTGGCTACGGGTTCCGAAGTACAACTGGCTGTTAAAGCTCAGGAAGCACTGGCGGAGCAAGGTATCCAAGTACGCGTTATCAGCTTCCCAAGCTGGGATCTGTTCGAAAAACAAGACAAAGCATACAAAGATTCCGTTCTGCTGCCTGAAGTAAAAGCTCGTTTGGCTGTAGAAATGGCTTATCCACTGGGCTGGGAAAAATATGTCGGCGACCAAGGCGACATTCTCGGTATCAGCACATTTGGCGCATCCGCACCTGGCGACCGCGTCATTAAGGAATATGGCTTTACGGTAGAGAACGTTGTTAATCGTGTAAAAGCTTTGTTGAAATAAAACAATCTTTAAACAGACAGTCGTAACCTGAGCAAGGCTTACGGCTGTTTGTTTCATATCGTACGGTGATGCAGTGTGTATTTTCGTACTGAGGCTTGGAGCAAATTTATGTTATGATCCATAAATATTCATTCAACCATTGATGAGCAGATGAGGGGATAACGAATGACACAGTTTGATGGAGTCAGCGTAGTTAAAAAAGCAAATGTATATTACGACGGTCAGGTCACAAGCCGTACAGTTATTTTGGGTGACGGCAGTAAGGTTACATTGGGCATTATGCTGCCTGGAACGTATGAATTTGGAACAGATTCCCGTGAGATCATGGAGATTTTGGCAGGGGATTTGAAGGTATTGCTTCCAGGTACTGAGGAATGGCTGGAAATACAGGGAACGGCAACGTTCCACGTGCCTGCGCAGTCTTCATTCAAGCTGGAAGTACGAAGCGTAACGGATTACTGCTGTTCTTACCCGGAATAAGTAGTGAAAAAAGGGCAAGCACTACTCGACTTTAAGTCAATTGTGCTTACCCTATAAGCTGTGCGATATGTACTAAAGCACAGCAACATGGTTAAAAAGAAGGATGCGGCTTATTCGAGTGGTTTACCGCCAATAGTGCGGCCGATCCACGTTTCATAGGTCTTCACGACAGCGGACAAGTCCTCATCTCCATAGCCTTGTGTTTGCCCGGCTTGAAACAGACTTTTGGCAATGGACAGCATAGGCGCCGGAATGGACTGGCTATCCGTCAGCGAGGCAGCGAGCTTCAAGTCTTTGAGCATCAAGGCCAGTGAGAATTGGTTGCTGAAATCATGCTCGATGATTTTACGTCCTTTCAGGTCAGCAGCCTTGCTGCCTGCCGATCCGAGCTGTACCAGTTCAAGGAAGCTTTCCGCCGGAATGCCGGACTTAGCAGCGATGGCGAAGCCCTCAGCCAGAGCCAGGTTGTTAATACCGACCATCGTGTTATGTGCGAGCTTGGCTACGGCTCCGCTGCCATTCGGTCCCATGTGAAGCACCTTTTTGCCCAGCGTATCAAAAACGTCCGACTGTGCGGCAATGGCCTCTGCGTCACCGCCAACCATGAACACAAGCGTGCCGTCTACAGCAGCAGGCTTACTGCCCGTTACTGGAGCATCAATGAAGGAGCAGCCCAGCTTGTCCGCTTCGGCGGCCAGTTGTTTGACCAGCTCAGGTGAAATGGTGCTGTTGTCCATCACCGTTACACCAGACGAAAGACCGGCAAACACGCCGTCCTCGCCGTAGTAGATATCACGGATCGAGTGATCATCGCTGACCATGGTAATGACCAGATGCTGGCCTTCAGCCGCCTCACGGGGCGTTGAAGCCGTACGTGCGCCTTGCTCTGCCAGTGGTTCGCAGCGTGAGGCGGTGCGGTTGTAGACCGTGACTCCATATCCCTGCTTCAGCAGGTTGGATGCCATCGGGGCGCCCATGGTGCCCAGTCCGATAAATCCAATGTTCTTCATAGCTAATCACCTTTCTTGTTGGAGGTTGCCGCCGATACAGTGCGAGTTCGGCTTGATTTGACGGTTTAAATCAGTGGATCTCCATTTATTGTAGCATGGGTATGCCACCCTATCTACACTAGGGTCTGACAAGGCACTGGACACATAGGTAACGCAAGCTTGTCAGGCCCTGCAAATTAAAGTATCCTATTCCTAAGTCCTTATGTTCGTATTCATGGTCTTAGCAATACAAAACAGGAGGTTCCAAACATGTCTAAAAAAGTTATTTTTGATTACACCAAAGCGCTCTCCTTTGTAGGGCAGCACGAAATTGATTATTTTGCAGAACCCATCAAGCTGGCTCATGAGCAGCTGCATAACCAAACCGGTGTAGGTTCCGATTTCCTGGGTTGGATTGACTTGCCTACCAATTATGATAAAGAAGAGTTTGCACGCATTCAAAAAGCTGCTGCAAAAATCCAAAGTGATTCCGAAGTGCTGATTGTAATCGGCATCGGCGGTTCTTACCTTGGCGCACGTGCTGCGATTGAAATGCTGTCGCATTCCTTCCACAATGCACTGCCTAAGGACAAGCGCAAAGGCCCGGCTGTTTATTTTGCAGGCAACAACATCAGCTCTACATATGTGAATCATTTGTTGGAACTGATTGAAGGAAAAGATTTCTCCGTGAATGTCATTTCCAAATCAGGTACAACAACAGAGCCAGCTATCGCTTTCCGCGTATTCCGTGCAGCTCTGGAGAAAAAATACGGTAAAGAAGAAGCGCGCAAACGTATTTATGCAACAACAGATAAAGAACGCGGCGCTCTGAAAAAACTGGCTAACGAAGAAGGCTACGAATCCTTCATTATTCCTGATGATGTAGGTGGCCGTTATTCCGTGCTGACAGCAGTAGGCTTGCTGCCGATTGCTACAGCTGGTATTAACATTGAGGAAATGCTCCAAGGGGCGGCAGACGCTTCCAAGGAATACAGCAATCCGAATGTAGCTGAGAACGAGGCTTACCAATATGCAGCCGTTCGTAACGCGTTGTACCGCAAAGGTAAAGCTATTGAAATTCTCGTGAACTATGAGCCTTCCCTGCATTTCGTTTCCGAGTGGTGGAAACAATTGTACGGCGAAAGCGAAGGCAAGGATTACAAAGGTATCTACCCTGCTTCCGTTGACTTTTCGACTGACCTGCACTCCATGGGACAATTCATTCAAGAAGGTAGCCGTAACATTTTCGAAACGGTTATCCAAGTGGAAAATGTACCTAGCCACATCACCATCGAAGCAGATGAGGATGATCTGGATGGACTGAACTTCCTGGCAGGCAAAACGGTGGACTTTGTAAATAAAAAAGCATTCCAGGGTACATTGCTGGCTCACACAGATGGACAAGTACCGAATCTGATCGTGAACATTCCTGATCTGAGCCCTTACTCCTTCGGGTACCTGGCTTATTTCTTCGAAAAAGCTTGCGGCATCAGCGGCTACCTGTTGGGTGTGAATCCATTCGATCAACCGGGCGTAGAAGCTTACAAGAAAAACATGTTTGCTCTGCTGGGTAAACCAGGCTTCGAAGAGCAAAAAGCTGAGCTTGAAGCGAGATTGTCCGAATAAGGAAGCTGTAAACTCCTGACCGAAACAGGATTTCAGACAGGAGCGTTATAGCGTATAGCACCAAATAAAGTACAGGAAAGCAGTTCACCGGCTGCCAGAAGCGGGGGGACTGCTTTCTTGTAAAATGAAGTAAGGAAGGTTATACGTGATATGTTGGAACAATACCGAACTGTACGCGGTTCCGGCAGCAAGGAAATTGTGATCCGGAAATCCCGTTTTATCGGTCACATCCAGCCTGTTCAGACCGAGGAAGAAGCGGCGGCTTTTATCGAACGCATTAAAAAAGAGCATTGGAACGCAACCCATAATTGTTCTGCCTACATGATCGGGGAACGAGACGAAATCCAGAAGCAATCGGATGACGGTGAACCGAGCGGTACGGCGGGCAAGCCCATTTTGGAGGTTATCCGTAACCAGAAGCTGAAAAATGTGGCGATTGTCGTTACCCGTTACTTCGGGGGGATTTTGCTGGGAGCAGGCGGTTTGATTCGTGCATATTCAGACGGTGCTGTTGCAGCAATTGAGGCAGGGGATGCGATTACGCGTGTGTTACATCGTGAAATTTTTGTAGAACTGGATTACACCTGGTTGGGCAAAGTGGAAAATGAATTGCGGAATCGCAGCATCCGTACTGGAGAAACCATGTTTACGGATAAAGTTACCTTAACCTGTCTGCCGCTGGCTGGTGATGCGGAATCCTTCAGCAACTGGATAACAGACTTGACACAGGGGCAATCGCTTGTGTCGGAGGGAGAGCAGCTTTACTTTATTGAAGGGGAATAAATAATATGGCTAGAAGAGCAGTAGAACAGGAGTTGTCAAGAGGGCGGATTCTGGAAGCGGCCAGGCACTTGTTTATTACCAAGGGCTACCGCGCGATTTCAATGCGCAGCATTGGCCAGCATCTGGGTTACAGTCATGGTTCATTATACTATCATTTTAAAGAGAAGGCTGAACTGTTCTACGCCATTGTGATTGAGGATTTTAATACGTTACGCGGGATTCTGCTGCAAGGAGCAACAGGCACGCCGGATGATGGTCTGAACAGACTGGAGCACTTGATGCTGGAGTTCATCCGTTTTGGCTTGGAAAATCCTTATCAGTACGAAATTATGTTCATGATGCACGATGAAGAACTGTTCGCTTACTGTCGCACGGAGCAAAATCGTTGCCTAGAATTATTCGCGTCCATGATCCGTCAGGAATTAAGTGATCAAGGACATCCAGAGGAAGATTGCTCACGAGTACCGAAAAGTCTGTTTTTGTCTATGCACGGCTTTGTATCCTTTTATATTCAGGATGGTTTAACATTTGAAGAGATTAGGCCCGCTGCTTTGGCACATGTAAAGCTGCTGTGCAGAAACCTATGAGCGTACCTGTAATCACACGCTTCGGCTATGAATCTGTAGGGCGCTTTTCTGGATATGTTCACTTCATGACGGTGCCTTATCATTACGGTACTTTGCGAAAGCGACTAAGATTGTAACAGACGATGATGCATCCATCAGGAGAACATCATGGTCTGTTTTTTACATGGTACTGGCGTGCGGCTCCTTCCTGAACTCCGCTTTTTTCAATCAATGAAGCGACCTCGCGTGTAATATCACGCATCTCATCTCGTCCGCTAGTGGATAATTCTAAAGTATGCAACATGATTACCCTCTCCCTTCTTCTTATTACTTTACCCATTTTACTTTGCCCATTTAACACCTGACGTAATATATAGAGTTGACGACGAATGCTTTCCTTTGATAAAGTATCACATAAGAAAAACATAGTATATACATTGGAATAATAAAATGATTTTAAATGAGGTACGCGCTTTGCGGCAAGCAAGGCTGCTGCTGTTCCTGCACAGGTTCAGAAGCGGAAAGGAAGTGTACGGTTATGCATGTGGAAGTAAGGGGTTTAAACAAGCATTTCGGTAATTTTCATGCAGTAAAAGACGTATCCTTTGGTATTCAAGCGGGTCATCTGATTGGTTTACTCGGTCCGAGCGGTGGCGGCAAAACCTCCATTCTTCGGATTTTGGCAGGTCTGGAGCAACCGGATGCGGGAGAAATTCATTTTCACGGAAAAAGGGTAAACGAGCTGGCCCCGCAGGAACGCGGAATCGGATTTGTATTTCAAAACTATGCTTTGTTCAAGCATATGAGCGTGTACGACAATATTGCCTTTGGTCTAAAAGTGAAAAAAAGCTCCAAGGCCCGCATCAAGGAACGCGTCACAGAGCTGGTTGAGCTGACAGGGCTCAAAGGCTTCGAGCATCGTTATCCGCATCAGTTGTCTGGTGGACAGCGGCAGCGGGTTGCTTTTGCGCGTGCCTTGGCACCAGAGCCTCAATTGCTGCTGCTGGATGAGCCTTTTGCAGCCATTGACGCCAAGATTCGCCAGGAGCTACGCACCTGGCTGCGAGAGTTGATTGAGCGGGTGGGGATCACTTCGATTTTCGTCACGCATGATCAGGATGAGGCTATTGAAGTAGCCGATGAAATTATGGTGATTAATCAGGGACGGCTGGAGCAAAAGGGAACACCTTGGGATATTTATAAAAAGCCAGGGACCCCCTTCGTAGCTTCCTTTATTGGGGAATCGACGGTGATTGAACAGGCGAGCAGTCTCAAAGGCTTCGAGGAAGCTGCAGGAACAGGAGCACGTGCCTTGATCCGTCCAGAGTATATTGATGTCGGGCCAAGCGAGGAGTTTGCGCTTCTGTCGGCGACCGAAGAAGGCATTGTGAAGCATTTGCATTTTCGGGGGAGTGAATGGATGGTTGAAGTACAGATCGGGGATCATCGACTCATGACGTACCGTTCGCTGGAGAAGTCCATGCTGGAGCCTGGTCAGCAGGTGCGCGTGCTGGTGCATCGGGCTTATCTGTATAACGACCAGTCCAGTTGGATGTTGGAAAACCGTCTCAAGAAAGATCCAATGCCTATTATGATTTAAAATTATAACGCGATCATACATGAGGGGATGTCCGCCTGTATTCAGGGGTTTGGGGCATGCTCCTTTTGGCGTTGGGAGTGGGAGGATTTACGCAAGGTTGGTTTGTTCGATATAATAGTAGTAAAAACACCCAGATAGATAGGAGTTAAACCATGAATCGGCTTATTTTTCTTGGCACGGGGGATGCGATGGGTGTTCCGCGTGTGTACTGCGATTGTCTCGTATGTACGGAGGCCCGCACGACAGGGGCCAATGTGAGGCTGAGGTCGTCTGTACTGATCGAAAGCGAGACGGAGGACTTTATGATTGATTGCGGCCCGGACTGGCGCAAACAGCTGGAAATGCGCGGGCTTCGCTTCATTCGTACGATCCTCGTGACGCACGCACATTTTGACCATATTGGAGGACTGCCGGAATGGGCTGATGCCTGCCGCTGGACGGGTAACAGAGGCCATTTGTACGCTCCACAGGAGGTAATCGACACGATCCTGCGTCAATTTTCCTGGCTTCCAGGTCATCTTGACCTTATCCCTGTCGATCAGGGAGCCTTGCTTGGAGGATGGAATATCCGGGGTTGGCGTGTGAATCACGGGAAGAACGGATATGCTTACGCTTATCGACTGGAAAAGGATGGCTTCTCGTGGGCCTACTGTTCGGATTCGATCGGACTAAATGATGCGGAAATTCTGCCCCTGCACAATCTGGATTTGCTCGTGTTGGGAACGAGCTTTTATCATGAAGAAGCCGAATATGCAACCCGCTCGGTATATGACATGCTGGAGGCTCAGGAGCTTATAGGGAGACTCCAACCCAACCGCACGGTATTTACACATATGTCTCATGATGTGGATGTCACACGCAACTACGGGCTTCTGGAAGGGATCAGCTTGGCACGGACCGGCATGAGCCTGCCATTGAAATAATGCTGTCCCTTACATCGTGCGGCTGATGCGGAGAAGAGTCGCAATGCCTTCTTTGATTTGCAACTCGTTGGCATACGAATAGGATAATCTCACATGCGTTTTGCCTTCCTCGCCAATCGGATCGAATACATTACCGGGTACGAAGGTGACCGACTCCTGTACGCATTTGGCGAGCAGTTCATGAGGTTTCAACGAAGAAGGCAACTGGAGCCAAAGGCTGAGGCCGCCTGCCGGACTGGTCCATGTCCAGCCGGAATCACGGAGACTGTCTTCCATCGTTTCCTTGCGAATCTGGAGCGCGATACACAGCTTTTTGAGATGCTGCTGCATGCGTGGAGATTGAAAGTATTGCAGGAACAGCTTCTGATTCAGCAGTGGCGAGCCGTTATCAACCAGCGCTTTGACGTTCAGCAGGGTGCTCATGAGCTGTGGTCGGCAGGTCACGGCTGCGATTCGCAGACCTGGCGCGACATATTTGCTATAGCTGCGAATGTAGACGACGCTTCCCGAAATATCATAAGCGAAAATAGGTAACGGCGGCTTTTGCCCAAAGCTGATGTCATAGGTACTGTCGTCCTCGACAATAAGGCAGCCGTAGCGCTCGGCCAGCTCGGGCAGACGTTTGCGCTGTTCATCGGGTACCGTGAAGCCAGTCGGGTTGTGGAACGTTGGATTGATATAGAACACACGTGGCTTTTCTGTCTTCATGCACCATTCAATCTGTTCCATATCATAGCCTTCCGGTCGGATATCGGTCATGGTCAGACGCGCGCCTTGTCTGCGGAATATTTCCATAGCAGGGCCATAGGCGGGACGCTCGGTCAACACGCGGTCTCCTGTCCGGATCAGAGAACGGGAAATCAGGTCGATGGCCTGCTGTGCTCCAGAGGTAATCAGCACTTCGTCTGGTGACAATGCAAAATGCTTATCGACGCTAAAATGCTGCGCCATCGCATCCCGAAGCTCGGCATCGCCCTGTACAGAGGAATAAGTGGCCGCTACTTTCGGATGCTTTTCAAATACCTGCATCATCAGCTCACCCCAATATCGGTTGGGCAGGAGAGACGGGTCAATCAGCGCTTTGGAAAACTGAAAATTCGCATTCACCGATTGAACGCGGCTAAGTCCGTCCATTCCCCTCCAGGCTGAAACAGATGGATCATCTGCCGCGTGGGCGGATTCGGAGTGAAACGTGAGATCAATGGATGAATGCCCCGAGTAGCCAGCATATTTCGCATGCCCGGTCGCTTGGGAAGCATGAACGTAATATCCTGATTTATCCTTTACATAGACCAGTCCCCGTTGCTTCAACTCCTGATAGGCCCGGAAAACGGTTAGCCTATGTACACCCAGCTCCTGAGCCAAGCTTCGAACGGACGGCAGCTTCATGTCTGCTTGCCAATCTCCACGCTCAATCCGCACAATCACATAATGGATGACCTGCTCATACAGCTTTAAGGCATGATCGGCTGGAAAGAGTATTTCGCTGTTGTTCTTGCCCACGCTGTCCACGCTCCTTTTGTGTGTATTTTACTATAAAACATTTCAAAACCGTATACAACTGTTCTGTAGGCACACATCTGTTCTGTTCGTCTCCCTGTATGATTGAAAGCAACTGAAGGGAGAGGGACGTATCATGATTGGTATTGCGTTTACGATAATGTGTCTTATTTTTGGTACAACATTTCTGGCTATAAAAGTGGGGGTAGAAGCGGGACTTCCGCCGTTTTTGTCGGCGGGTGTACGTTTTTTCGCGGCAGGGGCCATTTTGTTTATCGCTATGAAGCTGATGGGTAAAGTTCGCTGGTCATTATTATGGCGGAAGGAAATGGTACTCATTGGAGCGGGAACGACCTTCGGTACGTTTTCGGCCTTGTATTGGGCAGAGCAATATGTCAGTTCGGGGATCGGAGCCATTTTGTCTGCTACCGGACCGATGATGATCGTTATTTTGCAATCGGCGCTGCTGCGGCAAAAAACGTCGCGGATTACGGTCATTGGCTGCATGATCAGCTTTCTTGGCGTAGTGCTGGTGGTGCTGCCCGGATTGGCGGTTCAGATCAGTGGCCTGTGGCTGGCGGGATGCCTTGTCATTTTGCTGGGGGAGCTGTGTTATTCCGGGGGAGCACTTTATTCCAAGCGGGTGATGGATGTATTTCGGGAAACGAACCCGATTGCCCTGAATGCGGCGCAAATGATCCATGGGGGATGGATGCTGCTGGTACTGTCTGCGATCACGGAGCCGTGGAGTTCTGAGGGGTGGCAGTACCTTCCTGCCATGGGCTCTTTATTGTATCTGATTCTATTTGGTTCGATGATTGCACATACACTGTTCTACTGGCTCATGGAGCGTACAAATCCACTTTTCCCGACGACGTGGTTGTATATATCACCACCGATTGCGGTAGGCTTGGGAGCCTTGGTGTATGGAGAGCATGTAAGCTGGTGGATGCTGGCGGGGGTGCTGCTCATTGTGACCGGATTAATCCTGATGAACAACGGAATTCGTCTGGTGAACAGGCGAAAGGTACGTCCTGCTGCCTGATATTTTGAAGCCGTATAGGCATTGGTGACACCCTGCTGGCTTAATGCTGGTGGGGTGTTTTTTTGTTTATATTTCCCCTATAGACTACCCTTCATGTAGGCTATGACAAAAATTGATTATGAACATTAGTTGCATAATATATTGACAGATGGTCAATTTTGGAGAAGAATAAAGTATGTTTTTTAAAAATTATGGTATTTTTATGTGAAGGGTGGTTATGACTTGAAGCATGCACCTACGATTTCGGCAGAGTTTGAAGCTTGCATCGCCCTGTTTCCGTACAACAGCTTGATCGAATCACTTTGGCTATGGGGTTACCAGAAGGCTACTTCTACGATTTGTACATAGAAAATTACATTATAGAACGTTCCCCAAATATGCGCCGAATTGAGCCGTTGTTATATCGTTGTGCGGAGCTGGACAAGTTGGATGCGATCCGAAGAATGGTTGGAGCAATCATGGACAAGCTGCTGTATTCGCCCAGACTATTCGACATTGCAGAAACGTTATTCGCACAGGGGCGACATGCTGCTGCGCTGTTGCTCTATGAGAATGTAGCAGAAGGGGAGAAGTATCAGCATTCCGAGCGCTTGGCAGTCTGCCAGTATCGTATATTCACGATCCAGATTGGAGATGATCAAAGCCGAAATCTCAAGGCATCTTCGATATTTGAAGCTTTTGTGGAGCGCCTAGATGAAATAGACCAGCTCGATGCATTAAAGGATTTGGCTAACGTGTACAGGTCTTTGCATAATTGGGACAAGGTTAATGAAATGGCGAGAAAAATGAGAGGGAAGGCGGAAATCCAGTACAGTTTACAGCACCAAGAGAAGCGAAAGTCCCGAGAGTATGAGAAGAAAACAAAGGGGCCATTATTTGGATACATTGCTTATGCTGACCTGTTGTGTGCATGTGTCAGTGAAGCCCGAGGCGATTACGAACAAGCTCTACAATATACATACGCCTATGCTGATTTAGATTGGGTCATAGAGACGGACGAGGATACACGACACTGGATAGGTTTGTTTCAACAATGGGCTGAAGGTAATACGTATGTAAATAAGCTCCTGTCTGGAGATACGAGTGTGCTTCCAGAGTACGTTGAATATATAGCAGTGACATCAATCGCCAACAATAATGAGAAGCTCTCAAAGCTGTTGAACGTTATAATAGCAGCTAACCAGTATAAAGTAGATGTGAATGACATACTTCAAAGGTTTGAAACGGAGATAGATTCTATTACTCAACATCAACCATCTGCTGATATGTATACTTATCAAGTGGTACCAGAACATTCAACGCTTTTTAAATATGAATTGGCTAAATATTACTTGAATTGGGGTAGATATTCACATGGCTTTAAATACTTGCTAGACGTTTTAGCTAAATCATTAGCCATTAATAAAGAAACCTTTTTCATTAGGTGCGTAAGATTATTCGAGCAATTTAAAGAATTTGCAGACGTTCAAGCTCATGCAAAGTACGAAATCTTAGTTAGTAAAGGTCAAAAGGAAAAATTATTTTACTATTAGTAATGATTAATTTTTTCAAAGTGTTAGATTACAGTTCCCGTATGTAAATCTTATTGAAAAGGTATAGTTAGACAACCTTAAGAAAAATAGCTCTTCTGATCATCGCGGATAGCTTTTTGTTTATTGTTACTGTACCAATTCAATCGAATAGTCACGATCAACTGAGAATACAGCTTCGTGATACAAGTGGAGGTTCTTAAACTTAGATAATGAAAAAGCCCCGCTAACCTTAATTGAACTGACCCCAAAAAGTTAGGCGGTTCAATTTTTAAGGTTAGCCGGGCATTTTTGTTATCTGCAAATTTTATACAGGTAATGCCGCTCTAGAGGTAACCATTTCGGCGGCGGATCGTTTAAACATTCAATATGAATTTGTCGATGGCGTGCTTAACACCGTCTTCATTATTGCTTTTAGTAATGTAATCAGCCAGCTTTTTCAAATCAGGAATGGCATTCTCCATCGCTATGCCGAGACCCGCACATTCGAGCATTTCGTGATCATTCCAGGAGTCGCCAATTGCAATCGTTTCGGACAGATCACAGCCATAATGGTTAGCAAGGAAGGTAAGAGCGTGGCCCTTTGTGCCCTCATGGTGCATAATTTCCAGAAAATGAGGCTTGGATTTGGTAATATGCACTTCATTACCAAGCAGCTCGCGCAGTTCTGGAATCAATTTGTCCAGCACTTCCGGCTCGTCAATAATCAGCAATTTAGGAGTCGGTTGCTCTATAACTTTACTGAATACAGGCTCTACAAAATATTCCGTATTGTTCAGCTCGGTATAATCTTTGATTTTCTGATTATCTTCACGTGTGTACAATTTGTCATCTATATACGTTTGCAGATGCAGATTGCGTTCCACGCAGAATTCATACAAGCGACGAGCAGCCACGAGTGGAACATAACGCTCATACAGCACGTTTTCGTCCAGCAGGTTTTTAATCAAGGCACCTTGGTACGTAATGATTGGAACGTTCAAGCCGGTTTGGCGGGCGAGTTGTTTGGCAGATGCGTAAGCACGTCCTGTTGCAAGTGTAACCACGACACCTTTGGCTACAGCAGCTTCAAGCGCCAGTTGCGTTGCAGGAGTAACTTCTTTCTGATCGTTAATGAGTGTATCATCAATATCAATAGCAATTAATTTATACATATCGGTATTCTCTCCTTTATCTCTATCATGGGGCAATGTTCAAATTGTATCTTATAATATTCAAAATGACAATATCACAATGAAAAGGGGACGACTCCTTTAAGAGCCTGCCCCCTTATAACCACTGAAGAATTGGATTGAATCAATGGGGAAAAGTGGCTGTTAGTCTTCCAAAAATACGAGTCCGACAAAATCGTCCAATTCAATATTACCGAAATAATGCTTCAAATCGAGAGAGGACAAGGCTTGACGAACTTCACCTTCATCGTAGCGCTTGCCGCGCAGAATATTTTCAATATCAGCGACGTCACCCACACCGAAGAAATCGCCGTAGATTTTAATATCACGGATATGGCCTTCCTTGAGATCCATGCGGATATCAATAATGCCAACCGGAAATTTACGGGTGTGCTTAATATTGCTTTCAGGAGATTGACCGTAGTTCCAGTCCCATGATTGGTAGCGTTCAGCGGAAATTTCATGGATTTTGGCCCAATCGGCATCGGTTAGCTTATATTGGGGTACCTGGTCCAGCTCTGCACTGAATATGTAACGCAGCAGTTCTTCGCGGAATTGCTCAATGGTCATCTCGCGGTCCATCAGCTCGCTGATGTTAGCAACGCGGCTGCGGACAGATTTAGTACTTTTGGATTTAAATTTCTCGGGATTGGCATGCAGTGATCCAGCCACATTGTCCAGATTCAGGTTAAACATCAATGTACCGTGGCTGAACATGCGTCCGCGCGTGGCAAATTGGGCGTTCCCTGAAATTTTGCGCTCACCGACCTGAAGATCGTTGCGTCCGGTCATTTCGGCTTCCACACCCATTTGGCGCAGGGCGTCAATGACAGGTTGCGTGAATTTGAGGAAATTATGAAAGGATTCCCCGTTATCCTTGGTAATGAAGCTGAAATTTAAATTACCGAGGTCATGATATACAGCCCCGCCGCCGGACAGGCGACGAACAACTTGAATGTTGTTGTCTCTGACAAACTCGGCGTTGATTTCTTCAATGGTATTTTGATGCTTGCCTATAATAATAGAAGGCTGATTAATGTAAAACAGCAGATAGCTGTCGTCCAGCGGAAGATGCTTGAGTGCGTACTCCTCAATGGCAAGATTAATGGCTGGATCGTGTATGCCCTGGTTGTCGATGAACAGCATGTCCATTCCTCCGTATATACAAACTGTGTAGTTTTATGTGTACCTCCTTCTATTGTAACCCAAGTGAGCGACGTACACAAAAGCTCATTTGCATTGACGGGACGCGAAAAGCAGCCCCATAATGGAGCTAAATGATTCGGAACGGCCGGAAAGGATGATAGGCAATATGATAGAGGTTTACGGTCACGGTGGGGACAGGGAGACGGCTGCGGCGACATTCGGCGGGGCGGCTGCGGATTTTGTGGATTTTAGCGCAAATATTAATCCGCTGGGTCCGCCACCGGAGGTGCTTGAGGTGCTGCAAAGTGCGTTGGACACTGTGATTCGCTATCCAGATCCCGGGCACCGGAATTTTAAAAATATGCTGGCGCGGCGACTGCATGTTCCACCAGAGTCGCTGAGTATCGGAAACGGCGCGGCTGAGAGCATGGCGTTGCTGTTACTGGGACTGGCTCCCAAGCGTGTGGGCACGGTGGAGCCGTGCTTTTCGGAATATGCAGAGCTGGCAGGCAAATTCGGAGCCGAGGTAAGCTCGGTGTACGGCAAGGCCTCGCTTCAATGGAAGGCGGATGTGGAAGACATACTTCAGCTCATGGAGCAGGTAGATGTTCTGTTCCTCGGTCAGCCGAATAATCCGAACGGAGTACAATACGGCGATCAGGAGCTGCGCGAGCTGGCAGAGGCGGCGGGGACAACGGGCACCGTGCTGGTGGTGGATGAAGCGTTTATTGATTTTATCCCGCAGGAGCGACAAATTTCACTGCTGCCTGTGCTGGATCGGTATCCTCATGTGATTTTGATTCGGTCGATGACGAAATTTTATGCCATTCCGGGCTTGCGCTTGGGCTATGCGGTTGCTCATCCGGATTATATCCGGCGAATGACGGCCAAGCAGGTGACCTGGAGCGTGAACGGACTGGCATTGCTGGCGGGAGAGGCGTGTTTGCGGAGTGGTGAGGCGTACGAGCGCCGCACGCAGAAGCTGATTGCTACGGAGCGTAACCGTCTGCTGACCGCTTTGGCGGAATGGGGCTACGGTGTCATCCCGGGTGAAGCGAATTACGTGCTGGCACGGACGCCGGGGACGTGGAGCGCATCAGCCATTCAACAGGCGCTTGGACAGCGCGGGATTCTTATACGGAGCTGTGCCATGTACCCGGGGCTGACGACGAGCCATTTTCGAATTGCGGTCAAGGACGCGGAAGCCAACGGCATGCTGCTGTCTGTATTAGGCGAAGTGCTGGAGGAGGAACGGCGGCGTGACAGTTAGCTTGATCATGATGGCCGCATATCTTCTGGACAGGCTGATCGGCGATCCGAGATGGTTGCCACATCCGGTCATCGGCATGGGACATGCTATTTCTGCCTTGGAAAAGGCGATTCGCCGCCGGGTTCACAGTGACCGTGGTTTGAAACGCGCTGGCTTGCTGTTACCACTGATTGTGGTGGGCGGCTCCTTCGCGCTTGGCTGGGCGTTACTGCGCTTGCTTGCCTGGATTCATCCGTGGCTGTCTATCTGCGCGGAAATTGTGCTGATCGCCACCACGATTGCTTCCAAAGGACTAAAGGACGCCGGAATGGCAGTGTATCGCGAATTGAAGACGGGTGACCTGCCTGCGGCACGCCGGGAGCTGGGGATGATCGTCGGGCGGGATACGCAGCAGCTTGATGAGCCTGAGATTGTACGCGGTACCGTCGAAACGGTGGCTGAAAACATCGTGGACGCGATTATTTCGCCGCTTTTTTATGCCCTGATCGGGGGAGCACCATTAGCTCTGGCTTATCGTGCCGTGAATACCCTCGATTCCATGGTTGGCTACAAAAATGAAAAGTATCAGCATTTGGGCTGGGCCTCGGCACGTCTGGATGATGTCGCTAATTACATCCCGGCACGCCTGACAGCGGGGATGCTGGTAGTAGCGGCGTGGGTTTATCGACATGATGCTGGACGTAGCTGGCGCACGGTTAGGCGAGATGCGCGGCTGCATCCCAGCCCGAACAGTGGCTTTCCAGAATCAGCAGTTGCGGGTGCATTGGGGATTCGCCTCGGGGGCTATAATGTGTATCATGGCGTGCGCTCCTTCCGCGCATATATGGGAGAGCTGGTGCGACCGATGGAGCCGGATGATATTCGGCATACGATCCGGCTGATGTTTGCCGTGTCCAGTATGTTTGTGGGATTGTGTCTGTTCGTGTCTATCGGATGCTATGCAATGGGGTGGACGCAGTGATGAAGCGTGACGCACCGAACATCGGCAATAGAGCAGGAAGGGACATGGCCTTGAAGCCTTATTTTACAGAACACCCGCAATGGGATTTGGAGCTTGTGCTGGTGCGTCACGGCACAACCTTATGGAACAGGGAACGTCGATACCTGGGGCACTCCGATCTGGGCTTGCTACCGGGAGCAGAGCAGGAATTAGAGCCTTTGCGGGAAAAATTACAGAGACATTCCTTTGCCCGAATCTATTGTAGTGACTTGATACGTTGTCGTCAGACCTTGCAGATCATTTGGCCAGAATCGAAACCGGAATTGCGGTTGGAGCTGACATCGAAATGGGATTCTGAACGTTTCCTACCTAATAGGTCTGCTTGGTCTGTCATCATGGAACCACGTCTGAGAGAGCTTCATTTTGGGGAATGGGATGGAAAAACGTATGACATGCTCAAGGATGTGGCGCTGTACCGCGCGTGGATTGATGAGCCGCAACGGGTTACACCGCCGGGTGGAGAGCCCTGGAAAGACTTTGTGAACCGCCTTGGTGAATTTCTAGATTCTTTGTATGAGTGGCGTAAAATGATGGAGATTCAGAAAATAGGTTTGTCTGATGCCCCGCCTTCTGTGCTGGTCGTTACGCATGGTGGAGTGATTCGTCAGTTGGCTTGTATGCTGGTACCGGGTCATGATTTTTGGAGCCTGAATCCGAAGCCAGGAGCGGCCATTACGATTCGGTTGAGGTTGGCACAAAAGCCATTTGTAGATGTAACCGCCACCCGTTCTACAGAAAAATCACATCCAGATTTGGCTACAGGCCACAAGTTCACCGGATGGCTGGTGGAGCAGATATAGGGCAGGTAAACAGGCGGTTTGGGTTGTAAGCCATTCTTTTTTAACCTATAATCATCAAGTAAAAGAACGGCTTGACCAACACTACATCAAATATCCAGCAGACGAGGTCGGTGCAGTGGGATGAAACCCTCGGGTTCTTTCCGGTGCGCTGTTAAAAGGGAAGCCGGTGTGAATCCGGCGCGGTCCCGCCACTGTAAATGGAAAAATGCCAGCCCGCGCTGCTTTATGTGCCACAAAGCATATGAAGGAGCAGCAGGCTGTCGCATATTTCTGTAAGTCAGGATACCTGCCCGTCCGCCTGTCACCATAGTCCTTCGAGGAAAGGATGACGTGTTCGCAGTGACTGTCCATGCGGAAGAAACTGCCGCCTGCGTACGATCTGCGCTAACGTGACCCCTGTGTCCTTATCTGAGGATACAGGGGTTTTTTGAAAGGAAACTGGATTTAGCAGATATCGGATGATGTTCAAGTGACGCTCTTAAAAGAATTTATATGGAGGGGTGTAAATCATGGCAGGAAATAAAATAAAGGTCTGGACTACAGGCTTATTGGCTCTGATCTTGGCGGTTGTGCTGAGTGCATGTGGAGCTAACGGAAAGAACGCTGAAAATAAAGGGGATCAGGTCTCACAGCAACCGGGACAGACAGCAACCGCTCAGGAGCCTCCAGGAAAAACGGTCTACCCGCTGACCATTAAGGACGCGACCGGACAGGAGTTTACGTTCAAAAAAGCGCCGGACAAAATCGTTTCTGTCTCCCCGGCTGAAACCGAGGCGCTGTTCGCTATCGGACTGGATAAGGAAATTGTCGGCGTATCCGATTATTCCGATTACCCAGAAGCAGCTACGAAGAAGCCCAAAGTGGGCGGCATTATGAAGCCAAATGAAGAGGCGATCATTGCTGCGAATCCGGAAGTTGTTTTTGCAGGGATATCACTCAGTGAGCAGGCTACGACCAAGCTGCGTGACTTGGGAATTATGATTTTTAAAACCGAGCCGAAAACGGTTGAAGATATCATGGCTAATATTGAGCTATATGGGAAAATCACCGACCATCAGAAAGAAGCTAGAGCAGTAACCGACAAGATGAGAGCAGATGTAGCGGAAGTAAAAAACGGAGTTAAAAATATCGGTAAAGGGCAGAAGCTGAGAGTATACGTTGAATTTTCACCCGGCTGGACGGTTGGCAAGGGTGAGTTTATGGACGAGCTGATTTCTTTGGCGGGTGGGGAAAATGTCGCTGCAACCCAAAAGGGCTGGTACCAGATCAGTGAGGAAAATATTATTGCAGCCAATCCGGACGTCATTTTATACAGCAAAAATGTCAAGGACGACAAAACAGGCCAGACGCTCGGCGATATCATCAAAGCCCGCAGTGGCTGGGATCAAATATCCGCTGTTCGTCTCAATCGGGTGTTTGCCGTGGATGATAACTTGATGAGTCGTCCGGGTCCGCGCGTAACGGAAGGTCTCAAGGAAGTGGCCAAGGGCGTGTATCCTGAAATTTTCAAATGAATCGTAAACTAATTGGCCTTGGAGGGGCAGGTCTTGCCTTATTGCTGCTGACGCTGCTGCTCTGTCTCGGCATCGGCTCGGCCAAGCTTCCCGTCAGCCAAATCGCAGGTATTCTGGTCAACCATCTGCCGTGGTTAGGTGAGACGGTTACACCGGATTGGAATATGTCCACAGAGCAGATTATTTTGAAGATCAGACTGCCGCGTGTGTTACTGGGTATGCTGGTAGGCGCAGCGCTTGCGCTGGCGGGAGCCGGATTTCAGGGAGTGCTGCGCAATCCGCTGGCTGATCCTTACACGTTGGGGGTATCCTCGGGGGCTTCGGTAGGGGCAGCGGTACTGATTTATTGGGGGCTTCAATTTTCATTTGTAGGCGTATGGACACTGCCGCTGGTGGCGTTTACGACCGGAATGCTGACGTTGTGGATGGTGCTGACGCTGGCGAGGGAAGGCGGCAAAATTCCGACGCAAAGTCTCATTTTATCGGGCGTGGTGATGCAAGCTTTTCTGGGAGCCGTCGTTTCCTTTCTGACAGCCATGTCCAGGGAGACGGTCAATGAAATATTGTACTGGACCATGGGAAGCCTCAGTCTGCGCGGCTGGTCGTATACAGGCATCCTTTTACCTTATGTGGTCATTGGGCTGGTGTTTCTGTGGAACCGGGCACGAGTGCTGAACATTCTGGCCTTGGGTGAACGTCAGGCGGCTCATATGGGGGTTCATGTAGATGCAACGAAGCTATCTGTTCTAATCATATCCACGCTGCTGACAGCGGCGGCTGTCTCGGTATGCGGGGTGATTGGCTTTGTGGGACTCGTTGTACCGCATATCATCCGTCTGGTGACGGGACCCGACTACCGGATGATTGTTCCGTTATCCGCGCTGGGCGGGGCTATTTTTATGGTTTGGGCCGATACTGCGGCGCGTACATTGCTGGCTCCGACGGAAATTCCTCTTGGTGTCATGACAGCCTTTGTCGGTGCACCGTTCTTCGCATATCTCCTGTACCGGAACAAGAAGCTGCGCAGGGGGGGACTGCTGTGAAAGAAGCAAGTGGACGACAGGAGAAGCGAGTCCGAGCGTTAGAGATTGTCAGTCTGACTCGTGATTTCGGGGAATTCCATGCGTTGAAAAATATAAGCTGGAGCGTGGACGAAGGAGATTGGTGGGGCATCATAGGTCCGAACGGTAGTGGAAAAACGACGCTGCTGCATCTGCTTTCCGGTGTGGATCACCCGACTTCGGGCAACGTTCTTGTATATGGTAAAAAGGTCAGCAGCTATGGCAGAAAAGAGCTTTCCCGTTTTGTAGCTGTACTCCAGCAAGAAGGGCTTCCTCCGGTGGGTTACACGGTAAGGGAAGTTGTGGAAATGGGACGCTTTCCCCATCAGGACTGGTTTGGTAGAGAAAAGGTGGATAAGGAAAAAGGGAGGGACCCGGGAATCATCACGGATCGCGTGCTGGAGAGGCTGGGTCTTACTACTTTGGCGGACAGGCCGTTAGACCAATTGAGCGGGGGACAGCGGCAGCGTGTGGCTTTGGCGAAGGTGATGGTGCAGGAGCCGCAGATTTTGCTGTTGGACGAGCCTACAACTTATCTGGATCTACGCTATCAGCTTGAATTTATGGAGCTGCTGTCGGAATGGCGGCGGGAAACAGGAGTAACGATTATATCTGTTCTGCATGATCTCAATTTGACTGCCCAGTTTTGTGATGAATTGCTTGTGCTCAAGGACGGAATGGTTGAAGGGGTAGGAGCTTCGTCAGAGCTGCTGACAGAGGAACGAATTCGCCATGTGTACGGTGTTGAGCCTGTAATGTTGCCTCATCCGGATAGTGGCGTGCCGCAGCTTTTACTGCGAAGAAGTGCAAGGGATGCAGCTGGTCGGGGCGAACGACTTGAGTAACTGGAGTAAAGTGTTGAAGCAACAGAATTTATGATGAGATCGCTAAACACATATATAGGGAGCAGGGAGTGGAAGGCATGAACGAAAAATTACAGCAGTTAATAGACAGCATTGCACAGCCGGATGGGGCGACAGCCTTAGCGGCTTCGGAGTATCTGGATCAATTAACGAAGCCACCGGGAAGCCTTGGAAAGCTGGAAAGTCTGGCTATACAACTGGCAGGCATTACGGAGGTGGACAAGCCTGAGTTTGACCGTAAAACCGTTATGGTGATGGCTGCGGATCATGGAGTGTGTGAAGAGGGGGTCAGCGCCTTCCCGGCTGAGGTTACACAGCAAATGCTGTATAACATGCTGTCCGGCGGCGCGGCAATTAACGTGCTGGCACGTCATGCAGGCGCAGATGTCAAGGTGGTAGACGTGGGTGTGAACGCAGATGTCGCTCATGCGGATCTGGTGAACCGCAAGGTGCGTATGGGTACCGCGAACATGGCGAAGGGGCCGGCGATGCTGCGTACGGAAGCCGAGCAAGCGATTTTGGCTGGAGCTGAAGCCGTGGCGGAAGCAGTCAATGGCGGCACACGACTATTCGTAACCGGAGAGCTGGGCATTGGAAATACGACGGCCAGCGCTGCGGTCGTATGTGCCCTTACCGGGCTGGAGCCGGAAATTGTCGTCGGCCGGGGCACTGGCGTGGATTCGGCTGGGCTGACCCGTAAAATAGCGGTCGTCTGCCGCGCATTGGACGTGAACCAGCCTGACGGGAACGACGCCCTAGATGTACTGACCAAGGTCGGCGGTCTGGAGATTGCCGCATTGGCAGGCGTCATCCTCGGCGCAGCCGCCCATCGCTGTCCGGTCGTGCTGGACGGCTTTATCTCCGGCGCAGCTGCGCTCGCCGCGCGTACGCTTGCGCCTGCAAGCGCAGCGTACATGCTCGCTTCGCACGCCTCGGATGAGCGTGGGCACGCGGCGGTGCTCCGCGAGCTCAAGCTGGAGCCGATGCTTCATCTGGACATGCGGCTCGGGGAGGGCACAGGCGGTGCGCTTAGCCTGCACCTGATTGATGCGGCGTGCCGCATTATGCGCGAAATGGCGACCTTTGCCGATGCAGGCGTATCGGACGGTCAGGGAGCCGCGCAGCGATGAAGGCGCTCGTGACCGGCGGCGCACGCAGCGGTAAAAGCGGCTTTGCCGAGCGATTGTGCATGTCGCGCGCCCCGCGCGCCTGCTACATTGCAACGGCGCAAGCCTACGACGTGGAGATGAAGGAGCGCATCGCCCTTCATCGGCTCCAGCGCGAGTCTGCCGGGTACGACTGGCAGACGCTGGAGGAAGCGCAGGCGCTGCCGGAGCTGCTGCGGCGCCTGGGCGGTGGCGTAGAGCCACGGCTGGCTGCGCAAGGCGGTAATCCTGCCGACGAAGCCTCCGCATCGGGCACGTCTGCCGCTTCCCCGTTGGAGCAGCCTGACGCAGCGCCAACAGGCGAAGGCCGCAGCGTTTTGCAGACTGCGGCGCAGCAGTCTGTCGTTGCGGAGCAGCAGCGCGGCAGTGACACTGCCAACTTGCGCGCCAGCCAAGCATCGCAGCCGTCGGCCGTGCCGATGGTACTGGTCGACTGCCTGACCCTCTGGCTGTCGAACGTGCTGCTGGCCGCAGGCGAGGACGGCGAAGCTGCATCCAGAGCCGCCATGGATGCACTGGTGATAGCTGTGAAGCAGTATCCGGGGCCGCTCGTCATCGTGACCAATGAGGTCGGTGATGGCATTGTGCCTGAGTATCCGCTTGGACGCCTGTATCGGGATTTAAGCGGAATGATGAATCAGCGGATCGCCCGCCTTTGTGATGAGGTATTTCTGGTGACGGCTGGCATTCCCGTAGAACTAAAACAATTGGAATACAAGCTATGAGCGGCGAACGTCAGGCAATGGCGGCGGCTTTTCAATTTTTGTCCCGTCTTCCAGTTAAGGCAGAGCTAGATTTTTCGCCAGAGCTGCTAAAACGTAGTGCAAGCTATTATCCGTTGGTAGGGATGGTCATCGGCCTCATCGTATGGTGCTTTGCAGCGCTTGCCTCTCTGGTATTGCCACCGTTGCCATGTGCAGTTCTTACTCTTGCCGTTTGGGTGTGGCTCACGGGTGGGCTGCATCTGGACGGCTGGATGGATGCGGCTGATGCTTTGTTCAGCTACCGTTCCCGTGAACGGATGCTGGAGATTATGAAGGATAGCCGTGTAGGAGCGATGGGCGTCATTGCGTGTGTGCTGTTGCTTATGCTCAAGGCTTCTTTGCTGTATACGGTGCTTTCTGAACGGGATCTGTCCGGTTTATTGCTGCTTCCGATGGTTTGGAGCCGCTGGTTTATGGTAAGCGCGATGAGACGCTGGCCGAAAGCTCGTAATGATGATGGACTGGCAGCGCGTTTTGCCGATATGAGTAGCAGACGTGCCGGGTTGGCTGTGTTCTGGGCTGTACTCATTACGGTGTGTGCCGCAGCAGGGCAATTGATCATTGCCGGATGGTTGACAGGAACAGGCGGCATGGGCAATACAACTTTTATAGCGAATTGGCAGTCAATCTTTTCCCATCCGGGCGAATTAGCCATTTGGACAGGCTTTTTGCTGCTGCCGCTGCTGGCCAATGGTGTTGGAAGCTTCACAGCAAGCCGTATTAACCGCCGTTTGGGAGGACTTACAGGGGATATTTACGGAGCCTTGAACGAATTGCTGGAGACCGTTTTATTGCTGTTTATTGTAATTTTGCACGGGCTGTAGGCAGATTTTTTAAATGAATTGGTAAAAGGAGAAGAGGCAATTGTCAAAATTCGAACCGTCTCGCACGAATCCCGCAGCGGTGCTTATGCTCCAGGGCACAGCATCGGATGTGGGCAAAAGCGTGGTGACCACTGCACTGTGCCGTATATTCACGCAGGATGGCTATCGTCCCGCACCGTTCAAGTCACAAAATATGGCGCTAAATTCTTATGTCACCGAGGACGGCAAAGAAATTGGACGCGCTCAGGGTGTGCAGGCAGAAGCCTGCGGTATTGAAGCGACGACCGACATGAACCCGATTTTGATTAAACCGGTCAAGGATATGCATTCACAAATTGTTGTTCATGGTGTGCCTTATGCATATATGAGTGCTTCCGATTACCGAAAGAAATTTTTGCCGCAAGCTAAACAGACGGTCATGGACGCGCTGAATCGGCTGCGTGATACCTATGACATTGTGCTTATGGAAGGGGCAGGCAGTCCGGCAGAAATTAATTTAAAGGACCGTGATATTGTAAATATGAATCTTGCGGGCTGGGCGGACGCTCCAGTGCTGCTTATTTCGGATATCGACCGGGGCGGTGTTTTCGCTTCTCTGGTAGGAACGATTGAGCTGCTGGAGCCGCATGAGGTGCAGCGTATCCGTGGATTCGTCATTAACAAGTTCAGAGGGGATCTGTCCCTGCTTCAGCCGGGGCTGGACTGGCTGGAGGAACGAACCGGTATTCCTGTACTCGGCGTGCTGCCCTACCTACCGGATATCCGCATTGAGGCAGAGGATTCCGTGGTGTTGGACAAGAAGCCCAAGCTGTCTGCAAAGGATAAAGCGCTGGACATCGCGGTCATTCGTTATCCGCGGATTTCCAATTTTACAGACACGGATGCATTGGCCGCAGAGCCGGATGTGAGTGTACGTTATGTCACGGAGGCCGGAGAACTGGGTGTACCTGACGTTATTATTTTACCGGGGACGAAGGACACGATTGGTGATCTGCTTGAATTGCGGACAAGAGGTCTGGAGCAGGACATCCGGGAGGCTATGAATACGGGACGCACGCAGTTGGTTGGCATTTGTGGAGGCTATCAGATGCTCGGCACAGCCTTGTTTGATCCCGAAGCGGTCGAATCAGGTATGCCGCAGCAGGCAGAAGGGTTAGGTTGGCTGGCTCTATCCACGACCTTTTTAAAGGAAAAGCAAACGGTACGCGTACAGGGAACCTTGTCTGGTCACTGTCCATTGTTGCTAATTGCACCCAATTCGGATTCTGCTCCTACGACGATGATTGAAGGCTATGAAATACATATGGGCGTCACGGAATGTGTTACGGAACCACATGCGCCTACAGAGGGTACCGAGGGAATGAATCCAATGCACACCTTATTTCATATCCGTCGCGGCGAGGGAACGGCCTTTGAGGAAGGATGGGGAACAGCGGATGGTAAAGTATGGGGTACCTATTTGCATGGCGTGTTTGATAATGATCGTTTTCGCCGTTCCTGGCTGGATGGATTGAGACAAGCCAAGGGCTTGGCGGCGCTGGACAGCACCTTTACCGTACGTGAAGCCAAGGAACGTGAGTTTGACCGTGTTGCAGGGGTGGTGCGGGCTCATTTGGACATGGACCGAATCTACCGCATTATGGGGATGGACTCTTAACCTTCATAGATGATCGTATAACATAACGCTTTAAAAAAAATAAAGAGGTATCTCCACAGCCGTGTTCGTGGCCGTGAGGTACCTCTTTCATTGTAGTTCAGCTTACTTGATTTTGAATTTTTGTACGGCTGTTTGCAGTTCGGTCGCTTGCTTGCTTAATTGGCGTACGACCTCGCTGTAGCCTTCCATTTCACTCAGTTGCTCTTCGGAATTTAAACCGATTTCCTGAATCATATGCTGGGCATTGGCAGCGATGAGAGCTGTCTCTTCCACGGAAGCTGATACTTCCTCCGAGCTGGCGGATACCTGCTCCGTTGCTGCGGATACCGTTTGAATCGTCGCGTTGATCGTTTGCATGAGCTGACTTAGCTGATTAAAGGCTGAACTTGCTTGCTGCACCATTTCCGTTCCCGAATGAATTTCACGGCTGACCCGGGTCACAGAGTCAACGGACTGTTGAGATACTTCCTGAATGGTTACCAGGTAATCGGAAATTTGCTGTGTCGCTTCTTTCGACTGCTCGGCGAGCTTGCGAACTTCTCCGGCTACAACGGCGAAGCCACGTCCATGCTCACCCGCACGGGCAGCCTCAATGGAGGCATTCAGGGACAACATTTGGATCTGCTTCGTAATATCGAAAATAGCTGAAACAATGCTGCCAATGGCTTCGGAGCGCTCATTCATACTATGGATGTATCGAAGCGACTCATCGGCAGCCTGTCCTACCTGCGACATTTGGGCAACAGCATTTTGAGCGAGTGTATTACCGTTCACTGTTTCTTCGGTTGCTTCACTGATCTGATCGGATACATCATTGGCAGAGGAGGCGATATGCTGAACACCTTGAGCGATTTCCTCCATAGCCTGTGCATTTTCAGCAGCAGCAGAAGCTATGCTGGTACTGCCCTTTGCCACTTCCCCTGCGGCAACTGTAGAGTCCTGTACTTTTACACCTATGGCTTCAGTCCGGCGAAGCAGCTCGTCCGAGCCTTGTACAACCGCACCGGATGTGGAAAGCACATGACCGATCATTTCTTTCAGATTGTGGGACATGGATTGGAAGCTACGGGCAAGCTGCGCAATTTCGTTGTTACCGATAACCTTCGGTTCTTGTGACAGATCACCTTGAGCAATTTTTTCACTATGACGAACCAATTCGGCAATAGGCTCTACAACCTTTCGTACAACAATGGTAGAAATAATTCCACCCAGCAGGAGCGTTGCAATTGTAATACCGATGCAAATCCATAAAATTTGTTGGGATTTTTCCTGCACAAATCCAACGTCCTCGTTCACACCCAGGACCAAGTTACTGCCCGCTATGGCAAAGAAGGCGGTTTTGTGTAATCCGTATGAATCGCTGTAAGCGCCGGTGACATTCATCTCGCCTTGTTTTGCTTTTTGGATATCCTCCACAGGAACAAGTACATCCTTAACCTTATATACCGATTTTTCATTTCGTGCGACAACCTCGGCCTTACCATCTTTCACTACTGCGATATATGCCGATTCAAGTTTAAGCGTGTTGACCTTATCTTGAAGATAAGATTCCATCTGCATACCAGACCCGGAATCTGAACCATTTCCTTGCTGTGCCTGAACTGCTAATGAAATATTAAGATCCTGATACACACTCTTGGCCCCGATCTCCAGCATTTGATCCACCTGAGGCATGACACTGTTATTAATGATACTCATGGATACTGCATAAAAACTGATGCTGAACAGAAGGGACGCGAAGAGCAGAATCATTACAATCATAATCCGTAATCTTGCGCCAATGGAACGATTAAAACGCTGCATGAAAAATCTCCTCTCACATGATAATGATAAGTTGGTAATAAAAAGAAAATATACAAATTTCCCTGCTTGAAGTAGGTCGCTTGTCCAATTTGCATTAGACACGTCATGATCTACTTATTTTCCTTTTCTGCTTGAAGAAAAAACTGAAAATGTTCGGATTCTATGTATATTTCAGCTGTATTCAAGGGGCAAGAACAAGAAAGGGAAGTAATACATGAATTACTAAAAAGTAGGTTAGACCTATTTTACATAATTAACAGGCGGTTGAATAGTCATATTTGCCCAAAAACAAACAAAAAATATATATCTATGGTCTTGGGTGTTTAGATGGAGTGATTTGGGCAGATCACGAAAATAAATATCTCATCCCTTCTTTTAAGACTATTGTAAAAAAGAAGTAATGGAAGTAGTATAAGGAATGTCACTTTCCATGTACTTCCTGAAAGCTGTTTTATATAAGTACGAATGTGGCCTTCAATATACATAAAAAGGGGAAAAGGCTTTATGAATCAGGATTTACTTTCCAAAGAAATGATTTCGCAGGCAGGAGGTGAAGATAAACAGGAGCTTGCTTCCGGCAATGGAAAAGCTGGCAAAGCAAGGAATCCAATAAGTCGCCTGTTTAATTTTATTTCGGGCGTATTTGCTCCAATCTTGCCGGCACTGATCGGGGCGGGAATCATTCAGGTGATTGCTTCTGCCTTGTTGTATCTTGATATTGATTCTAATTTTAAGATTTTTATTATTCTATCGTACATTGGCAGAATAGTATTTTACCTTTTACCCATTATGGTAGCGGTAAGTGCAGCCAAAAAGCTTGGCAGCAACATATTCATTGCAGCGGTCATCGGGGGATGCTCATTTCTTCCCGGCCTTACAGAAATGCTGAAGTCCGCTAAAGAGATCAGCTCGATCCGTTTACCAGTGGCAGAGCCGCAGTACATTTCTTCCTTTATACTGATCCTTATTGCCGTTTGGCTTGCAGCGAAGATTGAGCAAGGGTTGGCCAAATTTAATCGCTATTCCATTAAGCTGCTGGTTGCCCCAACGTTGACGCTCATGATTATAATGCCTTTATTGCTGTTTGTTTTTGGTCCGCTGTGGACTACCCTGGCTCATACATTGTCAGAAGAATTTTCTTCATTATTCTTCTTCAATTCGGAAGTATTGGCGGGTCTGCTGTATGGAGGCACGATGCCTTTGCTTCATTTTGCGGGCATGCAATATATGATGTTGAACGATATGTTGGAATCCGTTGCTGCGACGGGCTATGATTATATTGCTCCTGTCATGGTGGCGGCGGTTATGGCTCAAGCGGGTGCGGCCTTCGGCGTATGTATTAAATCCAAAAATTCCAAAGTCAAGGCGCTGGCCGCAACCACAGGCTTGTTAGCCATGATGGGAATCATTGAACCAGCTATGTATGGTGTTAATATACGTTTCAAAAAACCGTTTCTTGCCGCGCTGATCGGCGGGGCTATTGGCGGGGCCTTTGTATGCCTCTTTGAAACGGCGATTACTTCTCTCGCAAGCTTATTCGGACTAATGACTTTACCGCTGTTTAGTGACTCTACGCTTATATATGCCGTTTTGGGTATGGCCATTTCGTTTGTTACTGCTGGTGTAATTACGTATTTCATGGGCTTTGTGGAGGAAAAAGAGGAACATTTGAAAGTAACATCTGCATCTGGCACCAGCACTGCATCGGATTTGGCAGTGGAAAAGAGCGCCAACAACTAGGCGGCTTCGAATAAACCGTCGAAGGACGTGTCATTTCCCCAGTGGGGGGATCGTGTTTTATAACTCCAAAAGCGGACACGCCGCAGCACTATCTTGCTGGGGACTTGTCATGCTGATTAACGTCAGTGATTTGGTGCTCCTATCGCCTAGAGGCCTAATGAAAGTGTTTACAAAAAAACTTGTCAGTTCAGTTCTTATATGATATTATGATGGCAGTTATTCAAAACTGCACATTCGTGGATTGTTACTGATCACATCAGGCAAAACCATAAGCAGGCACTAAGTGTCAGTTTTGGTATTGCCTTTTTTACTACTCCAAGCGGCCTAAGGTGATGGAATGAAGATAGCAAAGGTGCTGAATAACAATGTCGTAACGGTCATTGATGAACAGCAGAAAGAATTAGTCATTATGGGAAGAGGCATTGCTTTTAAGAAAAGCGCAGGTGATGAGATTGATGAAGGGAAAATCGAGAAAATCTTTAAACTTGAAAGTACCGAGGTTTCCCGCAAGCTGATGACCCTGATGTCTGATATCCCTATTGAATATGTTGAAATTTCTGATGAGATCATTCAATATGCCAAAACGATACTTGGTGTGGAATTGCATGACAGCATCTATATTTCACTGACGGATCATATCCATTTTGCCATAGAGCGTTATCGTTTGGGGATGGATATAAAAAACGCCCTTTTCTGGGAAATCAAACGAATGTACCGCAAGGAATTCTCAATTGGGACCAAAGCACTACACATGATTCAGGACAAGCTGGGAGTTACGCTTCCGGATGATGAAGGAGCGTTCATCGCTCTGCATTTGGTGAATGCACAGCTCAACAGCGAAATGCGCGAAACAGTAGCCCTGACTAACATCGTCAAGGACATTATTAACATTGTAAGCCGCTTTTTTGTAATAGAGCTGGATGAAGAGTCGTTAACCTATTACCGCTTTATTACACATCTCAAATTTTTTGCTCAACGGGTAATGAATGGGACTCCTGTACAAAATGCAGATAATTCCCTTCATGATATGGTTAAGGTGCAGTATAAGAGTGCTTATGCCTGTGCGGAAAAAATAAGGGATTACACGGCTAAAATCTATGGTCGGAGCTTGTCCCAGGATGAGATGTTGTATCTCACCATTCATATCGAACGTATCATTAATAATCAATGATTTATCAACGATCAGAGATTTAGGATTGCTACTTCCAAACCAGAAGGCAAAACCTGAATGCTGAAAGAAGATTGGCTTTTTATAAAGCTGTCTGCTTTCTGTATTCAGGTTTTTTTATTGCCAATTTGCGCATTTTATACTTTAAATGAAAAGAGGAACCCTCATGGATCGAAATCAATTATCCAAAGAGATACTTACACTGGTCGGTGGTGAAGAGAATGTTGAGCAGGTAGTTCACTGCATGACCCGTCTGCGTTTCAATCTTCATGATGATAAGAAAGCTCAGAAAGAGCAACTGCAGAAAACGGACGGCGTCATGGGAGTGATGGAAAGCGGCGGCCAGTTTCAGGTTATTATCGGTAATGATGTAGCTAACGTGTACAAATCGTTGGTGAGCAACATGTCCAAGGCACCACAAAGTGAAACAGGCGCAAGCAATGCAGCCAAGAAAAAACAAAACCCAATCAGCAGTCTGTTTGATTTTATTGCTGGTATGTTTACACCTATTTTGCCGGCGATCACCGGTGCAGGTATGATCAAAGGGATCATTGCTCTATTGGTGGCAATGAACTGGATGTCCGATAAGAGTCAAACCTATACGATTTTAGCGGCAATAGGGGACGGAGCATTCTATTTCCTGCCGATTATTCTGGCTGTGAGTGCTGCTAGAAAACTGGGAAGTAACATGTTTATCGCGGCCGCGATAGGCGCCTCGATTTTGCATCCGACGATTACGGCATTGCTGGCATCCAATGTGAAGGTTAGCTTCATCGGTCTTCCGGTGACAGCGGCCACTTATTCTTCGACCGTTATTCCAATCGTTATCGCGATCTGGCTGGCGTCCTATGTGGAAAAATTCATTGATAAGTATACGCATGCATCACTGAAGCTGCTTGTTGTTCCGACACTGACTCTGTTGATTATTGTACCTTTGACGTTGATTGCAGTAGGTCCGCTGGGCTCTATTATTGGGAATGGCCTGTCGGGCGGTATTTCCTGGCTATTTGAAAACACAGGTGCACTTGCAGGTCTGCTGCTCGGCGGTACCTTCTCCCTGATCATCATGACAGGTATGCACTATGCGTTGGTTCCTATTATGATTGGTTCGATTGCAACGTTGGGCTTTGACTACATGATTCCGATTATGGGAGCAGCTAACCTGGCTCAGGCTGGTGCTGCACTCGGCGTATTCTTGAAATCCAAAAATGACAAAGTTAAAACCGTGGCTTTCTCCACGAGTTTGACAGCTATTATGGGTGTAACGGAGCCTGCGATGTATGGTGTAAACATGCGGTTTAAAAAACCATTTACTGCAGCGTTGATCGGCGGAGCCGTCGGTGGGGGCTTCATGAGCTTGTTTGGTACAAAAGCGTATGTTATGGGTGGATTAGTTGGTTTGCCTGGTCTGGCGATGTTTATCGGACCGACTTTCTTGTACGCAATTCTTGGTCTCATTATTGCATTTGTGGTTGCTACATTGGTTACTTATTTGATCGGCTTTACAGATGAAAAGAAAGAAGAAGCACCACAAGCAACAACAGATGCTGCTGGAGAGGCCACTACTGAGGAAGTAGCAGAATCTACAGTAGCCTCACTGCCAAAAGGTGAGAAAATCCCGGTATACAGCCCGATTATGGGTGAGGTTAAGCCGCTCAGTGAAGTCAATGACCCTGCTTTTTCTCAGGAAATCATGGGTAGAGGTTGGGCTATTGAGCCATCTGAAGGTCGCGTTGTTTCTCCAGTTGAAGGTACAGTATTCTCCATTGCCAAAAGTGGACATGCCATAGGTTTGGTGAGTGATTCCGGGCTTGAAATGCTCATACACGTTGGGATGGATACGGTTAAGCTGAAAGGCCTTCATTTTACTCCTCATGTGAAAGCAGGGGATCGAGTAAAGGTAGGCGATCTCTTGCTGGAGTTTGATCTGGCGGAAATTCGTAAGGCTGGTTACGAAACGATTACACCTGTTATTGTTACGAACGTAGCTCAGTTTAGTGAGATGGAGCCTGCTGGAAACCAGCATAAAGTGATTAAGGAACAGGAGCTTTTTTATACAGTAATTGTCTAACGACAACAAAAGATTTTACGTATAATCTAAGATCAATCGTTAGATTCAACAAAAGGCAAGTCTTCGAAACAGGAAGACTTGCCTTTTTGCGTTCTCAATGTAATCCCCCAAAGCTATGCTGGTTTCAACCTATTTATTTAAACAAAACCTACAAAGATAGTTGGCTTTGTGATATAGTAATTTACGGATTGAAGGGTCACTTCATAAAATATCATCTGTCTGGAGGAAAAATATATGGATACCTTCTTTATTATTTTGAATGTGCTTGTGCTGCTTGCACTGCTCGGCGTGTTGGTCTGGATGCAGAAAAAGCGCATTTCCTTTACAAAAAGAGTATTTGCCGGGCTGGGCTTCGGGCTGATCTACGGGGCTATTCTTCAATACGCCTATGGGGCGGGCTCAGAGGTCATTACAAAATCGGTCGATTGGTTCAACCTCGCAGGCAATGGTTATGTCCGTTTGCTGCAAATGGTAGTTATTCCGCTCATCATGGTGTCGATCATTTCGGCTATTATGAATTTGAAGGGAAGACAGAACCTTGGCAAAATAAGCGTGTCTATTATTGCAGTACTGCTGATTACAACGGCTATTGCCGCTTCGGTCAGTATTGTGACCAGCTTGTCGTTCGATCTTAAAGCGATTGAGATTCAAAGTGGGGAAAAGGAACAAGCACAGGGCTTGAAGATGGAGGAGCGTCTTGGAACAGTTCAGGATATGACGATTCCACAGCAGGTGCTGGAATTTATTCCATCCAATCCTTTTGAGGATATGACGGGAGCACGTCGTACTTCGACGCTGGCAGTAGTGATTTTCTCCGCTTTTATCGGGGTAGCCGTGCTTGGACTGGATCGTAAAAAGCCAGAGCAGGCGCAAACCTTTCGTAAAGTAATCGACGCCGTGTACGCTGTAGTGATGCGGATTGTGACGCTGGTGCTGAGATTGACGCCTTACGGTATTTTGGCGCTGATTACTAAAGTTGTAGCCACGACGAATCCGGATGAAATCTTGAAGCTGATCAAGTTTGTACTCGCTTCTTATGTGGCTCTGTTGGTCATGTTCGTCATTCATCTTATTTTGCTGGCTCTGTTTGGCTATAACCCGGTAACGTATGTGAAAAAGGTATTGCCTACGCTGGTTTTTGCTTTTACATCCCGTTCCAGTGCGGCAACTATTCCGTTGAATGTTGAAACGCAAACGAAAAAGCTTGGTGTGTCGGATGGCATCGCGAATCTGTCTGCCACCTTGGGAGCGACCATTGGACAAAATGGTTGTGCAGGTATTTATCCGGCCATGCTGGCGGTTATGATTGCGCCAACCGTGGGCATAGATCCGACGAGCTGGGATTTTATCCTCACGCTCATTCTGGTCGTTACGGTCAGTTCCTTCGGCGTGGCGGGTGTAGGCGGTGGTGCTACCTTCGCTTCTCTGATCGTGCTTTCGACCATGAACTTGCCCGTAGCCTTGGCGGGATTGCTTATTTCGGTTGAGCCACTGATCGATATGGGACGCACAGCACTGAATGTCAATGATTCTATTACGGCAGGACTCATTTCAGGCAAGGTGCTCAAGGAGAATGATCAGGATGTGTTCAACGATCATGGTATGGATTTAGATACGACGGTAAGCTCCTAATTGGGACGTTAGGAACTCTCTTCACAGTTTGGGGAGCAGGCTTGTGGGGTAGAAGTATCTGCGTGTATGTCAATACTCTGAGTCGGTCATAAGGCCGGCTCTTTGTGCTGTTTTATCTATTTAAGTTATAGCTGTTCATGAATCGTAATCTGTGATACATTAAGATAATGTTTTTCCGGCTTGCTCCGGATGAACCGCGGTTCGCAACCATCCCGCGCTATCAAAACTAGGAGGATTTCATGTTTAATTTGCTATGGGGGGCAGCCTTTGTCCTCGTCAATTTTATGTTCTTTTTATTATGTTATCGTTTGTTCGGTAAAAAAGGGTTGTACGCCTGGATTGGTGTGGCTACCGTACTTGCCAACATTCAGGTAACCAAAACCATTGATTTGCTCGGCATTACGACGACATTGGGAAATACAATGTATGTCTCTATGTACATGGCCAGCGATTTGCTGAATGAGAAATATGGGCCTAAAGAGGCGCGTAAAGCTGTGTGGTTCGGATTTTTCACCTTAATCATGACGACGCTAACGATGCAGATGGCGCTGGTGTTCCAGCCTAATGCAACCGATTTTGCCCAGGCGCCGATGCAGCAATTATTCGGACTATTACCAAGACTTGCGCTTGCCAGCCTGACGGCCTATGCGGTTAGCCAATTGCTGGACGTTCGTCTATACTCGTGGATTCGCAAGTTTTTCCCGGAACGTCACCAGCTCTGGATTCGCGGCAATGGCAGTACGATGATTAGCTCGTTTATTGATACGCTCATTTTTTGCAGCATCGCCTTTTACGGCTATGAATGGGGAATATGGCTGGAGCTACTGTTCACCACCTATATCTTAAAATTTGTACTAACCGCGGCGGGTACACCGATATTGTACATCGCACGCAACTTTCGCTTTAAAGAAGAGGAGGGGCAAACTCTCAAGCCATAATTGGCCTGGGAATGCTCCTCTTTTTTTGTACTAAATGTAATCGTTTTCATTCCTGTATATAGATGAATCGTTAAATGAAGCTCACAGTCGCTTATATTGAAATCAAACCTTTTGCTATGAAGGAGGCTACAGGAATGACGCAGTTTATCCCATGCACCCGATGCAAATTTCGCTATGTGACACCAAGGGCCAGAGAAAGTTTTAAACAGGAGAAAATGGCAGGAGAAGCCTTGCTATGCCTGCATTGTATCGCTGAACTTACAGGTAAAATTATAGATCAGTCCGGGAGCCTTGTTGATCCACATGAGCTTGAACAGTCCAAACGGCAGCAGCATATTCCAAGGTCGTCTATTGAGGGCTGTAGACCCTGTATGAAGAAACGAAGGCAATGAAGGAGATCAAGTACGTCGCTACAGTTAAAACCTCAAATGCTTCACTTATATTGATATCGTCAGGAAGGTGGTTTGCTCAAAATCGGGATGCCATTGGAATGGAATAATAAACTGGAGGTTTTGGAAGATGGGAATAACGAAGAACAAAAAAATGTTGATTAAAGGTGCGGGCAAGTTTATGGCTAAAATTCCGAATAGTGATGAACTCATCACGATTGGAACACTGAACAACATGCTTCTGGACATCCAACTTGATATGCAGGATATCGAGGGTGGAGATTCCAGTGTACCCTTGGATGCATTGCTTCGTAAAAAAACGATTGATATTACAGCTCAAGATGCCAAATTTGACTTAAATCTGGTCCGTCTCGTCCTTGGTTCCAAGCTACGTGAAGGTGTTAGCGGAGTGTCTTACCGACTGGTAACGGAAACGGTGACGGTTCCGGGGGAATCCCCATACCAGGTGCTGCTCACAGAAGCCGCAGCGACAAGCCCTGCTATGAAGGCTTACGAGGATGTAATTACAGGCACAGATGTAACCACAGAAGTTACCGTGACAGGTAATAAGGCAGTGTTCGATGCAGCGTTGGCCGGGAAAAAAGTAGTGATTGTCTATCCTGTCGCTTTGAGTGGAGTCCAGCAGGATGACGATGGATTTGTGTGGGAACTGGAAGAGAAGCACGTGATTCAGGAAGTGAACGGGAAGTGTGAGGCAGAGCTTGTCTTTGGCACCTCGCTGTACACCACGCCTGAAATTTCAGTGCGTACGTTAACAGGAAACAAGCTTCTCAAACGATTGTCCACCGGAATCCCTACCGAGGAGCAGTACCTTGTTGATGGTGGAAAGCTGATTTTCCATACGGCGTTAAAGGATGTAGCCATTTATGTAAATTATAAACGCAATGAAGTGGTGGATGTTCTGGATATTTCGAGCAGGGATTTACCGTTGACGGTTCATCTGGTTCATGATGGCCGTTTTGAGCAAAAGGACGGTTCTGTACAGGGATACCAAACGGAATTGTATCAATGTCGCGTGAAATCCAATTTCACGATTGATGCTCAGCGCCAGCAGGCGTCTACGCATAGTGTGACCTTGACGGTCATTGATCCGGAACGCTTTGATAACAAGCTAGGTACGATCAAGCGCTATGAGGTCGCATCGGCATCTGTTAACAACTGATACGTAAGGATGTGTGTTCAGAATGAACGATAGAGAGCTCACCATTCCATCTAAAAATGAGCTTCCCAAGTCAGCTGAAGTTGCGGAAGATGCAAAGGAGATTTTGACAGAAGAAGAAGCTCAGATCAGAGAAAAAGCATTCTTTGAAGAAGATGAACAGGTGCGTCTACGTGACGGTAAAACGTATTATTTGCCCCCGCTTGGGTTAAAGGATGCGCGCAAGCTGATTAAAAAGCTGAATGCTATTGATTCCGGTATTATTATTGCAAATCTGATCCCGGATGATCCGGAAGGTACGGATCGTTATCATGAGCTGATCGATGTGCTGATGATGGGCTTCAAGCCTTATTATAGCTGGATGACTCCTGAGCATTTGGAAGAGTATGTTGACCTCGAAACGGCCAAGCAAATTATTGATGCCATGATCGGACTGAATGGAATAAAAAAGTCCATGTAGCCTCTGAGGATGAGGAACTGGAGTATGACCGGCAAGCTCCCATTGACTGGGCGAATCTTTTTTTTAAGCTGGCCCATTATTGTCACCTGGATAAGCACCAGGTTTGGGACCTTACCCTCCCTCAGTTGGGCTACTATCTGGAGCAGTGTCATGACCATATCGAATTTACAATTAAAGTATCCTCTATGTCTGCCTTTGGGCTATGGAGCGAGGCTGATCAAATGGATCGGTCGGATACCCGCCATACAGGCCGTGAAGAAGTCAGGGAAGACGGCTCATATATGGGCAGCTATAAGATAGCGGACGAAGAAGATATGGCATTTTTGGCCAATATGCTTGGTTGAAGGACACTCCTGCTCTGCTCCGTATGGAGAGGCGGGAGTTTCATTTTATAAAGGGTGGTGAATGTATGGGTAATTTAGAGACTGATGTGCTTGCGGAGCTACAGGCATTTATTCAGACACTAAAGCATCCTTCTAGGGAGAAGAGGCAGGGATTGGATGTACGTTTTGAACGTTTGGAGGAACACAAGCGTACGTTAAGTACCTTTTTAAATTTTAGGACAAGGCCGGAAGCAAACCAGCAAGAACCGGATCAGCTATCAGCAGTTCCGAGTCAAAGTATGCAACATGAGATGAATGGTAAAGCGGAGTTGCAGGCCCTCCCTATGAATGAAAATGTGAGCAAGCTGCAGAGAGCTCAAAGCTGGAAGTCGCTAAATGATGATACAGCAGATGTACGAGCAGGCACTATGGAGTACATCCGTATGCGTAGGCACCAAGCCCAGGACTTGCAAAGTGTACTCAGTTATCAGCGTATATTTCATATGAGGCCGGAAGCCTCATGCAAATTCCAAGAGCAGTACAGCGAATGGAGAGGGCAGTCCCTGCAAACCCAATTGGGGATATGGGCTGGGATGGAATCATTAGCGGGAACGTTTCATATGCCAGGGGGCGTTACGGAGCTGACCCAAAATGAATATCTGACACGTACAAACGTGCAGCCATCGTATACGATCAACTCCGGTGATGTTGTTGTCCATATGACATTGCCTAATGTTACGAATAACGTAAGTCCGACCCAACTGGAGACGATGGGTAACAGGCTGGGAAGAGGTCTTAAAAACGGTAGAGTGGGAAGCTTGCGGGATCAACTTCTTATGAATCCGACCACTGCTTATCGTAGCAGTACATCTTATTAATCCATCATCCGTCGTAGCGGAGCAAAACATCATTTTTAATGACAGGAGGTATACATTTGACTCAGCAAAGTCCCCATAAATCAGAAGATATGGTCTACAAAAAGCGACTGTTTTACGATAATGGAATTCGTTTTGTCGAGGTCAAGGCTAAGCTAATCAATGAGTATAAGCCACCGGCTCCGAATCTGAAATCATATGTTCATGAGACGTTTTCCCACTCGGCAGGTTTGGTCAATCGTGGAACCTCACATTATTCAGCTACCCTAACACTTTTATTCTACTCTAAAAAGGAATACGCAGACTGGCTATCTTTTATAGGCTCGGAGCACAAGTATTATGATGAAAAAGGCACGATTTACCTAGGGATAGTAACAGGTCAACCAGATATTCAAACGGCGGAGATGGAGACTAAATATATCATCCAAGTCCAAATGTCACTTATTCGCAAGCAAAGTGATGATTCCCACAGCAAAAGCCAATTTATGGACCTCAAAGGCCATTGGGCATCCAGCTATATCGAGGAAATGGAGCAGCGTGGTATGGTTACCATCCATGCGGCTGAAGGCGAGGATAGCCCTTATTTCAGGCCGGACGAGAGCTGTACCCGGGCAGAGGGAATCACCTTTTTGATGAGGTCTTACAGGTATGTGGACCGGATTCTAAGGGGGCATTGAGATGAAACGCTGGATTGATGTAGACCCGCTGGATTGGTTTTATAGAGATATGCTGGATATGGCACGATTAGGTCTGGATGCTCCAAGCGAGCAAAGCTTTATAGAGGGGCTGCCCTACGACACTTTTGAACAAGGACATGAACGCATGATCAAGCGCTATGTCACGTTCGATGGCCAACAGGAGTTTGCCATTCCTGGCTATCAGGTGCATATTGAAAATCCGGTTTTTGTTCTCATCGATGGAGTTCAGGTGCAGCCTGAAAAAGTGGAGAACGAAAAGATAACGATGCCCCATCCTCTGTCTGGCGGACTTGAGGTGGTATGCATCGCGTATGGCAGACCCGCTTATCAGAAGGATGGCTGTGTTCATAGGCCTTATGTTGAGACGGACGAAAGTGCGATTTCCCTGCCTTCTGCGGCCTTGTCCATGGCGGCTGATTATCAAAGCCAAATGAAATATCAGCCGGAGACGGTCACGGTTCTGGGAACCAAGCTCAAGCGGCTGCCTGTGCAGATTCTGGCGGGAGAAGTTCCAAGTGAAGCTATTAAGAAGGCATTCGGCTTCAGACAGGATGTATTTGCGATTTATCAAGGAATTGTATACCTTCCCTTCAACTATAACGGATTTACTGCCATTGTCGGATATAACTATCGTGATGCCGGAAGGGTGCAATTCAAACAGGAGACCGTTGTTGCAAGCACTGCTCACGCCCGCTATCATGATCGTTTCTTTCCGGATGTTCGTATAAAACGAGCACAGTTTCTTGTTCTTCTGCAACAGATGCGGGTGGATATTTATAACAGATATACCGACCATGGATTGGAGAGCAGTGCGTATCCACAGAGAACTATACAGGATCGGAGTACCTTCTCAGGCCAATGGTATGAGCAGGCTGTTATGGACTTGATGAGTGAGCAGTTCCTAAACGGAAGCTGCGTATTTCCACTCTATGAAAACAATATGCTGGAGCCTGAAAAATGTATTACACGTGCGGAAGCCGTTGTATTTTTAAACCGGTTCATAGAATGGGCCATGGAAAAATTTAGATAGGAGATGAAAAAATGACTTTTGTATCCGATGTACGTAACCTCTCTAACCAATCGTTTGAATCCATGATGAAGCGTGTACAGGCTTTGGGCCGTAAGCCACGCGTCATTGTTGAACTGGACAAAATGTCCTATGTTCGCGGATCGCGGCCAAACCAAGACGTCATTCAATATGTAAAAGATACGTCCGTTAAAGACTTTTTGTCCATTGATGGTGTGACCCAACTAACAAGTGAACAGGAAGCAATAAAGATTAGCGAGATAGCCCGCCTCTCTAATCTGCCTATGTCCATGCCGATCCTTTCAAGTGCAAAAATGCGTGAACATGTTACTGATTCGAATCACATTCAGGGCATGCTGGTTACCAGCCGTCACCATTCAGTGAACTCCAAGCGCCCTCATCACAAGGGCGTGGACCTGGCCTGTGACAAGGAAGATACCATCCATGCCGTATGGGCTGGGAAAATCACTGCGGCTGGTGCCGTAAAGGGTTACGGTCACGCTGTATATATTGATCACGGCAATGGCTGGACGACCCGTTATGGTCATTTGAAACCCCATGCCATGATGGTCAAGGTTGGAGATCATGTGAAGGCTGGAGATCCGATTGCTATAGGATGGAACTCGGGTCACAAGAATAGCAGTGAAGGCGGGGATGGAGCACATCTTCATTTTGAAGTTCGCAAGGATGGCAAGGATTTGAACCCCGAAGCTTTCCTGCGTGGGGAAAAAGCCATACAATTGCCTATTCGAACGCTGGATACGGCTGTTCAGAATAAAAGCGCAACCGCTTCATCATTGGAAGCTAGCGCTACCCAATCCTACACCGAATATAGCATGGAAGCGTGGGCTTATTATGTGAATCCTGCAAACTCTGAAGGTATTACCAGAGGCGGAACAGATGTACGGCAATGGAAGGACTA